>NZ_CP109500.1:6229660-7659321 GCF_036231985.1 Streptomyces sp. NBC_01426
CGGCCCCTACGACCCGGTCACGGGGCACCGCTTCGACGCCCGCCAGATCCTCTCCGACCCCTACGCGCGGCTGATCGCCGGCCGTGACGTGTGGGGCGTGGAACCCGACCGCAGCCGCGGCTACCAGTACCGCTCGCGGGTCTGCCTCCAGGACTTCGACTGGGCGGACGACACCCCGCTGAGGATCCCCGCCGAGGACCTGGTCGTGTACGAGGCCCACGTGCGCGGCTTCACCCGGCACCCTTCCTCGGGGGTCACCGCCCCCGGCACCTTCGCGGGGCTGCGCGAGAAGATCCCGTACCTGAGGGAACTCGGGGTCAACTGCGTCGAACTGCTGCCGGTGTTCGAGTTCGACGAGAGCGACAACCCGCGGAGCAACCCGGAGACGGGCGAGAAGCTCTACGACTACTGGGGCTACAACACCGTGTCGTTCTTCGCGCCCAAGGCCGGCTACGCGGCCACCGGACGCTACGGGATGCAGGGCGACGAGTTCCGGACCCTGATCAAGGACCTGCACGCCGCCGGCATCGAGGTCATCCTCGACGTCGTCTTCAACCACACCGCCGAGGGCAACGAGCAGGGCCCGACGATCTCCTTCAAGGGGCTCGACAACGCCACGTACTACATGCTCACGCCCGAGGGGTACTACTTCAACTTCAGCGGCACCGGCAACACCGTCAACTGCAACCACCCCGTCGTGCGCAACTACGTGCTCGACTGCCTGCGCCACTGGGTCGCCGACTACCACATCGACGGCTTCCGCTTCGACCTGGCCGCCATCCTCGGCCGGTCCGCGGACGGCACCCCGCTGCCCAACCCGCCACTGCTGGAACTCCTCGCCTACGACCCCGTCCTGCGCCACACCAAGCTCATCGCCGAGGCCTGGGACGCGGGCGGCCTGTACGAGGTCGGCAACTTCCCGGCGTACGGCCGCTGGGCGGAGTGGAACGGCAAGTACCGCGACACCGTGCGCAGCTTCCTCAAGGGCGACCCCGGGGTGACCGGGGAACTCGCCACCCGCATCGCCGGCTCTCCCGACCTCTACTCCGGTCGCGGGACCTCCGCGTCGGTCAACTTCCTGACCGCGCACGACGGTTTCTCGCTCGCCGACCTGGTCTCCTACAACGACAAGCACAACGAGGCCAACGGCGAGGGCAACAACGACGGGGGCAACGACAACGCCAGCTGGAACTGCGGCGTCGAGGGGCCGACCGACGACCCCGCCGTCAACGCGCTGCGCGAGCGCCAGATGAAGAACGCCCTCGCCATCCTCTTCACCAGCCAGGGCATCCCGATGCTGCTGTCCGGGGACGAGGTCGCACGCACCCAGCAGGGCAACAACAACACGTACTGCCAGGACAACGAACTCTCCTGGTTCGACTGGGACCAGGTCGACCGGAACGCCGAACTGCTGCGGTTCACCCGCGAGATGATCGCCTTCCGCAAACACCACCGCGAGCTGCGCGCCACCGTCCATCCCACCGGCCGCATCCGCGACGGCCTCGGACTGCCGGACATCAGCTGGCACGGGGAGCGGGCCTGGCAGCCCGACTGGTCCGGCGACAGCCGGTTGTTGGCGGTGGCCCGCTGCGGCACCGGCGACGACGACGTGGTGTACGTGGCCATGAACGCGCACTGGGAGTCGCACGACCTGGAACTGCCCGCCCTGCCGGGAGGCCGGAGCTGGCACCTGTTCGCCGACACCGGGAACGAGGCGCCGTACGACATCCGCACCCCCGGGGCGGAACAGGAACTCGACAACGCCGGCAAGTACCTGATCGGCCCGCGCTCGGTGGTGATCCTCGTGGGTCGCACGAACGATCCCGAGACGACCGGGACCCTCTGACCGAAGGAGACCTGACATGCCGCTTTCCGTGTCCCTGAGCATCGAGGGCGACACCACCGTGATCGAACTGACGGGCGAGCTGGACGCCAAGACCGCACCGGAGTTCCACCAGACCATCGAGAAGGCCGCCGGTCACGGCACCAGCACCGTCGAGATCCGGATGGCAGGCGTCGGCTACATGGCCAGCGCCGGACTGCGCTCCCTGGTCTTCGCCCAACAGAAGGTGGCCGACCACGTCACCATCAAGGTGGTCGGCGCCATCGAGCCCGTCTCCCGGACCATCCGCACGGCCGGACTGGACCGGAGCATCCTCCTCACCGATGGGTGACGGCCGTGGGTGACATGGTCGAACTGGCGAGGAAGCCCTGTGTGCTGGAGGTGCCCGCCACGGTGGGGGCACTGGGCGACATCGCCGCGTTCGTCCTGCGGCTGGCCGGTCGGGCCGGGCTCGGCAAGAGAGCCACCTACCGGATCCGGCTGGCCGTGGACGAACTGGCCACCAACATCGTGATGCACGGATACCGGGGCGGCGACGGACGGATCACCGTCCGCGGCTGCTCCGGCCCGGACGGGGTGCGGATCGTCATCGAGGACACCGCACCGGCGTTCGACCCCGTCGAAGGGCGCCTGCCCCCCGCCATCGGGATCCCCCCGCAGCGACGGCGGGTCGGCGGCCTCGGTATTCACCTCGCGCTGACCAGCGTGGACGCATACCACTACGCCCGCAGGGACAGCCGCAACATCAGCACGCTGACCGTGAAGGCCGAGGGGACGGATCCATGCCCTCCACGTCCGTGATCATCCTTGACGAGTACCCCCCGCCCCCGGCCGAACTGCTCGACGCGCTACGGCTGATGGACGCGGAACCCGTCTCGCGCACGCTGTCGCAACTGCTGCACGACCGCCAGGAGACGCTGCCCGTCGCCGACGTGCTGCTCGCCCCGGCCGAGGCCGACGGGGGGGCCGTACGGGCGGCCGTGCGCAGGCTGCGCCGCCGGGCCGGCGCCCCCATCGTGGTCGTCTGGACGGTGGCCGGGTTCACCAAGCTGGAGGAACACGTGCGGCTCGGTCACGACTACCTCGTACCGCCGTTCCTGCCGGCCCTGGTCGGGGCCCGGCTGCACAGCTGCTCCGAGCGCGCCGGACTCGGCCGAACCCTGCGGGAAGCCGATGCGCGCGCGGAACTCATGGGATATGAGAAGGAGTTGGAGATCGGTCGGGAGATCCAGGCGGGCTTCCTGCCCGAGTCGCTGCCCGTCCCGGACGGATGGGAGATCGACGTCTGCTTCCGGCCCGCCCGCCAGGTCGCCGGGGACTTCTACGACGTCTTCGAACTCTCCCGGGGACGCCGCCTCGCCGTCGTCGTCGCCGACGTCTGCGACAAGGGTGTCGGCGCCGCCCTCTTCATGGCACTGATCCGCTCCCTGCTGCGGCACACCGCCGAGAACAGCGGACTCCAGCACCTGATGGCGGCGGGCCGCACCGGCGGCAGCCGGCGCACCCCCGTCGTCGGCGCCACCCCCCTGCTCAACGCCGTCACCGCCACCAACGGCTACCTCACCCGCAACCACCTCAGACAGGGGTACTTCGCCACCCTGTTCTTCGGCGTGCTCGACCCGCTCACCGGGAGCCTCGTCTACATCAACGGCGGCCACAACCCGCCCCTGCTGCTCTCCGGATCGGGCGACGTACCCGTCCCGCTGGACGTCACCGGACCGGCCGTCGGGGTGCTGCCCGACTGCGTCTACACCCTCGGCTACGCCCAGGTGAACCCCGGCGACACCCTCTTCGTCTTCACCGACGGGGTGCCGGAGGCGCGCTGTCCCGACGGAGCCTTCCTCGGGGACGCGCGCATGCTCGAACTGCTCGCCGGCCCCCCGGCGAACGGCAAGGACACGGTCGAGCGGATGGACCGGGCGGTGCGCGAGCACACCGGCACCGCCGAACAGCACGACGACGTCACCATGCTGGCCCTGCACCGGCCACGTGCGGCGCGGGGGCCGCACGCGGACGGGGCCGGTCACCGGGTGGTGGCCTAGATGACCCGGACCATCGCGGCGCACTCCCACCGCGGCGGCACCGGGAAGTCCTCGGCCCTGGCCAACCTCGCCCTGCTGATCGCGGCCGGGGGACGCCGGGTGGGGGTGGTCGACACCGACATCCAGTCGCCCACCCTTGACCTGCTCTTCCGACTGCCACCCGGCGCCGGCTCGCTCGCCGACTACCTGCTCGGACGCTGCGAGATCGAGGCCGCGGCCCAGCGGACCCGGCTGCCCGGGCTGTACGTCGTACCGGCCCGGACCGGGACCCCGGCCCTGCGCGAGCTGATGTCCACCGGGTACGACGTGGGACTCCTGCCGGAGGGCTTCGACCGGCTGGCCGGGCACTTCGCGCTCGACGTGCTGCTGCTCGACACCCACGCCGGCCTCAACAACGAGTCGGTGACCGCGATGGCGAGCGCCGACGTGGTGATGATCATGGCGCGGGCGGACCGGATCGACCTCTTCGGGGTCGAGGAGACCATCGCCCTCGTCGGCCGGCTGGCCTGCCGGCGCGCCCTGGTCCTGAGCATGGCGCCCGAGGGCATCGACCGGGCCGCGGTCCGACGGCGGGCCGAGGACGTCTACGGGGCGCCGCTTGCCGGAATCCTTCCGTATGTGCCGGAAATGGCGGCGCTCTACGGAGAACGCATATTTGCAGAAGCCCATCCCGACCACTCCCTGGTCGGTGAATTCCGCACGATCCTGTCGGCGTTGGACGCACGTGACGAAGTATCACGGGCCTGACGCCTCCCCCTTACGCCCCCACCGGGGGGCGTGTTGAATCGGCAGCGAATCCAGAACAAGGAGAGAATCATGAAGATTCTCGTCGTCATGACGGCAAAGGCCACGCTCCATCTGCTGGACGGGGAACAACACCCCTCGGGATTTTGGGCCGAGGAATTCGTCGTCCCCCACGAGCTGTTCCGGGCCGCCGGTCACACCGTGGACGTGGCGACGATCGGCGGAGTGGCCCCCACCGTCGACCAGACCAGCATCGACCCGCAGTTCCTCCAGTGGGTCCGTCCGGCGGGTTCCCCGAACGAGGACGAGGCCAACGCCGCCGCATACGTCCGGGTCATCGAGGAGACCGGGCAACTGCGCCACCCCCTCGCGCTGGAATCCCTCGGCGAGAAGGACATCGCGCAGTACGACGGCGTCTACGTCAGCGGCGGCCACGGAGCCATCGGCGACCTGCCCAAGTCCGACGAACTCGCGCAGATCCTGCGCTGGGTCATCGCCCAGGACAAGCCGCTCGCCACCGTGTGCCACGGCCACACCGCGCTCCTCGCCCTGCGCGACGGCGAGGGCCGCTGGCCCTTCGAGGGCTACCTGATGACCGCCTTCTCGCACAGCGAGGAACTGGTCACCGACATGGCCGGCCGGCTCCCGCTGATCCTGGAGGTCGAGCTCACCCGGCTCGGCGCCCGGTACGAGAAGGCCGAGGCGATCTGGGACTCGCACGTGGTCGTGGACCGCAGGCTGACCACCGGCCAGAACCCGTACAGCTCGAAGGCCCTCGCCGAGACGTTCCTGGAGCAGCTCGCCAAGGGCTGACACGCCCCCGCACCCGACACCGGAAGGCAGCCATGACCAAGCGCGAGCTGAGCGGCCGGCCCCTGGCCAACCCCGGGAAACTGTTCATCGGCGGTCAATGGGTCCCGGCCCGGGACGGCCGCACCGAACCGGACGTCAGCCCCGTCGACGGGCAGGAGATCGTGCCGGTGGCCCAGGCCGCCGCCGCGGACGCGGACGCGGCCGTGGCCGCCGCCCGCAAGGCGTACGAGGAAGGGCCCTGGAGCAGGCTCTCCGCCCAGGAGCGCGCGCTGCGACTGAACCGGGTCGGTGAACTCATCGAACGTGACCTGGAGGAGATCGCGCTGCTGGAGACGGTGGACATGGGGAAACCCTTCGCCTTCTCCAGCACCGTCGACGCCCCGATGGCCGCACAGCTCATGCACTACTACGCGGGCGCGGTCACCCGGGTGGACGGCTCCTCCCGGGCGCCGGCCGGCGGACAGCTCGCGTACACCCTGCGCGAACCACTGGGAGTGGTGTGCGCCATCACCCCCTTCAACTTCCCGCTGCTGCTCTCGATGACGAAGATCGCCCCGGCCCTCGCGGCCGGGAACACGGTCGTCCACAAGCCCTCCCCGGCCACCCCGCTCACCGCGCTGAAGATCGCGGAGCTGTTCCAGGAGGCGGAGATCCCGGACGGCGTGTTGAACGTCATCACCGGTCCGGGGGTGGAACTGGGGGAGACCCTCACCGACCACCCGGACATCGACAAGATCGCCTTCACCGGCTCGACCGTCGTCGGCCAGGCCATCATCCGCAAGTCGGCCGGCACCCTGAAGAAGGTGACGATGGAACTCGGCGGCAAGTCCGCCAACATCGTCTTCGCCGACGCCGACCTCGACGCCGCCGAGGAACTCGCCTTCTTCGGCATCTACTACAACAAGGGCGAAATCTGCACCGCCGGCTCCCGGCTCCTCCTGCACCGCCCCATCCACGACGAGATGGTCGAACGGCTGGTCCGCCGGGCCGCCGCCCTCAAGCCCGGAGACCCCCGCGACCCCGAGACGCTGTTCGGTCCGCTGGCCCACCGCGGCCAGTTCGACAAGGTCGGCTCGTACATCGAGATCGGTGAGAAGGAAGGCGCGATCCTGCGCACCGGCGGCACCGGCTGGACCCCCGAGGGCGCCTCCGGCCAGGGCCTCTACTTCCTGCCGACCGTCTTCACCGGCGTCGACAACGGCATGCGCATCGCCCAGGAGGAGATCTTCGGGCCGGTCCTGTCGATCATCCCCTTCGACACCGAGGAGGACGCCGTGCGCATCGCCAACGACAGCGCGTACGGACTCGCCGCCGGTGTCCACACCAAGGACCTGCGGCGCGCCCACCGGGTCGCCTCGCAGATCAAGGCCGGCACGGTCTGGGTGAATTGCTACAACCAGTACGACCCCTCCGTGCCGTACGGCGGCTACAAGGCCTCCGGATACGGCCGCGAGTGCGGACCCGAATCCCTGGAGAGCTACACCCAGACCAAGTCGGTCTGGATCGGCATGGACTGATCGACCCACCACCGTTCACGGAGGAGCGTCAATGAGGACAGGCGTCATCGGCACCGGGCGGATCGGTTCGACCCTGGCCCGGATCCTCGTGGCCGCGGGCCACGAGGTCCTGCTGGCCAACGCGCGCGGACCGCGCTCGCTCGACGCCCTGGTGGCCGAACTCGGCCCGACGGCCTCGGCCGCGCACCCCGCCGAGGTGGCCGCCCGGGCCGAGGTCACCGTGCTGATGGTCCCCTTCGACGCCGTCCGCGGGCTGCTGCCCCAGGACGCCGTCCGGGACACCCTGCTCGTGGACGCCACCAACGCCTTCGGCGGCCCGGGCACCCCCCGCGACCCGGCCGTCCGGGGATCCAGCGAACTCGTCGCCGCGTGGTATCCCGGCGCCCGGATCGTGAAATCCCTCAACACCATGCATTTCGAGACCCTCGCCGTCGCCGGCACTGCGGGAGGCGAGCGTCTGGCCCATTTCACCGCAGGCGACGACGACAAAGCGAAAGGAATCGTCGCGGGAATCATCACGGATCTCGGATTCGTGCCCGTGGACACCGGCCCGCTCCATTCCGGAGGAATTCTCCAACAACCCGGCGGGCCCCTCTTCGACAAGCCGCTCACGGAAGCGCAGGCGCTCGCATGGATCTGACACTGAATGTGAACGGAAGACCCAGGGAATTCACCGCCGAACCCAACGAACTCCTCGTGGAACGGCTCCGCGACGGCCTCGGACTGACCGGGACCAAGGTCGGCTGCGACACCGGACAGTGCGGCTCGTGCGTCGTGCGACTCGACGGCAGGTCCGCGAAGAGCTGCCTGGTCCTCACCGTCGCCGCTGCCGGCCGCGAGGTGACCACCATCGAGGGCGTCGCCACCCCGGGCGGCGAACTGACCGGCCTCCAGGAAGCCCTGCGGCAGGAGCACGGCACCCAGTGCGGCTTCTGCACGCCCGGCATGGTCATGGCCCTGGGCGAACTCGTGGAGAACACGGCGGACGGCGACGCCCCCACCGAACCCGAGATCCGCGAATGGCTCACCGGGAACCTGTGCCGCTGCACCGGCTACCACAGCGTCGTGCGCGGGGTGCAGCGCGCCTGCGCCGCCGCCCGGGCCGAGGCCCCCGGGACGGACGCCGTCGGCGACGCCATGGCCGACGCCGTGACCGCCGCGTCCGGACAGGAGGGTTGAGGGAGATGACCGCAGCGACGGGGGAGAGCGTCCTTCAGGGACAGGGAGTGCTGGGAAGACCGCTGGACAGCCGCGAGGACCCGCGCCTCCTGCGCGGCGAGGCGAAGTACGTGGCCGACATCGACCTGCCCGGCACGGCCCACATGGCCATCCTCGGCAGTCCGGTGGCCCACGCGCGGATCCTCTCGATCGACACCAAGGCCGCGGAGCAGCTCCCGGGCGTCCTGAAGGTGGCCACGGCCGCCGACTTCACCGACGTGATGCCGCTGCCCTGCATCTGGATACCCGGCGGGGTGGAGAGCCACTTCCCGCCCCACCCCTACGGACTTCCCGGCGCCCGCCCGGTACTGACCGGCGACGCCGTCCGGCACGTCGGCGACCCGATCGCCGCCGTCGTCGCCGAGACCCCGCGCCAGGCCGCCGCCGCACTGGCCGCGATCGAGGTGGAGTACGAGCCGCTGCCCGTGGTCACCCGGGCCGACGAGGCCCTCCGGGAGGGCGCGCCCCAACTGCACGAGGCCGTCCCCGGGAACCTGAACGCGTACTGGACCTGCGGCGACAAGGACCGCACCGACGCGGCCATCGCCGAGGCCGAGGTCACCGTCGAACTGGACCTGGTCAACCAGCGCACCATCAACAGCCCCATCGAGCCCCGCGGCGCGGTCGGCGACTACGACCCCGCCACCGGCGAGTACACCCTGTACGCCACGACCCAGGGCCCGCACAACCACCGCTTCCTGCTCTCCGCACTGGTCCTCGGCATCCCGTTCAACAAGCTCCGCGTCGTCGCCCCGACCGTCGGCGGCAGCTTCGGCACCAAGGGCTACCTGTACCCCGACATGCCGCTCGTCCTGCTGCTGTCCAAGGCGCTGGGCCGGCCCGTGAAGTGGGTGGACACCCGCACCGGGCTGATGAACTCCACCGTCCAGGGCCGCGACCACCGCCAGCACGTGACCCTCGCCGGCACCCGCGACGGCCGGATCACCGCCGTACGGGCCACCAGCCACGCCAACCTCGGCGCGTACCCCTCCACCATCGGCCCCGGCGTCGCCACCGCCCTGATGGGCCGCTCCATCAGCGGCATGTACGACATCGACGCGGCCTTCTGCGAGGTCTACGCGGCCTTCACCAACACCGTCCCGCTCGGCGCCCAACGCGGCAGCGGGCGCGCCGAGGCGGCCTTCCTGATGGAACGCCTCGTCGACCGGTACGCCTCCGAGATCGGCATGGACCCGGCGGCCGTCCGCCGCAAGAACCTGGTGCCGAAGGAGAAGTTCCCGTACGACAACGGGCTCGGCTGGACCTACGACTCCGGGGATTACCAGCTGAACTTCGACCGGGCCATCGAACTGTCGGGCTACGCCGACATGCCCGCCCGCAAGACCGAGGCCCGCGCCCGCGGCAAGCGCCTCGGCGTCGGCATCGCCTCGTACGTCGCGATCTGCGGGGTCGGGCCGTCCACCCGGATGTCCAAGGAGGGCATGCTCGGCGGCACCTGGGAGAGCGCGAACATCCGCGTCCACCCGACCGGCGAGGTCACCGTCACCGTCGGCTCCGCCTCCACCGGCCAGAGCCACGGCACCGTCTTCGCGCAGGTCGCCGCCGACGAACTCGGCATCGACCCGGACACCGTCCAGGTCTACGAGGGGGACACCCTCAAGGCGCCCTACGGGCAGGGAACCTACGGATCCCGCTCCTACAGCATGGCCGCGCCCGCCATCGCGCTCACCGCCCGGAAGATCAAGGGCAAGCTGGTCAAGGCCGGCGCGGTCTTCCTCGGGATCCCGGAGGAGAAGGTCGTCTACGCCGGCGGCAAGGTGTACGAAGAGGGCAACGAGGAGAACGCCAAGACCTTCGCCGAACTGGCGATGGCCATGTGGTACGGCTGGGGACTGCCCCCGGAGATCGAGCCGGCCCTCGACGAGACCACCCACTTCGACCCGCCGGACTTCAACTACCCCTTCGGCACGCACGTCGCCGTCGTCGAGATCGACGAACTGACCGGCGACACCGAGGTCGTGGCCTACACCGCCGTCGACGACGCCGGCAACATCGGGAACCCGAAGGTGGCGCTCGGCCAGATCGAGGGCAGCATCGTGCACGGCCTCGGCCAGGCCCTGATGGAACACGCCGAATACGACGAGAACGGCCTGCTCCTCAGCTCCGACCTGGGCCACTACGCCCTGCCGAGGGCCTTCGACGCGCCGTTCTTCGCCCTCGACAAGACCACCACCCCGTCCCCGCACAACCCGCTCGGCGCCAAGGGGGCCGGCGAGATCGCCACCGTCCCGCCCGCCGCGGCCGTGGTCAACGCCGTCGTCGACGCGCTGTCCGACCTGGGCGTGATCCACATCGACATGCCCGTCACCCCCGAGAAGGTCTGGCGCCGCCTGAGAGGGGAAGCCCAGTGATCCTCACCGAGTTCGACTACGTACGGCCCGTCGCGCTCGACGAGGCCCTGACCCTGCTCGCCGGCGCCCCGGGCGCCCGGGTCCTGGCCGGCGGCCAGAGCCTGCTTCCCGACCTGCGCTCCGGCGCCGACCGGGCCCGGCTGCTGGTCGACGTACGGCACCTGGAGGAACTCCGGGGCATCGCACGGACCGCCGACGGGCTGCGGATCGGGGCGCTGACCACGCTCGCCGAACTGGCCGCGCACCCACTGGTGTCGGCCGAGGCCCCCGAACTGGCGGCCGCCGCCCGCGCCAACGGCGACCCCCAGGTGCGCAACCTGGGAACCGCCGGCGGGAACCTGGCCGCCACCGGCCGCGCCACCGACCTGCCGGTCGCCGCCATCGCCGCGGGCGCCGTCGTCGAACTCGCCGGCCCCGGCGGCCGCTCCACCCTCCCCGCCGAGGAGGTCGCCGCCTCCGGGGTGCCCGGCGGCACGGTGATCACCGCGCTGCTGATCCCGCCCGGCGGGCGGGCCGCCGCCTTCGAGAAGGCCCCGGACCGCGCCACCCGCTACCCGCTGTGCGCCGCCGCCGTACGGATCACCCCGGACGGCCCGCGGATCGCGGTCACCGGGGCCACCGCCCGCGCCCTGCGCCTGCGCGGCGTCGAGGAACGGCTGCGCGGGGGCCCGTACACCGCGGACACCGTCCTCGCGGCCTTCCGCGCCGAACCCCGGGAGCTGTTCGTCCCGGGACGCGGCACCTCCGCCGAGTACCTCGGCCACCTCGCGGGAGTGCTCACCGCCCGCGCGCTGGCGAGGGCCCAGGCACTCGCCTGACCACCGCACACCACGGGGGAGTTGACGCAGTGGCCGAACCGACCGAGACGACCGCGGGGGACATCGTGCAGCCGACCGGCCCGCCCGCCCGAACGACCGCGGGCCCCGGCTTCCGCGTGGTGGGCGCGATCCTCGTCCTGCTGATGCTCTCCTCCTCCGTGCCCTCCGCCCTCTACGTGCTCTACCAGCAGCGGTGGGGCCTGTCCTCCGGCACCGTCACGGTGGTCTTCGCCCTGTACGCCGTCACCGTGCTCGGCGGACTCCTGCTGTTCGGGTCGCTGTCCGACACCCTCGGACGGCGCCCCGTGCTCGGCGCCGCACTGGTCCTGGCGATCGTCTCCATGGCCCTGTTCGCCGGCGCCCAGGGACCGGGGCTGCTGCTCGCCGCCCGCGCCGTGCAGGGCCTGGCCGTGGGCCTGGCCACCGGCGCCATGGGCGCCGCCCTGCTGGAACTCACCCCGCCCGCGCGGCCCGCGCTCGGCGCCCAGGTCAACAGCGCGGGACCGACCGTCGGCATCGGGCTCGGCGGGCTCGGGGCCGGGCTGCTCGTCCAGTACGCGCCCGCCCCGACCGTGCTCAGCTACCTCCTGCTGATCGGCGCGTTCGCCGTCACGCTGGCGGGCGTGGTCCGGATGCGTGAGAGCGCTCCCGGGGCCGGTGGGCCGTTCCGCGTGGTCCCGCACCGGATCCGGGTGCCGGCCGCCGCCCGCGGCCGGTTCGCCGTCCTCGTCCTGACCATCGTGGCCGTCTGGTCGGTCGGCGGTTTCTACCTCTCGCTCGGGCCGCACCTGGCCCTGTCCCTGCTCCACAGCACCAACCACCTCGTCGGCGGCGCCACCGTGGCCCTGCTCGCGGGCGCCGCCACCGGCGCCCAACTGCTCCTCGGCCGCACCGAGGCGCTGCGCACCGCCGTGCTGGGCCTGTGCGGGCTCCTCGCCGGGCTGGCCCTGGTCCTGTCGGCGCTGGGCCTCGGCTCGGCACCGCTCTTCCTCGTCGCCACGGCCGTCCTCGGCTGCGGCTGGGGCGCGGCCTTCCTCGGCTCCTTCCGGGCTCTGAGCGCCCTCGCCGACCCCGCCCACCGGGGCGAACTGACCGCCGCCGTCTACGTCTTCGCGTACCTCGCCATGAGCGTCCCGGCGGTCCTCGCCGGAATGCTGACCGACATCCACGGACTGCACCGCACCTCGGTCGGCTTCATGGTCGCCGTCGCCGGGGTGTGCGCGCCGGCCCTGATCGTCACCCTGCGGTTGTCCGCCCGCGTCAGGGCCGAGGGGAGCACACCGTGAACACCGGACCGCGGAACACCGCGGAACTGCGATCGGCCCTGCACGCACTGGAGATCTTCGAAGGACTCACCGGGGAGCAGCTCGACTGGCTGGTGTCGGTCTCCGAACCCAGGATCCTCGCCGACGGGCAGGTGCTCTTCCGCGACGGCGACGAGGCCACGTGCTTCCACGTCCTGCTCGCCGGCGGGCTCGTCGTGACCAAGGTGGTCGACGGACGGGAGGAGGTGCTGACCCGGCACTCCACCGAGGAGGAGAGCGCGGCCGCCGAGGAACACGACGGGAAGCCGACCGCCGCGCACCGGTTCACCGGGGAACTACCGCTGCTGACGGACGGCTCGTACGTGGCGACCGCCGCCGCGAGCGGGCCCGCGACCACCGTCGTCGGCTACCCGAAGGCGGTCTTCTTCGAGATGCTGACCCGCTGCCACGGGGTGGCCGCCGTCCTCATCCCCGTGCTGGCCTGGCGGATCAAGTCCTCCGAGGTGCAGGCCCGCAAACGGGCCACGGTGGAGGCGCTCGGCACCCTCGCCGCCGGACTCGCGCACGAACTGAACAACCCGGCCGCCGCCGTGGCCCGGGCCGCGCAGGAGCTGGCCCCCGCCCTGGAACGGCTGACCCTCACCGCCCACGCCTGGGGCGCCGCCGCCGACGGGGCCGAGCGCGCCGTCCTCGACCGGCTCGCCGAGGAACTGGACAAGCTGCCGCCACCGGAGACCAGCGACCCGCTGGCCCAGGCCGACGACGAGGAGGAGATCGCCGACCGGGCCGAGGACGCCGGCGCCGAACGGCCGGGTCTGCTCGGGTCGGGGGTCTCCGACCTCGGGGTGGGGTGGGCCTGGCTGTGGTCACGGCTGGAGGGGATCGGCGAGCCCGCCCTGCCCGCCGCCCTGGACCACCTGGCGGCGTTGCTGGAGATCCGGTCGCTGGCCGCCGAGCTGCGGGCGGCGGGCCCCAGGATCTCCCAACTCGTCTCGGCGACCCGCGATTACGCCAATCTCGACCGGGCCCCCGAGCAGCGCTTCGCGGTGACCGAGGGACTGGAGAACACGCTGGTCGTGCTGCGCGCCAAGCTCGCCGGCATCACCATCGTGCGCGCGTACGACGAGGACCTGCCCGAACTGACGGGCTACCCGGGAGAGTTGAACCAGGTGTGGACCAACCTGGTCGACAACGCCGCCGAGGCCATGGAAGGCGCCGGCACGCTCACGCTGCGCGCCTTCGCCGAGGGCGGCTGCATGGTCGTGGAGATCGTCGACACCGGCCGGGGCATCCCCGAGGACGTCCTGCCGCGGATCTTCGAACCCTTCTACACCACCAAGGACGTGGGCAAGGGCACCGGCCTGGGGCTGCACCTCGGGTACCGGATCGTGACCCAGCGCCACCACGGGTCGCTCACGGCCCGCTCCCGTGCCGGCGAGACCCGGATGGTCGTCCGACTGCCGCTCGCCACCCCGCCGGCGCCAACCGCCGAGCGGAACCACACCAGTTGAAACGGAGTCGAACATGCCCAAGTACGACATCGCCACACTGCACCCGGTCTTCGTCCGCCAGATGGAGGCGCTGGCCGCCCTGGACATCGAAGCGGTGATGAAGAACTACACCGACGACGCGGTCCTGTTGCGCTTCGAGGGGGCCTCGGTGGGCATCGAGGCCGTTCGGGAGACGTTCACCGGCTATCTCACCGTCAAGCCCACCCTGGTCGAGCTCCAGGAGTACATCGAGACCGAGGACACCATCTTCTATCGGGCGATCATGAACCTCGACGGCCAACCAGAGCACGCGTTCGGGACACTCGTGGTCCGTGATGGCCGGATCTGGCGCCAGACCGCCGGATTCGGCGGCTGAACCCGAATATCTGGGTAGCGTGTGCGGGAAGGGCGCGGCGGCGCCCTTCCCGCATGTTCGACCGAATGGCAAAGGGGAGGTCATGGAACGAGAAACCGCGCGGGTCGAGGCATTCAGTGACGGCGTATTCGCCATCGTCATCACGATTCTTGTTCTGGAACTAAAGGTTCCGGGGGAAACCGGAAGCGACTTCTGGCACGGTGTCGGGGAACAATGGCCGCACTACGCCGCATACGTGGTGAGTTTCCTGATCATCGGCGTCATGTGGGTCAACCACCACACGATCTTCAGTCACCTCAAGCGCGTCGACCGACCCTTGCTGTTCCTGAATCTCCTGGTGCTGATGGTGGTGTCGGTGATCCCCTACACCACCACCGTCCTCGCCGAACACCTCGTCGAGGAAGGCGGCTCGGCCAACGCCGCCGCCGTCCTCTACAGCTCCAACACCGTGCTCTACGCCTTGGCCTTCCTGGCCTTCTGGTGGTACGTCACACGGGTCGGCCACCTCTTCCACGAACGCGTGGACAAGGAGGGCGCGCGGGCGACCCGGATGCGGTTCGGCCTCGGCGCGATCGCGTATCCCCTCACGGTGCTCTTGTCGTTCTACTCCGCACCACTCACTCTTGTCGCACACTTCCTGATCGCGCTCTACTACGCGGCGAACCAGATCCCCATCCCGCTCGTGGTGGAGGAAGAGAGGCTCGAAACAGCCGGCGACCTCAGGAAGTAGCCGTCTCGGCCTACGGCCGTTCTTCGCGGTCAAGTAGGGTATTGGATCTAGCTGGTCGCGGGGGAGGCCCAGATGGCTCGCGTAGTCCTGCCGGAGGATTCCACGAAGGAAATCTCCGATGTGATCGACGTACTGATCTCGCTCTTCTTCGAGTCATTACCCCGGCGGGACCAGCGAAACTGGGCCCGCGTTTATCTGAATGGACTGGTGCGGACCACCGGGAAGAAAACAATCCGTAACATCGCCGGAACAGGGGCCAGTTCCGTCGAACAGAGCCTCCAGCAGTTCATCAGCAAATCGCCGTGGGACTGGACCCCCGTCAGACGGTCCCTCGCACAGCACCTCGAACGGACCGCCCAGCGCCCCCTGGCCTGGGTGGTCCAGCCCATGGTCATCGAGAAGGCCGGCGACGCCTCCGTGGGCGTCGGCCGGCAGTTCGTCCCCCAACTGGGCCGCACCGCCAACTGTCAGCAGGCCGGCGGGATCTGGCTCGCCTCCAGCGAAGCGAGCTTCCCGGTCGAATGGACCCTCACCCTCCCCGGGCCCTGGACCAGCGAACTGCTGCGCCGCACACGGGCCGGCATCCCGGACACCGCACGCTCCCTCACCCCCGCACAGGACGCCGTACACGCCGTCCAGCGCATGGCCGCCACCTGGCAACTCCAACGGCGCCCCGTGGTGATGGAGGTGTCCAACGCCGAACTGCCCTACTGCGTGGACTCCTTCGCCCTCCAGGACATCCCGTTCGTCATCAAGGTCGACGGGTCGCTGCCCGTCTCCTTCGGCGGCGCCGGCCGCCACAAGCCCGGACCGCACACCGCGCCCGCCCGCGAACTCATCGACTCGCTGCGCTCCCAGCGCCGCGTCGTGGAATGGACCCGACACGGCCGCACCGAGGGGGCGGTGACCCTGCTGACCTCCGCCGCCATCCTCGCCGGCGTCGGCGACGACCGGCCGCCGCCGGTCCCCCCGCCCCCGCTGCTGCTCGTCGGGGCCTGGACGGAAGCCGCCCTGCTGCCGTCCGAGTTCTGGATCACCAACATCGGGGACCGGCCCCTCGCCCAGCTCTTCCTGCTCGCCAAGCTCACCGACCGGGTCTCCCTGGACTTCGCCGAGACCTGCGAACCCGTCGGCATCCGCGACTTCGAGGGCCGCTCCTTCCGCGGCTGGCACCACCACGCCACCCTCGCGAGCGTGGCCCACGCCGCACACCTGCTCGGCTGCGCCACCGGCCGGCCCCCCGAACCCCACACCCCCCTGCCCTACCCGGGTCCCACGAGGACCCCCGGCCGGCCCCCCGCTGTCCTGCCGCCGCGCCCGCTCATCCCCGGGCAGGCCACCCGACGCGAGTACATCCGCTGATGCTCGACATCGCCGCGGAACTACGCGCGTGGTGTGCCGAACGGCGGGAGTTCGCCCTGGCCACCGTGGTCGCCGTCAGCGGGAGCGCACCGCGCGGACCGGGCGCCTCGCTGGCCGTGGACGCCGCCGGCACCGCCCTCGGCTCCCTCTCCGGCGGCTGCGTGGAATCCGCCGTGCACGAGCTGTGCCTCGACGCCGTCACCTCCGGCGAAGGCGGCACGCACCGCTTCGGCTACAGCGACGACGACGCCTTCGCCATCGGCCTGACCTGCGGCGGAGTCCTGGACGTACTGATCACCCCGGTACGCGGACACGACCCCGTGCGACCCGTCCTCCACACGGTGCTCGACGCCGCCGTCGGCGGGGCGCGAGCCGCGCTCGCCCGGGTGGTGTCCGGGCCGCCCGCACAGCTCGGTCGGGCCCTGGCCGTCCACGCCGACGGTGCGTACGAGGGCACCCTCGGCGGCGCCCCCGCCCTCGACGAGAGCGCCGCGCGGCGGGTCCGGGCCCTCCTGCTGGCCGGCCGGACCGGTACCGCCGAGCTGGGAACGGCCGGCGGGCTGTGCGGGGAGCCGCTGACCCTGCTCGTCGAGTCGGCCGCCGAACGCCCCCGGCTGATCGTCTACGGGGCCGTCGACTTCGCCGCCGCCCTGGCACGGATCGGGGCCTTCCTCGGGTACCGGGTCTCCGTCTGCGACGCCCGGCCCGTCTTCACCACCCCGGCCCGCTTCCCGGACGCCGACGAGGTGATCGTCGACTGGCCGCACCGGCACCTCGCCGCGGAATGGGAGGCCGGGCGCCTGGACGCCCGTACGGCGGTCTGCGTCCTGACTCACGACGCCAAGTTCGACGTCCCGCTGCTCGCCCTTGCCCTCGGGCTGCCCCTGGCCTACGTGGGGGCCATGGGTTCCCGGCGCACCCACACCGAGCGGGCCGGACGACTGCGGGAGGAGGGGGTGACGGAGGCCGCCCTGGCCCGATTGCGCTCACCGATCGGCCTCGACCTCGGCGGGGGCACGCCCGAGGAGACCGCCCTGGCCATCGCCGCCGAGTTCACGGCGGTCCGGCACGGCGGATCACTGTTCCCGCTCGCCGACCGCCGCGGGCCCGTCCACCGGCGCCCGGCCGACGGGGCGGGAACCGGCCGGCCCGCGACCCCCGCCGCGGCGGGGGCGATGGCCGTCGGACCGTAGGCCGCCCCCGACCGGACCCCCGATTCCCGCGCCCGACCGCACCGGCCCGCCCGGTTCGGGACCAACGTCCCGTAGGAAAGAACCACCCGGCCCGGCCTGTCCTGGACGATCGACCCGGGCGGCACGAACACCAGGACATGGGAGAATGAAGTACGTGCGTTTCCTCGGCTGCCCCGCCTGGGCATGACGGGCTCCTCCGAACGACTGGGATGTTCAGCACGTGCGTTTCCTCAATGACCTGAAGCCGCCGTACGACCTGACGTACGACGATGTGTTCATGGTGCCGAGCCGCTCCGCGGTCGGCTCCCGCCAGGCCGTGGACCTGTCCTCGCCCGACGGCACCGGCACCACCATTCCGCTCGTCGTGGCGAACATGACCGCCATCGCGGGGCGCCGGATGGCCGAGACCGTCGCCCGCCGCGGCGGCATCGTCGTCATCCCGCAGGACATCCCCATCGACGTCGTCACCGACGTCATCTCCTGGGTGAAGACCCGCCACCACGTGCTCGACACCCCGATCACCCTGGCGCCCACCCAGACGGTCGCCGACGCGCTGTCCCTGCTGCCCAAGCGGGCCCACGGCGCCGGCATCGTCGTCGACGCCGACAACCGCCCGATCGGCGTCGTCACCGACCACGACCTGACAGGCGTGGACCGCTTCACCCAGCTCTCCGAGGTCATGTCGAAGGAGCTGCTGCTCATCGACGCCGACATCGACCCCCGCGAGGCCTTCAACAAGCTCGACGCCGGCCACCGCAAGCTGGCCCCGGCCGTCGACAAGGACGGCAGGCTCGTCGGGATCCTGACCCGCAAGGGCGCCCTGCGCGCGACCCTGTACACCCCCGCCACCGACGCTCAGGGCAAGCTGCGCATCGCGGCCGCCGTCGGCATCAACGGCGACTTCGCGGCCAAGGCCAAGCAGCTCCTCGACGCGGGCGTCGACACGATCGTGATCGACACGGCCCACGGCCACCAGGAGTCGATGATCAACGCGATCAAGGCCGTCCGCGCGCTGGACCCGCAGGTCCCGATCGTGGCGGGCAACATCGTCGCCGCCGAGGGCGTCAAGGACCTCATCGAGGCCGGCGCCGACATCATCAAGGTCGGTGTGGGCCCCGGCGCCATGTGCACCACCCGCATGATGACCGGCGTGGGCCGCCCGCAGTTCTCCGCGGTGATGGAGTGCGCGGCCGAGGCCAAGAAGTACGGCAAGCACGTCTGGGCCGACGGCGGCGTCCGCCACCCGCGCGACGTGGCGATGGCACTGGCCGCCGGCGCCTCGAACGTCATGATCGGTTCCTGGTTCGCCGGGACGTACGAGTCCCCGGGCGACCTCCAGCAGTCCGCCGACGGTCGCTTCTACAAGGAGTCCTTCGGCATGGCCTCGGCCCGCGCGGTGCGCAACCGCACCTCCGAGGAGTCGGCCTACGACCGGGCCCGCAAGGCCCTCTTCGAAGAGGGCATCTCCACCTCCCGGATGTTCCTCGACCCGACCCGTCCGGGCGTCGAGGACCTGATCGACTCGATCATCGCGGGCGTGCGCTCCTCGTGCACCTACGCGGGCGCGGGCTCCCTCGCGGAGTTCGAGGAGAAGGCCGTGGTCGGCATCCAGTCCGCCGCCGGCTACGCCGAGGGCAAGCCGCTGCACGCCAGCTGGAGCTAGGCCCTGTCGTCCCCCGACTGACCGGCGCGTCCTTTCCGCGGCCCCGGGCCCGCCCCCTCCGGGCGGTCCGGGGCCGCGGGCGTTCGCGCCGGGCTTCCCGACCCGCTGTCTGCATCACCACCACCCCGCCCCTCGTAGCCTGGTGACAACCCGTCAGGATCCGAGAGGCTCTTCTGTGACCACGTATCTCGTCGGCTCGCGCGCGAGCAATCTGGCCAGGACCCAGGTCCGCGCGTTCCTCGCGCCGCTGCGCGAACGGTTCCCCGACGTGACGTTCACCCACCGGGTGATCCTCGAAGGCGGGGACCGGGACCGCCGCTCGCTCCTGGCCGACGTCTCCGCCGTCAGCGGCGGCTCGGCGTTCAGCAGCGAACAGGAGGCGGCGCTGGTCCGCGGCGACGTGGACGTCGTCGTGCACTCGCTCAAGGACCTGCCCACCGAGAGCCCGGCCGGCCTGACCCTGCTTGCCCCGCCGGTCCGCGAGGACGTGCGCGACGCGCTCTGCGGATCCACGCTCGCCGCACTGCGCGAGGGAGCCCGCGTCGGCACCGGGTCCGCCCGGCGCAAGGCCCAACTCCTCGCCGTCCGACCCGACCTCGACGTGGTGCCGATCCGAGGCAACGTGCCACCGAGGCTCCGCAAGATCCAGACGGAGGGTCTCGACGCGGTCGTCCTCGCGGCCGCCGGTCTGCACCGGCTCGGACTGGCCGACGCCGTCGGGGAGTTCCTCCCGCTCGGGGACTTCCCCCCGTCACCCGGACAGGGCGCGCTCGGCATCCAGGTCCGCGAGGAGTCCGCCGCGCTGCGCGAGATCCTCTCCACGGTCGGCGACCTCGACACCGATGCCCGGGTGCGCGCGGAGCGCGCCCTGCTCGCCGAACTGCACGGCGGGTGCAGCGTCCCCGTGGGAGCCCACGCCCGCACCGCGCCCGACGGCACCCTCACCCTCCACGCCCAGGTCACCTCCCTCGACGGCCGCCGCAGGGTGTCGGGAACCCTCACCGGACCCGCGGACGCGCCCGAGAAGATCGGCGCCGCCCTGGCCGGTGAACTGATCGACGAAGGCGCCCGCGAGATCCTCGACGCGGTACGCGCCGCCCTCTGACGGCCGCGCGGGCCCGCCCGTCGCGGCCCGGAGCGGCCCGCCCGAGCCGGACCCGGAGCGCCCCGCGCCCGAACCGGGGGCGTCGCCGGCCGCGCCGGGCCCGGACCGGAGACGCCGCCCCCGCCCGAGTGCGGTCAGTGCCGGTGCCGGCCCGGCGGCGGGCCCGGATCACCGGGCGTGGACGTGTGCACGCCCGCACGGTACTTGGGGATCCGCACGGTGATCTTCATGCTGGCGCCCACGCCCGTCTCGATGACGAGCCCGTACTCGTCCCCGTACACCTGCCGCATCCGCTCGTCGACGTTCGGCAGGCCGACGCCCGAGGAGGAGCCGGACCGCTCCCCGGCCAGGATCCGCCGCAGCAGCGCCGGATCCATGCCCACCCCGTTGTCCTCGATCGTCAGCACGGCCTCCGAGCCCTCGTCCCGGGCCGCGATGGTGATCCGACACTCCTCGGTGGAGTCCTCCAGCCCGTGCTTGACCGCGTTCTCCACCAGCGGTTGCAGACACAGGAAGGGCAGCGCCACCGGCAGCACCTCCGGGGCCACCCGCAGCGTCACCTTCAACCGGTCGCCGAACCGGGCCCCCGCCAGGGCCAGGTACTGCTCGATGGAACGCAACTCCTCGGCCAGCGTGGTGAAGTCGCCGTGCCGACGGAACGAGTAGCGGGTGAAGTCCGCGAACTCCAGCAGCAGGTCCCGCGCGCGCTCCGGATCGGTCCGGACGAACGAGGCGATCGCGGCCAGGGAGTTGAAGATGAAGTGCGGGGAGATCTGCGCCCGCAACGCCTTGATCTCCGCCTCCATCAGCCGGGTGCGCGACCGGTCCAGTTCCGACAGCTCCAGTTGGACCGAAACCCAGCGGGCGACCTCCGTCGCGGCCCGCACCAGCACCGCGGACTCCCGCGAGCCGTATGCGACGAGCGCGCCCAACATCCCGTCCTCACCGGTCAGCGGAGCGAACACCGCCCACTTCAGCGGACAACCCGGCTGCCGGCAGTCGGTGCGCAGGCTCACGCTCCGCCCCGACTCCAGCATCGCCGTCACCCGGGCCATCGCCCGCCGCTCGTGGTGGTCGGCGCCCGGACCGTCCCAGGCCAACACCGCCTCCCGGTCGGTCAGACACAGCGCCTCCGTGCCGAGCAGCGACCGCAGCCGCCTGGCGGCCTTGCGTGCGGCGTCCTCGGTCAGGCCGGCCCGCAGCGGGGGAGCGGCCAACGAAGCCGTGTGCAGGGTGTGGAAGGTGGCCCGCTCGACGGGAGTACCGAGGTCAGGCCCCGACGCCCGGTCGCCGCGCCCCGCCTGCCACCGCCCCCCGGCCCACCCCAGGCCCAACAGCAGCGTGGCGCCCGCCAGGGCCGGCGCCGCGCCCACCACCGCGCCCAGGACGCCCGTCACCGCGCGTCCCCCGCCCGGTGCCCGGCGACGTCCTCCGGCAGGTGCAGTCGCGCCAGCGTCGCCGCGGTCCCCGCCGGGATCCGGGACCTCGTACCCAGCGACACCACCACCATCGTCAGGAAGCCCAGCGGCACCGACCACACCGCCGGCCAGGCCAGCAGAGTGTGCGCCCAGCCCGGCGACGCCAGCCCGCAGCGGGTCGCCACCACCGCGCCCAGCGCCGCCCCGCCTCCGGTGACCAGCCCGGCGACCGCCCCCGGCGGGGTCAGCCCGCGCCACCAGATGCCCAGCACCAACAGCGGGCAGAACGAGGACGCGGACACCGCGAAGGCCAGGCCCACCGCGTCCGCCACCGGTACCGCCGTCGCCGCCACCGCGCCCACCAGCGGCACCAGCATCGCGACCACCACCGCCAACCGGAAGCTGAGCACCCCGCGACGGGGCAGCACGTCCTGGTGCAGCACCCCGGCCACCGCCATCGTCAACCCCGAGGCCGTCGACAGGAACGCCGCGAACGCGCCCCCGGCCAACAGCGCCCCCAGCAGCTCGCCGGGCAACCCGCCCACCATCCGCGCCGGCAGCACCAGCACGGCGGCGTCCGCGTCGCCGGTCAGCGCCAGCTCGGGCGTGTAGATCCGGCCCAGCGTCCCGTAGACCGGCGGCAGCAGGTAGAAGATCCCGACCAGCCCCAACACCACCAGGGTGGTGCGCCGGGCGGTCCGGCCGTCCGGGCTCGTGTAGAACCGCACCGCGACGTGCGGCAGGCCCATCGTGCCGAGGAAGGTCGCCAGGATCAGTCCGTACGTGGCGTACAGCTGATGCCCCCGCCGCTCCCCGGACAGCGGCTCCGACCAGCCGGCCGGGCCCGGGCCGGACTCCGCGCGGGCGTCGGGCACCCGGCTGTCCGGCGCGAACTCCAGCCGGGTGCCCGCCCGTACCGAGTGCTGCCCGGTGGCCAGGACCAGCGACTCGCCCTCGACGGCGCGCCCGTCCACCCGCCCGGTCACCGTCACGGCCAACGGCTCGTCCAGCGCGATCCGCAGGTCCTCGCCCACCGTCACGGCGGTGTGCTCACGGAAGACCGCCGGGGCGTCGAAGCCCGCACGCGGGGCCCCGTCCCCGGCCCAGGCCGCGATCAGGAAGAAGGCCGGCACCAGCAGGGCGGTGAGTTTGAGCCAGTACTGGAAGGCCTGGACGAAGGTGATGCTGCGCATCCCGCCGGCCCCCACGGCCGTCGTCACCACACCGGCCACGACCAGCCCGCCGACCCAGGTCGGAGCCCCGGTGAGGATCTCCAACGTCAGCCCGGCGCCCTGCAACTGGGGCAGCAGGTAGAGCCAGCCGACCCCGACGACGAACAGCACGGCGATCCGGCGCACCGCCTGCGACTCCAACCGGGCCTCGGCGAAGTCCGGCAGGGTGTAGGCCCCCGAGCGCCGCAACGGGGCCGCCACCAGCACGAGCAACACCAGGTACCCGGCCGTGTAGCCGACCGGATACCAGAGCATCTGCGGCCCCTGGAGCAACACCAGCCCCGCGATGCCGAGGAACGAGGCGGCGGAGAGGTACTCCCCGCTGATGGCCGCCGCGTTCAGGCGGGGACCCACGGTGCGCGAGGCGACGTAGAAATCGGAGGTGGTCCGGGATATCCGCAGGCCCAACGCGCCGACGAGCACCGTGACCAGGACGACGACGGTGACCGCGGTCAGCGCGTACGTCTGGTTCACCGGGCGGTCCTTCGACGGGGAGAGGCCATGGGGAGAGGCGACGGGAGAGGGGAGGAGCGACGGGCTGCGGGGACTTTCGGAGTCTATGCAGCGCCCCGCACCGGCGAACAGGCGCGTTCCGGCACCTCCGCGGAAGCCGCGCACCGCCGTGTCGGCGCCCTCCCCGTGCGGCGCGGGCCGGGGTGCCCCGGGCGGGGGGCTTCAGCGGGCCGGATCGCGGTGGTCCGCGCAGTCGCGCAGGGCGATCTCCAGCTCCACGTACGACTCCTCCGCGCGACGGAAGGCCTGCATCAGGGCCGCCTCGGCGCGCGGCGGCAACTGCCGGCGGGTGCCGTCGTGGGCCTCGTACAACAGGTCGGCCCAGCGGGCGGCCGCGCTGCGCAGCCGGGCCAGCAGGGCCTCGGCCTCGGCGGGTCCGGCGGGCCGGGTCCGGGGCAGTCCGCTCAGCGCGTCCAACAGCGCCTCGATCTCGGACAACCGCTGCTCCTCCCACGCCGGAAGATCCACGATACGCGCGGCCGGCCGGCGCGGGGGCCGCCGAGGCGACCGGTGCGACCGACGGGCCCCGGGCATCGCCGTACGCCCGCCCCGGCGCGATGAACGGCGCGTCGAACGGCGCGTCGGACGGTCGGCGGTCCGGGAGGTCAGCCGGTGGCCTGGCGCATCAGGAGTTCGCGGAGTTCGCGTGCGTGGCGGCGGCTGACCTGGAGTTCCGCCGAGCCGACCCGAACGGTCGTGGCGCCGCCGTCCAGGCGCAGTTCGTCGATCCGGCGCAGCGCCACCAGGTGCCGGCGGTGGATCCGGACGAACCCGCGGGCCGCCCAGCGTTCCTCCAGCGTGGACAACGGGATCCGGACCAGGTGGCTGCCCTCGTCGGTGTGCAGCCGGGCGTAGTCGCCCTGGGCCTCCACGTGGGCGATGTCGGCGATGGCCACGAAGCGGGTGACCCCGCCCAGTTCGACGGCGATCTGGTCCGGCGCGCGGTCGGCCGCGGCGACCTCCTGCCGGGTGCGGCCGGGCCCCGCTGCCGCCGCGACGGGTGGCGCGGCGCCGTCCGTCCCGGTCGAGGGGGTCGGGAGGTCCGCGGCGGGCGGCTCCTGTACCCGGCCGAGTTGGGCGCCGACCCGGCGGACGGCCTCGGCCAGCCGCTCGGGACGGACCGGCTTCAGCACGTAGTCGACCGCCTTGAGGTCGAAGGCCTGGACGGCGAACCCCTCGTGGGCGGTGACGAACACGATCAGCGGGGGGCGCGCGAACCCGGCCAGCAGCCGGGCGATGTCCAGGCCGGTCAGCCCGGCCATGTGGATGTCGAGGAAGACCACGTCGATGCCGTCGGGGCCGTCCGGGCCGCTCTCCAGCGCCCGCGTGATCCGGCGCAGTGCCTCCGTGGCGTCCGAGGCCCCCTCGGCGCTGCGGACCCTCGGGTCGGAACGCAGCAGGTAGAGGAGTTCCTCCAGCAGGGGTCTCTCGTCGTCGACGGCCAGTGCGCGCAGCATGGGGGCGAGTCTAGGTTCCGCTCCGTCGGGGCGGAACGGGGCGCGACCCCCGCCGGGGGGAGGGGGCGGGGGTCGCGCGTTCAGGATGGTCCGTGGTGCCTACTTGGCGGTGGTGATGAGCTTGCCTTCGGGGGAGACGGCGTACCAGGTGCCGCCCACGCCCTGGCCGTTGGTGTCGCCGGCCTTCTTGTCACCGCTGAAGGTGTAGATGGGCCAGCAGTCGATCGACTGCTGCTTCTTGCCGTCGGGGCGGTTCAGGACCGTGTAGCCCTTCTCGACGATGCCCTTGGCGTTGGCCTTGTCGACCGGGGCCACCACCGGCCACTTGGCCACGCAGGCGTCCTCGCAGTTGGACTTCATGGGCCAGGCGCTGTCCTTCTTGAACCGGTAGACGGTCATGCCGTTGCCGTCGACGATGTGCTCGCCCAGCTTCGGGTCCTTGGCCACGGTCAGCGCGCCGGACGCCTCGCCCGCACCGGCCGGAGCGGGGGCCGCCGCCGCGTCCTTGGCCGCCTTCTTGCCGTCGGGGGCGGAGGCGAACCAGGTGCCGCCGACGCCCTGGCCGTTGGTGTCACCGGCCTTGCCGTCCTTGCTGTACCGGTACATCGGCCAGCCCGCCACCGTCAGTTGACGGCTCCCGTCGGCGCGCTCCACCTCGCCCAGCAGCGCGGGGTCCACGCCCGCGGCGGCCGTGACGTCACCGGCGGGGACGATCGGCCACGTCTTGGCGCAGGCACCCTCGCAGTTCGACTTCGGCGGCTTCGGGGTGTCCTTGTCGAAGCGGTACAGGGTGAACCCGGCGCTGTCGGTGAGCACGGAGCCGAGCTTGTCGTTCTGCGCGATGGTCAGTTCCCCGGCGGGCTTGGCGTCGGCGGCCGCCGCGGGATCCGCGCCGCCCGACGCGCCGGCGCCGTAGGGGTCCGCCGCGGGAGCCACGGCCCCGGCCGGCTGGGTGTTGCCGCCCGCCTTGTCGGCTCCGCCGCACGCCGTGGCCGAAAGGGCGACGGCGACTGCGACGACTGCCAGGGTGGTTCCGCGCTTGAAGCCCATCTTGATCTCTCCCACGTGTGATGACTGCCGAGTCCGTCGCCGGAGCGTCGGCAACTTGTGCAGGACACGTCGTCGGGGGAGCGAACCGTTCAGCGCGAGAGGTGTGTCGTCTTTCACCTAGCCGGCATCGAACCCGGCGCGGCGCAGAGCCGTGCACACGGCAAGGCCGAGAACCTGGTGTCCGTTGTCGTTGGGGTGCAGTCCGTCCGCGAGGTGCTCGGGCCCCAGCAGGTCCCGCCCGGGCAGCAGTGCCAGCCGACCGTCCCCGGCGGCCATCCGGTCGCGGGTGGCGCGCTCCATGGCGTCGCGCAGGGCGCCCAGGGTGGCGCCGAGCCTGTTCGGCGTCCGCTCGGCGTCGGGGCGCAGCACCGGGGACAGCAGCAGCAGCGGGGTGCTCGGATGCCCCTGCCGGACCAGATCGAGGAAGGCGCGCGTGGTCTCGTACAGCATCGCCGGGGTGAACGGCACCCGGGACCAGCAGTTGGTGCCGAAGGCCAGGGTGAGCACGTCGGCGGGGAGCCCCGCGAGCTGTTCGGCGGTGGCGAGTTCCCCGCGGGCCGCGCCCGCGTAGCCGAGGTTGACGGTGTCCCAGCCCAGCAACCGGCCGGCGACGGCGGGCCAGCCGTGCGCGGGGCGGGTGGACCACCAGCCCTCCGTGATGGAGTCGCCGTGCACCACCCAGCGCGGGGCCGTCGGGGCGGGGGCGATCGGGCCGCCGATCCCGCGCACCCCGAGAATCACGGGGGACTGGGCCTCGGGCGGATGGACGGTGAACGGTCCGCGCCCGCCGCTGATCGCGACGCGTACGACGGCCTCCGCGGCCGGCTCGGTGAAGACCTCGGTGAGCATGCCGTGCCGGTTCCACAGCGCGAAGCCGTGCGCGAGGTCGCGCAGCGCGTCGGTGGGCCCGGGCACGGTCGCCCGGTAGCGGATCTCCAGCGCGTGCGCCGACTCGGTGGTGAACTCCAACCGCACCCCGATGGGCAGGGCGGCCCGCTCGCCGGTGTCCCAGGGCAGCCGCATGGTGTCCGCCGGGTCGGCGCGCACGGGCCGGCCCTCGTCCAGCCAGGCGACACCACGCAGGAAGGGCCCGGGGTCCAACCACCCGCCGTCCGCCTCCAGTGGTCTCTCCACGCTCACTCGTCGCCTCCGATCGCCGGGTACGGGAACCGCGCGCCGACCCGCGGTCGACCACCCCCGTCTGCCCCGTCACGTGCGGGAACACCCGTCATGGGTGCGAACCCCGGCCGGTCCCCGTCCGCGGCGGCGCCGTCCTGGCGGCACGGTGCGGCAGTTCTGACGAAGTGTCAAGGAGGTGCCGCCGGGGAGGCCCGGAAGGGGGTCGCGCAGTGATCGATCGTCCGCGCGCAACAAAGGACCATCCAGGACAGATCCGCGCAACGATCGTGCGCCAATGTGCAAGGATGGTGCATTACGGGCGGTATCACTCAGCTCGTAGGCTCACTCGCTGTACGTGGAGTGGCGTGGACCGCCTGCTCGGCGGTCCCCCATGCCCAGGCCGGCTCCTGCCCGCCTGCTCCGGACCGCTGCGGTCGATGCCTGAATCCCCACCCGCAGTGTCAAAGGAGTCCCCTCGTGCTCGAAACCGGCCAGGCGCCACCGCTCACCTCCGAGCCCCGCAAGCCTGCCCATCCTTTGCTGCGCCGCAAGCCGGTCGAGCAGCTGGTCGCCGAGGGCGGCCAGGGCGAGGGCGGCTCGCTGCGCCGCTCGCTCACCATGTGGCAGCTGACGATGATCAGCATCGGCGCCACCCTCGGCACCGGCATCTTCGTCGTCCTCGGCACGGCGGCCCCCAAGGCCGGCCCCGCCGTCACGATCTCCTTCGTCATCGCGGGCCTGACCGCCCTGTTCTCCGCGCTCTCCTACGCGGAGCTGGCCGGATCCGTGCCGGTCTCCGGCTCCTCGTACTCCTACTCGTACGCCACCATGGGCGAGCTCGTCGCCTGGGTCTGCGGCTGGTGCCTGGTCCTGGAGTACGGCGTGTCCGTCGCGGCGGTCGCCGTCGGCTGGGGCGAGTACCTCAACGAACTCCTCGACGGCACCATCGGCGTCACCATCCCCGAGGCGATATCCGCCCCGCTGGGCGAGGGCGGCTTCATCAACCTGCCCGCGCTGATCGTGGTCCTGCTCGCCATGGTCTTCCTGATGGGCGGCGCCAAGGAGAGCGCCCGGGTCAACTCGATCATGGTGGGCGTGAAGATCGTCACGCTGCTGCTCTTCATCGGCATCGGCTTCATGGGCATCAAGGCCGGCAACTACACCCCGCTCGCCCCGCTCGGCATCACCGGCATCAGCGCCGCCGCCTCCACGCTGTTCTTCTCGTACATCGGCTTCGACGCCGCCTCCACCGCGGGTGAAGAGGCCAAGGACCCCAAGCGCGACCTGCCCCGCGCGATCATGCTCTCGCTGGGCATCGTCACCGTGCTCTACGTCCTCGTCGCGTTCGTCGCCGTCGGCGCCATGCCGTGGCAGGACTTCGAGGGCACCGAGGCCGCGCTGGCGCAGATCATGACCGACGTCTCCGGCCACACCTTCTGGGGAGTCGTCCTCGCCGCGGGCGCCGTCGTCGCCATCGCCTCCGTGGTCTTCGCCGTGCTCTACGGCCAGACCCGCATCCTCTTCGCCATGTCCCGCGACGGCCTCGTCCCCAAGGTCTTCGCCAAGGTCAACCCGAAGACCGGCGCCCCCCGCGCCAACGTGGTGATCGTTTCCCTCTTCTGCGGGATCCTCGCGTCCTTCATCCCGCTCGGCAAGCTGGCCGACGCCACCAGCATCGGCACCCTCTTCGCCTTCGGTCTGGTCAACATCGCCGTCATCATCCTGCGCCGCACCAAGCCGGACATGCCGCGCACCTTCAAGGTGGCGCTCTTCCCGATCACGCCCATCCTCGGTTTCCTCGCCTGCGGCTACATGATGTTCAGCCTGGACACCGTCACATGGATCGTTTTCGGTGGCTGGATGGCAGCGGGTCTCGTGTTCTACTTCCTGTACGGCATTCGCCGCTCCCGTCTGGCCACAGCAGAGAAGTGATCCACCCGCAGTGCGACTGAACGATCTCGACGAACGCATCGTGCACGCCCTCGCCGAGGACGCCCGACGTTCCTACGCGGACATCGGCTCCGAGGTCGGACTCTCGGCCCCCGCCGTCAAACGGCGCGTGGACCGGCTGCGTGCCGAGGGAGCCATCACCGGCTTCACCGTCCGGGTCGACCCCGCCGCCATGGGCTGGGAGACCGAGGGCTTCATCGAGATCTACTGTCGCCACAACACCTCGCCGGACGACATCCGGCGAGGGTTGGAGCGGTACCCCGAGGTCGTGTCCGCGTCCACCGTCACCGGTGACGCGGACGCCCTCGTCCAGGTCTTCGCCTCCGACATGAGGCACTTCGAACGCGTACTGGAACGGATCGCGGGCGAGCCGTTCGTGGAACGCACCAAGTCCGTCCTGGTCCTCTCCCCGCTGCTGCGCCGCTTCACCTCCGGCGCACCCGCGTAGCCACCGACGCCCCGGTCCCCTGACCGGGGCGTTTCGGCGTACCGGGGCGTGCGGCGTAGCGGGGGCGTTCAGCAGAACGCCTCGCGCGCCACGGCCGCGCCCTTCTTCCAGCCGGTCGAGAACCCCTCATTCGCCGACGGCGGCGCGGTCGCGTCACAGCTCCCCTTGACGGCGTCCCACCCGGCGACGACACCGGCCTTGTACGGGGCGCCACCCGCCCGGGCGTGCGCGTCCGCCTCGTCCGCGCCGCCGCACCTGGTGTCCCGGCCGCCCTGCGACACGGTGTACGCCCCGTTCTGCCGCTTCGGGAGGGTGAAGGCGCCGTCGGAACCCACCTCGAACCGGCCGCCCTGGGCGGTCGGCGAGGAGAGGACCGCGGGGCCCGGCGCGAACCCGCTGCCGGACACGGACACCGTTCCGTCGGGCCGGGTGGCCGACGCGGAGCAGGTGGCCGCCGGCGCGGCCGCCTCGGCGCCGCCCGAGGAGATCGCCAGGGAACCGACGGCGAGGGCGCCGGTCGCCAGCGGGGTGAGCACGATCAGACGGAAGCGTCGCTTCATGGGTGTTCCTCTCGTGGGACCCCCGGTCGACAGAACCTCGTCACGCGGCCGCTACGCCTTCGCGCGGCCGAGGCGCGCAGCCGGTCAATTTTATCCCGGCGGCCATGGCGCCGCCCGCTCCGGCCGGTCAGCGGGCGATCCGCAGCCGGTCCGTCCGAGGGCAGGGTGTCGGGCGCGGCGAAACGGGTCGGACGCGTTCACCGCGTCCGACCCGTCGTCGTTGCCGCCTGTCCTGTTCCGCGCGCCCGAGCGGCTCTTCTACACATGGGCCGGGGCGCGACGACCGCCCAGGAGGGTGTGCCGCTCCTCCTCGGTCAGGCCGCCCCAGACCCCGAAGGCCTCACGGGTGCGCAGCGCGTGTTCGAGGCAGGCCGTGCGCACCGGGCAGCCGGCGCAGATCCGCTTGGCGGCCTCGTCCCGGTCCTCGCGGTCCTCCCCCCGCTCGCCGGCGGGATGGAAGAACCGGCCGGACCCCAGGTCCCGGCACGCCGCCCGGGATTGCCACTGCCAGTTGTCGGGGGCGGAGCCCGGCAGGCGGGAGACGTCGGTCATGGCAGTTCCTTTCCGAGGGGTACGTGGGTTCCCCCGCGTGTGACCGCTCCGTGCCCCCTGAAACATCCTTGCCCGCAAGGGAATCCCGACCCGCCGGCCCGCTCCCTCGAACCCGGCGGCGCGACGGACCGGGTGCAGGCGCGCGGGCCCGCAGGAAGACGCCGACTCACCGCTCACGGAAGGGTGTTGGGCGCCGGCAGGGCGCCGCGGGCGCCGATCGGGGCCGGGCGTCGAAGAGTTGATCAGGAACCGAGGAGTTGATCAGGAACGGCGGCGGGCGGCGGGATCCCGCTCCGGGGCGACGCGGGTCCGGGAGCACCACCGGACCGGCCCGCGCGGAGCGAGCCGGGGGGTGGGACGGGCGCCCGTACGCAGCGTGTCCATCGCCACCCCCCTGTTCATCGCTACCCACCCCGAACCTAAGGCGCCGGACGCACGCACTCAATGAACCCCGTGTTAAGCCTTCTTTTCGTCGGCCGGGGCGTCGGGGGCATCGGGAGCGTCCGGGGCGCCCGGGGTCCGCACCCCGATGAACACCGGCTCGCGGCGCAGGACGAAGCCCATCGACGTGTACAGACGTATGGCGTTCACGTTCCCCGCGGCGGCGTGCAGGAAGGGAACGTCCCCGCGCTCGCGGATGCCTGCGGCCACCGCCCGGATCAGTCGCGCCGCCAGGCCCTTCCCCCGGTGGTCGGGGTGCGTGCACACCGCGCTGATCTCCGTCCAGCCCGGCGGCCGCATCCGCTCCCCGGCCATCGCCACCAGCCGGCCCTCGTGCCGGATCCCCAGGTACGTGCCCAGCTCGACGGTGCGCGGCAGGAAAGGACCCGGCTCGGTCAACCGGACCAGGTCCAGCATCTCGGGGACGTCGGCCGCCCCGAGCCGCACCGCCTCGGGCGCCGGCTCACCGGGCACGGCGCTGCCGTCGAGCTGGACGCCCGGTACGGCCAACACCGTCTCCCAGCCGGCGGGCGGCGTCGGCAACCCCGTCAACCAGACCTCCGTGCCGGGCCCCACCAGCGCCGCCAGGTCCTCCCAGGCGCGCGGGTCGTCCGGGTCGTCCAGGGCCGCGAAGGGGTTCGCGTCCGTCCGGTACCGGGCGGCGCGCCCACCGGACACCGCGAAGTCGCGGTGCGGGCCGCTCAGCGCCGCCCAGACCGGGTTGTCGAGGGGATGTGTATCGGTGTCCGTGTCGGGGGACATCACGTGCGGGGATCCTTCCGTCGAATACGCGGGGTCGTCGGTTCGTGACCGACTTCTTGACGGCCTCGCGCGACGCCGTGAGACTGCGGGGGACGGTCAGGATCGTCAGCGCCCGCGACGGGCGGGTTTATGCCCCGAGGACAGGACGAGATCGGTGGAGATGGCCCGGACACCCGAGGCAGGGACACATCCCCTGCGCCGCTCGTGGCTGACCCGACGCCTGCACATCGACCTGCTCCGCGTCTGCAGCGCCTTCGCCGCGCACGCCTGAAGCCCTCCCCACCTCACGGCCCGGCCGATCAGGCCCCGCCGATCCGCGGCCATGCCATGCCACGCCGCCCCCGCCGACGTGTGCGGGCTTCCCGTGCCCGGGCCGCTCGCGCCGCGGCGCGCCCCTGCCCGCCGCCGCACCTCCTCCTGCCGGGATCCGGGGCCGCCCCGCCCCGGATCCCGCTCACCGACGCCCCAACCCGCGGCCCCGCAGGGCCCCGGTACCGACGACCGAGGAGAGCCATGCTCCAGATCACCCTGCCCCGCACCGCGCCCGTCCCGGCCCCGCGAGGTCGCATCGGCAGCGGCTTCTCGCCCGACCCCCGCCGCTACCACCTCTACCTCTCCGCCGGCTGTCCGCTCTCGCTCCGGGTGACCACCACCCTGCGCCTCCTCGGTCTCGCCGACTCCGTGGGCACCACCCTGCTCGGCGACCCGTCCTCCCACGCCGACCTGCGCGCGGCGTACGAGGCCTCCGGCCACCACTACGACGGCACCCTCACCGTTCCCGCGCTCTGCGACACCTGGAGCGGCCGCGTGGTCAGCAACCACACCCCCGACATCCTCGACGACCTGGTCGTCGGGCTCGCGGGCCGCCCCGACCTGGCCCCGCCCGCCCCCGCCGCGCTCGCGGGGGCCGTCCGGACGCTCCTGGACGACGCCGCGCCCCCGGCCGGGCGGTCGGCCGCCCTGGCCCTGCTGGAACAGCGCCTGGCCCGGTCCCCGTACGCCCTGGGCGACCGGCCGACCGTCACCGACGTCGACCTGTGGGTGGCGCTGCGACACCACCCCGCGGCGGCGGAGGCGGGGTCGTCCGTACGCTCGTACCTGGGTCGTCTCCGCGCCCATCCGGCCTTCCGCGCGGGCGAGTGAATCGGGGGCGGAGGGGGTGCGTGCAACGAATCGCCGTTCGACCCGCCGAATGCGCAACGAATCGATCCTCCGAGCGCAACGGTGACGGCTTGTCCCGGTCGAACGCCCGAACGTACCGTCTAATGACCCCCTCCCCACCTGTCACAGAGGTACGCCCATGCCCCCGCTGCGCACCGCCCTCCTCCAGAGCTCCGGACGGCTCGGCGACACCGCCGCGAACCTGAAGGCGCTCGACGAGGCCGCGGCGCGTGCCGCACAGGGCGGGGCCGGGCTCCTCGTGACCTCGGAGATGTTCCTGACCGGCTACGCGCTGGACCTCCAGGACATCCCCGGCATCGCCGAACCGGCCGACGGCCCGTCCGCCGTCGCCATCGGCGACATCGCCCGCCGCCACGGCGTCGCCGTCCTGTACGGCTACCCGGAGCGCGCGGGCGACGCCGTCTTCAACTCCGCGCAGCTCATCGGTCCCGACGGGACCGTGCTCGCGAACCACCGCAAGACCCACCTCTTCGGCGGCTTCGAACAGGACGCCTTCACCCCCGGCGACACCCCCGTCGTCCAGGCGGACCTGAACGGCCTCCGCATCGGCATCCTGATCTGCTACGACGTGGAGTTCCCCGAGAACGTCCGCGCGCACGCGCTGGCCGGCACCGACCTCCTCCTGGTCCCGACCGCGCAGATGCACCCGTTCCAGTTCGTCGCCGAGCAGCTGGTCCCCGTCCGGGCCTTCGAGAACCAGATGTACATCGCGTACGTCAACCGCACCGGCCCCGAGGGCGAGTTCGAGTTCGTCGGCCTCAGCTGCCTGGCCGGCCCCGACGGGGTCACCCGCACCCGGGCCGGCCGCGGCGAGGAACTCGTCTTCGGCGAGGCCGACCCGGAACTGCTGCGGGCCTCGCGCGAGACCAACCCCTACCTGCGCGACCGCCGCCCGGGGCTCTACGCCTCGCTGGTCTGACCCTCCAGGATCCCCCGGACCCGCCCCCGGTCCGCCCTCCCGCCCCCACCCTGCCCGAGTCCGTTCGCAAGGAGCCGTACCCCATGACGTCCACGGTGCCCACCACCGCCGTCCCGCACAGCGACGGACAGCCCCCGATCACCATGTTCGGCCCGGACTTCCCGTACGCCTACGACGACTTCCTGGCCCACCCGGCGGGGCTCGGCCAGATCCCGGCGACGGAGTTCGGCACCGAGGTCGCCGTCATCGGCGGCGGACTCTCCGGCATCATCTCCGCGTACGAGCTGATGAAGATGGGCCTCAAGCCGGTCGTCTACGAGGCCGACCAGATCGGCGGCCGGCTGCGCACCGTCGGCTTCGAGGGCGCGGGCACCGAGGAACTGACCGCGGAGATGGGCGCCATGCGCTTCCCGCCGTCCTCCACGGCCCTCCAGCACTACATCGACCTCGTCGGCCTGGTCACCGAGCCCTTCCCGAACCCGCTCGCCGAGGCCACCCCCTCGACGGTCGTGGACCTCAAGGGCGAGACCCACTACGCCGAGACCATCGCCGACCTCCCGCAGGTCTACCGCGACGTCGCCGCCGCGTGGAACGCCTGCCTCGACGAGGGCGCCGACTTCTCCGACATGAACACCGCGATGCGCGAGCGGGACGTCCCGCGCATCCGCGAGATCTGGGCCAAGCTCGTCGAGAAGCTCGACGACGAGACCTTCTACGGCTTCCTCTGCAAGTCCGAGGCCTTCCAGTCCTTCCGCAAGCGCGAGATCTTCGGCCAGGTCGGCTTCGGCACGGGCGGCTGGGACACCGACTTCCCGAACTCCATCCTGGAGATCCTCCGCGTCGTCTACACCGAGGCGGACGACCACCACCGCGGCATCGTCGGCGGCTCGCAGCAGCTGCCCCTGCGCCTGTGGGACCGGGCACCCGGCAAGATCGTCCACTGGGCCCAGGGCACCTCGCTGTCCACCCTGCACGACGGCACCCCGCGCCCGGCGGTCACCCGCCTGCACCGCACGGCCGGCAACCGGATCACGGTCACCGACGCCACCGGCGACATCCGCACGTACCGCGCCGCGATCTTCACCGCGCAGTCGTGGATGCTGCTGTCCAAGATCGAGTGCGACGACACGCTGTTCCCGATCGACCACTGGACGGCGATCGAGCGCACCCACTACATGGAGTCCAGCAAGCTCTTCATCCCCGTGGACCGGCCGTTCTGGTTGGACAAGGACGAGGAGACGGGCCGCGACGTCATGTCGATGACCCTCACGGACCGCATGACCCGTGGCACATACCTGCTGGACAACGGCCCGGACAAGCCCGCCGTCATCTGCCTCTCGTACACCTGGTGCGACGACAGCCTCAAGTGGCTGCCGCTGTCCGCGAACGAGCGGATGGAGGTCATGCTGAAGTCCCTCGGCGAGATCTACCCGAAGGTCGACATCCGCCGCCACGTCATCGGCAACCCGGTCACGGTCTCCTGGGAGAACGAGCCCTACTTCATGGGCGCGTTCAAGGCCAACCTCCCGGGCCACTACCGCTACCAGCGCCGCCTGTTCACCCACTTCATGCAGGACCGCCTCCCCGAGGACAAGCGCGGCATCTTCCTCGCGGGCGACGACATCTCCTGGACGGCCGGCTGGGCCGAAGGCGCCGTACAGACCGCCCTCAACGCGGTCTGGGGCGTCATGCACCACCTCGGCGGCACGACCGACACCACGAACCCGGGTCCGGGCGACGTCTACGACGACATCGCGCCGGTGGAGCTCCCGGAGGACTGACCCCTCCCGGACCCCGTGACCACGGGCCGCCCCCGCGCCGACAGCGCGGCGGCGGCCCGTTCTCATGCCCGCGGCCCGTTCCCACATCCCGCGGCCCGATCTCGTGCCCGCCGCCGTCTCGTCACGCGCGCCGCAGCCAGATCGACTTCCAGCGTTCCTCGCGGGCGGCGGCCACGGCCGGCTCGAACCCGGTGTCCCGCCGGCCCAGGCCCACCCCGCACCCCGCGCACAACCGGTACACCCGGTGACCGGTGCGCAGCTCCCGTGTGCCGCGGTCCCGCGCGCAGACCGGGCAGACGGGCGGCGGCCACGGGCCGGCGCCGGCCCGCAGGATGCTCGGCATCACGACCGGGAGCGGCGCGTCCGGATGGAACCCGGGGTCCGGGCAGTGCAGCCGACGCCAGGGCTCCGGCGGGCACGGAACGCGCACACCGGCCCGTTTCTGTGCCCGGCGCAGCTCCTGCCAGGGGCGGAACGCCGCGAACCAGACCTCGCGCGCCGCGTGCAGCTCCTCCACCGCCCGCACCACCGCGTCCGGGTCCCGTTCCAGGTCGGCGGGGATGCGGGCGCTGCGCGCGAGGTGGTCGAAGGTGGCGCGGAATCCGTACGGGGCGAACTCCGTGACGCAGGTGCGCAGTGCGGCGAACCGTCGCCGAGGCGTACGGGTCGGGTCGAGGACCCGCAGGCGATGGGTGGCGAAGCTGCTCACCGGGGGAGCGTAGCCGGCGGGCCGTCCCGCCCGCACGGGGGTTTCAGCCGCGCGGGGTGAGCAGGCAGCGGCCGACCAGTCCGACGCCGGCGTCCAGGGAGTCGGCGAACTCCTCGGCCAGTTCGGGAGCGCGCCGCAGCGTCCACAGCAGGCGGGCAGCGGACCAGGCGCCGGCCCGGGCGCGCTCCAGGCTCCACGACCCCACCAGGTGCGTCAACGGGTCGGCGATCTCCAGCAGGTCGGGGCCCGGCATCAGGTCCTCGCGGATCTGCTCCTCCAGGGAGACCAGGGTGTCGCCGACCCGGTCGAAGTCCCCTTCCAGGGCGGCCGGTTCACAGTCCAGGTGGCGGCAGGTGGCCACCACCGCCAGCGCCAGGTCGTGTCCGATGTGCGCGTTGATGCCGGCCAGCGCGTGCTGGAGGGGCCGGATCCCGGGGTGTCGGCGGTACTGGAGGAGCGGACGCCAGCAGGCCGGGGCCCGCTCCGCCTCCACGGCCGCCAGGTAGCGCTCGGCGAAGCACACGCTGAGGGTCTGCGCCCTGCGCGGGGCGGGGAACGCCCCGCGCGCGAGCCGTTCGTGCAGCGTCTGCGTCACCGTCAGGTACACCCGGTTGAAGACGGCCACACCGTCCTGCGCGGGCAGCCGCTCGTCCAGGGCGCGCATCCGCGCGAGCACCGCTTCCATGGGAGGCAGCGTCGCAGCAGGAACGCGCCGTGTGGGGAACTTGGCCGTGCGCTTCGCCGGTTCGGGCGAAGCCGCGTCAACCCCGCTTGTCCCCGGGCCCGTCCTCGCCCTCCGGGCCGTCGTAGTCGGAGGTGCCCGAGTCGAGCAGCGGCTCCTCCCGCTTCATGTGCGCCGGGGCGAAGTACCGCAGCGTGTGGTAGCCGGTGATCACCACGACGGTGCCGAGCGCGATGCCGCCCAACTCGAAGCTGTCGGTGACGTTCAGCGTGACGCCGCCGATGCCGATGATGATGCCCGCCGCGGCCGGCACCAGGTTCAGCGGATTGCGCAGGTCCACCCGGCCGCTGATCCAGATCTGGGCGCCGAGCAGGCCGATCATGCCGTAGAGGATCACGGTGATGCCGCCCAGCACCCCGCCGGGGATGGCCGCGACGACCGCGCCGAACTTCGGGCACAGGCCGAAGAGCAGGGCGAAGCCGGCGGCGGCCCAGTAGGCGGCCGTCGAGTAGACCCGGGTGGCCGCCATGACGCCGATGTTCTCGGAGTAGGTGGTGTTGGGCGGGCCGCCCACCGCCGTCGACAGCATCGACGCGGCCCCGTCGGCCGCGATGGCGGTGCCGAGCTTGTCGTCGAGCGGGTCGCCGGTCATCTCGCCGACGGCCTTGATGTGCCCGGCGTTCTCCGCGATCAGCGCGATGACCACCGGCAACGCGATGAGGATCGCCGACCATTCGAAGGCCGGCGCGTGGAAGCTCGGCAGCCCGATCCAATCGGCCTTGGAGACCCCGGAGAGGTCGAGCCGCCAGTGGTCGACCTTGTCCGGCCCGCCCGTGGTCGAGTAGATCTTGCCGAAGACCAGGTCGAGGATCCAGGAGAGCGCGTACCCGAAGACGAGGCCCAGGAAGATCGCGATCCGGGACCAGAATCCCCGCAGACACACCACGGCGAGTCCGGTGACCAGCATGGTGAGCAGCGCCGTCCACTGGTCCTGCGGCCAGTACGTCGAGGCCGTCACGGGCGCCAGGTTGAAGCCGATCAGCATCACCACCGCGCCGGTCACCACCGGCGGCATCGCCGCGTGGATGATCCGCGCCCCGAACCGCTGGACCGCGAGGCCCGCGAGGAACAGCGCCACGCCGACCACGAACACCGCGCCCGTCACGACCGCGCTGTCCCCGCCGCCCGCCCGGATCGCGGCCGCGACCCCGACGAAGGCGAGCGAACAGCCCAGGTACGAGGGGACCCGACCGCGCGTCGCGAGCAGGAAGATGATCGTCGCGACGCCCGACATCATGATGGCCAGGTTCGGGTCCAGGCCCATCAGGACCGGCGCCACGAAACTCGCGCCGAACATGGCCACCACGTGCTGGGCGCCGAGCCCGGCGGTCCGCGGCCACGACAGCCGCTCATCGGGCCGCACCACCGCGCCGGGGGCGGGGGTCCGCCCGTCTCCGTGCAGGGTCCAGCGCACGCCGAAGCCCATGTTCCACCACTCCTGTTTCACCGACCGGTCAACCATCCGGGCCGCACCGCGTGTCGAACCGCGGGAGCCAGCCGACATATTACGGCCGGATTCGAGCGGTTTCGTCCCGGTTCGTCGTGACGGCCTTGCCCGCTGAGGGCTTCGGGCGCAGCACGGCGGCCCCCACCACCAGCGCGAACGCCAGCAACGTGACCAGACCGAAGGAGACCACGAGCGAGGTCGCGTCCGCCACCGCGCCGATCGCCGACGGTGCGATCAGACCGGAGGTGTACGTGATCGTCGCCACCCCGGCGATCGCCTGGGCCGGCGCCGGACCGCTGCGCGCCGCCGCCGCGAACGCCAACGGGACCACGACCGCGATGCCCAGCCCGATCAGCCCGAACCCCGTGAGGGCCGCCGCCGGATGCCGCACGGTCACCACCAACACCCCGCCCAGGGTGGCCAACACGCCGCCCACGCGGACGGTGCGCACCGCACCGAACCGGTCCACCACCCGGTCCCCGACGAGCCGCGCGACGGCCATCGTCAGCGCGAACGCGGTGGTCGAGGCGGCGGCCAGACCCGCGTCCGTGTGCAGCACGTCCCGCAGGTACACGGCGGACCAGTCGAGACTGGCGCCCTCCGCGAAGACCGCGCAGAAGCCGATCGCGCCGATCAGCAGCGCCGACCTCGGGGGCAGGGCGAAGCCCGGCGGCGCCTCCGCGTTCTCCGCGCTGCGCAGGTCCAGCACGCCCCGTACGGCGAACAGCCCGGCCGCGGTCAGTGCGAGCGCGGCGATCAGGTGGTGCAGGCGGGCGTCGGCCCCGGTGTGGGCCGCGAGCGTGCCGGCTGCCGAGCCGAGGAGCGCGCCCACGCTCCACATGCCGTGCAGCGAGGACATGATCGAGCGGCCCATCCGGTTCTCGGTCTCCACGCCGAGCGCGTTCATGGCCACGTCCGCCATCCCCGCGCTCGCCCCGTAGACGAAGAGCGCGAGGCAGAGCGTCACCAGGTTCGGGGCGAGGCTCGGCAGGATCAGCGACAGCGTCCACATCGACAGCAGTCCGCGCAGCGCGGTGCGCGCGCCGAACCGGTGGTTGATCCGCCCGGCCAGCGGCATCGCGAGCGCCGCTCCCAGGGCGGGGAAGGCGAGTGCGAGCCCCAGGGTGCCGGCGCTGAGCTGCGCGTGGTCCTGGATCCAGGGGATGCGGGTGGCGAAGGAGCCGGTGACGGCGCCGTGGGCGCAGAACACGGCGGCTATGGCGAAGCGGGCATGGCGCAGTCGCGCCGGGCTGAGGTCGGTTTCCCCGGTCATGACACGCAAACTATCAGGGACCCTGCCTGATGGTTAATGCCCCGGGACTCCCTAAGATGGGCGCCGTGATCCCTGCCAAGGCCCTGACGGCCGCCGCTCCCTCGCCCGCGTCGCCGAGCACGGCCCGAGCCATCAACGACCGGCTCGCCCTCGGACTCCTCCAGTCCGAGGGACCCCTCACGGCCACCCAGCTCAAGCACCTGACCGGCCTGTCGCGGCCCTCGGTCGCCGACCTCGTCGAACGACTCACCGAAGCCGGACTGATCGAGGTCGTGGGGGAGTCCGGGGCACAGCGACGCGGCCCCAACGCCCGCCTGTACGGGATCGTCGCCCGCCGCGCCCACCTGGCCGCGCTGGACGTGCGCACCGACAGCGCCACCGCCGTCGTCACCGACCTGCTGGGCCTGCCACTGGCCGAGGTCTCGCTGCCGGTCGACGCCGTCGAGGAGGCCGTGGACCGGCTGGACGCCCTGACGCGGGAGGTCGGCGCGGCCCCCCTGCACACCGTGGTCGTCGGCGCTCCCGGGCTGGTCTCCCCGGACAGCGGCCAACTCGGCGACACCCTGCGCCTGCCGTCCTGGCACCGGGACCTCGTGGCGGCCCTGCGGCGACGGCTGGCGGCGAAGGTGGTCGTGGAGAACGAGACCAACCTGGCTGCCCTCGCCGAACAGCGGATCGGCGCGGCCCGGGACGTGGACTCCTTCGTCCTGCTGTGGCTGGGCGCCGGGGTGGGCGCGGCGGTGGTCCTGGACGGGCGGCTGCGCCGGGGAGCCTCCGGTGGGGCGGGCGAGATCGGCTTCCTGCCCGTCCCGGGGACCGCCGCACTGCCGTCGGACACCGACTGCGGCGGAGGCTTCCACGCGCTCGCCGGACGCCGTGCCGTCACCGCGCTGGCCGCCGAACACGGCTTCCGGGGACCGGCGGAGGAGGCGGTCGCCGGCGCCGCCGGCGAGGCGTTCCTGGACGCGCTGGCCGAACGCCTCGCGATCGGGGCGGCGGCCGTCGCGGCGATCCTCGACCCCGGCTGCGTGGTCCTGGCGGGCGAACTCGGCCACGCCGGCGGCCCCGCGCTGGCCGCCCGCGTCGCCGCCCGCCTGAGCACCCTGACCCCGGTCACCACGGAGGTCCGCGCCACGGTCCTCGGCGGCGCGGCGGTACTGGCGGGGGCCAGACTGGCCGCCCGCGAGGAGGCACAGGCCGTCCTCTTCGGCGGCGGCTGACCCCACCCGGCCCCGAAACGCCGGCCCCCGGCCCGCCGGCACCCGATGCTCCCGGCGCGGGCCCGCCCCCGCCCGGTCCGCGCCACTCGCACCGCCCCCGCCCGCCCGGCGCACGCGCACGACTACCGCCGGGCCAGGAACTCCGCGAAGGTGCCGCGGCCCACCGCGTGCGACGGAGCCAGGTTCCCGCCGCGCCGGAAACCGTGTTCACGGTGTCCGTTCCTTCCCGAGGGAGTGCGTTCACCAGCCCGGACCGGGCAGCCTCCCGGAATGTGACAGCTGTCGTCGCAGGAACACCAGCTTCTCCGGGTTGACCACCACCCGCGCGCCGCTGACCAGTCCATTCTCGAATTCCGGCAGGAACACCGCCACCTCGCCGAAGACCAGCGCCGGGGCCCCGTTGACCTCCGCGAAGGCGACCGCCTCCTCGCCGACGAACTTGCGCAGCGCGCCCACCAGGAAACGGGCCACGTTCCCCCGGCCCAGGATCGGCCGCCGGGCCGCGCCCACCACCCCGCCGCCGTCCGACACGTACCGGACGTCGGTCGCGAGCAGGCTCTCCAGCCGGGCCAGGTCCCCGTCGCGCGCCGCGGACATGAAGGTCTCCACCAGGCCCCGCCACCGCTCGGGATCGGGTGGGAACCGCGGCCGCGGGCTGTCCACCCGCTCCGCCGCCCGTCGGTGGAGCTGCCGGGAGTTGGCCTCGGTGACGTCCAGCAGCCCGGCGATCTCCCGGTGCCCGTACCCGAAGGCCTCGCGCAGCACGTACACGGCGCGCTCCTTCGGCGTCAGCCGTTCCAGCAGCACCAGCAGGGCCATCGAGACGCCGTCCCGGCGCTCGGCCGAGTCCAGCGGGCCGAGCGTCCCGTCCCCGGTGAGGACCGGTTCCGGGAGCCAGGGGCCGACGTACTCCTCGCGCCGGGCGCGCGCGGAGGTGAGCCGGTTGAGGCACAGCCGGGTGACCACCTTGGCCAACCAGGCCCCCGGATGCGCGATCGGCTCCCGGTCGGCGCCGTTCCACCGCAACCAGGCGTCCTGTACGACGTCCTCGGCCTCGTGGGCGGAGCCCAGCATGCGGTAGGCGATGCCGAACATCCGTTGCCGGTGTTCCTCGAAGTCCGCTCCGGTCGCGGCGTTGTCCGTGGTCACGGCCCCAGCCTACGAGCGGACGCGCGAGGACCCGGTGGCCGCCGGGCCACCGGGTCCTCACACTCGTCGGGTCAAGCGGGCAGACCGGGGGTCAGCACGCGCCCTGGTCCTTCCAGACGCCCCAGTCACCGGTGGTGCCGGGCTCCTCGTTCTGCGTCCACCAACCGGCCTTCCAGTTGCGGCCCTTGTGCGAGACCACGTTGCCGCTGTTGTAGACCTGACCCGCGACGTACGCCGGGTTGGTGCACGTGCCGCCCGGGGGCGTCGTCGGCGGCGTGGTCGGCGGGGTGGTGGGGGGAGTCGTCGGAGGGGTGGTGGGCGGGGTGGTGGGCGGGGTCGTGGTGCCCGGCTCCACGACCGTGGTGCCGCGCGCCAGGTCTCCGGCGAGTGCGTAGGTCGTGCCGGAGATGTTCACCGTCCAGTTGGAGGGCGTGGACACCGGCAGGTAGTAGTTGAACGCCAGGTCGACCGAGGCGCCCGGGGCCAGCGTCTGCCAGGCCGGGAGCTTCAGGGAGACCCGGTGGAAGTCGCCCTTCAGACCACCGACGTTGCTGCCGGTGTGGTCGCTGCTGATCACCTTCGTGCCGAACCCGGACTGGTCCGAGGCGTTGTTCGGAGCCGAGGTCGCGTAGTCGAACTGGAACTCGGTGCCGCCCGGCAGCGTGGTCCGGGTGTTGTTGGTGATCTTGATCTTCGGGGTGATCGGGTAGTTGGAGTCGCCGAGCTTGAACTCGGTGAACTCCGTCGCCACGTCCACGGCCTTCTTCGGCAGCGCGGTGTTGGACTTGCTCGCGCCGTACGGGGAGGCCGCCTTGAACTCGTCGTACATCAGCGAGGTGAGCGTGTCGCCCATCTCGTACTGGCCCTTCGTGGCGTTCCAGGCGTAGTCGCCCGCCATCTCCCAGACCATCGTGCCGCCGATGCCGCGGTCCACGACGTAGTCGGCCTTGGCCGCCACCGACTGCTCGTCCTCGGTGGAGAGGAAGACCTTCTTCTGGGCGTTCCACAGCCACGGCGCGACCAGCTTGGCGTCGTACTTGCGGACGTAGGTGCCGGTCAGGGTGGTGTTCGCGGGGAAGCCGTACCTGGTGACGTAGTCGCCGACGATCCCCTTCTCCAGGTTCTTGGCGTGCCACATCGGGTTGGAACCGGCGGGGGACTCGACCCCGTTGGTGTCCTTGTCGTGCCACAGGTTGTCGATGCCGACGGCGCCGTCACCGCACTTGGTCAGACCGGCGCCGGCCGGGCAGGTCGTCGCGGACGCCTTGCCCCACAGGCCGTCGGTGCCGCCCTGCACGTTCTTGTGGCCGCGGGTGTAGTACGGCAGGCCGATGTTGATGCGGCCCGCCGGCATCGAGCCGCGGAAGTAGTGGTAGGCCCAGTCGGTGTTGAGGTACCCGACGCCCCCGTACTGGGAGCTGCCGTAGACGTTGGCGGCCGCCAGCTCGGCGTCCTTGCCGTCGTCGAACAGCGAGGCGTTGGGGCCGACGTACTCGTTCCAGGCGCCGTGCAGGTCGTAGGACATGATGTTGACGTAGTCCAGGTACTTCTGCATCTGGAACGTCTCCATGCCCCGCAGCAGGTAGCCGGAGGAGGGGGCGGCGACGGTGAGCAGGTAGTGCTTGCCGTCGGTGGCGCCCGCGCGGTCGAGCTTCTCGCGCAGCGACTTCATCAGGGCGGCGTAGCCCTTGACCAGCCCGGCCCGGCGGGCGTTGGAGAGCTGCCAGTCCAGCGGGTTGCCCGCGTCCTTCATGGTGGTCGGGTACTCGTAGTCGATGTCGACGCCGTTGAACCCGTACTTGCGGATGAACTCGACGGAGGAGTTCGCGAAGGTGTCGATGCCGGCCTGGTTGACCGAGCCGTCGGCGTTGGTGGCCATCGAGTAGAAGCCGCCGGAGGCGACCCGGTTGCCGTCGTCGCCGAAGTAGCCCCCGGTCTCGGCCCAACCGCCCACCGAGATCAGGGTCTTCACGTTCGGGTACTGCTTCTTGAACTTCGTCAGCTGGTTGAAGTGGCCCTTGTAGGGGAGGGCCGGATCCATCTCGGCGCCCGCGACACCCGGCCAGGTCATCCCGGTGGCCGCGTTGTTCGCGTTGTCCGCGCCCACGGAGATCTTGTTGTCCCCGCCGACGTGGGCGAAGGCGTAGTTCAGGTGGGTGACCTTGGACCAGGGGATGTTGTTGGCGAGGTAGGCGGGGGTGCCGTCCTTGCCGGTGCGCCATCCGGTGAAGTAGCCGATGACGCGCCGCTGGTGGTCGGCGCCCATCTTCTCGCGGCCCTCGGAGTCGTAGACCGAGCAGTACGGGACGTCGACTCCGGCCGTCTTGTACAGCCCGTCGGGGCGACACGACTCGTTGTCGGCGGCGTGCGAGACGCCGGCCGAGAGCCCGCCGACCAGCAGTCCGGCGATTGCGGCGCCGGATGCCAGGAGCATCGCTCTCGTACGTGTGGGGGACGGCATGGTGCCTCCTGGGGAGGGGAGGATGGCAGGACACAACGTGCATCAACATGCGGAAGGGTGACGCTGGTTGGCCCGCGACGTGCGCACATCCGCCGGGCCGGCTCCCTGGGAAGACGAAGGGAACGTTAAGAGGACTAGACCAACCCGTCAATAGGTCTGGACCAACGCTCGGTCGGAAGTGCGCGTCCCGCGCCGGCGGCGCGCGGCCGGCGCGACAGTGGCGCTCAAGAATGGCTTGTTTGTGATCCAGGCCACATGCGCTCACCCGCATGGCCGCCGATCACCCGTGGCACACTGGCCTGAGTACCAGTAGCAGCGCACTCCGGGGTCGGTGTAATTCCGAACCGGCGGTTATAGTCCGCGACCCGTCCGCAGCCAGCGGCCGGTTGACCAGGTGAAATTCCTGGACCGACGGTTAAAGTCCGGATGGGAGGCAGTGCGCGGCGGGCAGTCACCGGTACGCCGCCGTCGGCGGTCCATCGGCGTATCCAGCGGATACGTCTCGAAAGGACCGTTCATCCGGCCTCGGCGTCCCCGCGTGTGCCACCCGCTTCATCTGTCGTATCCCGACAGGCCCCGGAGTCCGTGCCCGATTGAGGCAGGAGGACCCGGTGGCGCCACACGCCGACACGCACCACGACGACGCGTCCGCACGTGACGCGCACGTCGTGCGTGACGAAACCGCCATGCGCCGAGCCATCGAGCTCGCGGCCCGCGGACTCGGCTCCACCAGCCCCAACCCCGTCGTCGGCTGCGTCGTCACGGACGCCACCGGCCGCGTCGTCGGCGAAGGCTGGCACGAACGGGCCGGCGGCCCGCACGCCGAGGTACACGCCCTGCGCGCGGCCGGGGCGGCGGCCCGCGGCGGCACCGCCTACGTCACCCTCGAACCCTGCAACCACACCGGCCGCACCGGCCCCTGCGCGCAGGCCCTCGTCGACGCCGGCGTCACCCGCGTCCTCTACGCCGTCCCCGACCCGACCCCGCAGGCCGGCGGGGGCTCCGCCACCCTGCGCGCGGCCGGGATCACCGCCGAGGCCGGCCTCCTCGCCGACGAGGCCGAGGACGGCAACGCCGCCTGGCTGACCTCCGTGCGCCTGGGCCGCCCCCACGTCCTGTGGAAGTACGCCGCCACCCTCGACGGCCGCGTCGCCGCCGCCGACGGCACGAGCCGCTGGATCAGCTCCGCCGAGTCCCGCGCCGACGTCCACCGGCTGCGCGCCGAGGTCGACGCCGTCCTCGTCGGCGCCGGCACCCTGCGCGCCGACGACCCGCACCTCGCCGTGCGCGGACCCGCGGCGCAGGCCCTCGCGGGCCGGCCGCTGCGGGTCGTCCTGGACACCCACGCCCGCATCCGGCCCGGCGCCCGCGTCCTGGACGACGCCGCGCCGACCCTGCTCGCCGTCGGCGAGCACGCCGACACCCGGCACCTGCCCGGAGTCGACGTGGTCCGCCTCCCCGGCGACGCGCACGGACTCTCCGTCGAGGCCCTGCTCGCGGAGCTGTACCGGCGCGGCACCCGCTCCGTCCTCCTCGAAGGCGGCCCGACGCTGGCCGGCGCGTTCGTCGCGGCGGGCGCCGTGGACAAGGTCGTCGGCTACCTCGCCCCCGTCCTGCTCGGAGCGGGCCCGAACGCCCTCGCCGACGCCGGCGTCGCCACCCTCACCGACGCGCTCCGTCTCCGCATCACCGACACGACCCGCATCGGCACCGACATCCGCGTCACCGCAGTCCCCGAAGCCGCCCCCACCGCCCCCAAGGAGCACTGAGTGTTCACCGGAATCGTCGAAGAACTGGGCGAGGTCACCGCCGTCGAGCAGCTCGCGGAAGCCTCCCGCTTCCGCCTGCGCGGCCCCCTCGTCACCGACGGCGCCAAGCACGGCGACTCGATCGCCGTCAACGGCGTCTGCCTGACCGTGGTGGAGACCGCCGACGGCGAGTTCACCGCCGACGTCATGCAGGAGACCCTGAACCGCTCCAGCCTCGGCGCCCTCACCCAGGGGTCCCGGGTCAACCTGGAGCGTCCGATGGAACTCGGCGGGCGGCTCGGCGGGCACCTGGTCCAGGGCCACGTGGACGGCACCGGCACGATCCTCTCCCGCACCCCCTCCGAGCACTGGGAGATCGTCAAGGTCGGCCTTCCCGCCGGCCTCGCGCGGTACGTCGTCGAGAAGGGCTCCATCACGGTCGACGGCGTCAGCCTCACCGTGGTCGAGGCCGCCGCCGACTGGTTCACCATCAGCCTCATCCCGACCACCCTCGCCCTGACCACGCTCGGCCTCAAGCAGAGCGGCGACCCGGTCAACCTGGAGGTGGACGTCCTCGCCAAGTACGTGGAACGCCTGCTCGCCGCCGGAGTGAACCCCCTGCACGCCCGGGAGGAATCGAAGTGAGCGCCCTGACCTGGCTCAACACCGAGGCCTTCGAGGTCGTCGGCCAGAAGGTCATCTGGTCCGACATGATCGGCAACCTGATGGGCCTGGCCGCCCTCGCGCTCGGCTGGCGCCGCTCCATATGGACCTGGCCCGCCCAGCTCCTCTCCGGCCTGATCCTCATCGCCGCCTACGCCTCCGCCCACCTCGCGGGCGGCGTCGGCAAGCAGCTCCTCGTCATCGGCGTGGCCGTCTGGGGCTGGCGGGCCTGGCAGAAGGGCCGGCAGCAGGCCCAGGACGGCTCCATCGCCGTCCGCACGGCGAGCTGGAAGGAGCGCGGACTGCTCCTGGCCGGCGCGGCCCTCGGCACCCTCGCGGTCGGCGGCCTCTTCACGCTGTTCCCGCACCTGTCGTGGAGCCCGTGGGCGGACGCCTACATCTTCGTCGGCACCATCGTGGCCATGGTGGCCCAGGCCCGCGGCCTGGTGGAGTTCTGGTTCGCCTGGCTCCTCGTCGACCTCGTCGGCGTCCCCCTCGCCTTCAACAACGGCCTGGCCTTCTCCGGTCTCGTCTACGTCGTCTACTTCGCGCTCGTCCTGTGGGGCGCGTACGACTGGTACCAGCGCTCGCGCCGCACCCCCGCCCCGGCCCTCGAAGGAGCAACGGCATGACCCCCCTCAAGCCCGTGCCGGACATGCCCGCCGCAGCCGAGGAGACCTTCCGCCTCGACCCGGTCGAGCAGGCCATCCGCGACATCGCCGCGGGCCGCCCGATCGTCGTCGTCGACGACGAGGACCGCGAGAACGAGGGCGACCTCGTCATCGCGGCCGAGAAGGCCACCCCCGAGATCATCGCGTTCATGATGAGCGAGTGCCGCGGCCTGATCTGCGCCCCCATGGAGGGCCCCGAGCTGGACCGGCTGGAACTTCCCCAGATGGTCCGGAACAACACCGAGTCCATGCAGACGGCCTTCACCGTCTCCGTCGACGCGAGCGCCGCCCACGGCGTCAGCACCGGGATCTCGGCCGCCGACCGCGCCACCACGCTGCGCCTGCTGGCCGCCGGCTCCTGCGAGCCCTCGGACTTCGTCCGCCCCGGCCACGTCTTCCCGCTGCGCGCCAAGCCCGGCGGCGTCCTGGTCCGCAACGGCCACACCGAGGCCGCCGTGGACCTCGCCCGCCTCGCGGGCCTGCGCCCGGCCGGCGCCATCGTGGAGATCGCCGGCGAGGACGGCGTCATGCTGCGCCTGCCCGAGCTGATCCCCTTCGCCCGCAAGCACGGGCTGACGATCATCTCGATCGAGGACCTGATCGCCTACCGGCGCTCGGCCGAGCCGACCGTGCGCCGCGAGGCCGAGGTCAGCCTGCCGACCGCCTTCGGCGAGTTCACCGCGTACGGCTACCGCTCCACCGTCGACGGCGTCGAGCACATCGCCCTCGTCCACGGCGAGGTGGGGGACGGCGGCGACATCCTGGTCCGCATGCACTCCGAGTGCCTGACCGGGGACATCTTCCAGTCCCAGCGCTGCGACTGCGGTCCCCAACTGCACGCCTCCATGGCCCGCATCCAGGCCGAGGGCCGCGGCGTCGTCGTCTACCTGCGCGGCCACGAGGGCCGGGGCATCGGCCTCCTGTCCAAGCTGCGCGCGTACGAGCTCCAGGAGCGCGGCCGCGACACCCTCGACGCCAACCTCGAACTCGGCCTGCCCGCCGACGCCCGCGACTACGGGGCCGGCGCCCGGATCCTCGCCGACCTGGGCGTGCACGGCGTCCGACTGCTGACGAACAACCCCGACAAGGCCGCCGCCCTTGTCCGCCACGGCATCACGGTCGACAGCCGGGAGCCGATGCCCGTCGAGGCCGGCGAGCACAACCTGCGGTACCTGCGCACCAAGCGGGACCGGATGGGCCACGACCTGCCCTGGCTGGACGAGGCCGTGTCCACCTCCGCCTGCGGCAACCAGTAACACGTACGAGCCAACCCGACACCACCCCGAGCACCACCCGACCAACACCCGAGGAGCAGAGCTGTGAGCGGCAAGGGCGCACCCGAACTGAGCGTGAAGAACTGCGGAGACCTGCGAGTCGCCGTGATCGCGGCCCAGTGGCACGAGAAGGTCATGGACGGTCTGGTCGACGGCGCCCTGCGGGCCCTGCACGAGCTGGGCATCGACGAGCCCACCCTCCTGCGGGTCCCGGGCAGCTTCGAGCTCCCGGTCGTGGCGAAGGTACTCGCCGGTCGCGGTTACGATGCCATCGTCGCCCTCGGAGTGGTCATCCGTGGCGGCACCCCGCACTTCGACTACGTCTGCCAGGGCGTCACCCAGGGCCTGGTACAGGTGTCGATCGACACCGGAGTCCCCGTCGGCTTCGGTGTACTGACCTGCGACAACGACGAGCAGGCGCTGGACCGCGCCGGGCTTGAGGGGTCGAATGAGGACAAGGGGCACGAAGCGGTCACCGCCGCCGTCTCCACCGCCATGACCCTGCGGACCGTCAGCGAACCCTGGCGCTGAGTGGCGGCGGGGGACCCCTTATTCTGAGGACCATCATGGCGAACACATCCCCCAAGAGCTTCGAAGAGCTCTTCACCGAGCTCCAGCTCAAGGCCGCCAACGGCGACCCCGGCACGTCCCGCACCGCCGAGCTCGTCTCGCAGGGCGTGCATGCCATCGGCAAGAAGGTCGTCGAGGAGGCCGCCGAGGTCTGGATGGCCGCCGAGTACGAGGGCAAGGAAGCCGCCGCCGAGGAGATCTCCCAGCTGCTCTACCACGTCCAGGTGATGATGGTGGCGCGCGGGATCACCCTCGACGACGTCTACGCGCACCTCTAGACCGGCAGCCCCTCCCGCGGGCCCCCCGCCCGCCACCCGTCCCCACCTTTCGCAACCCACGCAACAAAGGAAGCCCCATGCTGCGCATCGCCGTCCCCAACAAGGGTGCACTCTCCGGACCTGCGTCGGCGATGCTCCATGAGGCCGGCTACCGGATGCGCAAGGAATCCAAGGAGCTCGTGGTCGTCGACCCCGAGAACGAGGTGGAGTTCTTCTACCTCCGCCCCAAGGACATCGCGATCTACGTGTCCTCCGGGAAGCTCGACATCGGCATCACCGGCCGCGACCTGCTGCTCGACTCCGGCGCCAGCGCCGAGGAGATCCTGCCGCTGAACTTCGGCCGGTCCACCTTCCGCTACGCCACGATCCCCGGCACCGCGAAGGGCCCCGAGGACTTCACCGGGATGACCATCGCGACCTCGTACGAGGGAATCGTCGCCAAGCACCTCGCCGACCAGGGCATCGACGCCTCCGTCGTGCACCTCGACGGCGCGGTGGAGACCGCCATCCAGCTCGGCGTCGCCCAGATCATCGCCGACGTCGTCGAGACCGGCACCAGCCTGCGCAACGCCGGCCTGGAGGTCATCGGCGAGCCGATCATGACCTCCGAGGCGGTCGTCATCCGCGGCAACACCGCCGACGCCGAGGACCCGCGCACCCAGCAGTTCCTGCGCCGCCTCCAGGGCGTCCTGGTGGCCCGCAGCTACGTGATGATGGACTACGACTGCCGCGCCGAGCACCTGGAGCGCGCGGTCGCCCTCACCCCGGGCCTGGAGTCGCCGACCGTCTCCCCGCTGCACAACGAGGGCTGGGTCGCCGTCCGCGCCATGGTCCCCGCCAAGGAAGCCCAGCGGATCATGGACGACCTGTACGAGCTCGGCGCGCGCGCGATCCTCACCACCTCGATCCACGCCTGCCGCCTCTGACACGCCCCGTCCGGCGGATCCGCCGTCCCCGCGGATCCGCCACTCCACCGGCCCATCAGACGCACCACCTTCCGAGCAGAACCGAGCGCACACCATGGCCGAGTCCGCCGCCCAGCCCGCACCGCCCGCCCTGCCGGTCACCTTCCGGCCGAACCGCACCCGGGCCGTCCTGCTGGGCGTCGGGACCGTCATGTTCGTGACCATCGGATCGATCGCGTTCCTCCTGGAGAACCTCAGCCCGGGGGAGCGGATCAGCTTCCTGTTCACCGCCGCCCTGCTGAGTTCCGTTCTCGTCCTGCTCAGCCGCCCCAAGGTGGTCGCGGACGAGGCCGGCGTCACCGTGGTCAACCTCACGACGACCCGCCGACTGGAGTGGGCGCAGATCCTGCGCGTCAACCTCCGCCCCGGCGACCCGTGGGTGTTCCTCGACCTGAACGACGGCACCAGCCTGCCCGCACTCGGCATCCAGCCCGGCATCGCCAAGGCCCAGGCGATCGGCGACGCCCGCGCCCTGCGCGCCCTGGCCGAGAGCCGCGGAACGGGCGGACACGACCACTGACCCCGCCCAGGATCGTCGCTGCGTCCCATTGCGGCGGCGATCCGAGTGACTACCCTGGTGGCGGGGCGCAGCCGTGCGCCCTCCCACCGGCCCCGGGACCCCGTGGCCCGCGGGCAACTGCGACTTGAGGAGTGACTCCCTCCAGCAATGGACGGATCGTCCGGTAGTACCCGCGCCGCCCTCCCGATGGAGGCGGCGGCATGACCATCCCGCTACTCCTGCTCGTGGCGGCTTTCGTCCTGATCCTCGCCAACGGTTTCTTCGTGGCAGCCGAATTCGGCCTCGTCACGGTGGAGCGACCCGAGGCCGAACGCGCCGCGGCCGACGGTGACCGCCGTGCCCGCACGGTGGTCGAGGCCCTGAAGGAACTCTCCTTCCAGCTCTCCGGCACCCAGCTCGGCATCACCATCACCTCCCTCGTCGTCGGCATGCTCGCCGAACCGGCGCTCGCGGCCCTGCTGTCCGGGCCGCTCGCCGCCACCGGCCTGCCCGGGGGAGCCGTCTCCGGCGTCGCCGTCGTCATCGGCATGCTGCTCGCCTCCGCCGTCCAGATGGTCGTCGGCGAGCTCGTACCGAAGAACTGGGCGGTCTCCCGACCGCTCCAGGTGGCCCGGTTCGTGGCCGGCCCCCAACAGGTCTTCTCCCGCGCCTTCCGGCCGGTCATCGCGGCCCTCAACGCCGTCGCCAACCGGCTCGTCCGCGCGCTCGGGGTCGAGCCCACCGACGAGATGGCCTCCGCCCGCACCCCCGGCGAACTGGTCTCCCTGGTCCGCCACTCGGCCCAGGCCGGCGCCCTCGAACAGGACACCGCCGACCTCTTCGTACGGACCCTCTCGCTGGGCGAGCTCACGGCCCAGCACGTCATGACCCCCCGGGTGAAGGTCAGCGCCCTCCAGCACACGGCCACCGCGGCCGACGTGCTCAACCTGACCCGGGCCACCGGCCTGTCCCGCTTCCCGGTCTACCGCGAACGCATCGACGAGATCACCGGCGTCGTCCACCTCAAGGACGCCCTCGCCGTGCCCGAGTCCGAGCGCGCCCGCACCACCGTGGGCCGGATCTGCGTCGCCCCGCTGCTGGTCCCCGGCTCCCTGCCGGTCCAGCCCCTGCTGGAGCGGCTGCGCAGCGAACAACCGATGGCCGTGGTCGTCGACGAGTACGGCGGCACCGCCGGAGTCGTCACCCTGGAGGACATCGTGGAGGAACTCGTCGGAGAGGTCCGCGACGAGCACGACCTCGCGGAGGACGGCACGCCCGAACTGGCCGCCGTGCCCGCCGAGGACGGCCGCCCCTCCTGGGAGGCCGACGGCAGCTGCCGCGTGCACACCCTGCGCCGCATAGGCCTGGAGGTGCCCGAGGGCCCCTACGAGACCGTCGCCGGACTGGTCGCCGACCTGCTCGGTCGGATCCCCGCCCCCGGCGACCGGGCCGAGCTCCCCGGTTGGAAGCTGTCCGTCCGCCAGGTCGGCCGCTACCGCGCCGAACGGGTCAGGCTGGTCCGCACGGCCCCCGTCCCCACCCCGGCCGAGCCCCAGGCGGTGGGCCGGTGAACGCCCTCCAGCTCGTCTTCGCCCTGCTCCTGGTCCTGGCCAACGGCTTCTTCGTCGGCGCCGAGTTCGCTCTCGTCTCCGTACGCCGCAGCCAGATCGAACCCCTCGCGGCCGGGTCCAAGCGGGCCCGCCAGGTGCTCCACGGCCTGGAGAACCTGCCGCGCATGATGGCGGCGGCCCAGTTCGGCATCACCATGTGCTCGCTCACCCTCGGCGCCGTCGCCGAACCGACCGTGGCCCGGCTGCTGGAGCCCGTCTTCCACGCCGCGCACGTGCCGGAAGGCCTGATCCACCCCCTCGGCTACGCCGTCGCGCTCGCCGCCGTGGTCTTCCTGCACCTGGTCATCGGCGAGATGGTCCCCAAGAACCTCGCCATGGCCGCCCCCGAGAAGACCGCCCTGTGGTTCAGCCCCGGCCTGGTGGCCTTCGCCCGGGTCTGCGGCCCGGTCACGACCGCCCTCGGCGCCTGCGCCACGCTCGTCCTGCGGCTCTTCAAGGTCGAGCCGAAGGACGAGGTCGAGGCCGTCTACACCAGCGCCCAGCTCGGTCGCCTCCTCAAGGACTCCCGGCAGGCCGGGTTCCTGGAGCAGGTGCAGCACGAACGGCTGGAGGACGCCCTCGAACTGGGCAGCCGCCCCGTCACCGACGTGCTGCTGGCCCACGACCGGCTCGTGTCGGTCAGCCCGGCGGTCACCCCGCGCCAGATCGAACAGCTGACGGTGCGCACCGGCTACTCCCGGTTCCCCGTCCAGTCCGACAGCGGTGCCTTCATGGGCTACCTGCACGTCAAGGATGTACTGGACCTGGAGGACCGGGAACGCGCCGTGCCCCAGCGGGTCTGGCGCCGGATGACCACGGTGTGCTCCACCCTCCCGCTGGACGACGCCCTCACCGTCATGCGCCGGGACGCCACCCACCTGGCCCAGGTCGCGGACCCGGCCGGCCGGGTGCTGGGCCTGGTCGCGATGGAGGACGTACTGGAGATGCTGGTCGGAGAGGTGCGCGATCCCGCGCACCGCACCGCCCCGCCGGCCCGCCGGGCACCCGTCTCGGAGGAGGCCATGGCGAGCTGACCCCGCCGCCGGCCCGACCCGGAGCCCCCGTCGCCTACAGCGGCGGGGGCTCCGTGCGGTCCTGGGGGCCCCGGCCCGACAGGACCTCCCCGTACGCCTGCATCAGATCGGCCAGCCGCAGCGTCGCCAGGTCCTCCCGGGAGGGATCGGCGGCGAACCCCGCCAACCGCAGGTCCCGGTACGCGCAGCTCTTTTCGTACAGGGTCCGCAGGAAGCGGCCGTTGCCCAGCTCGTCGATCCAGCCCTGCTCGACGACGTGCCCGCTGATGCTGCGCAGCTCGTCGAGGGCCTCCTCGTCCCAGCAGTCCCCGTTCGCGTCGGCCAGCACCCCGCCGATGGCGGTCAGCTCCGGAGGCCGGTAGCTCGGGAAGTCCACCCGGGTGGTGAACCGCGACGAGAGCCCCGGGTTCGTGGCCAGCAGCCGGTCCATCCCGGCCGGATAGCCCGCCAGGATCACCACCAGGTGGTCGCGGTTGTCCTCGGCCCGCTTCAGCAGGACCTGGAGGGCCTCGTCCCCGTACGCGTCACCCTTGCTGTAACCGGAGTTGGACAGGCTGTAGGCCTCGTCGACGAACAGCACCCCGCCGATCGCGGAATCGATCAGTTCGTTCGCCTTCACGGCCGTCTGCCCCAGGAACTCGCCCACCAGATCGGCCCGTTGGGCCTCCACCAGATGATCGCCACCCAACAGGCCGAGAGCGTAGAACACCCGGCCCAGGATCCGCGCGACCGTGGTCTTGCCCGTCCCCGAGGGCCCCGAGAAGACGAAGTGCCGCTTCGGGGGCTGCACCGGCAGCCCCTGACTCGCCCGCAGCCCGGCCATGTGCAACTGCGCCGACAAGGCCTTCACCTGCCGCTTGACGGGCTCCAGGCCCACCATCCGCTCCAACTCGGCGAGCGCCTCGGCCAACGCCTGCGGATCGGCGGGCCCGGCCGGCAGACCCGCCGCCCGGGGCGGAACCACCACCTTGCGGCGCACGCCCTCCAACCGGTTCGGGCCGGGCGGCACCCCACCCGGCCCGAACCGCTGATCCGGCGGCTCCAGAACCGTCGGCGGATCCGGCTCGACCTGCCCGTCCGCCGCGATGTCCTGCACCGGGCCCGAGCCGCCGCCCAGCGCCACCGCCGCGAAGTCCCCGCCGGACGGGGAGAGCCCGTGCCCGGCGAAACCCTCGCCGGAGTGCCCGTACCCCGCGTACCCGTCGGCCCCGTCCACGAAGTCGGCGTCCTCGATCGCCGTCAGCCGCGCCACCGTGTCCATGAACGCCGGATCCACCCGGTGCACGGCGCGGTACAGCGGCAGCGCCGCCGCGCTGCGCCCCGTGCCCTCGTGCGCCCGCGCCAGCCAGTACCGCAGCTCCTTGCGCTGGGGCTGCTCGCTGCGGCACCGCATCAGCGCCGCCGACAGCATCGGCTCGGCCTGCCCGTACATCTCCAGCCGGACCCGGGCCATCCCGCCGAACAGACCCGCCTCGATGCCCAGCAGCGGATCGTCGACCAGCGGCTCGGTGTGCCGGACCAACTGGTCCCAGTCCTTCACCAGATACGCCCGGCAGGCGTGCAGGAAGCGCACCTGCGCGTCGGTGTCCACCGGCGGCAGGGCCGCCAACGCCTGGTCCAACTCGGGCACGTGACGGCCGTCCAGCCAGTGCGAGGCGTGGGCCAACAACAGGTCCCGGCGGCTCTCCAGCACCGGCTGCACCCACCAGCCCAGCCAGTACCAGGAGTTCAGCATGCGCCGGTGACGGGCCCGCTGCTCGCCGAACCGGTCCCGATGGGCGTACATGCGCAATAACGCGTTGGTGGTGTCCACCCGGAGCGCGTGGAGACCCAGCCAGGCGTCGGCCATCGCGGGATCGAGCCGTACGGCCGCCCGGAACTCCTCCTCGGCCTGCGGATAGGCGCCCATCGTGCAGGCGTCCACCCCGCGCAGCCAGGCGAGTTCGGCCGGGGCGTGCGCGCTGCCCGGCGTGCCGAAGTCCATCACATCCCCCACAAGCCTGCCCCCGTGGTACGCGGCAACCCCCGCGTCAGTCCCGCGAGTTGCCTACCGCGCCAGATGAAATCAGGGCTGCATCGTACCTGCGGTGAGGCACCTTACCCAGGGTGCGGGGGGTGTGCGTCGGGGGCGCGTTTCGGGCCGCTGTGGTGACGCAGGGTGAAGAGCCGGGTGCGGTGGGCCCCGCTGAGGGCAGAGCGAAGCCCCCGGTCACGGGGGAACAACCGGGGGCTTCGCGTCCGCCGCGGCCCTTGCGGACCGGGCATTCAGAACGTAAGGCCGTCGCGGGCGCCAGGTCAAGCCGGTCGGAGGGGGCCGGTGCGGACGGATCTCCGGACCCGCTCAGGCGCGGGGGAGCCCGTCACCTTCCGTGACGGAAGAGGTGGTTCGCGCGGTCGCACCGGCCCCGGAAGTCCACTCGTATCCCGTACCGCTCTGGCGTACCAGGGTGTCGGCGAAGGGGCGCGAAGGGTCGTCCGCGAAGTGCGCGAGCTCCGCGCGCTCCCATCCGTCCCAGAAGTCGGAGAGTTCGCGCCCGTCCCGGTTTCGCCCGCGCCCCCAGGACTGCGCGCGCGGTGTCTCCATCCACAGCAGCCTCGCCAGCCACGGCCGCAGCGTCCGCCGCCCCGCCCCGACCCCCTCGACGAGCAGCACCGGGGCCGGCTCCAGCTCCCGCGCGGGGCCGAACCGGCGCTCCACCCAGTCGTACGGCGTCCAGAGCGCGGGCCGGCCGGCCCGGAGCGGCTCCAGTACCTGGGCACCCAGACGCCCGTCCCACGCGAACAGTTCCTCGTGGGTGGCCACGTCGTCCAGGTGCATCACCGGTGCCCCGCCCAGGGCGTCGGCGAGCCGCTCCGCGAAGGTGCTCTTCCCGGAGCCGGCGTGCCCGTCGATGCCGATCAGCCGCACCGGACCGAGCGACGGCGGCAGGGAGGCCAGCTCCCGCGCGAGCCGTTCCAGGGGACCGCCGGCCCGGGCGGGCCCGTGGGGCTCCACTGCCGCGAGGGGATCGGGTGACGGGGGTGACGGATGTGGCTCCACCCGGCCAGCCTAGGCGGTGGTGGCGGGGGCGCCTGCGGACTCCCCCGCGGGGGGCGCCCGCGGACGGAGTCCGCCCGGCGGGACCGGCCGAGTGGCGGCGCCGACACGGGGCCCGTGGCTTCGCCGCCCGGAGGCCGGGAACTGGAAGGGTGGACCAGCCGAGCCACCGCACCGACCCATGGGGGCCACCGATGACCGCACCCACACCACGCAGGGCCCTGCTCGCCGTCGCCCTCGCGGCCGCCGCCGCGGCCACCGTTCCCGGCGGTGCGGCCTCCGCCGCCGGCCCGTCCCGGGCCGGCGCGAAGACCCCCGCGGCCCCGGGCGCCGGCGCGTCCGCCGAGGCCGCCACGGGCCGGACGGTCGACAACCGCTTCTGGTACTCCCACGCCCACTGGCTGGCCGGCGCCCACCAGGGCACCACGGCGGTCGGCGGCGCCCGACCCGGCCTGGAGATGAAGGTCCCGGCCGGCCGGACCGAGTACACCGACCCGCACACCGCGCGGAAGGCCACCTGGGAGTACGCCTCCTGGACCTCGCCGGTGCACCGCTCGACCGTTCCCGCCACCGAGGCCATCGCGTCCTGGAACGCCCGCACCCCGGCCGGCACCTGGATCCGGATCGAGCTGCGCGGCACGTACACCGACGGCACCGCCACCCCGTGGTACGTCATGGGCCGTTGGGCCTCCGGCGACGGCGACATCCGGCGCACCTCGGTCGACGGGCAGAGCGACGGGCGCAGCACCGTCTGGACCGACACGCTGGCCCTCGACGGGCCCGCCAAGGCCGCCGGCCTGCGCATCCGTGACTGGCAACTGCGCCTGACCCTCTACCGCAAGCCCGGCGCCGAGCGCGGGCCGACGGTCTGGCTGGCCGGCGCGATGGTCTCCGACGTCCCGGACCGCTTCACCGTCCCCCCCTCCGCCCCGTCGGGCACGGCCCACGAACTGAAGGTCCCGAGGTACTCGCAGGAGGTCCACATCGGCCGGTACCCCGAGTACGACAACGGCGGCGAGGCCTGGTGCAGCCCCACCTCCTCCCAGATGATCATCGAGTTCTGGGGGCGCCGGGCCAGTGCGGCGGCCGTGGGGTGGGTCCGCAAGGGCTACTCCGACCCGCAGGTCTGCCACGCCGCCCGGTCCACGTACGACGCGGCGTACAAGGGCTGCGGCAACTGGCCCTTCAACGCCGCCTACGCCGCCACGTACCGGGACATGGCCGGGGTCGTCACCCGGCTGACGTCCCTCGCCGACCTGGAGGTCCTGGTCCGCGCCGGGATCCCGGCCATCACCTCGCAGTCCTTCCGCGCCGAGGAGCTGACCGGCGCCGGCTACGGCACGGCGGGCCACCTGATGACCGTCATCGGCTTCACGGCCGCCGGGGACGTGATCGCCAACGATCCGAACTCGGCGGACAACCCGTCCGTCCGCCGCGTCTACCGGCGCAAGGAGTGGGAGACGATCTGGCTCCGCACCAAGCGCCGCAACGCCACGGGCAAAGAGGTCTCCGGCACCGGCGGCATCTGCTACCTGTACGTCCCGGCCCGCCCGTCGGCGGCCGCGATCCGGGCACTGCGGACGGTGGGCGTGCTCTGACGGGGCCGGCGGTCCGCTTGTCGCACGCACCCGCACCGCTTGTCGGAAGCACGAAAAAGTCCGTGCCCGTTTCCGTTGACCCGAATGGGTTGTAAGTGGAGCATAAAGGGCACAGAACGTGTGTAGGCACAGGGCAGATTCAAGCTTCAACAGGAGGCGGCCCGCCATGACCACCCACCCGAACATCGAACAACACCCCGACCTCGCCGAGATGCGCACGCGCTTCGAGCAGGTCACCAGCACGCCCCGCGCGCAGGCGGTCGAGGCGATGGCCCTGATCACCGGCCTCTACATCGCGGCGTCGCCGTGGATCGTCGGGTTCAGCGGCTTCGGCTCACTGGCGGTCAACAACCTGATCGCCGGACTGGCGTACTGCCTGTGCATGGGCGGCCTCGGGTCCGCCTACGAGCGCACGCACGCGATGGCGTGGACCGCCGTCGTCATCGCGGCCTGGACGATCGTCGCCCCGTGGGTCATCGCGGGAGACGTCGCCACGACCCGCACCGTGCTCAGCAACGTCATCGCCGGCGCCGTCGCGCTGGTGCTGGCACTGGCCATGGCGGGCATGGCCGGCCGGGACCGCCGCACGGGCTGACCGCGGCGCACCGCACCGCCCCGTCACGCCCGCCGGACCCCGCGGGCGTGACGTGCGCCACCCGTGACGCTCGTCTCTCGTCCCTACCGCAAGAGCCGCGAATGCTGCCACATTGGACGGCATGACCACACATGCCGCAGCCCCGACCGACCGCGCCCGCAGCCTCGCCCGCACGGGCGGCCCCAAGGACGGCTCCGGTTGGCTGGAGCACGTGCTCGGCTGGACCCTGGTGGTCGTCATCGCCATGTTCGTCACCCAGGTCGGCTGGCTTTAGATCGCGGAGTCCTCGGCGGCGCGCGGAGGACGGCGCCGCCGGATCACGAGGCGTCCAGGCGCAGCCCGTCGGTGACGATCACGTCCGAGGTGACCAGTGCCTGTTCGGCGGTCACCCGCGTCATGAAGACGAACGGCGGGATCACCGGGGGAGCGGGCAACCCCTCGGGGCTGAACGTGACGCACAGCAGCCCCTCGATGCAGCCGCTGAACCGGGTCAGGTACAGGGTGACGTCGCCCCGCAGGGTCAAGGACCGGGCCGACAGGCCGTATTCGTCCCCGCCGTCCCGGGTGCGCAGCCGGTAGTCGTACAGCGAGGCCGCCGCCATCCGCAGCACCAGCACCCTGCGCGGCCCGTCGATCGTGTCCAGCTCGGTGACCCCCGCCAGGGCGAAGCCCTGGGGCGCGAACAGCGAGGTGGTCACCGTCGGGGGAGTACGGGCCGCCCTCGGAGGCCCCTGCGCGGCCGCGTCGGCCCTGGCCGGCGGGGCCCCCGAGGACAGCGCGACCAGCAGGGCCAGGGGCAGTGCCACCGCCGTCGCGCGTGACCCGGCGCCACCCGGACCGGGTACGCTCCCGGGCCCGGCGCCGGCCGCCGCGGCGGCGTCCCCCTCCGCCGAGTCGGCCTCCGCCTCCGCCTCCTCCTTCTCCGGCAGCGGGGTCCAGCCGAAGGCCAGCGCACTGCCGGCGATGCCGAGCAGCATCCCCACCAGGAAGCCGCCCAGGTTCGTCGCCACGAAGGACAGCACGGAGAGCAGCAGGGCGTGGATCGACACGTACGCCCTGGCCTGCGGCAGGAACCACAGGAACAGCCCGGCCACCACCAGCGCCGCCCCGATCCCGATCGCCGCGATCCCGCCGAGCCCCAGGCTGACCAGCACGGTCAGCGGGGAGAGCGGGACCAACAGCAGCTCGATCCCGCCCGACACCAGCAGCAGCCCGCCCCAGAACGGCCGGGTCCGCCGCCAGGCGCGCAGTCGTCGCCGCGGGCCGGGCAGGGGGAGCCGCGGCGCCCACCGCCCCGTGCCCGGATCCGCGGGTCGGCGCGCCCCTAGAAGCACTGCTTGCCGTCCAGGCCGACGCTCAACTTCATGCCCTTGAGGCGGAAGTTGCCGCCGGTCGCGGACCAGGCGTGCGAGCGCACGTTCAGGACCTCGATGTTCCCGGCCTGGAGACCGAACGCGCCCGGTTCGCCCCTGACCCCCTCGACCTGGTCGAGGGTGGAGGCGTCCCGGCCGATCTGCGCCGTGCCGAAGGTGGCGTCACCGTCGAGGTCCTCGCCGTCGATCACCAGGTTATCGGCGGTGACCTGGCCGGCGGGTCCGCCGGCGCTCAGTTTGAAGACCACCGTGCCCACCGGGGTCTTCACCCGGGCGGACTGGCAGATGTCGGCCAGCGTGGCCTCGCCGATGCCGAGCAACGCCACCGGATGCCCCTTGCCGTCGACGGAACGGTCCGTCTGCACGTAGGACGCCAGGCCCTTGCTGCTCAACTTGGATGAGGAGACCTGGAATGAGGTCCCCGAGACGGCGAAGGACGCGGCGAGCGCGCCCTGCGCCATGACGACGCCCATCGCCCCGACCGCGATCACCGCGGGCAGTGCGACCGCCACCGTCTTCTTCCACTTGACCCGGCCCTCGCGGCCGCTGTTCGTGCTCATGGAGGTGCCTCCCGTACGTCGTCCGTGCGCAGGGAAGTGCATGAGACAGGTCTGCCATACTGCGGGCTTCCTGTGGGAGTTCGAGGCTAGGGCCGAATTTGAATAATAGTCAACAGCGTGGCGCGACCGGCCGTTCGCAGGCCCGTCGGGCCGAACTCATGGCGATCGGGCGCAAGTTGTTCGCCGACACCTCGTACGACGCGCTTTCCATGGACGACATCGCCCAACACGCCGGTGTCGCCAAGGGGTTGATCTACTACTACTTCAAGAGCAAGCGCGGCTACTACCTCGCCATCGTCGAGGAGTCCGTCGCCGAACTCGTCGCCCGCGCGGCCGCGGAGACCGAACTGGCCGGCTCGGAACGGGCCCGCCGCACCATCGACGGCTACCTGTACTACGCCGAACACCACCGGGCCGCCTACCGCACGATCGTCACCGGCGGCGTCGGCTCCGACGCCGAGGTGCTCGCCATCCGCGACGCGGTCCGCGAGGAACTGGTCGCCACCATCGCGGAGGCCGCGTACGGCCGCCGCACGGTCTCGCCGCTCGCCCGGCTCGCGCTCGTGGGCTGGCTCTCCGGGGTCGAGGGGATCACCCTGGAGTGGATCGGCGGCCTCGACGGGGAGGGCCGGCTCGGCCGGGACGAGGTCGCGGCGCTGCTCGTGCGGCAGCTGCGCGCGACCCTGACGGTGATCGAGGAGTTCGCCCCCGACCACCCCGCTCCACCGGCGCACGAGGCCCCGGGGGATCCCGATGATCATGCACCGGTGACGGGAAGCCCCTGATCGGGCATACTCAAGCCGCCGCAGCCACTGAACAGGCCCTTCCGCGATCCGGGAGGGCAGTATCGGCTGTGAGAGCACCGAGATCCGGTGGCGCGTCCCACACCTCACGCGTCGCCGCCGTGCCCGACCAGGGAGGAGAGCGCCGCCATGACCGACCGCGCCCCGCAGCCGGTGGACCGACAGCTGCCCACCGAAGAGTCCCGTGATCTGCTCGCGCTCGTACGAGAGATCGCGCAGCGGGAGATCCGCCCCCGGGCCGCCGAGGAGGAGGACGACGGACGCTTCCCCCGGGAGGTCTTCACGCTCCTGTCGGAGGCCGGCCTGCTGGGGCTCCCGTACGCCGGCGAGTTCGGCGGCGGTGAGCAGCCGTACGAGGTCTACCTCCAGGTGCTGGAGGAGCTCGCCGCGGCCCGGCTGACGGTCGGCCTCGGTGTCAGCGTGCACTCCCTGGCCTGCCACGGCCTCGCCGGCTACGGCACCAAGGAGCAGCAGGGCGCCCACCTCCCCGCCATGCTCGGCGGCGGCCTGCTCGGCGCCTACTGTCTCTCGGAGCCGGCCGCCGGCTCCGACGCCGCCTCGCTGACCACCAAGGCCGTCCGCGACGGCGACGACTGGATCATCACCGGCACCAAGGCGTGGATCACGCACGGCGGGGTCGCGGACTTCTACACCGTCCTCGCGCGCACGGGTGTCAACGGCCCCAAGGGCATCACCGCCTTCCTCGTGCCCGGCGACGCGGCCGGCCTGACGGCGGCGGTCCCCGAGAAGAAGATGGGCATGAAGGGCTCGCCCACCGCCCAGCTGCACTTCGACGGCGTACGCGTCCCCGACACCCGGCGCATCGGCGAGGAGGGGCAGGGCTTCACCATCGCCCTGGCCGCCCTGGACGCCGGCCGGCTCGGGATCGCCGCCTGCGCGATCGGCGTCGCCCAGGCGGCCCTGGACGAGGCCCTGGTCTACGCCCTGGACCGCAAGCAGTTCGGGCACCCCATCGCGGACTTCCAGGGGCTGCGCTTCATGCTGGCCGACATGGCGACCAAGATCGAGGCGGGTCGGGCGCTGTACCTCGCCGCCGCGCGCCTGCGGGACGCCGGCAAGCCCTTCTCCCGCCAGGCCGCCATGGCCAAGCTGTTCTGCACGGACGCCGCGATGGCCGTCACGACGGACGCGGTGCAGGTCCTCGGCGGCTACGGGTACACCGCGGACTTCCCGGTGGAGCGGCTCATGCGCGAGGCGAAGGTGCTCCAGATCGTGGAGGGCACCAACCAGATCCAGCGCATGGTCATCGCCCGCCACCTCGCGGGCCCCGAGACCCGCTGAGGCGCCCGGGCCGGGGCGCCGGCCGCCCCGACGGGCCCCGGGCCGGCGCCCCGCGGCCCGGTCGGCCCGGCCCCGGCCCGTCGGGCGCTCGGCCCGGCCCGACCGTGCGGTTGCCCTCCCGCCGGAGCGTCCGGCTCAGCCTCCGTACAGGGGGCCGCTGGGCCAGATCGGGGACGAGGCGATCCGTGACCACTCCGGATCGCGCCGCCCCGGCACCGTCCGGCCCTCGGCGGTCCAGCGGGCCAGGAGCGCGTTGTAGACGGGCGTGTCGGGGTTCCGCAGCGGAACCGATTCTTCGTACCCGTGAGGCGTGGGCCGCCGCCTGCGACCCGTTCTCGGCGTGGACGTCTCAAGCGTGGTCATGCACGGCAAAACGCGAGATCAGCCCACGGGTAACCGGCCCCCGCCCACGGCCATCCGTTCGACGTGTCCCCGACGCTTCCACCGACCGCGCCGCCCCGCCGACGTGCGGTGGACGGTGGGTGAGCGGGCAGGTGTCCCCTCCCGACCCGGGTGTCCGGACGTGCCTTCCTGTCGCGTAGTGCCACAAGTCTGTTCCTCGAAACGGTTTCTGACGTACCGTCATATCCGCTCGAGTCGCACACCGTCGCACACCAGGCCAACCGCGCCACGCCACGTCACGCGCCGCCACGCGGCCGCGCCCAGGAGGTCCGCCATGCCCGCCGACCGGCCCGTCCCGCTCGACGAATACCCCATCCACCAGGCGCCGTTGTCGATGAAGCACCTCGTCAGCGGCGACCGCAACGCCTACGACCGCTGCATCTTCCACGTCTTCGACCACGCCGGCCGGGCCGTCCTCATCCTCGGCCTCGGCGTCTACCCCAACGCGGGCGTCATCGACGCCTACGCCACCCTGCGCATCGGCGACGAACTCCTCGCCGTCCGCGCCTCCGACGCCCTCGGCGACGACCGGATGAACCTCTCCGTCGGCCCGCTCCGCATCACCGTCGACGAGCCCCTCAAGCGGATCGGCCTGCACTGCGACGCCGACCCCGACGACCCCGAGGGCCTCTCGTACGACATCACCTGGACCGCCGAGTTCCCCGCCGTCTGGGAGCCCCACCACGTCCAGCGCCGCGGGGACCGCCTCATGCTGGAAGGCCGCCGCTTCGTCCAGGCCGGCAACGTCACCGGCACCATCCGCGTCAAGGGCGAGGAACTCGCCCTCACGCCGGGCGCGTGGACCGGCACCCGCGACCGCAGTTGGGGAGTGCGCCCGATCCCCGGCGAGGACGGCGGCCGGGCAGCGGAGGAACACCGCCCCGAGGGCTTCCACTGGCTCTGGATACCCGTCCGCTTCGAGGACCGGTTCCTCATGGTCGTCGTCCAGGAGGACGCCGACGGCCACCGCACCCTCAACGAGGCCGTCCAGGTCTTCCCCGCGGGCGACGACCGCAACGACGTCCAACTCGGCTGGCCGCACACCGACATCCGCTACCGCCCCGGCAGCCGCCACCCCGAGAGCGCCGTCGTCCACCTCACCGACCCCACCCGCAAACCCCTCGAACTCGGCGTCCGCGTCCTCAACTCCTCCCCCCTCGCCGTCGGCGCCGGCTACCCGCCCGCCGCCGACTGGCAGCACGGCACCTGGCAGGGCCGTGCCTGGACCGACCGGCGCGCCTACGACCTCTCCGATCCCGCCGCGCACCCCATGGCCGCCTACGGGGTCACCGACCACTCGGCCCGCTTCACCCTCGACGGCCGGGTCGGACACGGCATCTTCGAGCACGGAAGCTTCGGCCGCCATGACCCGAGCGGCTTCACCGACCACACCTCCGTGGCCCCGTGACCGAGAGCGGACGTCGGGAGAGCCCCGAGGACGACATCCCACCGGAAGGGAAGGCAGGACCCGCCATGCCAACGGCACCACGTCCCCGCACCTCCACCCGCGAACCCGAGGAACTCGGCCGCCGCCTCGCGGCCTGGCTCGACGCGACCCTCCCCGGCGCGAAGGTCGTCAACACCTCCGTCCCCGGCTCCAACGGCATGTCCAGCGAGACCCTGCTCTTCGACATCGAGCACCCCGACACCCCGGAACGGGCCTGCGCCCTGCGCCTGGCCGCGGACCCGGCCGCCTACACCGTCTTCCCCACCTACGACATGCCCCGCCAGCACCGCGTGATGAGCCTGGTCGCCGCCCACACCGACCTGCCCGTCCCGCGCGTGCGCTGGCTGGAGGAGGATCCGGGCCCGCTCGGCGCGCCCTTCTTCGTCATGGCCCGCGCCGAGGGCCGGGTACCGCCCGACGTCATGCCCTACACGTACGAGGGCAACTGGCTGCACTCCGCCACCGACGCCGAACGCGCCCGGCTCCAGGAGGCGAGCATCTCCCTGCTCGCCCGCCTCCACGACCAGTTCCCCGCAGAGGAGGCGCGGTTCCTCCTCCCGCCCGGGGAGGGAAGCCCGCTGCGCCGCCACGTCACGGCCCAACGTGCCTACTACGAGTGGGTGGTGGCCACACTGGCCCGCTCACCGCTCCTGGAGCGGGCCTTCGACCGGCTGGAGGAACTCTGGCCGGCCGACGAGGGCGACCCCGTCCTCAACTGGGGCGACGCCCGCATCGGCAACGTCGTCTACCAGGCCGACGGCTTCGATCCGGTGGCCGTGCTCGACTGGGAGATGGCCGCGTACGCCCCCCGGGAGGTCGACCTGGGCTGGACCGTCTACCTGCACCGGTTCTTCCAGGACCTGACCGTCGGGTTCGGCCAGTCGGGCCTGCCCGACTTCCTGCGCCGCGAGGACGTGGAACGCCGGTACGCCGAACTCACCGGGCACACCCCGCGGGACATGGGGTTCCACACCCTCTACGCCGCCCTGCGGCACGGGATCGTGATGCTGCGCATCGCCTACCGACAGGCGCACTTCGGGGAGGTCGAGGTCCCGGCGGACCCGGACGGCCTGATCCTGCACCACGCCACCCTCGACGCGATGGTGCGGGGAACGTACTGGTAGGACGCGGCCCGTCAGGCGGCCTGCGCGTGCTGGCGCATCTGCGGCGGCAGCGGGGCCGTCACGCGGACGGGACGCGAGCCCGGACCGCCGACGTGCGAGAAGGGCTGCGTACGCCAGTCGAGGCCCTGCGGGAGGGACAGGTGCACGATCGGGTCGAGCTCCTGCACCTCGTGCGGGAACCCGCCCACGGTCGGCAGCGCGTCGGAAGCCGGCCGGCCCGTACCCGCGCACACCGTGAGTCCGAACGGGTTCCACGGGGACGGGCAGAGGGCGTGCTGCGGCAGGTACTCCTCGTCCGCGACGAGGGCGATCGACTGGCCGCAGTCGGGGCAGATCGCGTGGTGGATCTCGAACCCCTCGGCCTCGTCGAAGTAGCCGTCCTCGTCGGAATCGAGCAGTTCCGGAGGCTCCGGTTCGATGCGACCGGCGCGCTTGGCGTTCAGCATGGATGTACTCCCCCTTGAATGGGCCGGGCGGGCAGCTTCTTCGGCCACGGCCACACCAAGCACTTCCCGTCGAGCGGCACGAGTAACCACAACCACCCCCGGTACGCCCCCGTACCCCTGTGGCCTTGGTCACATGCCCGCCGCAGGTGCCACCCAACCCGTGGACACCGCTGTGCCGGAAGCGGTCTTGGGCCATAGGTTGAGCGGCTATGAGCGCAATGGAGGAGCTGGACCGCCAGATCGTTGATCTGCTCGTGCGGGACGGGCGAATGAGCTACACGGATCTGGGCAAGGCCACGGGACTGTCCACGTCGGCGGTCCATCAGCGAGTACGCCGCCTGGAGCAGCGCGGGGTGATCCGCGGCTATGCCGCCGTGGTCGACCCCGAGGCCGTGGGGCTGCCCCTGACGGCGTTCATCTCGGTCAAGCCGTTCGATCCCAGCGCACCGGACGACATCGCCGACCGCCTGGCGGGCGTCCCCGAGATCGAGGCCTGCCACAGCGTGGCCGGAGACGAGAACTACATCCTCAAGGTCCGTGTGGGCACGCCCCTGGAGCTGGAGGACCTGCTGGGCCGACTGCGCGCCCTGGCGCACGTCTCGACCCGCACGACGGTGGTGCTGTCCACCCCGTACGAGTCCCGCCCGCCGCGCGTGTGACGCCCCCCTGACCCGTCTTCCGCACCGCCCGGCCCCGACCCCCGCCCCGGCGGGACCCGAGGTCGGGCCCGGCCGGCGGAGGCGCGAGACTGGGTCCCATGACTGACCGCACCGCCTCCGCCGACGCCGCCGGAGCCCCCGTACCCGACCGCACCGTCCTCCTGCGCGGCGGCGAGGTGCACAGCCCCGCCGACCCGTTCGCCACCGCGATGGTCGTCGAGCGCGGCCACGTCGCCTGGGTCGGCTCGGAAGGCGCCGCCGACGCCTTCGCACAGGGCGTCGACGAGGTCGTCGACCTCGACGGGGCGCTCGTCACGCCCGCGTTCACCGACGCCCACGTGCACACCACCTCCACCGGTCTCGCCCTCACCGGACTGGACCTCTCCGACGCCCGCACCCTCGCGGACGCCCTGGACCGGGTACGCGCCCACGCCGAGCGCCGCCCCGCCGACCGGGTGCTCCTCGGACACGGCTGGGACGCCGCCCGATGGCCCGAGCGCCGCGCCCCGCGCCGCGAGGAACTGGACCGGGCCACCGGCGGCCGTCCGCTCTACCTCAGCCGCATCGACGTCCACTCGGCCGTGGTCACCACCGCGCTGCTCGACCTCGTCCCCGGGGGCGCGGGCCTCGTCGCCTGCGACGAGCCGCTGACCGCCGACGCCCACCACGCCGTGCGCGCGGTCGCCCTCGGCGCCGTCGGCCCCGCCCAGCGCGCCGAGGCCCAGCGGGCCGCCCTGGACCGGGCCGCCTCCCTCGGCATCGGCTCCGTGCACGAGTGCGGCGGCCCGGAGATCTCCTCCCCGGAGGACTTCACCGCCCTGCTCGACCTGGCGCGCACCCACCCCGGCCCGCGCGTCTTCGGCTACTGGGCCGATCGGGACCTCGACCTGGCCAAGCGGCTCGGCGCGGTCGGGGCCGCCGGCGACCTCTTCGTGGACGGCGCACTCGGCTCCCACACCGCCTGCCTGCACGCCCCGTACACCGACGCCGCGCACACCGGCACCGGCTACCTGGACGCCCGTGACGTCGCGGCGCACGTCGCCGCGTGCACCGAACAGGGCCTCCAGGCCGGCTTCCACGCCATCGGCGACGCCGCCGTCAGCGCCGTCGTCGAAGGCGTCAGGGCCGCCGCCGAGACCGTGGGCCTCGCCCGGGTGCGGGCCGCCCGCCACCGGGTCGAGCACGCCGAGATGATGACCCCGGCCACCATCGCCGCCTTCGCGGAACTGGGCCTCACCGCCTCCGTGCAGCCCGCCTTCGACGCCGCCTGGGGCGGCGAGGGCGGCATGTACGCCGACCGGCTCGGCGCGGAGCGCGCCCGCACCCTCAACCCGTACGCGGCCCTGCTGAAGGCCGGCGTCCCGCTGGCCTTCGGCTCCGACGCGCCCGTCACCCCGCTCGACCCGTGGGGCACCGTCCGGGCGGCCGCCTTCCACCGCACCCCCGAGCACCGGATCTCCGTACGGGCCGCCTTCGCCGCCCACACCCGCGGCGGTTGGCGGGCCCTGGGCCGGGACGACGCGGGCACCCTCGTTCCCGGCGCCCCGGCCGACTACGCCGTCTGGCGGACCGAGGAACTGGTCGTCCAGGCTCCCGACGACCGGGTCGCCCGCTGGTCCACCGACCCGCGCTCGGGCACCCCGGGGCTGCCCGACCTGACCCCCGGCGGGGAACTGCCGGTGTGCCTGGCCACGGTCGTCGGCGGCCGAGAGGTTTTCGTACGCCCACAGGGGTGATCCGACCGGCCTCGGTTCGGTCCCGACGGCCGGACCCGGATAGGTTCGGCCGGGTCCACCAACAGGACGTCCGTACCGGACGGATCCGTCCGCTCAGCGCACCCGCGCCTCGGGGGCGAGGGAAGGTTTCGCCGGCGGCTGGTGGCCTCAGGTCGGGGCCCGGCGGTCCAGTAGACAACGGTCACGGTCACCCGCAGCCAGCGGGAACCGGGCCGGCCCGAAGGACCGCCGGCTCCGATCGCTGTTCTAAAATCATCCTGCTGTGACGGGACGTACGAGGCCGACCGGACGAGAAACACTTCAAGGGGACCCAGTGAGCGAGGCAGGACAGCGGACCCACGGGCCGCTCGGCACCATCCTGGTGATCATTCCGACGTACAACGAGGCCGAGAACATCGGCCCCATCGTCGGCAGGGTCCGCGCCGCCGTCCCCGCAGCGCACGTCCTGGTCGCCGACGACAACAGCCCCGACGGCACCGGCAAGCTCGCCGACGAACTGGCCTGCGCCGACGAGCAGGTCCACGTCCTGCACCGCAAGGGCAAGGAAGGCCTCGGCGCCGCCTACCTGGCCGGCTTCGCCTGGGGCCTGGAGCACGGCTACGGGGTCCTCGTGGAGATGGACGCCGACGGATCCCACCGCCCCGAGGAACTGCCCCGGCTGCTCACCGCCCTCGGCAACGCCGACCTGGTCCTGGGATCCCGCTGGGTGCCGGGCGGCCGCGTGGTCAACTGGCCCAAGAGCCGCGAGATGCTCTCCCGCGGGGGTTCCACGTACTCCCGGCTGCTCCTGGACGTGCCGATCCGCGACGTGACCGGCGGCTACCGCGCCTTCCGCAGCGAGACGCTGGAGGGCCTGGGCCTGGAGGAGGTGGCCTCCGCCGGCTACTGCTTCCAGGTGGACCTGGCCCGTCGGGCCGTCCGCCAGGGCTTCAGGGTCGTCGAGGTGCCCATCACCTTCGTCGAGCGCGAGTTCGGCGACAGCAAGATGAGCAGGGACATCGTGGTGGAGGCCCTGTGGCGGGTCACCCAGTGGGGCATCAAGGCCCGGGCCGCCAAGCTGACCGGCCGGCCCCCGCACTGACCCGCCCGGACACCCTCTCCCCCCGACATCCCTCAAGGGATGTCCGGTACCTCCGACTGAGGTCGCTTTTACACCGCCCGAGGCACACTGGTGACATGACGACCGGCATTTCGACGGCCCCACGACGGCGCTCGCCCGCCCGCACCCTGCTTCCCCTGGCGGTCGCCGCCTGGCTGATCCTGGAGATCTGGCTGCTCAGCCTGGTCGCCGGAGCCGCCGGCGGGTTGACCGTCGCCCTGCTGATCGCGGGCGGGATGCTCCTCGGCGCCGTGGTCATCAAGCGCGCCGGGCGACGGGCCTTCAAGAACCTCACCGACACCCTCCAGCGGGCCCAGCAGGGACAGGGGCCCGAGCAGGCCAGGCAACAGCCCGGCCAGGGCAACGGCCTGATCATGCTCGCGGGCCTGTTCCTGATGCTGCCGGGGCTGATCTCCGACGCCGCCGGACTGCTCCTGCTGCTCCCGCCCGTCCGGGCACTGATCAGCCGCCGGGCCACGCGCTCCCTGGAACGCAGGATGGCCGCCGCGCCCGCCGGAACCTTCGGCGACGCCTTCCAGCAGGCCCGGATCCACCAGCCGGACGGCAAGGTCGTCCAAGGCGAGGTCATCCGCGAGGACCGGCCGGGGCCCGGACCGGGCCAGGCCGGCCCGGACGCCGGTCACCGGCCGCCGCTGACCCCCTGAAGCGCCGATCCCGGACCTTGATCCATCCGGCTCCGCGGCCGTCCGCAGCCGGACAAGCCGAGGGCCCCCGCCACGGATGTGGCGGGGGCCCTCGGCTTTGTTCTCAGTCCGGTTGTCAGGCGGACTTGCGGCTGTCCCGCGGATGCACGGCAATGTTCATGGCGCCGGAACGGAGGACCGCGAGCCTCTCGGCAAGCACTTCCTCCAGCTCCTCGCGGGTGCGTCGCTCCATGAGCATGTCCCAGTGCGTTCGCGCAGGCTTGCCCTTCTTCTCTTCGGGCCCGTCCCCGTCCACCAGGAGTGCCATGGCGCCGCACGCCTTGCACTCCCACTCCGGCGGAATTTCTGCCTCAACCGAGAACGGCATCTCAAATCGATGTCCGTTCTGGCATGCGTACTCCACCGCCTGGCGCGGGGCCAGATCGATGCCGCGGTCCGTCTCGTAGCTGGTAACCACGAGCCGCGTACCGCGGAGAGCTCGCTCACTCATGAATCGTGCCTCCCGGGCTTGTCGCCCACAGGACAGGTGTCGCTGTCGTCGTCATCCGGTCAACGTCCGGTCGGCGGTATAGATTCCCGCTCCGGGTCATGCGTCGCCCGTCGTACCGCCCCTTGTTGTACCCACCAGTGCCCGTTTTGTCACATCTGGCAGCAGATGTCACCCAACGTCCGCTCTTTGTGAGCGCGCAGTAACGGTCCGCCTGGCAGGCCAAAGGCGTACACTACCGGCCCTTCGCTTGAACGTCGAAATTCGTTCCGAATTCTTTCTCGGACCCGCTGTCAGATCCTCTCGGGAACAGGATTGCCCGCCGCCTCCACCGCGCGCCGTACCGGCACCCTCGCGAGCAGCACGAAACCCAGTGCGAAGAACACCACCAACGATATGATCGCGTCCCGATAACTGCCCGTGACCTGGTACGTCAGTCCGAAGACCAGCGGTCCGATCCAGCTCAGCCCCCGGTCGCTCATCTCGTAGGCGGAGAAGTACTCGGCCTCCTTGCCCGCCGGGACCAGGTGCGAGAACAGCGAACGCGACAGCGCCTGGCTCCCGCCCAGCACCAGCCCGATCATCGCCGCCAGCGCGAAGAACCACACCGGCGTCCGGGCCGGCAGGAAGTACCCGGCGGCCAGCGTCACCGCCCACGCGGCCAGCGAACCGAGGATCGTCCGCTTGGCGCCGTACAGACCTGCCAGCCGACCCATCCCCAGCGCGCCCGCCACCGCCAGGACCTGGACCAGCAGCACCGCCACGATCAGCGTGGACTGCTCCAGCTCCAGTTCCTCCGACCCGTAGACCGAGGCCTGGGAGATCACCGTCTGCACGCCGTCGTTGTAGATCAGATAGGCCAGCAGGAACGACAGCGTCAACGGATAGCGCCGCATGTCCTTCAACGTGGCCACCAGCTGCCGCCACCCGCTGACCGGCGGCGCCGCACCCGCCTCCCGGACCACCCCCCGGTCGCGCAGCCGCCGCAACGGGATGATCGCGAAGGCGCCCCACCACAGGCCCGCCGACGCCAGACAGATGCGCACCGCCGCGCCCTCGGACAGCCCGAAGGAGTCGTGGCCCTGGTAGAGCACCAGGTTCAGGACGAGCACCAGGGCGCCCGAGGTGTAGCCGAAGGCCCAACCCCGCGAGGAGACGGTGTCCCGCTCGTCCGGTGTGGCGATCTGCGGCAGGAAGGCGTTGTACAACACCATCGAGACCGCCAGCGAGGCGTTCGCCACGATCAGCAGGAACCCGCCGAGCAGGTAGCGCTCGCCGTCGAGGAAGAACATCCCGGCCGTCGCCGCCGCGCCCGTGTACGCCGCCACCGCCAGCAGCGGCTTCTTGCGGCCGCTCCGGTCCGCGACGGCCCCCGCCAGCGGCATGATCAGCACGGCCAGCAGCACGGACGCGGAGACCGCGTACGCGAAGAAGGAACCGGCCCGGACCGGGACGCCCAGCGGGTGTACGTAGCCCTCGGCATCCGCCGCGGCCTTGGTCACGGCCGTCAGGTAGGGACCGAGGAACACCGTGAGCACGCTGGTCGAGTAGACCGAGCAGGCGAAGTCGTAGAAGTACCAGCCGTGCTGTTCGCGTTTGCGGGCGGCGGCGCCGGCTCTTCCGTCCTCCGTCCCCGGTTCCGCTTCCTCTGGTGGAGATAGGTCTCGCGCAGTCACTCCGGTGCCCCCTCGCTGTCCCGTGCCGCCTCGGCCGCCGCGGCCGGCGGGGAGTCCGAACGGGCGGTCAGGCCCAGGCTCCGCGCCGGTCCAGCACCGTGCGCAAGATGTCGATCCGGTCGGTCATGATGCCATCGACTCCCATGTCGAGAAGAGAGTCCATGCGTTCCGGTTCGTTCACGGTCCACACGTGCACCTGGAGTCCCCGCTCGTGCGCCGTCCGGACGAACCGCCGGTCGACCACCCGGACGCCGGCCTGGGTCTCCGGAACCTGCGCCGCCACCGCTCCCGCGCGCAGCGCCGCCGGGATCGCGAACGACCGCAGCCGCAGCCCCAGCACACCGCGCACCCCGTACGAGGTCGCCAGCCGGGGACCGGCGATCTTCTGGGCCCGGGCGACCCGGCTCTCCGAGAAGGAGCCCACGCACACCCGGTCCCAGACCCGGGCCCGCGCGATCAGGTTCACCAACGGGTGCAGGGCGCTCTCGGCCTTGACGTCGACGTTCCAGCGGGCCTCCGGGAACTCCTCCAGGAGGTCCTCGAACAGGGCCAGGGGCTCGGAGCCCGCCACCCGGGCCTCCCGGATCCGCTTCCACGGCAGTTCGGCGATCCGCCCGCTCCCGTCGGTGACCCGGTCCAGGGTGGAGTCGTGGAAGGCGACCAGCTTCCCGTCGACCGTGGCGTGCACATCGGTCTCGAAGTAGCGGTAACCCGCGTCGGCCGCCCGGTGGAAGGCGGCGGCGGTGTTCTCCAGCCCGTCCGCGGCCCCTCCCCGGTGCGCGAAGGGGATGGGAGCGGGATGGTCCAGATACGGGTGCCGAAGGCGTACGTGCGTCACGGCGGCAGTATGCCCCCTGCCGCCGATGGGACGGGAGCGTCCGGATGGCCGCGGGGTGAACGCGACCGCGCCGGAGGGCCCCCGCCGTGCCCCCTTCCGCCCTCCCGGGAGCCCCGTGGCTCGAATGGACCGCCCCGTGACACCCTGGATCGCGCAGAACCAATCCAATACCGGTCGCCCCTCGGACCGGACGGGGCCAATTCGACGAAGGTGGACCGGACAGCATGGCTCAGTGGACCTCGGCGGTCGGCGCCGCACAGCTCGCCCGCCTCATCACCTCGCAGCAGGGGCGCTCCGCCACGTCCGGCACGCGCAAGCCGCCCGCCTACCGCAGCCTCGCCGACGGCATCCGGCTCCTCGTCCTCGAAGGGCGCGTCCCCGTCGCCGCCCGGCTGCCCGCCGAGCGGGAGCTGGCCGTCGCGCTCACCGTCAGCCGCACCACCGTCGCCGCCGCCTACGAGGCCCTGCGCGGCGAAGGCTTCCTCGAATCCCGCCGGGGCGCCGGCAGCTGGACCGCCGTGCCCGCCGGGAACCCGCTTCCCGCCCGGGGCCTGGAACCCCTGCCGCCCGAGTCCCTCGGCTCGATGATCGACCTCGGCTGCGCCGCCCTGCCGGCCCCCGAGCCCTGGCTCACCAAGGCCGTCCAGGGAGCCCTGGAGGAACTGCCGCCGTACGCGCACACCCACGGCGACTACCCCGCCGGCCTGCCCGCCCTGCGCAGGATGCTCGCCGACCGCTACACCGAGCGCGGCATCCCCACGATGCCCGAGCAGATCATGGTGACCACCGGGGCCATGGGCGCCATCGACGCCATCTGCAGCCTCTTCGCGGGACGCGGCGAACGCATCGCCGTCGAATCCCCGTCCTACGCCAACATCCTCCAGCTCATGCGCGCCGCCGGGGTGCGCCTCGTACCCGTCGCGATGGCCGCCGGGCTGAGCGGCTGGGACATGGACGTCTGGCGGCAGGTGCTGCGCGACTCCGCCCCCCGGCTCGCCTACGTGGTCGCCGACTTCCACAACCCCACCGGCGCCCTCGCCCCGGACGAACAGCGCCGCGCGATGGTGGAGGCGGCCCGCTCGGCCGGCACCGTGCTCGTCGCCGACGAGACCATGGCCGAACTCCGGCTGGACCCGGACGTGGAGATGCCCCGTCCGGTCTGCGCCTTCGACCCCGCCGGCTCCACGGTCGTCACCGTCGGTTCCGCGAGCAAGGCCTTCTGGGCCGGCATGCGCATCGGCTGGGTCCGCGCGGCCCCCGACGTCATCCGCAGCCTGGTCGCGGCCCGCGCGTACGCCGACCTCGGCACGCCCGTGCTCGAACAGCTCGCGGTGAACTGGCTGATGCGGACCGGGGGCTGGGAGGAGGCCGTCGGGATCCGCCGCGACCAGGCCCGGGAGAACCGCGACGCGCTCGTCGCCGCGGTACGCCGGGAACTGCCCGACTGGGAGTTCCAGGTCCCCCGGGGCGGCCTCACCCTGTGGGCCCGCGCGGGCGGACTGTCCGGGTCCCGGCTGGCCGAGGTGGGGGAGCGGGTCGGCGTACGGGTCCCCTCGGGCCCCCGGTTCGGCGTGGACGGGGCCTTCGAGGGGTACGTCCGGCTGCCGTTCACGGTCGGCGGCCCGGTGGCCGAGGAGGCCGCCTCGCGGCTCGCGGCGGCGGCCCGGCTGGTCGGCACGGGCGCCGGCGGCAGCGGGGCGGAACCCCCGCGCACGTTCGTCGCCTGAGGGCTGTCGACGGTCGGGTGCCCGCTACGGCCCGACCGGCCACGGGCCGCGCGCGGGCGGTGTCTCCGCCGGCACCTCCGCGCTCTCCCGGGCGTCGATCGCGGGGCCCTGCGCCTGGGCCGGGGGCTGGACGATGTGCAGCGGCTTCGACGGCGTGACGTGCTCCTCGACCGCCGGCGGCCGGGCCTGTCGCTCCGGCAGCAGCTCCAGCACCGCCTGACGGTGCGCCGGATGCGCGGCGTCGTCGTACGGGTCCGGGGTCGCGGGCACCTGCACCCGGTGCACGGGGCCCGTGCCGAGCCGCGCGTACCCGCGCCCGGGCGGCACCATCGCGGTCGGGGTGGTGTGCGGGGGCAGGCCGAGCACGTCGGTGATCTGCTGGATCGAGGCGGAGCCGAGCACGACGCGGGCCCGGGTGTGCTGCCAGACGGCGTCGTCGAGCAGTTCCAGGTGCTCGAACTGTTCCGCGACCACCACCGTGACGTGCGCGGCCCGACCGTGACGCAACGGCACCTGGAGCCGCGCGAGGGGGTCGGGCCGCCCCTCGGCCGCCGCGAGGTGGGTGAGCACGCTGGGGCGGTCGAGCAGGATCCACAGCGGGCGCCGGGTGTCCTCGGGCAGGGGCCGGCCGGCCTCGCGGGCCCGGTGGGTGGCGACGAGCCGTCGCTCGGTCTCGTGCGCGGCCCACTCCAGGATGGCCGGCGCGCCCTTGGGGCCGCACTCCACGGCCAGGACGCCCGCGCGGCCGGAGAGGCAGGAGTACTCGCCGCTGCCGCCGCCCTCGACGATCAGCACGTCGCCGTCGTGGTGGAGCGCCTGGAGGGCGATCGAGCGCAGCAGGGTGGACGTCCCGCTGCCGGGTTGGCCGACGGCCAGCAGGTGCGGTTCGGTGGAGCGGGGGCCGGTGCGCCAGATCACCGGGGGCACGTCCCGGGTCTGTTCCCCTTCCGCGACGGGCAGGGTGCGCTGGACGCCGCCCGCGTCGGTGAGGCCGAGGACGGTCTCGCCGGGGGAGGTGACGAACCGTTGGGCGGCGATGCCCGTCGGCAGCGCCTCCAGCACGCTCAGGTCGAGCTGGTTGGCCTCCTCGTCCCAGTCGAAGAGGTACTCCCGCCCGCGCCCGGACTTGGCGTGCAGCAGGGCCTCGATCCGGGCCCGCGAGGCGAGCTCCCCGTCGGCGAAGTAGGCCGGGTAGCGGATGCGGAGCCGGGTGACGCGGCCCGCGTCGTCGAAGACGTGGCCGCTGAAGGCCCGGTCCCATTCCCCGCCGTGGGCGAAGAGCGGGTTCGGGTCCTCGGGGATGGAGAAGTACGGCACGAGCGCCTCGTAGAGGGAGGCGAGCCGCTCCGTCTCGGCGTCGCTGGGACCGGTCTTCACCGGGGTGCGGTCGCGTCCGTGCCAGCCCGCCGCCGCCATCAGGCTCACCAGGGCGATCATCGGGCCGTACGGGACGAGCGCGACCACGAGGACGCAGGCGACTCCCAGGAACAGCGCGGGACCCCGCTTGTCCTTGGGGGTGTCGGACCACTTGCGGCGCCCTGCGGAGGCCAGGACGCGCAGGCCGCGTCCGATGACGAGGAGCGGATGGAGGACGTCCGTGGCGCTGTCGGCGGCCGTGCGGGCGAAGTCGCGGCCCCGGGCCAGCGACACGGTGCCGCTGCTGAGGATGCGGGGGAGTGGGCGCCTGGCCACGGGCGTCTCCTGGAGTCGTGGTGGTGGCGGGACGGTGCGGGTCGTGGACCCGGGGCGGGTCGCCGAAGTCCCGCCCGCCGGTGTCCGGCCGGCGTCACTTCGACGACGTCGCAGAGACGACCTAGAGCTTGATCCCGCCGAGAAGGCTCGCGAGGCTCGCCGTACTCGCCGTGATGCTGGGCGCGATGGCGGAGCCGGCGAGGAAGAAGCCGAAGAGCGCGCACACGAACGCGTGCGACAGCTTCATCCCGTCCTTCTTGAAGAAGAGGAAGCAGATGATTCCGAGCAGGACGACACCTGAGATGGACAGGACCATGAGAAGTTCTCCTGGTGGGTGGGGACGGTCACCGTCAGTCCTTCCAGGCTCACAGCAAGTATCAATGCGACAAAAGGTGCATACGGGTGAATCCTGTAATTTTTCACTTGACTGGACCCGCCCGACTGGCGCGCCGGGCGATCAGGGGTGCAGGGGTGATCCTTGCCTCGGGCCGCGCCCGTCATGTGCCGGATCGGGCGCTACTCTGACGCTTCACCCGCACGGACGCAGTGCCGTGCCGTGCCCAGCCCGCCGGCCTGGGGAAACGGGTGTCGTGACAGCGAAGCGAAAGGCGGTTCGAACGATGAGCGAGCACACCCCGGAAGGCGCCGGCCCGCAGGGCGTTCCCGACGAGGACGTCATCGAACTGGCCACCAAGATCTTCGACCTCGCCCGACAGGGTGACGCCGAGACGCTGGCCGCGTACCTCGACGCCGGGGTCCCGGCCAACCTCACCAACGACCGCGGCGACACCCTCGTCATGCTCGCCGCCTACCACGGCCACGCCGACGCCGTCACGGCCCTGCTCGCCCGCGGCGCCGAGGCCGACCGCGCCAACGACCGGGGCCAGACCCCGCTCGCCGGCGCCGTCTTCAAGGGCGAGGAGGCCGTCATCCGCGCGCTGCTCGCCGGCGGAGCCGACCCCGAGGCCGGAACCCCCTCCGCCGTGGACACGGCGCGCATGTTCGCCAAGGCCGACCTGCTGGAGCTGTTCGGAGCCAAGTAGTCCGGTTTTGGCCGTGACCTGGCAAGGTCTGACCGGTCCCGGACCTCACGGGTTGGTCACGGCGGCCGTAAATGTGGTCGCGGTGCACAAACCGACTGGGTCATCATGGCGTCGGATTCGATTCGCGAACTTGACGGACGGGCAGGAGCGGGCTGGACACAAGAGGTGTCCATACCCTCCCTGCCGGACCGGCCGCCGTGGTCGCGAAGCACCGACGAGAGTGAGAAGGCAATGGGCTACATCGAGCGGAACATGACGGCGAACGTCCTCACATGCTGTTACGCGGCCCTGTGAATCCCGATTCCCGGTTGCGTCCCCAGCTTGATTTGAGGCCATTCCCATGTTCGAACCAGTCATAGCGCCAAGCGGCACCCTGCTCGGGCTCCTCCAGAGGGGCCGCGGCGACGGCACGCTGCACGCACTCGCGGCGCCCCGGGCGGAGGCCCTGGAGGCCCTCGACCAGTGCGTGATCAGCGATCCGCGCCAGGACTGGCAGGTCGAGAACCGCTCGCTCTACTACGCCCGGCTCTACCTCGATCTCGACGGCCCCCTCGGCGCCATCGAGAGCCACCTCTTCAGCGCCGACGACCTCCTCGACGAGGAGGACCACCGGACCGGGCTCGCCCTGTCCGTCCTGGGCCACCTCGCCTCGTACGGACGCGACGACGCGCTCATGCTGCTGCGCCGCTACGCCGCCTGCGGCGCGAACTGGGCCTGGGCCCTCGACGAGCTGGCCCTGCGCGACGACGACGAGGGGCTGCGCTCCCTCGCCGCCCCCGTCGTCGCCCGCTTCCCCGCCACCGCCGAGGGCGAGGCGCGGCTGGCCGCCGCCATCCGCGACGCGTACGAGCCCCGGCCCTGGTGCCTGTGGGAGGAGTCCGCGCCCCACGGGGAACGCCTGCGCGCCGCCCGCCGACAGGGCTCCTTCGACCGTTGGCAGCGCCAGCTCACCCCCAAGGGCCCGCAGCCCGGCTGGGGAGTCCAGGCCGTCTTCGACTGGGCCGCCGACGGACTGGATCGCGGTACCCCGCTGCACGTCCCCGCGGCCCGCTGCCTGGCCGCCGTGGCCGCGCCCGAGGACCGCTCCGCGATCCTCGCCGCCGCGGCCGGCGCCTCCGGCGAGGCCGCCCGGGCCACCGCCCTGCACCACCTCGTCCTCGCCGAACCGGAGAACCCGGCCGTCCTGGACCTCATCGAAGCCGCCGGGGACGAGCCCGCCGTGGCCGCCTACGAACGCATGTGCGGCCCCGGTGCAGTGGAACGGGCCCGCCGCTGGGTGCACCGCCCCGACGCGCTCGGAGCGGCCGCCGCGACCCTCCTGGCGGCCCGCGGCGGAGCCGAGGACGCCGGACTCGTCCTGGGCGCCCTGCGCTCCACGGTGCGCGGCTCGGGACCGGACACCCGGAGCCTGTTCGCCCTCGTCGACGGGGCCGGACGCCTCGCCATCGGCTGCGCGGCGCCCGTACTGCGCCACGTCTATCGCGAAACCGCCTCGTCCCACCTCCGCGGCCGCGTCGCCCGGGCCCTGGCCCAGACCGATCCGTCGTTCGCGGCCGGCTTCGCGGTGGAATGCCTGTGGGACTGCGAGGAGACCACCCGCGAGGTGGCCGCCCGCCACGCCGAGACCGCCGACGCCCGCGTCGCCCCCCGGCTGCGCCGCCTGGCGGCGGACCCGGCGGAGGAGGAAGACGTGCAGTCGGCGGTGCGCAGTCGCATCGCACCGGAGTCGACGGTGTAGGCCGTCCCCTGCGGACCCGCCGGGTCCGGCGGGCGGCTCGCGGGGCCGCCCGCACCCCGGTGACACCTCGGGCGCCTCACCGGCCCCGCACGAAGCGGACCGTCACCCCCGGCCGGGCCTGCGCCGCCGCGTCCAGGGCGGGGCCCGGGGGAACCACGCCCACCACCGGATAGCCGCCGGTGACCGGATGATCGGCCAGGAAGACGACGGGCAGCCCGTCCGGCGGGACCTGGACCGCGCCCAGGACCATGCCCTCGCTCGGCAGTTCCCCGGCCCGGCGCCGGACCAGCGCCGGACCGCCCTCCGTGCGCAGCCCGATCCGGTTGGACCTCGCCGAGACCCGGTACGCGGCACGAAGCAGCCGGGCCACCGAGTCCGGCTCGAACCAGTCGGCCCGCGGCCCCGGCCCGAGCGGCAACACCAGCTCCGTCGGCGCCCCCGGCACCCCCAGGGCGTCGACCCCGCGCACCGGCTCCCGGCCGGGCGGCCCCACCGGCAGCAGCACGCCCGCCGACAGCACCGGCGGCCCCAGGCCCGACAGCAGGTCCGTGGCCCGGCTCCCCAGCACCTGCGGCACGGCGAACCCGCCGCGCACCGCGACGTAGCTGCGCAGCCCCGACTCCGCCGCCCCCACCTCCAGCTCCGCCCCCGCCCGCAGCGGCACCGGCGCCCCCCAGGCCACCGGGCGTCCCGAGACCCGTACCGCGCAGGGCGCCCCCGTGACCGCAACCGTCACCGGGTCCGACGCCCGCAGCGCGACCCCGTCGAGGGTGGTCTCCAGCGTCGCCGCGTCCGGGGCGTTGCCCAGCAGCCGGTTGGCCAGGGCGTGCGCCCCGACGTCCAACGCGCCCGAACGGGGGACGCCCAGATGTGCGTACCCCGGCCGGCCGAGGTCCTGGACGGTGGTCAGCGCACCCGCCCGCACCACCAGCAGTCCGCTCACGACCCCGCCTCCTCGAACCGCACCCGCACCCCCGGCGCGAACAGCGCCGCCGGCTCCCGCCCCGGGTCCCAGAGCACGGCCCCGGTGGTTCCGATCAGCTGCCAGCCGCCGGGGGAGGAGCGCGGGTAGACCCCCGCGTAGGCGCCCGCCAGGGCCAGCGAGCCCGCCGGCACGGCCGTGCGCGGCGTGGCCCGTCGAGGCAGGTGGAAGCGCTCGGGGAGCCCGGTCAGGTACCCGAAGCCGGGCGCGAACCCGCAGAACGCCACGCGGAACTCGACCGACCCCACGATCCCCGGCACCTCCCCGGGCCCCACCCCCCACAGCCGCGCGACCTCCGCCAGGTCCGGCCCGTCGTAGCGGACCGCGACGCTGATCAGCGGCCCCTCGCTCCCGGCGAGCGGCGGCACCTGCCACCCGGCGATCCGGGCCGCCAGCGCGGCGGGCTCCGCCACCCCGTCCAGCAGGACGGTCCGCGCGGCCGGCACGATCTCCCGTACGCCGCCCAGTTCCGCGCGCCGCCGCAGCAGTTCGGCGTGGAGCGCGGCCACCTCCTCGGCCGAGTCCGCCTCCAGCAGCAGGGCCCCGCCGCCCACCGCGAGCGCCCTCACGCGAAGGCCTCCACCCGCACCCCGGCCGCGCCCAGGGCCCGGCGGACCCGCAGGGCGAGGTCCGCCGCCCCCGGCGTGTCCCCGTGCAGACACAGCGAACGCGCCGGCACGGCCACCGGGGACCCGTCGATCGCGGTCGCGGACCGCTCGGCGGCCATCCGCACCGCGCGGGCGACCACCGCGTCCGGGTCGTGCACCACCGCCCCCGGCTCGCCGCGCGGCACCAGCGTCCCCGCCGCCGTGTACGCCCGGTCCGCGAACGCCTCCGGCACGGGGGTCAACCCCGCCTCCTCGGCGGCGGACAGGAGCAGCGACCCGGGCAGACCCAGGACGGGCAGCCCGCCCGTCCCGGCGGCCAACCGCACGCCCGCGACGACCGCCCCGGCCTGCTCCGCGTCGCCCACGGTGCGGTTGTAGAGCGCGCCGTGCGGCTTCACGTACGACACCCGGGAACCGGCCGCCCGCGCGAACACCTCCAGCGCCCCGATCTGGTACGCCACCTCGTCCGCCAGTTCGCCCGCCGGCACGTCCATCGCCCGCCGGCCGAAACCGGCGAGGTCCCGGTAGGAGACCTGCGCCCCGATCCGCACCCCCCGCTCGGCGGCCAACTCGCACACGCGACGCATGATGGACGGGTCCCCGGCGTGGAAACCACAGGCCACGTTGGCGCTCGTGACGACGGACAACAGTGCCTCGTCGTCGGTCAGCGTCCAGTGACCGAAGCCCTCGCCGAGATCGGCGTTGAGGTCGATCACGGGCGGGTACGCGGGCGTGGCCATCGGTGTGATCATGGAAGCCATGCGGTGAGCGTAGAACAGCGCCCGCTCCGAACGACCGGGGACGATCCGGCCGAACCATGCCGTTTGGGATGTTGTCCGTGTCAGCGCCTAGTCTTTCCGTCGTGACTCTCCCTGCCCCGGCGAAGACCCTTCCGTCCCCGGCGCCGGGCCCGGCCGCCGACGAGGGCCTGGCCCGGCGGCTGCGCGCCCTCGCCTGCACCGCCCCGCTCCACGACCTCGACGTGCGCAAGGCCAATCTGGCCGGCGAGTACGGGGTCTACGCGATGGCCGAGGTCGCCCTGTCCGCGATCGACCTGGTCACGCTCAACATGGACTTCGACACCGGCGCGGACCACGAACAGATAGTGGCCAGGCTGCTGCCGCGCGTCGCGGCACAGGCACCCGCCCGGCCGGTCGCCGAGCACGAGCGGGTGGCCCGCTGGGTCCTGGAGAACCTGATCAACGTCGGCAGCGTCGACCGGGGCTTCCGCGCGATCTACGGCACCTTCGGCCCGGACGGCGTGTACGTCCGCCGCGACTACGACTTCAAGCTGATCGAAGAGGTCCCCGGCCACGGCGGGGCCGTCTACCTGCGCACCACCGACGAGGCCGTCAACGTCCTCGTCGGAGCCCTCGACACCGACGTCACGAGCGCGCAGATCGCCGCCGAGGTCAAGCTGGAGGTGCTGATCAGCCGGGGCCGCCTCGCGGACGCCCAACTGGCCGCCGAACAGGCGCGCTACCGGACCGTCCAGTACGCCGAGACCCTGCGCCGGACCCTGGACGCCACCCGCCGCAACGTACGCGCCGTGGACTGGCTGGAGGCCGTCCCGGACATGATCGCCGAAGCGCTGGACCACGTCGCCGACCGCTACCGGCACGAGAACGCGATCCTGACCAACATCCGCAAGGCGCGCGACGAGGCCGAGGACCCCGACAACAAGCGGCGCGCCGCCGAACTCGTCGACATCGTCAAGGACTGCATCCGCCGCCACACCCAGCTCCAGTCCCGGCTGCTCGACGCCGGTCCGCTCTTCCGCGCCGAACAGGACCGCCAGGCCTTCGCCGCCCCCGCGCCGCGCACCGGCATCGACCTGTACGGACAACTCGTCTCCCCGGTCCTGCCGCTGCCGCTGGAACAGGCGACGCGGGTCACCGACGCCTTCTTCGCGGCGGGCACGGGACTGCGCACCCCCGTCTCGGTCCGGATGACGGACCTGGTCGAGATCCTGCTGACCCCGCCCCTGGAACGCGAACACCTCGGCGTGGAGATGCCCGAACCGGACCTGATCGCCACCCCCGACGACAGCCGGTTCAGCGAGGAGCAGCTCGCCGCCGCCATGAAGCTGCTGGACCTGCCGCACGACGCCCCCCGCCGGCTCTCCGGCCTGCTCGCCGAAGCCCGCCGCGAGGACCCCGACCTGCCGTACCTGGTGGCACTGCTGGCCGTCCACGCGGCGAGCCCCGCCGTGGGCACGGCCTACCGCCAGGGCGAGGAACGCCTGCTGTTCGCCGTGGACGACGGCGCCGAACTCGACGACCCGGAGTTCGGCGGCGCCGACCTGATCGTCGGCACCGCGCTCCTCGACTCCGCCGCGATGACCGCGGACCGCACGGAGGCGGCGTGAGCACCGCCGGCGTCACCACCGCCGGCGCGCCCACGACCGGCGCGCCCGCCACACCGGCACGGGCCGACCACCGCCCGGACGGCCACCGGCCCCCGGCGCACGCACTCCCGCGGCCGCGGCGGCGCCCCGCCCCCCGGCCCGGCGCCGACCCGGCCCGCGCCCCCCGAGACCACCACCACCCGTACCGCATTGCCGAGGAGCCGCACCCGTGAGCGAGACCCACGCCGAGCACCCCGCGTGGAGCGAGCCCGACGCGGCGTCGGCTCCGACCGGGACCACCCACCCCGTCACCCCGGCGGACGCCGCCGACGCGGCGCGCCTCGTCGCCTTCGGACTCCAGCCCAAGCTGCTGCCCGCCCGCGACGCCGAGTACGCCGAACTGCTGCGCCGCTACCGCGAGGAGCCCGCCTTCGGCCGCCTCGCCGACGCCGTCGCCACCGGCCTCGGCCTGATCGTGCTGGAGGTCTCCCCCCGCGCCGGCATGGCCGTGGCCGCCGGCGAGGACTCCGTCTTCGCCGTCCGGATGGGCGACTACGCCCGCCGCACCACCGCCGACGGCGGCGACCGCTTCCTGCACGGCCTCGCCCACCTCGCCGTCGCCGCCCTCGCCTTCCCGCGCCCCGAGGACCTCGCCGACGACGGCTACATCGGCCGGATCACCGTCAACGGCGTCGACGCCTTCGTCCGGCAGACCTGCCGCCGCCTCGAAGAGCGCGCCGAGGAACTCGGCGAGAACACCGACCCCGCCTCCGACGCCCCCGGCCTGGAGGCCGCCTGGCGGGTCTACGCCCGCCGCTCCGCCACCGGCGCCACCAAGGACGCCCGCCGGCTCGCCGGCTCCACCACCGGCATCGTCGGCAAGGCCGCCGCGTTCCTCACCGAATCCGGCTTCCTCCAGCGCACCGGCGACGACGCCGGAGGCACCTACCGCACCACCCCCCGCTACCAGCTCCAGGTCCGCGACATGGCGGGCAGCGCGGCCATGGCCGAACTGCTGGAACTCGGCGTGGTCCCCGTCAGCGACGGCTCCGCCACCCTGCTGCCGCCGCCCGAGGGCGACGACCTGGAGCTCGCCGCCGACGCCGGACTCCCCTTCCACGCCTGAGCGAGCCACCGCGCCACCCGCCCGCCGTACGCCCCACCGCCCGCCGTACGACCCCTGTCCTCCGTACGACCCACGAGAGACCACGAGAGTCCGCCGCCATGTACGAGCTGTCCCGGATCCGCCTCTACTCCATCGGGCCCGCCGGCGCGCGCTACGCCGACACCGTGCTCGACCTGCGCGGAGTCGGCGAACCGGTGCCCCACCCGGCGCCCACCCAGGCGGAGTTCTTCGAGGACGAGCCCACCGGCCCGCCGCGGCGCCCCGCGCCCGCAGGCGTGCTCTTCCTGGAGAACGGCGGCGGCAAGTCCGTCCTCCTCAAACTGATCTTCTCGGTCATGCTGCCCGGCCACCGCAACACCCTCGGCGGCGCCAGCTCGGGCGTCCTGCGCAAGTTCCTGCTCGCCGACGACTGCGGCCACGTCGCCCTCGAATGGCAGCACACCCAGACCGGCGAGTGCGTGGTCGTCGGCAAGGTCAGCGAATGGCGCGGCCGCCAGGTGTCCAACGACCCCCGCAAGTTCGCCGAGGCCTGGTACTCCTTCCGCCCCGGCCCGGGACTCGGCCTCGACAACCTCCCCGTCGCCGAGGCCACCGCCGTGCGACCGCCCGTCGAGGGCGCGTCCGGCGCCCAGGGCCGCCGCCGCACGATGAAGGGCTTCCGCGACGCCCTCACCGAGGCCGGCAAGGCGTACCCGCACCTGGAGGTGTACTGGGAGGAGATCCACGACCGCTGGAACGAACACCTCACCGAGGTCGGCCTCGACCCCGAACTGTTCCGCTACCAGCGCGAGATGAACGCCGACGAGGGCGAGGCCGCCGGCCTCTTCGCCGTCAAGAAGGACTCCGACTTCACCGACCTGCTGCTGCGCGCCGTCACCGACACCCGAGACACCGACGGACTGGCCGACCTCGTCCACGGCTTCGGCAACAAACTCGGCCGCCGCGCCGAACTCATGGCCGAACGCGACTTCACCGCCGGCTCCGTGGACCTCCTGCACCGCATCGTCGACGCCGCCGATACCCGCTCCCGGCTGCGCGACGTCCACGCCGGCGCCGAACGCCGCACGCGCACCCTCGCCCGCCGGCTGTCCGCCCGCGCCGGCGAGGAACGGGGCCGCGCCGCCGACCTCGCCCAGCGGGTCACCGAAGCCGCCCACGAGGTCACCGGCGCCGAGACCGCCCGCGGCCGCAGCGCCGCCGTAGCCGCCGAACTCGCCTACCGACACGCCTCGCTGGCCCTCACCGTCGCCGACAAGGCCGCCGCCGCCCAACGCCGCGAACTCCTCGAAGCCCGCACCCTGCACTCCGCCTGGCAGGCCGCCGAGATCGTGCTCCGCCACCGGGCCGCCGCCGACCGCTCCACCCGCGTCGCCGCCGCCATCCTCGAAGCCGAACGGGACGCCGCCCCGGCCCTGGCCGCCCGAGCCACCGCCGCCGCCGAACTCGTACGGGCCCTGCACACCGCCGCCGAACACGGCGAGACCCGCGCCAACGAGGAGGAGGAGCGGTCCGCGGAACTCCAGGCCGTCGGCGAGACCGCCCACCGCGACGCCACCTCCGCCGCCACCGCCGCCCAGCGCGCCCGCAGCGAGGCCGAACACCTGCGGGCCCGCCTCGACGAGGTCCGACAGGAGACCGCCGAGGCCGTCGACGCCGGCTGGCTCGACGACTCCGAACCCGACGCCGACCCCGCCCGCGCCGCCCTCGCCGCCAGCGACGCCGAGAAGACCGCCGTCGCGGCCTGGAACGAGTCCCGCGAGGCGGCCCGCGCCGCCGCCGAGACCGCCCGCGAGGCCGCCGGAGCGGAATCCCGCGCCGAACTCACCGCCGCCCGCGCCGCGGACGCCGCCGACGCCGCCGAGTCCGCCCACGCCGCCGAGTCCCGCGCCGCCGCCTCGCTCGCCGAAGCCCCGCGCCTGGCCGCCCTCCTGGGCCTCCCGGCCGCCCCCGACGCCACCGTCCCGCACCCGCGCGGCGACGACGGCCCGAACGGCACGCCCCCGACCCCCGACCAGGGCCCCGAGGCCTCCGACGGCCCCGCCGCCCACGGCGGCCTCACCGTCGACGACCTCGACCGGGGCGCCGACGACCTCCGCGCACTGCTCACCGACTCGGTGGCCGCCGCCGAACGGCAACTCTTCGAGCTGCGCACCGCCGCCGCCGACGACGCCCGCATCCTCGGCGCCCTCGGCGACGGCGGACTCCTGCCGCCCGGACCCGACGTCCTCGCCACCGTCGAGTACCTCGGCGAACACGGCATCCCCGCCCTCCCCGGCTGGCGCTACCTCGCCCAGTCCGTGGACCCCGCCGACCACGCCGCCGTCCTCGCCGCCCGCCCCGAACTCGTCGACGGCGTCGTCATCACCGACCCCGACACCCACGCCCGGGCCCGCGAGGTCCTGTCGGGCGCCGCGCTGCTGCCCCGCTCCACCGTCGCCGTCGGCACCGCCGCCGCCCTGCTCGCGCCCCTGCCCCCGACCGACGCCGACAGCGACGTCTCCGGCATCTTCATCGTGTCGCCGAACCCGGCCATGCACGACGAGCAGGCCGCCGACACGGAGCGCCAGGCCCTGCGCAGCCGCGCCACCGCCCGCGACACCGAGATCCGCGACCTGGCCGCCCGACTCTCCGGCGACCGTGAACTCGCCGCCCGACTCGCCTCCTGGCGCACCGGCTGCCCGCCCGGCCGGCTCGCCGAACTCGCCCGACTCGCCGAGGCCGCCCGCGCCTTCGCCGAGGAGGCCGACGCCGAACTCGCCGAGGCCCGCACCGTACGGGCCGAGGCGGACGAGGCCGCCGCCGACGCCGCCCGCGTCCGCGAGGAACGCCAGGACACCGCCCAGCGCGCCCGCCGCGTCGCCGACGCCCTCGCCGGCCTCGCCCACCGCCTGCGCGAGCGCGCCGGCTGGCAGACGAGGCTGCGCGAACTCGCCGACGAGGCAGCCGAGTCCGAGGCCCGCGCCGAGGTCTGCCTGGACCGGGCCCGCGCCGCCGACGAGGACCGCCGGGCCGCCCAGCGCGCCGCCGACGACGCCCGCCGCACCTCCCGCGCACTGCGGGCCGAGCGCTCCGAGATCGCCGGCGCCCCCGAGCCGCTCCCCGCGGACGACGGCTCGACCAAGGCCCCGCTGCCCGACCTGCGCGAGGCCTACCGGGCCGCCTCACAGCTCTACGAGAAGGTCGGGGTCGGCGCCGACCTGCGCGCCGAACAGGCCCGCGCCGAGAGCGCCGAGAGCGCCGCCCTCGCCGAACTCGACCGCCTCACCAACAAGGTCCGCACCCGCGCCGCCCAACTCCTCGAAGGCACCGACGGAGCCGACGGCCCGTCCCGGCAGGCCGCAGCCGCCCGCGCCGAATCCCTCGTACAGATGCTGGAGACCCGCGCCTCGACCGCGAGCGAACAGCTCGGCCGACTGCGCGGCGAGGCCGAGCGCCACGCACCCGCCGAGGGCGAGGCGCACACCGAACTCCCCGAGGACCTCGTCCCCGAGAACGTGGAGCAGGCCCAGGGCCTGCTGCGCGCCGCCACCGCCCGGCTCGCCGCCCACACCGCCGCCGTGGAGAGCGCCCGGGCCGCCCACGCCGACCTGCTGCGCGCCCACCGCACCGCCGAGGACGGCGCCGGCGGCTTCGACGAGACCGCGGCCCTGCTCCGGGACCTGCTGCGCGACCACACCCACCAGGACGACGAGCAGGAGCCGGTGCCCCACCCGGGGACCCTGGAGGAGGCCCGCCAGTCGGCCACCGAGGCACGCCGTTCCCTGCGCGGCTGCGCCGCCGACCTCTCCGCCGCGGAGTCCGCCGTGCGCGAGGCGAGCGACATCCTCGTCCGGCACGCCAACGCCAACCGCTACGAGCAGGTCCGCACCCCCGCCCGCCAGCAGATCCGCGAACTCCCCGCCTCCGCCCTGCCCGAACACGCCGCCGCCTGGGCCACCGCCTTCGCGCCCCGACTGCGCGTGCTCACCGACGAGTTGGAGCAGCTGGAACGCAACCGGGGCAGCATCGTCGACCGACTGCGCGGCCTCGTGGAATCCGCCCTGGCCACCCTGCGCTCCGCCCAACGGCTCTCCCAACTCCCCGAGGGCCTGGGGGAGTGGTCGGGCCAGGAGTTCCTGCGCATCCGTTTTGAGGAGCCCGACCAGGCCACGCTCACCGAGCGACTGGGCGAGGTCATCGACGAGGCCACCCGCGCGGCCGTGAAGAAGAACAGCGCCGCCTCCTTCGGGGAGGGCCGGCGCGACGGCATGTCGCTGCTGCTGCGCGGGGTCCAGGCCGCACTGGAGCCCAAGGGCATCGCGGTGGAGATCCTCAAGCCGGACGCGGTCCTGCGCGCCGAGCGCGTCCCGGTCGGCCAGATGGGCGACGTGTTCTCCGGCGGGCAGCTGCTCACCGCCGCCATCGCCCTGTACTGCACGATGGCGGCGCTGCGCAGCAACGACCGGGGCCGCGACAAGCACCGCCACGCGGGCACGTTGTTCCTCGACAACCCGATCGGCCGCGCCAACGCCACCTACCTCCTGGAGCTCCAGCGGGCCGTCTCGGACGCGCTCGGCGTCCAGCTCCTCTACACCACGGGCCTCTTCGACACCACGGCGCTCGCCGAGTTCCCGCTGGTCATCCGGCTGCGCAACGACGCCGACCTGCGCGCGGGCCTGAAGTACATCAGCGTCGAGGAGCACCTGCGTCCGGGTCTGCCCCAGCAGTCGCCCGACGAGGAGACGATCCACGGCGAGATCACGGCCACCCGCATGTACCGCCGCTCCGCGGTGGGCGCCTGACCGCTCCCGCCCCGGCCGGGCGGCCTCCCCGCCCACGGCCGCCCCGTACCCCGTCGCCCCGCTCCGGACCGGACTACCCCCGGCCGGGGGCGGGGTGTCGTATGCGGGCCGGGCGGGCGGCCGGCGGTCCCGCCCCGGCCCGCCCCCGGTCCCGCCGCTGCTCCCGGCGCCCGGCGCGGGCGGCGCTGCCGGGCGCCGAGACGACCCCGTACCGCTGGTTCCACGTCTGTCGGGTGATCAGTACGTCCAGTACGCCCCACGTGGCCACGATCGTGCCGGCTATCGCGCCGAGCGCCATCGGCAGCACCAGCCACGACCCGGTCAACGCGAGGAAGAAGGTGATCGTGGACTGGATCAGGGTGACCGAGACGATCAGCACCGCCCGCACCGCGGACGTCCGCACCGGGTCGGGCAGGCGGTACCGCCTGGCCGGTTCCTCGATCCACAGCCCGTGCCCGGGCTCCTCCGTCACCGCGCCGTCCTCTTCGTACATCCTCATGTTCCGCTCACTCCCCACAACGCCGTCCGCCATGCGTGCCCGACGATGACGATCCGAACGTCTCCACCAAAGTGTCCCCAAAACGTCCCCTCGAACAGAGAGACGTCCGGGACGCCCCGGAGATTCCCGCATCACGGACTCCTTCCGAGCGCCCGAACAGCACGGAACGAAGAGTTCCAGCCATCCGCTCCCTTGCGGGAACCGACGTCCCACCAGGTGTCATGTGCCACATATCGGGCTGGACTTGACCGGATCTATCGGACAACTCGTGATCTACGTCAGAGGTGTCGGCCGAAAACGTCCGGACAGGCCTTCGAAGGCACCGGGTGGCAGTAGTAGGCTCACGCCGTTTAAATGACGGAACACCTACCCCCGACAACGGGGTTGAGCTGGGGGAGGCTGGGGAGGCCATGCGCTTTCGCGGGAAGTCCATCCGCCGGAAGATCGTGGCGTTGCTCCTTGTGCCGCTCGTCTCCCTGACCGCCCTCTGGGGGTTCTCGACGGTCATCACCGGCCGACAGGCCGTCCAACTCCTCGACGTCGCCTACGTCATCGAGAAGGTCGGCTACCCCATCGAGGACGTCGTCCGGGTCATCCAGAAGGAACGCCGCCAGACCCTCGTCCTCATCGGCGACCCGCGGGCCTCGGCCGCCACCGCCGAGCTGACCAGGAGCCGCGCCGCCACCGACGCCGCCGTCCGGATCATCACCGAGAACGCGAAGGACCCGGAGGTGATGGACGAACTCGCCCCCGAGACCGCCCAGCGCCTGCGTTCCATCCTCGAAGCCTTCCGCGGCATCGAGGCGCTGCGCCGCTCCGTCGACCGCAACAGCCTCGACACGAACCAGGCCCTGGAGCTCTACAGCCGACTCATCGACCCCGGCCACGAGTTCCTCATGAATCTCCACGCCCTGGAGAACGTGGAGATGGACAAGCAGGGCCGCGCACTCGTCGGCATCACCCGGGCCCGCGAGACGCTCTCCCGCGAGGACGCCCTCGTCGCCGCGGCCCTGGCGGCCAAGGTCGTCAGCCCCGTCGACGTCCGCAGCGTCTCGGACCTCGCCGCCAACCGCGCGCTGCTCTACGAGTTCAACCTCGCCATCCTCCCGGCCGACGACCGCACCCTCTTCGAGAACTACTGGAACGGCCCCGAGACCAAGGCCCTGCGCGACGCCGAGGAACGGTTCATCACCGACGGCGCCCGCCGCAACCCGCGCGCCTTCACCGCCGCCCAGTGGGACGAGGCCGCCGGCAAGGTCCTCGACGAACTCGCCACGATGGGCACCGAGGCCGGAGACCGCTACCAGCTGCGGGTCGAACCCGCCGCCATGAACGTCCTCGTCCAGGCCGCCGTCGCCGGCATCCTCGGCTTCATCGCCCTGCTCGTCTCCCTCATCCTGTCCGTACGCATCGGCCGCGACCTGATCCGCGACCTGTCCCGGCTCCGCAAGGACGCCCACGAGGCCTCCGGCGTCCGCCTCCCCGGCGTCATGCGCCGGCTCGCCGCCGGTGAACACGTGGACGTGGAGACGGAAGCCCCGCGGCTGGAGTTCGAGAAGGACGAGGTCGGCCAGGTCGCCCTCGCGCTCAACAGCCTCCAACGCGCCGCCGTCGAAGCGGCCGTCAAGCAGGCGGAACTGCGCCGCGGCGTCTCCGAGGTCTTCGTCAACCTCGCCCGCCGCAACCAGGTCCTGCTGCACCGCCAGTTGACCCTGCTCGACACCATGGAACGGCGCACCGAGGACACCGAGGAACTCGCGGACCTCTTCCGCCTGGACCACATGACCACCCGCATGCGTCGCCACGCGGAGGGACTGGTGATCCTCTCCGGCGCCGCCCCCTCCCGCCAGTGGCGCAAGCCGGTCCAGCTCATGGACGTCGTGCGCGCCGCCGTCGCCGAGGTCGAGGACTACGAGCGCATCGAGGTGCGCCGCCTCCCGCGCATCGGCATCGAGGGCCCCGCCGTCGCCGACGTCACCCACCTCGTCGCGGAACTCCTGGAGAACGCCACCGTGTTCTCGCCGCCGCACACCGCGGTCCAGGTACACGGCGAACGCGTCGCCAACGGCTTCACCCTGGAGATCCACGACCGCGGCCTCGGCATGAACCCGGAAGCGCTCCTCGACGCCAACCTCAGGCTCGCCGAGACCCCCGAGTTCGAACTGTCCGACACCGACCGGCTGGGCCTGTTCGTGGTCAGCCGACTAGCCCGCCGCCACGGCATCCGGATCGTCCTCCAGCACAGCCCGTACGGAGGCACCACCGCGGTGGTCTTCCTCCCCGTGGAACTCCTCACCGAGGCCCCCGACACCAACGGCACCGGCATCCGCCTCGACGGGCTCAAGCCCGCCGCCGCCGCGAAGCTCGGCAAGGGCGCGGGCCGGCCGGGATCCACCGCCATCGAGGGGGCGCCGGCCGGTCGGCCGCTGCCCCCGGGCGTCCTGAACGGCCCGGTCGAGCTGGAGAGCCCCCCCGGCCTCCTGGGACTGGACGGCATCGACGAACCCACCACCCCCGACGAGGTCGCCGCCGGGATCGCCGGCCTGACCGGGGTCGGCGGCCGGCCGCCGATGGCCACGCTCGACGACGAGACCCCGCCCGGAGGCATACCGCGCAGCGCCCTGCTGGGCCTGCGCCCCGCCGGCCGCCCGAACACCGACCGGCTCGCGGAGCGCGGCGCGGCCTGGAAGGGCGACCGGATCGGCGACCGCGGCGCGGACCGCCGGCGGGAACTCAACCGCGAGCACGACGGCGACGGCGACCGCGAGCCGTTGACCCCGACCGGCCCCGTGCGGCCCGCGCACCCGCGCCCGGACACCGTGTCCACGCCCCGCCCGGAGGCCCCGCGCGGTTCGGGCACGGTCCCCCTGCCCCGCCGTCGTCCCGCCCCTACCCTGGTGGCGGAACACGGCCGGCGCGTGGAACCGCGCGCGACGCCCCCGCTCTCGCCGGTCGGCCGGGCCGGCCAGGACCGCTCCGGTGCGACGCCCCGCGCCGAGACCTTCCGCACCGAGGCCTCCCGCCCCGAGGCACCGGGATCCCCCCAGGCCTCCGGGGCCGCCCGGGTCCCCAGGCCGGCCCAGGCCCCCGCCGGCCTGCCCCGCCGGGTCCGCCAGGCCAACCTGGCGCCCCAGCTCAAGAACTCCCCGGCCGCCGCCCCGGCCGAAGCCGCCGTCGAACCGGTCGAGGACCGGGACGCGGAGGAGGTACGCACCCGCATGTCCGCCCTCCAGCGCGGCTGGACCGCGGGACGCAATCAGCACGCATCGCAGCAGTCCGCGGCGGCGGCAGGCACCCCCGCCGCCGCGGATCCCGGATACGAGAACGAAGGGGACGGTCGATGACCGCACCGCAGACCGGCAACGACACCTGGGGCCGCGGCTCCGGCCCGCTCAACTGGCTCCTCGACGAGCTGGTCGACAAGGTCGGCAGCATCCGCAAGGCGGTGGTGCTCTCCGGTGACGGCCTGCCCACCGGCAGCTCCAAGGACCTGACGCGCGAGGACAGCGAGCACCTGGCCGCCGTGGCGTCCGGCTTCCACAGCCTGGCCAAGGGCGTGGGCCGGCACTTCGACTCCGGCCGGGTCCGCCAGACCGTCGTCGAGCTCGACGAGGCCTTCCTGTTCGTCATGGCCGCCGGCGACGGCAGTTGCCTGGCCGTGCTCGCCGACGCCGAGTCCGACGTCGGCCAGGTCGCGTACGAGATGACCCTGATGGTCAAGCGAGTGGGCGACCACCTGGCGACCGCCCCGCGCACCGGGCTGCCAGCCGGAGGGTGAGTCGGACGGCATGAGCGATTCAGGTCAGGACCACCCCGCCGACATCCCCGGCAGCCCCGAGACGGTGCCCGATCCCACGCACTGGTTCGACGACGACGCGGGCCCGGTCGTCCGCCCGTACGCGATGACCCGAGGCCGGACCAGCCACTCGGGTCAGCACCGCCTCGACCTGATCGCGCTCGTCGTCGCCGAATCGGCGGCCGACGACCCGGTCTGGGACGTGACCCTGTCCCCGGAACACGCCCACATCCTCGGGCTCTGCCGGGGGCGCCCCCAGTCGGTGGCGGAACTCGCCGCCGAGCTGGACCTGGCGATCGGGGTCGTCCGCGTCCTGATCGGCGATCTCGTGGACGACGAACTGGTCCACGTGACCCGGCCGGTGCCCCCGGCCGAACTGCCCGACGAATCCATTCTGCGTGAGGTGATCAATGGCCTTCGGGCGCTCTAGCCGCACCGGCGCGATGCATGCCGTGTCGCCGGTCGAGCCGCTGACCTTGAAGATCCTGGTCGCGGGCGGTTTCGGGGTGGGCAAGACCACCCTGGTCAGTGCGGTGAGTGAGATCAGACCGCTGCGGACGGAGGAACAACTCTCCGAACCCGGCATCGGCATCGACGACATCGGGGGAGTGGAGGGCAAGACCACCACCACCGTGGCCATGGACTTCGGCCGCATCACCCTCCGCGAGGACCTGGTGCTCTACCTGTTCGGCACCCCCGGACAGGATCGCTTCTGGTTCCTCTGGGACGAGCTGGCCCAAGGGTCCCTCGGCGCGGTCGTCCTCGCCGACACCCGCCGGCTCGCCGACTGCTTCGCCGCCGTCGACTACTTCGAGCGGCGCGGCATCCCCTTCGTGGTCGCGGTCAACTGCTTCGACGGCGCCGACCGGCATCCGGTGGTGACCGTCCGGGATGCCCTCGACCTCGACGCCGGGGTACCGGTGCTGTTGTGCGACGCCCGCGACCGCGAGTCCGTCAAGGACGTGCTGGTGGGGGTCGTGGAGCACGCCATGTCACTGGCCCGGGCCCGCCGCCGGATGACGGCGGCCGGCGCCTGAACGAGCGCCCGCGCGGAACCGGGTCGAGCAGGATCCGAGCCTCCGGGCGCTCCCCGCGCATGGAGGCGGCCCGTACCCCCGCCGACTGGGGTACGGGCCGCAGCTCACATGGGGGGTCACGGGATCCCGGTCGCGGCGCGGGACCGTGCAGCGAGTGTGAACCCGCCACCAGGGGTCGTCAAGACCCCGGACCACAGCCGCCGCCGTGCGCGGGTCACCGTACGACGACGACGGCCGATCCGTGCCCGAACAGCCCCTGGTTCGCGGTGATCCCGGCCCGCGCGCCCGGCACCTGCCGCTCCCCGGCCGTGCCCCGCAACTGCCAGGTCAGCTCGCACACCTGGGCTATCGCCTGCGCCGGCACCGCCTCCCCGAAGGAGGCCAGCCCGCCGCTGGTGTTGACCGGAACCCGGCCCCCGAGCGCGGTCGCCCCCTCCCGGACGAGCTTGGCGCCCTCACCCTCACCGCAGAGGCCGATGTCCTCGTACCAGTCCAACTCCAGTGCCGTGGACAGGTCGTACACCTCCGCGAGCGACAGGTCGTCCGGCCCCAGCCCCGCCTCCTCGTACGCGGCGCGCGCGATGGACGCCCGGAAGGACCCGGCCGCAGGCCGTACGGCGGTCATCGAATCGGTGGCGATGTCCGGCAGGTCGAGGACGGTACGGGGATACGTGGGCGTCACCGTCGACACCGCCCGGATCCGCACCGGGTCCGCGACCCCCCGCGAGCGGGCGTAGTCCATGCTGCTCAGCACCAGCGCGGCGCCCCCGTCGGAGGTGGCGCAGATGTCCAGCAGCCGCAGCGGGTCGGCGACGATCGCGGAGGCCGTCACCTCCTCGGCGGTCACCGTCTTGCGGTAGCGGGCGTGCGGGTTGAGCGCGCCCGCCGCCGCGTTCTTCACCTTGACGCGCGCGAAGTCCTCACCGGTGTCACCGTAGAGGGCCATCCGCCGGCGGGCGTACAGCGCGAAGTACGCCGGGTTGGTGGCGCCCAGCACCCGGAAGCGCAACCAGTCCGGATCGTCCGGCCGGTTCCCGCCGGCAGGGGCGAAGAACCCCTTGGGGGCGGCGTCCGCGCCCACCACCAGCACCACGTCGGCCAGCCCGGCCAGGATCTGCGCCCGGGCCGCCCCGATGGCCTGGGCACCGGACGCGCAGGCCGCGTACACGCTGGTCACGCGAGCCCCCTGCCAGCCGAGCGCCTGCGCGAAGGTCGCCCCGGCCACGTAACCGGGATAGCCCGAGCGCACGGTGTCGGCCCCGACGATCGACTGCACGTCGGTCCAGTCCAGCCGTGCGTCGGCCAGCGCCGACCGGGCGGCGATCCGGCCGTACTCGACGAACCCCCGACCCCACTTGCCCCACGGATGCATCCCGGCCCCGAGGACGGCCACGTCGGCGCTCACGCGCGCACCTCCACCGGCCGGAACCGCCACGTGGTCCAGACGGTCTCGTCGTCCTCGTTCAGCACCCCGCCGACCACCTCGACCTCCATCCCGACCGCCAGGTCGGCGACGGTCACCCCGGGCGCCGCCTGCCCGAGCACGACCATGCCCTCGGCCTCCAGCTCCACCGCGACCAGGGTGTACGGCTCCCAGGGCTCGGCGGGGTCGGACACGTAGGGCGCGGGGGGCCGGTACCGCCCGTCCGTGTAGGACCAGACCCGCCCGCGCGGGGACAGCGGCACCTCCACGAGCCGCCCGTCACCCGGGCAGTGCGGGTTGCGGCAGCAGGCGTCCTCGCGCGGGAAGAACACGGCGGCGCAGGCGGAACACCGGGTGCCGAGCAGCCGGAAATCGCCGCCCGCCTCCGTCCCGGTGAACCATCCGCTCACGACGGGTGTGCGTGTGCGTTCCAAGGCCCCTCCCCGAATCGACTTCTGACGGATCGTCAGAAAGTCTCGCACGGGGTCGGCTCCCGGTCACCGGTTCTCGGCGAGCCACTTCCGGGCGATCTCGTCCAGCTCCGCGTCCCGCCCGGCCAGCATCATCCGGATCATCCGCGCGTCCCCGCGCAGCGACCAGCCCGGATGCCCGAAGGTGGCCGGGTTGTTCCCCTCGATGAGGAAGTGCGCCGGCCAGGCCGTCCCGTAACCGATCAGCGGCAGGGCGGCGAGGTGGCGCCGACGGCCGCGTGCCACCCCGTACACGGACAGGGCGAGCCCACCGAGCGTCCCCGTGAGGTGCACCCAGCGGGTCGCGGCCTTGGAGTGCATCGCGACGTAGTAGGGCCAGAATTCCTCGTACGAACCGAAAGTCATGCGGGCACCGTACTCAGGGCCGCACCGCCGCGACAGAGACCGGGAAGTCGAAGTACCGGTCGGGGAAGGCCTCGGGACGGTACGTGAAGTGCCACCACTCCTGCGGAAGGTTCACGAAACCCTGCCCGGCCAGCGCCCGCCCCAACACCTCCCGGTTCTCCCGCGCCGCACCGACCACCCGCGGATCGGCGGTGTGGGAGAGCGGATCGAAGAAGTCGAACGCCGTCCCCATGTCCACCGGCCCCCCACCCGGCACCCGCACCAACGTCACGTCCACGGTGCTCCCGCGACTGTGCCCCGACCTCGGGGCCACATAGCCCTCCGGGATCAGCCGGGACTTGTCCACCTGCGGATAGAACTCCTCCTTCGTCGCCCGGTCGCCCTCGTCCGCGGCCCACCGCACGAACCGGTCCACGGCCCGCTGCGGCCGGTAGCAGTCGTACACGAGCAGCGACAGGCCCGCGCGCAACAGCCGTGCCTGAGCCCTCCGCAAAGCCTCCGCGGCCGGTCGGGCGAGCAGACAGACGGGCTCCTCGTACCCCTCGACGGGCCGACCCGTGAAGTTCCGCGCCGACGCGTACCGCACGTCCTGACCGATCGTCGGATCCACGTCCGCCAACGCCACGAACCCCGCCGGCGCGACCTCCTCCGCCACGAACCCCGCCGGCGGGGGCCCCGTCGGACCCGTCACCAGCGCACCCGACAACGCCACGACCACCATCGTCCTCATGCGCCCTGGCATACCATCACCGGATGCCGGAACAGCCGAGGAACGCGCACTGCTCCACCTGCGGAGCCCCGTTCGACACCACCGCCTGGCCCCGTACGTGCACCGCGTGCGGCGCCACCGCCTACCGCAACCCGCTCCCGGTGGCCGTCACCCTCCTCCCCGTCGAGGACGCCGACGGCACCGGCCTGGTCGTCATCACCCGCACCATCGAACCGGCCCTGGGCGGCGTCGCCCTCCCCGGCGGCTTCATCGACTTCGGCGAGGACTGGCGGGAAGCGGTGGTCCGCGAACTGCGCGAGGAGACCGGCATCGAAGCCGACGCCGGCGAGGTCACCCTCGCCGACGCCAAGAGCTCACCGGCCGGCCACCTGCTCCTCTTCGGCCTGCTGCCCCGCCGCCCGGCCGCCGACCTCCCCGCGTCCGTCCCCACCGACGAGACCACCGGCTGGCACCTGCTGCGCGAACCGACCGACCTGGCGTTCCCCCTGCACACCGAGGCGGCGGCCGCCTGGTTCGCCGGCTCCTACGCCTGACACCCCCGGCGACAGCCCTCAGAGCCCCCGCACCACGACCCCCTCCACCACCTCCCCGGCCTCGTCCTCCACCACCACCGCGTCCCCGACCCACCGCACGGAGTACCGCTCCACCACGCCCGGCTCGAACCCCGGCCCCGGATCCCGGATCACCACCCCGCCGCCGGTGCGCCCCCGCGCCGGAGCCCACACCTCCAGGACCACCGACCCGTCCCCGCCCCGCACCGGCACCACCGAACCCGCCCGCGCCAACACCGGCATCCGGCCCGGCGGAGCGTCCGACAGCACCTGCCCGGGCCCCTCGTACACCGCCTCCGTCACCGTGTCGTACCAGCGCCCGCGCGGCAGCCGCACCGCCCGCCGGTCCGCCCCGCACTCCAACACCGGCGCCACCAACAGTGCGTCCCCCAACAGGAACGCGTCCTCGCAGTCCCGCAGCACCCGGTCCTCCGGCGCCCCCCACCACAACGGCCGCACGTACGGGGCGCCCGTCCGCCGCGCCAGGTGGGCCAGCGTCACCAGGTAGGGCCGCAGCCGCTCCCGCTCCGCCAGCACCCCCCGCGCGTGCTCCGCCACCTCCGGCCCGAACTCCCACGGCTCCCGCCGCCCCGCCCAGATCGCCGAGTGGGTCCGGAAGAACGGCAGGTACGCCCCCAACTGCAACCACCGCAGGTACAGCTCCGGGGACGGCGAACCACCGAAACCGCCCACGTCCGGCCCCGAGTACGGCACCCCGCACAAACCGAGCCCCAACACCAGCGCCAGCGAAGCCCGCAGCCCCTCCCACCCGCTCTCCACGTCCCCCGACCAGGTGCCCCCGTAGCGCTGCATCCCCGCCCACCCCGAACGGGAGAAGAGGAACGGCCGCTCCTCGGGCCGCAGCCGCACCAACCCCTCCCATCCGGCCCGCGCCATCCCGAGCGCGTACACGTTGTGGGCGGCCCGGTGATCCCCGCCGGCCCCCTCCAGCGAGTGCCGCGCCGACCTCGGCAGGGTCGCGTCCCCGAACGGGGCGAACGACACCGGCTCGTTCATGTCGTGCCACACCCCGGCGAAGCCCTGCTTCAGCCGTTCCTCGTACAACCCGCCCCACCACGCGCGCACCGCCGGATCCGTGAAGTCCGGATACACGCACTCACCCGGCCACACCTCACCCCGGACCTCCTCACCCGCCGCGTCCCGGACGAAGGCCCCGCGCGGCCCCACCTCCCGACCCGCGTCGTGCAGCGCGTCGCCCGCCTTCACCGCCGGGTCGACGATCGACACCAGCCGCACCCCCTGATCCGACAACTCCCGCGCCAGACCCGACAGATCCGGGAACCGCTCCCGGTCCACCGTGAACACCCGGTGCCCGTCGTAGTGGTCGATGTCCAGGTGCACGGCCGACAACGGCAACCCCCGCGACACGTACCCCGCCACCACCCGCCGCACCTCCGCCGCGCTCCCGAACCCCCACCGCGCGTGCTGGTACCCCAACGCCCACTCCGGCGGCACCGCCGGCGAGCCCGTCAGCCCCGCCCAGCCCTGCGCCACCCGGGCCGGCGTCCCCACCAACACCCAGCAGCGCAACGGCCCGCCCTCCAGCCGCAGTTCGCTCGTACCGGGCCGGTCCGCCCCCGACCCGGCCCCCTCCTGCCCCTCGCGCAGCAGCACCCGCCCGTCCCACGTGTTGTCGTGGAACGCCAGGTGCGTGCCCGCGTCCGCCACCACCCACTGCACCGGCATGGTGATGTACAGCGGATCGTCACCCGGCCCGAACCCACCCTTCGGATCGGTGTTCCACAGCCGGTACGACCCGTCCCGCAGCCGGGGCCCGCCCGCCCGACCACCCAGCCCGAAGAACCGGGCGTCCGCCGGCACCTCCGCCCGCACCAGCCACCGCGCCCCGCCACCCCCGCCCGGGGCCCCCTCCACCGGCTCCCACCAGCGCGGCGGCAACTCCCGCCGCAACACCGTCCCGCCCGGCGTGCGCACCTCCACCGCCCCGAGCCGGGACACCGCCACCGTCACCCGCTCCGACACCACCCGCCAGCCGCCCCCGGTGTCCGGCTCCAACACCGCCCGCGGATCCGGCTCCGGCCCGCCGCCCACCACCGCGTGCGACGGAGACGGCTCCGCCCCGTCCCAGCCCCAGAACACCGCCCCGCCCACGGTCACCCGCACCAGCAGCTCCGACCGCGCGAACCGCAGCACACCACCGCCCGGCCGGGGCTCCGTACCCGTGAGCACCCCCGGCACCCGCGCCCGCTCCGCGCCCCGGCGCGCGAGCCCCACCGCGTCCGCACGCCGGTGACGCAACGCCGAACGCCAGGCGCGCCTCCCACGCGCCGTACCGATCTCCAACACCGCACGCACCAGATCACGACCGTCCATGCCGCTCACCCTGCCACCGCCCCTCGGCCGCGCGGGCGGCGTTCAGCTCCCGTTCACCCGCCGGCCGGGCGACGCGGGCGGACAACGCGCCGCCCATGACGACCCTGGTGCTGCTGTCGATCACATGGCATGGTCCCTGTGAGCCGCCGCGCGCGCACCGAACGCGCGACGGCACCCACGCACACGAAGCGCGAGCCACAGACTTGACCGGGAGCCGACCCATGACCTCAGCCACCCAGCCGGAACCCCTCTGGTCCCCGAGCCCCGACCGGATCGCCGCGGCCAGGATCACCGCCTTCCAGGCCTGGGCCGCCGAGCGCTTCGGAGCCCCCGCCGACGGCGGCTACCCGGCCCTGCACAGCTGGTCCGTCGACGCGCTCGACACCTTCTGGCAGGCCATCGCCGAATGGTTCGACGTACGGTTCACCACCCCGTACACCTCCGTGCTCGCCGACCGCTCCATGCCCGGCGCCCGCTGGTTCACCGGCTCCACCCTCAACTACGCCGAACACGCCCTGCGCGCTGGCGAGGACCCGGCCCGCGCCGACGAACCCGCCCTGATCAGCGTCGACGAGACCCACGAGCCCACCCCCGTCACCTGGGCCGAGCTCCGCCGCCAGGTCGGCTCGCTCGCCGCCGAACTGCGCGCCGCGGGCGTACGCCCCGGTGACCGCGTCAGCGGCTACCTCCCCAACATCCCCGAAGCCGTCGTCGCCTTCCTCGCCACCGCCTCCGTCGGCGGGGTCTGGACCTCCTGCGCCCCCGACTTCGGCGCCCGCAGCGTCCTGGACCGCTTCCAGCAGGTCGAACCCGTCGTCCTGTTCACCGTCGACGGATACCGCTACGGCGGCAAGGAACACGACCGCCGCGACACCGTCGCCGAGCTGCGCGCCGAGCTCCCCTCCCTGCGCGCCGTCGTGCACATCCCCCTCCTCGGCACCCCCGCCCCCGAAGGCACCCGCGCCTGGGCCGACCTCACCGCCGCCGACACCGAGCCCGTCTTCGAGCCGGTCCCCTTCGACCACCCGCTGTGGGTCCTCTACTCCTCCGGTACGACCGGCCTGCCCAAGGCCATCGTCCAGTCCCAGGGCGGCATCCTCCTCGAACACCTCAAGCAGATCGGCCTGCACTGCGAGCTGGGGCCCGAGGACCGCTTCTTCTGGTACACCTCCACCGGCTGGATGATGTGGAACTTCCTCGTCTCCGGCCTGCTCACCGGCACCACGGTCGTCCTCTACGACGGCAGCCCCGGGTTCCCCGACACCGGCGCCCAGTGGCGGATCGCGGAGCGGACACGGGCCACCCTGTACGGCACCTCCGCCGCGTACGTGATGGCCTGCCGCAAGGCGGAGGTCCATCCCTCCCGGGACTTCGACCTCTCCTCCGTGAAGGCCGTCGCCACCACCGGCTCCCCGCTCCCGCCCGACGGCTTCCGCTGGCTGCACGACGAGGTGGCCGAGGACCTCTGGATCGTCTCCGTCAGCGGCGGCACCGACGTGTGCAGCTGCTTCGCGGGCGGGGTCGCCACCCTCCCCGTGTACATCGGCGAACTCCAGGCGCCCGGCCTCGGCACCGACCTCCAGGCCTGGGACCCCGCCGGCAAGCCGGTCATCGGCGAGGTCGGCGAACTCGTCGTCACCAACCCCATGCCCTCCATGCCGATCCACTTCTGGAACGACCCCGACGGCAGCCGCTACCACGAGAGCTACTTCGAGATGTTCCCCGGCGTCTGGCGCCACGGGGACTGGATCACCCTCACCGACCGCGGCTCGGTGATCATCCACGGCCGCTCCGACTCCACCCTCAACCGGCAGGGCGTCCGCATGGGATCCGCCGACATCTACGAGGCCGTCGAACGCCTTCCGGAGATCAAGGAGTCCCTGGTCATCGGCCTGGAGGAACCGAACGGCGGCTACTGGATGCCGCTGTTCGTCCACCTCGCGCCCGGCGCCACCCTCGACGACGACCTGCGCGACCGCATCAAGGCCACGATCCGCGCGGAACTCTCCCCGCGGCACGTCCCCGACGAGATCATCGAGGTCCCGGCGGTCCCGCACACCCTCACAGGCAAGCGCATCGAGGTCCCGGTCAAGCGCCTCCTCCAGGGCGCGCCCCTGGCCAAGGCGGTCAACCTCGGCTCGGTCGACCGTCCGGAACTCCTCGACTTCTACGCGGAGCTGGCCCGCACCCGAAAGTGACTGTCAGTGACCATGGTTACGCTGAGTGAGCGAATCGTCGCATCACTCAGGGGGAGCCATGCCACCGAAGAACATCCGCTCGAACGACACCCCGGGAGCCCGGCGCCGCCGGTCCCTGCGCCGCACCCTGCGTCGCGAAGTCCCCGGCACGGTCGGCCTCCTGGCCGACGCCGGGGACTTCGCGGCCATGCGCGGCTACCGGAGCTTCACCTTCGACGACCACCAGGACTACCTCCGCCACGTGGACGCCCTGCTCCGCTCCCTCGCGGCCCAGGGCATCCACACCACGGTCGCCCTCTTCGATCCCGAGGAGTACGCCGAGTACTGCGCGGACCACGGCCTGGACCCGGACACCGCCGACACCCGCACCCGCTACACCGCCGGACTCGCCGGCAGCGGCGCGGCCCTGCCCTACCAGGGCCAACCCATCGACGAACTGGTCCCGCTCCTCCTCGACGAGGCCGTCCGCCAGGCCACGTGGGAGTACGCCGGCACCCTCCTCGCCGAGGCCGGCACCTGCGCGGACTGCGGCGAGGACATCGGCCGGGCCTCCTTCGAGCGGGCCGCCGACGCGGTGAAACGCCTGGTCGACGGAGCCGGCCCCGGCCACCACCACCTCGTGTGCAGCATCCCCACCGACACGGAACAGCTCGTCGCCGTGCTGCACGCGGACACCACCGCCGACCAGGACCGCCCACCCCGGATCGAGGGCCGCGAAGGCCTCGACTTCATGACCGTCCTGGCCGCCGGCATCGCCCTGGGCGGAGCCGGGGGACTGGTCCTGCGCAGCACCACCGAGGAGTTCGGGGACCGCGTCCACGGCTGGCGCCTGGACCGGGGCCGGCTGGTCCCCCTCTCCGCGGCGGCGGTGTTCAACGCCTACTGCACCGACGCCGACACCGGTGAGCCGGTGGCCCCGGAACCGGGCGTCGAGTACTGCCCCGGCTACGAGGTGGACGATCCCGGCCCCCACCACTGACCCGAACGGGCGGGGCAAACGACCGCGGAAACGACCGAGGGGCCCTCGCCACCGGCGAAGGCCCCTCCATCGAACGACGTGCCCCGGCTACTCGCCGGACAGCACCGCCTGGGCGGCCGCACGGGCCTCCTCGGCGGTGTCCGTCGCACGCGCCGCCGCGGCGGCACGCTCACACTGCGCGAGCGTGTGCTTGGCGAGCGTCGCCCGCACGTAGGGGATCGAGGCGGCGCCCATGGAAAGAGAGGTGACACCCAGACCGGTCAGCACACAGGCGAGCAGCGGATCCGAGGCGGCCTCGCCACAGACACCACAGCTCTTCCCCTCGGCCTTGGCGGCGTCGGCCGACATGGCGATCAGGTCGAGCAGCGCGGGCTGCCACGGGTCCTGCAACCGCGACACGGCCCCGACCTGACGGTCGGCCGCGAAGGCGTACTGCGCCAGGTCGTTCGTGCCCAGCGACAGGAACTCGACCTCCTGGAGGATAGAGCGCGCCCGGAGCGCGGCGGAGGGGATCTCCACCATCGCGCCGAACTTCGCCTGCAGCCCGGCCTCGCGGCACGCGTCCGCGAACGCCTTGGCATCGACCCGGTCGGCCACCATCGGGGCCATGACCTCAAGGTAGACCGGCAGCCCCGCGGCGGCCTTGGCCAGCGCGGTGAGCTGCGTGCGCAGCACGTCCGGGTGGTCCAGCAGCGACCGAAGGCCGCGCACACCCAGCGCCGGGTTCGGCTCGTCGCCCGGGGTCAGGAAGTCCAGCGGCTTGTCCGCCCCGGCGTCCAGCACACGTACGACGACCCGCCCCTCGGGGAAGGCCTCCAGCACCTTGCGGTACGACTCGACCTGCTTCTCCTCGGACGGCGCCTTCTTGCTGTCGTCCAGGAACAGGAACTCGGTGCGGAACAGACCCACACCCTCGGCCCCGGCCTCGACGGCCGCCGGCACGTCCGCCGGACCACCGACGTTGGCCAGCAGCGGCACCTTGTGACCGTCGGAGGTGGCGCCCGGACCGGACGAGGCGGCGAGAGCCGCCCTGCGCTCGGCCGCCGAGGCCTCCAGCTCGGCCCGCTTCTCGGCCGACGGGTCCACGAACAGGTCACCCGTGCTGCCGTCGACGGCGATCAGGGTGCCCTCGGCGATCTCACCGGCACCCGGCAGCGCCACGATCGCCGGTACCCCCAGGGCCCGCGCGAGGATGGCGCTGTGGCTGGTCGGCCCACCCTCCTCGGTCACGAATCCGAGGACCAGCGCCGGGTCGAGCAGCGCGGTGTCCGCGGGAGCGAGGTCCCGGGCGATCAGCACGTACGGCTCGTCGCTGTCGGGCACGCCCGGCATCGGCACACCGAGCAGGCGCGCCACGATGCGGTTGCGCACGTCGTCCAGGTCGGCCACGCGTCCGGCCATGTACTCACCGGCCCCCGCGAGCAGGTCGCGGTAGGAGGCGAACGCGTCGTAGATGCCGCGCTCGGCCGTACTGCCGACGGCGATCCGACGGTCGACGTCCGCCATCAGCTCGGGGTCCGTCGCGATCATGGCCTGAGCCTCCAGCACGTGCTGGGCCTCGCCCCCGGCCAGCTGGCCGCGCGCGACGAGGTCGGCCGACACAGCCTCCACGGCCTGACGGGCGCGCCCCTGTTCGCGCTCCGCCTCGGCCGCGGTGATCTGCTTGGCCGGCGGTTCGAGAACGGCCGTGCCCATGTGCCGGACCTGGCCGATCGCCACACCGTGACTCACGCCGACGCCTCGCAGCGTTGTCTCCATTACACCCGTCTCCGATTGAGCGACGGCCCCGCCGCCGCGATGAATGTCCGACCCACCTGTGGAGGCGGACACGTCACTGCCAGCTGAAGAGAACGTCAGAGCTCTTGACGTCACCGTCGTCGACGACGTCGGAGAGCGAGTCGGCAGTCGCCTCAAGCGCCACGACGGGGCAGACGGGGGACTTGCCGGCGGCCTCGACCGCGGCGGGGTTCCAACGGATGACGGCCTGGCCGCGCGTCACGGTGTCGCCCTTGTTCACGAGCAGCTCGAAGCCCTCGCCGTTGAGCTGCACGGTGTCGATGCCGAGGTGCACCAGCACCCCGTGGCCTTCGCCGTCGACGACCACGTACGCGTGCGGATGCAGGGAGACGACCACACCATCGACGGGGGACACCGCCTCCGAGGGCTCGCGCACGGGATCAATAGCGGTGCCCGGTCCCACCATCGCGCCGGAGAACACCGGATCGGGCACTGCCGCGAGTCCGATGGCGCGCCCGGCAAGTGGGGACGTCACGCTGGTCATGGGGGGCCTCCCAGGGGTGGGGCTTCTTCGTGTCGCCGTCACAACCTGTCCTGGACGGCATACTTTGAGAAGGGTAAGTCATGAGATGTCCCGGTTCCGCATGAAGCGCACCCCTCGAAAGGGGCTGCGACGTGCGGCCGCGACACCAACGTAGTGGACTAGACCATACGCCTGAATCGATTTGCCTGGGCACTGGTCGACCTGTACTGTCGTGACTCCCGCCGGGACGCACCGCGTGAACATCTCGCGAACTGCTGACGGACGGGAACCCCCTCTCCAGTATTGATCTTCACTCTCTGCCTTTCCGTGTGCCTTTTGGCAGAACGGCGCGTGGTCGGAGTCGTGAAAATCCACTGGTAGAGTCGGAATCGCCGAAAAGGGAAAACGCGAAAGCGGCCCCCTGGAAGGCAAAAGCAAAACCCGCTTCGACCGGGAATCGGACACGAAAGAGTCTGATAGAGTCGGACACGAAGGAAGCGCCCGGAGGAAAGCCCGAGAGGGTGAGTACAAAGGAAGCGTCCGTTCCTTGAGAACTCAACAACGTGCCAAAAATCAACGCCAAAAGTTGATACCCCGTCCATTTCGGTGGATGAGGTTCCTTTGAAAAAGACCTGTGAGGTCGCCATCCTTCGGGATGGTGGTGCTTGCAGGCGATTACACAGCGAGGACGCAGTGGTCGATCGGTCTTATTCCGACATGATCGGCCCGCTCTAAGTGCGTGTGCACCCGATTACGGGTAAACATTCATGGAGAGTTTGATCCTGGCTCAGGACGAACGCTGGCGGCGTGCTTAACACATGCAAGTCGAACGATGAAGCCCTTCGGGGTGGATTAGTGGCGAACGGGTGAGTAACACGTGGGCAATCTGCCCTTCACTCTGGGACAAGCCCTGGAAACGGGGTCTAATACCGGATAACACTCCTGCCTGCATGGGTGGGGGTTAAAAGCTCCGGCGGTGAAGGATGAGCCCGCGGCCTATCAGCTTGTTGGTGGGGTAATGGCCCACCAAGGCGACGACGGGTAGCCGGCCTGAGAGGGCGACCGGCCACACTGGGACTGAGACACGGCCCAGACTCCTACGGGAGGCAGCAGTGGGGAATATTGCACAATGGGCGAAAGCCTGATGCAGCGACGCCGCGTGAGGGATGACGGCCTTCGGGTTGTAAACCTCTTTCAGCAGGGAAGAAGCGAAAGTGACGGTACCTGCAGAAGAAGCGCCGGCTAACTACGTGCCAGCAGCCGCGGTAATACGTAGGGCGCAAGCGTTGTCCGGAATTATTGGGCGTAAAGAGCTCGTAGGCGGCTTGTCACGTCGGATGTGAAAGCCCGAGGCTTAACCTCGGGTCTGCATTCGATACGGGCTAGCTAGAGTGTGGTAGGGGAGATCGGAATTCCTGGTGTAGCGGTGAAATGCGCAGATATCAGGAGGAACACCGGTGGCGAAGGCGGATCTCTGGGCCATTACTGACGCTGAGGAGCGAAAGCGTGGGGAGCGAACAGGATTAGATACCCTGGTAGTCCACGCCGTAAACGTTGGGAACTAGGTGTTGGCGACATTCCACGTCGTCGGTGCCGCAGCTAACGCATTAAGTTCCCCGCCTGGGGAGTACGGCCGCAAGGCTAAAACTCAAAGGAATTGACGGGGGCCCGCACAAGCAGCGGAGCATGTGGCTTAATTCGACGCAACGCGAAGAACCTTACCAAGGCTTGACATATACCGGAAAGCATTAGAGATAGTGCCCCCCTTGTGGTCGGTATACAGGTGGTGCATGGCTGTCGTCAGCTCGTGTCGTGAGATGTTGGGTTAAGTCCCGCAACGAGCGCAACCCTTGTCCTGTGTTGCCAGCATGCCCTTCGGGGTGATGGGGACTCACAGGAGACCGCCGGGGTCAACTCGGAGGAAGGTGGGGACGACGTCAAGTCATCATGCCCCTTATGTCTTGGGCTGCACACGTGCTACAATGGCCGGTACAATGAGCTGCGATACCGTGAGGTGGAGCGAATCTCAAAAAGCCGGTCTCAGTTCGGATTGGGGTCTGCAACTCGACCCCATGAAGTCGGAGTTGCTAGTAATCGCAGATCAGCATTGCTGCGGTGAATACGTTCCCGGGCCTTGTACACACCGCCCGTCACGTCACGAAAGTCGGTAACACCCGAAGCCGGTGGCCCAACCCGTAAGGGAGGGAGCTGTCGAAGGTGGGACTGGCGATTGGGACGAAGTCGTAACAAGGTAGCCGTACCGGAAGGTGCGGCTGGATCACCTCCTTTCTAAGGAGCACAGTACCGATTGCAGACAAATGTTCTGCACGGTCAGCTCATGGGTGGAACGTTGATTATTTGGCACGGTCTTCCAGATGGATCACAAGTACTGCTTCGGCGTGGAAAGTGACTCACTGATGGAGGGTCGTGCCTGGCACGTTGTTGGGTATCTGAGGGTACGGCCGTAAGGTTGTATCTTCGCGATGCCGGCCCCAGTGAACTTGATCTGTATGGATCAGGGTGATGGGTGACTGGTCGTTGCTTGAGAACTACACAGTGGACGCGAGCATCTGTGGCCAAGTTTTTAAGGGCACACGGTGGATGCCTTGGCACCAGGAACCGATGAAGGACGTGAGAGGCCGCGATAGGCCCCGGGGAGCTGCCAACTGAGCTTTGATCCGGGGGTGTCCGAATGGGGAAACCCGGCAGTCGTCATGGGCTGTCACCCACTGCTGAACACATAGGCAGTGTGGAGGGAACGAGGGGAAGTGAAACATCTCAGTACCCTCAGGAAGAGAAAACAACCGTGATTCCGGGAGTAGTGGCGAGCGAAACCGGATGAGGCCAAACCGTATGCGTGTGATACCCGGCAGGGGTTGCGCATGCGGGGTTGTGGGAATTCTTTTGATCGGTCTGCCGGCCGGTCGGCGAGTCAGAAACCGTTGATGTAGTCGAAGGACATGCGAAAGGTCCGGCGTAGAGGGTAAGACCCCCGTAGACGAAACATCAGCGGCTTGCTTAAGAATCTCCCAAGTAGCACGGGGCCCGAGAAATCCCGTGTGAATCTGGCGGGACCACCCGCTAAGCCTAAATATTCCCTGGTGACCGATAGCGGATAGTACCGTGAGGGAATGGTGAAAAGTACCGCGGGAGCGGAGTGAAATAGTACCTGAAACCGTGTGCCTACAAGCCGTGGGAGCGTCGCGCATTGAGTTTACTCAATGCGTCGTGACTGCGTGCCTTTTGAAGAATGAGCCTGCGAGTTAGCGGTGTGTAGCGAGGTTAACCCGTGTGGGGAAGCCGTAGCGAAAGCGAGTCCGAATAGGGCGATTGAGTTGCACGCTCTAGACCCGAAGCGGAGTGATCTAGCCATGGGCAGGTTGAAGCGGAGGTAAGACTTCGTGGAGGACCGAACCCACCAGGGTTGAAAACCTGGGGGATGACCTGTGGTTAGGGGTGAAAGGCCAATCAAACTCCGTGATAGCTGGTTCTCCCCGAAATGCATTTAGGTGCAGCGTCGTGTGTTTCTTGCCGGAGGTAGAGCACTGGATAGGCGATGGGCCCTACCGGGTTACTGACCTTAGCCAAACTCCGAATGCCGGTAAGTGAGAGCACGGCAGTGAGACTGTGGGGGATAAGCTCCATGGTCGAGAGGGAAACAGCCCAGAGCATCGACTAAGGCCCCCAAGCGTACGCTAAGTGGGAAAGGATGTGGAGTCGCAGAGACAACCAGGAGGTTGGCTTAGAAGCAGCCACCCTTGAAAGAGTGCGTAATAGCTCACTGGTCAAGTGATTCCGCGCCGACAATGTAGCGGGGCTCAAGCGTACCGCCGAAGTCGTGTCATTCCAGCACATACCCCCAACGGGGGCTGGGATGGGTAGGGGAGCGTCGTGTGCCGGGTGAAGCAGCAGCGGAAGCTAGTTGTGGACGGTTCACGAGTGAGAATGCAGGCATGAGTAGCGATACACACGTGAGAAACGTGTGCGCCGATTGACTAAGGGTTCCTGGGTCAAGCTGATCTGCCCAGGGTAAGTCGGGACCTAAGGCGAGGCCGACAGGCGTAGTCGATGGACAACCGGTTGATATTCCGGTACCCGCTTTGAAACGCCCAATATCGAATCCTCTAATGCTAAGGCCGTGAAGCCGTTCCGGACCCTTCGGGGAAAGGAAAGTGGTGGAGCCGCCGGCCCAAGGTGGTAGTAGGTAAGCGATGGGGTGACGCAGGAAGGTAGTCCAACCCGGGCGGTGGTAGTCCCGGGGTAAGGGTGTAGGCCGAGGGGTAGGCAAATCCGTCCCTCATTAAGGCTGAGACCTGATGCCGAGCCGATTGTGGTGAAGTGGATGATCCTATGCTGTCGAGAAAAGCCTCTAGCGAGTTTCATGGCGGCCCGTACCCTAAACCGACTCAGGTGGTCAGGTAGAGAATACCGAGGCGTTCGGGTGAACTATGGTTAAGGAACTCGGCAAAATGCCCCCGTAACTTCGGGAGAAGGGGGGCCATCACCGGTGATAGCACTTGCTGCTTGAGCTGGGGGTGGCCGCAGAGACCAGCGAGAAGCGACTGTTTACTAAAAACACAGGTCCGTGCGAAGCCGTAAGGCGATGTATACGGACTGACGCCTGCCCGGTGCTGGAACGTTAAGGGGACCGGTTAGTGCGCTTTCGGGCGTGCGAAGCTGAGAACTTAAGCGCCAGTAAACGGCGGTGGTAACTATAACCATCCTAAGGTAGCGAAATTCCTTGTCGGGTAAGTTCCGACCTGCACGAATGGCGTAACGACTTCTCGACTGTCTCAACCATAGGCCCGGTGAAATTGCACTACGAGTAAAGATGCTCGTTTCGCGCAGCAGGACGGAAAGACCCCGGGACCTTTACTATAGTTTGATATTGGTGTTCGGTTCGGCTTGTGTAGGATAGGTGGGAGACTTTGAAGCAGCCACGCCAGTGGTTGTGGAGTCGCCGTTGAAATACCACTCTGGTCGTGCTGGATGTCTAACCTCGGTCCGTGATCCGGATCAGGGACAGTGTCTGATGGGTAGTTTAACTGGGGCGGTTGCCTCCCAAAGAGTAACGGAGGCGCCCAAAGGTTCCCTCAGCCTGGTTGGCAATCAGGTGTTGAGTGTAAGTGCACAAGGGAGCTTGACTGTGAGACCGACGGGTCGAGCAGGGACGAAAGTCGGGACTAGTGATCCGGCGGTGGCTTGTGGAAGCGCCGTCGCTCAACGGATAAAAGGTACCCCGGGGATAACAGGCTGATCTTCCCCAAGAGTCCATATCGACGGGATGGTTTGGCACCTCGATGTCGGCTCGTCGCATCCTGGGGCTGGAGTCGGTCCCAAGGGTTGGGCTGTTCGCCCATTAAAGCGGTACGCGAGCTGGGTTTAGAACGTCGTGAGACAGTTCGGTCCCTATCCGCTGTGCGCGTAGGAATATTGAGAAGGGCTGTCCCTAGTACGAGAGGACCGGGACGGACGAACCTCTGGTGTGCCAGTTGTCCTGCCAAGGGCATGGCTGGTTGGCTACGTTCGGGAGGGATAACCGCTGAAAGCATCTAAGCGGGAAGCCTGCTTCAAGATGAGTATTCCCACCTCCTTGAGAGGGTAAGGCTCCCAGTAGACGACTGGGTTGATAGGCCAGATGTGGAAGCCCGGTAACGGGTGGAGCTGACTGGTACTAATAGGCCGAGGGCTTGTCCTCAGTTGCTCGCGTCCACTGTGTTAGTTCTGAAGTAACGAACTGTGTTCATATCCGGTTGGTTAACTTCATAGTGTTTCGGTGGTCATAGCGTTAGGGAAACGCCCGGTTTACATTCCGAACCCGGAAGCTAAGCCTTTCAGCGCCGATGGTACTGCAGGGGGGACCCTGTGGGAGAGTAGGACGCCGCCGAACAATCATTGTGGGAAAGCCCCGCACCCTTCAGGGTGCGGGGCTTTTCTGCGTTCCAGGCCGGGTAGCGGTCTCCTGTAGGGTCAGGGGGCATCGACTTCAATTATTTCTACAGTCACAGTGGAGGCCCCCGGGTGGAGGTCCAGGAGACTCGGGTTCAGACCGACCGAATTTTCACCATTCCCAACATCCTCAGCATGGCGCGCCTCGCCGGCGTGCCGCTGTTCCTCTGGCTGATCCTGGCGGGGCACGACGGTTGGGCCCTGGCCGTTCTCATGCTCAGCGGGATCACCGACTACCTGGACGGGAAACTCGCGCGCCGCTGGAATCAGATCAGCAATCTGGGCCGGCTGCTCGACCCCGCCGCGGACCGTCTGTACATCCTGACCACGCTGTTCGGCCTGACCTGGCGCGAGATCCTGCCCATCTGGCTCACCGCGGCCCTGCTCGCGCGAGAGCTGATGTTGCTGGTCATGGTGTGGATCCTGAGGCGACACGGCTATCCGCCGCCCCAGGTCAACTTCCTGGGCAAGGCCGCGACCTTCAACCTGATGTACGCGTTCCCCTTGCTGCTGCTCAGTGACGGAACCGGCTGGTTGGCCTGGATGGCGTCAGTTTTCGGATGGGCGTTCGCCGGATGGGGTACAACCCTCTATTGGTGGGCAGGAATCCTTTACGTGGTGCAGGTCCGCCGTCTGGTCAAGGCGGATGCCACGGCCGATTGAACTTGCTCGACGCCGGTACTGACGCGGAGGAGTTGCGAAGTCACCGTCCGAGACGGGTGAGGTCGGCTGACCGTCATCTCTCAAGGAGGACTCTTCCGACATGAAGGCCGTCGTGATGGCCGGTGGCGAAGGTACGCGTCTTCGCCCGATGACCTCAAGCATGCCCAAGCCGCTCCTACCGGTCGCCAACCGGCCCATCATGGAGCACGTGCTCAGGCTGCTCAAGCGGCATGGGCTCAGCGAGACCGTGGTTACCGTTCAGTTCCTGGCGTCCCTCGTCAAGAACTACTTCGGTGACGGCGAAGAGCTCGGAATGGAACTCACGTATGCCAACGAGGAGAAGCCACTCGGCACCGCCGGCAGCGTGAAAAATGCCGAGGAGGCCTTGAAGGACGACTCTTTCCTCGTCATTTCCGGCGACGCACTCACCGACTTCGATCTCACCGATCTCATCAACTTCCACAAGGAGAAGGGCGCACTGGTCACGGTGTGCCTCACCCGCGTGCCGAATCCCCTGGAATTCGGCATCACCATCGTGGACGAGGAAGGAAAGGTCGAGCGCTTCCTGGAGAAGCCGACGTGGGGACAGGTGTTCTCGGACACCGTCAACACCGGTATCTACGTCATGGAGCCCGAGGTCTTCAACTACGTCGACCCGGACGTGTCGGTGGACTGGTCCGGCGACGTCTTCCCTCAGCTCATGAAGGAAGGCCGGCCGATCTACGGCTACGTCGCCGAAGGCTACTGGGAGGACGTCGGCACCCACGAGAGCTACGTCAAGGCGCAGGCCGACGTACTCGAAGGCAAGGTCCAGGTCGACATGGACGGCTTCGAGATCTCCCCCGGGGTGTGGATCGCCGAGGGCGCCGAGGTGAGCCCGGACGCGGTACTGCGCGGACCCCTCTACATCGGCGACTACGCCAAGGTCGAGGCCGGCGTCGAGATCCGCGAGCACACGGTCATCGGATCCAACGTGGTCGTCAAGAGCGGCGCCTTCCTCCACAGGGCCGTCATCCACGACAACGTGTACATCGGCCCCCACAGCAATCTGCGCGGCTGCGTGATCGGCAAGAACACCGACATCATGCGGGCTGCCCGGATCGAGGACGGGGCCGTCATCGGCGACGAGTGCCTCGTCGGCGAGGAATCCATCGTCCAGGGGAACGTACGCGTCTACCCCTTCAAGACGATCGAAGCCGGTGCCTTCGTCAACACGTCGGTGATCTGGGAGTCGCGGGGACAGGCACATCTGTTCGGCGCGCGTGGGGTCTCCGGCATCCTGAACGTCGAGATCACCCCCGAACTGGTGGTTCGGCTCGCCGGCGCCTACGCGACGACCCTGAAGAAGGGTGCCATCGTCACCACGGCCCGAGACCACTCCCGAGGCGCGAGAGCACTCAAGCGTGCCGTGATCTCGGCGCTCCAGGCCAGCGCCATCAACGTCCGCGACCTGGAGAACGTGCCACTGCCCGTGGCCCGGCAGCAGACCGCGCGAGGAAGCGCCGGCGGCATCGTGCTCCGTACCTCACCCGGGGTGCCGGACTCGGTCGACATCATGTTCCTCGACGAGCGCGGAGCAGACCTCTCGCTCCAGCAACAGCGCAAGCTGGACCGGGTGTACGCACGCCAGGAGTACCGGCGCGCGTTCCCCGGCGAGATCGGAGACCTGCAGTTCCCGGGCAGCGTCTTCGACGCGTACACGGGCTCGCTGCTGCGGCGCGTGGACATCACCGGGGTCGCTGACTCCGGACTCAAGGTCGTCGTCGACGCCTCGAACGGCAGCGCGGGCCTGGTCCTGCCGAGCCTGCTCGGTCGACTGGGCGTGGACGCGCTCACCGTGAACCCCGGGCTCGACGAGTCCCGACCGACCGAGACCAGGGAGTCCCGGCGGGCCGGGCTGGTGCGGCTGGGCGAGATCGTCGCGTCCTCGCGGGCGGCCTTCGGCGTGCGCTTCGACCCCGTGGGCGAGCGGATCTCCCTGGTCGACGAGCGAGGGCGGATCATCGAGGACGACCGGGCCCTGCTGGTCCTCCTCGACCTGGTCGCGGCGGAGAAGCGCAGCGGCAAGGTGGCGCTGCCCGTCACCACCACCCGGGTCGCCGAGCAGGTGGCGGCGTACCACGGGACGCAGGTGGAGTGGACGACGACCTCGCCGGACGACCTGACGCGGGTCGGCCGGGCCGAGAACACCATCTTCGGCGGCGACGGCCGGGGTGGATTCATCGTCCCGGAGTTCAGCAGCGTCTTCGACGGGTCCGCGGCCTTCGTGCAGCTGATCGGGCTGGTGGCGCGCACGCAGCTCACCCTCAGCCAGATCGACGCCCGCATTCCGCGGGCGCACGTGCTCAAGCGGGACGTGCCGACGCCCTGGGCCGTCAAGGGGCTCGTCATGCGACGGGTCGTGGAGGCCGCCGGAGACCGTCAGGTGGACACCACCGACGGTGTGCGGGTGGTCGAGGCCGACGGCCGCTGGGCGCTGGTCCTGCCGGACCCGGCCGAGGCCGTCACGCACCTCTGGGCCGAGGGCCCCGACGACGCGTCCGCACAGGCACTGCTCGACGAGTGGGCGGCGGTCGTGGACGGCGCCGGCGATCACTGAGCCGAGCATGTGAGACACCGGTCCGGTGGGCCGGCACGGGACAGCCTTCCGTGCCGGCCCACCGGACCGGCCGCATTCGGTGGCAACGGTGGTGACATGCGACGATGTGGGGCATGTCGCAGCCGCCCAACAACCGGAGTTCGGCCACGCCGCCCGCGCGCCCGGACGCTTCCATGTCGCTGCTGACGCACGTGATGGACCACAGTCTCGACGAGGGCTATGCGGAAGCCTCGGCACGGCGCGCGGCAGACGGTACGGCGGGCCTGCCGCGCACCCTCAAGGCCAAGCTCGGCCTCGCCGCCGGACTGGTGATCGCCGCCATGGTCGTCACCCTCGGAGCGGCCGAGGCGCGGATAGCGGCGCCGGTGCTGGCCAAGGAGCGCCAGGAACTCATCGACCGGGTGGAGCGGGCCGACGAGCACGCGACCACCGTGGAGCGGGACATCGAACGGTTGCGCACCGAGGTCGCCGACAGCCAGCGCGAGGCGCTCAAGCAGCACGGCGGGGACCAGGGGCAACTCGTCGCCCTGCTGGCCGGCGCCACCGACGTGCGCGGCCAGGGGATCAAGCTGACGGTGGACGACGCCAAGGGATCCTCCTCCGGAGGGGGCGGCGGGCCGCGCGAGAGCGCCGGATTCTCGGACACCGGCCGGCTCCGCGACCGGGACATGCAGAAGATCGTCAACGGGCTGTGGCAGTCCGGCGCGGAGGCGATCTCGATCAACGGTCAGCGCCTCACGGCCCTCTCGGCGATCAGGGCCGCGGGTGACGCGATACTGGTCGACAACAAGCCGCTGGTGCCGCCGTACGAAGTGCTCGCGGTGGGCGACAAGAAGAAACTCGGGACCGCGTTCCAGGACTCCGTGGGCGGCCAGTACCTGCACGTGCTGCAGGAGAACTACGGGATCCGGTCCGGCCTGGCGCCCGTGGACGACATCCGCCTGCCGGCCGCGTCGAGCCTGACCGTACGTACAGCTACAGCAGCAGAGCCGAAGAAGGGTGCATCGTGATCGCGGTACTGGGCCTCGTGGTCGGAGTGGTGGTCGGACTTCTGGTCCGGCCCGAAGTGCCGGCCGTGGTGGAGCCTTATCTGCCGATCGCCGTGGTGGCGGCGCTGGACGCGGTGTTCGGCGGTCTGCGCGCGATGCTGGACGGCATCTTCGTGGACAAGGTCTTCGTGGTGTCGTTCCTGTCGAACGTCGTGGTCGCCGCGCTGATCGTCTTCCTCGGCGACAAGCTGGGCGTCGGCGCTCAGCTGTCCACCGGCGTGGTCGTCGTGCTCGGCATCCGCATCTTCTCCAACGCCGCGGCCATCCGCCGGCACGTGTTCCGGGCGTGACGCCGATGACTACGGAGAACACCCCGCCGGAGGAACCGAACGTCCCCGAGCAGCCTCTTAAGGAGGGGGCGGCGCAGGTGGCCGAACCCGAGGAGACCGGTCGGCAGCGTCTGGCGGCCGGTCTGTGGCCGCCGAGGGTGAGCCGCGCCCAACTGATCGTCGCGCTGTTGCTGTTCGTCCTCGGCCTGGGTCTGGCCATCCAGGTCCGCTCGAACAGCGACTCGGGCGCTCCGCTGCGCGGGGCCCGTCAGGAGGACCTCGTACGGATCCTCGACGAGCTCGACGGTCGGACGAAGCGCCTGGAGGACGAGAAGCAGAGGCTGGAGGATCAGCGCAAGGAGTTGGAGAACAGCTCCGATCAGGCCGAGGAGGCGCGCAAGCAGACCGTGGAGAAGGAACGTCAACTGGGCATCCTGGCCGGTACGGTGGCTGCCCAGGGACCGGGCATCACGCTGCGGATCACCGACCCCACGGGGCAGGTGCAGCCGGACCAGCTCCTGGACACGCTGCAGGAGCTGCGGGCGGCCGGTGCCGAGGCGATCCAGATCAACGGTGTGCGGGTGGTGGCCGGGTCGTTCTTCTCGGACGAGGGCGGTGGGGTCGGCATCGATGGGAAGAAGATCACACAACCCTATGAATTCAGGGTGATCGGCAAGCCGCAGGACCTGGAGCCCGCGCTGAACATCCCCGGCGGCGTTGTACAGACGCTGGAGAAGGAACAAGCCACGGTCGCCGTCACACGGTCGGCGAAGATCGTTGTGGACGCCTTGCGGGCTGCGAAGCAGCCTGACTACGCTCGGTCGTCATCACCGTGACGCGGGGCGAAACGTGGAGCGGCTCACGCGGGTGGATGCCTGCGGGGGGTCGAGGCACCGAAGTCGCGGTGTGTGGTGGAAACTGTCTGGTGGTTACGGACGTTGTGAGAATGTCCGGATCGGCAGGTGTGTGCATTCGGAGTTCGTCCTGCCCCACGGGCGGGTCTGTTTCGGTCAAGGGGAATCGCCCGTGAAGTTGTTTGAGAAGTTGTTCGGCAAGAAGAACCGCGAGGAAGGCGGTGCCGCGAGGCACCGTGCGGGGCACGGAGACGTGGAAGGGCAGGGCGACCGGCCGCTCTTCCGCGACGAGGTCGCCGGCTCGAGTGATGTTTCGGGTGCTCAGGGCGCGTCGGCTGTTGACCCTGCCGGTACCGGACGCATAGGTTTCGGTGAACCATCAACCTCAAGTACGGGTGGAGGGTTTGCCCCCGACCCGTATGCCACCAATGCCTCCGCGGGGCAGCCGCGGCGCGAGGAGCCGTCCATGTCGGCCGAGCAGATCTGCAGCAGGTGCGGGCACCGCAGCGATGCGGCCAGCCGGTTCTGCTCCAGCTGCGGGGCGCCGCTGCGGCCGGGTCTGACGCCGGAGCGTGCCTCGGAGACCACGTCCACGATCTCGATCTCGGGCCTTGAGGCCTACGAGGCCGAGGTGTCGGGACAGCAGCACGTGTCGTCCTCGCTCTCTCCCGAGGCCCAGGCCGCGGTGGAAGCGCTGCCCCCCGGTTCCGCTCTGCTGATCGTGCGGCGCGGTCCCAACTCCGGCAGCCGGTTCCTCTTGGACGGCGAACTGACCACGGCCGGTCGGCACCCGCAGAGCGACATCTTCCTGGACGACGTCACCGTCTCCCGGCGGCATGTCGACTTCCGTCGGGGCCAGGACGGTGGCTTCACCGTCTCGGACGTGGGCAGCCTGAACGGCACGTACGTGAACCGTGAGCCGATCGACTCCGTCGCCCTGCACAACGGCGACGAGGTGCAGATCGGCAAGTACCGGCTGGTCTTCTACGCGAGCCTGCGGGGCATCTGACCCGTCAAGGGAAGGTCCCATGCTGCGCACCCCGACAGGCGGTGCCGGAAACGGCACCGCCGGCTCGGCCGGGCGGCTGGTGAGCATCGGCACGGTGCTCACCATGCTGCGTGACGAGTTTCCCGACGTCACGATCTCGAAGATCCGCTTCCTGGAGGCGGAGGGGCTCGTCGAGCCTCGGCGCACACCTTCCGGATACCGCAAGTTCAGCACCGACGACGTGGATCGGCTGAGCCGGATCCTGCGCCTCCAGCGGGACCACTACATGCCGCTGAAGGTCATTCGCGAACAGCTCGACGCGCTCGACCGCGGCGAACAGGTCCGCATCCCGTCGCCCACCATGCACGGGGACTCCGTCGACCCCGCGAGCCCCGCCGCCGTCTACGGCGAGGTGGGGCGGGAGCGCGCCACCTCGGCCCGGGTGGGCCGCGCCGAACTCGTCTCCGCCGCCGAGGTGGACGAGGCACAGCTCGCCGAGTGGGAGTCGTACGGGCTCATCGCCGAGGCGCCGGGCGGCGGATTCGACGCCGAGACGGTCACCGTGGCCCGGTTGATCGCGGATCTCGGTCGATTCGGGCTCGAGCCCCGCCATCTGCGCGCCATGAAAGCGGCCGCGGATCGGGAGGCCGGTCTCGTCGAGCAGCTCGTGGCCCCGCTGCGCCGCCACCGCAATCCGCAGACCAGAGCCCATGCGGAGGCCACCATGCGGGAGCTCGCGGGGCTGTCCGTACGGCTCCACGAGGCCCTGGTTCAGACGGCCCTCGGGGTCCGGCTCCACTGACCAGGGGGAGCCCGACTACCCAAACCTGCCGGGCAGGTCCTAGGGTTGCTGTGTGAACGAGCTCGACGTTGTGGGTGTCCGGGTGGAAATGCCCTCCAACCAACCGATCGTGCTCCTGCGTGAAGTGGGAGGCGATCGGTACCTCCCCATCTGGATCGGACCTGGGGAGGCGACCGCCATTGCCTTCGCGCAACAGGGCATGGCCCCTGCCCGTCCGCTGACGCACGACCTGTTCAAGGACGTGCTGGAAGCGGTCGGTGAGGAGCTCACCGAGGTTCGGATCACGGATCTGCGGGAGGGCGTCTTCTATGCGGAGCTTGTCTTCGCCAGCGGGGTCGAGGTGAGCGCGCGGCCCTCCGATGCCATAGCGCTGGCCCTGCGGACGGGGACGCCGATCTACGGCAGTGACGGCGTGCTCGACGATGCGGGCATCGCCATCCCCGATGAGCAGGAGGACGAGGTGGAGAAGTTCCGCGAGTTCCTCGACCAGATCTCGCCCGAGGACTTCGGCACCGGGCCACAGTGAGGCGGCGCGGGCCGTGTCACCCTCCGTGAAGTTTCAGCCCATTCGAGTAGCCTTCCCCCGTAAACGGACACGGGAAACCACTCTCAGGGTGACTATCACTCGGCGTGCCGAGTGTGGCGATCGTTGACGCACCCCTGGTGACTGCCTACCTTCGAGGTGGCAGGTCAAGGACGGAGGGTCGGCGTGAGGATCACGGGCGACGGTACGACCGGGGGCATCCCCGCACGGAGTGACGGTGGGCCGTACCCGCTCCACGGCGGTGCGGCGGGTTCCGCGCGCCGTCAGCCGGAGTCGGTTCCGACGCCGGTCGGACCGGTGAGCGAGGAGCAGGCGCCCGAGCAGATCGGCTACAGGGGTCCGACGGCGTGCGCCGCCGCCGGCATCACCTATCGGCAACTGGACTACTGGGCGCGGACCGGGCTGGTGGAGCCGAGCGTCCGACCCGCCTACGGCTCGGGCACGCAGCGCCTGTACAGCTTCCGGGACGTGGTGGTCCTCAAGATCGTCAAGCGGTTCCTGGACACCGGGGTGGCGCTGCAGAGCATCCGCACCGCGGTGCAGCACCTGCGCGACCGCGGGTTCTCGGACCTGGAGCGCATGACGCTGATGAGCGACGGCGCCACCGTCTACGAATGCACCTCACCCGATCAGGTGGTCAGCCTCCTCCAGGGCGGACAGGGCGTCTTCGGCATCGCGATCGGCGTGGTCTGGCGGGACGTGGAGAACGCGCTGTCCCAGCTCCACGGCGAGCGGATCGACACCGGAGAGACGCTGGTCGGGCAGAACCCCGAGGACGAGCTGGCGGCACGCCGCAACCGGGCGGTCTGAGGCGCTCCGGCGGGCTCCCGCCGGATTGTCAGAGGCGTAGGGCAGCATCGGGGCTGTGAGAGCCGCGCCGACCATCCTGCATCTGGACATGGACGCCTTCTACGCTTCCGTGGAGCAGGCGTCGAAGCCGAGCCTGCGCGGCAAGGCCGTGATCGTCGGCGGGCTCGGGCCGCGCGGGGTGGTGGCCACCGCCTCCTACGAGGCCAGGCGATTCGGCGTGCACTCGGCGATGCCGATGGCGCAGGCCAGACGGCTCTGCCCGAACGGCGCCTACCTCACCCCCCGGTTCCGCCTGTACCAGTCGGTCAGCGAGCGCGTCATGGGGCTCCTGCGGGCCCTGTCGCCCCTCGTGGAGCCGCTCAGCCTGGACGAGGCCTTCGTGGACCTGGAGGCGGGCGAGGTCGCCTTCGACTCCACCGGGGCCCGCGCCGCCGGGGAGCGGCTGAGGGCCGACATCATGGCCGCGACGGGGCTCAGTGGGTCCGTGGGGCTCGCGGGGTCCAAGATGCTGGCCAAGGTGGCCTCCGAGGAGGCCAAGCCGGCAGGGCTGCTGCTGATCGAGCCGGGGACCGAACGGGCACACCTCGCGCCGATGTCGGTGCGGACCCTGCCCGGGGTGGGCCCGGTCACCGGGGAACACCTGCGGCGGGCCGGCATCACCACCGTGGGGGAGCTGGCCGAGGCCGGCGAGGACGAGCTGATCCGGATGGTGGGGCGCTCGCACGGGCTGGGGCTGTACCGGATGGCGTTGGGGTTGGACGACCGCCCGGTGGTCGCGGAGCGGGACGCGAAGTCGGTCTCGGTGGAGGACACCTTCGACGTGGACCTGCACGACCGCGTCCGGATCCGGGGCGAGGTGCAGCGGCTCGCCGACCGCTGTGTGGGGCGGCTGCGGTCCTCGGGGCACTCGGGGCGCACGATCGTGCTGAAGGTGCGGCGCTTCGACTTCTCGACGCTGACGCGCTCGGAGACGCTGCGGGGGCCCACCGACGACCCGGGGGTGGTCCGGGAGGCGGCCGCACGGCTGCTGGAGGGTGTGGACACCACGGGCGGGGTGCGCCTGCTGGGGGTCGGGGTGACGGGGCTCGCGGACTACACGCAGGAGGACCTCTTCGCGCAGGCCGAGGCCCGGGCCGAAGCCGAGGGCGCGGCGGAGGCGGCCGGGACCGTCGCGGGCCCGGCGGCGCAGGACGAGGAGTCGTCGGGCGGGGGCGCGGCGGACGGTACCGGGACCCTGGACGGGGCTCCGGAGGAGTCGGAGGGGGCCGAGGGGGCCGTACGGGGCGCGGAGGGCGAGGGGGCCGTCCCGAAGCCGGGGGAGGCCGTGATCGCCCCCGGGCGGTTCTGGCCGGCCGGGAGCGACGTGCGACACGCGGTGTACGGGCCCGGGTGGGTACAGGGCAGCGGGGTCGGGCGGGTGACCGTGCGGTTCGAGCAGCCGGGGACGCCGCCCGGCCGCGTGCGGACCTTCAAGGTGGACGATCCGGAGCTGGAGTCGTCCGATCCGCTGCCGCTGGTCGGGGGAGACGGAGGGGGAGGGGGCGGTGAGCGGGCGCGTTCGGCATGATCCGAAAGGCGGGTCCTAGCCCTCGCCCGCGAGCCGGCCGAAGTCGCGGGGGGTGTTCTTCGGCGGGGTCGGCGGGTGGTGGAACTCCGTCGGCAGGGTCACGTCCAGTCCGTAGTGGTGGTAGAGCTGCAGTTCCTGTTCGGGCGAGAGGTGGCGGCCGACCCCGAAGTCGGGCGCGTCCCTGATCAGGGACCGTTCGAAGGGGACCCGCAGGGTGTCCTCGACCACCTCGCTGGGCTCCAGGGGGACGAACGCGTCGCGGCTGAACAGGCCCGTCCGGACCGCGGCCCATTCCGGGACGCCCGTGGCATCGTCGAGGTAGACCTCGTCCACGGTGCCGATCTTGGCTCCGTTGCGGTCGAATGCCTTGCGGCCGATCAGGCTGCGCGGATCGATGTCGGTCTGCACGGTCCCTCCACATGGTCGCAACTCATCCGTATTCACTACAGAAGTGCATATTCGAAGAGGGGGCCACTCGAGGGAGGGTTCAGAACCTCGCTGGTAGGCTGGGTGACGGCTGTCGACCCTGTGCGGGAGAGTCCTCCGAGTGAACGTGACGGAGGCGCCGAAGGAGCAAATCCTCCCCGGAATCTCTCAGGCATACGTACCGCACGTGGTGAGGCCACTCTGGAAAGCAGGGGCGGGTACCGGATGATCTGTGCCGGTTCCTCTCCTCACCGACGGTGAAAGCCGGATCTCTTGGGCGAACCCCAGGAGGCCCGGTGAAGCTCTCAGGTTGAGATGACAGAGGGGGAGGCCGTTCGGGTGCCCGCGCCGTGGTGCCCCTCGCAGGTCATACGACCAGGAGGCCTCCGTCATGACCGCCAACCGCATTCCGCTCTCCCAGCTGGAGCGAGGCATCCCCTTCGAGCAGCGCCACATCGGCCCGGATGCCGAGGCGCAGGCGAAGATGCTCGCCCACGTGGGCTACGGCTCCCTGGACGAACTGACCGCCGCCGCGGTGCCGGATGTGATCCGCAGCGCCGAGGCGCTGAACCTGCCCGAGGCGCGGACCGAGGCCGAGGTGCTCGCCGAGCTCCGGGAGCTCGCCGACCGCAACCAGGTTCTCTCGTCCATGATCGGTCTCGGCTACTACGGGACCTTCACGCCGCCGGTGATCCTGCGCAACGTCATGGAGAACCCCGCCTGGTACACGGCCTACACGCCGTACCAGCCGGAGATCTCGCAGGGCCGCCTCGAAGCGCTGCTGAACTTCCAGACCGTCGTCGCGGACCTGACCGGCCTGCCCACCTCGGGCGCCTCGCTGCTCGACGAGGGCACCGCGGCCGCCGAGGCCATGTCGCTGGCCCGCCGCGTCGGCAAGGTCAAGAACGGCGTCTTCCTGATCGACGCGGACGCGCTGCCGCAGACGATCGCCGTGATCGAGACCCGCGCCGAGCCGACGGGTGTCGAGGTCGTCGTCGCCGACCTGTCCGAGGGCATCCCCGCCGAGATCGCCGAGCGCGGCGTCTTCGGCGTGCTGCTCCAGTACCCGGGTGCCTCCGGCGTCGTGCGCGACATCAAGCCGGTCGTCGACCAGGCGCATGAGCTCGGCGCCATCGTCACCGTCTCCGCCGACCTGCTCGCGCTGACCCTGCTCACCTCCCCGGGCGAGCTGGGCGCGGACATCGCCGTCGGCACCACCCAGCGCTTCGGCGTCCCGATGGGCTTCGGCGGACCGCACGCCGGCTACATGGCCGTCCAGGCCAAGCACGCCCGCTCGCTGCCCGGCCGCCTCGTCGGCGTCTCCGTGGACGCGGACGGCAACAAGGCCTACCGTCTCGCGCTCCAGACGCGTGAGCAGCACATCCGCCGCGAGAAGGCCACCAGCAACATCTGCACCGCGCAGGTGCTGCTCGCCGTCATGGCCGGCATGTACGCCGTCTACCACGGCCCGGACGGGCTGCGGACGATCGCCCGCCGGACCCACCGCTACGCGGCCGTGCTCGCCGCGGGTCTGGCGGCCGGCGGGGTCAAGGTCGTGCACGGCTCGTACTTCGACACCCTCACCGTCCGGGTACCCGGCCGCGCCGGCGAGGTCGTCGCCGCCGCCCGCGCGGGTGGGGTCAACCTCTACCGCGTGGACGCCGACCTGGTGTCGATCTCCTGTGACGAGACCACGCTGCGCGCCGACATCGAGGCCGTCTGGGCGGCCTTCGGCGTCACCGCCGACATCGAGGCGCTGGACGAGATCACCCCCGAGGGCCTGCCCGAGGGCCTGCTGCGCTCGGACGAGTACCTGGCCCACCCGGTCTTCCACCAGCACCGCTCCGAGACCGCGATGCTGCGCTACCTGCGCAAGCTCTCGGACAAGGACTACGCGCTGGACCGCGGCATGATCCCGCTGGGCTCCTGCACGATGAAGCTGAACGCGACCACCGAGATGGAGCCGGTCACCTGGCCCGAGTTCGGGCAGCTGCACCCCTTCGCCCCGGTCGAGCAGGCCGAGGGGTACCTCACGCTCATCAACGAGCTGGAGGAACGTCTCTGCGAGGTCACCGGCTACGACAAGGTGTCGATCCAGCCGAACGCCGGCTCCCAGGGCGAGCTGGCCGGTCTGCTGGCCGTCCGCGCGTACCACCGGGCGAACGGCGACGAGCAGCGCACCATCTGTCTCATCCCGTCCTCCGCGCACGGCACGAACGCCGCCAGCGCCGTGATGGCCGGCATGAAGGTCGTCGTCGTCAAGACCGCCGACGACGGCGAGGTGGACGCGGACGACCTGCGCGCCAAGATCGAGCAGTACCGCGACGAGCTCGCCGTGCTGATGATCACCTACCCGTCCACGCACGGTGTGTTCGAGGAGCACGTCGCGGACATCTGCGCCCAGGTGCACGACGCCGGCGGCCAGGTCTACGTGGACGGCGCCAACCTCAACGCCCTCGTCGGTCTGGCCAAGCCGGGTCACTTCGGCGGCGACGTCTCGCACCTGAACCTGCACAAGACCTTCTGCATCCCGCACGGTGGCGGCGGTCCGGGCGTCGGCCCGGTCGGTGTCCGGGCGCACCTGGCCCCGTACCTCCCCAACCACCCGCTCCAGCCGACCGCCGGTCCGGAGACGGGCGTCGGCCCGATCTCGGCCGCCCCGTGGGGCTCGGCCGGCATCCTGCCGATCTCCTGGTCGTACGTGCGCCTGATGGGCGGCGAGGGCCTCAAGCGCGCCACCCAGGTGGCCGTGCTCGGCGCCAACTACATCGCCAAGCGCCTGGAGCCGCACTACCCGGTGCTCTACACCGGTCCGGGCAACCTGGTCGCCCACGAGTGCATCATCGACCTGCGTCCGCTCTCGAAGGCCACGGGCGTCAGCGTCGACGACATCGCCAAGCGCCTGATCGACTACGGCTTCCACGCGCCGACGATGTCCTTCCCGGTGGCCGGCACGCTCATGATCGAGCCGACGGAGTCCGAGGACCTCGCCGAGATCGACCGCTTCTGCGACGCGATGATCGCCATCCGCGCCGAGATCGAGCGGGTCGCGGGCGGCGAATGGCCGGTCGACGACAACCCGCTGGCCAACTCCCCGCACACCGCGGCGGCACTCGGCGGCGAGTGGAACCACCCGTACACCCGCGACGAGGCCGTCTTCCCGGGCGGGGTCACGGCCTCCGAGAAGTACTGGCCGCCGGTGCGCCGGATCGACGGCGCCTTCGGCGACCGGAACCTGGTGTGCTCCTGCCCGCCGCTCGACGAGTACGACAACTGAGTCGTGATCGTGGCCGTGTGAGCTGACACGGGGAAGGGGCCGGTCCCGGAGCGATGCTCCGGGACCGGCCCCTTCCCCGTGTTCCCTGTCGTCCCTGTCGTCCTGTCTAGGCGACCGCGAGCGGCCGGTGTGGGGCGATGATCTGGCCGTCCGGCAACAGCTCCCCGGTGTCCTCGAAGAGCAGGACGCCGTTGCACAGCAGGCTCCAGCCCTGTTCCGGGTGGTTGGCCACGGGCAGTGCGGCCTCCCTGTCGGCGGAGTCTGACGTCGGGCAGGCTGGCTGGTGCTGGCACATGGATGCGTTCTTTCGCTGCGATGTGGTCTGTGTGCTACGGCTCGATGCGTGATTCATGGCCGTCCCCCTGGGTCATCCCCGCGCCTGCGGGGAGCATGTCCTCAGTGTTCCCCCACGACGGCTGCTTCGTAGGTATTTCCCGGCAGCTGTCCTCATACATTGATGACGCATCACTCGTGCGGGCGGTTCAGGCCAACTCCCCTGTCATTTCGGGTGGTTCACCAGTGGTCCGAGCGGGCTAGGCCGAATGGGCAGCTTGGGCCATGCCGTTCGGGGAGCGCCGGTCAGGCGGCCGGTGCGGCCACCGCGGGCGGTGCCGGAGGGGCGGGCGGGGTGAGTCGACGGGTCAGTACGGGCAGCAGCTCGGACACGGTGTGCGGTCGGAAGGGTGCGATCCCGGGAGGTGCCGGGGCCAGGGGGATCAGCAGGTCGGCCGCGTCCGGCAGGCCCGCCGAGGCGTCGGCGTTGACCGCTCCGTGCAGCCACAGGGTCAGCATGTACAGCTCCGGTACGGACAGGAGTCTCGGCTGGTGGTTCATGCCGAGCGACTCGGCCTGACGCAGGGCGCGTTCGGTCGCCGCCACGTAGGGGCCCTCGAAGAAGTGGGAGAAGGCCCAGCCGTCCGCGGTGAGCCGGGTGTCGGCCGCGGCGACGAAACGGTCTCCGCTGCGGATCATGAACCTCCAGCCGGTCAGCCGCGTGCGGGGCGGCCGGCCGCCGGTCGTGAGCGGCGAGGCCTGCAACCGGTCGAGCACGTGGACCGGCAGGGGGAGTTCCGCGGTCAGGGGGCCCTGGATCTTGCGCAGGGCCGGGGTGTGCGCCTCGTGCACGGCGGTGGGGGAGCGAAGTGCCGCGAGGACGCAGCGCAGGGCGGGCGCGGGAGCCGGAGGGACATGCAGCGGCATGGTGGGTCGCCTCTCACTTGGGAGACCTGGGGTGCGGGGGAAGGTGCGGACGGCGCTGTCGCATTCTGGGGTCAGAGGGGGGCTGAGGGGCAATGGCCGCGCGCCAACTCTCTGCCTCGTTTGCGGAGTTTATACGACATGTGTTCACGCAGTGTTTCGGCTAGCTGTCCCGTCCATTGCCGACAAGGCGCTTACCGGTCCCTCTGGCATGGCATTCATGCCGGTTGCACGCGAACATGTCGCGCTGACCTCGGAGGTTACCGGACGGGGGCTCGGCTGGAAAGCGTCGGTTATGCGGAATGCGCAAAGTCGACGGGGAATTTGCGCTTTCAAGCTTGCCAGGTGAATGTGCCGACGCGCCCTTCGGGCCAAACCGGCGCGCGCTGTCCGCCATGCGCGCCCCCGCCGCGTTATCGATCACTGCGCCGGGGCATCATCGACCGTAACGCGCGCCTGGGTGCACCGGGCCAGGCCCATTCGAGGAGGGACGCTTCGATGGGGGAGAAGGTCGTGGCAGGCGGATTCGACCTGTCCGATCGGCATCGGTATCGAAGGAAGCTCCACGAGTGCCTGGAGGGGCTGGAGCGCCTTCTGGCGGAGAAGAGGTTCGATCGGCCCAAGAACATGATGGGACTGGAGATCGAACTGAATCTCGCGGGTGCCGACGGGTTGCCGAGAATGGTGAATGCCGAGGTTCTGGAGCGGATAGCGAGCCCCGATTTCCAGACCGAACTCGGAATGTTCAACCTGGAGGTGAACGTACTCCCGCACCGCCTCGGCGGACGGGTATTCGACCAGCTCGCCGAAGAACTCGGCGCGGGGTTGCACTATGCGCACCGACAGGCCGCCGCGATCGACGCCGGGGTGGTGATGATCGGCATCCTGCCGACGCTCACCCGCTCCGACCTGGCCCTGGCGAACCTCTCCGCCGTGGACCGGTACTCGCTGCTCAACGAGCAGATCCTGATGATGCGCGGCGAGGACTTCATCCTCGACATCGACGGGGTCGAGCGGCTGACCTGGACCTCCGGGTCGATCGTGCCCGAGGCCGCCTGCACCTCGGTGCAACTGCACCTCCAGGTGACCCCGGCCCGGTTCTCGGACGTGTGGAACGCGGCCCAGGCGGTGTCCGCCGTACAGACGGCGGTCGGCGCCAACTCGCCGTTCCTGTTCGGGCACGAGCTGTGGCGTGAGTCGCGGCCGCCGCTCTTCACCCAGGCCACCGACACCCGACCGCCCGAACTCCAGTCGCAGGGCGTGCGGCCGCGGACCTGGTTCGGGGAGAGGTGGGTGGACTCGGCGTACGAACTCTTCGCGGAGAACGTCCGCTTCTTCCCGTCCCTGCTGCCGATCTGCGACGAGGAGGAGCCGCTGCGGGTGCTCGCCGAGGGCGGGGTGCCGAGCCTGCAGGAGCTGGTGCTGCACAACGGCACGGTCTACCGCTGGAACCGGCCCGTGTACGGGGTCGCCGACGGGGTGCCCCACCTGCGGGTGGAGAACCGGGTCCTGCCGGCCGGGCCCACCGTGGCCGACGTGGTCGCCAACGCCGCATTCTACTACGGGCTGGTGCGCACGCTCGCGGACGAGCAGCGGCCGGTCTGGTCGAGGCTGCCGTTCGCGGAGGCCGAGGCCAACTTCGACGCGGCCTGTCGGTACGGGATCGACGCGCGGCTGCGCTGGCCGCGACGGGGGCGGGGCGGAGGTCTGGCGAGCGTGCCGGCGGTGCGGCTGGTGCTCGACGAACTGCTTCCGATGGCGGCGGCCGGGCTGGACGCCTGGGGCATCGAGCCGGCGGACCGGGACCACTACCTGGGGATCATCGAGCAGCGGTGTCGGCGCCGGGTGAACGGCGCGACCTGGCAGGTGGACACCTTCCACCGGGCCGTCGCGGGCGGTCTGGGACGCGACGAGGCGTTGGCGGCCACCACTCGGCGCTACAGCGAGCTGTCGCACCGGGGCGAGCCCGTGCACACCTGGCCGGTCGGGCTCGCCGGGCAGGAGGTGGACGCCGCCGCGGCGGCCCGTCGCTGACCCCGATCGAGTCCGGTGATCCCGTTCCCCCGCCGAGGAGGCAGTATGGGGGAAGTCGTGACGGCACGTCGCGGCGGGATCGCGGCGGGACGGGAGTCGGGCGTGCGGGTGGAGCCGGAGCCGGTGGTCAAGGACCTGCGGGAAGTCGACCGCGGGTGCCTGCGGACCGAGACGCTGCTCGTCCTCGCGCTGTCGCTGGGGGCGAGCGGGGTCTCGGCCCTGATCAGCTTCATCGGTTCGCTGACCAAGCCGGGCGGGCTCAAGGACCAGGCGGCCACGCTGAACGGGTCGTACGCGCCCGGGCGGCCCTGGCTGGACCTGGCGTGGCAGCTGTTCGGGATCGCGAGTGCGCTCGTCCCCGTCCTGCTCGTCGCGCACCTGCTGACCCGGGAAGGGGTTCCGGGGCTGCGCGCGCTCGGCTTCGACCGGACCAGGCCGCTGTTCGACCTCGGTCGCGGAGTGCTGGTCGCCGCCGGCATCGGCAGCGCCGGGCTCGCCTTCTACCTGGCGGCCCGCGCCACCGGCTTCAACCTGACCGTGGTGCCGGAGGCACTGCCGGACGTGTGGTGGAAGTTCCCCGTACTGATCCTCTCCGCGCTGCAGAACTCCGTGGTGGAGGAGGTCATCGTGCTGGCCTACCTGCTGCGCCGGCTCGACCAACTGGGCTGGTCCCCGACGGCGTCGCTGCTGGCCAGCTCGGCACTGCGCGGTTCCTACCACCTCTACCAGGGCATCGGCGGCTTCATCGGCAACATGGTGATGGGCGTGGTGTTCGTGCTGGCCTACCGCCGTTGGGGGCGCGTCGGGCCGCTCGTCGTCGCGCACGCGCTGCTCGACATCGTGGCCTTCGGCGGCTACGCCCTGCTCGCGGGCAGGGTCGACTGGCTGCCGACGCCCTGAGGCGTCTTCGGGCGGTCCTCAGGGGCGGGTGAGCAGTTCCCCGTCCAGGACCGTGACCGCGTGACCGGTCAGCAGGGTGCGCTCACCGGCGAGCGTGACGCGGACCAGACCCGTACGGGATCCGCCCTGGAGGCCCGTCAGCGTGGTGCGGCCCAGGCGTCGCGCCCAGAACGGGGCGAGCGCGGTGTGGGCGCTGCCCGTGACGGGGTCCTCGTCGATGCCGAACGCCGGGAAGAAGCCGCGGGAGACGAAGTCGTGGCCGCGTGAGGGGTCCTCGGCGGCCGCGGTGACGATCACCCCGCGGCGGGCGTAGCCGCGCAGGGCGGCGATGTCGGGGGTGAGTTCCCGTACCGTCCGCTCGTCCGCGAGCTCCACCACCAGGTCGCCGACGTGCGCGGACGTGTCGTGCACCGAGATGATCGCGGCGCCCAGCGCGCGCTCCACCTCGGGCACGGGTTCGACCTCCGTCAGCGAGGAGGTCGGGAAGTCCATGGTGATCGTGCCGTCCTCGGCGGTCCGCGCCGTGAGGATCCCGCAGCGGGCGGCGAAGCGGATCAGACCGCTCGCCCGGCCGGTCGTCGCGAGGACGTGGGCGGTCGCGAGGGTGGCGTGGCCGCACATGTCCACCTCGGCGGCCGGGGTGAACCAGCGCAGCTCCCAGTCGGCCTCCCCGCCCGCCGGCAGCGGTCGGGCGAAGGCGGTCTCGGAGAGGTTGACCTCGGCGGCGACCTGCTGGAGCCAGGAGTCCGGAGGGAACGCGCCGTCCAGCAGCAGGACCCCGGCGGGGTTCCCGTGGAAGGGACGGTCGGTGAAGGCGTCGACGATTCGGATGCGCATGACCTCGACCGTAGGGCGGGTCGGGGAACGCCGCCCAAGGCCAATTCGGGGTGTCTGGCTCTGTTGTCGAAGAGTTTCCGATATATCGTTGACGCATCGCGAGCGATCAGCGATAGTGGAGACATCGAAGCCGTCGGACACCGGGTCGGACGGCGAGAACACTCGATGACGAAAGGAGCGCAGTCATGCGTTCACACGGACAGCACGGACACGACCACGGCCACGAGCACGGACGGGGTCACGGCCACTGCGGGCCGGACCGTCGGGAGGAGTTCGGCGGGCGTCGCGCCGCCTTCGGCCCGTTCGGACCGCCCTTCGGCGGTGGACCCTTCGGAGGGCGCGGCGGGCGCGGTGGACCGCGCGGCCGGGCCCGGCGGGGTGACGTACGCGCCTCCATCCTGGCGCTGCTCGCGGACCGGCCGATGCACGGCTACGAGATGATCCAGGAGATCGGGGAGCGCAGCGGCGGGGCCTGGAAGCCCAGCCCCGGCTCGGTCTACCCGACCCTGCAACTGCTGGAGGACGAGGGCCTCATCACGAACGAGAGCGAGGGCGGCAAGAAGCTGTTCACGCTCACCGACGCCGGTCGCACCGAGGCCGAGTCGGGTCCGGACGCCCCCTGGGCGGACGCCGGACGAGGCTTCGACTTCGAGGCGATGCATGAGGTCCGGACGGCCGGAGTCGGCCTGATGGAAGCCTTCGGGCAGGTCTTCAAGACCGGCACGCCCGAGCAGCGCGAGAAGGCCCTCGGGGTCATCAACGACGCACGCAAGAAGCTCTACCTGATCCTGGCCGACGAGCACTGAGCCGGCCGAGACCACACGACGGCGCGCCCCGTGGGAATCCTCTCGCGGGGCGCGCCCTCGTGCGCACCGGCGTACACGGCGGGGTGCGGGTCAGGCGACCAGGCCGGCCAGCTTGCGCAGCGACTCGTTCAGCGCGGCCGTGGCCGAGTCCTTGAGCTTGCCGGCCATCAGCGACACGGCGGCCCCGGTGAACTCGCCGTCGATCCGGACGGTGGTGGCCGCGCCGTCCGGGACCAGGGTGTACCGGGTGAGGACGGCCACGCCCATCGGGCCCTTGCCGGTGATGGCGAAGAGACGTTCGTCCTCCAGCTCCGAGACGGTCCAGAGGACCTCGGCCGGGAAGCCCATCATCTTCATGTTCTCTGCGAAGGTCGATCCGACCGCCAGGATCTGCGGTCCGCCCTTCGGGAAGTTGGTGTGGGTCATGCTCCACCGGCCGTACGCGTCCCAGTCCGTCAGCTGTGCCCAGAGCTTCGCGGCGGGCGCCTCGATGCGTGATTCCGCGGTGACTTCGGCCATGCGACCACCCCTTCTCGTCGGGTACGTGCGGCGGAAGGTAGCCCCGGCGGGCGCAACATTCAATACTGACGACCTGTCAGATAAGGCGGCTCGGACCGGGGTGGGTGTCGGGTGCGTCTCAACAGGTGTCATGTCGATGACGGTCCTGACGCCGCCTGCCATGATGTGGCGATGCAAGCGTCAGGGAAGAACGCCGGACTGGGCCTCGCCCTCGTCTCGGCGTGTGCGTTCGGTGGTTCGGGCGTCGCGGCGAAGCCGCTGATCGAAGCGGGTCTGGACCCGCTGCACGTGGTGTGGTTGAGGGTGGCGGGCGCGGCGCTCGTGCTGTCCCCCCTGGCCTGGCGCCATCGCGACCTGGTGCGCCGCAAACCGTTCCTGCTGGCCGGCTTCGGACTGATCGCCGTCGCCGGTGTGCAGGCCTTCTACTTCGCGTCCCTGTCCCGGATCCCCGTCGGCGTGGCGCTCCTGCTGGAGTACCTGGGACCCGCCCTGCTGTTGGGCTGGATCCGCTTCGTGCAGCGCAAGCCGGTGACCCGGGCGGCCGCGGCCGGGGCGGCGGTGGCCGTCGTCGGGCTGGCCTGCGTCGTGGAGATCTGGGCCGGACTGAGCCTGGACCCGCTCGGGGTGCTGCTGGGCCTCGCCGCCGCCTGCTGCCAGGCGTTCTACTTCGTGTTCGCGGATCAGGGGACCGACGGGGACGATGTCCCCGACCCGCTGGGCGTGATCGCGTTCGGCATGATCGTCGGCGCGCTGGTGATGACCGTGATCGCCCGGCCCTGGCGGATGGACTGGTCGGTCCTGGGCTCCGACGCGGCGCTCGGCGACACGATGGTGCCGGCCGCGGTGCTGCTCGGCTGGGTCGTGCTGATCGCGACCGTGTTCGCGTACCTGACGGGGGTCGTCTCGGTGCGCCGGCTCTCGCCGCAGGTGGCGGGCGTGGTGGCCTGCCTGGAGGCGGTCATCGCGACCGTGCTCGCCTGGGTGCTGCTGGGCGAGCACCTCTCCGCCTGGCAGATCGCGGGCGGGGCGCTGGTCCTTGGCGGGGCCTTCATCGCCCAGTCCGCACGGCCCACCCCGCCGGGGGCGGCCGACCCGGCCGTGTTGGACCGCGAGACGGCGAGCGCCTAAGGTGCCGAGCATGCCTTCGACCGTGCTTCCGCCTCCCGCCGCCTAGCGCGGGCGGCCTTCGAGCGAACGAGTACCCCGCCCCGGGGAGTTCCCGGGCGGATTCGCGCTGCCCGCGAAGCGATGACCCCTTTCCCTCATCCTTCACGCAAGCGCGGAGTCCCACGTGTCGAACCATTCGCCCGCAGCCGGGCGCAGTCTTCTCTCCCTCGTCGTCGCCGGAGCCGCCTGGGGAACCGCCGGGGCGGCCGCCTCACTGCTGTTCCTCGCCAGTGACCTCGGGCCGCTGGCCCTGTCGTTCTGGCGGTGCGCGGGCGGGCTGGTGGTCCTGCTCGCCGTTCTCGCGGTCCGCCGCCCCGGTGCCGCCCTGCCGCGACCCTCGGCCGGTTCGCTGATCGCCACCGGGCTGATGTTCACCCTGTTCCAGGCCGCGTACTTCGCGGCCGTGCGGGAGACCGGCCTGGCCGTCGGGACCGTGGTCACCCTGGGGGCGGGGCCCGTCCTGATCACGGTCGGCGCCCGCTACTGGATGGGCGAGCGGCTCGGACGCGGCGGGATCGTCGCCGTCGGCGGGGCGCTCGCGGGGCTTGCGGTGCTGGTGCTGGGCAGCGGGGGAGGCGAGGTGCGGCCGATCGGCGTCGGCTGGGCCCTGCTGTCGGCCGCCGGCTACGCCGCCATGACCCTGCGGGCCCGCCTGTTGGGGCAGCGCGGGGCCGGCGGGGACCCGCTGGTGACCACCGCGTGGTCGGTGGCGGTGGGCACGGTGTGCCTGCTGCCGCTCGCCGCGATGGAGGGCCTGCTCCCGCACACCGCCGAACTCGGTCGGGTGCTGTGGCTGCTCGTGTACGTGGCCACCGTGCCGACGGCGCTGGCGTACGCGCTCTACTTCCACGGGGCCGCGGCCGTGCGGGCCGCCACCGTGTCGGTGATCATGCTGATCGAGCCGGTGAGCGCGGCGGTGATCGCCGTCCTGGTGCTCGGTGAACAGCTGACCGGGGCCGTGATCCTGGGCACCGTCCTGCTGCTGACGGCCGTCGGGGCGCTGATCGTCGCCGAGGCGCGGAGGCCGGCGGGCGGGCCGGTGGTCCGGCCCGCCCCGGTGGCTCAGAGCGTGGCGAGGTAGTCCGGGACGGCGACGCCGGGAGTCAGGTCGGCGGCCGGGACCGGTGTCCCGTACGCCGGCGCGACCGGGACCACGCCCGACCAGAAGGGCAGGCCCAGGTCCTCGGCGTCGTCGCTCGGCCCGCCCGTCCGCAGCTTCGCGGACACCTCGGTCAGGTCCAGCCGGATCACGGCGGTGGCGGCGAGTTCCCTGGCCGTGGGGGGACGGCAGTCGGCCGACCGGCCGGGCACGACCTGGTCGACGAGGGCGTCGAGCGCCGTCCGGCACTCCTGCGCGTCGGTGACCTGGTAGGCGGTGCCGTGGATGACCACCGAGCGGTAGTTCAGGGAGTGGTGGAAGGCCGATCGGGCCAGCACCAGGCCGTCGACGTGCGTCACGGTCACGCAGACCGGCAGACCCGCATCGGCCCTGCCCGCCGCGAGGAGCGGGCGGGACCCGGTCGAGCCGTGGAGGTAGAGGGCGTCGCCGATCCGGCCGAACAGCGTCGGCAGGACCACCGGCGCGCCGTCGCGCACGAAGCCGAGGTGGCAGACGTAGGCCTGGTCGAGTATCGCGTGCACGGTCTCGTGGTCGTAGCGCGCCCGGTCCCGGGAACGGGTCGGGACGGTGCGGTCGGTGGGTTCGTACGCGGAGGTCGTCCGCGCGGCCGACTGCGCGGCGGTCGGCGTGGTCGGCTCGGTGGCGGGCGTGGCGGTCATGGTGCGAACTCCGTTGCACTAGTGCATAATGTGGTTTGTGCTAGGAGACTATCTGATCACGGGGCGTCGCGCATCGGACATCGCGGCCAGTGTCGAAACGGGAATCGGATCGGGCGCGCTCGCCCCCGGAGCGCTGCTGCCGCCGATGCGGGAGCTGGCCGCGGTGCTCGGCGTGAACCCGAACACCGTGGCCGCCGCCTACCGGACCCTGCGCGAGCGCGGCGTCATCGAGACGGACGGCCGGCGCGGCAGCCGCGTCAGGTCACGACCGGCGAGCGCGCCCCGCGACGCGCTGCGGATGGACGTCCCGCCCGGCGTGCGCAACGTCGCCTCGGGCAACCCGGACGTCTCGCTGCTGCCCTCGCTCCAAGGGCCCCTGGCCGCCGCCGCGAGGAGGTACGCGCGAACGCCCACCCTGTACGGAGCCGACCCGGTCGCCCCGGAGTTGGCGACCCTCGCCCGCGCCGGCTTCGATGCCGACGGGGTGCCGGCCGGACCGGTCGGGGTCACCTCGGGGGCGCTCGACGGCATCGAACGCGTACTGGCCGCCCACCTTCGCCCCGGCGACGCCGTGGCGGTGGAGGACCCGGGCTGGGGGAGCGTGCTCGACCTCGCGCCCGCACTGGGACTGCGGGTGCTGCCGGTCGCCGTGGACGACGACGGGCCCCGGCCGGAGGCGGTGGCGCGGGCCCTGGCCGACGGGGCGCGGGCGCTGGTGGTCACCGCCCGGGCGCAGAACCCGACGGGCGCGGCGGTGAGCGCGCACCGGGCCGCGGAGCTGCGGGAGTTGCTGGCACTCCACCCGGAGGTGCTGGTCCTCGACGACGACCACGGACACGGGATCGTGGACCTGCCGTTGCAGAGCCTGGGCGGGGTCACCCGACACTGGGCGCTCGTCCGGTCCACGGCCAAGGCCTACGGGCCGGACCTGCGGCTCGCGGTGCTGACGGGCGACACGGTCACCATGGACCGGGTACGGGGGCGGCAGCGACTGGGACCGGGCTGGGTGAGCCGGCTGCTCCAGTACGCGGTGGTCGAGCTGTGGACCACGGGCGCGGTGGACGCGGCCGCGGTGGCGCGGTCGTACGGGGAACGGCGGGACGGGCTCGTCGCGGCCCTGGAGCGGCGGGGAGTACCGGCGTACGGGCGCAGCGGGATGAACGTGTGGGTACCGGTCGCCGAGGAGACGGGGGCGGTGGCGCGGCTACTGGGGGCCGGCTGGGCGGTGGCGCCGGGGGCGCGGTTCCGGGTGGAGAGCCGGCCCGGGGTACGGATCACCGTGTCCGGGCTCGGGCTGGAGGAGGTGGCGGGGCTCGCGAACGCGGTGGCCGACGCGGTGCGGCCGGCGGTGGGAGGGCGCTTCGACTGAGGCCGGGGCGGGGGAGCTCCGCTGGGGGTTGCGGGGTGTGGGACGGCGGGGCCGGGTCGGTGGTCGGCCCGGCCCCGCCGCCCCGCCGCCCGGCCGGTGGGCGGGTGCGGGGCCGTTGCCGGGGGCTCCGCCCCCGGACCCCCGCGCCTCAAACGCCGGCGGGGCTGGAGGGGGCGGAGTCGGCGGGGCTGGATGCGGTGGGGGTGGGCTTGGTCGGGGGCTTTGGGGGGCGGGTTTGGGTGAGGGCCGCGCCGGCCAGGACGATGGCCGCGCCGACCGGGGTGTTCCAGTGGAGCTGCTCGCCCAGGACCAGGACGCCCGCCGTGGTGGCGATGACCGGGATGAAGTAGGTGACCATCTGTGCGGTGGTCGGGCCGACCTCCGTCACCAGCCCGTACTGCATCTGTAGGGCCAGTCCGGTGCCGAGGGCCCCCAGGGCGATCACCGACAGGGTCGGCCAGAGCGGGAACGAGTGCGGAGCCGAGGTGAACAGGGCGCTCACCAGGAGCAGTTGGACCGTCGAGATGCCGAGCTGCGCGCCGGTCAGGGCCACCGGCGAGCCGGGAGTGCCGGCCAGCGTGCGGCGGACGTAGATCCAGCCGATCGGGTAGCAGAGCGAGGCCAGCAGGGCGAGCGCGGTGCCCGTGGCGTCGACCCCCGAGAAGCCCTGCCAGGCCCCGAGGACGGTGAGCACGCCGAGGAAGCCGAGGCCCAGGCCCGCGAACCGGCGGCGGGTGGGGCGGTCCTCGGACAGGGCGACCAGGGACAGGGCCATGCCCCACAGCGGGGAGGTCGCGTTGCAGATGCCGGCCAGGCTGGAGGGGATGCTCAGCTCGGCGTACGCGAAGAGCGAGAACGGCGCGGTGTTGAGCAGGAGCGCCGCCACCGTCAGGTGCGCCCAGGTCCGCCGCCCCCGGGGGAGTCGTTCGCGGCGCAGCATCAGGACCGTGAGCAGGGCGAGGGCGCCGAAGGCGACCCGACCGAGAGCGACCTGGAACGGGGCGTAGGCCTCCGTGCCCACCTTGATCAGCAGGAAGCTGAAGCCCCAGATCACCGAGAGGACGGCGAACCGGACCCGCCAGTCGAGGCCGCCCCGGCGCGGGGCGGGCGGTGTGGCGGCGGTCGCGGCGGCGGCGATCGGCGTGGGATCGGGGAGGGCCTCGGTGGCCGGTCTCGGGGTCGTGGGTGCGCTCATGGGCTTACTCTGTGCCGTCCGACGCATTAGAACAAGCGAGAATGTGTGGGGCTCTCGTCGTAGCATTGCTTACATGTTGAACCTGGAGCGCCTGCGCACCCTCGATGCCTTCGCCCGCCACGGCTCGGTCGGCGGCGCGGCGGACGGGCTGCACGTCACCACCTCCGCCGTCTCCCAGCAGATGGCCAAGCTGGAACGGGAGGTGGGACAGCCCTTGCTGGCCAAGAACGGGCGGGGGGTCCGGCTGACCGACGCCGGGCGTCTGCTCGCCGACCACGCGGCCCGGATCCTTTCCCAGGTGGAACTCGCCCAGGCCGACGTCGAGGCCCAACGCGGTTGCGCCGTGGGGGAGTTGCAGATCGGCGCCTTCCCCACCGCCATGCGCGGACTGCTGCCCGGGGCGCTGACGGCGCTGCGCGCGGGCCACCCCGAACTCCGCACCCGGGTGCGGGAACAGGAGCCGGGGGAGAGCATGGCCGCGGTGGTGCGCGGTGACCTCGACCTGGCGCTGGCCATCGACTGGCACAACAAGCGGATGCCGGTGCCCGTCGAACTCACCCGCTGCCATCTGCTGGAGGACTCCGTCGACATCGCGGTGCCGGCCGATCACCCGCACGCCGACCGGTCCCTGGTCTCGCTGGCCGACTTCGCCGACGAGGAGTGGATCTCCTGGAACGAGGGCCAGTTCTGTCACGAGTGGCTGGTCTTCACCCTGCGCGGCATCGGCATCGAGCCCCGCATCGCGCACATCGCCGAGGAGCACCACACCCAACTGGCCTTCGTCGAAGCGGGCCTGGGTGTGTGCGTGACCCCCCGGCTGGGGCGCGGGCCCGTCCCGTCCGGGGTGCGACTGCTGCCGGTGAGCGACGCCGTCCGCCGGCACGTGTACGTCGTCTGGCGGGCGGACGCCGACCGGCGGCCCTCCGTCCGGGCCGCCGTCGACGCGCTCAAGGCGACCGCCTCGACGCTGTAGGGGGCGTCGCCGCTGCGATCACACGGTGCCTACAGCTTGCGGAAGTCCCACGAGACGATCGACTCCGGGGTGAGTCGGATCCAGGCGTGCCGCCCGTCGTGCGGCATCTCCTCGATCCCGAAGTTCTTCACCGGGAAGAGGCGTTCGGCCTCCGTCAGCGCCGGGCACGGCTCTCCCGTGCGGGGAGCCTCGCCCACGAAGACCGCGCTGCCGGACAACTCGACCCCGCGCAGTTCGTCGTACGCCTCGCCCGCGTCCACGACCACCGAGATCCGAGGATCCTTGCGCAGGTCGGACCAGCGGCGGCTGCGCGTGATCGAGTACAGCCACAGCGAACTCCCGTCCCAGGCGAACCACAGGGCCCCGACGTGGGGGCGTCCGTCCGGGGAGACGGTGGCCACCCGGCAGGTGCGCTGCTCGCGCAGGAAGGCGTCCACCTCCTCGTCGGTCATCATGATGCGGCGACCCCGCCGTTGCGCCCGGTCCACGCGTGTCTCGTCCATCCGTCGCGCACCCCTTCACATCTGACTGTGTGTCAGGAATCATGCGGGCTCTTCGGCCGTCACGCCAGGGGGAGCCATGCCGGAACTCGATCCCGCCACCACCGCGCTGCTCACCGTCGAATGCCAGAACGGCGTCGTCGGCGAGGAGAGCGCCCTTCCCGATCTGGCCAAGGAGGCCCGCGACTCGGGGATGCTGGACCGGGTGGCCGCGTTGGTCGAGGCCGCCCGGGGAGCGGGCGTACAGGTGCTGCACGCCGTCGCGGAGCGGCGGGAGGACGGGCTCGGCGCCAACGCCAACGCGCGGCTGTTCCGGGCCGCGGGGAAGCTCCCGGTGCGCCAGCTCAGCGGGAGCCGCGCGGTCGAGGTCGCCGCCCCCATCGTGGTGACCCGGCGGGACCTGGTCCTGCGCCGGCTGCACGGGCTCTCCCCGATGGCCGGCACCGACCTGGACGCCCTGCTGCGCAACCTCGGTGTCCGCACCCTCGTCGTCACCGGGGTCTCCTCGAACATTGCGATCCCCAACACCGTCTTCGACGCCGTGAACCTCGGCTACCGGGTGGTGGTCCCCTCCGACGCGATCGCCGGGGTGCCCGCCGCGTACACCGCCGAGGTGATCCGCAACGCGCTGGCGCTGGTCGCCACCATCACCACGACCCGGGAGTTGCTCGACGGGTGGGCCGTGCCGCGCTGACCCCCGTAACCTGGTCGGATGCTGTCCGAAGTGATCGCGACCCGTTACGTCACGCCCCTGCGTGAGGGCGGCTCGCTCCCGGGAATAGTCGAGGCCGACGACCTCGGTACCTACGTCATGAAGTTCACCGGAGCCGGCCAGGGCCGCAAGACGCTGGTCGCCGAGGTCGTCTGCGGGCGGCTGGCCCAGCGGCTGGGCCTGCGGGTCCCGCGGCTGGTGCAGATGCAGCTCGACCCCGTCATCGGGCTCGGCGAGCCCGACCAGGAGGTGCAGGAGCTGCTCAAGGCCAGCGGCGGACTGAACCTCGGAATGGACTACCTGCCCGGCTCGATCGGCTTCGACCCGCTCGCCTACCAGGTGGACCCCGTCGAGGCCGGGCGCGTGGTCTGGTTCGACGCCCTGATCAACAACGTCGACCGGTCCTGGCGCAACCCGAACCTCCTGGTCTGGCACGGCGACCTGTGGCTCATCGATCACGGCGCCACCATGATCTGGCACCACAACTGGCCGAGCGCCCCGGCCGCCTCCGCCAAGCCCTACAACGCCTCCGACCACGTCCTGGCCCCCGTCGGACCGGACATCGGGGCCGCCGCCGCGGAGCTCGCGCCGCTGGTGACGAGGGAACTGCTCACCGAGGTCACCGCCGACGTGCCGGACGAGTGGCTGGTCGACGAGCCCGGCTTCGACTCCACGGACGCCGTGCGACGCGCCTATGTGGACGCGCTCCTGCCGCGTGCGGCCGGCATCCACGAGAGGATCACGATGGAGGCCGAGGTCCGGCCGAGGTCGGGTCCGCCCGGATGGCTGGCCGAGCGCCTCGCGCCGCCGCGCGCCAAGACCGAGCCCGACGAGAAGAAGAGCGACAGCGAGTGATCAAGCGGGACGTGTTCGAGTACGCGCTGGTGCGTGTGGTGCCCCGGATGGAGCGCGGCGAGTGTTTCAACGCCGGCGTGATCGTCTACTGCCGGGCTCACTCCTACGTCGCCGCGCGCACCCACCTCGACGAGGGCAAGCTGCTCGCCCTCGACCCCGACGCCGACGTGACCGGTGTACGGGCCGCCCTGCTCGGCGTCGAGGGGCTGTGCGCGGGCGGCGAGTCGGCCGGTCAGGCGGCGGGCGACGAGCCGGGCCGCAGGTTCCGCTGGCTGATCGCGCCGCGCAGCACCGTGGTGCAGCCGGGCCCGGTGCACACCGGGCTGACGGCCGACCCGGAGGCCGAGGTGGAACGGCTGCTGGACCTGCTGGTGCGCTGAGCGCGGCGGACCCTTGGAGGATCGGCGGACGACCCGGGGAGCCCTGCGGGCCGGCGCCGTTGACACCGGGTGCCAGGGCTCCTAGCGTCTGTCCAGCCGAAGCTACTAAGCGGTTGCTCACCCACGAGGGGCCGCGTCGGCGCACCGAGGATTCCAAGCGCGAGGAGATCCAGCATGTCCACCACCGAGCAGCGCGTCGCGATCGTGACCGGGGCGGCCCGGGGCATCGGCGCGGCCACCGCCGTACGCCTGGCCGCCGAGGGCCGGGCAGTCGCCGTACTCGACCTGGACGAGGCGGCCTGCAAGGACACCGTCGAGACGATCACGGCGGCCGGCGGGAAGGCCGTCGCCATCGGCTGCGACGTCTCCGACAGCGCGCAGGTGGAGGCGGCCGTCGAGCGCGTCGCGAGCACGCTCGGCGCCCCGACCATCCTGGTCAACAACGCGGGTGTGCTCCGCGACAACCTGCTCTTCAAGATGAGCGCCACCGACTGGGACACGGTCATGAACGTGCACCTGCGGGGCGCGTTCCTGATGGCGCGGGCCTGTCAGAAGCACATGGTGGAGGCCAAGTTCGGCCGCGTCGTGAACCTCTCCAGCAGCTCCGCCCTCGGCAACCGCGGCCAGGCCAACTACTCCGCCGCCAAGGCCGGTCTCCAGGGCTTCACCAAGACCCTGGCCATCGAACTCGGCAAGTTCGGCGTGACCGCCAACGCCGTGGCCCCCGGCTTCATCGCCACCGAGATGACCGCCCAGACGGCCGCCCGCGTCGGCATGGGCTTCGAGGACTTCCAGGCCGCCGCCGCCACCCAGATCCCGGTGCAGCGCGTCGGCACCCCGGACGACATCGCCAACGCGATCGCCTTCTTCACGGGCGACGCGGCCGGCTTCGTCTCCGGGCAGGTCCTGTACGTGGCCGGCGGCCCGCTCAACTGACGCGCGGCGACGAACGAGAGGCAGGGCGTACGGCATGACGTACAGCGGGAACGACAGCGGCAAGGTCGCACTGATCACCGGGGCGAGCCGGGGCATCGGCTACGGCATCGCGGAGGCCCTGGTCGCCCGGGGCGACCGGGTGTGCATCACCGGGCGCAACGAGGACACCCTCAAGGAGGCCGTCGAGCGGCTCGGGGCGGACCGGGTGCTCGGCGTCGCCGGGAAGGCGCACGACGAGGCCCACCAGGCCGTCGCCGTGGAGCGGACGATGGAGGCCTTCGGCCGGGTCGACTTCCTGATCAACAACGCGGGCACCAACCCGGTCTTCGGGCCGATCGCGGACCTGGACCTGGGCGTCGCGCGCAAGGTCTTCGAGACGAACGTGATCTCCGCGCTCGGCTTCGCGCAGCGGACCTGGCACGCCTGGCAGAAGGACAACGGCGGGGCGATCGTGAACATCGCCTCCATCGCCGGCGTCTCCGCCTCGCCCTTCATCGGCGCGTACGGGATGAGCAAGGCCGCCATGGTCAACCTCACCCTCCAGCTCGCGCACGAGATGGCGCCGGGCGTGCGGGTCAACGCCATCGCCCCCGCGGTGGTGAAGACGAAGTTCGCGCAGGCGCTCTACGAGGGTCGTGAGCAGGAGGCCGCCGCGGCCTACCCGCTCGGCCGACTCGGGGTCCCGGAGGACATCGGGGGCGCCGCGGCCTTTCTTACATCTGCACAAGCGGAATGGATCACGGGGCAAACTCTGGTCGTCGACGGGGGAATGTTCCTCAATGCCGGGGTGCACTGACCGATAAACGGACGCATTTGCCTCCCGGGAGGAGGCAAATGCGTACCGAATACGCACGTAATCGGTCAAGTGCCTCACGAAACCTGCCCATTGGATTTGTGAGGCACTGCGGTAGGGTCTGCCGCACCCCTGGCTGATCGAGGAGCGTGCACGTGTTCAACCGGACCAGATGCCTGCAGATCACTGCGGCCCTTGCGTCCATATCCCTGCTCGCCGGATGCGGTCTGCTTTCCGACGACAGCGGCGACGACAAGAAGCGGATCGTCGTCGGTACGATGAGCCAGCCGAGCACCCTCGACCCCGCCGCGGCATGGGACGGCTCCTGGGAGCTGTACCGGAACATCTACCAGACGCTCCTGGCATTCCCCACGGGCTCCACCCAGCCCCAGCCGGATGCCGCCCAGGCCTGCGAATTCACCGACTCCCGCAACGAGTCCTACCGCTGCACCCTGAAGAAGGGCCTCAAGTTCTCCAACGGGGAACCGCTGGACGCCAAGGCCGTCAAGCACTCCCTCGACCGGATCCGGACGATCAACTCCCAGGTCGGCCCGAAGGACCTCTTCGGCAGCCTGGACAAGATCGAGACCCCGGACGCGGCGACGGTGGTCTTCCACCTGAACACCCCGGACGCGACCTTCCCGTACGTCCTCGGCTCGCCGGCCGCCTCGCTCGTCCCGCCGAAGGAGTACCCGGCGGACAAGGTGCGCGAGGAGGGCAAGACGATCGGCTCCGGCCCCTACGTCCTCGACTCGTACACCGAGGGCAGCGAAGCGGTCCTCAGTCGCAACGCGAGCTACGCGGGCTTCGCCAACCGTCGCAACGACGCGGTGACCATCCGGTACTTCGCGGACTCCAAGAAGATGGTCGCGGCCCTCAAGTCCAAGGAGATCGACGCCACCTACCGAGGCCTGTCCGCCGCGGAGGTCAAGGACCTGCAGACGCCCGCGTCCCACGAGGCCGGCATCCAGGTCGTCGAGAACGTCGGCGCCGAGATCCGCTACCTCGTCTTCAACCCCAAGGACCCGCAGGTCGCCAAGCTGCCGGTGCGCCAGGCCATCGCCCAGGTCATCGACCGCGGCGCGCTCGTGGCCAAGGTCTACCAGGGCACGGCCGAGCCGCTGTACTCGATGGTCCCCAAGGGCACCGTCGCCCACCGGACGCCGTTCTACGACCTGTACGGCCACTCGGACGTCGAGAAGGCGAAGAAGATCCTCCGGGAGGCCGGGATCACCCAGAAGGTGGAGCTGACCTTCTGGTACACCACCGACCGGTACGGCCCCTCCACCGCCGAGGAGTTCACCGAGATCAAGCGGCAGCTCGAGGAGAGCGACCTCTTCAAGATCAACCTGCGCGGCCAGCCCTGGAAGGCCTTCCAGGCGGGCTACAAGAAGGGCGAGTACCCGGTCTTCGGTCGAGGCTGGTTCCCCGACTTCCCGGACCCGGACAACTTCATCGCCCCGTTCGTCGGCAAGCAGAACGCGGTCGGCACCCCGTACGAGCCCGCGCCCATCCTGAACGAGCTGCTGCCCAAGTCCCGCCGCGAGAGCGACCGGGCCGCCGGCGTCAAGGAGTTCGAGGAGGCGCAGCAGATCTTCGCCCAGGACGTCCGGCTGCTGCCGCTGTGGCAGGGCAAGCTCTACGTCGGCGCACGCGAGGACATCGCCGGCGCCGAGCGGGCCCTCGACCCGCAGACCGCCATGCAGATGTGGGAGCTGTACCGCAAGACCAGCTGGTAGCGGGCACCGGGCGGGCAGGCGGACGACGCGTTGTCAGTGGCTGCCGGTAGGTTCTGGGCAGTTGCACCACGCAGTTGCACGATCCTGTACCGGAGGTTGTAGACGTGACCCAGATGCTGCCCGAGTCCTGGCTCCCCGCTGTCGGCGGGGAGCTGGACCAGCCCTACTTCAAAGAGCTCATCGAGTTCGTCGAGAAGGAGCGGGCGAACGGGCCGGTCTACCCGCCCCGCGACCAGGTCCTGGCGGCCCTGGAGGCCACGCCGTTCGACAAGGTGAAGGTCCTGGTCCTCGGCCAGGACCCCTACCACGGCGCCGGCCAGGGGCACGGCCTGTGCTTCTCCGTGCGGCCCGGGGTCAAGACCCCGCCCTCCCTGCGCAACATCTACAAGGAGATGAAGGAGGAGCTCGGCCTCCCCGTCCCGGACAACGGGTACCTGATGCCGTGGGCCGAGCAGGGCGTCCTGCTGCTCAACGCGGTGCTCACCGTCCGCGAGGCCGAGCCCAACTCGCACAAGGGCAAGGGCTGGGAGAAGTTCACCGACGCCGTGATCCGGGCCGTCTCCGCACGCCCCGACCCGGTCGTCTTCGTGCTCTGGGGCGCGTACGCCCAGAAGAAGATCCCGCTGATCGACGAGGACCGGCACGTGATCGTCAAGGGCGCCCACCCGTCGCCACTGTCGGCCAAGAAGTTCTTCGGGTCCCGCCCCTTCACCCAGATCAACGAAGCCGTCGCCGCCCAGGGGCATGAGCCGATCGACTGGCGTATCCCGGACCTTGGCTGACGCCACACCCCGCCTGGGCGTCAGAGGCGGCGCCTGCGGTTAGCGTCGTGACGATCAGACCGGAGAGCAGGTCTGGCAGAGCCAGCCGGAGGCCGCGTTGACGGAGCAGCAGGAGGCGTCCGAGGACGCCGTCATGACCAGGATCGGCCAGGCCGTCATCCTGCTGCACGCCGGGGACCGCGAGGAGGCCCGCAATCGCCTGGGGGAGATCTGGTCCGAGATCGGCGAGGCGGGCCCCCCGCTCCACCGGTGCACGCTCGCGCACTACATGGCCGACGCGCAGGACGATCCCGCCGACGAACTGGCCTGGGACCTGCGGGCGCTGACCGCCGCCGACGGCCCGAGCGCCACCGAGGGCCCGCCCGCGGGCCCTCCGGGCGCACGGGCCCCGCGCGGGGCCCGCGACCCACACCCGGCGGTCCGGGTGTTCTACCCGTCGCTGCACCTCAACCTGGCCGCCGACTACGTGAAACTACGACGGCCGGAGGCGGCCCGGGTCCACCTCGCCCGGGCCAGGGCGGCCACCGGAGCGCTCGCCGACGACGGGTACGGCGACCGGGTCCGGGCCGCCATTGCCCGGCTGGAGCTGCGGCTCGCGACGGAACCCGGCGAGTGGCCCCGCCACTTCCCGGAGCAGTCCCCGTAGCATCCCGGGGCGCGGGCCGGCCGTACGAGAACCCTCAGCCGCCCTGGACACCCGCGCAGATCCGGGCCTCCGGGCTGTCGGGATGCCAGCGACCGTGGCGACGGCCCATGGCGCACACGTCCGCCGGGCGCACCGGCAGCTCCCGCATGAGCTCCCGCGGCACCTTCGCGTCGGGCCGGGGGCGGTGCGGACGGTCCCCCGGACGGCCGTCGTCGTGCCCCGGCGGATGCTCGGCCCGTCGGCGGGGCTCCGGGATGTCCGGGACCGGCGGCGCCGCCCGTTCGGGCCCCGCAGGCGTACGCGGCGCGGTCGGCGGCTCGACCCGGCTGCCGGTCCCCGACGTCGTCGGCCGCGCCGGCTCCCGCGGGACGGCCCGCAGCGCCTCCAGGGCGGGCGCCTGGACGACCACCGGGAGGGCTCCCGGTTCGCCGCGCGGCTCGTGCCGCGGCGACAACCCCGCGGGGGGCACCGGCGCGGGCTGCGCCGGACCGGGGGGCACGTTCACGCAGCCGGAGACAGCCGAGACGGCACAGGCCACTCCGAGCAGCAGTCTTGTCGTGGTTCGGGTTGGATGCACGCGCGCAACTCTGCTGTGCGAGGACCCGGTTGCGAAAACCCTGGGGCGATATTGCCCCCGCACGGGTGACGGCCGGCCGCCGGTGCGCCGCCGGTTGACGGCCGGAGCGCGAACCGGGCGGCGACCGGGTCCGCTACTCGCCCGTGGCCCCGTCGATGTGCTCGCGCAGCAGGTCCGCGTGACCGTTGTGGCGGGCGTACTCCTCGATCATGTGGGTGTACACCCAGCGCAGGCTGAACACCTCGCCCCGGCGGTGGTTCTCGGGCCGCGAGACCAGGTCCAGGGAGCGGCCCTGCACGGACTGCCGGGCCAGCTCGATCTCGGTCTGCCACACCCGCTCGGACTCGCTCCAGGTGTCCTCGGCGGTGAACCGGAAGTCGCCGTCCACGTTGTCGGGCGTCGAGTACAGGTCGGGGAGCTCCTCGCCGAACATGATCTCGCGGAACCAGTACCGTTCCACCTCCGCCATGTGCCGGACGAGGCCCAACAGGCTCAGTTCGGACGGCGCGAGCGCGCTGCGGCGCAGTTGCTCGTCCCCGAGTCCCTCGCACTTCCAGGCCAACGTGGAGCGGTGGTAGTCGAGCCAGCCGTCCAACATGTCCCGCTCGTTCGCGGTGGTGGAGGGTTCGGGGCGGTGGGATCCGGAGTTGCTCATGTGCCCCATCCTCGGCGACCACAGCCCCTGCCACCAGGGATTAAGCTGCGAGCGTCCCACAAGGAACGAACCTGGAGGCTCCCGGTGAAGGTTGGCGTCATCGGACTCGGCGACATCGCCCGGAAGGCGTACCTGCCCGTCCTCACCGCCCGTCCGGGAGTGGAGCTGCACCTGCAGACCCGCACCCCCGCCACGCTGGAGCGGATCGGCGCGATCCACCACGTCCCGGCCGAGCGCCGGCACACCACGCTCGACGCGCTGCTCTCCGCGGGGCTCGACGCGGCCTTCGTGCACGCGCCGACCGAGGCCCACCCGGAGATCGTGGCGCGGCTGCTGGAGGCGGGCGTGCCCACCTACGTGGACAAGCCCCTGGCCTACGAGTTCGAGGACTCGCGGCGGCTGGTGGAACTGGCCGAGGAGCGCGGGGTCTCCCTCGCCGTGGGCTTCAACCGGCGCCACGCACCCGGGTACGCGCAGTGCGTCGACCACCCGCGCGAGTTGATCGTCATGCAGAAGAACAGGGTCGGCCTGCCCGAGGACCCGAGGACGCTGGTCCTGGACGACTTCATCCACGTCGTCGACACCCTGCGGTTCCTGCTGCCCGGGAACGCCGACCACGTCGACGTCCGGGCCGTGGTCCGCGAGGGGCTGATGCATCAGGTGGTGCTCCAGATGTCCGGTGACGGGTTCACCGCTCTCGGCATCATGAACCGGCTCTCCGGGTCGACCGAGGAGACCCTGGAGGTGTCCGGGCAGGACACCAAGCGGCAGGTCGTCAACCTCGCCGAGATCATCGACCACAAGGGCCAGCCGACCGTGCGCCGGCGCGGCGACTGGGTGCCGGTCGCCCGCCAGCGGGGCATCGAACAGGTGGTGGACGCCTTCCTGGAAGCCGTCGAGGCCGGCACGACCCTGAGCGCCCGGGACGCCCTCCTCACCCACGAGCTGTGTGAACGGGTGGTGCGCTCGGCTCTGGAGCAGGCTTCCTGAGCGACGGCCTCCACCGGGCCGCGCAGAACGCGGCGAGCGCGGCGAGGGTCGCGCCCACCGGCCAGTCCCCGAAGCGGACGTAGAGCGTCGAGCCGGCGGCCAGCGGCACGGCGTACACCTGGGCGGTGCTCGCCGACGTGGCGAGGGAGGGGCCGACCCGCTCACCGGCCGGGCCGTGCACCTCGCTGATGCCGGTGAGGGTGGCGTGGACCACCGGGCGGCCGGTCTCGGCGGCGCGCAGGGCGCCGAGGGAGGCGTGCTGGGCCGGGGCCCAGCTGTCCTGGAAGCTGGACGTCGCGGACTGCGCGACGAGCAGCGCGGCCCCGTCGCGCGCCAGGTGCCGGCTCATGTCGGGGAACGCGGACTCGAAACAGACCAGCGGACCGAGCAGGAGCCCGGGCCGGCCCGGCAGCGGCATCAACACGGGGGAGTCGCCCCGCACCCGGTCCTCGCCCGCCGCCTTGCCGACCGAGGTGGCCCAGCCGAACAGCGCCCGGGCGGGCACGTACTCGCCGAAGGGGACCAGCCGCATCTTGTCGTACCGGTCGCCGGTCGGGCCCTCGGGCCCGACCAGGACGGAACTCTTGCGGATCCCGGCGCCGTCGCCCCGCCGCGCGTCCACGTTCACCAGCAGGGGAGCCCCCACCTCGGCGGACAGGGCCGTCAACCGGCGCTCCAGGTCCGGGCGGGCCTCCAAGTCCGCGCCGACGCTGCTCTCGCCCCACACCACCAGGTCGGGGCGTTGGCCCACCAGGGTCCGGGTCAGCCGCTCCCCGACGTCGAACCGTCGGTCGGCGCTGTCCGGCCCGTCCGCGACGACCCCCGGCTGGACCACGGCCACGCGCAGCGCGCCGGTCACCTCCGGGCGCGGCACCCACAGCCACACCACCCCCGTGAGCACGGCGCACCCGGTCAGCCCGGCCACCGCCGGGACCCGCGCCCCCGGCACCGCGAGCAACAGCACCAGCGCGCAGTTCACCGCCACCACCAGCAGGCTCACCAGCCACACCCCGCCCACGGAGGCCAGCCGGAGCGCCGGCGGCACCTGCCACTGGCTGGCCCCGAGCAGCCCCCACGGCCCGCCCAGTCCCTGCCAGGACCGGACCACCTCCGACAGCAGCCACCCCGCCGGCACGAGGACCAGCGCGGCCGCCGCACGACCGGCGGCCGGCGCCCCGCCGAGCAGCTCCCGCACCAACAGCGCCCAGGGGATCCACAGCAGTCCCAGCAGCGCCGCCACCGCGACCAGGAACACGTGCATGCTCGGCAGCAGCCAGTGGTGGACGGCGAAGATGAATCCGGCGCCGCCGAGCCACCCCTCCAGGGCCGCGCGCCGCCCGGTGGGGGCGGACCTCAGCAGCACCATCCAGGGCACGAGGGCGACGTAGGCGAACCACCAGAGCCCCGGCGAGGGGAAGGCGAGGGCGGGCAGCGCTCCGGCGGCGACCGCGGCCGCCGCCCGCCACCACCGCTTCGACCTCGGGATCATGACGCGCCTCCGCCTCCAGTGTGGGGCGGCCGGGCCGGTTCGGCCCGGCCGGGGTCACGCGGACAGGTGCCGCCACTTCTCGTGCACCGTGACCGAGGTGAGCCGCCAGCCGTCCGCGGTCCGGGCCACCACGAACGCGTACCGCCCGGCGGCGACGAAATTGGGGGAGGTGACCGTCCCGTCGAACTCCTCCCCGGCCAGCCGCATCGGATTGAGGAAGTCCGCCCGCACCTCGGCCGAGTCCCCGGGCGAACCGCCCAGGTCCTCCAGCCGGATCAGCCGGTTGACGATCAGGTGCTGGCGCACGGGGAACAGTCGCATCGTCTCCGACAGCCAGTCGGCCACCTCGCCGGCGGGCCCCTCCACCCCGCCCGCCGAGCTGTAGTCGGCCCGCCCGGTCGGGGTGAACAGGGCGCGGTAGGCGCCCCAGTCCCCGTCGTCGACGGCCGCCGCGTACCCCGAGACCACCTCGTCGATGGCCAGCCGGTCCATTACCGTCGCGAGGTCCACACGCTGCGTCATCGGGACAGTCTGGGGGCGTACGCCCGCGAGGCCAAGGGGCGTGCGCGGACCGGGCCCCCACGCACTCGATCAATGACCGGAATGAGCCTCCCGCGGTCGGACCACGACCAGGAACGCGTCACTGTCCAGATCCATCACCACCTCGGCCGGCACGCCCTCGCGCAATCGCTGCGCCGCGTACTCCTCGGCGGGCCAGCTTCCCCTCGGACTTCCGGCCGGAAAACGCTCCAACACCACACGACCCATGGGACACCCCCTGCTGCTTGCCTTCAGGTCTCTTCAGGCACAACGACGCGGAGGCCGCCCGGGAACGTTCCCGAGCGGCCTCCGGTTCACGCGAAGCGGTGAGCGTGGCGCGCTAGGAGCCGGACTCGCCGGCGTGCGGGCTCAGCACGTCCGTGCCGATCAGCACGAACAGCAGGATGCCGAGGGCGATCCGGTAGATCACGAACGGCATGAAGCTCTTGGTGGAGATGAACTTCATGAACCAGGCGATCACGGCGTAGCCCACGAAGAAGGCGATGACGGTCGCGAAGATCGTCGGACCCCAGGAGATGTGCCCCGGGGTCTCGACCACGTCCTTGATCTCGAACGCCCCGGAGGCCAGCACGGCCGGGATGGCGAGGAGGAACGAGTAGCGGGCCGCCGCCTCGCGGGTGAAGCCCAGGAGCAGACCGCCGGAGATCGTCGCGCCGGACCGCGAGACACCGGGGATCAGCGCCATCGCCTGGCAGACACCGAAGATCAGGCCGTCCTTGACGCCCAGCTCCTGGAGCGTCTTGCGCTCCTTGACCACACGGTGCTTCCCGCCCTGCTCGTCGCGCGAGGCCAGCCAGTCGGCATAGCCGAGCACGATGCCCATCACGATCAGGGTGGTGGCGGTCAGTCGCAGGTCGCGGGCCGGGCCCACGATCGCGTCCTTGAACACGAGGCCGAGGACACCGATCGGAATCGATCCGACGATCACCAGCCAGCCCATCTTCGCGTCCTGTTCGGAGCGGAGGGCCTTGGTGTAGAGGGAACGGAACCAGGTGGAGATGATCCGCGCGATGTCCTTGCGGAAGTAGATCAGGACGGCGGCCTCGGTGCCGATCTGGGTGATGGCGGTGAAGGCCGCCCCCGGGTCGTGCCAGCCGGCGAAAGCCGCGGTCAGCCTGAGGTGGGCACTGGAGGAGATCGGGAGGAACTCCGTAAGCCCCTGGACGAGACCGAGGATTAGGGATTCGAACCAGCTCATGTCGGGGTGCGCTCGTCCTTGTGATCGTCGGGCAGTTCGGGTCCGATGCTAGGGCCCGTGGGGGGCGCCGCTGACCACAGGGGGGTGGTGGGAGGCCGGCTCGTACGTCGGGCCGTGTACGACGGGGGGTGCCAGACGGTGCCGCTTGCGCCAGGCGACGGCCGCCGCGACGACCCCGGAGACCGCGATGAAGCCGAACGACGCGAGGAACGCGGGCGATCCCGGGGACGAGGCGCTGGCCCCCGCGATCACGTACGCGGCGGTGTTCGGGACCGTGCCGAGCGCCGTCGCCGTCAGGAACGGCAGCCAGCCGCAACGGGAGACCGCCGCACAGTAGTTGGCCGCGGCGAAGGGCACCCCGGGGAAGATCCGGATCGCCAGCATGGAACGGAACCCGTGCCGGCTCAGCTGTCCGTCGGCCGCCTGCAACCAGCGGCCGCGCAACAGCGGACGCAAAGCCCCCTGCCCCATCACCCGCCCCAGACCGAAGGCGACGCCGGCCCCGAGCACCGTGCCACCGACCGCCGCCACCAGGCCGAACGCGGTTCCGAAGACCGCCCCGGCGGCCAGGTTCAGCAGCGGGCGCGGCACGAACGCCGCCGTGCACACCCCGTACACCGCCGCGAACAGCGACACCGCCACACCCACCGGGAGCGCCGGCGACCACCCCTCCGAGAGGAGGCGCTGGGGCTCGAACAGCAGCACGCACACGCCCGCCGCCACGAGCAGCAGGACGAGCACCGACAGCCGGGTCCACGGCGCGAGGAGGAGGGACATCCCGGGAGACTAACCGACACATGCGGCGTCGCGCCGTAATCCGGACCTCATGCGGTCGAACGACCGGCGACCTCCGAACGTGCCCCGCGCCCGCCCGCGGAAGGGGTTCGCGTCGCCCGGCGGGAGCGCGTCGCGGACGCCGAGCAGGCCGGTCGTCCGACGGGCCCGCGCCGAGGACGGCCGGACCCGTCCGTACGCGACCGCGCGCCCCGAAGCCGCGCTCCGGCCCGGGCAGTGACCAAGGACACTGCGAGACCCGCCGGAACCGGCCGCCCCTTCCCGCGCCGTGTCGCCGGCCCCTCGCGGACGGTGAGCGCCCGGGCGGGCGATGAACCGGCCCAGCCGGCAAGAACCCCCGGCCGCGCGGAAATTGGTTCGACGCCGGTCCGATCGCACGGCAGGATCGGCGACATGTCCAGGCACGCCTTCCTCGCAGCGCCGTCCGCAGTCGCGGACGCGCCGAAGGCTGCCTTCCTCGTGGAGGATCTCGCCCTCGTCGCATGCGACGGCGCACGAAGCTGACCCTTCCCGGATCGTCCGGCGGACCCCACAGGGGGAGGGTCGGTTCGCTCCAGGGGTCCCGCTCCAGCTTCGCAACACACGGGAAGACATCATGGCCAAGACGGCCTTCGTGCGCACCAAGCCGCACCTCAACATCGGCACCATGGGACACGTCGACCACGGGAAGACGACCCTCACCGCCGCCATCACCAAGGTCCTCGCCGAGCGCGGCGGCGCCTCCTTCGTCCCGTTCGACCGCATCGACCGGACCCCCGAGGAGGCCCGGCGCGGCATCACCATCAACCTCACGCACGTCGAGTACGAGACCGACACCCGGCACTACGCCCACGTCGACATGCCGGGCCACGCCGACTACGTGAAGAACATGGTCACGGGCGCGGCCCAGCTCGACGGGGCGATCCTCGTCGTGTCCGCGCTCGACGGCGTCATGCCACAGACCGCCGAGCACGTACTGCTCGCCCGCCAAGTGGGCGTGAACCACATCGTGGTGGCCCTCAACAAGGCCGACGCCGGGGACCCCGAGCTCACCGACCTGGTGGAGCTGGAGGTCCGCGAGCTGCTCACCGCGCACGGCTACGGCGGCGACACCGCCCCGGTCGTCCGGGTCTCCGGGCTCGGGGCGCTGGAGGGGGACCCGCGCTGGACCGGGGCGATCGAGGCGCTGCTGGACGCGGTGGACACGTACGTGCCGATGCCGGTGCGCTACACGGACGCGCCGTTCCTGCTGCCGGTGGAGAACGTGCTGACCATCACCGGGCGAGGGACCGTCGTGACCGGCGCCGTCGAGCGGGGCTCGATCCGGCTCGGCGAGCGCGTGAGCGTGCTCGGCGGGGACGGCGAGCCGGTCGAGACGGTGGTCACCGGGCTGGAGACCTTCGGCCGGCCGATGGAGTCCGCCGAGGCCGGGGACAACGTCGCGCTCCTGCTGCGCGGCGTGCCGCGCGACGGGGTCCGGCGCGGGCACGTCGTCGCGGCGCCCGGGAGCGTCGAGCCGAGCCGCCGCTTCACCGCGCGGGTGTACGTGCTCTCCGCGCGGGAGGGCGGTCGCACGACGGCGATCGCGTCCGGGTACCGGCCGCAGTTCTACATCCGCACCGCCGACGTGGTCGGGGACGTGGACCTGGCCGAAGCGGCCGTGGTCCGACCCGGGGAGACGGTCACCATGACCGTCGAGCTGGGGCGGGACGTGCCGCTGGAGACCGGACTCGGCTTCGCGATCCGTGAGGGCGGGCGCACGGTCGGCGCCGGGACGGTGACCGCCGTCCTCTAGGCCCGTGACCGTCCGGCGTCCTGCGGATCGGGGCCCGCCGTGGTGGCGGCGGTCGGCTTCGGCCAGACTGCCGTCATCACGGGACACGACCGAGGGGCGGGCGGCGATGAGCGGCGAAACGGCACTGGTGCTGGGCGGCGGGGGGCTCACCGGGATCGGCTGGGAGAGCGGGATCCTGTACGGGCTCGCCCGTGCGGGCATCGACCTGGGCAGCGCCGAACTCGTCGTCGGCACCTCGGCCGGCTCGGTGGTGGGCGCGCAGCTCACCTCCGGGCTGCTGACCCCACGGGAGCTGTACGAGCGTCAGCTGGGCGACGCCTCGGGCGAGGCGCCGGCGCGGCTCGGCGCGGGGCTCGTCGCGCGGTACGCCGTCGCGATGGCCCGCTCGCGGGACGCGGCCGGCTACCGCAGGCGCATCGGCGCCTACGCCCTGGCCGCCGCCGGGGCGACCGCCGAGACGGAGCGCCGCGAGGTCCTCAGGGCCCGGCTCGTCTCGCAGGAGTGGCCCGAGCGGCGGTTCGTCGTCACCGCCGTGGACACCCTGAGCGGGGAACTGACCGCCTTCGACCGCGCGGGCGGGGCCGGGCTGCTGGACGCCGTCTCGGCGAGTTGCGCCGTGCCCGGGGTGTGGCCGCCGGTGACCGTGGGCGGGCGACGGTTCATGGACGGCGGTGTCCGTTCCGCCACCAACGCCGACCTGGCCGCGGGATACGCACGGGTGGTGATCCTCGCGCCCATGAGCCTGGGCAGCGGCATGATCCCCTCGCCCGCCGCGCAGGCCGCCCGGCTGCGGGCGGCCGGCGCCCGGGTGCTGCTCATCACCCCGTCCCAGGCGGCGCGCAAGGCCTTCGGGCGCAATGTCCTGGATCCCGCCCGGCGGGACCCGGCGGCGCGGGCGGGGCTGGCACAGGCCGCCGATCACGTGGCCGAGGCGACGGCCGTCTGGGCGACCTGACGGCGCGGCGGCCCGACAATGGTGGGGTGGACGACGAACAGATCCCGGTGATCCGGGACGTGGGCCAGGGCACCGCCAAGCTGATGCCGGACGTGGACCGGGAGCGGGCCTGGCTGCTGACCGTCAACGGGGCACCGCAGTCGTACGTGGACCTCGACGCCCCGGAGCACCTGGAGTTCGAGTACGTGCGCCGACTGGCCCACGTACTCGACTGCGCGGCCGAGCCCGGGGCCCCGCTGGACCTGCTGCACCTGGGCGGGGGCGCGCTGACCCTGCCGCGCTACGCCGCCGCGACCCGGCCCGGATCCCGGCAGCAGGTGGTGGAGTTCGACGCGGAACTGGTGGACATGGTGGCGCGGCACCTGCCGCTGGCGGACGGCGCCGGGGTCACGGTGCACGCGGCCGACGCCCGGGCCTGGTTGGGCGGCGCCCCCGCCGCGAGCGTGGACGTCCTGGTCGCGGACGTGTTCGGCGGCTCGCGGGTGCCGGCGCAGCTGACCTCGGTGGAGTACGCGCGGGAGGCGGCCCGGGTGCTCAGGCCCGGCGGGCTGTACGCGGCGAACCTGGCCGACGGGGCGCCCTTCGGGTTCCTGCGGGCGCAGCTGGCGAACTTCGGGGCGGTGTTCGGGGAACTGGCGCTGATCGCGGAGCCGGGCGTGCTGCGGGGACGGCGTTTCGGGAACGCGGTGCTCGTGGCGTCGGACCGGGAGATCCCGGTGGCGGCGCTGGCCCGGCGCTGCGCGGCCGACGCCTTCGCGGCCCGGGTCGAGGACGGCGAGGCGTTGGCCCGGTTCATGCGGGGGGCGCTGCCGGTGGGAGACGCGGAGGCGGTCGCCTCGCCCGAGCCGCCGACGGGCGCGTTCAGCGTCGGCTAGGTCGTCTCTTTCGGATCTTGTCGGTCAGGGTCGCGGTGTCCGGTGCCGTGCCTGGCAAGGCGCAGCGGCGCCCGTGTACGGGACGTACTCGGGTGCCCCGACAACGCCGCCAGGGGCGGTGCCGGGCGCCGCGGCCCCGGCAAGATCCGAAAGAGACGGCCTAGGGCCCGGGGCACGGTGAGGGCGGGTCAGACCAGGGGGAGCGCGGCCGGGGCGGGCGGCGCCGTGTGGAGGTCGGGGGCCACCTTCGTGGACTTGCGGGTCATCCGGCGGACGTCCGGGACGAACAGGACCAGTCCGGTGACCAGGATCACCAGGGCCGCGCACCCCCACAGGGCCGAGGTGCGACCGACGGCCGATTCGACGGGGCCGGCGAGCGCGGTGGCGAGCGGCAGCATCGACACCGAGCCGAACCAGTCGTAGGCGGACACCCGGGAGAACTTCTCCTCCGGGATCTCCTGGTGCATGGTCGTCATCCAGCTGACGCCGAACACCTCGATCGCCAGACCGCTCACGAGCATCACGAGACACAGGGCCCACACGGGAAGCGGGATCGCGAGTCCGGCGGACGGCATCGCCAGCGGGAACACGCACAGGGTGCCGACCAGCAGCAACCGTCGGGGCTTCCACGCCATCATGAGGAAGGCGCCGGCGATGGTGCCCACGCCGAAGAAGGCCAGGGCGAGGCCCCAGGGGGCCGCCCCGCCGAGTCGGTCCCGCGCGACCAGCGGCCCGTACACGGCCTCGGCGGCGCCGACGACGGCGACGACCACGGAGAACTGGAGCACGATGCTCCACAGCCACGGGCGGGTCTTGAACTCCACCCAGCCCTCGCGCAGGTCGGACAGCAGCCCGCCGCCGGGGACCCGTTCGGGGATGTGACCGACGTCGAGGAAGGCGCGCAGGGCGCCGGCGACGGCGAAGGCCGCCGCGTCGACGGCGAGCACCCAGCCCGGGCCCACGGCGGCGATCAGGGCGCCGCCGAGGGCCGCGCCGCCGATGCCGGCGCCGTTCATGGCCATCCGGAAGAGCGCGAAGGCGCGGTTGGCGTGCGGGCCGGACACGGTGGAGAGCAGCATGCCCTCGGCGGCCGGATTGAAGAACGCGGTGCCCGTGCCGCAGAGCGCGGTCAGCAGCATCATCTGCCACAACCGCGGATGCCCGGTGAGGACGATCACGGCGAACGCTGCCTGGGAGACGCAGTTCAGGGCGTTCGCCCAGACCATCACGCGGTGGCGGGGGAGCCGGTCGGCGATCGCTCCGCCGATGAGCAGGAACAGGACGAGCGGCAGGGTGCGCGCGGCCGCGACGAGGCCGACGTCGCCCGGGGACCCGCCGGTCTGGATGACCGCGAAGGAGGCCGCGATGAGCGCTCCGTGGCTGCCCAGGTTCGTGACGACCGCCGCGGCCGTCAGAAGGCTGTAGTTGCGGCCCGCCCACGCCGGACGGCGGCGTGCGGACAGCGGGGCGGGACCGGCGGGGGGAGTGCTCACCCACGGACTATCCCTGCCCGGGACCGAGATTCCAAACGAAATTCCGGCCCCGGGCAGGGGGCTGCGAAGATCAGCTCGCGTTGAGGCGGACGGAGCTGAGGATCTTCTCGTACGTCTCCTGGCTGACCTCGCCGGGAACCCCGGCCGCGCTGTAGAGGACCCAGGTCGCGAAGTCGTTCTTGGCGTTCTTGAAGCTGAAGGCGATGCTCTTGCCGTCCGAGGAGCACTTGTTCTCCTTCGGCAGGCCGGTCACCGAGGCGGTCGCCATGTGCCCCTTGAGGCCGGAGGAGGTGGTGTACTCCTTGGGCTCCGTGACCTTGGTGGTGCCCTTCGGTCCCTTCTGCCCGTATCCGGCGAAGACCCAGTTGCCTGCCTCGTTGCGCGCCGCCTCGGCGGTGTCCTTGGCTCCCTGGCCGCCCTTGGTGCCGGTGCCGCCGAGCGACGTGGTCTCCTCGCTGCCGTTCTTGTCGGAGTCGACCTTGCACCAGTCCTGCTTGAGGTACGCCGGCGCGGACATCATGACGATCGGCGAGCCGTCGCCCTTGGCCTCGTCCTCGAAGCCGATCGACATGCCGGAGCTCAGCACCTCCCAGTCCGGCGGGACGTCGAAGGCGGTGCCGTGCTTCGGGTTGACGACGACCTTCCAGCCGGGGATCACCGGCTTCAGGTCACCACCGGCGCGCGGGTTCCCGGTGGGGGCGGCCGGTGCGGCCGAGCTCGCGGCGGGGGACGAGGAGGCGACGGCCGGCTTGTCGTCGGCCTGGTCGCTCTTCTTGTCCCGGGTGAGGACGAAGGTGCCGGTGACGGCGGCCGTCACGACCACCGCCGCGGCCGCGACGATCGCCACGGTCTTCGTCGAGAAGCGGGTTCCGCCGCCCTGGGGTGCCTGCGGGGGCTGCTGTCCCCACGGCTGTACGGGAGGGGGCGTCTGGTAGCCCGGCTGGGGATAGCCGTAGCCGGGCTGCTGCTCGCCGAACCCCTGCTGCGGCGACTGCTGCTGGTACGGGTTCGGCGTTCCCGGCTGCTGCTGGTACGGGTTCTGTTGCGCGTCCTGGGGGTTGTTCTCTCCCCCGGGCGGCTGCTGCTGTCCTGGCCACATGGCCGGTAACGATAGTGGGAGCGGGTGTCGGGAGCCACGGCCGCCCCTGGTGGAGGTCTGGCCAACCGCATCTACTCGTGGGTAACATCGCGTTCCATGAGCGCAGAACAGATGAACGTGGGCGAATTGCTCGCCGCGACGGTACCGATGGCCCGCACCCTGAACCTCCAGTTCCTGGAGACCACCCCGGAGCGCGCGGTCGTCCGCCTGCCGGACCAGCCCGACTACCACAACCACGTGGGCGGCCCGCACGCCGGCGCCATGTTCACGCTGGCCGAGTCCGCGAGCGGCGCCATCGTCCTGGCCGCCTTCAGCGACCAGCTCTCGCGCGCCGTACCGCTCGCCGTCAAGGCCGAGATCGGCTACAAGAAGCTCGCCAAGGGCGTCGTCACCGCCACCGCGACCCTGGGCCGCCCGGCCGCCGAGGTCATCGCCGAGCTGGACGCCGGCGGTCGCCCCGAGTTCCCCGTCACCATCGCCATCCAGCGCGAGGACGAGGCCGTGACGGGTGAGATGACCGTCGTCTGGACGCTGCGCCCCAACGCGTAACGCGCCCGCGGGGGGAGTGGGGGGCCGTACCCGAGGGGTGCGGCCCCCCACGCGTGTACGCGGGCGGCGCGCCCGTACGTCCGGTACACGGGCGCCGCTGCGCCTCACCGTGCACGGCACCGGACACCGCGCGCCTTGCCGGCGCCACCTCGACGACAGGGCCTGGAGTCCGTCCGACGACGGAGGGGAACCCCATGGGTCGGCTCCCCGCAGGACGCGGTGGAAGCGGTCGTACGGGACTACATCGCGCGCGGACACCGCACCGAGGCCCGGGTCCACAGCCAGGACCACACGAAGCGGGAACCCGAGGGCCTGCCGCAGCCGCCGCAGGGCTGAACCTCGGCGTCGCGGTGGCGCGTCCGGGCGAACCCGGCGGCGCCCCGGCGCACAGTGGGCGCGGGAGCGGTCCGGCGCGGGCCGCTCCCGCCGATGCCGACGCCGCAGGGAGCGCCCATGAGCGAGGCAGTGTCCAGACGTTCCGCGGTGCGCCTGCTCGGCGCCCTGGGCACCACGCTCGCCACCGCCGGTTGTGTGGCCGCCGTACCGCCCCGGGCCGCGCCCCGCAAGGCGCCCCCCGCTGCGGGACCCGCCGGGCAGCGGGCCGGCACGGCCCGGATCGACGCCCTGCTGGGCCGGCTCACCCTCGACGAGAAGACCGCCCTGCTGCACGGGACCCCGGACCCCGCCCCGCTCGGCCAGGCCGGCCACGTGCCCGGCGTACCCCGGCTCGGCGTCCCGGCCCTGCGGCTCGCCGACGGACCCGCCGGCGTCCGCGTCGCCGCACGCGCCACCGCCCTGCCCGCGCCCGTGCTGCTGGCCTCCGCCTTCGACCCCGCGCTCGCCCGGGAGTACGGCCGGGTCCTCGGCCGCGAGGGCCGCGCGCTGGGCCAGGACGTGCTGCTCGCCCCCATGGTCAACCTGATCCGCACCCCCTTCGCCGGGCGCAACTTCGAGACCTTCGCCGAGGACCCGAGGCTCACCGCCGACCTGGTCACCGAACTCGTCCGGGGCATCCAGGACGAGGGAATGATCGCCACCGTCAAGCACTTCGCCCTCAACAACCAGGAACGCGGCCGCGACACCATCGACGTCGTCGTCTCCGAACAGACCCTCCACGAGACCGAACTGAGGGGATTCGAGGCGGCGGTCGCCGCCGGCGTCGGCGCGGTGATGGGCGCGTACAACAAGGTCAACGGGGTCTACGCCTGCGAGAACAAGGCGCTCCTGGACGAACTGCTGCGCGGCCGCTGGGGATTCGACGGCTGGGTGGTCTCCGACTGGGGCGCCACCCACGGCACCGTCGGTTCCGTCAACGCGGGCCTCGACATGGAGATGCCCGGCGGCACCCACTACGGGGCCCCGCTGCGCGAGGCGGTGAGCGGCGGCTCGGTGTCACAGGACACCGTGGACCTCGCCGTACGTCGGATCCTGACCACCATGGACCGCTTCGGACTGCTCGCCGAACATCCCGCCGCCCGCCCCGCACGCGACGCCCCCGCCGGGGCCCGGTTCGCCCGCAAGGCCGCCACCGCGGGGGCGGTGCTGCTGCGCAACGAACACGGCACCCTGCCGCTGACCGGGGCGGCGGCCCGCTCGATCGCCGTGATCGGCCCGACCGGTCAGGTGCCCTTCGTCGGCGGCGGCGGCAGCGCGCACGTGGTCCCCGACGCGGCCGAGGCCCCGCTCACCGCCATCAAGCGGCGCGCAGGGAACGGGGCGAGCGTCCGTCACGTGCTCGGCGAGGACGTGTACGGCCGGACGCTCCCGCCCACCCTGCTGACGCCGCCCGTCGATCTGGACGACCGCGGCGTGGACGCCGGGCGCCGCTGGAGCCACGAGGGGACGTTCACCCTGGCCTCGGACGACGAGTGGACGCTGATCGTCCACTACGCCGGCAAGCGGCCGGTCGTACGCCTCGACGGGGAGGACCTGTTCCCCGTACGCCAGGGCGTCGCCGAGTACTTCGCGGGCGGGCTGCTCGGCGCCTCTCCCGACGGGCTGACCGTCCGGCGCCGCACCCTCGCCCTCAAGGCCGGCGTCCACCGCCTCGCGGTCACCGCGGAGGGCGGGGACAAGGGCCTGCGCTTCCGGCTGCGGCACACCACCCGCACCGGCCGGGCCGCCGACGTCGCCGAGGCCGTCAAGGCCGCCGAAGAGGCCCACAGCGTGGTGCTGTTCGCGTACGAGGACGCCACCGAGGGCCGCGACCGCACCTCGCTCGCGCTGCCGGGCGGACAGGCCGCGCTGATCGAGGCCGTCACCGCCGTCAACCCGCGCACGACCGTGGTCCTCAACACCTCCTCCAGCACCACCATGCCCTGGCTCGCGCGGACCGGGGCGGTCCTCCAGATGTACTACCCGGGGCAGGAGGGGGCGGGCGCGACCGCCGACCTGCTCTTCGGGGACGTCGACCCGGGCGGCCGGCTGACGCAGACGTTCCCGGTCGACGAACGGGCGACCCCGGCCGGCGGGGACCCGCGGCGCTACCCGGGCGTCGGCGGCCGGCAGGAGTACACCGAGGGCGTGCACGTCGGCCACCGCTGGTACGACGCGCAGAAGGTGGAGCCGCTGTTCCCCTTCGGGCACGGGCTCTCGTACACGACGTGGGCGTACGAGAAGCTCGCCGTGCGCCCCGGGCGCGGCGGGCTGCGCGTGGAGTTCACGGTCCGCAACACCGGCCGCCGCAAGGGCGTGGAGGTGGCGCAGGTGTACCTGGGACCGGCCGGCTCGCTGCGCCTGGACCAGCCGGTGCGCGTCCTGGCCGGGTACCGCCGGCTGACCCTGGCCCCGGGGCAGGCGCAGCGGGTCACCGTCGACATCGACGCCCGGACGCTGTCGTCCTGGGACCCGGACCAACAGACCTGGGTGGTGGGTTCAGGCCCGCGCGAGGTGTTCGCTGGCCGTTCCTCGCGTGAACTGCCACTGAGGGCGAGGGCCGTCGTGGCGAGCCGATAGGCTGCCCGTTCGGCGTGTCACAGGGGGCGCGCCGAAGATGATCTGGAGGACGTACCGGTGCACATCCAGGAATGGCTGGAGACGATTCCGGCGGTCAGTGTCTATCTCCTGGTGGGGCTGGTCATCGGACTGGAGAGCCTGGGCATCCCACTGCCCGGGGAGATCATCCTGGTCAGTTCGGCCCTGTTGGCCTCGCAGCACGGCGAGATCGACCCGGTGGTGCTGGGGCTCTGCGCGATCACCGGGGCCATCGTGGGCGACTCCATCGGGTACGCCATCGGCCGGCGCGGCGGAAAGCCGCTGCTGGAGAAGCTCGGCCGGCGCTTCCCGAAGCACTTCGGGCCGGAACACGTGGCGCTGGCGGAACGCTCCTTCGACAAGTGGGGCATGTGGGCCGTCTTCTTCGGCCGGTTCGTGGCGCTGCTGCGCATCTTCGCCGGACCGCTGGCGGGCGTGCTGCGCATGCCGTACTGGCGCTTCCTCGTCGCGAACATCCTGGGCGGCATCCTCTGGGCCGGCGGCACCACCGCCGTCATCTACTCCGTCGGGATCGTCGCCGAGCCGTGGCTGAAGCGGTTCTCCTGGCTGGCCCTGGCGGTCGCCCTGCTCTTCGGGCTGGCGGTGACATTGGTGGTGCGCGGCCGGATGAAGAAGGCCGCGGCCCAGCTGCGGGAGACGGAGTCCGACGTTCCTGCCGGGCGGACGCCCGCGGCCCGGTCCTCCGAGTCGACCGAGCCGTCGGCGGCGCCGGCCTCCTCGGCCTCTTCGACCTCGACTTCGACTTCGGCGAGGACGTCGGACTGACACCCCGATCCGCCGGGCCCCCGTCCGTCGGCCCGCGCGGGCGTCGGCCCGCGCGGGCGTCGGCCCGCGCGGGCGGCGGTCCGCGCGGGCGGCGGTCCGGCGCAACCGCGTCAGGCGTCGGGGGTCACCGAGGCGCGGTGCTGCTTGGCGAGTTCCGTGTACATCAGGGCGTTGACCTTGATCCCCTCGCGCTCCTCCTCGGTGAGCTCGCGCCGCACCTTGGCCGGCACGCCCGCGACCAGGGAGCCCGGCGGGACCACCATCCCCTGCGGGACCAGTGCCTGCGCGGCCACCAGCGAACCGGCGCCGATCACCGCGCCGTTCAGCACGGTGGCGCCCATCCCGATGAGGCAGTCGTCCTCGACGGTGCAGCCGTGCACCACCGCGTTGTGGCCGATGGAGACGCGCGCGCCGATGGAGACCGGGAAGCCGGGGTCCACGTGGATCGTGCAGTTGTCCTGCACGTTGCTGTCGGCGCCGAGCGCGATCGGGCCGCAGTCCGCGCGCAGCACCGCCGAGTACCAGACGCTCGCGCCGGCGGCGAGGGTCACGTCGCCGATCACCGCCGAGGTGGGCGCCGTGAAGGCGGTGGGATCGATGACCGGCTGCCGTCCGCCCACACCCGCGACGAGTGCCTGGGCCGCCTGCTGCGTCATGTTCTCTTTCCTCTGTTCCGTGGTCCGCTGTCTGCCGCGCTGACAGCACGGTAGGCCACCTCCCGCGCGGGCCCGGGGATGGGGTGAAGATCACGGCGCGCTACCGGCGGCCGGCAGGCTACGGTGACCGGGTGCCGAAGAACCAGAACACGTTCTCATCCCTGCGGCGTCGGGTGGTCAACCGCGCCGTCCACGCGGGCTGGCGCTGGATGCAGCGGGCCGGCGCCGTCACCGCCGAGACCCCCGGACGGCTGCGCTTCGGCGCCATCGGGCCCGCCACCCGTCTCGCCTTCCCCCAGGGCACGATCTTCGGCGAACCCTGGATCAGGCTCGGGGACCACTGCATCATCGCCGAACAGGTCACCCTGACCGCCGGGATGATGCCCGACCTCGACCTGGGCCCGGACCCGATGCTCGTCCTCGGCAACGGCGTGGTGCTCGGCCGGGGCAGCCACGTCATCGCCGACACCCGGATCACCATCGGGGACGACACCTTCTGCGGGCCCGGGGTCTACATCACCTCCACCAACCACAGCTACGACGACCCGCACGAACCCGTCGGCAAGCAGTGGCCGCGCAGCGCCCCGGTGGAGATCGGCCCGGGCTGCTGGCTGGGGACGGGCGCGGTGATCCTCCCCGGCGCGCGGCTGGGCCGCAACGTGGTGGTGGCCGCGGGGGCCGTCGTACGGGGCGAGGTGCCCGACCACGCGGTGGTGGCGGGGGCGCCGGCGCGGATCGTGCGGCGCTGGGAGCCGGAGACGGGCTGGCAGCCGCCGCTGCGCACGCCCACGCCGGTGCCGATAGCGGACGGGGTCACGCCCGGGCAGTTGCGGGCACTGGCCGAACTGGCGGAGGCGGAGCAGCGCACGTCCGAGACCGCGGGCGACCCGGCGTAGCGGGCCGCTACCCGGCGGCCAGCAGGACCGTGCCGGCCAGGGCCAGTCCGGCGCCCGCCGCCTGTACGGTCCGCAGCCGTTCCTTGAGCATCACGAACGCGGCCAGCGCGGTGATCACCGGGTAGAGCGAGGAGAGCACGGCGGCCACGGTGACCGGGCCGCTCTGCGCGGCGACGGAGTACGTGCCGTTCGCCGCGACGTCCGCGAGGCCGACGAAGGCCAGCGCCGGCAGCAGTCCCCACAGGATCGCGCGCCCGCCGTCCGTCGGAAGGGCGGGGGCGCCGCGCCGGGTCCGCACCCACAGGGCCGCGCCGCCGGCGGCCACGTTCGTCACCCGCTGGACGAAGAGGGCCAGGAACAGGCCGGCCAAGGTGGTGGAGGCGTGCGAGATCAGGGCCATCACCGCGCCGAACCCGAAGGCCGCCACCAGGGTGAGCGCGACGGCCCGGCGCTGTACGGGTGCTCCCCGCAGCTCGGGGCCGCCGGCGAGGACGATGCCCCCGACGGCCACGGCTATCCCGGCGAACTGGCCGAGCCCCGGCCGCTCGCCCAGCGCCAGCCCGGCCCCGACCGGCACGATCACGCCGAGCGAACCCAGCGGGGACACCACGCCCATCGGCCCGAGCGCCAACGCCTCGTAGAAGGCGAGCATCGCCAGGGGGCCGACCAGGCCGGCCCCGACGGCGAACCACAGCTGGGACCCGGCCTCGTGCCAGGCGCCGGTGGCCAGGACCACGGCGCCCAGCACGACGACGGCGACGACCTGCGAGACCACGACCACCGTGAGCGCCGGCAGCCGGCGGGTCAGCAGCCCGCCGCCGAAATCGGCGAGGCCCCACAGCACGGCTGTGGCCAGGGCGAACAGGGTGGTCATGGCAAGACCTCGCAGTACAGTGCAGTGAACGATGAAGTACAGCGCACCATAGTCCACTCCATTGGACGCTGTCAGTCAGAATATTGGACCACGAGTGTGGGGGCGATACGTTGTCGGACCTAGAGGAGCTCACCCAGGCCCTCGCGCGGAACCTCAGGCGATGGCGCGGTGAGCGGGGCTTCACCCTGGATGCCCTGGCGGCCCGGGCCGGGGTCAGTCGCGGGATGATCATCCAGATCGAGCAGGCCCGGACCAACCCCAGCGTCGGCACCACCGTCAAACTGGCCGACGCGCTCGGCGTCAGCATCACGACCCTGCTCGACCGCGACCGCAGCCCGCAGGTGCAGGTGGTGCTGCCGGGCCAGGGGGTGCGAATGTGGTCCACCGAGGGCGGCAGCGGCGCCACCATGCTGCTCGGCGACGACCGACGCGGGCCGCTGGAGGTGTGGACCTACCTCCTGGAACCCGGCGAGGGCACCGACTCCGACCCCCACCCGTCGGGGACCCTGGAGATGCTCCACGTCACGGCGGGCACCCTCACCCTCCTCGTCGACGGGGAGGAGTACACGGTGCCCGCGGGAGGAGCCGTCTCCTTCGAGGGGAACGTCCCGCACACCTACCGCAACGACGGGACCGAGCCCATGGCGATGACCATGGCGGTCTCGATCCCGCCGGTGACCGGTCCGTGAAGGCTCACGAGCGGTGACGGTTCGGGCGGTCGGAGTGCCTGCGGTGAGGGCTCGCGCGGTGACGACTCACGTGTCGTGAACCCGTCCGGCCGGTCGGGCGGTCAGAGCGCCGGGATCTCGATCGCCGGGCAGCGGTCCATGACCATGTCCAGGCCGGCCTCGCGGGTCCGGGCGTAGGCCTCCGCGTCGATCACGTCCAACTGGAACCAGACCGCCTGCGCCCCGACGGCCACGGCCTCGTCGGCCACCGCGCCGGCGAGGGCGCTGTTCACGAAGACGTCCACCACGTCCACCTTGAAGGGGATCTCGCCGAGCGAGGCGTAGCCCTGCTCGCCGTGCACGGTCTCCGCCTTGGGATGCACGGGGATCACGCGCTTGCCGAACCGCTGGAGCACCCGGGCCACGCCGTGGGCCGCCCGGTCCTCGTTGTTGGACAGGCCCACCACGGCCCAGGTGTCACCGAGTTCGGTGAGGATCTTGCGGATGGTCGTGGGGTCGCCGTACACGTGTGCCGCCTCCTGCTGCTCCGGTGCTGCGCGCGGACCGGCCCGATGCCGTCCCGCACGTCGGTCAACCGTCGGGACGCGGGTCCGATTCCCGGGCCCGATGGGCGGCCGGAAAGACCCTTGGCCACGGCTTAGGGTGGAACGGTGACGGCAGACCAGTACGTGACGGTGGCCCGCGAGGGCGTGCACGAGTCCGAGATCAACCGCTCGCGGTTCCTGTGCTCGCTCGCGCCCGCCGCGACCGAGCAGGAGGCGCAGGCGTTCATCGCGCGCGTCCGCAAGGAACACCCCACCGCCTCGCACAACTGCCACGCCTACGTGATCGGCGCCGACTCCTCGGTCCAGAAGGCGAGCGACGACGGAGAACCCGGCGGCACCGCCGGGGTCCCCATGCTCCAGATGCTCACCCGACGCGACATCCGCTACGCGGTCGCCGTCGTCACCCGCTACTACGGCGGCGTGAAACTCGGCGCCGGCGGCCTCATCCGCGCCTACGGCGGAGTCGTCGGCGAGGCGCTCGACGCCCTCGGCACCGTGACCCGCCGGCGCTACCGACTGGCCACCGTCACCGTCGACCACCAGCGCGCCGGCAAGACCCAGAACGACCTGCGCTCCACCGGCCGCACCGTGGTCGACCTGCGCTACGGGACCGCGGTGGAGATCGAGGTCGCGATCCCCGAGGCCGACCTGCCCGCTTTCCAGGCCTGGCTCGCCGACAGCACCGCGGGCAGCGCCACCCTCACCCTGGGCGGGGAGACGTACGCGCCCTGACGGCGGGGTGCGGGCACCCCGAACACGTCCTTCGCGGGCCCGGTGACGGGTTAGCGTAGAGGGGGCACAGGGCCAGAGGGCGACCAGGGGGAGACGGCATGCGCGGCGGGGCCGGCGAGTGAAGTTCCTGCACACCTCCGACTGGCACCTCGGACGCTCCTTCCACCGCGTGAACATGCTCGGAGCCCAGGCCGCCTTCATCGACCACCTCGTCGCGACCGTCGAGGAACACGAGGTCGACGCCGTCCTCGTCGCCGGCGACATCTACGACCGGGCCGTGCCCCCGCTGCCGGCCGTCGAGCTGTACGACCGGGCCCTGCACCGGCTGGCCGAACGCGGCGTACCGACCGTGATGATCTCCGGGAACCACGACTCCGCCCGCCGCCTCGGTGTCGGCGCCGGGCTGATCGACCGGGCCGGGATCTTCCTGCGGACCGACCCGGCCGGCTGCGCCGAACCCGTGGTGCTGTCGGACACCCACGGGGACGTGGCGCTGTACGGACTGCCCTACCTCGAACCGGCGCTGGTGAAGGACACCCTGGGGGCGGACCGGGTCAGCCACGAGGCCGTGCTGGGCGCGGCGATGCGCCGGATCCGGGCCGACCTCGCCGGCCGGGCCCCCGGCACCCGCTCGATCGTCCTCTCCCACGCCTTCGTCACCGGGGGGACGGCCAGCGACAGTGAGCGCGACATCACCGTCGGAGGGGTCGAGGCCGTGCCCGCCGACGTCTTCGCCGGGGTGGACTACGCCGCACTCGGCCACCTCCACGGCTGCCAGACGATCAACGAACGGGTCCGCTACTCGGGTTCCCCGCTGGCCTACTCCTTCTCCGAGGCCGACCACCGCAAGACGATGTGGCTGATCGACCTCGGCGCGCACGGGCAACTGGCGAGCACCGAACGGATCGAGACCCCCGTCCCGCGCCCCCTCGCCCGGATCCGCGGCCGACTGGACGACCTGCTCGCGGACTCCGCGCTCACCATGCACGAGGACTCCTGGATCGAGGCCACCCTCACCGACGCCGTCCGGCCCGAGGACCCCATGGCGCGCCTCGCCGCCCGCTTCCCGCACACCCTCAGCCTCGCCTTCGACCCCGAGGGTCGCGAGGAGGACGGCGGGATCTCCTACGCCCAACGGCTCAAGGGCCGCAGCGACCAGGAGATCGCCGAGGACTTCGTCGCCCACGTGCGCGGCGGCGGATCCGCCGACGAGGCCGAACGGGCCGTGCTCCAGGGCGCCTTCGACGACGTACGGGCCCAGGCCCGGCACGAGGAGACCGCCCGATGAGGCTGCACCGACTCAAGGTCACCGCCTTCGGCCCCTTCGCGGAACCCCAGGAGATCGACTTCGACGCCCTGTCCGGCGCCGGCGTCTTCCTCCTGCACGGCCCCACCGGAGCGGGCAAGACCTCCGTCCTCGACGCGGTCTGCTACGCCCTCTACGCCTCCGTGCCCGGCGTCCGCCAGAACCCCGGGAACAGTCTGCGCAGCGACCACGCGGCCCCCGAGACCCCCACCGAGATCACCCTCGAACTCACCGCGGGCGGCCGCCGCCTGGAGATCACCCGGCGGCCCGAACAGGACCGGCCGAAGAAACGCGGCACCGGCACGACCAAGGACAAGGCGCAGAGTTGGCTGCGCGAGTACGACGGCGAGAACTGGACCGCGCTGAGCCGCTCCCACCAGGAGATCGGCGAGGAGGTCGAACAACTCCTCGGCATGAGCCGCGACCAGTTCTGCCAGGTGGTGCTGCTGCCGCAGGGGGAGTTCGCCCAGTTCCTGCGGGCCGGCGCCGAGGCACGCGGCCGGCTGCTCGGGCGGCTCTTCGACACCCGCCGCTTCGCCGCCGTCGAGACGCTGCTCGCGGAACGCCGCCGGGCCGCCGAGGCCAAGGTGCGCGCCGGCGACGAGAAGGTCCTCCACACCGCGCAACGTCTCGCGCAGGCCGCCGGGGACGGCGCCGACCTGCGCGCCTGGCCGCTGCCCCGCCACCAGCCCGGCGACCCCGGCCTTGCCGAGGCGATCCGGGCCTGGGCGGCGATCGCACGGTGCGCCGCCCGGGAACGGCTGACCGTGGCCGAATACGCGCTCGCCGCCGTCGAGAGCCGGTACGCCGCCGCCCGGCGGGCCTCCGAGGACGCCCGGGAACTCGACCGGCTCCAGCGCCGGCACGCCGAGACCACCCGCCGGGCCGCCTTGTTCGCCGAGGCCGCACCCGAACGGGAGCGGGTCCGGGCCCTGCTGGACCGGGCCCGTCGGGGCGCCCTCGTCGCCCCGGCCTTGGAACTGCGCGGGGCCGCGGCCGCCGCCCACCTGACCGCCGCCCATGCGGAATCCCTCGCCCGCGCCGAACTCCCCCCGGCGCTCGCCGAGGCCGGCACGGAACAACTCGCCACCGTCGAGCAGCGGTTGCGCGAGGAACTCGGCGCGGTCGGCGCCGCCCAACGCGCCGAACAGCGCAGCGCCGAGATCGGCCGCGAACGCGCCACCCTCGACCGGGAGTCCCGGGACGCCGACGAGCAACACCAGGAATCCGCCGAGTGGCTCGCCCGCTGGGAGGCCACCCGGACCGCGCTGGTCGCCCGCGCCGACGCCGCCCAGCAGGCCGCCACGCTCGCCGAACAGCTCGCGGGCCGCCTGGAGCCCGCCCGGATGCACCTGAGCGCCGCCCGGCGACGCGACGCCCTGGCCGCCGACGCCGAAGCCGCCTCGGGAGACCTGCTCGCCGTGCGCGAGGAGTCCACCGCCGCACGGGAGCGTTGGCTGGAGCTGAAGGAGTCCCGGCTGCGCGGGATCGCCGCCGAGCTCGCCGCGGCGCTGGTGGCGGGGGAGCCCTGCACGGTGTGCGGATCGGCGGAGCACCCCGAGCCGGCCCGCCCCGCGCCCGGGCACGTGGACCGGGCCGCCGAGGACGCCGCCCACGCCCGCTTCGAGCAGGCCGAGGAGCGCAGGGCCGCCGTCGAGCGGAGACTGGCCGCCGTGCGGGAGGCCGAGTCCGAGGCCGCCGCCGCGGCCGGCGACGCCACCACCGCCGAACTGCTCGCGCGAAGCGCCGACCTGAGCTCCCGGCACGCGGCCGCCCACGCCGACGCCGCCGGACTGCACTCCGCCCGCGAGCGCCTCGCCCGCGCCGAGCAGGAGCACGCCGCGCGCAGCGCCGATCGGCTCGACGCCGAGCGCCGGGCCGCCGCGCGGGCCTCCCGCCGCGAGGCCCTCGAACGGGAACAGGCCTCCCTGGAGGCCGAACTGGTCGTCGTACGGGGCGACGCGCCCAGTGTCGCGGCCCGCGCCCGGATCCTGGAGGACCGGGTCCGGATGGTCACCGGCGCCGCCGCCTCGCTGCGCCGCGCCGAGGCCACCGCCGCCCGCCTGAAGGAAGCCGACGACCAGCTCGCCGACGCCGCCTTCAAGGCCGGCTTCGACACCACCGACGCGGCGGCCGACGCCGTGCTCCCGGAGTACGAACGCACCGCGCTCCAGCACCGGCTGGACTCCTGGCAGGCCGAGGAGGCCATGCTCGCCGACCGCCGCGGCGAGAGCGAGACCGCCGCCGCGGCGACCCTGCCCCCCGCCGACCCGTACACCGCCGAGGCGCACGCGGACGCGGCCGCCGCGAGGCTGCGTACGGCCGGCTCCGCCGTCGACGCCGCCCGGGTGCGCTGCGCCGAACTGGACCGGCTCTCCCGGCAGGCCGAGCAGGAACTGCGCGCCCTGGGCCCGCTGCGCGAGGCCTACGACCGGGTGGCCCGGCTCGCCGGACTCACCGCGGGCACCTCCGCCGACAACGAGCGCAAGATGCGGCTGGAGTCGTACGTGCTGGCCGCCCGACTGGAGCAGGTCGCCGCGGCCGCCACGGTGCGGCTGCTGCGCATGTCCGGCGGCCGCTACACGCTCGTCCACTCCGACGCGAAGGCGAGCGGCCGGGGCCGCTCCGGCCTGGGGCTCCACGTGGTGGACGCCTGGACCGGCATCGAGCGGGACACCGCCACCCTGTCCGGCGGCGAGACCTTCTTCGCCTCGCTCGCGCTCGCCCTCGGGCTGGCCGACGTGGTCACCGACGAGGCCGGCGGGATGCGCCTCGACACCCTGTTCATCGACGAGGGCTTCGGCAGCCTCGACGACCAGGCCCTGGACGAGGTCCTCGACGTACTGGACTCGCTGCGCGAGCGGGACCGGAGCGTCGGCATCGTGAGCCACGTTGCCGACCTGCGGACCCGGGTGCAGGCCCAGCTGGAGATCGTCAAGCAGCGCGGCGGCTCGGTGGTGCGCCACCGCACCGCCGGTCTCAGGGGCTGAGGGGCCGCCGCGACAGCGGGGACGAGTACACGATGCTCGTGGTGACGGACCCGAGCCCCGATATCCGGCCGGTGATCTCCTCCAGGTGCCGCATGGAACGCGCGGCCACCTTGAGCACGAAACAGTCGTCGCCCGTGACGTGGTGGGCCTCCAGGATGTCCGGCGTCGCCTCCAACAGATCGTTGAACGGCTTGTAGTTGCCGTGCGGATAACGCAGCCGAACCAGGGCGAGCACGGATTTGCCCAGCTTCTCCGGGTCCACCACGGCCGTGTACCCGGTGATCACGCCCGCCTCCTCCAGCCGCCGCACCCGCTCGGTGACGGCGCTCGCGGACATGGACACCGCCCGCGCGAGCTCGGCGAAACCGGCCCGACCGTTGTCTTGCAGGGCGGCCAGGATGCGCCAGTCGGTGGCGTCGGGGGAATAGTCGGTCATCACGCAGGTGTAGCAGGACAATCCCCGGCGATACAAGGGGAAGGCCGGGGAAACCGCCTTCCGAGGCCGATCGGCAGGTCATAGATTCCAGACCATGACGACGACACGGAACACCGAGGCCACGCCCACCACCACCCACCCCGTGCTCCGGGTTCCCCCGGCGAGCCCGGCCGCGGCGGCCGCCTACTTCGCCGCGAGCCTCGCCTTCCACGCGGACGTCTCCGACGTCGCCGCCGCGGTCACGGCCCACCGCGAGGAAGGCGTCGCACCGGGCTTCCAACTGGTCGACTCCCGCTCCACCGCGGCCTGGGACCAGGCGCACGTGCCCGGCGCGATCCACCTGCCCACCGCGCTCATTGCCGGGCAGGCCGACCAGCTCCTGGACAAGGACGTCCCGGTGGTCACCTACTGCTGGGGCCCCGGCTGCAACGGAGCCACCCGGTCCGCCCTGGCGCTCGCCGAACGCGGCTACCGGGTCAAGGAGATGCTCGGCGGCATCGAGTACTGGATCCGCGAGGGCTTCGAGGTCGAGACCTGGGAGGGGAACCGGCGGCGCGCCGAGGCCGACCCGCTGACCGCGCCCACGGACTCCGACGACTGCGGCTGCTGACCTCGCCCGTACGCGCCGACACGACGACGGGCCGCTCACCCGCGCAGGGGTGGGCGGCCCGTCGTCATCCGGGGGCGCGGCCGGGATCAGAGCTTCGAGAGCTCGTCCACCAGGTCGTCCAGCCCCAGCGAACCCTGCGACAGCGCCGCCATGTGCCACGCCTTCAGGTCGAAGGACTCGCCGTGCGCGGCGCGGGCGTTGTCCCGGCCCAGCAGCCAGGCGCGCTCGCCCAGCTTGTAACCGATGGCCTGGCCCGGCATCGACAGGTAGCGGGTCAGTTCGCTCTCGACGAAGTCGCCGGGCCGACCGCTGTGCAGGCCGAAGAACTCCTGCGCCAGCTCCACCGTCCACCGCTCGCCCGGGTGGAACGGCGAGTCCGCCGGGATGTCCAACTCCAGGTGCATGCCGATGTCCACGATGACGCGCGCGGCGCGCATCATCTGGCAGTCCAGGTAGCCCAACCGCTGCTCGGCGTCCTTCAGGTACCCGAGTTCGTCCATCAGGCGCTCGGCGTACAGGGCCCAGCCCTCGGCGTTGGCGCTCACCAGACCGACACTCGCCTGGTAGCGGGAGAGCTGGTCCGCGACGTGGGTCCACTGCGCCAACTGGAGGTGGTGACCCGGAACGCCCTCGTGGTACCAGGTCGAGACCAGGTCGTACACCGGGAAGCGGGTCTGGCCCATCGTCGGCAACCAGGTGCGCCCCGGGCGGGAGAAGTCCTCCGACGGGTTGGTGTAGTACGGGGCCGCCGCGCCGCCCGGCGGGGCGATCATCGACTCCACCTTCTTGACCCGCTCGGCGAGTTCGAAGTGGGTGCCGTCGAGGTTCTCGATGGCCTCGTCCATGAGGCCCTGCAACCAGGCACGCACCTCGTCGACGCCCTCGATGTGCGTGCCGTGCTCGTCCAGGTGCCGCAGCGCGTCCCACGGGTTCGAACCCGGAAGGATCTTGTCCGCCTCGGCCTTCATCTCGGCGAGCAGCCGGTGGTACTCCGACCAGCCGTAGGCGTAGGCCTCGTCCAGGTCCAGGTCCGTGCCGTTGAAGTACCGGGACCAGCGCGCGTAGCGCTCGCGGCCGACGGTGTCCGGGGCGTCCGCGACGGCCGGGGCGTACACCTCGCTCATCCAGTCGCGCAGCTCGACGACGGCCGTCGTGGCGGACGAGGCCGCCTCGTCCAGCTCGGCGCGCAGGGAGTCCGGGCCGTCCGCCGCGAACTTCCCGAAGAAGTCGCGCTCGCCGTCGCCGCCCTGACCGGCCCAGGTGGTGAGCTGGCCGATGAAGGTGGCGGTGGGGCGCGGGCCGCCGTACAGGCCTCGGTCCAAGCCCAGTTGCAGGCTCTCGCGGTAGCCGGCGAAGGCGGCCGGGACCGCCCGCAGCCGCTCGGCGATCGCCGCCCAGTCCTCCGCCGTGTCGGCGGGGGTCAGGGTGAAGATCTCCCGGACCGAATGCGCGGGGGAGTGGAGGTTGCTGACCGCGCGGAGGTCCTCGTCGGCCTCGTACACCCCGAGTTCCGCGATGAGGCGCTCGCGCAGCAGGCGCGCGCAGCGGCGCTCGGCGTCGGTGTCGGCGCCGGGCAGCCGCTCGGCGGCGTCGAGCCGGTCGAGGGTGGTGCGGGCCAGCTCGGCGACGGCCGCGCGACCGGCCGGGGAGAAGTCCGGGAGCCGGCGGGAACTCTCGGCGACGCCGAGGTAGGTGCCGGTGATCGGGTCGATGGCGATGAGGTCGTCGACGTACGCGTCGGCGACCTGGCGGGGCAGCCGACGGGCACGGTCACTGTGGAGGGTCTCTGACATACGGCCATCCTCGTATGTGAGACGCCCTCCCGGGAGGTCCGTACGCGACCGAGGGCCGCCCGCACACGCCGAACGGCCCTCGGCATCGCGCGGCGTCAGCCCTGGAGCCGCCGGGTCTCGTACGCGTGCTGCTCGCGCGGGGCCTCGTGGGACGGCCGGGAGCCGACGCGGGCGGCGTCCAGCCGGGCCGTGATCACCAGGGTGCCCTCCTCGATCTGGTAGTCGAGGGGCAGCCCGAGGCCGCGCATGGCCGCGACCATGCCGGTGTTGGAGGCCTGGGTGACGGCGTACACGCTGTCGCAGCCGGCGTCCACGGCCATCGACAGCAGGCGGCGCAGCAGTTCGGAGCCGATGCCGCGGCGCTGCCAGTCGTCCTCGATCAGCAGCGCCACCTCGGTCTCGTCGCCGTCCCACAGCAGGTGGCCGAGGGCGACGAGCTTGCCGGAGGCGGTGGTCGCGGCCAGCGTGCGACCGAACCGGGGGCTCAGCAAGTGGCCGAGGTAGCGATCGGCGTCGCCGATCGGGCCGTGGTAGCGCAGGCCCAGCGTGCGCTCGGAGCACCGGTCGTGCATCGCGCGGGCGGCGGACAGGTCGGAGCCGTCGGCCCGCCGCACGGTGATCTCGTTGCCCTCGGGCAGCGTCAACACGTCCTGGCTGCGCGGGACGCGCGGCCCGAGCCGGGCGTCGAGTTCCACCAGGGCCCGGGCGCGGGCGAACTCGGTCGGGGTGAAGGGCAGGTACGGGCGCTCCACGGTGATCGCGCCGCCCGAGGGGTCGCGCAGCCGCATCACCGTGGCCTCCAGGACCCCCTCGACGGGGGCGTCCGCGCCGGCGTTGGGGCGGCCGGAGAGCGTGGTCGCGGGGATCGAGTGGATCGTGCAGCGGCCGAGCAGTTGGCGCAGGGCGAGCGGCAGCTCGGCGGCGTCCAGCGCGGTCCGGGTGGCCAGTCCCAGCACCCGGGTCGGGGTGTCGACCAGGTCGTGGGCGTCGGCGCGCTCGATCCAGGTGCTGTGCCCGCCGGCCCCGGCGATGGCGCGGGTCAGGTCCGCGGAGGGCAACCGCTGCGGGGCGCGCAGCAGGAACTCGTCGACCGTGCCGCCCTCGGGGAGGGGATGCGTCTGCAACGTCAGGATGTCCACGCCGCTGCGGGCGAGCGCGGTGCAGATCGCGGCCAGGCTGCCGGGTTCGTCACGCACCGTCGTGCGCATCCGCCACAGGGCGGGCGTCGCCTTCGGGTCGGCGGGGGAACCGGCGCTCCCCCCGGCGGATGCGGCACGCGGCGCCGATGCCGCGGCCGGATCGGAGGGCGCGGTGCTCCCCGGAGGGGGCGCATGACTGTGCCGGCGTGCCCACCAGGTGTGGAAGGCGGCCGTGACCAGCAGCGCGATGGCCGAGGCAAGCAGCAGGATCGGGCCCCTGGGGCCGTGCACCACGAGATTGGCGATGCCGTCGGCGACCGCTACGGCGCAGAAGAGGGCGGCGAGTTCGACGACGTCACGACGCCAGTGGTGGCGGTGGGGACGCTGGGCGGAGGCAACATTACGGTCAGTCATGCACACCACTGTGGCGCAGGGGTGTTGCGTGATCACGAACGATCTGTGACCGACTGGTTAAGTGTCGATCCGCTCGGTCTGCCATGTTTCGAGGTGTTTCGGCCGGTGTTTCCGGCGAGGTCACGACTGCCCCACGCGCCCCGGTCGGAGCGTCCTGGTGAAGAGCACCCGACCTCCCTGCTGCCGCAGGCGCACGGTGAGCTCCCCACTGTCCCCCTCGATGTCGACCTCGCCGTAGTACGGCGGGTTCTCGGCGGGGGACATGTTGGCCACCGAGGCCGACTGGACGTATGCGGTCCGGGCCCCGAAGGTCGCGTCGAGGCGGCCCGCCGGGAAGGCGCCCGCGCCGATCGGGCCGGAGACAAACTCCCAGAAGGGCGCGAAGTCCGTGAAGGCGGCCCGCTCGGGCGCGTAGTGGTTGGCGGCCGTGTAGTGGACGTCGGCCGTGAGCCAGACGGTGCCCGTGATGCGTTGGTGCTTGATGTGGCGCAGGAGTTCGGCGATCTGGAGCTCCCTGCCGAGCGGGGCACCCGGATCGCCCTGGGCGACCGCCTCGAAGTCGGTGGCCCCGTCGGCCACGACGATGCCCAGCGGCATGTCCGCGGCGATCACCTTCCACGTCGCCCGCGAGCGCGACAGCTCGCGCTTGAGCCAGCCCAGTTGTTCCGGACCGAGGATGCCGATCGGGTCGACGGTCTGGGTGTCGGGGGAATTGGGGTTCCGGTAGGTCCGCATGTCGAGGACGAACACGTCCAGCAGCGGGCCGTGCCGCATCACCCGGTACATCCGCCCCTCGGCGCCCCCGCCGCGCAGATCGCTCACCGGGAAGTACTCCCCGAAGGCCTGACGGGCCCGAACGGCCAGGGTGTCGACGTCCTTGACGGTGTACCGGGGATCCTCGATCCGCTGCCCCGGATACCAGTTGTTGCGCACCTCGTGGTCGTCCCACTGGACCAGCACCGGGACCTGGGCGTTGAAGTCACGGAGGTTGCGGTCGAGCAGGTTGTAGCGGAAGTTCCCGCGGAACTCCGCCAGGGTCTCCGCGACCTTCGACTTCTCCTCGCTGGTGACGTTGCGCCAGATCGTCCCGTCGGGCCGGGGCACGGCGGCCTGGAGGGGACCGTCGGCGTAGATCGTGTCGCCGCTGAAGAGGAAGAAGTCGGGGTCCCGCAACCGCATCTCCTCGAAGACGCGGTACCCGCCGACCTCGGGGTTGATGCCCCAGCCCTGCCCCGCGAGGTCACCGGACCACAGGAAGCGCACGTCGTGGCGGCGGGACACCGGCGTGGTGCGGAACGTGCCGCGCACCGGCTCTCCGGTCCGACGGGGATCGGCGGGGTCCGCGAGCACGATCCGGTAGTGGATCTGCCGGCCGGGCGGCAGATCGCGCAGGGTGACGGTGCCGGTGAAGTCGGTGGCCGGACCGAGGAACGCGCCACCGTGGCGGCGCACGCCGTACCGGAACGACTCGCTCGGGGAGGTCTCGACGTACATCCGCGCGGGGCGGTCGGAGCGCGTCCAGACGGTGGCCGAATGGGCGGTGATCTCGCCGGACTGGGTGCCCCACAGGGCGTTCGGACGGCCGGAGAGGACGAGCGCGGGAGCCCGGCGCGGGGCGGCGAACGCCGGCGCGGCGAAGGCGCCGGACAGGACGAGCCCGGCCGGAACGGCGAGCGAACTGCCGAGCAGGGAACGTCGGGTGTGCGGCAGGGGTGCCATCGGTGCGTCTCCAGGGGCCGGCGGGGGCGGGCCGGACCAGTGTGTCGCCGCACACCGGCCCGGCCGCGTCGCCCACGCGAACCGCGGATGAACAGCCGCCGGCCGCTCACACGGCCTGCTGCGGCTCCCCGCCCCGCTGAGCGCCGCCCCGCTGCGCCCCGCTCCACGCCGCGGCGTCCGGTGTCCGGCCCGGTGTACCGCTCGACGCCTGGCGTGCGGTGTCGAGGATGACCCGGGAGACGAGGGCGGGGTCGTCGTTCATCGGGACGTGCCCACAGCCCGGGAGACGGACCAGCCGGGCGCCGGGGATGACGCGCTTGGCGCGCACGCCTTGCCGGCGCAGGAGGAGCCGGTCGTTGCCGCCCCAGGCGATGGTGACCGGCAGGCCCGGCACGTCGTCGGTGAAGAACACGGACCCGCCCGCCGCCAGGGTCTTCTCGAAGCCGGTGGCGTCGCGCAGGGCGAGGGTCTCGGCCACCACGGCCTCGGGAGCACGCCGCGCCGGGCGGGCGTAGATGGTCCCGGTCAGCGCGGCCCGCCCGGCACCGGTGCGCGAGAGCCGCTCCAGCGTGGGCCGCGGCAGCGCCCTCGCGCCGACGCGCATCGAGCGCAGGGCCGCGAAGGCGTACCGGCGCTCGGCCTGCGACCAGAAGCCGGCGGGGGACAGGGCGGTCACCGACCGTACGAGGTGCGTGCGCGCCATTTCGAGCGCGAGCAGCCCGCCGAGGGAGTTCCCCGCGACGTGCGGACGCTCCACGCCCAGCGCCGCGCAGAGGGAGCCGAGGGCCGGCGCGACGGTGGCCAGGTCGTAGGGGACGCCCGCGGGCAGGGGATCGGAGGCGCCGAAGCCCGGCAGGTCGACGGCGATGACCTCGTGCTCGGCGGCCAGGATGTCGATCACCGGGTGCCAGGCCTGGAGGTGGTGGCCGATGCCGTGGAGCAGGAGGAGCGGCTCGCCGGCGCCCTTGCGCTCGTAGGTGACGGTGGCGGGGCGGGGGCCGAGCGGCGAATCGATCGTGAACGAGACCGTGGCGGTCATGCTGCTCCTCGTCGGGCTGGACGCGTGTGAGACAGGCTGTCAGTAATGACTACCGCTCAGTAGCTTCCGCCGGCAAGTCCCCGCCGGGGATCGGGCGTTGGAATCCCCCGAACCCGCGGGGTCGCGAGGGTCGCCGGCGCGGCCGGGATCCGGGAGCGCGAACATCCCGTGAACGGGTTGCTACATATGCCCGATCTGCCCGACAAAGCGGCGAGGATTGGTCTTGACCAAGGTGGTGCGCCGTCCTATCGTCGCAGGGATAGTGCAGGAACCTTTAATAAACAAGGGCGCGGAACTGCGGTGCGGAACTGCCGCTGGTACACGGCGATTGCATCGATTGCAGGAGGAGTCAGGGTGGGGACCACGCAGCTCGAATCGGTGCCGGAGCCGAAGTACTGGCACCTGAAGACCGTCCTCAGCGAAGCACTCGACCGGGACTTCGCCGTCGGCGAGATCCTCCCCAACGAGCGCGAACTCGCCGCACGCTTCGGCGTCGCCCGCGCCACCCTGCGGCAGGCCCTCGAACAGCTCGAACTCGAAGGCCGCCTCCAGCGCCGGCGCGGCGTCGGCACCACCGTCGCCCCGCCGCGCGTCGGCGTCGCCGTCGGCGACACCGGCCACAGCTGGCCCGGCGAGAGCGGCGACGGCTGGGAAGCCACGGACGCCGTCGAGGCCGTGCCGCCGGCCGCCGTACTGAAACTCCTCGGTCCCGACTTCCCCGCCGACCAGCCCGTGCACATCGTGCGCCGGACCCGGGTCACCCAGGGCCAGGCCCTCGCCGCCGAGCTGCTGTACGTGCCGGCGCAGTCCGTGCCCGGACTCTCCGCCATCGACGCCCCGGCCGGCCCCGCCCGCGCCCGCGCCGTGATGCGCGAACTCCAGCGGCTCGTGCTCGACGGCCAGGACCGCTCCGTGGAGCTCGGCTCCGCCCGCGCCGACGACGCCAAGGAACTCGACCGGCTGCCCGGCGCCCCCGTGCTGCTCGTGACCACGCGCTACATCACCACCGCCGGGACGGCCGCCGTCGCGGTGGCCACCTACCGCGCCGACACCTGCCGCCTCACCTTCGGCGACTCGGGAGTCGAGATCACCGAAACCCGCGCCGCGTCCTGACCTGCTGTGCGTCTTGGCCTGCGGCGCGGTCCTGGCCAGCGGTGCGTTCTGGCCAGCGGCGCTTCCTGGCCTGCGGTGCGTCCTGACCTGCGGCGCTCCTCCCGGGGACTGCCTCCCGGGACGGCGGGGCCGTCACGGGGGCGCCCGGTCCGCCGCCGAGGCGGCGTGACGCTCCCGAGCCGGTGAGGTGCCCCGTGTGACGCGTGGCGTACGACGCATGAGGCGTGATGCGTGGCGTTCGACGCATGACGCGTGGCGTTCGACGCATGACGACCGCGACGCATGACGACACGACATCGGCCCGGCGCCCTGCGCGCCGGGCCGATGTCGTGTCTCGGATGCGTTCTCCGCCGGCGCAGGTCTGGCGGGTGGGACTGGAGCGCGGGCCGGGCGGCTGTGGCCGCCGCCAGGGGGCGGGAGCGCCTCACCACGCGCTCGGCCCGGAACGCGGGGGAGCACCCTAAGGGGCCCGGGATGGATCATGGCGGCGCAGGAGTCGACGGCGACGGCGTCAGCGGCGCCGGGCCGTCACCGTCTTCTCCACCGCGAACAGCTCCTCCTCGACGTGGTCCAAGGCCAGCCGCAGCGCCCCGGTGGCCACCGCCGCCTCACCGAGCAGCGACTGCTCCACCCGAGGCGGGCGCAGACAGTACCGCTCCAGCTCCCGGCGCAAGGGTTCCAGCACCCCGTCCAGCCCGGCAGCCCAACCGCCCACCACCACCAGTTCCGGATCCATCGCCAGGACCAGCGCGGCAACGTCGTGCACCAGTCGCTGGAGGAACCGTTCCACGGCGGCGACCGCCCGGGCGTCTCCCCGCCTGGCCATCGCGAACACCTCGGCCACGGCCGGCTCGTCCAGCGGGTGCAGCGGTTCGCCGGTGGTCGACAGCAGCTTCTCCGGTGTGACCTCGCGCCCCAGGAGGTGCAGGGCGCCGATCTCGCCGGCGGCTCCGCCGTAGCCGCGATGCAGTCGCCCGCCGATCAGCGAACCGGCGCCGGGGCTGAGGCCCGCCATCACGAACACCATGTCGTCGGTGTCCCGTGCCGCGCCCTTCCAGTGCTCGGCCACCGCTGCGGCGTTGGCATCGTTCTCCACCTGCACCGGACAGCGGAACGAGCGCCTCAACCTCTCGCCGAGCGGCAACCCGGTCCATCCCGGCAGGGCGGTCCCGAGGCGAACCGTCCCGTCCGCCTCCACGATTCCGGGACTGCCCACACCGACGGCCCGCAAGGAGTCCCGTGGCACACAGGAGCGCCGCAGCAGATCGGCCACCGCCGACCGGACGCGTTCCAGCCGCTCGTCCGCCGACGCGGACTCGGCGACCTCCTTGGTGCCCGCGCCGATCACCCGCCCATCGAGGCCGGACAGCAGGACGGCGATCCGGTGCGAGCCGATCTCGATGCCGAGCAGGTGTCCCGCCTCGGTCCGGAAACGGAAGCGCCTGGCCGGCCGGCCCTGTCGCCGTGCGCCCTCCTCGGCTTCGGCCTCCACCACGAGCCCCGTGCCGATCAAACCCTCCACCACACCTTCAACGGTCGGCCGGGAGAGCCCGGTGACCCGTGTGAGGTCGGTGAGGGTCGGCGATTCGGCCGCGCGCAGGGCCCGCAGCACCACGGCCGAATTGATCCGTCGGAGCAGAGAGGGGTCCCCGCCGGTCAGCTGCCCCAACGTGTGTCCTCCCAGCTAGCGGCCCTGTCAGCCGGATCGTACTGCGCACCCGCCGCAACGGCGAGAAGCGGCCCCCCATCGGCCGGAATCAGCCCCTCCCCTCAGGCCGGGGCGACGAATCCGGACTCGTAGGCAGTGATGACCGCCTGGGTCCGGTCGCGTGCGCCCAGCTTCGCCAAGATCGCACTGACGTGGGACTTCACGGTCTCCGTGCCGATGATCAGCTCCGCCGCGATCTCCACATTGGTCAAGCCGCGGGCCATCAGCCGGAGCACCGCCTCCTCTCGCTCGGTCAACGCGGCCCGTTCCAACACCGCCCGCGCCTTGTGGTTTCCGTACTCCGCCGCCAGAGCTCGCACGGCGGCCGGGAAGAGCAGCGTCTCGCCCTCCGCGACGAGCCGGACCGCGTGCACGATCTCCGAGGGTCGGGCCCGCTTCAGCAGGAAGCCGTCAGCTCCGGCCCGCAGAGCCTGGTAGACGTACTCGTCGTTCTCGAACGTCGTGACCACGAGGATCTTCGGCGGTGAGTCCACGGACCGGAGAACCGCCCGCGTCGCCTCGATCCCGTCCAGCAGCGGCATTCGTACGTCCATCGCCACCACGTCCGGTCGCAGCTGTCGGACGAGCGGAACCACGGATGCTCCGTCGGCCGCCTCTCCCACCACGGTGATGTCGGGCTGTGCTTCCAGGACGGCGCGCAACCCCGCGCGCACCAGGGGCTCGTCATCGACGAGCAGTACGGTGACCGGCATTCGATCAGCGTATTCGGTCCAGCGGAAGCCGGGCGAACACTCTCCAACCGCCCTCGTACGGACCGGTCTCGGCTTCCCCGCCGAGGAGTGCGGCCCGCTCCCGCATCCCACGCAGCCCGCTCCCACCACCCGGCATGAAGGTGGGCCGCTCCGACAGCGGGTTCGTCACTTCCAGGTCCAGCCGGCCGGTGGTCATCTCGACCCGCACCCGGACGGGCACCGGACCGCAATGCCGCAGCACATTCGTCAGTGCCTCCTGCAGAATCCGGTACCCCTCCCGGGTGACCGGACCGGGCAGCTTCTCCAGTGACCCCGTCAGCCGGGCGTCCACCACCGCTCCCGAGGCCCGGGCCGACTCCAGCAGGCGGTCCGCCTCCGCCAACGTCGGCCGCTGGGAGGGCGGCTGGGCCGACTCGCGCAACACCAGGAGCACCCGCTCCAGATCCTCCAGCGCGGCTCGGCCCGTCTCCTCGATCGCGTGGAGGGCCCGGTCGGTGAAGCCGGGGTCGCCGGCTGCCCGCGCCGCTCCCGCCTGCATGACCGCCACGGTCAGGGCGTGGCCGATGGAGTCGTGCAGTTCCCTCGCGATGCGGGTCCGTTCCAACAGCTGCTCGGTCCGGGCCTCCAACGCGGAGAGACGTTCGGTCGCCGAAGGCCCCAGCAAACGACGGGCGATCGAGGTGATCATCTCGCCGAGCATCACCACGACGACGAGGAGTACGACCAACGGCACCGGGGCGAGCAGCGCGGCCACCCAGCGCGTCGGGGTGAACGGCACAGCCGGATCCGCGATCACCTGCTGTCCGAGCGCGATCGCGATCAGCTCGACCGTCATCACCGGAAGCACGACGGTCGCGAACATGGCGACGCCGGCGACCACCAGACGTATCTCCAGCCACAACAGGGTCCGCCACCGGTCTCCCCACCGTGCCGACGGCGCGGTACCGATGACGCCGTCGGGGGAGCCGCGGTCATGAGGGGTCAGCAGGAACTGGGCCTGCAGTCCCTCGGCCAGCCTCACCCACGGCACGAACCCGAACGGTATGACGATCAACAAAGGCATCCACGGCCACCGGGGGTTCACGAACATCCAGATGGCGAGCAGAAGCAGCGGTACGCACAGATGCAGCCAACGGGAGTAGGTCACCGGTCGAAGCGGTGCTCGGAGCAGTCGGTACATGCCTCCATCGTGACAGCGGGAAGGTGGGCCCCGGCTCCCCCACGTGGGGGAGACGCCACCCTCGCTTGGGGGAGGAAGCGGTGGGGGGTCGGCGGGGAATCTTGAGGCATGAACCGTGAACCGAACCGCATCGAGATCTGCGAACTGACCAAGGACTACGGCTCCACACGGGTCGTCGACCACCTCACCTTCGATGTCCTGCCCGGCCGGGTCACCGGCTTCCTGGGCCCCAACGGAGCCGGGAAGTCAACGACCCTGCGCCTGCTGCTCGGGCTCGACCGGCCCACGGCGGGCAACGCCACCATCGGCGGGCTCCGGTTCGCCGACCTTCGAGACCCGCTGCGCCGGGTGGGCGCTCTGCTGGACCCGCAGGCGGCCCACGCAGGACGCACCGCCCGGGACCACCTCCTCGCGCTCGCCGTCAGCAACGGCATCTCGGCGGCGCGGGTGGACACGATGCTGGAGCGGGCCGGGATCGCCTCGGTGGCCCGGCAGCGGGTCAAGACCTTCTCCCTGGGCATGCGCCAGCGACTGGGTGTGGCCGCCGCGCTGCTGGGCGATCCGGGGGTTCTCCTGCTCGACGAGCCGACCAACGGCCTCGACCCGGAGGGCATCATCTGGATCCGAAAGCTGATGCGCGCTCTCGCCGCCGAGGGACGCACCGTCCTGGTCTCCAGCCACCTCATGGCCGAGACCGCCTCGTTCGTCGACCACTTGGTCGTCGTCGGGCAGGGCGCGTTGCTGGCCGACCTCTCGATGAAGGACTTCATCGACTCCCGCAGCACCCCCAGGGCGAGACTGCGGACCTCCGCTCCCGATCGGCTGCGAGCGGTGCTGGCCCGCGAGGGGGTCGAGCCGGTCCTCTCCGAAGACGGGCGCTGGACGGTGGACGGCATACGTGCCGAGCAGATCGGGGGCCTCGCCGCCCGCGAGGGGATACCCCTGCTCGAACTCGTCGACGAGCGAGCCTCCCTGGAACAGGCCTATCTGGAGCTCACCGCCACACGCGCCCAGTTCTCGACGTCTCCCGCCTGAGACCGGCCCCCACCCAGTGCCATCCGTGAAGGAGATCGGAGCCCACGTCATGACCGCCGCCGCCCTGCCCAACATCCCCGTCCTGCACTCGGAATGGATCAAGATACGTTCCTCCCGCGCGGCGATGGGTTCGCTGACCGCGGTCTTCCTCGCCACCGCCGGCATCACGGTGCTCACTGCCGCCGCGATCGGGACGGCCGAGGAGGGAGCCCTGGGCGACGACCGACTTCTCGGAGCCTTCTACGGTGTCAACTTCGGTCAGATAGCGGCCGTTGCCTTCGGGACGACGGCTTTCGCCGGGGAGTTCCGGGACGGTGCCCTGAGGGTCTCGCTCACGGCGGTGCCCAACCGGACCCGGCTGTACCTCGCCAAGGTGGCGATGATCACCGGACTGGCATTCCTGATCGGCCAGATCACCGGCGTCGTCACCTTCCTCGCCGGACAGGCCTTCATGGGTAAGTACGCCTTGGGCCTGGACGACCCGGGCGCGCTGAGAGCCGTGTTCGGGAGCGGGGTCTACCTGACGCTCATGGCCCTTCTCGCGGCCAGCCTGACCGCACTGGTGCGCAGCGGCACGCTCGTGATGAGCCTGCTCATACCCTTCCTGCTGATCCTGCCCTTCGTGGTCGGTCAGGTCGCGGGAGGAGCGGGGCAGTTCATGCCGGACCGTGCCGGTCAGATGGTCATGCGAGCTGCCACGGACGGTCCGCTCGGTCCCTGGACCGGCCTGGGGGTGGCCGCGCTGTGGTCCCTGCCGGCGCTGGCCGGAGGCTGGCTGGCGGTGAGCCGTCGGGCGGCATGACGTCGGGCCAGTTGTCAGTGGTGCCCGGGATACTGACGGCATGACCACGGCAGAGCATCTCGACACGATCGACCGGCTCCGGGGACAGACCTTTCCCACCGATCCGGTCCGGTTCGACAGGCACGGCAGTGGCCCGGGCCATCATCTGGTCCAACTCGTGGAGACCCGGGACTTCTGGGAAGACGATGGATCGGCCCGGATCGAGGCGGCGGACCAGATCAGTGCCGAGTACGGCGCGCTGGTACAGGCCTTGACCGGTCGCTGGGGGGCACCGCAGGTGTTCACTCTGGACGGGGTGATGCAGCGCGGTCTCGACGGGGAGGCGATACCGGAGCCGTGGGACGCGCTCGCCGACAACGCCGACCACGTTCACCTCTGGCGGGCCGGCGACCAGTGGCTCGTGGTCTACGTGGCCCGTAGGGCGACCGAGGACCCCTTCCGGCTGATGGCCGCGGTCACCGTGATCGACCCGCCGTAGAGGCGACGCGCGGGAGGCCGCTCGCCGACGCCGGCCCATCGAGGACCCGGCTACCGGCGACCGGGTAGCGGGAATCGGCGGGGGAGCGGGCCCCGGGGATGCCCCGCCTGCTCACCCCTGCCCTGGCCGATGCACCATCGCTGCCGGACCCGGACGGACCCGGACGGACCCGGACCCGGACCCGGACCCGGACCCGGGCGGACCGGGTGCCGGCGCGGGCGAGGTTCGGTCAGGGGGCCTCGGCGGCGGTGCGGAGGCGGGCGTACTCCTGGGCCATGGACTCGGCGGTCCAGTGGGCGTTGAGGCCGCTGGGGTTGGGCAGGGCCCAGATGCGGGTGGCGCCGATGGTTCGGTCCTGGGGGCCGATCTGGGCCTTCCTCTCGCCGAAGGCCGTGCGGTAGGCGGTCACACCGACAACGGCCAGCCACTGCGGACGCAGCAGCTCCACCTTGGCCGTCAGGATTCGACCGCCCTCGCGGAACTCCTCGGCGTCCAGCTCGTCGGCACGGGCCGTGGCGCGGGCCACCACGTTCGTGATGCCGAGCCGGTACGTCAGCAGCTCTTCCTGTTCGGCGGGAGCCAGCCGGCGCGGGGTGAAGCCCGACAGGTGCAGGACCGGCCAGAACCGGTTGCCGGGGCGGGCGAAGTGGTGGCCCGTGGCGGCGGAGAGGAGACCCGGGTTGATCCCGCAGAAGAGCACACGCAGACCGCCCGCGACCACGTCCGGGAGGACGCGGTCGCGGGCGGCGGCCAGTTCGTCGGGGGTCAGAGGATCGACCCCGGCGCGTACCCGGCGGCCTCCGGGTGCTGCTTGGAGATGGCCTCGATACGGGAAACCACCGTCGCGACCTGGTCGCCCGCCGCACCCGTGAAGGACAGCTTGTCGGCCATCAGGGCGTCGAGCCGGGCGCGGTCCAGCGGCATCCGCTCGTCGGCGGCCAGCTTGTCCAGCAGTTCGTTGCGCTCGGCGCCCTGCTCGCGCATGGCGAGGGCGGAGGCGACCGCGTGCTCCTTGATGACCTCGTGGGCGGCCTCGCGGCCCACTCCGGCCCGCACCGCGCCCATGAGCACCTTGGTGGTGGCGAGGAAGGGCAGGTAGCGGTCGAGTTCACGGGCGACGACCGCCGGGAAGGCGCCGAACTCGTCGAGGACGGTCAGGAAGGTCTCCAGCAGACCGTCGAACGCGAAGAACGCGTCCGGCAGGGCCACGCGACGGACGACGGAGCAGGAGACGTCGCCCTCGTTCCACTGGTCGCCGGCCAGCTCGCCGGTCATCGAGGCGTAGCCGCGCAGGATGACCATCAGGCCGTTCACGCGCTCGCAGGAGCGGGTGTTCATCTTGTGCGGCATCGCGGAGGAGCCGACCTGGCCGGGCTTGAAGCCCTCGGTCACCAGCTCGTGGCCGGCCATCAGCCGGATGGTCTTGGCGATCGAGGACGGGGCGGCGGCCAGCTGCACCAGGGCGGTGACCACGTCGTAGTCGAGCGAGCGCGGGTAGACCTGGCCGACGGAGGTGAAGGCCTGGGCGAAGCCGAGGTGGGCGGCGATGCGCTGCTCCAGGTCGGCGAGCTTCGCGGTGTCGCCGCCGAGCAGGTCCAGCATGTCCTGGGAGGTGCCGACCGGGCCCTTGATCCCGCGGAGCGGGTAGCGCTCCAGCAGGTTCTCCAGGCGGTCGTAGGCGACCAGTAGTTCGTCGGCCGCGGTGGCGAAGCGCTTGCCCAGGGTGGTGGCCTGTGCGGCGACGTTGTGGGAGCGGCCGGCCATGACCAGCTCGGCGTGCTCCGCGGCCAGCTTGGCGAGGCGGGCGAGGACGGCGACCGTGCGGTCCCGGGACAGTTCCAGCGAGAGCCGGATCTGGAGCTGCTCGACGTTCTCGGTGAGGTCGCGGGAGGTCATGCCCTTGTGGACGTGCTCGTGCCCGGCGAGGGCGTTGAACTCCTCGATGCGGGCCTTCACGTCGTGCCGGGTGACCTTCTCGCGCTCGGCGATGGAGGCGAGGTCAACCGTCTCCAGGACGCGCTCGTAGTCGGCGAGGGCGGCGTCCGGGACCTCGATACCGAGGTCCTTCTGGGCGCGCAGCACGGCGAGCCACAGCCGCCGCTCCAGCGTCACCTTGTACTCGGGGGACCACAGGACGGCGAGCTCCGCGGAGGCGTAGCGGCCGGCCAGGACATTGGGGATGCGGGGCTTGGCTGTCACGTGGAGTGATTCTACTTGGGCCGCCGCTGTGCGTTTACGCAGGTAGGGGACCCGCCTCGGATTGTGCCTTGCTACGAGAGTCGATCCGTGGCCGAAGGCGTGTACGGCAGCAGCTCTGCGCGCTTCGCCGCCCGTCCGTCGCCCGACGAGCGGCCGGTCAGCCGGCGCCCGATCCAGGGCAGCAGGTGCTGCCGGGCGAAGCGGAGGTCCTCGGCCCTGCGCGCGGGCCAGCTCGGCGCCGCCGAGGGAGCGAGATCGGCCCGCCACTCGTCCTCGGGCGCCAGCCCCAGGCTCTGCCAGACGGCCTCCGCCACCCGGAGGTGCCCCTCGGCCGTGAGGTGCAGCCGGTCGACGTCCCACATGCGCGGGTCCGCGAGGACGGGCGCCCCGTACAGGTCCACGAGCAGCGCGTCGTGCCGCGTGGCGAGCTCGTCGAGGATGGTGAAGAGCTCCTCCATGCGGGGGCGGAAACGATCCATCACCGGTCCGTTGCGGCCCGGCGAACGCATCAGGACCAGCGTCTTGCAGGAGGGGGCCAGCAGTTCCACGGCCTCTTCCAGGTGCCCCCGTACCCGGCCCATGTCGACCTTGGGGCGCAGCGCGTCGTTCAGGCCGCCCACGAGCGTCACCACGTCGGCGCCCATCGCGGCCGCCACCGGCGCCTGCTCCCCGGCGATCTGGCCGATCAGCTTCCCGCGCACCGCGAGGTTCGCGTAGCGGAAGTCCGGCTCGCGGGTCGCGAGGCGTGCGGCGAGCAGATCGGCCCAGCCCCGGTAGGAGCCGTCCGGGAGCAGGTCGGACATGCCCTCGGTGAAGGAGTCGCCGATCGCGACAAAACTGGTGTAGGACGCATTCATCTCCATGGCGGGAGCGATGCTACCGCGCGGTACCCCGGCCCCGCACGGTCGGGGACCGCACGGGGCCCGGGATCCCGGGACGGGGGATTCAGGAGCCGGTCACGCGGACGCCGGCCTGCCGAACAGCTCGCGCAGCACGTCCTCCATCGTGACCAGGCCCGTCATGACGCCGTCCTGGCCGAGCACCGCCGCCAGGTGGGTACGGCTGCGCCGCATGGCGGTCAGCACGTCGTCCAGCGGGGTCTCCGCCCGCACCTGGGCGATCGGGCGCAGCTCGGACAGCGGGAACGGTTCGTCCCGCTCGGCCACGTCCAGCGCGTCCTTGACGTGCAGGTAGCCGAGGATCCTGTGCTCCGCGTCGATCACCGGGAAGCGGGAGTAGCCGGACTCGGCCGACAACCGTTCCAGACCCGCCGCGGAGATGCCCTCGCGCGCCGGGACGACCCGGTCCGACGGCAGCACCACATCGGTGACCGGACGACGGCCCAGCTCCAGGGCGTCGTGCAGCCGCTCGCTCGCGCGGCCGTCGATCAGTCCGGCGGCACTGGAGTCCTTGACCATCCGGGCGAGCTCGTCGTCCGAGAAGGTCGCCGCGACCTCGTCCTTCACGTCCACCCGCAGCAGGCGCAGCAGGGCGTTCGCGAAGGCGTTGATCGCGAAGATCACCGGCCGGAGGGCCTTCGCCAGGGTCACCAGCGGCGGCCCCAGCAGCAACGCGGTGCGCACCGGTTCGGAGAGCGCCACGTTCTTCGGCAGCATCTCGCCGAACAGCATGTGCAGGTACGTCGCCAGGGCCAGCGCCACCACGAACGAGATCGCGTGGGTCAGCCCGTCCGGTACGCCGACCAGGTCGAACAGCGGCGTCAGCAGGTGGGCGATCGCAGGCTCGGCCACCACACCCAGCACCAGGGTGCAGAGGGTGATGCCCAGTTGCGCCGCCGCCATCAGCGCCGACAGGTGTTCCAGGCCCCACACCACGGCGCGGGCCCGCCGGTCGCCCTGCTCGGCGTACGGCTCGATCTGGCTGCGCCGGACGGAGATCAGCGCGAACTCCGCGCCGACGAAGAAGGCGTTCACGACCAGCGTCGCCAGGCCGATCAGCAACTGGATCGCGGTCATCGGGTCTCCTCCGCACCGTCGTTGTCGGCGGACTCGACCGGCGTGTGCAGCAGCACCCGCGCGGCCCGATGCCCGCTCGCGTCCACCACGTCCAGCCGCCAGCCGTCCAGTTCCATGCTGTCGCCGACGGCCGGGATCCGGCCCAATTCGGTGGCCACGAGACCGGCCAGCGTCTCGTACGGGCCGTCCGGGACCCGCAGCCCGATCCGCCGGAGCTGGTCGGTGCGGGCGGCGCCGTCGGCCGAGTACAGGGCCCGTCCCGAGGCGTCCGTGCCGGCCGGGGCCAGGTCCGGGGTCTCGTGCGGGTCGTGCTCGTCGCGGACCTCGCCCACGACCTCCTCGACGATGTCCTCCAGCGTGGCCACACCGGCGGTGCCGCCGTACTCGTCGATGACGACGGCCATCGTCTGCCGGCCCGACAGCCGGTCCAGCAGCCGGTCCACGGTCAGTGACTCGGGTACCAGCAGCGGCTCGCGCAGCAGTCGCTCGACGGGGTACCGGTGCCGGTCCTCGGCGGGCAGCGCCAGCACGTCCTTGATGTGCACGGTGCCGACGACGGTGTCGAGGCTGCCCCGGTACACCGGGAAGCGCGACAGGCCGGTGGCCAGGGTGGCGTTCGCCACGTCCTCGGCGGTGGTCTGCACGTCGAGGGCGGTGACCTGGACGCGCGGGGTCATGACGTTCTCCGCGGTCAGGTCGGCCAGGTTCAGGGTCCGCACGAACAGCTCGGCGGTGTCCTTCTCCAGCGAGCCCGCCTTCGCGGAGTGCCGGGCCAGGGCCACGAGCTCCTGAGGGCTGCGTGCCGAGGCCAGTTCCTCGGCCGGCTCCAGGCCGAACCGGCGGACGAGGTGGTTCGCGGTGGTGTTCAGATGGCTGATCAGCGGCCTGAAGGCACGACTGAAGGCCCGCTGCATGGTGGCCACGCGCTTGGCGATGGCGAGCGGCGAGGAGATGGCCCAGTTCTTCGGCACCAGCTCGCCGACGACCATCAGGACGACGGTCGACAGGACGGTGCCCACGACCAGGGCGGCGGAGGACGCGGCCGCGGCCGACAGGCCCATGGCCTGGAAGGGGCCCTGGAGCAGGGCCGAGATCGAGGGCTTGGAGAGCATGCCGATGACCAGACCCGTCACGGTGATGCCGAGTTGGGCGCCCGAGAGCTGGAAGGTCAGGCTCCGAACGGCTGCCAGGGCGCTGTCGGCCCCGCGTTCGCCGCGTTCGACGGCGCGTTCCAGTTCACTGCGCTCGACGGTCGTCAACGAGAACTCGGCCGCGACGAAGACTCCGCAGGCCAGGCAGAGCAGCAGCGCCACGATGAGCAGGAGCACTTCGGTCATCGGTCGGTCACCTCCGTTCCATGATCAGCCAGGAGGAGGGGGGTCGCGCGATGTCGGGTACCGAGGGGCTCGCCCATGGGCGGACGCTCACACCTTTCTTTCAGGTCGTTCGAGCGGAACGGTTGACCACAGGGTAAAGGACAGGCAAAGAGGAAGGGTCGTGCTTTTTGCGCCCGTCCCTCGGGTGAGGGGATCCGGAGCATGGACGATCTTCACATCGGACCCGCCTCCCCGCCAGACCTCGCCGAGGTACCGGCCTTCCGGAAGCCGCCGCCGAAGGCACAAGCATCTCCGACGACCTCGCCGGAATTGAGCTGCTCCACGCCCGTGACCCGCACGCCCTCCTGCTCGCCCGCCGAGACGGCAGGCTCGTCGGCACGGTCATCGCCGGCTTCGACGGCCGGCGCTGCCACCTGTACCGGCTCGCCGTCCACCCCGAACACCGCAGGCAGGGCATCGGCGCGGCCCTGCCGACCGCCGCCGAGGAGCGGTTCGTCGCCTTCGGCGGGCGGCGCGCGGACGCGATGGTGCTCGATCGCAACGAGGGGGCGCACGGGGCGTGGGACGCGGCCGGATACCGCCCCGAGGACCACTGGACCCGCTGGGTCAAGCCGCTCGACCGCTGATCCGCGGACCGGTGGGCGAGCGGGGGACGGGATCCGGGGGAGGCCGCAGAGCCGTCGTCCTCAGTCCTCCACGCGGCGGGCCGAGCCGATGACGCAGTACGAGGTGGGGAGCGCCGGGCCGCGTTCCGGCAGCCGGAAGGCGCGGTGCGAGACGATCCGGAAGCCGGCCGCCTCGATCGCGGCGAGCGGGTCGCGGGCCGTGTGGCAGCCGCCGAAGAGCCGGGGCCAGACGGTCCGGTCCAGCGTCCGCTGGACGGCGCCCATGCCGGGGCCGGGCGCGAGACCGTGTTCGAAGAACCGCAGCTCGGCGTCGGGGCGGAGCACCCGGTGCAGTTCCGCGAGGGCGCGCGGCAGGCTGCGTACCGTACACAGCACCAACGAGGCCACGGCCACGTCGAAGGCCTCGCTCTTGACCGGCAGCGCCTCGGCGACGCCGGGCACGAGGTCGACCGGGACCTCGGCGCGCAGCGCGGCCGCCGCGGCGAGTCGACGCAGGGAGCGCTCCGGTTCGACGGCGACCACCTCGGAGACCGCCCGGGGGTAGTGCGCGAAGTTGAGGCCGTTGCCGGCGCCGATCTCGATGACACGACCGGACACGCCGTGCAGCAGTTCCTCGCGGAGCGTGCCGATGCCGCCGCGGGTCTCGGCGGCGGTGCTGAAGCGGGCGTAGAAACGCGCGAAGTGCGGGTGATGGACCGGGTCGGCGGGTCGGCGGGGCATGGCGGGCCTCCAAGCGGGGGTGGCGGCTGGTGCGGGTGCCCTGCCGGGCTGTTCCCCGCCTCGGGGGGCCGCGAAACCGCGTGGGCGCACAGTCGTCCGGGGGAGCACGGCCGGGTCCGGGTCTACGGGCAGCCGGGAGGGTCACCGCGCACCCGGCGGTGCGCGGTCGAGGCGGGAGGGCCCGGATGGTGCGCGCGCTCGGAAGGAAGCGGAGTCCGCGGTGTGCACCTCCAGGGGCCCCACGTCCGGTCCAGGCGAAGGCAGGCGATAATCGGTTGTTCGCCTCGGTCGTCGGGGCCTGACGCTCCCTCCGGGGATGTGGAGACGTCTTGACCTCTCGAATGACCTGGATGGCAGGGGTGTTGCTCGTCGCGGCGCTGCCGGCGCTGACGGCCTGCGGCACCACCAAGGCGGGGAGCGCCGGGAACACGACGCCGACCGCGGCGGGTTCACCCGACCCGGTCGCGTCCGGATCGGCCCGCCACGACCGGCTCTTCCCCGACGTGGCCGCGCGATGCGCGCAGAAGGCGGCCGAGGCTTCGGCCGACCCGCAGGACGGCGGCGCGAACGGCGGCGCGAACGGCGGCACGAACGACGGCACGAACGACGGCGCGAACGACGGTGCGAGCGGCGGGGAGTCGTCGCGGGAACTGCCGATGGACCCCGAGGCACGCAAGTACGCGGAGAACCACGCGTACAAGACGCAAGACACCCTCTCGGCCGAGAACCGGTGCCGAGCCGACGCCCACGGCGCCCGGATCAAGGCGGCGTTGACCGGCGTCGGCAAGGCCGCCCCGCGCGGCGAGGCGGAACTGGCCGCGTCCCTGAAGGAACTCGGCTACTCCGTCACCGGCAACGAGGTGTACCGGAGCGGGGGAGCGCTGGGGTTCGCGCTGTTCATCCCGGAAGCCGGCCCGTGCGTGACGGGACGGTGGACGGCCGGCGGCGGCCTCACGGTGGAGGGGCACGGGGTGTACATGGAGGGCGGCTGCCTGGAGCCGAAGGGCGGGCACTGACCCGAACACCCGCCGGGTGCCCGGTCCCGCACCTCGCCCGAGCGACGCCCCCCGCGCCCCGACGGGAGCCTGCCGGCTCATCCCCGCAGACTCCCGCGCGACCGGCGCCGCAGACTCCCGCGCGACCGGCGCGGGTCGGCGGTCAGGGCTGCCAGGCTCGCAGGAACTCCGTTTCCGACCAGGTGCCGTGGAGCATCGGCCCCAGCCACGTGGGGGCCGCCGTACGGAAGTCGGCCGGGGCCAACGCGCCCGAACCCTGCGGGACGGCGCCCATCAGCGGGACACCCGCGGACTTCGGCAGGTCGGCGAGGTTGCACCGCGAGGCCAGGTCCGGGGCGGCGGGCCAACTGCCGACCACCACGCCCCACGGGGTCAACGACCGGGCCCGCAGGGCCTCGGCCGTGAGGGTGGTGGCGTTCAGCGTGCCGAGCCCCGCCGGGGCGACGATCAGCACGGGGGCGTCGAGCAGGCGGGCCACGTCGGCCAGGGTGTTGCCCTCCTCGTCGAAGCGGACCAGGAGCCCGCCCGCCCCCTCGACCAGGACCAGGTCGTGGGAGAGGTCGAGCCGGTGCGCGGCCTCGGCGACGGCTCGGGGCGAGACCGGTGCCAGCCCCGAGCGCCGGGCCGCCGTGTCGGGCGCCAGGGGTTCGGGATAGCGGGCCAGTTCCTCGGCGGTCACGGACGGACCGGCCAGCCGCGCGACTTCCGCCGCGTCACCCGGTTCGTCCGGGCCGACGCCGGTCTGGGCCGGTTTGAGCACCGCCACGGTCAGGCCGGCGGCCGTCGCGGTCGTCGCGATGGCGGCGGTCGTCACCGTCTTGCCGATTTCCGTACCGGTGCCGGAGATCATCAGGATCGTCATGTGGGTCAGCCCTCCCGGGCCGCTGCGCACACCGCACGGCAGATGCGCGCCACGTCGGCGTCGCCCGTCACGAACGGAGGCATCGTGTAGATCAGATCGCGGAACGGGCGCAGCCAGACCCCTTCCCGGACGGCCGCCCGGGTGGCGGCGGTCATGTCCACGGGGTGGTCGAGCTGGATCACGCCGATCGCGCCCAGGACCCGGACGTCGCGTACACCGGGAAGGGCCCTGGCCGGTTCCAGGCCCGCCAGGAGACCGGCTTCGAGACGCTTGATCTCCCGTTGCCAGTCCTGGCTCAGCAGCAGGTCGATCGAGGCGTTCGCCACCGCCGTCGCGAGCGGGTTGCCCATGAACGTCGGCCCGTGCGCCAGAACGGGCACCTCGCCGCGGGAGATCCCGTCGGCCACCCGCTCGGTGCAGAGCGTCGCGGAGAGGGTGAGGTATCCGCCGGTCAGGGCCTTGCCCAGGCACATCACGTCCGGGGTGATCCCCGCGTGTTCCGCCGCGAACAGCGCGCCCGTACGACCGAAGCCGGTGGCGATCTCGTCCAGGACGAGGAGGACGTCGTACTCGTCGCACAGGTCCCGGAGCGCGGCGACGTAGCCCGGGTTGTGGAACTGCATGCCGCCCGCGCCCTGGACCACGGGCTCCACGATCACGGCCGCCAGCTCGTCGGCGTGCGCCGCGATCAGGGAGCGCAGGTGGGCCACGTACGAGGGGTCCACCGGCACGTCGAACCCGGCCGGAGGGGCGTCCGCGAACAGTTGCCGCGGCAGTTGCCCCGACCACAGTTCGTGCATCCCGCCCTCGGGGTCGCAGACGGCCATCGGCTGCCAGGTGTCCCCGTGGTAGCCGCCGCGCCAGGTGAGCAGGCGGGTCTTGCCGGGCCGGCCGACGGAGCGCCAGTACTGGAGGCACATCTTCACGGCGACCTCGACGGAGACCGAACCCGAGTCGGCCAGGAACACGTGCTCCAGGCCGGCCGGGGTGATCTCGACGAGCCTCGTCGCGAGGCGGACGGCGGGCTCGTGGGTGAGCCCGCCGAACATGACGTGCGACATCCGACCCAACTGGGCGGTCACGGCCTCGTTCAGCACCGGGTGGTTGTAGCCGTGGACGGCCGACCACCAGGAGGACATCCCGTCGACCAGCTCCTCGTGCCCCTGGGAGGGGGTGGCGAGACGCAGCCGGACGCCCGACGCGGAGGCGACGACCAGCGGATCCTGCTTGCCGGGCATCGGGCCGTACGGGTGCCAGACGTGCTGCCGGTCCAGCGCGACCAGGTCGGCGGCCGGCAGCGCGTCCTGCGGATCAGGCAGCGGGAGGTGCTGATCAGGCATTGGGGGCGATGTCCGTCCCCGCGCCACGTCGACGCACCGACACCAGGTCCGAGCGCACCTCACCGGGCTCGACCCGGGCGCGGGAGGCGGCCGCCGGCTCGGCGTGCCCCGAGCAACCGCCGCACGCCGAACCGCAGCCCGCCGCCTCGGCGGAGCCCGCGGCGTCGGACGGGCCGCAGAGCGAGGCGCCGCCGCCGTGCGAACCGCAGCCTCCGGCCGCTGCGGGCGCGGCCGCCGCGTCGGCGCGGTGCGTGGGCAGGGTCGTCGTACCGGCGCCCTCCACCTCGAAACCGGCGTCCGCGATCATGTCCAGGTCGGCCTGACCGGCCTGGCCCTCACTGGTCAGGTAGTCGCCGAGGAAGATCGAGTTGACCAGGTGCAGGGCCAGCGGCTGCATCGAGCGCAGGTGCACCTCGCGCCCGCCCGCGAGCCGGACCTCGACGTCGGGGCAGACGAACCGCACCATCGCCAGGATCCGGAGGCAGCGCTGCGGGGTGAGGTTCCACTCCTTGGCCAGCGGCGTGCCCTCGAAGGGGATCAGGAAGTTGACCGGCACCGAGTCCGGGTCCAGCGCGCGCAGCGAGTAGACGACGTCGACGAGGTCCTCGTCGCTCTCGCCCATGCCCGCGATCAGGCCGGAGCAGGCGGACAGGCCGGCGGCGTGCGCCTTCTGCACCGTGTCGACGCGGTCCGCGTAGGTGTGGGTCTTGGTGATCTGCCCGTACGTGGCCTCGGAGGTGTTGAGGTTGTGGTTGTAGGCATCCGCACCCGCGTCCTTCAGACGCTCCGCCTGACCGTCCGAGAGCAGACCCAGGCAGGCACAGACCTCGATGCCCTCGTTCTGCTCCTTGATCGCCTCGATCGTCTTGCCGACCCGGTCCACGTCACGGTCCGTCGGACCGCGTCCGCTCGCCACCAGACAGACCCGCTTGGCCCCGCCCGCGACGCCGGCCGCGGCGGCCTGGGAGGCCTCCTCCGGTTTCAGCCACGTGTACTTGAGGATCTCCGCCTTCGAACCCAGGCGCTGGGAACAGTACGAGCAGTCCTCCGGGCAGAGGCCCGACTTCAGGTTGACCAGGTAGTTCAGCTTTACTCGACGGCCGAACCACTGGCGGCGTACCTTGCCGGCCGCGGTCACCACGTCGAGCAGTTCGTCGTCCGAGGTCGCCAGTACGGCGAGCGCCTCTTCGCGGGTCGGCAGCTCGCGCCGCAGCCCCTTGTCCACCAGGGTGTTCAGCAGGTCCATGACGCTGATCCTGGCCCACACCGGCACTCCCGGCCAAGGAGAGATCAGACAACATGGCCAGATCGGAGTGTGTGGATCGCCACATCTACCCCTCGAGCGGCGACGGCTAGGGTCGAGCAGATCTGTCGACAGCCGACAAAACGCGAGGACCGCCGATGACCGAGCACACCCCGGAGCCCGAGGACGTCTTCGCCTGGATCGACGGCGAGGAGCAGGCACGTGAGCAGGCAGGACTGGTGCGGACGCTGCGCCCGAGGCCGTCCGACTCGCCGCTCATGGACCTCGCGGGCAACGACTACCTGGGTCTCTCCCGGCATCCCGAGACGATCCGCGGCGCCCAGGAGGCGGCCGAGCGGTGGGGCGGGGGAGCCACTGGATCGCGCCTGGTGACGGGCACGACCGAGCTTCATGCCCAGCTCGAGCGGGAACTGGCGGCCTTCTGCGGGTTCGAGGCGGCGCTGGTCCTCTCCTCCGGGTACGCGGCCAACCTGGCGGCCGTCACCGCCCTCAGCGACCGGGACACGCTCGTCGTCTCCGACGCGGGGAACCACGCCTCGATCGTCGACGGCTGCCGCCTCTCACGGGCCCGGATCGCGGTCACCCCGCACGGCGACCCGGACATCGCGCGCAAGACGCTCGCCGGGCACGAGGGCCGTGCCCTGCTGGTCAGCGACTCGGTCTTCTCCGTGGACGGGGACGCCGCGCCGCTCCTCGCGTACGCGGCGGCCTGCCGCGACGAGGGCGCGGCGCTGGTCGTGGACGACGCCCACGGGCTCGGTGTCCTGGGCGCCGGCGGCCGGGGCGCGTTGCACGCCCTCGGGCTGGCGGGCGCGCCCGGCGTGGTCGCGACGATGACCCTGTCGAAGTCCCTCGGCAGCCAGGGCGGGGTGGTGCTCGGCCCGGCGAAGGTGATCCGACACCTGATCAACACGGCCCGGACCTTCATCTTCGACACCGGGTTGGCGCCGGCCGCCGCCGGTGCGGCGCTCGCGAGCCTGCGTCTGCTCCAGCGGGAACCGGAGCGCGCGGACCGGGTGCGGCAGGTGGCCGCCGCGTTGTACGGGCGGCTCACCGCGTCCGGCCTGGCCGCGGCCAGGCCGGACGCGGCCGTGGTGTCGGTGCGGGCCCCGTCGGCCTCGGCGGCACTGCGCTGGGCCGCCGACTGCCGTGAGGAGGGTCTGTCCGTGGGGTGCTTCCGGCCGCCGTCCGTACCGGACGGCATCTCCCGGCTGCGGCTGACCGCCCGGGCGGATCTCACGGGGGAGGAGATCGACCGGGCCGTCGGGGTGATCCTTCGTACCGCTCCCGCCGGAGCCACGGACCGCTGAGGCGGGGCGATCCGTACGGGCGTCAGGCGTGAGCGTCCGTCCGTACGGATGCGAGGAAGCCCTGCCAGGCCGGCCCGGTGAAGAGCACGGCCGGGCCGTCCGTCCGTTTGGAGTCACGGACGGCCAGCAGGCCGCCACGGAGGACGGCCGCTTCCACGCAGTTGTTCATCCCGGTGCTGCGGCTGCTCCGCCGCCACCGCGCGCTGATCAGAAGTCCGCTGGTGGATAAGGGGGTTGCGGACACGGGGGGTGCCTCCTTACGCGTCGTCAGCGATGGAGCTGATGAGATCCGACGAGTCCTGGGGCGGGAGGGCGTGCGCCTGGATGGTGCGGAACGCGGCGCTGTACGCCTCTAGGTCTTCCTTCCGCTCCAGATAGAGGCTACTCGTCAAATGGTCGAGGACCACCACATCCAGATCGGCGATGTTCGGAAATGAGAAGATGACGAACGGTCCGGTGAGGCCGAGATGACCCCCCACGCTGAACGGCAGTACCTGGAGCCGCACTTGGGGCAACAGGGCCACCTCCACCAGGTGCCGCAACTGCTCCTCCATCACCCCCGGCCCCCCGATCTGGCGCCGTAGCACCGCCTCGTCCAGCACGGCGCTCAGCTGGAGCGGCGGATCGGCCCGCAGCACCGACTGTCGGGCCAGCCGTACGTCGACCAGCGCGTCCACCTTCGGCTCCGGCAACCCGCCCAGAGCCGCCCTGGTCACGGCGCGCGCGTACCCCGGCGTCTGCAACAGACCCGGAACCACGGAGAGTTCCACCGTCCGCGCGGCGCGGGCGCCTGCCTCCAGGCTGATGAAGTCCCGGTACTCCTGCGGCAGCAGTCCCCGGTAGTCGTGCCACCACTGCCGGCCGCGCGCGGCGTCGCCCGCGCCCGAGCCCGCCGCCGAGGCCCCGAGGGCCTCCAAGAGGGCCCGCTGCTGGGCGCTGACCACATCGCCGTAGGCGTCGAGCAGCAGCCGGATGTCCGCTGTCTTCGCGCCACTGCGACCCGTCTCGATGCGGCTGATTTTCGACTGATGCCATCCCACGATCCGGGCCGCCTCACCACTGGTGAGTCCGGACCGGTCACGGAGCGCACGCAGTTCCTCGCCGAGCTTGCGCCGGCGCACCGCGGGACCGTGCTGCATACCCGCTCTCCTTCCACCGGCACAGCTCGCACCAGTCTGCCGTCCAAATACGCTCTTCCGTAGCAGAGTTCACCGCATTGAGCGACAGATATATGCATATCTTGGGAGAACGGCAGAAACGGCGGCACGATGGGTGACACTCTGGCGCTCAGCGTAGATCCGGGACGGTTACGCCCCGGTGGGAAAGGGACGTCGCCATGGCAGATCACCAGGAAGCATCCGTCACCCTGCCGAGCGACCCGGCCTCGGTCGCCGCTGCCCGCCGGTACGTCGCGGAAGTACTCGGTGAATGGGGACTGCCCGACGAATCCGAGACCGCCGACACCGTGCGACTGATCGTCTCGGAACTCGCGACCAACGCGGTCCAGCACACGCGCGGCCAGTCGCCCACGTTCACCGTCGACGTCCGGCTGGAGCGCGGTGAATGGCTGCGCGTCGGGGTGACCGACAGTCACCCGCGCCATCCCCGGCGGCTCCCCGCGGCGGTCCAGCAGGACAACGGGCGGGGCATGGTCATCATCCGTTGGCTGGCTGCCGAGGCGGGCGGGCGGCTGTCGGTCACCCCGACCGAGGACGGCGGCAAGACCGTGTGGATCGCGCTGCCGTGGACCGCGGTGGCCGCGGCGAAGGCTCCCACCGGCTGTTGACGCGATCGGCCCGCGGGCCGGGGAGGCGGGGAGCCGAAGGGCTCCGCCGGCAGGCCCGTTCCGCGACCCGACTCAGGAGCCGGCGCGCTCCTCGGCGCTGCGCTCGATGCACAGTTCGTTCCCCTCGGGGTCGGCGAGCACGACCCAGCCGAGCACCCCGTCCTCGTCCCGCCGGTCGTCCACGATCCGCGCCCCGAGCCCGGTCAGCCGCGTGACGGTCTCGTCGCGCGTCCCGGTGGGCGGCTGGATGTCCAGGTGGACCCGGTTCTTCACGGACTTGGCGTCCGGCACGCGGATGAACAACAGGCCCGGGACGCCGGGCTGTCCCGGCTCCAGCAGGATCTCGTCGTCGCCCTCCACGTCGTCCGGATGGATCGGGTAACCGGTCACGGCCGACCAGAACTCGGCGATCTTGTAGGGGTCGACCGCGTCGAAGGTGATGTGGCGGACAGGGTTGAGAAACATGACTCTCCTCGTAGGAAGCTTCCGTATACGGAACCTGGCGGAGGCGCCGCGCCGGGCGAACCGGGTGCCTCCACGAAACGTGCGTTAACGCGGCGGAAAACTAAGGACCCTAGCGTGGGCGTCCGCGGTCTTCCGTCAATGATCACCCATGCGCCGGCAAAGCGACGGTGATCTGAACGGAAAGCCTCCCTCTGCGTTGGACAAGACACGCTTGGCATGGAAATGCCCAGGTCAACAAAGTGTTGACGGCCGATAGGGTCGCGTCGGCGCGGCGTTGATCTTGTCCTGGAAGCATGGTGATACGAGTGCAATTGACACCGCACGAGCAGGAGAGACTGCTCATCCACGTGGCGGCGGACGTGGCCGAGAAGCGGAGGGCGCGCGGGGTGCGCCTCAACCACCCGGAGGCGGTGGCCCTCATCACCTCGCACATCCTCGAAGGCGCCCGGGACGGGCGGACGGTGGCCGAGCTGATGGCCTCCGGACGCACCGTGCTGGCGCGCGAGGAGGTCATGGAGGGGATCCCCGAGATGATCCACGACGTGCAGGTCGAGGCGACCTTCCCGGACGGCACCAAGCTCGTCACCGTCCACGACCCGATCGTCTGAGGAGGAGCCCCCGCATGATCCCCGGCGAAATCCGCTTCGGGGACGGTCCGGTGCGCCTCAACGAGGGCCGTCCCGTCACCCGTCTCACCGTGCTCAACGCCGCCGACCGACCCGTTCAGGTCGGCTCGCACTACCACTTCGCCGAGGTCAATCCGGGCCTCGACTTCGACCGCTCCGCCGCCCGCGGGCTCCGCCTCAACATCGCCGCCGGTACCGCGGTCCGCTTCGAGCCGGGCATCCCGGTCGCGGTGGAACTCGTACCGCTGGGCGGACTGCGGACCGTGCCGGGGCTGCGCGGGGAGACCGGGGGACCCCTCGATGGCTGAGCTGTCACGCCAGGTGTACGCCGACCTGTTCGGGCCGACGGCGGGTGACCGGATCCGGCTCGCCGACACCGACCTCTTCGTCGAGATCGAAGAGGACCTGAGCGGCGGACCCGGACGCTCCGGAGACGAGGCCGTGTTCGGCGGCGGCAAGGTCATCCGCGAATCCATGGGCCAGGCGCGCACCACGCGCGCCGAGGGCGCCCCCGACACGGTGATCACCGGCGTCGTCGTCCTCGACCACTGGGGCATCGTCAAGGCCGACCTGGGCATCCGCGACGGCCGGATCTGCGGCATCGGCAAGGCCGGCAACCCCGACACCATGGACGGGGTGGACCCCGCCCTGATCATCGGCCCCGAGACCGAGATCATCGCGGGCAACGGGAAGATCGTCACGGCCGGCGCCATCGACGCACACGTGCACTTCATCTCCCCGACGGTCATCGACGAGGCCCTCGCCTCCGGCATCACCACCCTCGTCGGCGGCGGAACCGGGCCCGCCGAGGGCTCCAAGGCCACCACCGTCACGCCCGGACCCTGGCACCTGGCGCGGATGTTCGCGGCGCTGGAGGCCTACCCCGTCAACATCGGCCTGCTCGGCAAGGGCAACACCATGTCCCGCGAGGGCATGTACTCCCAACTGCGCGGCGGCGCCCTGGGGTTCAAGATCCACGAGGACTGGGGTGCGACCCCCGCCGCCATCGACGCCTGCCTCGGAGTCTGTGAGGAGACCGGCGCCCAGGTGGCCATCCACACCGACACGCTCAACGAGGCCGGATTCGTCGCGGACACCCTCGCCGCGATCGCCGGCCGCACCATCCACTCGTACCACACCGAGGGCGCGGGCGGCGGGCACGCACCCGACATCATCACCGTGGTGTCCGAGCCGAACATACTGCCCAGCTCCACCAACCCGACCCGGCCGCACACCGTGAACACCGTCGAGGAACACCTCGACATGCTCATGGTCTGCCACCACCTCAACCCGGCGGTGCCCGAGGACCTCGCCTTCGCCGAATCGAGAATCAGACCCTCGACCATCGCCGCCGAGGACGTCCTGCACGACCTCGGGGCCATCTCCATCATCTCCTCCGACTCCCAGGCCATGGGCCGCGTCGGCGAGGTGATCATGCGGACCTGGCAGACCGCCCACGTGATGAAGAAGCGGCGCGGATTCCTGCCCGGCGACGGACCGGCCGACAACCATCGCGCCCGCCGCTACGTCGCCAAGTACACGATCAACCCGGCCGTCGCCCAGGGCCTCGCCCGCGAGATCGGCTCGGTGGAACCCGGCAAGCTGGCCGACCTGGTGCTGTGGCAGCCGGCCTTCTTCGGGGTCAAGCCCGAACTGGTCATCAAGGGCGGCCAGATCGCCTACGCGCAGATGGGCGACGCCAACGCCTCCATCCCCACCCCCCAGCCGGTGCTGCCCCGCCCCATGTTCGGCCATCTCGGGCGGGCCCCGGGCCTGAACTCCCTGAACTTCACCGCGCAGGCCGCGCTGGACGACGGCCTGCCCGAACGGCTCGGACTCGACAAGCGGTTCACGGCCATCGAGAGCACCCGCAAGGTCACGAAGACCGACATGCGCAACAACGACGCCATGCCGAGGGTCGAGGTGGACGCCGACACCTTCACCGTCAGCATCGACGGGGAGGTCGTGGAGCCGGCTCCCGCGACGGAACTGCCCATGGCCCAGCGATACTTCCTCTTCTGATGCGCACCCGCACGACCGGGGGCCGCACCCGATGAGCCTCGCCGCACTGCTCGTCCTCGCGGACGGCCGCTTCCCCGCCGGAGGGCACGCCCACTCCGGCGGGGCGGAGGCCGCCTGCAAGGCGGGCCGGATCCACGACGCAGCCACCCTCGCCGACTTCTGCCGGGGCCGGCTGCACACCTCCGGGCTCGTCGCCGCCGGACTCGCGGCGGCCGCCGCCCTCGGACTCGACCCCGCCGAACTCGACGCCGCCGCCGACGCACGCACCCCCTCGCCCGCGCTGCGCACCGCCGCGCGCCGACTCGGCAGGCAACTGTTGCGGGCCGCCCGCGCGACCTGGCCGGCCGGCGAACTGGACGCCCTGGCCGCAGCCTTCCCGCGCGGCGCCCACCAGCCCGTGGTCCTCGGCGTCACCGCGCGGGCGGCCGGACTCGGGCCGTCGGACGCCGCGCACGTGGCGGTGTACGAGAGCGTCAGCGGACCCGCCACCGCGACCGTGCGCCTGCTCGGCCTCGACCCCTTCGAGGCGAGCGCCGTACTGGCCCGACTCGCACCCGAGCTGGACGCCGTGTCCGCGCGGGCCACCGAGGCGGCCCTGCTCGCCCGCGACGAGGGAACGGGCGCGCTGCCCGCCGCCTCCTCGCCGCTGCTGGACATCTCGGCCCAGGTTCATGCCGCCTGGCCGGTACGGCTCTTCGCGTCCTGAACAGCCTCCCCACACCCCCCAGGAGACCCCGTGCACCTCGACCACGCCGTGACCTACCCCCACCGCCACACCCACGGCGCCGACCCCGTCCGCGGGGACGGCACCCGCCGCGCCCTGCGCCTCGGCCTCGGCGGCCCCGTCGGCTCCGGCAAGACCGCCACCGTCGCCGCGCTGTGCCGGGCGCTGCGCGCGGAGCTGTCCATGGCCGTCGTCACCAACGACATCTACACCCGTGAGGACGCCGAGTTCCTGCTCCGCGAGGCCGTCCTGCCGCCCGAGCGGATCACCGCCGTCGAGACGGGCGCCTGCCCGCACACCGCCATCCGCGACGACATCTCCGCCAACCTGGAAGCCGTGGAGGAACTGGAGGAGACCGTCGGCCCGCTCGACCTGATCCTCGTCGAGTCCGGGGGCGACAACCTCACCGCCACCTTCTCCCGAGGCCTGGTCGACGCCCAGATCTTCGTCATCGACGTGGCCGGAGGCGACGACATCCCGCGCAAGGGCGGCCCCGGGGTCACCACCGCCGACCTGCTCATCGTCAACAAGACCGACCTCGCCCCCCACGTCGGTTCCGACCTGGAGCGGATGGCCCGGGACGCCGCCGAACAACGCGGTGAACTCCCCGTCGCCTTCCAGTCCCTGCGCGGGCCCGAGGGAGTGGCCCCGGTGGCCGACTGGGTGCGCGGGCGGATCGCCGCCTGGACGGCCGTACGGTGACCGGCGCCCCGGCGGTACCCGCCCTCGGGCTGCGCGCCACCGCCCGGATCGGCGCCGTCGCCGACGGGCGCGGCGGCACCGCGCTGCCCCTGCTGGCCGGGGAGGGGCCGCTCGCGCTGCGCCGGGTACGGGGCGAGGCCGCCGAGGCCGAGGTGATGCTGGTCGGCGCCATGAGCGCCCCGCTCGGCGGTGACCACCTCACCGTCGAGGCGACCGCCGGACCGGGCGCCCGGCTCGGCCTCCGCTCGGCGGCGGCGACCCTGGCGCTGCCCGGCCGGGGCGGGGAACCCGCACGGTACGACGTACGACTGACCCTTGCCGAGGAGGCGCGGGTGCGGTGGCTGCCCGAGCCGCTCGTGTCCGTGCGCGGCAGCGACCTGCGGGTCACCACCCGCGTCGAACTGGCCCCCACCGCACGGCTGCTGCTGCGCGAGGAGCAGGTGCTCGGCCGCAGCGGGGAGGTCCCGGGCCTGCTGCGCAGCCGGCTCACCGTCGACCGGGCCGGCCGGCCGCTGCTGGATCAGGAGGTGGCTTGCGGGCCGGGAGCACCCGGCGGCTGGGACGGTCCGGCCGGGCTCGCGGGCCACCGCGCGCTGGGTCAACTGCTCGTGGTGGATCCGCGGTTCGCGCAGGCGCCGCCCGCCGCCGCCGTGCTCGGCGAGTTCGCGGTGGCGACCGCGCTGCCCGGGCCGGCCGTGCTGGTGACGGCCCTCGCCCCGGACGCGCTCCGGCTGCGCGAACTCCTCGACGCGGCCTGCGCGACGTACGGCTGGTGACGGAAGGGCAGAGCCGGGGCGAACCGGACACCGCTCAGCGGTACACGCCTTTCCGGTTATCGGGTTGGCAAAGAACCGACCCGCGCTCTGTTGCCCGGTGCTGGTCAGGCGAAAGGATCCCCCTGCACGCCGACGACCGAAACAGACCGAACCCGGCCGCCCACGGCGGCACATGACGCAGGGGGAACAACCACGTGATACGCACCGCGGCGCTGGGCAGCGCCGCCACACTGATCACCGGAACGCTGGCGGCGAGCCTGCTGCTGGCGCCGTCCGCGACGGCGGCCACCGCCGGCCGCGACGGCGGCGGGGCCGCCGAGGCGATCGGCGTCCAGATCGCCGCCGCCCGCGCCGCCCGCACGGGGATCGAGTGGAAGGACTGTCCCGCCGACTGGGGCTTCGAGAAGCCGATCCAGTGCGGCTGGGTCAAGGTCCCGCTCGACTACACCAAGCCGTTCGGCAAGACCATCGAGCTCGCGGTCGACCGGATCGGCAGCACCGGCACCAAGGAGGAGCGCCAGGGCGCCCTCGTCTACAACCCCGGCGGCCCCGGCGGTTCCGGCATGCGCTTCCCGCGCCGGGTCACCACCAAGAGCCCGCTGTGGGTCAACACCTCCAAGGCGTACGACTTCGTGGGCTTCGACCCCCGCGGCGTCGGCCACTCCGCGCCGATCTCCTGCATCGACCCGCAGGAGTTCGTCAAGGCCCCCAAGGCCGACCCGGTCCCGTCCAACGAGGCCGACAAGCGCGCCCAGCGCAAGCTCGCCGCCGAGTACGCGGACGGCTGCAAGGAGCGCAGCGGCGAGATGCTGCCGCACATGACCACGCCGAACACCGCGCGCGACCTGGACGTCATTCGGGCCGCCCTCGGCGAGAAGAAGCTGAACTACCTCGGCGTCTCCTACGGCACCTACCTCGGCGGGGTCTACGCGACCCTGTTCCCGAACCACGTGCGCCGCATGATCGTCGACAGCGTCGTCGACCCGGACGTCGACAACATCTGGTACGAGGCCAACCTCGGCCAGGACGTGGCCTTCCAGACCCGGTGGAACGACTGGCAGGACTGGGTCGCCAAGAACGACTCCGTCTTCCACATCGGCAACACCCGGGCCAAGGTCGAGGCGAAGTACCAGGAGCTTCGCGCCGCCGCCAAGGCGAACCCGATCGGCGGGGTCGTCGGCCCGGCCGAGCTCATCGGCTTCTTCCAGGGCGCCCCGTACTACGACTCCTCCTGGGTGCCCGTCGCCCAGACCTGGAGCAAGTACATCGCCGGTGACACCCAGGCACTGGTCGACGCGATCGCCCCGGACATGTCCGACCTCGCGGGCAACGCGGCGTCCGAGAACAGCAACGCCGTCTACACCGCGGTCGAGTGCGCCGACGCCAAGTGGCCGACCAGCTGGGCCAAGTGGGACCGGGACAACACCAAGCTCCACAAGAAGTACCCGTTCCTGACCTGGTCCAACGCGTGGATGAACCTCCCCTGCGCGACCTGGAAGTCCAAGCAGAGCAACCCGATCGAGGTCGGTGCGAGCGCCAAGCGCGGTCTGCCGCCGGTCCTCATCGTCCAGTCCGAGCGTGACGCGGCCACCCCGTACGAGGGTGCGGTCTCCCTGCACCGTCGCCTCGGCGGCTCGCGCCTGATCACCGAGCAGAACGCGGGCTCGCACGGTGTCACCAGCCTGGTGAACCCCTGCATCAACACCCGCGTGGACACCTACCTGCTCACCGGCAAGGTCGACGCCAAGGACGTGAAGTGCGGACCGCACGCCACGCCCGTCGCCCCGGCCCCGGCCGCCGCGAAGTCCCTCGCGAAGACCCCGGGCGCCGACTTCCCGGCGCGTGAGGAGCTCCCCGCCGTCCGCTAGCCCCATGCGGTGACGGTGGTTCCACGATCACGGAGAAGGCCTGGCGCGTCCTGCGCGCCGGGCCTTCTTCCGTGCTTCCTCCTCCTCGGCCTTCACCTCGCCGGCGTACCGGTCGACGTACTCCTGGCCGGAGAGGCCCAGCACCGCGTACATGATCTCGTCGGTGACGGCCCGCAGGACGGCGCGCTCGGACTCCAGTCCGTCGTACCGCGAGAACTCCATCGGCTCACCGAAGCGGATCGTGACCCGCCGGATCTTCGGGATCTTCTGCCCGGGCGGCTGGATCTCGAAGGTGCCGACCATCGCGCAGGGCACCACCGGCACCCCGGCACCCAGTGCCATCGCGGCCACCCCGACCTTGCCCTTGTAGAGCCGTCCGTCGTGCGAGCGGGTGCCCTCCGGGTAGATGCCCAGCAGCTCGCCCTTGGCCAGCACCCCGAGGCCCTCGCGCAGCGCCGCCTGCCCGGCGTCCTTCCCCGAGCGGTCCACCGGGATCTGCCCGGCGCTGCGGAAGAAGGCGGCGGTCAGCCGGCCCTTGAGCCCGGGGCCCGTGAAGTACTCCGCCTTCGCGAGGAAGGTGATGCGCCGCTTCAGGATCGCGGGCATCAGGAAGTGGTCCGAGAAGGAGAGGTGGTTGCCCGCGATGATCGCGGCGCCCTCCGCGGGGATGTTCTCCAGCCCCTCGATCCGCGGTCTGAACAGCAACCTCAGCAGCGGACCGAGGAACACGTGCTTGAGCAAGTGGTAGAACACCAGGCCGCTCCCGTCGATGCCCCGTTGTCACCGCCATGGTACGGACAGTCAGCCCTGAGGCAGAGGGGGCGGGAGGGCGAAGCTTCGACGGGGGCGACGGGCAGCACGCCGGCGCGGCTCCGGACGGGCGCGCCGCGCAGGGGCGGCCGCAGGGCTCAGGCGCTGCGGGAGGCGGCCATGGCGACGGTCAGCAGCCCCAGCACCACCCAGGCGAACCACAGCCAGCCGTTGCTGCCGAGAGTGGCGGAATAGGTACCGATCGCCACCAGGGCGGCGAAGGTCATGACGGCCATCGTCTTCACGGATCCGGTCATGCCCCATGGTGGCGCCAGAAGTCGCGATCGCGCTACCGGCCACGCGCCTGGAGCGACGCGAGATACGAGTTGTACGCCTCCAGCTCCTGGTCACCGTTGCGGTCCTCCGCCCGGTCGGACCGCTTCGCGGCCCGCTGCTCGGAGTGGTACCACTGGTAGACCAGGGCGATCAGCACGAGCACGGACGGGATCTCGCTGAAGGCCCAGGCGATGCCGCCACCCCACTGCTGGTCGAGCAGCGCGTCGATGCCGAGGGAGGCCGGCGGGTCCGCGTACGTCTTGATCATCGGCTCGCTCGCCATCATCAGGGCGATGCCGAAGAAGGCGTGGAAGGGCATGCCGGAGAAGAGCTCCAGCATGCGCATCACGTAGCCGGGGCGGTGCGGGCCCGGGTCCACGCCCATGATCGGCCAGAAGAAGATCACGCCGACGGCGAGGAAGTGCACCATCATCGCGATGTGCCCGGTCCTGGACTCCATCAGGAAGTCGAAGAGCGGCGTGAAGTACAGCCCGTAGAGGCTGGCGATGAACATCGGGATGGTGAAGGCGGGGTGCGTGATCACCTTCATGTAGCGGCTGTGCAGGAGCATCAGCAGCAGCTCGCGCGGTCCCTTGGTACCGCGCGGGGCCGGCGGCAGCGCGCGCAGCGCCAGCGTCATCGGGGCGCCCAGCAGTAGCAGGATCGGGGTGATCATGCTGATCACCATGTGCTGGACCATGTGCACGCTGAACATGACCATGCCGTAGTCGTTGAGCTTGGTGCACATCACCAGGATCACGGTCAGCACGCCGACGCCGAAGGCGATCGTGCGGCCCAACGGCCAGTCGTCCCCGCGCCGCCGCAGTCGAAGCACCCCCCACCCGTACAGGGCGAGACCCAGCAGCGATCCGAACAGGAAGAAGGCGTCGAAGGAGAACTCCAGACCCCGTCCGAGAGTGAAGGGCGGCAGGTCCATGTTCATGTCCATGCCGTGCCCGCTGTGATCCATCTGTTCACTCCCTCGACCCGTGATGCCCCACCACAGTAGTGCCGCCCCCGAACGCCGAAGCGTCCGGGGGCGGTGTCGTGTCAGAAGGGGGGAAACATCACAGAACGGTCTGCGCCTCTTCGTAGCGCTCGGCCGGGACCGTCTTGAGGGTCTGCACGGCCTCCGCGAGCGGCACCATCACGATGTCGGTGCCGCGCAGGGCGGTCAGCATGCCGAACTCGCCGCGGTGCGCCGCCTCCACCGCGTGCCAGCCGAAGCGGGTGGCGAGGACCCGGTCGTACGCGGTGGGCGTGCCGCCGCGCTGGACGTGACCCAGGATCACCGGACGGGCCTCCTTGCCGAGGCGCTGCTCCAGCTCCACGGCCAGCCGGTTGCCGATCCCGGCGAACCGCTCGTGGCCGTAGATGTCGGTGCCGCCGGCCTCGATGGCCATCGACCCGCCCTCGGCGGGCTTCGCGCCCTCGGCGACCACGACGATCGCGAACCGCTTGCCGGCGGAGAACCGCTCGCCGACGATCGCGGTCAGCTCGTCGATGTCGAAGGGGCGCTCCGGGACGACGATCGCGTGCGCGCCGGCGGCCATGCCCGAGTGCAGGGCGATCCATCCGGTGTGCCGGCCCATGACCTCGACGACCATCACGCGCTGGTGGGACTCGGCGGTGGTCTTCAGCCGGTCCAGGGCCTCGGTGGCCACGCCGACGGCGGTGTCGAAGCCGAAAGTGACGTCGGTCGACGCGATGTCGTTGTCGATGGTCTTCGGGACGCCGACGATCGGCAGGCCGCCCTGCGACAGCAGGTTCGCGGCCTTCAGGGTGCCCTCGCCGCCGATCGGGATGACGGCGTCCAGGCCGAGGTCCGCGAGGTGACCGCGCGCCCGCTCCACGCCGTCGCGCAGGTGCGCGGGCTGGACCCGGGAGGAGCCGAGGATCGTGCCGCCGCGCGCCAGGATGCCGCTCACGGCGTCGAGGTCGAGCTTGCGGTAGTCGCACTCCAGGAGGCCGCGCCAGCCGTCGAGGAAGCCGATCACCTCGTCGCCGTGGTCGACGACGGCGCGGTGCACGACGGAGCGGATGACGGCATTGAGGCCGGGGCAGTCGCCTCCGGAAGTGAGCACACCAATGCGCATGGCAGGAAGAACCTTTGCAACGTGGGCCGACGACCGGACCACGTCGTCCGGTTGGAACTACCTGTCACCCTACAAGCGGATCCCCGATGGACTGAACCATCCTCCACATGCTGGGCGGACCCGTGGTGCGAACGCACGTCGGCCCGGACCCCCTGGGGAATCCGGGCCGTACGGGACGTGGCGCGCGGGTTACGCGGGCTGCGTGGCCGCCGCGATGCGCTCGTTGCGCAGCGCCTCGTACCAGCGGTCGTCTATGGCCGGCAGCGCGTTCACGTCGAGGGCCAGCTTGAGCAGCAGGTCCGCGATCAGCGGGTTGCGGGCCATCACCGGACCGTGCATGTACGTGCCGAAGACGGTGTCGTTGTACGCGCCCTCCGTGCCGTCCCCGGAGCCGTTGCCGCGACCCAGCCGGGTGCGGGCGAAGGGCTTGGCGGAGGGGCCGAGGTGGGTGACGCCCTGGTGGTTCTCGAAGCCCGTCAGCGGGGGCAGGCCCAGCCGCGGGTCGATGTCCGCGAGGACGTCGCCGACGCACCGCTCGCCCTCGCCGCGCACGGTGACCACGTCCAGCAGACCGAGGCCCTGCTGGCGCTCGCCCATGTCGTTGACGAACTCGGTGCCGAGGATCTGGTACCCGGCGCAGACCGAGAAGACGATCGCCCCGTTCGAGACGGCGCGCTCCAGACCGCCGTCGCGCACCAGGCGCTCCGCGGCCAGTCGCTGCGGGCGGTCCTCACCGCCGCCGATCAGGTAGATGTCGCCCGAGGTGGGGATGGGCTGGTCGCTGCGCACGTCCACGCGCTGCACGTCCAGGCCGCGCTGGCGCGCCCGGCGCTCCACCACGAGGGCGTTGCCCTGGTCTCCGTACGTGCTGAGCAGGTCGGGGTAGACCCAGACCAGACGCAGGCTGTTGTCGCTCATGCTCTTGTCCTCTGTGGGTACTAGTTGCCGACGCGGCGGCGCACGTCCTGGAAGGCGGTGTAGTTGGCGATCAGCTCGATCTGTCCGGGCGGAGCCAACTGGACGGCCTCGTCGAGGGTCTCGCAGACACGGAAGTCCAGGCCCGCGACCTCCAGGCGGACGGCGAGGTCCAGCTTGCGGTCGCCGATCACGAAGATCGGGTGACCGGCCAGCCGCGGATAGTCGACGTCCCACAGCCAGGAGGTGTCGGTGCCGTCGGCGCCGCGCGCGTTCACCGACAGGATCACCGGGGTGGGCGGCGGGTCGATCAGCGAGAACGTCTCCAGCCAGCCCGCCGGGTTCTTGGCGAGCAGCAGCCGCAGCTCGCGGCCCATGAAGTTGACCACGTCGTAGCGGCCGGCCACGGCCTGCACCTGGTACATCCGCTCCAGCGCGACCTGCGGCGGGACGCCGAACACGGCGGCCACGGCGGCCGAGGTGGCGGCGTTCGCCTTGTTGGCGCGGCCGGGCAGCTGGAGGTGGATCGGCCAGGCGCTGCCGTGCGGGTCGAGCACGTGGTCACCGGAGAGCACCCAGCTCGGGGTGGGACGCCGGAAGCCGCACTCGCCGCAGAACCAGTCGTCGCCCGGGCGCTGCATGACGCCACCACAGGAGGGGCACGACCAGGCGTCGTCCTTCCACTCCTGGCCGGCGGCCACCCACACCACGTTCTGCGAGGACGAGGCCGACCACACGATCAGCGGGTCGTCGCAGTTCGCCACGATGACGGCCTTGGAGCCCGAGAGCCCCTCGCGCCACTTCTCCGCGAGCATGCGGGTCTCGGCGGCGCGGTCCAGCTGGTCGCGGGAGAGGTTCAGCAGGGCGATCACCTTGGGCGTGACGTCCCGGGCCACTCCGGCCAGGTACTTCTCGTCGACCTCGATGACGCCGTACTTGGCGTCCGAGCCACCGGCGAGCGCCGAGGTGATGCCGGCCGGCATGTTCGCGCCGAGCGCGTTCGAGACGACCGGACCGCTGGCCCGCAGGGCCTCCGCGATCAGTCGGGTCGTCGTGGTCTTGCCGTTCGTCGCGGAGACGAGGACGACATCGAGATGCTGCGCCAGCGCGCCGAGGAGATCGGGGTCGAGCCTGAGTGCGACCTTGCCACCGATCACCGATCCGCTTCCGCGTCCCGCGGCCCGCGACACCGCCGCCGCGGCCTTGCCCGCCGTCACGGCCAGCTTGGCCCGCGGCGAAAGCGGCTCCGTGTTGCCTGCCATCGTCCCTTGTCCTCCTTGCGTCGGTCGGCCCCAGCCTATCCAGTACCTGCCGGAGCCTTGACCGCGGCGCCCCCGGGACGTCGCGGATCTCCTCATATATTCGCCCGTCGTACCCTTACCGCCATGCGACAGCGCCCCATTCCCGGCACCACCGGACACGTCCGCACCATGAGCCTGCTGGGCGATCCGGTGCTCCACTCGGCCTGCGCGGAGGTCACCGAATTCGGGCCGCCGCTCCACCGGCTGATCGAGGACATGTTCGCGACGATGTACGCCGCCGAGGGCGTCGGCCTCGCGGCCAACCAGATCGGCGTGGGCCGGCGGGTGTTCGTGTACGACTGCCCCGACGACGAGGACGTCCGCCATGTCGGACACATCGTCAACCCCCGGCTGGTCACGGCCGACGGGGACGGGTTCCGCGGCCCCGAGGGCTGCCTCTCACTGCCCGGCCTGGAGGCCGGCACGGTCCGCTTCGACCACGCGGTCGTCGAGGGGTTCACCTCCGACGGCGCGCCCGTGCGGATCGAGGGGACCGGGTTCTTCGCGCGCTGCCTCCAGCACGAGTGCGACCACCTCGACGGCACGGTCTACGCGGCCCGGGTCACCGGGTTGCGGCGACGCCGGCTGCTGCGGGCGATCCGCCGGACGCCGTGGGGTGCGCGGGGAATCGCCCGGCTGGGCGAGCGGGGCCGACCTGCGGATCAGGCGGATCAGGGCGAGGGGCAGGGCCGAGGTTAGCTCCGGCCCGGTCCGGTCCGGCCGGCCGCCCGGCGGGTCAGAAGCCGGGGCCGTCCGCCCGGTTGCCCGCGGTCGCCAGCCGGCCCCACAGCAGGTCGGTGAGGGCCGTGACCAACTCCGCCCGCTCGCAGGGGCGTTCGCCGAGCCACCAGTCCCCGGCGGCGTGCATCATGCCGACGATGCCGTGGCCCCAGACCCGGGCGAGGCGTTCGCCGCCGGGGCCGAGGTCGACGCGTTCGCCGATGACCTGGGCCAGTTCCTCGCCCAGGCGGCGCAGCAGCGGGGCCGAGTGGAGGCCGACGTCGAAGCCCCGCTCGGCGGAGTGCGAGTCCTCGGCGGGGTGCATCAGGAAGCGGTACACCTGTGGGCGGGCCTCGATCGCGACGAGGTAGGTGTCCAGGGTGGCCTCGACCCGGCGGCGGCGCTCGGCCGGGGCGTCGAGCGCGGCGCGCAGCGAGTCGAGCAGTGCGTCGGTGTGTCGCACGGCGAGGGCCTGGTAGAGCCCCGCCTTGTCGCCGAAGTGCCGGTAGAGGATGGGCTTGGTGATGCCCGCCTCGGCCGCGATGGCGTTCATGGAGGCCTTCGGGCCGTCCCTGAGCACGACCCGGTCGGCGGCTTCGAGCAACTCCCGTCGCCGGCGCTCGGCCGCTCCCGGTTCGCCGGCCTGCTGAGTGGTCTCCATGACGTGTTTCTCTCCCCGCCCTTGCGATGTGCGTGACGCCCACGCAACGTAACACCCCACACACCCCGTCGATCGACTCGACGGCCGCCGTCCGGGCCGAACATGCCGCGCTTGACACTGCTTACCCGTCGGTAACAGACTGTGGCCCGCGATGTGGTTACCGCAGGTAACCGCCCCGGGTGGGCAACCGTACGTGCACGAGACAGCTGGAGGGGACATGGCGGAGTTCACCATGGAGCTCAACGACGACCAGAAGCAGGTGCGGGACTGGATCCACGGCTTCGCCGCCGACGTGATCCGGCCCGCCGCCGCGGAATGGGACGAGCGCGAAGAGACTCCGTGGCCCGTCATCCAGGAGGCCGCGAAGCTCGGCATCTACTCCGTCGACTTCTACGCGCAGCAGTTCTTCGACCCGACCGGTCTCGGCATCCCGATGGCGATGGAAGAGCTCTTCTGGGGTGACGCGGGCATCGCGCTGTCCATCGTCGGCACCGGCCTCGCCGCCATCGGAGTCGTGGCCAACGGCACCGAGGAGCAGATCGGCACCTGGATCCCGCAGATGTACGGCGACCAGAACGACGTGAAGGTCGCGGCCTTCTGCTCCTCCGAGCCGGACGCGGGATCGGACGTCGGGGCGATGCGCACCCGCGCCGTCTACGACGAGGCCAAGGACGAGTGGGTGCTCAACGGCACCAAGACCTGGGCGACCAACGGCGGCATAGCCAACGTCCACATCGTCGTCGCCGTGGTCGATCCCGAGCTCGGCACCAAGGGGCACGCCTCCTTCATCGTGCCGCCGAACACCCCCGGGCTCGCGCAGGGCCAGAAGTTCAAGAAGCACGGCATCCGCGCCTCGCACACCGCCGAGGTGGTGTTGGAGGACTGCCGCATCCCCGGATCCTGCCTCCTCGGCGGCAAGGAGAAGCTCGACGAGCGGCTCGCCCGTGCCCGCGAGCGGGCCAGGGCCGGCGGCGGCGAGCGCGTGAAGAACGCCGCCATGGCCACCTTCGAGGCCTCCCGCCCGGCCGTGGGCGCGATGGCCGTGGGCACGGCCCGCGCGGCCTACGAAGTGGCCCTGGACTACGCCAAGACCCGGACCCAGTTCGGTCGGCCGATCATCGACAACCAGGGTGTGGCGTTCCAACTCGCCGACATGCGGACCCAGATCGACGCGGCTCGGCTGATGGTGTGGCGGGCCTCCTGGATGGCGATCGCGGGCAAGCCCTTCACCGCCGCGGAGGGGTCCATGTCGAAGCTGTTCGCGAGCGAGGTCGCCAAGAAGGTCACCGCCCAGGCGGTCCAGATCCTCGGCGGCAACGGCTTCACCCGTGAATACCCCGTGGAGCGCATGCACCGTGACAGCGCCATCTACACGATCTTCGAGGGCACGAGCGAGATCCAGCGCCTGGTGATCGCCCGGACGATCTCGGGGATGCCGATCCGCTAGGCAGCGCCTCACCTGGAACGTCCGTGCCCCCGCCGGCCCTTGGCCCGCGGGGGCACGGTCACATCGGTCGGACGCCGGTCAGCCGGTGGCCACGGCGATGACGATGAGCGTTGCGTAGAAGGCCAGGGACAGGGCCATCGGCACCGAGACGACCAGCGCCTGCGGGCGCCGACGCAACTGCTTGCCCGGGTCCAGCGCCGGGCGGAAACCGCCCTGCGGGGCCGCGAGCCCGGCGAACGTCGACCTCGGGCCGAGGTTGCGCAGCACCGTGATCGGCGTGAGCAGCAGGGACATCGGCCCCCACCAACCCTGCCAGAGCGTCTTCGCGGACATGTCCCGGACGGTCGCGGTCCCGCAGTCACGGCAGAACGGCCCCTGCACGCTCAGCGAGCGCATCATCAGCACCATGCCCTGGTGGCCCCGGACGGTCGCCTGCGCCGCGGGCTGCGCCCCGCACAGCCGGCAGCCGTGGCCGCCCTGCTGCGGTGCCTGGTGGGAGGGGGCGCCCTGCGGGGGCACGCCCGCGGCGAACGGGTTCCCGTGGCCGGCGGGCTGCTGCGGGGCGCCGGCGCCGGGCTGCTGCTGCGCGTACGGGTTGCCGTGCCCCGCCGGCTGTTGCGGCTGGGCCGGCTGGGCGTACGGGTTCCCCTGGCCGGGCTGCTGGGCGTACGGGTTTCCCTGGCCGGGCTGCCCCGCGTACGGGTTGTGCGGGTGCTGCGGGACCGAGCCCTGCTGCGGTGGTGGAGTGGCCACGATGGTCCCCTTGAAGAAGTCGGTTCGGTCACCTGGGGCGGTGATCAAGGCACCCTAGCGGGATTCATCATGTCCCCAACAACCGGTCGAGGGCCCGGCCGAAGAGGAAGCGGCCCGCCGCCGCGACGAGCGGGTCGAAGGGGCGGCCCAGCCCGCGCAGGCTCAGTTCCTCGCGCCAGTGGACCTGTGCTCCGGAGGGGAAGTGGGGACGCACCTCGATCTCCGCCCAGCCCCGGACCACACGACCGTGTTTCACCAGGCGCACCAGCCCCGCGGCGGCGCCGGCCGGAGGCGTCCAGAGGGTGACTTCCATGGGGTCGTCGAATGTGAGCCTTCCCACGCCCGTCCGGGCCGTGAACAGCGTTCCGACGTGCGTCGGCGGCGCCGTATCGACGGTCGTCCGGGTGAAGGGGACCTGTGCGCCGTGGCGCTCCCAGTCCGTCAGTCGCAGCCACGCCTCGGCGGGCTGGAGGGTCGTCGTGCGAATGATCCGGATAGCGGGCATGAGCGCATCGTAATCGGGCATACACACCCTGAACTGGACCCCGAATATGGGTTCCGCCGGGGGGTGGCGATCAGCAATACTCACCGCCACCGTGGATCGCGGATTCGACCGGGTGACCACCGGCCCTCCCGCCCCACTCTGCGAGGAGGTGCGCCGATGTGCTCCCACCAGCCCCCCTGCCCGACCGCCGACAGCGCCGATCACGACGCCGCCCACACCGTGGCCTTCCACCCCGAACAGGGCTGGAGCCTGCTGTGCAACGGCGCCGTGGTCTTCGACGACACCGGTGAACTGCTCCCCGACGGCCGCACGGTGGAACCCCGCCGACCGGCCCTTGTTTGAGCGAGGAGGCAGCATGCGCCAGCAGCTGATCCGCAAGCCCGTCCCCAAGCCCGCACCCCGAGACCTGGACCTCCGTACACCGTCGGGCAGACCCCTCCCGTACTGACGGGAGCCCCGGAGTCACGTGCCACCGGCTGAGGGTCAGCCGGTGGCCGCCGCCGTGCCGCCCAGGAACGCCGTCTCGAAGGCCGCGTCCCCGATCGCCGCGCGGGCCCGCCGCTCGCCCTCGTCCCGCAGGGCCGTCAGCGCGGGCGAACCACCCATCTGAGGCCGCCCCACCGTGCGCCACCAGGCGTGTCCGGTGCCCAGCAGCCGCGCCGCCAGCTCTCCGTCGCCCAAGCCGGCCACCGCCGCCGCGAGCAGGTCCAGGCCGAGCGCGATCCCGAACCGGTCGCCCAGCAGGCGCTTGCCCGACAGCATGGCCCGGACGTGGCGGGCCGCCTCCCCGTGGTGCCCGAGCCCCAGCGCCGACATGGCCAGGATGTAGTCCGCGTAGGCGCGCAACCATCGCTCGCCCAGTTCCGCGCACGCCTCGCGCAGCCCCCGCGCCTCCTCGGCGGCCTCCTCGAAGCGCTCCAGGTCGCACAGCGCGAAGCCGGTGGCGAGCCGGCACAGCAGCCAGCCCGGACCACTGGAACGCCCGCCGTGCCCCGCCCGGGCCCGGGGGCCGGCCAGTACGAGGGCCTTCACCGAGTCCCCGGGCATCATCACCGCCACCGCGTGCAGGTAGGCGGCCCGCAACTCGCGCTCGGGATCGGCCAGCCGGTCCGCCGAGCGGGTGCATTCCTCGCCGAGCCCGCGGGCCGCGTCCAGGTCGCCCTGGAGCATCACCGTCAGCCCGAGAGCCCACAGCGCCTGCGTGTACGTGGCGCCCGTGCGCGGGCCCGAGCGCAGGGACCGCTCAAGGAAGGCGCGGCCCTCGTGGACGTGCCCGCACGCGAACCAGAAGAACCAGAGCGCCCCGGCCATCTCCTGGGCGGCGGCCGGCTCGGACCCCAGCAACTGCTCGAGCGCCGTGCGCAGTTGCGGGTGCTCGGCGGTCATCCTGCGGTACCAGTCCACCTGCCCGGGACCCAGCCACCCCCGGTCGGCGGCCTGGGCGAGCGCGAGGTACCAGTGGGCGTGCCGGTCGGCGACCGTGCGCACCTCGCCCAGCTCCGTCAGCCAGTCGTGTCCGTACTCGCGGATCGTGTCCAGCATCCGGTAGCGGGTCCCCGCTCCGCGTTCCTCGGTGCGCCGGACCACGGACTTGGCCGCGAGGCCCGCCAGGACCCGCTCCACCCGGGAGGCGGGGAGCGGGCCGCCCGCGCACACCGCCCGGGCGGCGGCCACGTCGAAGTCTCCGGTGAACACCGACAGGCGCGCCCACAGCAGGCGTTCCACCGGTTCGCACAGCTCGTGGCTCCAGCCGATCGTGGTCCGCATCGTCCGGTGCCGGGGGAGCAGGGTGTCGTCGGTGTCGGTCAGCACGTCGAACCGGGCGCCCAGTCGCTGTGCCATCTGTTCGAGGGTCCACGACCGCAGCCGCGCGCCCGCCAGTTCGAGCGCGAGGGGGATCCCGTCGAGCCGGCGGCACACCTCGGCGGCGATCGCCGCCCGCGCGGGGTCCTCGAAGGCGGCGGCGGCCGGTGGGGACGCGGCGACGGCCCGCCGGCGGAAGAGGGTGAGGGCGTCGCTGTCCGGCCCGTCGAAGGGCAGTGGCCGTACCTCGACGAGCTGTTCCCCGGGGCTGCCGAGCGGTTCGCGGGAGGTGGTCAACACCGTCAGGTCCGGTGCGGATTGCAGGAGTTCCCCCACGAGGTGCCGGCAGGCCGCGATCAGGTGCTCGCAGGTGTCGAGGACCAGGAGGAGCTTCTTGTCCGCCATCCAGGCGCACAGTTCCTCGTCCAGCGACCGGGCCGAGTGGTCCGCGAGGCCGACGGTGTGCGCCACCGTCGCGGTGAGCAGGTCGGGGTCGCGCAACGGCGAGAGTTCGACCCACCAGACCCCGTCGGGTCGTTCGGGCCCGCACGCGGCGGCGGCCCGCCGGGCGAGCCGGGTCTTGCCGACTCCGCCCACCCCGGTCAGGGTGATCAGTCGCCGGCTCGGCAACAGCTGCTCCAGATGGGCGAGTTCACGCTCCCGTCCGACGAAGCCCGCCGACTCCGGCGGCAGGTTTCCCGACACCGGGCCAGAGTCCGGCCCGGGGCGGCCGCCTGCGGAAACTGGCTGACTGTTGTTGAACGAGTACGCACCGAACACGGATGTATTGTGCGTGATCCCGTGTGCCGGCAGGGGCGTTCAGGGCAGATCGCCGTATCTTCCCCGTGCGAGGCGCAGGGTGCGGGCCCTCAGCGGGCGAGGACCACACGGGTCTCCGGGGTGAAGGCCCCCCAGTTCCCGTCGGGCAGTCGCGCCCGCAGTTTCACGGCCCACACGGTGCCGGCCGGCTCGGTCACCGTGATCCGGTGCTCCACCCTTCCGGTGCCGGACGGGATCGCCGCGCCGGCGCCGAACTGGATGACGGTGACGGGCCGGTCGTTGACGTAGAGCTGGTACTCGTCGGTGCGTCGACCGGTGTCCGGTGCGGTCCAGGACAGGTCGACCAGCCCGGGGGAGGCGGTCGCCGTGAGCGCGCCCGGCGCGGTGTCCGGGCCCTGCCCGGGGTCGGGCGGCGTGGTCAGCTCCACCGTCGGGCCGTCGGGGGAGGTGTTGTCGGCGCCGTCCCGGGCGCGGACGGTGAAGGTGTAGCGGGTGCCCGGCTGGAGGCCGGTCACGGTGGTGGCGCTCTCGCCGGCGCCGGCCGTGTGGATGCGTACGCCGCCCTGGTGGACGTCGTACGCGGTGACGCCCGTGTCGTCCGTCGCCGCCGTCCACGTCAGCCGGGCCGCTCGGGGGCCTTCGGCGCGGCCCGTGGTGGTGGGGGGCGCCGACGGGGCCCGCCGGTCCTCGGCCTTCGCCGCCGGTGTGGTCGCCCGGGCGGGCTCACTGAGCGGGGAGCGGTTGCCGGTCGCGTCCCGGGCCCGGACCGTGAAGGCGTAGGCGGTCGCCGGGGCGAGGCCCGTGACGTCCACCATCGTCTTGTCGGCCGGGAGTTCGCGGACCAGGTGGTCGCCCTGGAAGACCTGATAGCCGGTCACCCCCTCGTCGTCCGGGGCCGCTCGCCACATGACGTGGACCGAGGTGGCGCTGCCGGCCTGCGCGGTGAGTTCGGCCGGGGCGTGCGGGGGTTCGGTGTCGCCGTCCGGGGCGCACGCCGTGGCGAGTGCCAGACAGAGGCAGAGCGCGGGGACGGCGCTTCGCGCGGAGTGTCGCAAGGAGGTGCCTTCCGCCGCTTCCTCGTAAAGGTCTAGACATATATGGCACGCCCGGCGGTGGGCGGGCAAGACCCCGGTGCTCCCCTCGGGGGTTCGGTGTGCGACGAGAGCCGGCCGGTCGGCCGGTTTCGCCTCTCCCCACCCCATCTGGCATTATTGCGATCTCTTTGCAATAAGAGATGATCTTAAACAGTACGAAAAGCAGGTATACGCGGATGTGGATCGCATGACGGCCCGGACAGCACGAGGAGTGGCCGCCACCACGCTCGCCGCCACGCTCATCGCGGGCGCGGCAGCCTGCTCGGCCCCCTCGGGAGGCGGCGAAGCGGGCCGCGCGGCGGACACCGCCGTCGTCGGCATCGCGACCGAACCGGAGACCCTCAGCCCGCTCCTCGGATACGGCAAGGACGGCAACTCCAAGATCTTCGACGGGCTGCTCACGCACGACGCGGACATGAAGCTTCGGCCCGCCCTCGCCGAGGCCCTGCCGGAGGTATCCGCCGACGGACGCACCTACACGTACCGGCTCCGCCAGGGCGTGAAGTTCAGCGACGGGCAGCCCTTCGGCGCCAAGGACGTCGTCTTCACCTACCGGACGATCCTGGACGCGAAGACCAACAACGCCTCCAAGACCGAACTCGACGCGATCCAAGGCGTCGAGGCGCGGGGCGACGACACCGTCGTCTTCACGCTGAAGTACCCCTACGCGCCGTTCGCCGAGCGGACCGTGCTGCCGATCGCACCCGAGCACATCGCGGGCCGCCAGGACGTCAACAGCGGCGACTTCACCACCCGACCCGTCGGCACCGGCCCGTACGTCCTCACCAACTGGTCCAAGGGCGAGAAGATCGGCTTCAAGGCCAACCCCGCCTACTGGGGCGGCGAGCCCGCCGTGAAGAAGTTCACCATGGTCGTCATCAAGGACGACGACGTGCGTGCGACCCGACTGCGCTCCGGCGAACTCGACGGCGCGATCCTCCCGCCCGCCCTGGCCAAGGCCCTCGGCGGGAAGGGCGGGGGCAAGGACACGGCGCGCACGCTCCACGCGGCCAAGACCTTCGACTACCGCAACGTGACCCTCCCCAGCGCCCACGAGGTCACCGGCGACCCGGCCGTCCGCCGGGCGCTGGACCTCGCCGTCGACCGCACGACCATGGTCGACAAGCTCCTGGAGGGCGCCGGCAAGCCCGCCTACGGGCCGGTCCCCACCGACAGCCCCTGGTTCACGGCCGGCACGGAACGGGCGTACGACCTCGACCGGGCGAAGCGAATCCTCGACGAGGCCGGTTGGAGGACCGGAGACGACGGCATCCGCGTCAAGGACGGGATCCGCGCCTCCTTCCCGCTCTGGTACACCTCCGGCGACAAGATCCGCCAGGACCACGCACTCGCCTTCGCCTCCGACGCCAAGAAGGCCGGCATCGAGGTCAAGACCGAGGCCGGCACCTGGGAGGTCATCGAACCCCGGATGAAGACCGACGCGGTCCTCGCCGGCGGCGGCTCCCCGGCCGACCCCGACTTCGACCAGTACCTGCTGCTCAACTCCGCACTGGCCGGCGACGGCTTCAACAACATGGCCCGGTACGACAACAAGACCGTCGACCAGGCGCTCCTCGACGGCCGCAAGAGCGGCGACCCGGCCGCACGCAAGGCCGCGTACGACACCGTCCAGCGGGAACTGCTGGCGAACCCCGGCTACGTCTTCCTCACCCACATCGACCACCTGTACGTGGTCGACGACAAGTGGGACGGGCTCACCACCCAGGTCGAGCCGCACGACCACGGCCTCGGCTCCGGCCCCTGGTGGAACATCGAGAGCTGGAAGCCGAAGCGGAAGTGAAGCGCACCTCGTGACCTCCCGTACCTCCCGCGTCCCCTGGGGGCCGATGGCGCGCATGGCCGGCCGCCGCACCCTGTTCGCCGCCCCCGTGCTGCTCGCCGTCACCTTCGGGGTGTTCGCCGTCGCCGCGATGTCCCCCTTCGACCCCGTCAAGGCGTACGCCGGCGCGGCCGGCCTCACCGCCTCGCAGGCCGATCTCGACCAACTGCGCGCCAACCTCGACGTCGACCAGCCGCTGGTCGCACGCTGGTGGGAGTGGCTCACCTCCGCCCTCACCGGAGACCTCGGAACCTCCTCCGTCATGCGCCAACCCGTCGGCGACGTCATCGCCGAACGGGTCGGCTGGTCGGCGCTGCTCGCCCTCTGCGCCTTCGCACTGGCCGTGCTGGTGGGCACGGCCCTCGGAGTGCTCGCCGCCCGGCGACAGGGCGGCCCGCTCGACCGGGCCGTCTCCGCGCTCGCCTACACCCTGGAAGCGGCCCCGGCCTTCTGGCTGGGCCTGCTGGCCATCTGGTTCTTCTCCGTACGGCTCGGCGTCCTGCCCTCCGGCGGCCTCACGGACGCCTCCGACGACGTGGTCACCCCCGGCCAGGTCGCCTCCCACCTGGTGCTGCCGGCGCTGGTGCTGGGGATCTCCCAACTGCCCTGGTTCTTCCTGTACGTACGCCAGGGCGTGGCCGAGGCCCTGGACGAGGACCCCGTGCGCGGGGCCAGGGCACGCGGCATCGCCGAGCGGCGGATCCTGATCGGGCACGCCCTGCGTTCCGGGGTGCTCCCGATGCTGACCCTGATCGGGTCACGGGTGCCCGAACTGATCACCGGGGCACTGCTGGTGGAGACCGTGTTCAGCTGGCCCGGCATCGCGGCGGCCACCGTACAGGCCGCCACCTCGGTGGACTTCCCGCTGCTCGCCGCCCTCACGGTGTCGGCCACCGCGGCCGTGCTCGCCGGGAACCTGCTGTCCGACCTGCTGTACGGACTCGCCGACCCCAGGGTGGGCTTCGATGGCTGACACCATCCGGCGCGCCACCGGCCGCGCCGACCGCTCCAGGCGCCGACCGCGCGTGCGCCTCTGCGCCCTGACCGCGGCCGTGATCGCCCTGGCGGTCCTGCTCGTCCCACCGCTGGCACAGCTCGACCAGCAGGCCGTGGACCTGTCGGCGAAGCTCCTGCCGCCGTCCTGGGAACACCCCTTCGGAACCGACGACGTGGGCCGCGACCTGCTGCTGCGCTGCGTCTACGGACTACGGGTGTCCCTGCTGGTCGGCCTGGTGGCGGCGCTCGTCGCCACCGTGATCGGCACCGCCGTCGGCGCGGCGGCCGGCGCGTGGGGAGGCTGGACCGACCGGCTCGTGATGCGGGTCGTGGACACCCTGTCGTCCATCCCGCACCTGCTGCTCGGCATCTTCATCGTGGCGATGTTCCGCCCCGGGGTGTGGCCGGTGGTCGTCTCGGTGGCCCTGACCCACTGGCTGTCCACCGCCCGGATCGTCCGGGCCGAGGTCCTGTCACTGCGGTCCCGGCCCTTCGTGGACGCCGCCGTCTCGGGCGGCGCCTCACGGTGGCGGGTCACGACCCGCCACATGGTCCCCGCGATCCTGCCCCAGGCGGGGCTCGCCGCCGTGCTGATGATCCCGCACGCGATGTGGCACGAGTCGGCGCTGTCCTTCCTCGGCCTCGGACCCCCCTCCCGCCAGGCCGGCCTGGGCACCCTCGTACAGACCGCACGCGGCTCGCTCCTCGTGGGGGCCTGGTGGCCCACCCTCTTCCCGGGCCTGCTGCTGATCATCCCGACCCTGGCCATCGCCGGCCTCGCGGCCGCCTGGCGCGACCGCCTCCACCCCCGCCGCCGCTCGGAGCCGACCCTGTGACCGTGGAGCAATCCCCAGCCCCTGCCGCCGCCCCCGCCTCCGCGGAACCGGTCCTCCGCGTGGAACGGATGTCCGTCCGCTTCCGCATGCCCGGGGAGCGCCACGTCGAGGCCGTCACCGACGCCGGCTTCACCCTGGCCGCCGGCGAGTGCCTCGCCCTCGTCGGCGAGAGCGGGTGCGGCAAGTCCGTCCTCGCCTCCGCCCTCCTCGGCCTGCTCCCCGGCAACGCCGAGACCGCCGGGTCGGCCCGCCTCGCGGACGGCCTCGACCTCCTCGCCGCCGACGAGGCCACCCTGGCCCGGACCGTCCGCGGCCGCCGCGTCGGACTCGTCCCGCAGAGCCCCGCGGCCCACCTCACCCCGGTCCGCACCATCCGGTCCCACCTGGAGGAGACGGTTCGCGAACTCGCCGGACCTTCCGAGCCTTCAGGGCCCTCCGGGGCCCGGACCCCGGGCACCGGCCGGCGGGCACGCCGGGCACGACTGCGCGCCGCCGCGGAAGCCGCGGCCACCCGCGCGGCCTTCCCCGCCTCCCACCTCGACCACCACCCGCACGAACTCTCCGGTGGCCTCGCCCAACGCGCCGCCACCGCCCTGGCCCTCGTCGGGGACGCCCCGCTGCTGCTCGCCGACGAGCCGACCACCGGCCTCGACCGGGACCTCGTCCACCGCACCGTGGACGAGCTGCGGGCCCACACCCGTGCGGCCGGCCGGGCCCTGCTGATGATCACCCACGACCTGGCCGCCGCCGAACGGATCGCCGACACCGTCGCCGTCATGTACGCCGGGCGCATCGTGGAAACCGCCCCCGCGGCCGTCTTCTTCGGCCCGGTCGGCCCCCGACACCCCTACGCCCGCGGGCTCCTCGACGCCCTCCCCGAGCGGGCCTTCGCCCCCATCCCCGGCGCCCCGCCCGAACTCGGCGCACTGCCGCCCGGCTGCGCCTTCGCCGACCGCTGCGCGCAGGCCGACACGACCTGCCGGACACGACGCCCCCCGCTCGTCGAAGGAGTGGCCTGTCACCATGCTTGAGCTCCGCGGCATCACCGCCGGATACGACCGGGGCGCCCCCGTCGTCCGGGACGCCCACCTCGCCCTGGAGGCCGGCGAGGCTCTCGGACTGCTCGGCCCCAGCGGCTGCGGCAAATCCACCCTCGCCAGGGTCGCCGCCCTGCTGCACCGGCCCGAGCGCGGCACCGTGGTGCTCGCGGGCCGCACGGTGACCGGGTTCCGGCACCGGGCCCCGCGCGCCCAGCGCGTCCGGGTCGGCGTCGTCTTCCAGCAGCCCCGCCTGTCCGCCGACCCCCGCCTCACCCTGCGCGACCTCGTCGCGGAACCCCTCCGGGCCACGGGACGACGCGCGGAAGCGGCCTCCGTCGTACCGGAGTTGACGCAGCGTGTCGGACTCGGCGCCGATCTGCTCACGCGCCGTCCCCACGAGGTGAGTGACGGACAACTGCAACGCGCCTGTCTGGCACGCGCCCTGGTGCTGCGGCCGAGCCTGCTGGTCTGCGACGAGATGACCGCCATGCTCGACGCCTCCACGACGGCCGCGCTGGTCGCGGTGGTCGAGGAGTACCGGGCGGAGAGCGGCGCGGCGCTCCTCGCGGTGGGCCACGACCCGATCCTGCTCGGCCGCTGGTGCGACCGTACGACCCACTGGAACGAGATCGTCAAGAACTGATCGGCCGTCACGGACGGTCAACACCCGTACGGCGTACACGTCTTTCGCCCGAAGGGCCCCCTCGCTGCGCCACCATGGCGGCGCCCAAGGAGGTTCCGATGGTGATTTCCCTCTCCGTGATCGTCCTGCTCCTCGTCCTCGCGTGGATCTTCCTGCGCGGCGGCGGACTCAAGTTCTCCCACGCGCTCGTCTGCGCCCTGCTCGGCTTCCAACTCGCGGGCAGCAGCATCGCCATGACCATCCACGACGGACTCGCGGCCACCGCGAACGTCGTGTCCGGCTTCAACCCCTAGCTCGTCTCCTTCTCGATCAGGCCGTCGACGTCTCGCCCTTCTTGATCGACTGTTGCGCCTTCGTGAATCATCCGGCTCTTCCATGGACTCCTCGGACCGTGCGATCTAGCGTCTGGCGGCGGCGCGATGTGAGACGCAGTGTCAACAGAACTGAAGACCATGGAGGAAGTCCGGATGTTCCGAAGAGCGCTGAACTGCGCGGTGGTACCGGCTCTCGCCGCGTTCGTGGCGATGTACGGCATCTCACCGGCCCAGGCCGAGGAGATACCCAAGGCCCCCGGCCACCGCCTGATCAGCCACTACGACGGCGCCCCCGCCGCCGCCGTCCCGCTGCCGGGCGACGCCCCGCCGCAGCACCCCTACCTCGCGCCCAACGGCCGCAGCGGCATGCACTCCGACGCCGCGGGCAGCGCCACCTCGCCCTGGTCCGGGCCGCTGGGCAGGAACCCGCAGGTCACCAGCGAGAAGATCGCCGCACTCGGCGGCGAATGCGCCACCGCCACCTTCGACTCGGCCGGCAGGATCGTCACCGTCTGCGGCACCTTCTCCGGGTTCAAGGTCAAGCTCCTCGACCCCCGCACGCTCGCCACGCTCGCGGAACACTCACTCCCGCAGCGCTCTTCGACGGTCGAGGCGATCACCTCGCTCGACTTCGCGAAGATCTTCAAGGACACCTCGGGCGGTGCCTACTTCTACCTGGACAACCAGGACCGTGCGGTGCTGGCCGACTCCCGCCAGCACATCCTGCGCCTCGCCCACTCGCAGAACCCGGACGGCACCTGGAAGTTCACGGTCGACAACGACTGGGACCTCACGGGCCAGGTCCCGCACGACTGCGTCAGCTGGACCAACCTGTGGCCCAGCGGCACCTGTGACCCCGTCACCTCCGTCATGCCCGACTGGAGCGGCCGCATCTGGTGGGTCACCCGCCAGGGCCGCGTCGGCACCGTGGACCCGGCGACCTCGGCGATCCGCTCCGTCCGGCTCGAAGGCGAGGAGATCCAGAACTCCTTCTCCGTCGCCGAGGACGGGGTCTCCATCGTCACCGACCACGCCCTGTACAGCTTCGCCACCACCGCCGACGGCACCCCGCGCGTGCAGTGGCGCCAGACCTACGACCGGGGTACGGGCACCAAGCCGGGCTCCGTGAACCAGGGTTCGGGCACCACCCCGGACCTCTTCGGCAACGGCTACGTCGCCATCACCGACAACTCCGACGACCGGATGAACGTGCTCGTGTACAAGCGGGGCGTGGACGTCCCCGCCGACCGGCGGCTCGTCTGCAAGGTCCCGGTGTTCGGATCGGGGGCCTCGACCACCGACAACTCCCTGATCACCTGGGGCAACAGCATCATCGTCGAGAACAACTACGGCTACGAGAACCCCACCACCCTGCTGCTCGGCAAGTCCGTCGTCGGCGGTGTCAGCCGCATCGACGTGCGCGCCGACGGCAGCGGCTGCGACACGGTGTGGCAGAGCGCGATCCGCTCGCCCTCCGTCGTCCCGAAGCTCTCCACCGCGAACGGGCTGCTCTACTTCTACGAGAAGGAGCCCAACGCCTGGGGCATCGACGCCTGGTACCTCACCGCGGTGGACTTCCGCACCGGTGAGCGGCGCTGGCGACAGCTGACCGGCACCGGCGCGCTGTACGACAACAACTGGGCGCCGATCACCCTCGGCCCCGACGGCACCGCGTACGTCGGCGTGTTCAACGGCATCGTGGCGGTCCGCGACGGCGGCTGACGCCCGGGGGCCAGGCCCGGGGGCTGACGGGTGGCGCCGATCGCGCCGCCCGTCAGTCGTCCTGCCTCCACAACGGGTGCTCGCGTGCGGCCCAGGCCCGATCCACCGAGCCCGTGCGCAGGCCGCGCCGGGCCTCCGGATCACCCAGGGCCTTGCCGATGTGCCCGGCGAGGACGACGCCGAGGGCCAGGGCGAGCCAGTCGTGCACGAAGGTCGCCCCGGTCCGCCAGACGAGCGGGGCCAGGCCGGTGGCCCACATCAGCAGCCCGGTGCCGAGCATCACCGTCACCGCGCCGCCCAGCCAGCCCGCGTACACCTTCTGGCCGGCGTTGAACTTCCCGGCCGGCCGGGGCCCGTGCCGGTCCCTGCGCAGCACGGTGCGCAACCACACCCTGTCGTGCGGTCCGAACCGGTTGAGCCGGCGCAGATCGCCGCGGAAGGCCCGGGAGACCAGGCCGAGCAGGAACGGGACGACGAGCAGCAGACCGGACCACACGTGGACGGTCACGACGAGGTGGCGTCGCCCGACGAGCTCGGCGAGGGGCGGCAGGTAGAGGCAGCCCGCCGACACCACGCAGATCCCCATCAGCGTGGCCGTGGCCCGGTGCACCAGGCGTTGGGGACGACCGAAGCGCCGTACGCGAGCGCCCTGCCGGGGCTCCGGCCGCGACTGCGCGGGCCGCATCTCAGACGGTGGGGGCATCATCGCGTCCGTTCGACGTGCCGACCCAGGCGTCGACGTCGTAGCCGAGCCGCTCCCAGTAACCGGGCTCCACGTCACGCGTGACGGTGATGCCGGAGAGCCATTTCGCCGACTTGTAGAAGTACATCGGGGCCACGTACAGGCGCGCGGGCCCACCGTGGGCGTGACTCAGCGGCTCGTCCCGCATCCGCAGGGCCACCATCACGTCGGCCCGGCGGGCCTGGGAAAGCGTCAGGCTCTCGGTGTACGTGCCGTCGAAACAGCTGAACCGGATGGCCCGCCCCTCGGGCCGCACCCCGGCGGCGTCCAGCAGCCGGAAGACCGGCACGCCCTCAAAGGGCGTGGCGGGCACGCGCCAGCCGGTGACGCACTGGACGTCCCGGACGACCCGGGTCTGCGGCAGCCGCCGCAACGCATCGAGGTCGTACGTTCCCGGACGCTCGACGAGCCCGTCCACCCGCAGCCGGTAGTCCGCGGGGGAGCGCTCGGGGACGGAGGCGGCCACCGAGTAGTAGCGGAACCCGCCGCCGTTGGGCAGGAGCCCGGTCAGGCCGGTCGGATCCTTGCCGGCGGCGGCGCCGAGCGCCCTTTCGAAGCCCCGTTGCAGCTGGGGCGCGGCCACCAGCCCGGCCGCGCCGAGCCCGAGCATGCCCAGGACCAGACGCCGCCCGACCGGGGCGCCGACCAGGTCGGGATCCGATGGATCACGCAGGTCGGGACCGGGACCCGTCGGATCATGCCGCCTGGACTGATCACGCCGTTCGGACGGTTCCGGCCGCTCCGACGGATCACGCCGTTTTGACGGCTCCGGCCGCCCCGCTGACTCCCGCTCCGTGCTCACCCGTCGATTCGACCACCGCCGGCGCCCCGACGCCAAGGGGAGAGGGGCGTCCGTCAGACTTCCGTCACACCTGGTGGCGGCCACCTCGTGCAACGTGTCCGCAACCTGGTCCCTCCTAGCCTCCTTCCCAGTGCCGACCGACGACGGCCGGCACCCGGCAAGGGGAGGTTTCCATGGCCCGTTTCGCTGCGCCCGGTACCGAAGGCGCGCTGATGTCGTACGCGTCCTGCTACGACCACTACATCGGTGGCGCGTACACCGCTCCCGTCCGGGGCCGGTACTTCGACAACCCCTCCCCGGTGACCGGCGCGCCCTTCACGGAGATCGCCCGGGGCACCGCCGAGGACGTCGAGCTGGCCCTGGACGCCGCGCACGCCGCCGCGCCCGCCTGGGGACGTACCTCGGTCACGGAGCGGGCCGGCATCCTGCTGCGCATCGCGGACCGGATGGAGGAGAACCTCCAGGCCCTCGCGGTCGCGGAGACCTGGGAGAACGGCAAGCCGATACGGGAGACCCTCGCGGCGGACCTGCCGCTGGCGATCGACCAGTTCCGCTACTTCGCGGGCGCGCTGCGGGCCCAGGAGGGTGCGCTCAGCCAGATCGACGACGACACGGTCGCCTACCACTTCCACGAGCCGCTGGGCGTGGTCGGCCAGATCATCCCGTGGAACTTCCCGATCCTGATGGCGGTGTGGAAGCTGGCGCCGGCGCTGGCCGCCGGGAACACGGTGGTGCTCAAGCCGGCCGAGCAGACCCCGGCCTCGGTGCACTACTGGCTCGGCCTGGTCGAGGACCTGCTCCCGCCGGGCGTGGTCAACATCGTCAACGGCTTCGGCGAGGAGGCCGGCAAGCCGCTGGCCTCCAGCCCGCGCGTGGCGAAGATCGCCTTCACCGGGGAGACCTCCACCGGGCGGCTGATCATGCAGTACGCGGCGGAGCACCTCAAGCCCGTCACTCTCGAACTCGGCGGCAAGAGCCCCAACCTCTTCTTCGACGACATCTGGTCGACCGACGACGACCTGCGGGACAAGGCGCTGGAGGGCTTCACCATGTTCGCCCTCAACCAGGGCGAGGTGTGCACGAGCCCCTCGCGCGCCCTGATCGAGCGCGGTCGGTACGGCGACTTCCTCGACGCGGCCGTCGCCCGCACCGAACTGATCGTGCCGGGACACCCGCTGGACACGGACACGATGATCGGTGCCCAGGCCTCGGAGGAGCAGCTGAAGAAGGTCCTGTCGTACGTGGAGATCGGGCTGAAGGAGGGCGCCAAGGTCCTCACGGGCGGGCAGCGCATCGAGCACGGCGGCGACCTCGCGGGCGGGTTCTACGTACAGCCGACGATCTTCGAGGGGGACAACCGGATGCGGATCTTCCAGGAGGAGATCTTCGGCCCCGTGGTGTCGGTGACCTCGTTCGACGACTTCGACGACGCCGTCCGCATCGCCAACGACACGGCGTACGGCCTCGGCGCCGGTGTCTGGACCCGGGACATCAACACGGCCTACCGCGCGGGCCGTGCCATCCAGGCGGGCCGGGTCTGGACGAACTGCTACCACGCCTACCCCGCCCACGCGGCCTTCGGCGGCTACAAGCAGTCCGGCATCGGCCGCGAGACCCACAAGATGATGCTGGAGCACTACCAGCAGACGAAGAACATGCTGGTCAGCTACTCCCCGAAGCGGCTCGGCTTCTTCTAGTCGCCGCTCCCGCGGGCGGGAGGCGCGGCCTCGGCGGGGCGGGGAACGTGGGCGAACGGAACGTGATTCCGTCGAGGTTACCGTGGGTACGATCGATCCGACGGTCCATCAGGTCAACTGACCCGGACCCTTGACTCCGGTTGTCGGAGTCGGGATTCTCGACACATTGTTTGCGCGGGACATGACAAGCGGCTGGTCGGGGATCGTGCGGTTCACGCCCCGGCCGGCCGTGTGCCTGGACCGCGCCCTCCGCCGACGACCGTGGACGTGAGTGGTGGCCATGAACCGATCCCCGCACAGCAGACGCAAACCGATCGCGGTGCTGTCACTGCTCCTCGCCATGCTGGCCATGGCGCTCGGCCCCACCTCGGGGGCCGCGGCCGACACCGGGTGGTGGAACCCCACCGCGCGGCCCGGGCCGGACTCCCAGATCAACGTCACCGGCGAACCCTTCAAGGGAACCGACGCCCAGGGCAACGTACGGGGCTTCGTCGACGCCCACGACCACCTGATGTCCAACGAGGGCTTCGGCGGTCGGCTCATCTGCGGCAAGCCCTTCTCGGAGGCGGGGATCGCGGACGCGCTCAAGGACTGTCCCGAGCACTACCCCGACGGCACGCTCGCGATCTTCGACTTCATCACCAAGGGCGGCGACGGCAAGCACGACCCCGACGGCTGGCCGACCTTCAAGGACTGGCCCGCGCACGACTCGCTGACCCACCAGCAGAACTACTACGCCTGGGTCGAACGCGCCTGGCGCGGCGGACAGCGGATCCTCGTCAACGACCTCGTCACCAACGGGGTCATCTGCTCGGTCTACTTCTTCAAGGACCGCGGCTGTGACGAGATGACCGCGATCCGGCTGGAAGCCCAGAAGACCTACGACATGCAGGCCTACATCGACAAGATGTACGGCGGCACGGGCAAGGGCTGGTTCCGCATCGTCACCGACTCCGCCCAGGCCCGCGAGGTCATCCAGCAGGGCAAACTGGCCGTCGTCCTGGGCGTGGAGACCTCCGAGCCCTTCGGCTGCAAGCAGATCCTGGACATCTCGCAATGCAGCAAGGCGGACATCGACCGCGGGCTCGACGAACTGCACCAACTCGGCGTGCGCAGCATGTTCCTGTGCCACAAGTTCGACAACGCCCTCTGCGGGGTCCGCTTCGACCAGGGAGCCCTCGGCACCGCGATCAACGTGGGCCAGTTCCTGTCCACCGGCACCTTCTGGAAGACGGAGGCGTGCACCGGTCCGCAGCACGACAACCCCATCGGCCTCGCGCCGGCGGCCGAAGCCGAGAAGAAGCTCCCGGCGGGCGTCAGCGTTCCGTCCTACGCCGCCGGCGCGCAGTGCAACACCCGCGGCCTCACCGACCTCGGCGAGTACGCGGTGCGCGGCATGATGAAACGCAAGATGATGCTCGAAGTCGACCACATGAGCGTCAAGGCCGCCGGACGGGCCTTCGACATCCTGGAGTCCGAGTCCTACCCCGGCGTGATCTCCTCGCACAGCTGGATGGACCTCGACTGGACCGAACGCCTCTACAAGCTCGGCGGTTTCGCCGCCCAGTACATGAACGGGGCCGAGGGATTCAGCGCCGAGGCCAAGCGCACCGACGCCCTGCGCGACAAGTACGACGTCGGCTACGGCTACGGCACCGACATGAACGGCGTCGGCGGCTGGCCCGGCCCGCGCGGCGCCGACACCCCCAACCCGGTGCGCTACCCGTTCCGCAGCACCGACGGCGGCTCCGTCATCGACAAGCAGACCACCGGGCAGCGCACCTGGGACCTCAACACCGACGGCGCGTCCCACTACGGGCTGGTCCCCGACTGGATCGAGGACATCCGCAACGTCGGCGGCCAGGGAGTCGTCGACGACATGTTCCGCGGAGCGGAGTCCTACCTGCGCACCTGGGGCGGATCCGAACGCCACAAGGCCGGAGCCAACCTCGCGTCGGGCGCCGCCACCTCGGCCAGCACCTCCGAATGGAACCCGTTCGTGAGCTACGCCCCCGACCGGGCCGTGGACGGCAACCGCGGCACCCGCTGGGCGAGCGACTGGAGCGACGACCAGTGGCTCCGCATCGATCTGGGAACCACCGGCCTGGTCAAGCGCGTCACCCTGGACTGGGAACGCGCGTACGCCAGGTCGTACGCCATCGAGGTCTCCACGGACGGGGTGAACTGGCGGACGGTCTGGTCGACCACCGCCGGTGACGGTGGCCTGGACACCGCCCGGTTCGCCGGGGTCCCGGCACGCCACATCCGCGTCCACGGACAAGGCCGCGGCACCCAGTGGGGCTACTCCCTCCACGAGGTGGGCGTCTTCAGCAGCTGACGGCCCTGCCTGCGAGTCGGCCGGGGCGGCCGGATCGGGATTCCCGAGCCGGCCGCCCCGGCCTTCCGCGCTCCGCCGGGGCGCGGGGGAACGAAGGGAACAGCACATGGCCCGGATGCCCTTGGCCGACCGCCGCCGGCAATTGACCGAGGCGGCGATCCGCGCCATGGCCCGCGACGGCGTCCCCAGGACGACCACGCGCTCCATCGTCGCCGAGGCGGGTGTGTCGCTGAGCGTCTTCCACTACTGCTTCGACTCCAAGCAGGCGCTCCTCGAATCCGTCATCGAGACGATCACCGCCCACTACGTGGGCGTCGTGAAGGACGCCATCCGGCCGAGGGCCACGCTCCGGGAGACCATCCGCGCCGGGTTCCAGGCCTACTGGGACCATGTCGCGGCCCACCCCGAGGAGCACATGCTCACCTACGAACTGACCCAGTACGCTCTGCGCCAGCCCGGCTTCGAGCACCTGGCGCGGCGCCAGTACGAGCTGTACTCCGAGACGTACTGCGCGCTCCTCGCACAGCTCCGCGGCATGATGACCTTCGAACTCAGCGTCCCCGACACCGTGCTGGCCCGATACCTCGCCGCCATGACCGACGGGGTCACCCTCCACCACCTCGTCGTCGGCAACGACCGGGTCGCGGCCGAGATCCTCGACATGATCAGCGACCACGTGGCCGGGCTCATCCGCGAGGAAGCCCCCGCCGTCTGAGAAGGCCCGCGCCATCCGGAGGCCGGGACGACACGCGACTCTCGGCCCGGCGGACGGGCGGTGACCGGACCCGCGAACAGACGACCGTCGGCCCGGAGGCCGGGCGGGGATCGCGTCAGCGGGCGGGCCGGTCGGCGGACAGCTCGCGGTCCAGGGAGCGCACGCGGGCCAGCGCGGCCGGGCGCCCCTCCACCGGCAGCGCACCGGCCAGCGCCCGCCACACACCCGGATCGTCCGCACCCCACGGCCGGCACACCCAGTCGCCCAGCAACCCCGCGTCCGCCCGCGCGATCACCGCGGCCCGCGCCTGGTCCTCGATCCGGCGGCGCAGCCGAACGATCCCGGGCGCCGTCGAAGCGGGCAGCAGCGGGCCCGGATATCCGGTGAGGGCCGCCGAGACGGCACCCGACGCGAGATGCCGGGCCACGACGGCGAAGTCGGCCTCCAGCGGGGCGGCCGTGCGATAGGGCCGCGAGAGGAGGTTCCCCGGGCCCAACAGGCCGCGCAGCCTTGAGATCTCCGCCCGCAGCGTGACCGCCGACACCGACTCGTCCTCGTACAGGTCGATCGCCAGCTCCTCGCCCGAGAGCCCCTCCGGGTGGTGGGCGAGCAACGCCATGATCTCGCTGTGCCGTCGCCCGAGCGCCACCTCCCGGCCGCCGCCCACCCACAGCGCCTCGTCCCGGCCGAGCGCGGCGAGGCTGTCCGGGACGTGGGCGTGCGACGGCTCCGGTTCCATCAGGGCCAGTTGGGCCTCGGCCGCCCGGGCCACCGCCCGCACGAACGCCAGCGCACGGGGATGGGCCAGCCCGTCGCCCCCGGTGATGTCGACCGCGCCGAGCAGCCGCCCCGTGCGCGGATCGCGGACCGGGGCCGCCGCACAGGTCCACGGATGCACCCGGCGGCTGAAGTGCTCGGCCCCGAAGACCTGCACGGCCTCGCCGACCGCCACCGCGGTGCCGGGGGCGTTGGTTCCCATCGCCGTCTCCGCCCACCGCGCGCCCGGCACGAAGCCGAGCCGCTCGGCCCGCCGCAGCGTGTCCGGCGCGCCCTCCACCCAGAGCAGGCTGCCCCGCGCGTCGCACACCGCCAACAGGTGCGCCCCGTGCGCGGCGAACGCCCCGACGAGGTCCCGGAACACCGGCAACACCCGGGCCAGCGGATGCTGCTCGCGGTAGGACCGCAGGTCCGCCTCCGCCAGCTCCACCCGGGCCGAGCACTCCGGGTTCACCCGGGCCCGCGCGCACCGCCGCCACGACCCGGCGATCACCGCCCGGACCGGAGCCTCCACCCGCCCGTCCCTGGTGAACACGTCATGGGCCCGCCGCAGTAACCGCGTGCGCTCGACGGGATCGGCCCCGCCCGGCAGCGCCACCGACGGATCGCCCATGTCACCCTCCCGTGGTGCCGCGGAACCCGGAGCGCCCCCATCGTCGTACCGGTACCGCACCACGACAAGCGGTACGCCGGCCGTCCCGTGACCGAACCCGACCCCCGGGCACGCGTTCCCGTCGGGCGGCGTGGGTCAGGCAAGATCCGAAAGAGACGACCTAGAGGGCCTGGTCCGGGTCCAGCGCCGTCAGGGCCGACGCCGGGTCCGGGGCCGACGGGCCGGCCGGGACCCACAGCTCCGCCTCGCGCCGGTACGGCCACCAGCGGCCGTCCCGCCCCAGGCGGAGCCGGCGGTCCGTGCCCGTCAGCTCCAACGCGCCCGTACCCGGCGCAGTTCGGGCTCCCGGGTGTCCGCCCACGCCGCCGCGAGCGCGGAACGCGCCCGACCCAAGGCGGCCCGGTCCGGCGTCCAGTCGTCCTCCCACACCGCCGGCGACGCGGCCCCGCCGGCCGCCGGTCCGCCTCCGACGCGGCCGCCTGCGCGAGGAACTCCACCGCGTCCACGTCCAGGTCGGGTTCGGTCCCGGTGTCCAACGTCGGCGGCCGGCCCGGTGCGTCCGGCAGCCGCGGCAGCGCCGGCAGCGGGGGCAGGGCCGCCCGGGCCGCGAACGCCTCGGCGGCCGGAACCCCTTCGTCCGCGTGGTCCGGGGCCTCGTCCGGGGCATCCGCTTCCGCGCTGCTGCGCTTCTCCAACGCGTCCACCAGATCGGCTCCCGCGCGCCCGCGCAGCAGCAACAACACGAACGGGTCCTGGTCCAACAGCCGCGCCACCTGATGGCAGAGCGCCACCGTGTGCGGGCAGTGGTCCCACTCGCCGCAGTCGCAGCGCGGATCGAGGTCCCCGATCCCGGGCAGCAGCGCGACCCCGGCCTCCGCCGCGTCCTCGGCCGGCTCCGGCGGCACCTCGCGGTCCAGCAGCGCCGCGATGTACCCCGACTCCGCGGCCGCCAGACCCACCACCCGATCCCATTCCGCTTCCGTGAACCGCTGGACCAGCACGTCCGTCCGGTGCGCCGTCCCGTCCGGATCGCGCACCACCGCCGTCAGACCGCCCGGCCGCACCGACACGGCGCCGACCGCGCCCCGGCGCGCGTACCGGCGCCCCTGCCGGACCTGCTCGCCGTCGAGCGCGCCGTCCTCCAGGGCGCGCAACCACGCGTGCCCCCACCAGGTCCCGGCGAAGCCGCGCCCGGGCGGCGGCAGCGCCGGGAAGGTCTTCTCGTCCGTGTTCGTCACGTCACTCCCCGGCCGGGTTCGAGCGCAGCGCCACGAGCTCGGCCAGCTCGGCGTCGGTCAGTTCGGTGAGCGCGCTCTCGCCGCCCGCGAGGACGGCGTCGGCGAGGGCCCGCTTGCGCTCCAGCAGCCGTGCGATGCGGTCCTCGACGGTGCCCTCGGCGATGAGCCGGTGGACCTGTACGGGCTGGGTCTGCCCGATCCGGTAGGCGCGGTCGGTGGCCTGTTCCTCCACGGCCGGGTTCCACCAGCGGTCGTAGTGGACGACGTGGGAGGCGCGCGTGAGGTTCAGGCCGGTGCCCACCGCCTTCAACGACAGCAGGAACACAGGCACCTCGCCCGACTGGAAGCGGTCCACGAGCTCCTGACGGCGGGGTACGGGCGTGCCCCCGTGCAGCAACCGCGAGGAGATGCCGCGGGCCCCGAGGTGCTTCTCCAGCAGCCGGGCCATCGCCACGTACTGGGTGAAGACCAGCACCGAGCCGTCCTCCGCGAGGATCGTGTCGAGGAGCTCGTCGAGCAGGTCCAGCTTGCCCGAAGGGGCGCCGGTGTCCTCTCCCAGGTACCGGGCGGGGTGGTTGCAGATCTGCTTGAGCGAGGTCAACAGCTTCACGACCAGGCCGCGCCGCTCCATCCCGTCCGCGTCCGAGATCGCGGAGAGGGTCTCGCGGACGACCGCCTGACTCGCGGCAGATGCCGTGTCCCGCACAGGTCGTGTCGCTGTACGGCGGGGTGACGGCTCCAGCCGACCGCTGATCCAAGTGGGGCACCGTGTCTCTTTCGGCTGACGCGGTGTGTCCGAGCTCACCAGAGGTACCGCTCGCCTGGGGAGTCCAGATCCGCATGAGTGAGCTGCCAGCGGACCGGTTCCCCCTCGATCTACTCAGTCCTGCGGGGCTGCGGCAAGCACCGTGTGGCAGTCCGACCAAGCGGGTTGGCTCAGCAGAGGCTGCAAGCGGGTGAACAGGGCGAGGAGTTCGGCTCCCCGCTTCTCGCGGAAGACGGAGTCGATGCGGGCGAGGTCGAGTTCGTTGGCGGCGGACAACTCGGCGAAGTCTCGTCGAAGTTGCGGCTGGGGAGTGTGGAGACGTCCCGTGAACCGATTCCGGAAGGCACCGTCGACATCCGCGAGCGTCGGATAAGTGGCCTCTCGGTCACACGCCGCGTATTGATACACGATGGCTTCAGCCTCGGCACCGATCACCTCTGCAAGTTCGGTGCGGCTGTCCGGAGACAGCAAGGCGGTGGGGAAGCCGTCGGTGCCGTAGAAAGCGTGACACAGACCCGCGAGCTGGAGGGCGGGGCGGGCGCCCCATACGGCGAGTTGTCCCTGGATGCGCTGGAGATGGGCGATGAGCGTGCCGCCCGGATGGACGATGTCCGCAGCACCGAGCTTGCGCAGTAGCGCGATGGCCTGGTCGGCAGCGGCAGCGGCAGGAGAAGGAGGCACAGAACGATGTCCTTTCGTCGCTTGGGGTCGGCACCCGTTCGTTCCTTCACGCCTGTGGTCCGGACCTCGCGAAAGCGCCGGACGGGTTGCCGCCTGGGCTTTGCGCTGATCATCGTGGAGCCCATGACCCCAGTCGCTCCTATGGATTTCTGCAGCGGTTCGGGCGACGGCAGCCGGAGCGGCCCGTCCCCGGGCAGCGGCACGCCGTGCGCGTCGGGTGGCCTGGCGGCCGACAGCTCCCGGATCTGCTCCAGGTCGGCCGGTCCCAGCGGGCCCGAGGCGCCAGGCGTCGTGACCGGCGGGGCCCAGGCCCGGCAGCAGCAGCCCGCAGCAGCAGCCCGCGCGCCACCAGGCGCAGGGCCAACAGCGCGGCGGCGCCCCAGAACGCGGCGGGGCGGCCGGCGCCGTCCGATGCGGAGCGGGAGCCCGCCCGCGCGTCGGACGCGGCCCCGGGGCCCGGGGCCCGGGTGGGAGCCGGTGTCGGCGGCGGTTCGGGCGCGGGTGAGCAGGGGCAGGGCGGCGCCGACGGGCAGGAGCAGTGCGGGGACGGTGACCTGCCGCGGGTCGGCGGTCACGACGTCGAGCCGCCCGACGGCCCCGGAGGCCGACCCGGCCGCGGCGTCACCGGTGCCCGGGGCGCGGAGACGGTCCGGGCCGTCCGGGCCGTTCGAGGCGTTCGAGGCGTCGGCTTCGCCCCCGGTGGGCGCGTCGGCCGGGTGCCAGAAGGGGAGCCGGCCCTCGCGCGGCGGGTCGGCCGGCAGGAAGGCGGCCGAGCAGCTGATGAGGTCGGAGATCTCGGGGAGCACGCCATCCTCGAACGTGACGACTGGTACGGGGCGGCCGAGGTTACCCCAAGGCCACCGCTCACGCAGTGCGTTCGCCTCGTGACCGGAGCCGCGTCCACAGGACGGCGAGGCGGCCGGGAACGCTGGACGGGAGCGGGGCGTTGAGCGGGGTAGTGGCCGACGCAGGAGGAGGTGTCCGCAGATGTCCACAGGCGGAAAGGTGGCCGTGGCCGGAGTGGTGGCAGCCATCGTGCTGTTCGCGACGGTCGGGTTCTGGCCGGGTCTCCTGGTGTTGATCGGGGTGCCCACCCTCGCGTACTTCCTGCTGGACCCCTCCCAGCGGCGTCGGCTGCGGGGTGTGTCCAGAAAGCAGATCGGCCGCTGACGGCGGCAGCGGTGCGGGCGGTGGCGGTGGCCGGGCGCTGAGGCCTGCGGTCGCGGACGTGGTCGCAGGCCTGTCGGTGGGCCGTCCTGCGCCGCGCGGAGCGGCGGGCCGGCGAGGGGCCGGCCGATCCGCCCGCGATGCGTGGCCCGCGGCTCTTCGTCCTCAGGCAGGCCGTGTCGCGACACGGTCCAGCGTCGCCAGCAGGTCCGGCAGTTCTGGCGCGTCGGGCCGCCCCGGGTCCGGGTGTTGCGGGACCGCGAGGACCTCGCCCGGCTCCTCGTCCAGCAGGACGAAGGCCGCGCCGTCCGTGCGACCGACCAGTGACCAGCCGGGGCCGTCCGCCCGGAGCGTGCGCGCGTTCTCGCTCGCGAAGCTGGACCGCACCCGCCCGGGCGGCGGCGGCTCGTCCGCGTACCCCGCGGCCTCCTTGAGCGCCCGCGCCAGTCCCGGGTGTGCGGCGGCCGCCGCCCCGCCGTCCGTCGCGACGCGCTCGGACCAGTCCGCCCACTCCCGGGCGATCTGGTCCGCACCCATCCGCCGCTGTACCGGCCCCCAGGTGTCGGCCGACGGGGGCGCGAGCGGCACCCGGCCGGTGCCGTCGGCGCCCTGCTCCGGATCGTGCGGTTCCGGGATGCCCGGCGCGGAGACCGTCAGCTCCAGCGGCCAGCCGGCCAGCGACACCACGATCGTCCGCTCCTCCGGGGACAGGTCGTACTCCATGCCGCAGTCCCAGGAGGCGATGGCCGTGGCGACGAGCGAGACGTCGTCCACCACGACCGTCCAGCGGGCGCCTTCCTCGTCCTGGCCCAGCACCAGCCCGTACCCGTCCGCGACCGGCCGCACGCCCAGCAGCGCGCAGGCCTCCGGGAAGTCGTCGCCCATGATGCCCGGGAACTGCGTGGGGGTCAGCAGTACGGCGGTGAGCACGTACAGCGAGCCCCCGTCATCCTCTTCGGACACGTGGCCTCCTCCCGTTGCGGTCGCTCTCTCGTCGGCGCACCTTAACCAGCGGGTAACTCGCCCGTCGAGAGCCTGCGGACGTCGATTTTCAAGGCCGCCACCTGCACGTAGAGTTGGGCCCCCGCCACAGAAAGGGACTCCGGTGCGGCGTTACGACCGGCTGAGGGAGATCCTCCGGCTCGATCCCGACGAGGATTTCCTCGCCATCTACCGGCTGACCGCCACCTACGAATTCCCCTGGGACATCACCCGCGCCCTTGAACTGGCCCTCTTCAGGACGTACGCGGTCCCGAGCATCGGCCGGCTGCTCGCGGAGACCGCCGAGTTCACCGAACGCGCGCAGAAGCGCTATGACGACACGGCGCTGCTGCTCGACGCGGTCGTGGAGCACGGATTCGAGAGCGACACTGCGCGCACCGCGATCCGCCGCGTCAACCGGATGCACCGCAGCTACGACATCGCCGACGAGGACATGCGGTACGTCCTGTGCACCTTCGTGGTGATCCCGGCGCGCTGGATCGACTGCTACGGCTGGCGGCCCCTGACCCACCACGAGCGCCGCGCCTTCGCGCACTACTACGCCACCCTCGGTCGCCACATGGGCATCCCGGACATCCCGGATTCCTTCGAGGAGTTCGAAGCCTGCCTGAACGCCTACGAGGAGGCTCACTTCGGCTGGGACGAGGGCGGGCGCGAGGTGGCCGACGCCACCCTCGACCTGATGGCCTCCTGGTACCCGGGGCCCCTGGGCCCCGCCATGCGCGGAGTCGGCGTCGCACTGCTCGACGACTCGCTGCTGAGCGCGTTCCGGTACGAGACCCCGCGCCCGGCGGTCCGGCGGCTGGTCCGCGGGGCACTGCGGCTGCGCGGGCGCGCGGTACGGCTGCTGCCGCCGCGCCGGGCGCCGCACCACGCCCGCCAGAACCGGGAGATCAAGGGTTACCCGAACGGGTACGACGTCGGTGAGCTCGGCACCTTCCCGGTACCCGGTCAGGGCGGCTGCCCCGTACCGCATCAGCGCCGTCCCGCCGGAGCGGACGCCCAACCGCCCGCGTAGCGCCGGGACGGGCGGCGGCTCCGGATCCTCGGCGCGGGGGAGCGGTCGCTCAGGGGCGGTGTGTCGCGAGCACCAGGAAGCGGTGGTCCTCGTCGGCGTACGAGGTCATGTCCCAGCCCGAAGTCGACAGCAGCGGGCCGAGGTTGTGCTCGGCCCGCAGGTCGTCGGGGGTGAGTTCGCGACCGTGGCGCGCGGCGAGGGCGGCCCGCCCGATCGGGTGGAAGAGCGCGAGGCGACCGCCGGGGCGGACCACGCGGGCGAGCTCGCGCAGGTTCGACCCGGGGTCGGGCAGGTGCGCGATCAAGCCCGCCGCGAACACCGCGTCCAGCACCCCGTCCCGCAGGGGCAGTCGGGCCACGTCCGCCAGCAGCAGAGCGCCCTCGGCCTCCCGGCCGGCCTGTCGCGCGGCGGCCAGCATCCGCGGGGTGAGGTCGACGCCGAGCACCGTCCCCGAGGGGCCGACGGCCGCCCGCAGCGCCGTCAGGGCGCGCCCGGTACCGCAGCCCGCGTCGAGGACCCGGTCTCCGGGGCGCAGACCGAACTCGCCCACGGCGGTCGCGAAGGCGGGCCCGTCCGTCGGGAACTTGCGGTCCCAGTCGGCGGCGCGCGCCCCGAAGAACTCCTGCACGTGTGTGTGGTCTTCGCTCATGTGCCCATGATCCCCCACCCGACCATCCCTGCGGTGCGTGTGCAAGGTGGTACGCGGTGTGATCGAACGCGAACGTAGCTCTGTCATATTTCAGCAGTTACAGCGGCTTTCGAAATGCACACCTTGTTCGTGCCCTCACCCGGACTAGCGTCCGGTGGCCATGGGACACCTGGACCACGCCGCCTACGGCTGGCTGACACCCGCGCTGTCATACGTGATGGCATCGATCGGCGCCGCCCTCGGCCTGCGCTGCACCGTCCGTGCGCTCGCCGCGACCGGCTCCGCCCGCCGCAACTGGCTCCTCACCGCGGCATCCGCCCTCGGCACCGGCATCTGGACGATGCACTTCGTCGCGATGCTCGGCTTCGACGTCACCGGCACCGAGATCCACTACGACGTCCCTCTGACCATCCTCAGTCTCCTGGTGGCCGTGTTGGTCGTCGGGGCCGGTGTGTTCGCCGTCGGGTACGGCAGGAACCGCCGCCGGTCGCTGGTCATCGGTGGATTCACCACCGGCCTCGGCGTCGCGAGCATGCACTACCTCGGGATGGCGGCCCTGCGGCTGCACGGTGAGGTCTCCTACGATCCGCTCGTCGTCGGCTTGTCGGTCGTCGTCGCCGTCATCGCCGCCACCGTCGCGCTGTGGGCCGCGCTCAACATCACGTCGCCGATGGCCGTGGCCGGCGCCTCGCTCGTCATGGGCGCCGCGGTCAGCAGCATGCACTACACGGGGATGGCCGCCGTCGCGGTGCGCGTCGCACCCTCGGACGTGGCCTTGCCCGGCGCCACGGCGATGCAGTTCATCTTCCCGCTCGCCGTCGGGCTCGGCTCCTACCTCTTCATCACCGCCGCCTTCGTGGCACTGTCCCCGACCGCGGACGAACGGGCGGCGTCGGCAGCCGTCCGGAAACTCGGGGAGAGCGCCGTGCCCGCGCACTGAGCCCCCGGCCCGCGCGTCCCCACCGCCCCCCCAGCCCGTACCGCCCGGAACGAGGAGCCCATGCGTACACCCCGCAAGAAACCGGAAGCAGTGGCGCCGGGGCCGCCCGGGCCCCCGGCGCGCGGCCGCCGGGCGCACGCGGGGCCACCCGCCGAGGAGCCCGAGGAGAGAACGCCCCCGCACCCCGTCACCGCGGCCGGCTCCCGGGAGAGACCCCGGATCCGGCTGCGCCCCCGCACCGTCCGGGCCAAGATCGTCTCCCTGTTGATGGTCCCGGTGGTCTCGCTGCTCGCGCTCTGGGCCTTCGCCACGGTCAGCACCGCCCAGGACCTCGCCCGACTCGGCCGGGTCCAACGGGTCGAGCGGGAGATCGGCACCCCCGTCTCCGCCGCGCTCGCCGAGGTGCAGGCCGAACGGCGGGCCGCGGTGCGCTTCCTGGCCGACCCCGGTACCGGCGAGCCGGCCGCCGCCCTCGAACAGCAGACCCGGCGCACCGACGACGCCGTGCGCCGGCTGCGGCTCGGCGACCGGAACACCGTCGCCGACTCCGGTGACTACCGCACCGACGTCGTCGTCCGGCTCGGCGCGTTCGTGGCCGCCGCCGAGGGACTCGGCTCCGCGCGCAAGGACGTCATCGGCCGGCGGACGACCGCCGACGCCGCCTACGAGACGTACACCCGCGTCGCCGACGCCGCGCTCGCCGTCGGCGGGGCCCTGTCCGGTGCGCAGGACGCCGAACTCGGCCCGGACGCCCGGGTCCTGCTGGAGTTCGCCGAAGCCGGGGAACTGCTGTCGAGGGAGGACGCGTTGCTCGCCGTGCCGGGGCCGCGCAACGCCGAAGCGCTCCGTCGGCTGACCGGCGTCGTCGAAACCCGCCGTGCGCTGCTCGCGGACGCGGCCCGGGACCTGCCGAGCGCGGAGCGAACCGCGTGGGAGTCCGTGTCCAAGAGCGCCACGCACGCCGAGCTCATCGCGGCGGAGGACCGGGCGCTCACGGCGGGTACGGGACCCGGCGCCGGTTCCGGCGCCGCCAAGCCCGCCGGGTGGGACGCCGCCCACAGCGGTGTCAGTGCCTCGATCAGGGAGACCGAGGTCGCCGCACGCGCCGAAGTCACCGATCGCGCCGACCCGTTCGCCCGCGTGGCGCTCAGCGGAGCCGGCGCGGCCGTCGTCCTCGGCCTGGCCGCCGTCGTCGCCTCCCTGGTGATCTCCGTGCGGATCGGCCGCGCACTGGTGGTGGAACTGGTCTCGTTGCGCAACACCGCCCTGGAGATCGCGCGTCGCAAGCTCCCGTACGCCATGGAGCGACTGCGGGCCGGTCAGGACATCGACATCGAGGCCGAGACCTCGGCCGGGCCGCCCGCCGAGGACGAGATCACCCAGGTGGGGGAGGCCCTCTCCACCGTGCACCGGGCCGCACTGAGCGCCGCCGTCGAGCGCGCCGAACTCGCCGGCGGGGTGAGCGGTGTCTTCGTGAACCTCGCCCGCCGCAGTCAGGTCCTGGTGCACAGGCAGTTGACCCTGCTCGACTCCATGGAACGCCGCTCGGACGACCCGGGCGAACTCGACGACCTCTTCCGCCTCGACCACCTGACCACGCGGATGCGTCGACACGCGGAAAGCCTGATCATCCTGTCGGGAGCCGCCCCGGGTCGCGCGTGGCGCATGCCGATCCCCCTGACCAATGTCGTACGCGCCGCCGTCTCCGAGATCGAGGACTACCCGCGCGTCGAGGTCCGCGGGCTCGCCGAGGCGGCCGTGGTCGGCGGCGCGGTGGCCGACCTCACCCACCTGCTGGCCGAACTCGTCGAGAACGCAACCCAGTTCTCCCCGCCGCACACCAAGGTCCGGGTCAGCGGCGAGCCGGTGGGCGCCGGTTACGTCCTGGAGGTGGAGGACCGCGGGCTCGGCATGGGCCGCGAGGCGCTCTACGACGCCAACCGCCGGATCGAGCAGTCCGAGGCGCTCGACCTGTTCGACAGCGACCGCCTCGGACTGTTCGTGGTCAGCCGGCTCGCTGCCCGACAGGGGGTGCGGGTCCACCTGCGCCCGTCACCGTACGGAGGCACCACCGCCGTGGTCCTGCTGCCGAACTTCCTGCTCCAGGGCGCCATCACGGCGGTCGCGGACGAGCCCGCCGAGGCGACGGCGCCCTCCCCGGTCGCCGTGGGAGCCGTTCCCGTACGCGAGTCCTCCCGCGCCGGCGCCTCCCACGAGGGGGCCTCCGCCGGACCCGTCCGGGAGCGCGCCCGCGCCGGCGTCGTACGGGACGAGGCCGAGACACCGGCCGCGTCCGGTGCCGCGGCGGACCCCGAGCGGGACACCCCCGATCCGGACCCCGCGGGCGAGCCCGGGGAACCGCGGCCCGCCGCGGTCGCGCCGCTGCGGCCGCGCGGCCCCGGCGCCCCGGCGACCCGTACCCAGGTACCCGCCGCGGCGCCGGCGGGCGCGGCCTCGGTGACCGAACTGCCGCGCAGGGTCCGCCAGGCCAGCCTGGTCCCGCAACTGCGCGAGGTCCCCGAGCCCGAGGACCCGGCGGAAGCGGGCCCGTCGGGCGGACCGCCGGACCGCAGCCCAGAGCAGGCCCGGGACCGAATGGCCGCCTACCGGGCCGGCTGGGCCCGGGGCGCCGGCGAGAACTCCCCCCACGCAGGCAGCGAAGGAGAAGTGTGATGATCGAACACCAGCGGATCGGGCGCGACGGAACCCGCGGGGCCGGCGAGTCGGACTGGCTCCTGGACGACCTCGTGACCCGCGTCCGCGAGGTCCGGCACGCGGTGATCCTGTCCGGCGACGGCCTGGCGGTGGGATCCTCCAGCCGGCTCAGCCGGGAGGACGCCGAGCACCTGGCCGCCGTGGCCTCCGGCTTCCACAGCCTGGCCAAGGGCGCGGGCCGGCACTTCCGCGCCGGGGGCGTGCGCCAGACGATGGTCGAGATGGACGACGGATTCCTCTTCGTCGCCGCCGCGGGAGAAGGCTCCTGCCTGGCCGTCCTCAGCGCCGGCGGCGCCGACATCGGGCTCATCGCCTACGAGATGGCCCGGCTGGTCAAGCGGGTCGGCGAGCACCTGTACGCCCCCTCGCGGTTCGCGGCCCACCCGCCGGCCGCAGGGTGAGCGCGGCGCTCAGACCGGTGAACGGCCAGTGGTTCGACACCGAGGCGGGGCCGCTCGTGCGGCCCTACGCCATGACCGGCGGACGCACCAGACCGGGACCGCACGGCGTCCGCTTCGACTTGATCGCCCTGGTCGTCGTGGTGGACCCCGAGGGCGGCGCCGAGGCGACCGGGTCCCTGTGGGGCCCCGAACACCGTGCGCTGCTCGGATTGTGCCGCGACGAGACCCAATCGGTGGCGGAACTCGCCGCCGACGCCGACCTGCCCGTGGGCGTGGTGCGGGTGCTGCTGGGCGACCTGCTGGAGGCAGGCCACGTCAAGGTCAGCCGCCCGGTACCCCCCGCGCACCTGCCCGACGAGCGGATTCTGCGTGAAGTCATCGAAGGATTGCGAGCGCTGTGATGGGACTGCACCACAACGGATCCACCGGGTCCGGTCCGGAAGTCGACGAGGACGAGGACGAGGAAGCGGCGGCGCTCGCGCTGAAGATCCTCGTGGCGGGCGGCTTCGGCGTCGGCAAGACCACGCTGGTGGGCGCGGTCAGCGAGATCCGACCACTGCGCACGGAGGAACTGCTCAGCGAGGCGGGCCAACTCGTCGACGACACCGGAGGCGTCGACCAGAAGACCACCACGACGGTGGCCATGGACTTCGGGCGCATCACCATCCGCTCGGGCCTGTCGCTGTACCTGTTCGGCACGCCGGGACAGGACCGGTTCTGGTTCCTGTGGGACGAGCTGTCGCAAGGCGCCCTCGGCGCGGTGGTGTTGGCCGACACGCGAAGGCTGGAGGACTGCTTCCCGGCCGTGGACTACTTCGAGCACCGCCGGATCCCGTTCGTCGTGGCCGTCAACTGCTTTACGAGCGCGCGGCGTTACGCCTCGAACGAGGTGGCGCGGGCCCTTGATCTGGAACAGGGCACGCCCGTGGTGCTGTGCGACGCCCGGGACAAGGACTCCGGCAAGGAAGTGCTGATCCGGCTGGTCGAGTATGCCGGGCGGATGCACACCGCCCGGCTGCTCGCGTCGGTGGGCTCGGGTGCGCGGACGGGGCCGGAGTGACCGACGTCCGCAGCGTGCGGACGCCGGCGAGCACCGGGTCAGGCCGCCACGTCGGCCATCGCGATCACCTTGTCGATGGTGACGCGGACGAGGAGTTCCCCGTCGACCGCGTTGCGCCGGCCGAAGGCCTCGGCGCGCTCCTCGCCCATGTAGCGACCCCCGATCCTCGTCGCCCAGGTCAGCATCTCCCGCTCGTGGCCGGTGTACTCGACCAGCTCGGCGCGGCCCTGGAGGACGACGTAGGAGAAGGGCGGCCGGTCGTCGTCCACGCAGAGGGCGACCCGGCCGTCCCGGGCCAGATTCCGACCCTTGACGGTGTCGCGGCCGGTGTTGAACACGAACGTGTCCCCATCGAGAACGAACCAGATGGGAGCGATGTGCGGGCTCCCGTCCGCGCGGACGGTGGAGAGCTTCCCGGTACGGGTGGAATGCGAGACGAACGCCCGCCATTCCTCTTCGGTCATCTTCTTCGTCATGGGTCCATCCTCCTTGCCGGAAAGCCGCTGGTGGGGAAGGCTGGCGGCACGACCAAGCGGGGTGGGACGCGGCCACGTCGGCCGCGTCGACGGGGAGGGGCTGGAAATGGCACTGGACAAGCAGCTCGATTGGCTACTGGACGACCTGACACGCAGGGTCCCGCAGGTCCGGCACGCGGTGGTGCTGTCGAACGACGGGCTGGTGACGGGCGCGAGCGCGGGCCTGGCCCGGGAGGACGCGGAGCATCTCGCCGCCGTCGCGGCCGGGTTGCAGAGCCTGGCCAAGGGGTCCGGACGGCACTTCCGGGCGGGCGAGGTGCGCCAGACGATGGTCGAGTTCGACGAGGGGTTCCTGTTCGTCGTCGCGGCGGGCTCGGGCAGCTGCCTGTGCGCGCTCAGCGCCGCCGAGGCGGACATCGTGCAGGTCGCGTACGAGATGACCCTGATGGTGAACCGGGTGGGCGAGCACCTGGGCGTCGCGGAACGACGCATCACCGGGGGCTGACGGAGGGCCTCGACCCGGGGCCGGAGCGAGACTCGGACGGGGAGCCGGACCGGGTCCGGCGCAGTGCTCGGATCGGGAGTTCGGGGCCATGTGCGGGAGTTGTCCACAGGCCTCGCCGCACATCATCGCGCTGAGTTACGGTCTTCACACAGAGTGATCGCCACTCGTGGGGGAGGACCGTGATGAGGGCGGAAACGCAGGACCGCGCCGTGGCCGTACCGGACGCGCGGGAAGAATCGGGGCCGGGAGCACCGGCCGGGCCGGCGGCGGGCGCGTCGCCGGAGGCGCTGGTCGGCGGTGTCCGGGCCGCGCGGGAGCTGGGCCTGGGACGGGGCGAGTTGGCCCGGGCCGTGCAACTGGGACTGGTGCGCGCCGGACCCCGGGCGCCGAGCGGGGCCGCACGTTTCACGCGGGCCGAGGTGGAGCGGGTGACGGCGGCCGAGGGCTTCCCGGAAGCCCTGCGCGCGCGGGTCGAGACCGTGGCAGGCGCCGACGCCGGAGCCGAGGTGCTCGGGGTGGGGCCGAGCCGGTTCACCCGGCTCGCGCGCTGCGGGCACATCACCCCGATCGGCTACCGGATCAACCGCTACCGCGCCGTGGTGTGGCTCTACCTGACCGCCGAACTGCGGGCGTTCGCCGCCCGGGACGCCAGCATGTTGCGCGGGACGGCGCCCCCGGAAGACCGGGAGCTGATCGCGGCCAAAGGCGACCTGCGCCCCCGCACCTGGCGTGAGCGACACGTGGAGTTACTGCTGAGACGTATCGGCGACCCCTGGGAGCGGGCCGCCGTGCTCGCGTCCGTCCTTCCGACGGACGAGGTGCGGGAGGCGGTGCCCGATCCGGCCGAACGCATCGTGCTCGCGGCGCTGGCACCGCCCCCGCCCTACGGCCACCCGCGGATCCCGGAGGCCGCCGTCGTGGCGGAGTCGCTGCTGAGGGCCCGGCCGCCGGACGAGATCCGGTGGTACCGCGCCGGCCTGGACTTCGCCCTGACCGGCGCTCGGGGTCAGTCGAAGTCCACCGGGGAGAGGGGGCCGACATAGACCCAGGCCCCGTCCTCGCGGGAGAAGCCACTGTGCTCGTGCAGGGATCCGGCGTGCCGGCCCTCGCGGTAGTGCGCCCGGAACTCCACCGCGCCCTGTGTCTCGAACATGCCGCCGCGTTCGGTGGCGAGGATCTCCAGACGTTCCCAGCGCTGCCCGGGATCCAGTTCGAGCCGGTCCGGGCGGGTGGACGGGTGCCAGGAACGGAGCAGGTAGGCGGTGTCGCCGACCGCGAAGGCGCTGAAGCGCGACCGCATCAGCAACACCGCCGTGGGCGCCTGCCGGTCACCGGAGTGGAAGCGGCCGCAGCACTCCGGGTACGTGGCGGACAGCCCGCAGGGACAGGGGAGGACCGGGGTGGACATGGGCGTGCTCAGCTCTTCGTGGACGGGGCGGACGACGGCGCGGACGGGTCGGGCGACTGCGACGTCCTGGGGGCGTAGGGGCGGAAGAGGCCCTCCTGGACCACGGAGACCAGCAGCCTGCCCTCCAGGTCGTAGATGCGGCCGCGCGCCAGGCCCCGACCACCGTGCGCGATGGGGGACTCCTGGTCGTACAGGAACCACTCGTCGGCCCGGAACGGCCGGTGGAACCACATGGCGTGGTCCAACGAGGCCATGTCGAAGCCGCGCATGCCCCACAGCGGCTCCACCGGGATGCGCACGGCGTCGAGGAGGGTCATGTCACTGGCGTAGGTGAGGGCGCAGGTGTGCACGAGCGGATCGTCGCCGAGCGGGCCGACCGCCCGCATCCACACCGCGCTGCGCGGATCGGCGTTCTTGAGCTCCTCGGGAGTCCAGCGGAGCCGGTCCACGTAGCGGATGTCGAAGGGCTGGCGGCGGGCCATCCGCTCCAGGGCCTCGGGCAGGGCTCCCAGGTGCTCGCGGATCTCCTCCGCGACCGTAGGAAGCGTGTCCGGGTGCGGGAAGTCGAGGCGAGGGGGCAGCTGGTGCTCGATGCTGCCCTCCTCCGGATGATGGAAGGAGGCGGTCAGATTGAAGATGGTCTTGCCCTGCTGGACCGCGGTGACACGACGCGTCGTGAAGGAACGCCCGTCGCGCACCCGCTCCACCTGGTACACGATGGGCACCCCGGGAATGCCGGGGCGCAGGAAGTACGCGTGCAGCGAGTGGACCGGGCGGTCCGTCTCGGTCGTGCGGCCCGCGGCCACCAGCGCCTGGCCGGCGACCTGCCCGCCGAAGACGCGCTGGAGGGATTCCTGGGGGCTCGCGCCCCGGAAGATGTTGACCTCGATCTGCTCCAGATCGAGCAGATCGACCAGTCTCTCGGCGGGGTTCGTCATCAGGGGTTCTCCACTGTCGTGTCCGGCGGAATCGGCGGGCCCGGCGACGCCGGCGGCCTGCGGGGACGGATCAGAGGCCGAGTTCACCGACCGCGGTGACCCGGATGACCGCCCGGCCCTCCTCGTCGGAGGCCGCGAGGTCGACCTCGGCGCTGATGCCCCAACCATGGTCACCGGCGGGGTCGGCGAAGGCCTGGCGGACGCGCCACAGGCCGTGCTCCGCGTCCTCCTCGATCTGCAGCAGCTTCGGGCCGCGCGCGTCGGGGCCGGTGCCCAGGTCGTCGTACTCGTCCCAGTAGCCGTCCAGGGCCTCGCCCCAGGCGTCGGCGTCCCAGCCGGACTCCCCGTCCAGCTCGCCGAGCACGTTGACGTGGTCCAGGGCCGCCAGCTCGACGCGGCGGAACATGGCGTTGCGGACCAGGACCCGGAAGGCACGGGCGTTCGCGGTCACCGGCTTGACCTGGTCGGCCTTCTCCTGGGCCTGCTCCGCCGTCTCCACCTCGGGGTTCGCCAGCTGCTCCCACTCGTCGAGCAGGCTGGAGTCGACCTGGCGGACCAGCTCGCCCAGCCAGGCGATGAGGTCCTGGAGGTCCTCGGACTTGAGGTCGTCCGGGATGGTGTGGTCCAGGGCCTTGAACGCGCTCGCCAGGTAGCGCAGGACGATGCCCTCGGTACGGGCCAGCTCGTAGTAGGAGGTGAACTCCGTGAAGGTCATCGCCCGCTCGTACATGTCACGGATGATCGACTTCGGCGACACGGGGTGGTCGCGGACCCACGGGTGGCTCTTGCTGTACACGTCGTAGGCGTGCAGGAGGAGCTCTTCGAGCGGCTTGGGATAGGTGACGTCCTGGAGCCGTTCCATCCGCTCCTCGTACTCGATCCCGTCGGCCTTCATCGCGCCCACGGCCATGCCGCGTTCCTTGTTCTGCTGGGCGGCCAGGATCTGGCGCGGGTCGTCCAGCGTGGACTCGACGACCGAGACCATGTCCAGCGCGTAGGAAGGGGACTCCGGGTCCAGCAGGTCGAAGGAGGCCAGCGCGAAGGTGGACAGCGGCTGGTTCAGCGCGAAGTCCTGCTGGAGATCGACGGTCAGCCGGATGGTGCGGCCCTCGGCGTCCGGGGTGTCGAGCTTCTCCACGACACCGCCGTCCAGCAGCGAGCGGTAGATCGCGATGGCCCGGCGGATGTGCCGCAGCTGCGCCTTGCGCGGCTCGTGGTTGTCCTCCAGCAGGTGCCGCATGGCCTTGAACGCGTCGCCCGGGCGGGCGATGACCGACAACAGCATGATGTTGGTGACCTTGAAGCGCGAGGTCAGCGCCTCCGGGTCGGCGGCGATCAACTTCTCGAACGTGGTGTCCGACCAGGCCACGAAGCCCTCGGGGGCCTTCTTGCGGACCACCTTGCGGCGCTTCTTCGGGTCGTCGCCCGCCTTCGCGAGAGCCTTCTCGTTCTCGATGACGTGCTCGGGCGCCTGCGCCACCACATAGCCCGCCGTGTCGAAGCCTGCCCGACCGGCGCGGCCGGCGATCTGGTGGAACTCGCGGGCACGCAACGTCCGGACCCGGGTGCCGTCGTACTTCGTGAGCGCGGTGAACAGCACGGTGCGGATGGGCACGTTGACGCCGACACCGAGGGTGTCCGTACCGCAGATGACCTTCAGCAGGCCCGCCTGCGCCAGCTTCTCCACCAGACGCCGGTACTTGGGCAGCATGCCCGCGTGGTGCACGCCGATGCCGTGGCGGACGTAGCGGGAGAGGTTCTGGCCGAACTTGGTGGTGAAACGGAAGTTCCCGATCAGCTCCGCGATCTTGTCCTTCTCCTCGCGGGTGCACATGTTGATGCTCATCAGCGACTGCGCCCGCTCGACCGCCTGGGCCTGGGTGAAGTGCACGATGTACACCGGTGCCTGCCGGGTCTCCAGCAACTCGGTGATGGTTTCGGTGATCGGCGTGGTGACGTACTCGTACGACAGCGGGACGGGCCGGGTCGCGGAGCGGACCACCGAGGTGGGCCGGCCGGTGCGCCGGGTCAGGTCCTCCTCGAACCGCTTCATGTCGCCGAGGGTCGCCGACATCAGGACGAACTGTGCCTGCGGAAGCTCCAGCAGCGGGATCTGCCAGGCCCAGCCCCGGTCCGGCTCGGCATAGAAGTGGAACTCGTCCATGACGACCTGGCCGATGTCGGCGTACTTGCCGTCGCGCAGCGCGATGGAGGCCAGCACCTCGGCGGTGCAGCAGATGACCGGGGCGTCCGAGTTCACGGAGGCGTCACCCGTCAGCATGCCGACGTTCTCGGTGCCGAAGAGCTTGCACAGGTCGAAGAACTTCTCCGACACCAGGGCCTTGATCGGCGCGGTGTAGAAGGTGACCTTGTCCTGGGCCAGCGCGGTGAAGTGCGCGCCGGCCGCCACCAGGCTCTTGCCGGAGCCGGTAGGGGTGGAGAGGACCACGTTCGCCCCGGAGACGACCTCGATCAGTGCCTCCTCCTGCGCCGGGTACAGGGTGATGCCCTGGCCCTCCGCCCACGAGGAGAAGGCCTCGAAGAGGGCATCGGGGTCGGCGTTCGGCGGGAGCTGATCAATGAGGGTCACACACCCCATCTTGCCTGGCTTCGGACCGGATGAGGGAACCGGCGGGAGGAAAGAAGATCATCGACGGTACGCTGTGCCGTCCACACGGCCCGGACGAAACCGTCAACGGGCCCTGACCACCACAGAACCGGGGCGGGGAAACAACCATGATGGGTCCGGCGCACTCACTGTCCGGCGCGGCGGCCTGGCTGGGGGTCGGCGCGGCGGCTGCGGCGGCCGGGTACCCGATGCCCTGGCCCGTCCTCGTCGTCGGCGCGCTCATCTGCGCCGGCGCGGCGCTCGCGCCCGACCTCGACCACAAGTCGGCGACGATCTCGCGCGCCTTCGGGCCCCTCTCCAAGGGCCTGTGCGAGGTGGTCGACAAGATCTCGTACGCCGTCTACAAGGCCACCCGGGCCCCGCGCGACGCCCGGCGCACCGGCGGCCACCGGACGCTGACCCACACCTGGCTCTGGGCGGTCCTGATCGGCGGCGGCTCGTCCGTCCTCGCCGTGACCGCCGATCGCTGGGGCGTGCTCGCGCTGCTCTTCGTCCACTTGGTGCTGGCCGTCGAAGGCCTGCTCTGGCGGGCGGCCCGGATGTCCAGCGATGTCCTGGTGTGGCTCCTGGGCGCCACCAGCGCCTGGATCCTGGCCGGCGTACTCGACCAGCCGGGCAACGGCGCCGGCTGGCTGTTCACCGAACCCGGCCAGGAGTACCTCTGGCTCGGCCTGCCGATCCTGCTCGGGGCCCTGGTCCACGACATCGGTGACGCGCTGACCGTCTCCGGCTGCCCGATCCTGTGGCCGCTCCCGATCGCCGGCAAGCGCTGGTACCCGATCGGCCCGCCGAAGATGATGCGGTTCCGCGCCGGCAGCTGGGTGGAGCTGAAGGTGCTGATGCCCGTGTTCATGCTGCTCGGCGGAGTCGGCGGCGCGTCCGCCCTGGGCTTCATCTGACCTCCGCGTCCCCCTTCGACACCGGCCCGAACCGACGCGCCGGGCGCCCTGAATCGCTCTGTTCAGTCCGCCCCCGCACGGACACCGGCATCAACAACGCCGGCCGGATCGTGGGACTCGGCACCGGGGTGATGGACGCGGAGTACTGGTACGAGACCGGACTCGTGTGGGCGGCCGACAAGGCCGCGCCCGCGCAGGAGCTCCAGCCGTTCCACCCGGGCGACACCTACAGCAGCTACCGGCCGCAGGACATCGACGAGCAGGGCCGGATCTCCGGCACCTACGAGTTCTCGCGCATCATCGTCTCCAGCGGCGTCGTCTGGAAGCCGCCGTACACGGAGGTGACCACGGTCGCGAACCTCGGTGAGCGCACCCAGGGCACCTTCGAGGACGTCAGCCCGACCACCGGCGTCAGCGTCGGCACCGCCTCGGACTCGACGATGGTCGGCCCCTTCCCGCCCGAGACCGCTCCGCCGTACCAGGCCACCCCGTGGAAGGGCGCCGGGCCCACCCTCGCCCTGCCCCGCCTCGCGGAGACGGGCCACAGCGGAGCCTTCACCGTCTCCGACGACGACCGGGTCGGCGGGTACGCCGTCGACGCCGAGGACGTCATGCACCCGGTCGTCTGGACCTGCGCGTCGACGCAGGCCCACGCACCGACCCCCACACCGGCACCGACACGCGCGACGCCGCTGCGCACGACACCCACACGCCCGGCACCGACCCCCGCACCGGCGCGGTAACGCCCGACCCGCCACCCTCACGGCCCGATCCGACATCCTGCACGGCCCGACCCGCCGCCACCCTGCACGGCCCGATCCGACACCCTCACGGCTCGACCCGCCACCCTGCACGGCCCGACCCGTCACCCTCACGGCTCGGGCCGGCCGGTCGCGGGTCGACCGACCGGCCCGCACCACGTACGCCGTGGTTCCACTCCGGAGCCACGGCGACGGCGCACGCACGGGTCAGCCGTGCCAGGAGCGCCACAGCGCGGCGTACGCGCCGTCGGCCGCGACCAGCTCGTCGTGCGAACCGAGCTCGCTGATCCGGCCCTCCTCGACCACCGCGATCACATCCGCGTCGTGCGCGGTGTGCAGCCGGTGGGCGATCGCGATGACCGTACGGCCGTCCAACACCCGGGCCAGCGAACGCTCCAGATGCCGGGCGGCACGCGGGTCCAGCAACGAGGTCGCCTCGTCCAGCACCAGGGTGTGCGGGTCCGCCAACACCAGCCGGGCCAGCGCGATCTGCTGCGCCTGCGCGGGCGTCAGCGTCGTCGCCCCCGAACCCACCTCGGTGTCCAGCCCGGACTCCATGGCCCGGGCCCAGCCGTCCGCGTCCACCGCGCCCAGCGCCGCCCACAGTTCGGCGTCGTCCGCGCCCGTCCGCGCCAACCGCAGGTTGTCCCGCAGCGAGCCCACGAACACGTGGTGCTCCTGGTTGACCAGCGCCACGTGCTCGCGCACCCGCTCGGCGGGCATCCGCGACAGCCGCGCCCCACCGAGGGTGACCTCCCCCGCTCGTGGCGCGTAGATGCCGGCGAGCAGCCGGCCCAGGGTGGACTTGCCGGCGCCCGAAGGGCCGACCAGCGCCATGCGGGTGCCCGGCGGCACGGCCATCGACACCCGGTGCAGGACGTCCACGCCCTCGCGGTAGCCGAAGTGGACCTCGTCCGCCCGGACGGCCCGGCCCTCCGGGGACACCGCCGAGTCACCGGCGTCCGGCTCGATCTCGCGCACGCCCACCAGACGGGCCAGCGACACCTGCGCCACCTGCAACTCGTCGTACCAGCGCAGGATCAGGCCGATCGGGTCGACCATCATCTGGGCCAGCAGCGCGCCCGTCGTCAACTGCCCGACCGACATCCAGCCCCGCAGCACGCAGTAGCCGCCGATCATCAGCACGGAGCCGAGGATCGTCACGTAGGTCACGTTGATGACGGGGAAGAGGACCGTCCGCAGGAACAGCGTGTACCGCTCCCACGCCGTCCACTCCTTGATCCGGCGATCCGACATCGTGATCCGACGGTTCCCGAGACGGTGCGCCTCGATGGTCCGGCCCGCGTCCACCGTCTCGGTGAGCGCCGCCGCGACCGCCGCGTACCCGGCCGACTCCGACCGGTACGCCGAAGGGGCGCGCCGGAAGTACCAGCGGCAGCCCATCACCAGGATCGGCAGCGCCACCAACGCCGCCAACGCCAGCGGCGGCGCGGTCACGGCCAGCGCCCCGAAGAGCAGCCCCGCCCACACCACGCCGATGGCCAGCTGCGGCACGGCCTCGCGCATCGCGTTGCCGAGACGGTCGATGTCGGTGGTGATCCGCGACAGCAGGTCACCGGTACCGGCCCGCTCCAGCACGCCCGGCGGCAGACCGACGGAGCGCACCAGGAAGTCCTCGCGCAGGTCGGCCAGCATCTCCTCGCCGAGCATCGCCCCGCGCAACCGGACCTGCCGCACGAAGAGGGTCTGTACGACGAGGGCCCCCGCGAACAGCAGGGCCACGGTGCCCAGGCGCAGCTCGCGGACCCCGGCCGCGAGATCGTCCACGACCCGACCCAGCAGGTACGGGCCGACCATGGACGCGACCACCGCGACCGCGTTGACCGTCACCAGGAGCACGAAGGCCCGCCGGTGGCGCCGGAACAGGCCGCGCACATAGTCCCGAACGGTCGCGGACGTGCCCACGGGCAGCGTCGCGGCCGTTTCGGGGGCTGCCGGATCGTAGTCCGGCGGCGCCACGCCGATCATGCGGATTCCTCGATCTCTGTGAGTGATTCTGCGACGCGCGCCAGTTCCAGGCCCGCCGCCCGCTGTTCCTCTTCGGTCTCGCGGGTGACGACGGCCCGGTAGCGCGGTTCGCCGTGCAGCAGTTCGCGGTGCGTGCCGGCCGGCAGGGCGGTTCCCTCGTGCACGAGCACCACCCGGTCGGCGCGGTCCAGCAACAGGGGAGAGGAGGCCAGGACCACCGTGGTGCGCCCCGCGCGCAGGGCCGCGACGCCCTCCGCGATCCGTGCCTCGGTGTGCGAGTCGACGGCCGAGGTCGGCTCGTCCAACACCAGTACCTCCGGGTCGGTGACCAGGGACCGGGCCAGGGCCAGCCGTTGACGCTGCCCCCCGGACAGCGAACGGCCGCGCTCGGTGATCCGCGCGTCCATGGCGTCCTCGACCCCGTCGGGCGCCGACTGGAGCAGCGCGTCCAGCACGTCGGCGCACTGGGCGGCCACCAGCGCGTCCGAGGGCGTCACCGCTCCGGACGCCGGTACGTCGAACAGCTCGCGCAGGGTCCCGGACAGCAGCACCGGGTCCTTGTCCTGTACGAGGACCAGCGTGCGGGCGGTGTCGAGCGCGAGTTCGTCCAACGCGACCCCGCCCAACAGCACCGGGGGCCCGTCGGCGGCGTCGTCCGTCGGATGGCCGCCGAGCCGTTCCGCGAGCCGGCCCGCGAGGTCCGGGTCGCCGCACACGACGGCGGTGAACTGCCCGGCCGGGACCAACAGACCCGTCTCCGGGTCGTACAGGTCCCCGCCCGGGGCCGGGGCCTCGGGAGCGGTCCGCGCCTCGGGCTCGTCCGCGTCGGTCCGGGTCAGCTTCAGCACCCGTGCCGCCCGTTTGGCGGAGGGACGCGAGAACGAGTACGCCATGGCGATCTCCTCCACGCTCCGCAGGGGGTAGAGCAGCAGGGACACCGCGCTGAAGACCGCGACGAGTTCGCCGACGTCGAGCCGACCGTCCAGGACGAGCGAGGAGCCGTACCAGACCACGGTGATCATCAGCAGGCCCGGCAGGAACACCTGGATCGACGAGATCACCGCCCACATCCGGGCACTGCGCACGGCGGCCTCGCGCACCTCCTGGGAGGCGGCGCGGTAGCGGCCGAGGAAGAGCTCCTCGCCGCCGATCCCGCGCAGGACGCGCAGGCCCGCCACGGTGTCCGAGGCCAGCTCGGTCGCCTTGCCCGCCTTCTCGCGCTGGACGTCGGCGCGCCGGGTGGCCCGGGGGAGCAGCGGCAGGGAGGAGAGGGCCAGCAGCGGCATGCCCACGGCCACGACCACGCCGAGGGACGGCGCGTACCAGACGAGGCCCACGCAGACGAGCACGATCGCCACGGCCGCGGCGAGGAAGCGCGAGACCGCCTCGACGAACCAGCCGATCTTCTCGACGTCGCCGGTGGACACCGCGACGACCTCGCCGGCCGCCACCCGCCGGGTCAGGGCGGAGCCCAACTCCGCGGTCTTGCGGGCGAGGAGCTGCTGCACGCGGGCGGCGGCGGTGATCCAGTTGGTGACGGCCGTCCGGTGCAGCATCGCGTCGCCGAGCGAGATCGCGATGCCGAGCACCGCGATCAACGCCCCGACGAGCAGCAGCCGTCGGCCGTCGCGGTCCACGACCGCCTCGACGCCGAACCCCACCGCGAAGGGCAGCCCGGCGATGCCGATGTGGTGCAACAGCCCCCAGCACAGGCTTTTGGCCTGTCCGCCGAGTTGGTTGCGGCCCAGCCACACGAGGAAGCGAGGGCCGGAGCGAGCGTCGGGTACCCCTGGGTCCGGATACGGAAGATCGCTGATCTGCATGACGCCCCATGACTGGTCGAGTGGTTCAAACCACACAAGGTTCGTCTTCCGGACCGCCCAGGGGCAATCGGTTTTCCGCGGGCGACGGAGCGCGGCTTCGTGCACCGCGGCCCCGGTGCGGGGCGTCCGCCCTGGTCGTGGGTGGGGATCAGGGGCGCGTGGCGCGCTCCAGTTCGAGCAGGGCCGAACGGTAGGAGCGGCCGGTGGCCTGATCCATCCCCACCTCGCACATCCGGTTCGCCGACAGGTGGACGTCGAAGGCGCGCGCGGTGACCTCCGCCGCCTCGCGGGCCGTGGCCGACGCGGTCAGCTCCGGGTGCAGCATGCCCCGGTCGCCGGCGAAGGCGCAGCAGCCCGCGTCGTCCGGGACCACCACCTCGTCGGCGCAGGCCTCGGCGACGGCCCGGAGCCGGTCCGTGTCACCCAGATGCTCCATCGAGCACGTCGGGTGCAACACCGCCGAGCCGACGGTGCGCAGGATCTCCAGGCGCGGCAGCAGCTCATCGGCCGCCCAGACGACGGAGTCGACGACGCGCAGTTCCGCGTGCAGGGCCCGGTTGTCGTCCGTCAGGTAGGGGACCACCTCCTGCGCGATGCCCAGGGTGCAGGAGGAGGCGTCGACCACCAGCGGCAGCCGTCCGCCGGCGGTCCAGCCCCAGGCCGACTCCACCATCCTGTTGGCCATCACCCGGTTCCCGGCGTCGTAGCCCTTGGAGTGCCAGATCGTCGCGCAACAGGTGCCGGCCACGTCGCGGGGGATCCACACCGGCAGCCCGGCCCGCTCCGACAGGGCCACCACGGCCTCGGGCAGGGAGGGCCCGGGCTCGCCCTCGGGGCCGCCGAAGATCCGGTTGACGCAGGCCGGGTAGTACACCGCGACGGCCCCCACCCGCAGGGTGTCGGGCCGTGCGCGGGCCGCTGCGCCGGGGAGCCGCGGCAGCCACTCCGGCACCAGATCGGGGCTCACCACCTTGCGCGCGGCGCCCGTCACGGCCCGCAGGAACCGGTCACCGCCCCGCTGCGAGATCGTGTCGGCGGCGGCCACGGCCAGTCGGGCGGCCGACTCGACCGTACGGAACCGCCGGGCGGCCAGCTCGGCGACGCGCTCCTCGCGCGGACCGTGCCGTCGGTGGCGGAAGTCCTTCATCAGCGCGCCGGTGTCGATGCCGACGGGGCAGGCGAGCTTGCAGGTGGAATCGCCCGCGCAGGTGTCGACGGCGTCGTAGCCGTAGGCGTCGAGCAGCCCTTCGAGCACGGGCGAGCCGGGCGGCTGCCGCATCATCTCGCGGCGCAGCACGATCCGTTGCCGCGGCGTGGTCGTCACGTCCTCGCTCGGACAGGTCGGTTCGCAGAAGCCGCACTCGATGCACGGGTCGGCCACCGCCTCCACCCGCGGAATGGTCTTCAGTCCGCGCAGGTGGGCCCGCGGGTCACGGTCGAGCAGGACGCGCGGCGCCAGCACCAGGTCGGGGTCGATGATCCGCTTGGTGCGCCACATCAGTTCGGTGGCCTCGGGGCCCCATTCCAGTTCCAGGAAGGGGGCCATGTTGCGGCCGGTGGAGTGCTCGGCCTTCAGCGAGCCGTCGAAGCGCTCGACGGTCAGCCGGCAGAACGCGTCCATGAAGGCCGCGTACCGTGCCACGTCCGCCGGGAGGGCGGCGTCGAACGCGAGCAGGAAGTGCAGGTTGCCGTGCGCGGCGTGACCGGCCACGGCGGCGTCGAAGCCGTGTTCCGCCTGGAGGGCGAGGAGGGCCTCGCAGGCCTCGGCGAGCCGGCCCGGCGGGACGGCGAAGTCCTCGGTGATCAGAGTGGTCCCGGGCGCGCGGGCCCCGCCGACGGCGGTGACGAAGGCCTTGCGGGCCTTCCAGTACCCGGAGATGGTGCCGGGGTCGCGGGTGAAGGCGTTCGTCACCGAGGCGACCGGGGCGACCAGTTCCAACCGCGCGAGCACCGCGGCCGCGCGCCGCTCGCAGTCGACCCGGCCCGCCTCGTCCGGGGCGCGGAACTCCACCAGCAGGGCGGTGGTGTCCTTCGGGAGGTCGGCCCAGTCCGCGGGCACCCCCGCGACACTGACCGAGGCCCGGAGGGTGTTGCCGTCCATCACCTCGACGGCGATCGCCCCGGCCTCGTTGAACAGGGGTACGGCGGCGGCCGCGGCGGGCAGGGACGGGAAGAACAGCAGGGCGCTCGTCAGCTCGCGGTCCAGGGGGAGGGTGTCGAAGACGACCTCCGAGATGAAGCCGAGGGTGCCCTCGGACCCCACCATCAGGCCGCGCAGGATCTCGACGGGGGTGGTGCCGTCGAGGTAGGCGTCGAGCCGGTAGCCGGTGGTGTTCTTGATCTCGTGCTTGGCGCGGATCCGGGCGACCAGGGCGGGGTTCGCCTCGATCTCCCCCTTGATGTCCATCAGCCCCCGGCACAGGCTCGGTTCGGCGCGCGCCAGTTCCTCGTCGGCGAGCGGGTCGGCCGTGTCCACGACGGTGCCGGTGGGCAGCACCAGGGTGAGGGAGGACAGGGTGCGGTAGGAGTTCCGGGTGGTTCCCGCCGTCATGCCGGACGCGTTGTTCGCCACGACCCCGCCCAGGGTGCAGGCGATGGCGCTCGCCGGGTCGGGTCCCAGGATCCGGCCGTGGCGGGCGAGTGCGGCATTGGCCCGCAGCACGGTGGTGCCGGGCCGGATCCGCGCCCGCAGACCGCCGTCGAGCACCTCGACGCCGGACCAGTGGCGGCGCACGTCGACCAGGATGTCCTCGCCCTGGGCCTGCCCGTTGAGCGAGGTCCCGGCAGCGCGGAAGACCACCTCGCGCTGCTTGCCGTGAGCGTACGAGAGCACGGCGGAGACGTCGTCGATGTCCTCGGCGACCACCACGACCCGGGGCACGAACCGGTACGGGGACGCGTCCGAGGCGTACCGGACCAGGTCGGAGACCTTCCACAGCACCTTCTCGGCGCCGAGCAGCTCCGACAGGTCGGCCCGCAGCGCCTCCGGGGTCCCGCCCGCCCGATGGTCCGACACCCGATCGGGCGAAGGGGCGCCGACGTCGCGCGGTCGCAGGGTCCCGGGCTTCGGCTCCAGCAGCGGCATGGCGGCGACCCCTCGACTCGGCGGCGATCTCAGCAGGCGGGCTCCGCCGGGGCGTCCGCCAGAGCGTTGAGCAGGCCACCGAGCACCCTGCGCTGTTCGGCGGTCAATGGAGCCAGGATCTCCTCTGCCGCGTCGGTTCGCGCGTTGCGCAGCCGGCGGAGCGTGGCGCGGCCGGTGTCGGTCAGCTCGATCCGGATCACCCGGCGGTTCGCCGGGTCGGGCGCGCGGCGCACGCACTCGGCCGCCTCCAGCCCGTCGACCAGCGTGGTGACGGCGCGGGGGACCACTTCCAGGCGTGCGGCCAGATCCGCCATGCGGGGCGGTTCCGTGCCGTCGTAATGCGAGACCAGCCGCAGCAGCCTTGACTGGGCGGGAGTGATCCCGAGGGGTTCGAGATGGCGCTTCTGGATGCGGTGCAGCCGGCGGGTCAGGCGGAGCAGTTGCTCGGCGAGTACCCCGTCCGTGCTGTCCGTGCTGTCGGCTTCGGGAGCGGTGCTCATGCTGCGGTCCTCATAATGGGAAGAGTATAGGGACCAGATTCATTGTGAGTATAGGTAACAATGAGCTATGCTCATGCGAGTCTCGTCAGAAGGAGGCCCATGCGCCCCAAAGAGCCCGAGTGGTCCCCATCGAAAGAAGCCCTCGACCCCGACCGACCCGCCCCCGCGGACCAGCCCCGTGAGCTGCGCCGCATCGTCTCCCTCTTCCGGCCCTACCGCGGTCGGCTCGCCGTCGTCGGCGCCCTCGTCGGCGCCTCCTCCCTCGTCGGCGTCGCCTCGCCGTTCCTGCTGAGGGAGATCCTCGACGTCGCGATCCCCCAGGGGCGGACCGGACTGCTGAGCCTGCTGGCGCTCGGCATGATCCTCACCGCGGTCGTCACCAGCGTCTTCGGCGTGCTCCAGACCCTCATATCCACCACGGTCGGCCAGCGCGTCATGCACGACCTGCGCACCGCCGTGTACGCCCAGCTCCAGCGGATGCCGTTGGCCTTCTTCACCCGCACCCGCACCGGCGAGGTGCAGTCCCGCATCGCCAACGACATCGGCGGCATGCAGGCCACCGTCACCTCCACCGCCACCTCCCTCGTCTCGAACCTGACGGCCGTGATCGCCTCGGTCGTGGCCATGCTCGCGCTGGACTGGCGCCTGACGCTCGTCTCGCTCCTGCTGCTCCCCGTCTTCGTGTGGATCAGCCGGCGGGTGGGCCGTGAGCGCAAGCGGATCACGATGCAGCGGCAGAAGCAGATGGCCTCCATGGCGGCGACGGTCACGGAATCGCTCTCGGTCAGCGGCATCCTGCTCGGCCGGACCATGGGGCGCGCCGACTCGTTGACCCGTTCCTTCTCGGAGGAGTCCGAGAAGCTGGTCGGCCTCGAAGTGCGCTCCAGCATGGCCGGGCGCTGGCGGATGTCCACCATCGGCATCGTCATGGCCGCCATGCCCGCGCTCATCTACTGGGCGGCGGGCATCGCGCTGCAGACCGGCTCCCCGTCGCTGTCCGTCGGTACCCTCGTCGCCTTCGTCACCCTTCAGCAGGGCCTGTTCCGGCCCGCCGTGAGCCTGCTGTCGACCGGTGTGCAGATCCAGACCTCGCTCGCGCTGTTCGCCCGGATCTTCGAGTACCTCGACCTGCCGGTGGACATCACCGAGCGCCCCGACGCCGTACGACTGGAGCGCGCCAAGGGCGAGGTCCGGCTGGAGGACGTGCACTTCGCGTACGAGGCCAAGAACGGCCCCACCCTGTCGGCGATCGACATCACCGTGCCGGCCGGCGGCTCCCTCGCGGTGGTCGGTCCGACCGGTTCGGGCAAGAGCACCCTGAGCTACCTGGTGCCCCGGCTCTACGACGTGACCGGCGGGCGGGTCGTCCTCGACGGAGTGGACGTACGCGACCTGGACTTCGACTCGCTGGCCCGGTCCATAGGCGTGGTCTCCCAGGAGACCTACCTCTTCCACGCCTCGGTCGCCGACAACCTGCGCTTCGCCAAGCCGGACGCCACCGACGAGGAGATCGTCGAGGCGGCCCGCGCGGCCCAGATCCACGAACACATCGATTCGCTGCCCGACGGATACGACACCCTGGTCGGCGAACGCGGCTACCGCTTCTCGGGCGGCGAGAAGCAGCGCCTGGCCATCGCCCGCACGATCCTGCGTGACCCGCCGGTGCTGATCCTCGACGAGGCGACCAGCGCGCTCGACACCCGTACGGAGCACGCGGTGCAGCGAGCCATCGACAACCTCTCCGCGGGCCGCACCACCATCACCATCGCCCACCGCCTGTCCACCGTTCGCGACGCCGACCAGATCGTGGTCCTGGACGCCGGTCGGATCGCCGAGCGCGGAACGCACGAGGAACTGCTGCAGGCCGACGGCCGGTACGCCGCGCTCGTCCGGCGCGACCGGGACGCCGCGGTGTTGCCGGAGGGTGCGGTGAACGAGAAGGCCGTGAACGAGACGGCCAAGGGTGAGACCGTCAAGGCGGCCAAGGGCGAGACGTTCGGCGATGCCGTGCCGACCCCGGTAAACGTGTGATCATATGACCGGAATGTGGAGGAGATGGCGGAAATGCCGCAGTTCGCGGGTTAACGTGCCCGCATGCGTCATGAAGATCTGCCGCCACAGCGCCACCCCCGGCTCACCCGCCGGGGCAGGCTGGCGCTCCTCTTCGGCACGCTGCTCGGACTCGGGGCCGCAGTCCTGATTCCGCTGCTGCCGAGCGAGAAAGCGCCGGAGAAACCACGCCAGTTGCTGATCCCCGAAGGCTGGCGGGCCCCACAGGTCTACGCCGCCGTGGACAGCGCGCTCAAACTCCCGTCGGGATCCACGAAGTCGGCGGTCGCCACGGCCGGCCTGGCCCTTCCCCCGGAGGCGAAGGGCAACCCGGAGGGCTACCTCTTCCCGGCGACGTACCCGGTGACCTCGAAGTCCACCCCGGCGTCGGTACTCGCGTACATGGTGCGCACGGCGAACGGGAAGTTGGCCACCAAAGCCGTCACGGACGGCGCCAAGTCCCACGCGATGACCCCCTACCAGACGGCCACCCTCGCCAGCATCATCGAGGCGGAGGCCGACACGCGCGCCGACATGGGCAAGGTCGCGCGCGTGGTCCACAATCGGCTGGCGAAATCGATGCCGCTCCAGATGGACTCCACCATCAACTACGCGCTGAACCGCAACACGGTGGACACCAAGCTGAGCGAGACGAAGATCGACAGCCCTTTCAACACGTACGAACGTCAGGGCCTGCCGCCCACGCCGATCGACAGCCCGGGACTGGAGGCGATGGCGGCGGCCGTCGCCCCGACCCCCGGGGACTGGCTGTTCTTCGTCACGGTGAAGCCGGGGGACACCCGCTTCTCGGCGACGTACGAGGAGCACAAGAAGCACGTGGCGGACTTCAACAGGCTGCGCGCGCAGGCGGGCGCCGCCCGCGCCGAGGCAGGACCCCCCGGCCACCAGGAGCCCTGATCCCCGCGTGCTCGAACGGTTGCGGTTGTCGCCGGGCGTCGTGGCGGTGGCGCTGAGCGTGTGGTCCGTGCGTGTCCTCGGCGCCGCACGTCGGTGGAGGCCGGGGGAGGCCGAGTTCACCTGCCCGCATCGCCGCTGACAGGGGAACGGTGGCCGGCGGGGCCGGTCAGGCGCGGCCCGCTTCGGCGGTGTCGCGGGTGAGGAGGCGGCGGATCTCGCGGACCGCCGCGCCGCCGGCCCGGTTCGCCCCGATGGTCGACGCCGACGGCCCGTAGCCGACGAGGTGGATCCGCTCGTCGCGGACCGCCCTGGTGCCCTCGACGCGGATCCCGCCGCCCGGCTCGCGCAGGTGCAGCGGCGCCAGGTGGTCGACGGCGGCCCGGAAGCCGGTCGCCCAGAGGATCACGTCGGCGTCCACGTGTCGCCCGTCCGCCCACGTCACCCCGGTCGGGGTGAGCACGTCGAACACGGGGCGGCGGTCCAGGACCCCGGAGTCGAGCCCCGCCCGGACGGCGTCGGTCAGTGCCAGGCCCGTCACACTGACCACGCTCTGCGGCGGCAGGCCCCGCCTGACCCGGTCCTCCACCAGCGCCACCGCCGCCCGGCCGGCGGACTCGCCGAAGTCGCGGTCGCGGAACACCGGCGGCCTGCGGGTCACCCACGTGGTCTCCGCCGCCACCTCCGACACCTCCAGGAGGTGTTGTACGGCCGAGGTGCCGCCGCCCACGACGACGACCCGGGCCCCCGCGAACTCCTGCGGCCCCGGATAGTTCGCGGTGTGCAGCTGACGACCGCGGAAGGTCTCCTGGCCCGGGTAGCGGGGCCAGAACGGCCGGTCCCAGGTGCCGGTCGCGTTGATCAGGGCCCGCGGCGCCCAACTGCCCGCCCCGGACTCCACCAGCAGCCGTCCGGCGGACCCCTCGCGTACGGCGGTCACGTCCACGGGCCGGCGCACGCGTATTCCGAAGCGCTCCTCGTACGCCGCGAAGTACTCCCCGATGACCTCGGAGGAGGGCCGCAGCGGGTCCGCGTCCGTCAGCTCCATGCCGGGCAGCGCGTGCATGCCGTGCACCTTGCCGTAGGTGAGGGACGGCCAGCGGAACTGCCAGGCACCCCCCGGTCGCGGCGCGTGGTCCAGGACCACGTGGTCGATGCCCGCGCGGGCCAGGTGGTACGCGCCGGACAGGCCCGCCTGCCCCGCGCCGACGACCACCACGTCGACCGCCGCCGCTTCCCGCTCCCTGAGTTCGTTCACGCTTCCACCAACCGGTGGCGGCGCGGGGATCTTCCCGACGTGCCGCGGGGGACCCGCCGGCCGGCGCGGCGGGTCCTCGTCCCCCGGCCCCGGTCAGGGGGCGAGCAGCCCGCGGGCCGCGAGTTCCGGGGTCACGCCCTCCCCGAACCAGTAGGCCTCCTCCAGATGGGGATAGCCCGACAGGACGAAGTGCTCGATCCCGAGGGCGTGGTACTCCTCGATCCGGTCCGCCACGTCGCCGTGGCTGCCGACCAGGGCGGTACCCGCGCCGCCCCGGACCAGGCCCACGCCCGCCCACAGGTTCGGCGCGATCTCCAGCTTGTCGCGCGAGCCGCCGTGCAGGGCGAGCATCCGCTGCTGGCCCACCGACTCGCTCGCGCCGAGCAGTGACTGCGCCGTCGCGATGGACGCGTCGTCCAGGTCGCCCAGCAGCCGGTCCGCGGCGCCCCAGGCCTCCTTGGCGGAGTCCCGGGAGATGGTGTGCAGCCGGATGCCGAACCGGACGGTACGCCCCCGCTCCTCGGCCAGCGAGCGGATCCAGTCGATCTTCTCCTTCACCTGTTGCGGGGGTTCGCCCCAGGTCAGGTACACGTCCGCGTGCTCGGCGGCGACCGGCCCGGCCGCCGCCGAGGAACCGCCGAAGAAGATCTCCGGCAGCGGGTCCGGCGGCACCGCCGTCAGCCCGCCGTCGATCCGATAGTGCTCGCCCCGGAAGTCGTACGGCTGCCCGCCCCAGACCCCCCGGACGACCGACAGGAACTCGGCCGTCCGCTCGTACCGCCGATCGTGGTCCAGATGGTCACCGAAGCGCCGCTGCTCCGCGGAGTCCCCGCCCGTCACCACGTTGAGCAGCAGCCGGCCCCGGGTGATCCGCTGGTACGTCGCGGCCATCTGCGCGGCGAGCGTGGGCGAGATCACCCCGGGTCGGAAGGCCACCAGGAACTTCAGGCGTTCCGTGTGCTGCGCGAGCGCCACCGTGGTCAACCAGGCGTCCTCGCACCAGGTGCCGGTCGGGGTCAGGACCGCCTCGAAGCCGAGGCGCTCGGCGGCCTTGGCGATCTGCGCCAGGTACTCGATGTCGGGCTCGCGCACCCCGGTGGCGGCGTGGTTCTGCGCGTAGGCGTGCCGATCGACCAGGGTGCGGCCGTCGCCGCCCGTCGGCAGGAACCAGTGCAACCGGACGGTCATCAGGAGTCCTTCCCGTAGCTGCGGGCGGCGGTGGTGGAGGGCGGCAGATCGCGGTTGAAGCGGGTGTCCACGAAGTCCTTGAAGACGACCTTGCCGGGGATCAGCTTCAGTTCGGTGAAGGTGTCGGCGATCTTCTGCTCGGAGGCGACCGCCGCGTCGTCGACGGCGACCGTGACCCGGGTGCCGGTGCTGCGCTTGACGGCGTCGAAGGCGACCTCGTAGGGCAGCCCGGTCTCCTTCGACCAGACCTTCGCCCACTCCTCCGGGTGCTTGAACACCCAGTCCTGGGCGCGCTGGAGCCGCTGGAGGTAGTCCGCCACCGCCTTGCTCTTCGCCTCGTCGGCGAGGGCCGAGGGCGCCGCGACCTGGAAACCGAGCCCGTTGACGATCCCCTCGCCGCTGGTGAGGATGCGGGCACCGGAGCGCACCACCTGGGAGGTGTACGGGTCCCACACCGCCCAGGCGTCGACCTTGCCGCTGTTGAAGGCGGCGAGCGCGTCGGCCGGCTGGAGCAGGGTGATCTGTACGTCCGAGGGGGTCAACCCGGCCTGCCGGAGGCTCGCGATCAACTGGAAGTGCGCCGAACTGCCCTGCGCCACCGCGATCTTCTTGCCCCGCAGTTCGGCGGGCGTCCGCAGGGAGGAATCCTTCGGAACGAGGATCGCCTCGCCCTTCGAGGAGCCGTGCGTGGCGCCCACCACGCTGATCTTCGACTTGGCCGCCGCGGCGAAGACGGGCGGGGTGTTGCCCACACCGCCGATGTCCACCGCCTTGGCGTTGACGGCCTCCAGCAGCGGCGGACCGGAGGTGAAGGTCGACCACTTGATCTGGTAGTCGAGGTTCTCCAGCTCGCCGGCGGCCCGCAACAGCGACTCCGAGCCGCCCTTCTGGTCCCCGACGTTCAGCGTGACCTTGGCCCCGCTCGCGGGCCCGTCCTTGGACGTCGCGGACCCGCTGTCGGCGGCGGAGCCGCCACCGCAGGCGGAGAGGACCAGCGAGAGCGGAATCAGCGTGGCCAGCAGGGGAAGGGAGTGACGTCGTCTCATGGTTGCTTCTCTTCGATCTCTCGTACGCGAGGGCGGGGGAGTGGGTCGTGTGGTGCGGAGGGGGAGTCAGGCGACGCCGAGTTCGGCGAGCAGACGCGCGCGCAACTCCGCGAAACCGGGGTCGCCCACCGCGCGCGGGCGGTCGAGCGGCACCTGGGTGTCGTAGGCGATGCGGCCCTCGTCCATCACCAGGACGCGGTCGGCCAGCAGGACCGCCTCGTCCACGTCGTGGGTGACCAGCAGCACCGCGCAGCCGCGCCGCTGCCACAACTCGGCGACCAGTTGCTGGGCCTTCAGGCGCGTCAACGCGTCCAGGGCCCCGAACGGCTCGTCGAGCAGCAGGAGATCGGGTTCGCGCACCAACGCCCGCGCGAGGGAGGCCCGTTGTGCCTCGCCGCCCGAGAGGGTCTTGGGCCAGGCATCGGTACGGTGTTCCAGTCCGACCTCGGCCAACGCCCGCTCGGCGCGGTCGCGTTCGGGGCGGCCGGGCAGTCCCAGCAGGACGTTGCGCCAGACCCGCCTCCACGGCATCAGCCGGGGTGCCTGGAAGGCCACCGCGCGCCGCTGCGGGACCAGGACCCGACCCTCGATCTCCCGGTCCAGACCGGCCAGGATGCGCAGCAGGGTGGACTTGCCGCACCCGCTGCGGCCCAGGAGCACGGTGAACTCCCCGGCGCGCAGGGTCAGGTCGAGTCCGCCGATGACGGCCCGCCCGTCGAAGGACCGGGTCAGCCCCTCGACCCGGACCGCCGCGGTGTCGGTCGCGTCGAGCGTGTCGGTGGTCACTGGCCCGTGAACGTCGGTCGCCATTGCAGCAGCAGCCTTTCGAGAGCGCGGACGAGGAGGTCGGCGGTCAGGCCGAGGAAGGCGTACACGACGAGGCAGACGACGATCACGTCCGTGCGGAAGAACTCGCGGGCCTGGTTCATCAGGAACCCGATGCCGGCGTCGGCGTTGATGGACTCACCGAACACCAGGGCCAACCAGGCGGTGGCGAGGGAGTACCGCAACCCCGTCATGAACCCGGGCAGCGCACCCGGCAGCACCACGTGTCGTACGAGCCCCCACCGGCCGAGGCCGAGCGCCCCGCCCGCCTCGATGAGTTGCTCGTCCACGCCGCGGATGCCGGCGTACACGTTCAGGTAGAGGTGGAAGGCCGTACCGAGGGCGATCAGCGCCACCTTCGGGGCCTCCCCGATGCCCATCCAGATGATGAACAGCGGGATGAGGCCGACCCACGGCACCGTGCGCAGCATCTGCACGCTCGCGTCGATCAGGTCCTCGCCGAGGCGGGAGAGGCCGGAGAGCAGGGCGAGCAGGGTGCCGATCGTCCCGCCGATCACCAGGCCGATCGCGACCCGCTGGAGGGACACCCCCATCGCGGTCGGCAGGGTTCCGTCCGCGATCAGGTCCGACCCGGCGGCCGCGATGGTCGACGGCGGAGCCAGGGTGTCCACGGGCAGCACCCCGAGACTGCTCGCGAGCTGCCACGCGGCGAGCAGGAGCAGCGGACCGACGGTCCGACGCAGCCAACGGGGCACCGACCGGCGCCGCGCGGAGGTGGGGACGACCGCCACGAGGGCGGGGGAGGGCCGCTCCTCGGCGCGCGTCGGCTGATCTTTCCTTGCATCATGCGATATGTCCGGCGGCGCATGGCTGATGCTCATGGGGGCTCCACGGAAACGGAGAACAGGGGGAGCGCGCGTCGACCCGGACCCGCGAGCCGGTGCGGCAGGGCAGGTCACCCGGGCGGCGGGACTGCGCCGGCCGGCAGGGTCAGGGCGCGCGGAGGCAGAGCGCGGAGCGCTCGCGACGTGAAGGGAGAGAGGGCGTCAGTGGCCGCGGCGACACGCGGCTGAGGCCACCCGCAGCAGGTCGATGTGACCGCGCGTGGTGAGCAGGACTGAACGCAACATGCGGCGAAACCTAGCCGGCGGGCCGGGTTCCGGTCAATGGCGTCTCGCACACTGGACCGGTCGTCTCCGTGGGCGGGATGCCGGTCGCCGCATCGACACCGGATCGGCACGGCCGTCGGGGAGGGCCCTGGGCGCACGACGAAGAGCGCGAACTCTTCCGACTCAGGGGGAGTTCGCGCTTCCGAGGGGTGTGGACGCCGGTGGCGGAGGTGGCCGGGTCAGGCCGATGCCTCGATCCAGGACGCGAGTTGCTCGGGAGTGGTGCGCGGATCGGCGACCAGGGTCGCCAGTTCGTCCTCCCGGAAGGTGGCGGTGGTGATCGCCGGGCAGCGGTGGCAGGCGTCCACCCCCGTCTGCTGCCACCACTGGCACCGGGAACGGAGGTGGCACCGCGGGACGGCGCGGGAGTCGGCCGCGGGCGGCAACGCCAGGACCCGCTCGACCAGGGCGCAGTCCGCACCGCGTCGATTGACGCAGTTCGAGACGCAGTGCGAGGCGAAGCGGAGCACCCGCGTCGGTTCGATCCCCGCGGGGATCGAACCGAGCACCTCCGACGCCGGAACCGGGTCCGCGAGGTAGGTCACCCGGCCCTCCGCCGCCGAGCGGACGCCGAGGACGACGGACTCGGGTGCCCGGGCCTCACCGCTCGGACACCACGTGGACGGCGTCGCCGCCGGCGCGCCCGCTTCCGGCGCGGCCCCTGTCTGGTCCGATCCCACGGTGCTCACCCCTCCCGTCAGCCGTCGATCGCGTCGTGCGACGCCGACGCCTCGCGGCCGACGGGCCCGCCGAGGGTGCCCTGCAGCCCGAGGGCCTGCTCCTCGGCGACGGCCTGCGCGAGGCTCTCGTGCAGCCCGCTCACGGAGGTGATGCGCTCCGTCGGGGCGGGCGCCGCGTTGGCCGCGCCGACCGCCGTGATCGCGATGCCGGCAGCCAGCACGATCGCGGCGCCGCCGGCCGCCAGCTTCCTGTTCGTCTTCATGGGCCTCTCCCGGTGTGGGGCGGCGGAGGTTCCACCGCTGTCCTGTACCGGCACGACCGTAGGCGGGCGTTCGGCCCCGAAGAGGCAGTTCCCAGGGGCAGTTGGGGTGTGCGGCCCCCGGCGGTCAGGCGGTCAGGCGGCCCGGTGTTCGCCCAGCCACTCGTAGGCGGTGTCGGCGCTGAATTCGCCCCGGCCGCCGCGGAAGAGCAGCCCGGCCGTCGTGAAGGCCGGGTCCCCGGCGGCGATCGGCACGTAGGGCACGGCCAGGCACTCCATCCCGGCGGCGTGCGCGGCCCGCACGCCGGGCGCCGCGTCCTCGACGACCACGCAGTCGGCGGGTTCGGCGCCGAGCCGGCGGGCCGCCTCCAGGAACACGTCCGGGGCGGGCTTGCCGTGCGGCACCTCCTCGGCGGACACCACCGTCGTCAGCAGCGCGTCCAGCCCGGTTCCGGCCAGCACCGTGTCGATGGCCTCCCGCGAGGAACCGGACGCGACCGCCATGGGGACGCCTTCGCAGTGCAGCCGCTCCACGAACTTGCGCATCTCGGGGAAGACCTCGGTCCGGGTGCGGGCCAGCTCCAGATAGGCGGCGTTCTGTTCCGCGAGGAGTTGTTCCACCGGGGCCCGCAGCGCGTGGCGCTCCTTGAGGATCTCCAGCGTCTCCATCGTGCCGATGCCGATGAAGCGCGCGTGCTGCTCCCAGGTGAAGTCGGGGATCCCATGGTGTGCCAGGGTGCGGCGTCCGGACTCGTAGTAGTTCGGCTCGCTGTCCACGAGAGTGCCGTCGAGATCGAATATGACGGAGATCATCCGCTGTGCCCGTCCTGCCGGTCGTGTACGTTTCCCGACCATATTGTCAGGGTTTGCGAGCGGCTCGTCCCACGGCCTCCACCAGCGGCAACACCCGGTGTGCGACCCGTTCACGCAGCGCGACCTCCGTGCGGGTGCGGACCACGCCCGGAAGCCGGATCAGGCGCTGGATGACGTCCTCCAGATGCCCGTTGTCCCGGGCCGCGACCCGGGTCAGCAGATCGCCGCCCCCGGTGATGGAGAAGGCCTCGATGATCTCCGGTACCGCCGCCAGGGCGTCCCCGACCTCGTCCAGATGCCCCTGCGTGACCTCGATGTGGACGAAGGCCAGCACCGGATGACCCAGCGCGGCCGGCGACAGCACGGGGCCCGTGCCCGTGATCACCCCGGTGCGCTCCAGCCGGTCCAGCCGGGCCTGGAGGGTGCCGCGCGCCACGCCGAGGAGCCGGGCGTACTCCCGGACGCTGGTGCGCGGCTGCTCGATCAGCAGGCGCAGGATTCGGGTGTCGAGCTCGTCCACCGCCATGCCGTGAGGGTATCCGGCCAGGGCGTGTCACGGGCTCGGACACTCACCCGGTACGGCGGGGCGGCCACGGCAGGAAGCCGCTGGTCCGGGCCCGGTAGGCGGCGTATCCCGGGCGGTCCGCCATATGGCGTTCCAGGAGGCGTTTGCCGCTGCCCGCGATCAGCAGGTACGACATCACGAGCGGGCCGATCACCGACACGGCGAACGCCGGCCAGGTCCCCCACGCGGTCAGCGACAGGCCCCACCACACGCAGAAGTCGCCGAAGTAGTTCGGGTGCCGGGTCCACGACCACAGTCCCCGGTCCATGATCCGGCCCCGGTTCGCCGGATCCGCCTTGAACCGGGCCAGCTGGTGGTCGCCGACCGCCTCGAAGGTGATCCCGCACAGCCACAGCACGGTGCCCGCCGCCATCGCGAGCGTCCCCGGGCCGCCGGTGGCGTACGGGCCCGCCTGGACCGGCAGGGAGACCAGCCACACCAGAGCCGCCTGCAACAGGTACACCATGCGCAGCGCGTACAGCTGCGGGTTGCCGGGAGCCTTGGCCAGCATCCGCGCGTACCGCGGGTCCTCCCCGTGCCCGCGGCCCCGCCACGCGATGTGCCCGGCGAGACGCAGCCCCCACAGGACCGTCAGGGCGGCCGTGAGCGGCTGCCCGCCGTCCGACATCCCGTACGTGGCCACCGCCACGGCGGCGAACGCCAGGCCCCAGGCCACGTCGACCACCCGGTGCATCCCGCGCCGGACGCCCACCGCGAAGGTGATCAGCAGCACGGCGAGCGCCACGCCCGCCGAGACCGCCAGGTTGACCCCGAAGGCTCCCCAGTTCACGACGTGCCGCCGTCCGGGGCCGTCAGCAGGATCTGGTGCACGTCCAGGTAGCCCGACGCGAAGCCGGCCTCGCAGTACGCCAGGTAGAACGTCCACATCCGGCGGAACGTCTCGTCGAAGCCCAGCGCCCCGACCCGCTCGGCCCGCTCCGCGAACCGCTCCCGCCACAGCCGCAGGGTCTGCGCGTAGTGCGCCCCGTAGCCCTCGCAGCGCTCCACCCGCAGGCGGGTGTGCCTCCGGGCCATGTCCTCCACCACCCGCACCGACGGCAGCATGCCGCCCGGGAAGATGTACTTGTGGATCCAGGTGTACGTGTCCTTCGTGGCCAGCATCCGCTCGTGCGGCATGGTGATCGCCTGGAGCGCCACCCGCGCGCCCGGGGCCGCCAGCCGGTCCAGCGCGGCGAAGTAGACCGGCCAGTACTCCGCGCCGACCGCCTCGATCATCTCCACGCTGACGATCGCGTCGTAACGGCCGGTCGCCTCACGGTAGTCACACAGCCGCACGTCGACCCGGTGCGTCAGTCCGGCCTCCGCGATCCGTTTCATCGCCAACTCCCGCTGCTCCCGGGAGAGGGTGAGCGTCACCACGCGGGCGCCGCGCGCGGCAGCCCGGATCGCGAGTTCGCCCCAGCCGGTGCCGATCTCCAGCAGCCGGGTGTCCGGGCCGACGGCCGCCATGTCCAACAGCATGTCGATCTTGCGGCGTTGGGCGTCGGCCAACTGCCCGGAACCGGCGGGCAGGGCGCGGAACACGGCGGACGAGTAGGTCATCGTCGGGTCGAGGAACTCGGCGAACAGCTCGTTCGACAGGTCGTAGTGCCGCCGGATGTTGGTGCGGGAGCCGTGCGGGGTGTTGCGGTCGGTGTCCGGGTGCCGGGCCGCCCACAGGCCCCGCAGCCGCTGCAACGGCGCCGGGACCAGCCCCGCCACGTGCCCCGCCATCACGGTCAGCACCGCGACCGGATCGCGGGCGTCCCACTCCCCGGCGAGGTAGGACTCGCCGAAACCGATCAGGCCCTCCGCGGTGATCCGCCGCTCGAAGGCGGCCGGGTCGTACACCGCCATCGCCGGACCGCCCCGGCCGAGGAGTTCGCCGGGTCCCATCCGGACCTGGAGCGGCAGCCGGTCGAGGGCCCGCCGGATCAGCAGCCGCCCCACGGCCGCCCGCGTCCGGGGCAGCTTCGGCACCGCCGGGAGCGTCATCGTGCTCACTTCACACCCTCCTGGGGTACGTGTCGGGGGCGCGGCCGCACCGGCAGACCGCGCAGCCACAGCCGGATGCCGTGGAAGCGGATGCCCACCGCCACCGCGGCGGTGGACCAGGGGTGGCGCAGCGACGCCCGTACGGCGCCCCACGCGCCGGCGGGCCGGCGCTCCCCCCGCACGGTCGCCGTCAGTCGGGCGCCGTCGGCCCCGCCGGACAGCTGCACCATCAGCGCCAGCCGGTCGTCCGGTTCGGGCAGCCGCATCCGGTAGCCGCCGTCCACGTCGAGGAACGGGGAGACGTAGAACTCCTTCTCCGCCCGGGCCGTGCCCCGCGCGGCCTCCGGACCGAGCAGGTAGCAGTGCCGCTCCCCGTACGTGTTGTGCACCTCGGCGACCACGTGGCGCAGCTCCCCGTCGGGGCCGTGGCACCAGTACACCGAGATCGGGTTGAACACGTATCCGAACACGCGGGCGTGCGCGAGCATCGACACCCGTGAACCGGCGGGCAGCGCCGCGTCCTTCGAGACCAGGAAGCGATCGAGCCCGGCCCGGATCGTCGGCAGCCCGCCGCCGAAGTGGTCCCGCGCGTCGAAGCGGGCCAGGTGCCGCAACGGGCCCGGCAGCCGGGGGAGTTCGTCGAGGTCCACCAGCCACAGGTGCGAGCGGTGGCGCAGGCCGTACGAGCGCTCGCCGGCCCGCACGTGTCGTATGTCGGCCTCGTACAGGCGGGGTTTCACCAGCTCACCCCCAGCGCCGCCGCCGCCTCCACGCCCGAGCGGCAGCCGTCCTCGTGGAACCCCCACCCGTGGTACGCGCCGGCGTAGGCCGTCACCGGACCCGACAGCGCCGGCAACAGACGCTGCGCGGCCACCGACTCCGGCGTGTAGACCGGGTGTTCGTAGTCCATCTCGGCCAGGACCAGGTCCGGGCGGACCCGGTCGTCGGCGTTGAGCGTCACCACGTACGGCTCCGGCGCGTCCAGGCCCTGGAGCCGGTTCATGTCGTAGCTGACCCGTACGTGACCGTCCTGGGGACGGCAGCCGGACAGCCGGTAGTTCCAGCAGCCGCGGGCCCCGGCCGCCCGCGGCAGCACCGAGGCGTCGGTGTGCAGCACGGTCCGGTTGCGGGAGTAGCCGAACGCGCCCAGCGCCTCGCGTTCGGCGTCCGAGGGGTCGGCCAGCAGGCGCAGCGCCTGATCGGCGTGGACGGCGACGACCACCGAGTCGTACCCCGTCGAGGTCCCGTCCGCGGTGGTGATCCGGACGCCCTCCGCGGTGCGCTCCACGGCGCGTACGGGGGTGCCCACCCGGACCGCCCCGGTACCGAGCCGCTCCCGCACCAGCTCCACGTAGCGGGCCGAACCCCCTTCGACCGTACGCCAGTTCGGTGAGCCGCCCACCGACAGCAGCCCGTGATGGGCGAGGAAGCGGAACAGGTACCGGGCCGGGTAGCGCAGCGCGGTGTCCGGCGGGCAGGACCACACCGATGCCACCAGCGGGATCGCGAAGTGCCCGGTGAAGTACGCGCCGAACCGGCCCTGTCGCAGGAACCGGGCCAGCGTGATCTCGGGTCCGACCGACGGGGTCGCCAGCAGCCGCCGGGCCTGCCGGTGGAAGGCCGGCACCTGGGCCAGCATCCGCAGGTACGCCAGGTTCGCGGCGGCCCGCGGCTGCGCGAACAGCCCGCGCGGACCGCGCGCCCCCGCGTACTCCAGCCCACAACCCTCGCAGTGCACCGACAGGCTCATCGTCGTCGGTCGGGTGGCCACCCCCAACTCACCGAAGAGGCGCAGCAGATGCGGGTAGGTGCGGTCGTTGTGCACGATGAACCCGGAGTCCACCGACCGGATCTCGCCGTCCGTCCCCTTCAGTTCATGGGTGTGGGCGTGCCCGCCCAGCCGGTCGTCGGCCTCGTACAGGGTCACCTCGTGGGAGCGCGCCAGCACGTACGCCGCCGTCAGCCCCGAGACACCCCCGCCGACCACGGCCGTACGCGGTCGTGATCGTCCTCGCTCGTTCATCGTGTTGCCTCCTTGACCGGTACTTCGGAGCCGGAGGGGTGCTCGGATGTGTCCCCGGGCGAACCGGGCCACCACGATTTCGGTCCGATGTCCCTGACCAGGGCCGGAACCAGCAGCGAACGCACGACGAGGGTGTCCAGCAGGACGCCGAAGGCCACGATGAACGCGATCTGCGCCAGGAAGGCGAGCGGGATCACCCCCAGCGCGGCGAAGGTCGCCGCGAGGACCACGCCCGCCGAGGTGATCACCCCGCCGGTGGAGGTCAGACCGCGCCGGATGCCCTCGCGGTGACCATGCGCCACGGTCTCCTCGCGGACCCGGGACATCAGGAAGATGTTGTAGTCCACGCCCAGCGCGACCAGGAAGACGAACCCGTACAACGGGACCGAGGCGTCCGTCCCGGTGAACCCGAACACGCCCCGGAAGACGAGGGCGGACACGCCGAGCGTGGCGAGGAAGTTCAGCGCGACCGTCGCCACCAACAGCACGGGCATCACCAGCGAGCGCAGCAACCCCGCCAGGATCACCAGGATGATCCCGAGCACCACCGGCACGATCAGGGCGCGGTCGTGGGCCGCCGTCCGCTGGGTGTCGTACTGCTGGGCCGTGTACCCGCCGACCAGCGCGTCCGCGCCCGGAACCGCGTGCACGGCGGTCCGCAACCGGCCCACCGTCTCCTTGGCCGCGTCGCTGTCGGCCGCGTCGTCCAGCGTCGCGTCGATCCGGACCCGGCCGCCGGGCCCGGGGGCGCCCACCCGCGCCGCGTCGGCGACGCCCTCGGTGGCCCGCGCGGCCGCCGCCACCTCGGTGGCCCGGTCGGCGTCCGCGATCACCACGGCGGGGTTGCCCGCGCCGCCCGGGAAGTGCCGCCCCAGCGTGGCCTGCGCCGACACCGACGGGGCGTCGTTCACGAAGATCTCGTCGAGCGGCACCCCCTTGGAGACCAGCATCGGGGAGAAGGCCGCGCAGGCCAGCAGCCCGGCCAGGGTCACGGCCCACACCCGGCGCGGCGCCCGGTCCACCAGCGCCGCCACCCGGGTCCAGACGGGATGCGCGGCGTCGGAGGCCTTCGGGCGGGCCGGCCAGTAGGCGGCCCGCCCCGACAGGACCAGCGCGGCGGGCAGGAACGTCAACGCGGCGAGCACCGCGCAGCCGATGCCGATCGCCCCCACCGGACCCAACGCCCGGTTGTTGGTCAGGTCGCTCAGCAGGAGCGCCAACAGGCCCAGCGCGACGGTGGCCGCGCTCGCGACGACCGGCCCCAGCGTGCGCCGCCACGCGGCCCGCATCGCCACGAAGCGGTCGGGCTCCGCCGCGAGTTCCTCCCGGAACCGGGCCGTCAGCAGCAGCGCGTAGTCCGTCGCGGCCCCGATGACCAGGATCGACAGGATGCCCTGCACCTGACCGTCCACCCGGACCAGCCCGCGATCGGCCAGCGCGTACACGATCGCGCAGGCCAGACCGAGGGCGAGCACCGCGCCGAAGACCACGATCAGGGGCAGCAACACACTGCGGTAGACGACGAGCAGGATCACCAGGACCGTCGCCAGCGCCACCCCCAGCAGCAGCCCGTCGATGCCCGCGAAGGCGTCCCCGAGATCCGCCTGGGTCGCGGCCGGACCGGCGATCGACACCGTGGTGCCCGGCACCTTCCCGGCCGCCCCGCGCACCCGGTCCAGTACGTCCGTCAATCCGTCGCCGAGGTCCGGCCGCAGCGGCACGACACCCCGCAGGGCCTGCCCGTCCCGCGAGGGAACCGCCGGGGAGGGCGGGCCGGCGAGCCCCTCGCCCCCGGTCAGCGAGGCCAGCGCGGCGCTCGCGGCGCCCTGGCCGGCGGGGGTGATCCGCCCGCCGTCCGATGCGGTCCACACCACGATCGCGGGTAGCGACTCGGCCTGCCGCAGGGCCCGCTGCGCCTCCACCACCCGGGTGGACTCGGCGCTGCGCGGCAGGAACGCGGCCTGGTCGTTGGTGGCGACCTCGCCGAGCTTGCCCGCGTACGGGCCGAGCACCCCGCCGACGGCGAGCCAGCCGAGCAACAACAGGATCGGAATCACCAGGCGGGTGATCCGCGGTGACGGGCGCATGGCACTCCCGGACAAGAGGTCAGTCTGTGCTGAGGTGGTGGACGGGCCTTCTGGATCACCTTTCGGCCGGGACACGTCATCCGGATGCGCCGATCGGGCGGTCGGCGCATCCGATCGCGGCGACCGGGCCGAATCCCCAGTGAGGTCACGCCCACGAGATCTCCCGGCATCCCACGAGATCTTCCGTACGAGGTCCCGACCGGGACCACCAGGAGCGGAGACACGTCATGACAAGCCTGCGATGTCTGGTCACCGGGGCCACCGGCTACATCGGCGGCCGGCTGGTGCCCGAGCTCCTCGACGCCGGCCACCAGGTCCGTTGCCTCGCCCGCTCCCCGGAGAAACTGCGCGACCACCCCTGGGCCGGCCGGGCCGAGGTGGTGCGCGGAGACGTCGTCGACCCGCGCTCGGTGGGGGAGGCCCTGCGCGACATCGACGTGGCCTACTACCTCGTCCACTCCCTCGGCACCGGCTCCGGCTTCGAGGACCGGGACCGCGCCGCCGCCCGGATCTTCGCCGAGCAGGCCCACGCGGCAGGGGTCCGGCGGATCGTCTACCTGGGCGGGCTCACCCCCACCGGGGTCCCGGTCCGGGAACTCTCCACGCACCTGCGCTCCCGCGCCGAGGTCGGGGAGATCTTCCTGGCCTCCGCCGTCCCGGCCACCGTGCTGCGCGCCGCCGTCATCATCGGATCCGGCTCGGCTTCCTTCGAGATGCTGCGCTACCTCACCGAGCGGCTGCCCGTCATGGTCACCCCGAGCTGGGTCGGCACCCGCTGCCAGCCCATCGCCGTCCGTGACGTCCTGCGCTACCTCGTCGGCAGCGCCACGATGCCGCCCGAGGTCAGCCGGACCTTCGACATCGGCGGGCCGGACGTGGTCACGTACGAGGAGATGATGCGCCGCTACGCCTCCGTGGCGGAGCTCCCCAAACGGCTCATCCTGCGCGTCCCGATGCTCACCCCGCGACTGTCCAGCCACTGGATCGGGCTGGTCACCCCGGTGCCGCGACGCCTCGCCCGACCGCTCGCCGAATCGCTGCGCCACGAGGTGGTGTGCGAGGAGCACGACATCGCCGAGTACGTCACCGACCCGCCGGGGACGCCGTTCGGCTTCGACCAGGCCCTCGCCCTGGCCCTCCAGCGCGTGCGCGACGCCAACGTGGTCACCCGCTGGTCCTCCGCCTCCCTCCCCGGCGCCCCCAGCGACCCGCTGCCCACCGACCCCGACTGGGCCGGCGGCAGCCTGTACGAGGACAACCGGGGACTGGACGTGGACGCCTCGCCGGCCGCGCTGTGGCGGGTGGTGGAGGGCATCGGCGGGGAGAACGGCTGGTACTCCTTCCCGCTGGCCTGGGCGGTGCGCGGCTGGCTCGATCGGCTCGTCGGCGGAGTCGGCATCCGGCGCGGCCGGCGCGACGCGTCCCATCTGCGGGTGGGCGACTCGCTCGACTTCTGGCGGGTGGAGGAGATCGAACCGGGCCGGCTGCTCCGGTTGCGCGCCGAGATGCGGCTGCCGGGGCTGGCCTGGTTGGAACTGCGCGCGGACCCCGACCCGGACACCCCCGAGGGACCCGCCGCGGCTACCGGGTCCGACACCGACCGGGAGCCGGGACGGACGGCCACGGCGACCGCGACGACCGGGACCGCGACGGGGGCGCGTTCCCGCTACCGGCAACGCGCTCTGTTCCACCCCCACGGACTGCTCGGGCACATGTACTGGTGGAGCGTCTCCCCCTTCCACGCCGTGGTCTTCGGCGGCATGGCGCGCAACATCGCCCGGGCCGCCGAGCGGCAGGCCCCCACCCCGGCCGGACGACCGGCGGACGCGAACGCATCCGATCCGGCCCGAGCCGCCGAAGCACCCCACGACAACCGTCCCCCACGAACCTGACGCGGAGACGAGAACCCATGAACGTCGCGGTGGTCCTCTACACCTCGGACCTGCGCCTGCACGACCACCCCCCGCTGCGCGCGGCCATGTCCTCCTGCGACCGGGTCGTGCCGCTCTTCGTCCGCGACCGGGCCATCGAGGCGGCCGGTTTCACCGCGCCCAACCGGTCGGCCTTCCTCGCCGACTCCCTCGCCGCGCTGGACGCCGGACTGCGCGAACGCGGCGGGCGCCTGGTGGTGCGCTCCGGCGAGGTCGTCGACCGGGTGTGCGCCGTCGTACGGGAGGCGGACGCCGACGAGGTCCACATGGCCGCCGGGGTCAGCGCGTACGCCCACGCCCGCGAGGAACGGCTGCGCGCCGCCCTGGAGGCCGAGGGCCGGCGGCTGTACGTCCACGACGCGGTGATCACGGCGGTCGCCCCGGGAGCCGTGCGGCCCGCCGGCGGCGACCACTTCGCCGTCTTCACCCCCTACCTGCGCCGCTGGGCCGAACTGCCGCCGCGACCGCCGGCCCCGGCCCCCCGCACCGTCCGGGTTCCCGACGACGTCGACTCCGAGGCGCTGCCCGAGCGCACCGCCGTCACCGGGACCTCCCGGGGCCTCGCGCGCGGCGGCGAGCGCGAGGCCCGGCGGCTGTTCTCCGGCTGGCTGAACGACGGCATCGCCCGCTACGAGGACACCCACGACGACCTCGCCGGCGACGCCACCTCCCGGCTCTCCCCCCACCTGCACTTCGGCACGCTCTCGCCCGTCGAGGCCGTCCAACGCTCCCGCGCCGTCGGCGGGCCGGGCGCCGAGGCCTTCGTCCGGCAACTGTGCTGGCGCGACTTCCACCACCAGGTGCTGGCCGCCCGCCCCGCCGCGGCCGCCGAGGACTACCGCGCCCGCCGGGACCACTGGCGCACCGGCGCCGCCGCCGAGGAGGAGATCCAGGCCTGGAAGGAAGGCCGCACCGGCTATCCGGTGGTCGACGCGGCCATGCGCCAGCTCGCCCACGAGGGCTGGATGCACAACCGCGGCCGGCTCGTGGCCGCCAGCTTCCTCGCCAAGACCCTGTACGTGGACTGGCGGACCGGCGCCCGACACTTCCTCGACCTCCTCGTGGACGGGGACCTCGCCAACAACCAGCTCAACTGGCAGTGGGTGGCCGGCACGGGCACCGACACCCGACCCAACCGCGTCCTGAACCCGGTCCGCCAAGGCCTGCGCTACGACCCCGACGGCGCCTACGTGCACCGCTGGGTCCCCGAGCTCGCCGACCTGCCCGCCCCCCGGGTCCACGAACCCTGGCGGCTGCCCGCCCCCGAACGGGCGCGCTTCGACTACCCGGACCCGCTGGTGGAGCTCTCGGACGCGCTCGGACGCTTCCGGGAAGGGCGCGGAATCGAATGACGGCCGACCCCCATGACCTCGTCGTATCGTGAACGGGTGGACCCCGTGCCGCCCCACCCGCCCCACGAGAACCCCCCGGAACTGCCCGCGGCGGCGCTGAGCACCGGCGCCGTGGCCCGGCGCCTCGGGGTGTCACCCACCACCCTGCGGTCCTGGGAACGCCGGTACGCCATCGGCCCCGCCACCCGCGAGGACGGCAGGCACCGCCGCTGGACCGCGCAGGACATCGCCCGCCTGGAACTGATGTGCCGGCTGACCGCCCAGGGGGTACCGCCCTCCGAGGCCGCCCGGGCCGCCGTCGGCGCGAGGTCCGCCGGCGGCGCCGCCCCGGAGCCGGCAGCCGTCCCCGAATCGGCGGCGGCGCCCGGCGGCCCCAACGCGCTCCCGCTCGGCGAGGTCCGCCCCGAGTGCAGGGGGCTCGCCCGGGCCGCCGTACGACTCGACGCCCCGGCGGTGGAACACCTGCTGGAATCCGCCGTCGCGGAACACGGCCTGGTCACCGCATGGGAGGAGATCATCGCGCCGACCCTGCACGCGGTGGGCCGCAAGTGGGCCTCGGCCGGGGAACGTTACGTGGAGGTCGAGCACCTGCTCTCCTGGCAGGTCTCGTGCGCGCTGCGCCGGGTACGACCCGCGGCGGAGCAACTGCGCTCCTCACCCGTGCTGTTGGCCTGCGCGCCGGGGGAGCAGCACACCCTGCCGATGGAGGCGCTGGCCGCCGTGCTCGGTGAACGGGGCCTGCCGGTGAGGATGTTCGGCGCCGCCCTGCCCGCCGAGGCCCTCCACGAGGCGGTCCGGCGCACGGGCCCGCGCGCGGCCGTCCTGTGGTCCCAATCCAGGAGCACCGCCGACCGGGCCCTGGTGCGTTCGGTCGCCGCCATCGAATGGGGGCTGCGCGGCGCGCGCGGACACTCGGCGCTGCTGCTCGCCGGACCCGGCTGGGGCACGGGATCCCCGGACCCGCGCACCGAGCGGCTGTTCGGCCTGCGCTCGGGCCTCACCGTCATCGAGAACGCCGTGCGCTCCGCGGACCACGCCGAACCGGCCGCGAGGACGGGCCCGACGACCGGGACACGGGCGTAGACCCCGCCCGGTCCTCCCGGTCCCGCCGCCGCGGAGCCGCGCCGCCGGCGCCGGTCGAAGCCCCGCCCGGGCACCGACCGGGCACCGATCGGACTCCCCCTCCGCCGCCGCGCCGCGCCACGCATCCGCGCCGTCGGCGCGGCCCGTCACCTGGCCGCGGTCTCCGGCGTGCGGGGCGACAGGGCCGGCGCCACCGACGCGCGCAGGACGCCCAGGGCCCGCCGCATGTGGCTCTTGACCGTGCCCAGCGGCAGCCCCGTGCGATCCGCGATCTGGCTCTGGGTCAGGTCCCCGTAGAAGGCGAGCCGCATGACGTGCTGCTGCGCCGCCGGCAGCCGGGCCAGCTCCCCGAGGATCAACACCCGGTCCACGACCTGCTCCGGCTCCGGTCGGTCACAGGCCGCAGGCCACCGGGCGAACTCGTGGAAGGCGCGGGTGGCGGCCGCGACCGCCCGGGCCCGCCGGGTCCGGGCCTCCAGGGCGTCGGCCACCTTGTGGCGGGTGATCCCGGTCAGCCAGGCCCCGAGCCCGCCGGGGCCCGGGCGGTAGCCGCCGCGGCCGCGCCAGGCGGCCAGGAACACCTGCTGGGTCACGTCCTCGGCCTCGCGTTCGTCGCCGAGCGAGCGGCGCGCCAGGGAGTGCACCAGCGGCCGCCACCGGCGGTACGCGGCCTCCATGGAGCGCTCGTCACCCGCCGCGAAACCGGCCGCGATGCGCGCCTCGTCCGGCGCCTCGTCCTCGTACGCCAGGGTGCCCGGCGCGCCCGATGCGGGGCGCGCGCGCGTCCGCCGGTCGTGCCGGCACGTCTGGTCGTCCATCCGGTCGTCCATGCCCCGAGCCTCGCGAGCGGAGGAGTCCCCGACCAACTCGCACCGTTTCCGCATCGAATTCCGCGCGGCCGACCCAAGCCCCGATCGGCGCCCGATGCAAGCACCGATCCAGGCCCCGATCGGCGCCCGCTCGGCGCCCCCGAAACGTGCTCCCATCCATGACGCCCGACAGTGACACGCCTGCCCGGCGACTTCGGCGGCGACATGCCGGAGCGACTATCGTCCGGAGGATGAGTGACCTGATGCTGGTGAGGCACGGTGAGACGGCGTGGAGCGCCAACGGGAAGCACACCGGGCTGACGGACATCCCGCTGACCGCGCGCGGGGTCGAGGAGGCCATCTCCCTGGCCCCGTTCTTCCTGGACCGGCAGCCCGCCCTGGTGCTGACCAGCCCGCTGCGCCGGGCGGTGGCCACGGCCCAGCTCGCCGGGCTGAGCGACGGCGTCACCGACCCCGACCTGCACGAATGGGACTACGGCGGCTACGAGGGCGTGACCACGGCGGAGATCCGAAAGACCCGCCCGAACTGGTCGCTGTGGACCGACGGGGTGCCGCCCGGGGACGCCGGGCATCCCGGTGAGCAGGCCGAACAGGTCGGGGCCCGCGCGGACCGCGCGCTGGCCCGGATCGCCGAGGTGCTGCGGGAGGACCGCGGTGACGTGGTGGTGGTCGCCCACGGCCACTTCCTGCGGGTGCTGACGGCCCGCTACCTCGGGCTGCCCCCCGCCGAGGGGCGGCTGTTCCTGCTGCGCACCGGGACGGTCAGCCTCCTGTCGACCGAGCACGAACTCCCGGTCATCGCGGGCTGGAACACCAGGCCCTGACCCTCCCCGACCTCCCCTGCCGCCCGCCGCGGACCGGCAGGACGACGAGTGACCGGCCATAAACCGCCGTGGGCCACTGTTCTCGCATCGCAGTCGCAGTCGCAGGCCGGCAGGGCACACCGTCCGGAGAGGAGCCGTCCATGGAGACCACCGCGGTGCTCCAGCGGGACCCCGCCGCACCCGGGGGCCCCGCCTTGCGGATCGGGGTCCTCGGACCGCTCGACGTGCGTCTCGACGGCGAATCCCGCACCCCCACCGCGCCCCAGGTCCGGCGGGTCCTGGCCGTGCTCCTGCTGCGCGCGGGACGGCCCGTGCCGCTCGCCGCCCTCATCGAGGAACTGTGGGAGATCGACCCGCCGCGACTCGCCCGCAAGACGGTCCAGACGTACGTGTACCAGTTGCGCCGCGCCCTGGCCCGGCGGCCGGTCCCCGCGCACGGCCCCGCTCCCGTACCGCACTCCTCCGACCGGCTGGAGACCCGTACGAACGGCTACCTGCTGCGGCTGCGCCCGGAGGAGGTGGACCTCTGGGACTTCGAACGCCGGATCGGGCTGGCCCGCGTCGACCTGGACGCCGGCAACGCCCGCGAGGCCGCCGGCGCACTGCGGGCCGCCCTCGCCCTGTGGCGCGGGGACGCCTTCGCCGACGTGCCCGCCGGCCCCGAACTCGCCTCCCGGATCAGCCGGATCGAGGCCACCCGGATCAGCGCGCTGGAGATGAGGGTCCAGGCGGACCTCCAACTCGGCCTCCACGGATCGCTGCTCGACGAACTGCGCCGGCTCACCGCCGAACACCCGCTGAACGAGAGGTTCGCCGCCGACCTCGTCCTCGCCGCACACCGCTCCGGCCAACGCGCCACCGCCCTGGACGCGTTCACCCGGCTGCGCCGCAACCTCGTCCGGGAACTGGGCATCGAACCCTCCGACTGGGTCCGCAAACTCCAGCAGGAGGTACTGAGCGCCGACCCGCGCCTCGGCGCGCCCACCCCCGCGCACCTGCTCGTGCCCGGCCGGCCCGCCCGGGACCCCGCCACGGCGACGCCGGCGGCCCTCCCCAGGCTGACACAACTCCCCCCCGACACCCCGGATTTCATCGGACGTCGCCGCGAACTCGACCGGCTGCTCGCCCTGGCCGCCCCCGAGGAGGAACCCGAACGGCGCGCCGCGCCCCGGATCGTCACCGTCCTCGGCGGCATCGGCACCGGCAAGAGCGTGCTGGCCGTCCGGGCCGCCCACCTGCTCAGCGGCCGCTTCCCCGACGGCCAGTTGTACGCCCGGCTGCACAGCGACCGGGAGACGCCGATCAGCCCCACGCTGATCCTGCGCTCCTTCCTGCGGGACCTGCACCTCGACTCCGTGCCCACCTCGGACGGGGACCCCGCCGGATGGGCCGAGGACGAGCTGGCCCGCAGGTTCCGCGACCACACCGCGGGCCGGGCGCTGCTCCTGCTGCTGGAGGACGCCGCGTCCGCCCGGCAGATCCTGCCGCTGCTCCCCGGCGGCAGCCGCAGCACCGTCATCACCACCTCCCGGGTCCGGCTGCCCGGGCTGCCGGGCGCCGCGCACCTGACGCTCGGGCCGATGAGCACCGAGGACGGCGCCGCACTCTTCGCCGCGGCCGCCGGCCCCGCGGCCTGGCCCCCGGGCGACCACCCGGCGGCCCGGGGGATCGTCCGGCTGATGGGCCACGTCCCCCTGGGGATCAGGGCGATGGGGGAGACCCTGGCGGCCCGCCCCATGTGGTCCACGGCCGATTTCGCCGAACGGCTGGCCAACGAACGCCAACGCCGGGTAGAACTGCGCTCGGGGACCTGGGACGTACTGGCCCGGGTCGAACAGTCCTGCGCCCGGCTGCCCCACCCGGCGGGCCGGGCGCTCACCGTACTCAGCCGTTCCGCCCCCGGGGCCTTCGTGGTCCGGGACGCCGCGCAACTCCTCGGGGTGGCCACGAGCACCGCCGAACAGCTCCTGGGCACCCTGCTCGACCACCACGCCGTCGAACTGTCCGGCCGGATCCCCACGGGAACCCGGGAGATGTCGGTGCCGTCGTTCCGGATACCGGAACTGATCCGACTCGCCCTCACCGGAGACCCGGACGCCGATCCGGAACCGCGGTCCCCGACCACCCCGGGCCGGCCGGCGGCGTACGCCACGATCCGCGCGGGCACGGAGGCGGGGCTTCCCGATCCTTTGCCCCCGCTTGGTCGCCCCGCGTGAAGCTGCGTCTCCGTGGCGGCATGTGCTCAGCACAGCCGCCGCTCGGCAGACACATGCAGGCAGCTGGCCGGGCAACGCCCGGTCGGAGGGGAGACTTCCATGAGGAGCACGATCCTGCGGAGCGGCAGCACGGTCCGGAAGCAGCCGACGGGCGATCAGCACGCCGAATGCATCGCACACGAAGGAACGCGGCGCCCCGGTGACGAGGAATCGGTGGTCTTCGAGTTGTGCTCGGGACTCTTCGCGTCCATGCCGCGGAGCGACCAGCGGATGAAGGCCATCCACTACGTGCGGGGCCTGTTGGGCGCCGAAGGCCGCAAGTCGATCCGCAACATCGCGACGCTGCTCGGAGGGGACGCCGCCGAGCAGAGCCTCCACCACTTCATCTCCAGCTCGACCTGGGACTGGACCCCCGTCCGGAGGGCCCTGGCCCAGCACATCGAACGGGTGTCGCCACCGCAGGCGTACGTGGTCCACCCCATGATCATCCCGAAGGCCGGCGAGACCTCCGTGGGCGTCGAGCGGCGCTTCGTGCCGGAACTGGGTCAGGTCATCAACGCCCAACAGGCCGTGGGCGTCTGGGCCGCCGCCCACGACTGGAGCTCGCCCCTGCACTGGCGGCTCCACCTCACCCACCGCTGGTTGGAGGACGAGAACCGGCGCAGCCAGGCCGCCATCCCCGAGACCACCGTGCAGGAGAGCCTCGCCCAGTGCTCGGTCGAGGCCTATCTGGCGATGATCAGGGACTCCGGTCTCCCGGTCCGCCCCCTGGTGATGGACGCGCGCAACGCCGACGTCCTGAGCACCGTCCACCGACTGCGGGCCGCCGGCACGCCCTGGCTGCTGCGGGTGGACCCCTCCGTACGCCTCACCGTGCTGGAACCCACCTTCCCCCGCCGCGGCGCCAGCATGACGACCCAACAGATCATGTCCACGGCCTGGCACATGCGTCAGCTGGAGCCCCGCCGGGCACCCGGACCGGAGACACCGCTCCGCGGCGTCCGGCGGCCGGGCTCGCTCGTCGCCGTCAGCGCCACCCTGACCGCCGACACCCGACGCCCCGGCGGCCGCCCCGGCGTGGCCGAGGAACTGCTGCTCCTCGGGATCTCTGACGGCGGCCAACTCCCGGCCGAACTGTGGCTCACCGACCTGACGGGGGTGCGACCGGTGGAGTTGACCCAGTTGATCCGGCTCACCCACCGGGTCGACCGGGACCTCGCCGAGGTGGCCGACCAGGTCGGCATCCGGGACTTCTCCGGCCGCTCCTTCAACGGCTGGCACCGGCACGCCACCCTCGCCTCGGCCGCGCACGCCATCGCCCTGCTCAGCGGCCGGCCCAACACCCGGCGGGCCGCGGCGGAGGTGACGGACCTGACCGATCCGGCGCGCCGCGAACGGCACGGTCGGGGCTACCTGACGGACCTGGGAGGGCGACCTGACCTAGCGAGCTGAGCAGTTGACGGATAGCCCGGACGACCATTGGCCGTGGCCGCCGGGTCCCACAGGATCGGGACATTCCAACCGATCGAACCGAGGGACCCCGGACATGACCAAGGTCGCCGTCATCTACTACTCCTCCCAGGGAAACGTCCACCAGCTCGCCGTGGCCGCCGCGGCCGCCGCCGAGAAGGCGGGCGCGGAGGTGCGGTTGCGCAGGACCGCCGAACTCACCACCGAAACGGTCGTGCCCGGCAACGACACCTGGAACGCGGCATGGGAGGAGCACCTCGCCGCCGTCGCGGACATCCCCGAGGCCACGCTCGACGACCTCGAATGGGCCGACGCGGTGCTGTGGGGGACCCCGGGCCGCTACGGTCTGCCCGCCGCCTCGCTCAAACAGTTCATCGACCAGACCCTTCCCCTGCACTCCAAGCGCGGACTCCTGAACAAGGTGATGTCCTCGTTCACGTCCACCGCGACCCTGCACGGCGGCCAGGAGAGCACCCTCCTGGCACTCAACAACGCCTTCTACCACTGGGGCGCGATCATCGTGCCGCCCGGTGTGGCCGACCCGATCCAGCTGGCCCCGACCAACGGCAACCCGTACGGAGTGAGCAGCGTCTCGCGCAACGAGGCGGGCAACGTCACCGAGGACAACCTCGCCGCCATCGAGTACCAGGCCCGCCGCACCGTCGAGATCACCGCCGCGCTCCGCAAGGGCCTCGCCTAGGCCCTGCCGTCGGGGGGTCCGTCCGCCGCCACTTCGACGACAGGACCCAGGCCCTGCCGTCGGGGGTCCGCCCGGCCCGCGGCGCCCGGTCGCGCGCCTCGCCGCGCAGTCGGGGCACCCGAGTACGTCCCGTACCCGGGCGCCCCGCCGCCGCGTGCCCACCGGCCGTGTGCCGTGCCCGCCCCCCGCATGGCCGGGGCCCCATACCGCCCCGTACCGCGCCGCGCCGTGTCCCGCGGGGCACGGTCGGGGCCGGGCCCGTCCGCCCGGCTCCGACCGCCCGGCCCCCGACCGCGCCGCGTCCCGGGCGCTCGCCCCCGGCCTTTCGGCCCGTACACCCCACACCCGCGGCCCCCGCCCCCGGCGCGGCCCCGCGCGTTCCGCCCGCCCCTTCGGGCACCCCGCACCACCCCCGCAATTCGCCCGCGCGCCCCGCTCCCGCGACCCGCACCGCGCGGCAGAGCGCACCGCGCCCTCGCTCGTCTACTCGGAGGCAACCCGTGGAAAACGCCGACATCGGCATCCGGCTGAAACCCGCGCTCCAACAGCCGGACTGGGACGACCCCGCGCAGTTGCGTCGGGTCAGGGAGGAACTCCTGGCCCGCCCCTCGCTGGTCGCCGCGGACGACGTACGGACCCTGCGCGGGCTGCTGGCCCGGGTGGCGGCCGGTCAGGCCCACGTGGTCCAGGTCGGCGACTGCGCCGAGGACCCGGCCGAATGCACGCCCGACCACGTCGCCCGCAAGGCCGCCGTCCTGGACCTGCTCGCCGGGTCGCTGCGACTGATCACCGGCAAGCCGGTGCTGCGCGTCGGCAGGATCGCCGGCCAGTACGCCAAGCCCCGCTCGCGCCCCACCGAGGTCGTCGACGGGGTCGACATGCCCGTCTTCCGGGGCCACATGGTCAACGGACCCGAACCCGACGTCGACACCCGCCGCCCCGACCCGCTGCGGCTGCTCACCGGCTACATGGCCGCCGACGACGTGATGCGGGGCCTCGGCTGGCGCCCCGGCAGCCCCGGCGCCGGCATCGACCCCATGGTGTGGACCAGCCACGAGGCGCTGCTCCTCGACTACGAGGTGTCGATGCTCCGCAGCGACGAGGCGGGCGGACTGATGCTGGCCTCCACCCACTGGCCCTGGATCGGCGAGCGCACCCGGCAGGTCGACGGCGCCCACGTCGAGCTGTTGTCCCGGGTGAGCAACCCGGTGGCCTGCAAGGTCGGCCCGAACATGAGCCCGGCGGAGCTCCTCGCCCTGTGCGAACGGCTCGACCCGGACCGCGAGCCCGGCCGTCTCACCCTGATCGCCCGGATGGGCGCCGACGCCGTCCCCGACGCCCTGCCCCCGCTCGTGACCGCCGTCCGCGAGGCCGGACACCCGGTGATCTGGCTGACCGACCCCATGCACGGCAACACCGTCAGCACCCCCGACGGTTACAAGACCCGCTACGTCGAGACGGTCGAACGCGAGGCCGTGGCCTTCCACTTCGCCGTCACCGAGGCCGGCGGTATCGCGGGCGGCTTCCACCTGGAGACCACCCCGGACGCCGTCACCGAATGCGTCTCCGACCCGTCCGCCATCGATCGGGTCGGCGAGTTCTACACCAGTCACTGCGACCCGCGGCTCAACCCCGGACAGGCCATATCCGTCGTATCCAGTTGGAGCTTCTGATGGAAGGCACCACAGCCCTCGTCACGGGAGCGGCCGGCGGTATTGGCCGCGCGGTCGCCCTCACCCTCGGGGAACGGGGCGCCCTCATCGCCGCCGTGGACCGCGATCCGGTGGCGTTGCGGCGGGCCGTCGAGGAGTGGGCCGACCAGGGCGTCAAGGCCGTCGCCTTCCCCACCGACGTCACCAGCAGCGCCGACGTCGAGCGGACCGTCGCGGCCGCGGAGAGCGAACTCGGCCCCATCGAGCACCTCGTCAACGCCGCCGGCATCCTGCGCCTGGGCCAGGCCCGCGCGTTCACCGACGAGGACTGGAACGCCACCTTCGCCGTCAACACCACCGGGGTCTTCCACGTCTCCCGGGCCGTGGTCAACCGGATGGCCGAGCGTGCCAGGGGCTCCCTCGTCACCGTCGCCTCCAACGCCGCCGGCACCCCCCGTACCGACATGGCCGCCTACGCCGCCTCCAAGGCCGCGGCCACCATGTTCACCAAGTCCCTCGGCCTGGAAGTCGCCCGTCACGGCATCCGCTGCAACGTCGTCGCCCCCGGCTCCACCGACACGCCGATGCTGCGGTCCATGTGGCACGACGAATCCGGCCCGCGCGGCTCCATCGAGGGACACGGGGACACGTACCGCGTCGGCATCCCCCTCGGCCGGCTCGCACAGCCCCGACACATCGCCGACGCCGTGGCGTTCCTGCTCTCGGACGAGGCCGCGCACATCACCCTGCACACCCTCACGGTCGACGGCGGCGCCACCCTCGGCGTCTGACGCCGCGCCCACGACCCGCCGCCGTCCCGCACCACCCGCACCCGCACCCTCCACCACGTCAGAGCCACGAGAGGAAGCCATGGCCGGCATCCCGACCATCGAGGCCTACCCGATGCCGACATCGGGGGACCTGCCCCTCAACACCGCCGCCTGGTCCGTCGACCCGGCCCGCGCCGTCCTGTTGTTGCACGACATGCAGCACTACTTCCTGAAACCCCTGCCGGACACCCTGCGCACCGAACTCGTCCGCAATTGCGCCCAGTTGCGCGACCGGTGTGTCGAACTCGGCGTCCCCGTCGCCTATACGGCCCAGCCGGGCGGCATGACCGAGCGCCAGCGCGGACTGCTGCGGGACTTCTGGGGGCCCGGGATGAAGCCCTCGCGCGCCGACCGGGAGATCGCCGACGAGCTGGGGCCCCGTCCCGAGGACTGGGTGTTCACCAAGTGGCGCTACAGCGCCTTCCACCACACCGACCTGCTGGCCCGGATGCGGGAGGCGGGACGCGACCAACTCGTCGTCGGCGGGGTGTACGCCCACGTCGGCGTACTCGCCACCGCGGTCGACTCGTTCAGCCACGACATGGAGACCTTCCTCGTCGCGGACGCCCTGGCCGACTTCACCGAGGAGGACCACCACCGGACCCTCGACTACGCCGCCCGGCGCTGCGCCGTCGTCACCACCGTGAAGGAGACCCTGGCATGACCGCCGCCCGGGAGCCGGCGGAGCGCGACCTGCTCGACCTGATCCTCGCCCCCGCACCCCCGCCGTTCGCCCTGCTGCACCGGCCCGGCGCCACCGGGCCGGGCCTGGTGGAGGTCCTCGTCGGCGACGTGTCCCACCCCGAGTCCCTGGAGTCCGTACCCCTGCCCGAGCGGGGCGCGGCCGAGCCCGGCCGGCACGAGGCGCTGGTCCTCGTACCCTTCCGGCAGATCCGCGAACGCGGCTTCGAGGCCCCCGACGACGGCTCCCCGCTCATCACCCTCGCCGTCACCGGTCAGGAGAAGGTCCCCCTCGCGGAGGCCGTCGCACGCATCGGCGACCGGCCCATCCGGCTCACCGGCGGCGAGTTCGACATCGACGACGCCGGCTACGCGGACATCGTCCGTCGCGTCATCGCCGACGAGATCGGCACCGGCGAGGGGGCGAACTTCGTCATCAAGCGCTCCTTCACCGCGGAGATCACCGACTACACCCCGCGCAGCGCCCTGACCCTCTTCCGCCGGCTCCTGGAGCAGGAGTCGGGCGGCTACTGGACCTTCGTCGTCCACACCGGGGACCGCACCTTCGTGGGCGCCACCCCCGAACGCCACATCAGCGTGCACCGCGGCACCGCCGTGATGAACCCCATCAGCGGCACCTACCGCTACCCGGCCGGCGGCCCGACCCTGCCGCAGGTGATGGACTTCCTCGCGGACCGCAAGGAGACCGACGAGCTGTACATGGTCGTCGACGAGGAACTCAAGATGATGGCGCGGGTCTGCGAGGGGGGCGGCCGGGTCGTCGGCCCCTACCTCAAGGAGATGGCGCGCCTCGCGCACACCGAGTACCTCATCGAGGGGCGCACCACCCGCGACCCGCGCGAGATCCTGCGCGAGACGATGTTCGCCCCCACCGTCACGGGCAGCCCGCTGGAGAGCGCCTGCCGCGTCATCAGCAGGTACGAACCGCGCGGCCGCGGCTACTACAGCGGCATCGTCGCCCTCATCGGCACGGACGAGACGGGCGAACGGGAACTCGACTCGTCGATCCTCATCCGCACCGCCGACATCGACGCGGCCGGCCGGGTCTCCATCGGCGTGGGAGCCACCCTGGTGCGCCACTCCGATCCCGAGTCCGAGGTCGCGGAGACCAAGGCGAAGGCCGCCGGCCTGCTCGCCGCACTGGAATCGGACGGCGCCACCCGGTTCTCCGCCCACCCGGACGTCCGGGCCGCCCTGGCCCGTCGCAACGATTCCATCGCCGGCTACTGGCTGGCCGAGGAGGGCGAACGCGCCCTGCCGCAAGCCTCGTTGGTCGGACGCTCGGTCCTCGTCGTGGACGCGGAGGACACCTTCACCTCGATGATCGCCCACCAGCTCCGCTCGATGGGCCTGCGGGTGACCGTGAGCCGCTTCGACGAGCCGTACTCCCTCGATGCCCACGACCTGGTCGTCATGGGCCCGGGACCCGGCGACCCGCGCGACGCCGGCCACCCGAAGATCGCCAGGCTGTCGGCCGACGTCCGCGCGCTGCTCGCCAAGCGGCGGCCCTTCCTCGCCGTGTGCCTCAGCCACCAGGTCCTCTCCCGGGAACTGGGGCTCGAGCTGGTCCGCCGCGACCACCCCAACCAGGGCGTACAGCGACAGATCCGACTCTTCGGCTCGACCGAACGCGTCGGCTTCTACAACACGTTCGCCGCCCGCGGCGCCGAGGACAAGGCCGAGGCCGAGGGCGTCGGCGTCTTCGAGGTCAGCCGCGACCCGGAGACCGACGAGGTGCACGCCCTGCGCGGACCGCACTTCGCCTCCATGCAGTTCCACCCCGAATCCGTGCTCACCCGGGACGGCGTCCGCATCGTCGAGTCCCTGCTCACCGGCCTGATCTGACCGGCCCACCACCCACACCCCTCCCGCGAAGGAGTTCCGCGATGCTTCCCGTCAACGGCAGTGACAAGGGCCTGTACATGGGTCTCGTGGCCGAGCGGGCCGCCCAGGCCCACGGCGACCAGCTGATCATCCTCGACCACGACCTGGACCTCTTCCCCGAGGCCGGGCGACGCCTGACGTTCGCCGAACTGGCCGAGTACATCGACGACACCGCGGCCCGCCTGTACGCCGCCGGAGTGCGCCGCAGCGACCACGTCGCCCTCCACAAGTCCAACGGCTTCGACATCAACATCCTGTCCTCCGCCGTCGCCCGCCTCGGAGCCGTCCCCGTCCAGCTCTCCCCGTACCTCGACGCCGACAGCGTCCTCGCGCTGCTGCGCCGGCTCGGCTCCCCCCACCTGGTCACCGACACCGACAAGCTCGACGGACCGTTCGCCGGCACCCCCCTCGCGGAGATCGCCGGCCAGGTGATCATCGTGGCCGGGTCCCGCCCGGGCACGGTCTCCCTCGCGGACCTGGCCGGCTCCCCGCGGCAGGCCCCCGTCGTCCCCCACCTCGACCTGCCCGCGCTGATGACGCACACCTCCGGCACCACCGGCCTGCCCAAGCTGGTCGTGCACTCGGCCCGCACCCTGCACGGCCGCTACCGCCCGCAGGCCAAGCTCTTCGACATGATCCGCGAGCACGAGACGGTCGCCCTGCACGTCAGCTACGTCCACTCGCGGATGCCCCTGGCCCTGGCCGTCCTGCTGCCCCGCGGCAACCCGATGGTCATCATGAACGACGCCGAGCCCGAGCACGCGGCGCGACTGTGGGCCGAGACCCGCCCCGGATTCATCGAGTCCCACCCCAACTCCTTCATGGAATGGGAGGTGTTGGCCGATCACCCGCTGCGCCCGCTGTCGAACGTCAAGTACTTCAGCACCACCTTCGACGCCATCCACCCCAGCACCATGCACAAGTTGCTGCACGCCACCGACCGCAGCTCGCCGCTCTTCTACCAGATCTACGGACAGAGCGAGACGGGCCCGCTCGTCGGCCGCGGCTTCACCCGCGCCACCGCCCTGGGCGCGGACGGCCGCTGCCAGGGCCACGCCTTCCCCTCCGACACCAAGTTCCGCCTCGTCAGCCGCAACGGCAAGGAGGTCACCCGCGACAACCCCGGCTACATCGACGTACAGGCCGCCGGCCGGGCCCTGGGCTACTTCGGCGAGCGCGAGCGCTACGACACCCAGGTCCACGGCGGCTGGTGGCGCGGCATGGACCTCGGATACCGCACCGACGAGGGCTGCCTCCACCTCCTGGACCGCGAGGTGGACGCCATCCCCGGCATCCACTCCACCCTGGAGATCGAGGACACCGTCCTCGGCCGGCTCGACGAACTGACCGAACTGGTCGTCGTCCCCGGACCGGACGGCGCGGGCGTCCCCGTGCTCTGCACCCGCGACGACCTGCCGCTGGACCCGGCCCGCTGGCGCGCCGCCGCCGCCGCGTGGCCGCAGCTCGCGGAGCCGGTGCAGATGAAGCTCTCCGAACTGCCGCGCACGGCCACGATGAAGGTCCAGCGCCTCGAACTCACCGAACGACTGCGGCGGTTGTCCGCCCCGCAGTCGTCCTGACCACCGTCCGGCGACAGGCAGGAGAACACCCGTGAACGCCACCAGCGATGCCGACGTGCTGATCGTCGGAGCCGGTCCCACCGGCCTGCTCGCCGCCTGCGAACTGCTGCGGCGCGGCGTGGGCGTACGGATCGTCGACCGGGCCCACGAAGCCGCCCGGGTACCCAAGGCGCTGTCGCTGTGGCCCCGGGTCCGCGACATCCTCACCGACCTCGGCGTCGGCGAGGCCGTCCAGGAGGCCTCCGTACCCGTACGCGCCTTCCGCTACTTCTCCGACCGCCAGCCGGTCGCCTCGCTCACCTTCACCGAGGAGCTGGCCGCCCGCCAGCTGCCCCAACCCGAGACGGAACGCATCCTCACCGAACGGCTGCACTCCCTCGGCGGGAAGATCGAGCGCGGCGTCCGGCTGCTGTGCCTCGACGACGTCGACTACTCCGGCCGAATCGAGCCGGGCGGCACGGTCACCGCCGTACTGGAACACGGCGACGGCCTCGTCGAGCGGTTCACCGCACCCTTCGTCATCGGCGCCGACGGGGCGGGCAGCGACGTCCGCCGGCAACTCGGCATCGGCTTCGAGGGATCCACCTACGAGATGGCCTTCGCCCTCCTCGACACCCGCATCGAGGGAAACCTGCCGCCCGACGAGATCGCGTACTACCAGAGCACCTCGGGCACCCTGTGCGTCGTCCCGCAGCCCGACGGGGTCTTCCGCTTCCTGTCGGTGATGCCCGAGGGCACCACCCTGACCCGCGACGACATGCAGCGCCTCATCGACACCCGGGGCCCCCACGGCGTACGGATCACCGAACCGGTCTGGGAGACCGTCTTCCGGGTCCATGCCCGGCGTGCCACCGACTTCCAGCGCGGCCGGGTCTTCCTGGCCGGGGACTCGGCGCACGTGCACAGCCCCGCCGGCGGCCAGGGCATGAACAACGGCCTCCAGGACGCCCACAACCTCGCCTGGAAACTCGCCGCAGTCCTCGCCGGCGAGGCCCCCGCCACGCTCCTGGAGAGCTACGGCAGGGAACGCGTCGAGGCGACCGGCCGCATCGTCCGCGACACCGACCTGCACACCCGGGCCCTGACCGCCCGCACCCGGCGCCGGGTCGCCGCCCGCGACACCGCCTTCCGGCTGCTGGACCGCACCGGCGCCGCCGCGCGGCTCTACGCCCCCGTGATGGCGGGCCGCCGGCTCGCCTACACCCCCGACCGGGACACCCGGCAGCCGTCGACCGGCGCCTGCCGGGTACGCGACCGGCTGCCCGGCGGGATCCGGGCCGGCTCCGTCTTCCCCCGGGCCGCCGCCGTCGCGCTGGGCCTGGCCGGACCGGGACGGGCCCCGGCGGGCTGGACGCTGCTGCTGCGCCCGCCCGCCCGGGACACCGCCTGGACCGCCCGGGTCGAGCACACCGTCGGCCCCTGGCCGGCGCTCCGCGTCCTGCGGGCCACACCCGACCTGCCCGGCCGGGCAGGGCTGTGCACCCGACCCGGGTACTACCTGATCCGGCCCGACGGGCACGTGGCGGCCCACGGGCACACCGACGACCTGGACCGGCTGGAGGCCGAACTCCGCCACGCCCTGACCGTCGCGCCCTGAGCACCACCACGAGCGCCGCCGTCCGGCCTGGGCCGGACGGCGGCGCTCGTGGTGGTGCGGGCCGCTACGGGACCCGGTGGGCCTCGGGGTCGCCCCGGCGGCGCGGCGGCTCCTCCCCGCCGGAGCCGGGCCGCTCCTCCTCCTGCGGCGGGTCGGGCAACGCCAGGCACAGGGCGTCCAGGGCCGCCGCGAACGCGTGGTCGGGCGGGGTGCCGTAGCCGAGCACCAGCCCGTCCCGCGGGGTCATGGAACTCTCGGGATGCAGGTACGGCCGCAACCCGTCCAGCGCCAGGCCCTGCCGGCGGGCCGCCCGCAGGGCCGCCTCCTCGGTGTCCCTCGGCAGCTCCAGCACCGCGTGCAGCCCGGCCGCCACCCCGCTGACCTTGATGTGCGGGGCCTCCTGCGCCAGCCGGGCCGCCAGCTGGTCCCGGCGGCGCCGGTAGATCAGGCGCATCCGGCGCAGGTGACGGTCGTAGGCGCCCGAGCCGATGAACTCGGCCAGGGTCAGCTGGTCCGTGACCCCCGACCACATCTCGCGGGTGCCCTTCGCGGCGAGCACGTCGTCGACCAGCCAGCCCGGCAGCACCATCCAGCCCAGGCGCAGCGCGGGGGACAGGCTCTTGCTGGCGGAGCCGATGTAGACGATCCGGTCCGGGTCCAGGCCCTGGACGGCGCCGACCGGCTGGCGGTCGTAACGGAACTCCCCGTCGTAGTCGTCCTCGATCAGCACTGCACCGCTCGCCCGCGCCCAGTCCACCACCGCGGCCCGCCGCTCCGGGTGCAGCGGCCCGCCCGTCGGGAACTGGTGGGCCGGGGTGAGCAGCACCGCCTTGGCGCCCGTCCCGGGAAGTTCCTCCACCCGCGCGCCCCCGCCGTCCACCGTCAACGGGATCGTGGCCAGCCCCGACGCCACCAGGATGTCCCGGTGGAAGGACAGCCCGTACGACTCCACCGCGACCGGACCGGCGAGCACCTTGCCGAGCAGCTCCAGCCCGTGGGCGAAGCCGGAGCAGACGATGATCCGGTCCGGGGCGGTCCGTACGCCGCGCACCCGCGCGAGGTAGTCGGTCAGGGTCCGGCGCAGCTCGATCCGGCCGCGGGGGTCACCGACGCCGAAGGCGTCGTGCGGAGCGGCGGCCAGCGCCCGTCGGGCGGCGCCGATCCAGGCGGTACGGGGGAAGGCGGAGGCATCGGGGGAGCTGGGCAGCAGGTCGTGCACGGTCCTGCGGTGCGTCGGCCGGGCGGGGCCGCGCATCCGGTCGGGCTGGAGCGGGGTCGCCCGTTTGGCCACCCGGGTGCCGGAGCCCTGGCGCGCCGACAGCCAGCCCTCCTCCACCAGCTCGGCGTACGCGTCGGCGACGGTGTTGCGGGCGATCCCCAGGTCCACGGCGAGGGCCCGGTAGGGCGGCAGCCGGGTGCCGGGGGTGAGCCGGCCGGAGTCGATCGCCGTGCGTAACGCCTGCATCAGCTGGTTGCGCAGGCTGCCCTCGCCGCTCAGTTCCAGGTGCAGATCGCTCCCGGTACCGGCCGGCTCGGGATCGGACGCGCCCGCGGAATTGACCCATGATCTCTGCATGGGAATGCACCCTACTGCGGGCCGATTGCGCTCCTAGAGTTTTCACATGACCACTTTTCAGGTTCCTGAGCGCATGAACTTCGCCGCCGTCGCCCCCAAGATCTTCAAGTCCGTCCTGGCCCTCGACGGGGCCGCCCGACAGGGACTCGACCCGGTCCTCCTGGAGCTCGTCCAGATCCGCACCTCGCAGATCAACCGCTGCGCCTACTGCATCGATTACCACACCAGCGACGCCCGCAAGGGCGGCGAGTCGGAAGAGCGGATCTACCAGCTCACCGCCTGGCAGGAGTCGAGCCTCTTCACCGTCAAGGAGCGCGCGGCCCTCGCCCTCACCGAGGAGGTCACCCTCCTCCCGGGCGGGGTCACCGACGCCGTCTACGACGAGGCCGCCCGCCACTTCGGCGAGGAGGAGCTCGCGCACCTGATCGCGCTCATCTTCACCGCCAACGTGTGGAACCGGATGAACGTCGCCACCCGCAAGACCCCCGGCACCGAGTAGTCCGGCCCCTCCACGACCCCCAGACCCCATAACCACGCACCAGGGCGGTGGCCACCGCCGGACAGGCCAGGCCACCGCCCCACGCATGCCCCCACCCCCGTCTCCCGGCACCAGAGGGGGACCGCTGACGAAGGACTGACATCGTGACCACCCTCGATTCATCCGCACCGCGCAACGCGGGCAAGGAACCCTCCGCAGTCAAGGGCTGGCTGGCCGTCCTGGCCGTCACCCTCGGCATCTTCTCCCTCATGACCTCCGAGCTGCTGCCCGTCGGCCTGCTCACCCCCGTCGGAGACGCGCTGAAGGTCTCCGAGGGCACGGCGGCCCTCATGGTCACCATCCCCGGCCTGGTCGCGGCGATCTCGGCACCGCTCGTGACCGTCGCCACCGGCAAGTTCGACCGGCGGCTCGTGCTGGTCATCCTCATCGCCATCGTCGGCCTGGCGAACCTCGCCTCCGCCTTCGCCACCAGCTTCGCCGTGGTCCTCGTCGCCCGCTTCCTCATCGGCATCAGCGTCGGCGGATTCTGGTCCATCGCCGGCGGCATCGCCCTGCGCCTGGTGCCCGAACGACACGTCGCCCGCGCCACCGCCGTCATCTTCGGCGGCGTCGAGACGGCCTCCGTGCTCGGCGTGCCCACCGGCACCTTCCTCGGCGACCTCTCCGGCTGGCGCACCGCCTTCGCCGCGGTCGGCATCCTCGGCCTCGTCGCCCTCGCCGCGATGCTCTTCCTGATGCCGAAGGTCCCCGCCGAGCGCACCATCGTCTTCGGTGACCTGCCCCGCGTGTGGAAGTCCAACGCCGGCGTCCGCATCGGCATCGCGATGACCTTCCTCGTCATCACCGGCCACTTCCTCGCCTACACCTTCGTCCGTCCCCTCCTCCAGGACGACGGCGTCGGCGACAGCATGATCGGTGTCCTGCTGCTGACCTTCGGCATCGCCGGCATCACCGGCAACTTCATCGCCGGAGCCCTGATCGCCAAGCGGCTGCGCCAGGTCGTCATCGGCATCGCGATCGTCCTCGCCGTCGCCATGCTGCTGCTCGCCACGGTCGGTAACACCACCATCACCGCGGCCGTCATCCTCGTCCTGTGGGGCCTGGGCTACGGCGCGGTGCCGGTGACCTTCCAGACCTGGATCCTCGACGCCGCACCCGACGCGACCGAGGCCGCCTCCTCGCTGTACGTCTCCACCTTCAACCTGTCGATCGCCCTGGGCGCCCTCTTCGGCGGCATCGCCGTGGACAACCTGGCCACCGCCAGCGTCCTGTACATCGGCGCGGGCCTCGCGATCCTCACCCTCCTGGTCGTCGGCCGGCGCTCCGGCCGCCCGACCGACTCCGCTCCGGCCGCCGAACCGGCGGCCGACCAGGCCACCGCGGCCGCCCACTGATCGTCTGCCCCGCGACCAACCGTCCCCCGCGGGCGGGACAGACAGCCGGGCGCGGCTCCCTCGAGGAGCCGCGCCCGGCGCTTTCGCGTGCGCGGCCGGTGGGGGCGCGGCCGGTCGGGGCGCGGCCCATCCCCGCAACGCCGTTGGGGGCGCGGCCGGTTCGGGTGGCGCCGGTTCCGGTGGGGCCGGGCTCGCGCCCCCAGGTTCCCGCCCCCCGGGTCGACGACGCCGCCCCTGAGCCGCGCGGCACCACGGGGGCGACCCCGGGCGGGGTCAGGGCCGTGGGTGCGGACGGCGGCACGGCGACCCGGTTCCGCCGACTGCGGACCGCGGCACGGCGCACTCCCGGCGAGTCGACCCGCCCTGACGGGCGCAGACGCGAGCGGAAGGGCTCCCGCCGACGGTCGGGCAGGCGTTGGCGTCGCCGGGCCGGGGCGAGGGCTCGGGCTCCGGCCGTCCCGACACGGATACCGCGATACCGGGACGGGCGTCAGGACTCCCGTGACGGGCACGCCGCTTCCCGGGGAGGCTGTGCCTTCGGCGCACGCCGGCCGGGGGCGGCCACCGTACGCCGCGAGGGTGTCGCACCCGCCCTCGCCCGGCGGGCCGGGAACGGTAAAAGGCGGGGCGGCGCCGTAGCGCCGCCCCGCCCCACCCTGCCTCCCGGCCGCCGCGAGCCGCGGCCCCGTCTCAGACGAGGAGCCGCTCCGGGGGTCCGGTCAGTTCGTGGCCCAGCATCGAGCGGAGTTCCCCGTAGGCGCGCGTGTCGCCGGCCAGGACGCCGCCGAGCAGGGTGCGGCCGTCCGGTCCGAGGACCAACTTGGCGTAGGTGGCGGCCGCGTGGTCCTCCCGTACGAAGGACAGCGCGCCCTCGACCCGGGCGTGGACGTCGCCGAACCCGGCCACGTCCACGCCGAACACCTTGAGCTTCGCCGAGGTGTCGGCGCCCGGGAAGGGCTCGGACGCCCTGCCGGTCAGTTGCGCGGCCACGCTCTCGGCCATCAGATAGCCGGGGGCGACCAGGCCGTGGCAGCGGCCCAGCACGGCCGCGCACTCGCCGATCGCCCAGATCCGGGGGTCCTCGGTACGGCAGTGGGCGTCCACCAGGAACCCGCCCCGCTCCCCGCGCGCCAGTCCGGCCGGCCCCGCCAGTTCGTCGCGCGGCCGGACCCCCGCCGAGAACACCACGCAGCGGGCGGGCAGCACGTCGCCGTCGGCGAGCGTCACCCCGCAGACCCGTCCGTCGGGGCCCGCGTCCACGGACGCCACGCCGCGGCCGCAGTGCACGCCCATGCCGAGCCGGCCCACCAGGCGGGCCAGCACCGCGCCGCCCCCCTCGTCGAGTTGGAGCGGCATCAGGTGCGGGGCCACCTCCACCACGTGGGGTCGCATCCCCAGCGAACGCAGTGCCTGCGCCGCCTCCAGCCCGAGCAGCCCGCCGCCGATCACCACGCCGGCGGCGCCCGGTTCGGCGGCCGCGCGCAGCGCGTCGAGGTCCGCGAGGGTCCGGTACGTGAAGCAGCCCGGCAGGGTGTGACCGGGGATCGGCGGCACGAACGGCTTCGACCCGGTGGCCAGCACGAGCGCGTCGTACCGCACGTCCGAGCCGTCCGCGAAGGTCACCGTACGGGCCGCCCGGTCGATCGAGACGACCGGAACTCCGAGCCGCAGTTCGACCCGGGGGTCCTCCAGCACCTCGGGGCCGGTCAGCGTCAGGTCCCGGGCGCTCCGCCCGTCCAGGTACGAGGACAGCGCGACCCGGTCGTAGGCCGCGCGCGGTTCCTCGGCGGCGACGACGATCCGCCACGACGCGAACCGCTCGTCCGCCCGCAGGTGTTCGAGGAGTCGGTGGCCGACCATGCCGTGGCCGGCGAGGACCAGGGTCCCGCTCATGCGTCGGGTCCCCCTTCCGCGGATCCGGTGAGTTCGGCGCACAGCCGGCCCACCGCCGCGACACAGGTCCCGCAGCCGGTGGTGGCCCGGGTCGCGGCGGCGAGCGCGGGCACGGCGCGGGCACCGCCGTCCCAGGCCCGCCGGAGGGCCTTGCGGGTCACGTTGTTGCACTGGCAGACCACGGCCGTGTCCGGCAGCGCGCCCGAGGACGCGTACCCGCCGGCGGAGCCGATCAGCAGGGCCAGCCGGTCGCTCGGCACCGGGTGGTCCCGCGCGTACAGCCGGCCCACGGCGGCGACGGCCTGCGGGAACCCCACGACGATCCCGGACCGGATCCGGCCGTCGCGCAGCCGCAGTCGGGCGTGGCGCCCGCCCGCCGGATCGGACAGCGACACGGTCTCCTCGCCCGGGGCCGGTTCCCGGTCCGGCTCCCCGCCCGGGCCGACGACCGTCAGGTCCAATCCCCGGATCCCGGGGCGCAGCACGCGTCGCGTCGGCCGGTACGCCGTGTCCGAGCCGGTCAGGATGCCCGCGAGGGCGTCCGCCTGTTCCCACGCCGACGCCAGGGAGTCCCCGGCGGCGCCCGCGTGTTCGGCGCAGTCCCCGATGGCGTGGATCCGCGGATCGCCGGTGCGCAGCCGGTCGTCCACGACGATCCCGCGCCGCACCTCCAGCCCCGCTGCCCGGGCCGCCCCGGTCTCCGGGACGCTGCCCGCGCACGCCAACACGGTGGCCGCCGCGAGCGGTCGGCCGTCGTCGAGCACGGCCTTGCCGTGCTCGGCGCCGGCCACCCGGCGCCCGAGTTCCAGGGCCACGCCGGCCTTCTCCAGGGTCCGCGCCAGTACCGCGGAGCCCGGCCCGTCGAGGTCGCGGTGGGCGAGCCGCGGCCCGGAGTGCACCAACGTGACCTCGTGCCCGGCGCGGCTCAGCGCGGCGGCGGCGCCCGCCCCGCGCAGTCCGCCGCCGGCGATCACCACCGGCCCCTCCGGGGGCGGTTCGGCGTCGGCGAGGGTGCCCAGCCGGCGCACGGCGGGGGAGTCGAAGCCGGGGGACCGCGGGCGCGCCCCGGTGGCCAGCACCAGGACCTCGTACCCGTACACGGTCCCGTCGGCGGTACGGACCTCGCGGCGGGCACGGTCGATGCCGGTCACGACGGCCGCCCGGCGCACCCGCGCGTTCCCGGGCGGCGCGGCCAGCTCCAGGGCCCGGCCGGGCAGGGTGCCGTCCAGGACCGACAGCAGCAGGGCCCGGTTGTAGGCGGCGTGGGGCTCGGCTCCCAGGACGGTCACCGGGTCCCGGTGCCCGAGCCGGTGCAGGGAGGCGCAGAGCCGGTGGGCGGCCGGGCCGTTGCCGACGACGACGATCCGGTTCACGAGGACTCCGACCAGGGTTCGACGCGGACGGCGGCCAACTTGAACGCCGGCATGCCGCTGACCGGGTCCAGGGCGGGCCCGGTCATCAGGTTGGCCCGGCCCTCGCCGGGAAAGTGGAACGGGACGAACACGGTGTCGGTGCGCAGGCTCTCCACCAGCCGGACGCGGGCCACCACCGCCCCGTGTGCGGAGACGACCCGGGCGTGAGCGCCGTCGGCGAGTCCGAAGCGCCCGGCCGTGTCCGGGTGGACCTCGACGAACACCTCCGGCGCGACGGCCATCAGTTCGGGTACCCGGCGGGTCTGCGCCCCCGACTGGTAGTGGGCCAGGACCCGGCCCGTCGTCGCGAGGAGCGGCCGCTCGGCGTCCGGGACCTCCGCGGAGTCCCGGTCCTCCACCGGGGCGAACCGGGCCCGCCCGTCCGGGTGCGCGAAGCGGTCCAGGAACATGCGGGGCGTGCCGGGGTGCGGGGCGTCGCCGTCGGCCGCGGGGCAGGGCCAGTACAACGCCTCGCCCGCGTCGAGCCGTTCCCAGCTGATCCCCGCGTAGTCGGCGCGGCCCCCGGCGGAGGCCCGGCGCAGTTCCTCGAAGACCGTGCGCGGCGCCGTCGGGAACCGTTCCGGGGGCTGTCCCAGTCGCACCGCGAGGTCGTGGAGCACGTCGAGGTCGGTCCGTACCCCGGGCGGCGGGGTCAGTACCGGGCGGCGGCGCACCACCCGCCCCTCCAGATTGGTCAGGGTGCCCTCCTCCTCGGCCCACTGGGTGACGGGCAGCACCACGTCGGCCAGGGCCGCCGTCTCGGACGGCACGAAGTCGGCGACGACCAGCAGGTCCAGGGCGGCCAGCCGACGCGACACGTGCGCCGCGTTCGGGGCGGACACCGCCGGATTGGAGCCGAAGACGAGCAGGGCCTTGGGCCCGCCGGGCGTGCCCAGGGAGTCGAGCAGCTGGTAGGCGCCGGTCCCCGGGCCGGGCAGGGTGTCGGGCTCCACGCCCCAGACGCCCGCGACGTGGGCGCGCGCCGCCGGATCGGTGATCATCCGGTATCCGGGGAGCTGGTCGGCCTTCTGACCGTGCTCGCGTCCACCCTGCCCGTTGCCCTGGCCGGTCAGGCAGCCGTACCCGCTGCCCGGGCGGCCCGGCAGGCCCAGCGCGAGCGACAGGTTGACGAACGCGGACACCGTGTCGGTGCCCTTGCTGTGCTGTTCGGCGCCGCGCCCGGTGAGCACGTACCGGCGGTCCGCCCCGGCGAGCATCCGCACGGCCTCGCGCATGTCCGCGACCGGCACGCCGGTGACCCCCTCCACCCGCTCGGGCCACCAGGCCACGGCCCGCCGCCAGGCCTCGTCGAAGCCGGTGGTGCGCTCGGCCAGGTACGCCTCGTCGAGCAGGCCTTCCGTGACGGCGAGGTGGAACAGTCCGAGCGCCAGCGCCAGATCGGTGCCCGGCACGGGCTGGAGGTGCAGTGCGGCCAGTTCCGCCGTACGGGTGCGACGCGGGTCGATCACGACGAGACGCGCCCGGTCGAGGTGCCGCATCAGCGGCGGCATCGTCTCGGCCGGGTTGGCGCCGGCCAGCAGGATGACCTCCGCCCGCCCCAGGTCCGCGACGGGGAACGGCAGACCCCGGTCGAGCCCGAAGGCGGCGTTCCCGGCGGCGGCGGCCGACGACATGCAGAAGCGACCGTTGTAGTCGATCCTGCTGGTGCCGAGCGCCACCCGGGCGAACTTGCCGAGCAGGTAGGCCTTCTCGTTGGTCAGGCCGCCACTGCCGAACACCCCGACCGCGTCCGCGCCGTGCTCCCCGCGCAGCCGTGCGAGGCGACCGGCGACCAGGTCGAGCGCCGCATCCCAGTCGGTGGGGGTCAGTCGCCCGTCGGGGCCGCGCACCAGCGGGGTCCGCAGCCGGTCGGGCGCGCGGAGCACCGCGGGGGCCGTCCAGCCCTTCTGGCACAGGCCGCCCCCGTCGGGGTCGGCCGGCCGGACGGCGACCGTGTCGCCCTCGTCGCGCAGCACGGTCGGGCACTGGAGGGCGCAGTACGCGCAGTGCGTGGCGGCCTCGGGCGCCGCGGCGAGGTCAGCGGACACGGGCCGGCCTCGGCTCGCGGGCCGGGGCGGGTGCCTGGGCGGCCCGCCGCCCGGGACGCAGGTACACCGACCAGGTGAGCAGCATGCAGAGCGCGTAGTAGCCGAGGAAGCAGGCGAACGCGGTGGTGCCGCTGCCCTGCGGCCCTTGGTAGGAGGCGCGGAACGCCAGGTTGATGGCGACCCCGCCGAGCGCGCCGACCGCGCCCGCGATCCCGATGGCGGCGCCCGAGATCCGACGGGCCCGGGCGAAGGCCTCCCGGGCCTCGCCGCCCGAGGTGATGGTGGCCTCCGCCTCGGCGGCGGCCGCGGCCGGGATCAGCTTGTACGTGGAGCCGTTGCCGAGCCCGCTGAGCACGAAGACCAGGGTGAAGGCCGCGACGAACGCCCCGAAGGACCCGGCCCGCGAGGCCAGCAGCAGCCCGGCGGTTCCCAGGGTCAGCGCGAGGAACGCCCACAGGGTGACGCGCGCCCCGCCCCAGCGGTCGGCGAGCTTCCCGCCGAGCGGCCGTGACACCGAGCCGAGCAGCGGACCGATGAACGTGTACGAGGCCGCTTCGAGCGGGGTCGAGCCGAACTCGTTCTGCAACACCAGCCCGAAGGCGAACCCGTAGCCGATGAAGGAACCGAACGTGCCGATGTACAGGAAGGAGATGAACCAGGTGTGGCGGCTCGCGGCGGCCTCGCGCAGCGCCCCGGGCCGGGCCCGGACCGCGTCCACGTTGTCCATCTTCAGGGCCGCGAGCAGCGCGCAGAGCACGATCAGCGGGAGGTAGACGGCCGCCACGTACGACGGGTGGGTGTCCCCGGCGGTGGCGATCACCAGCAGGCCCAGCAACTGCACCACGGCCACGCCCAGGTTGCCGCCGCCGGCGTTCACCCCCAGGGCCCAGCCCTGGCGGTTCTGCGGGAAGAAGGTGGTGATGTTGGTCATCGAGGAGGCGAAGTTGGCGCCGCCCGCACCGGCCGTGGCACCGATCACCAGGAACACCCACAGCGGGGTCCCCGGGCGCTGCACGAAGACGAACGCGAGCAGCGCCGGCACCAGCAGCACGGCCGAGGCGAACACGGTCCAGTTGCGGCCGCCGTACCGGGTCACCGCCCAGCTGTACGGCAGCCGCAACACGGCGCCGACCAGGGTCGGCACCACGACGAGCAGGAACTTCTCACCGGGTGTGAACCCGAGGCCGATCTCCGGCGACATGAACAGCACGAGCACCGACCACATGCTCCACACCGAGAACCCGATGTGCTCGGACAGCACGGACAGCACCAGGTTGCGGCGCGCGATCCGCTTCCCGGTGCGCTCCCAGTACTCCTCGTCCTCCGGGTTCCAGCCTTCGATCCACCGCCCGGCGGCGGGTCTGCTCTTCATGTCTCTCCTCTCTGGGGGCCCGGTCCGCCTCGCGGCGCACCGGGCCCGACGGGGTGCCGCTCGGGGCGCTCGGGGCAACTCGGCGACGCTCAGGGCCGCTTGGGGGCGGGTTCCACCAGGGCGCGTTCCACCAGGGCGCGGGCCGCGCCCGTGTACCCGGCCGGATCGCACAGGCCCGCCAGCGCCGCCGGACCCAGGACGCCCGCCAGCTCGGGGGCCTCGGCGAGGACGTCCGCGAGCGGTCGCCCCGCGGCGCCGGCCGTCGCCGTGGCCTCGTTCAACAGCGTGCGGGCCGCGGCCTTCCCGAGCCGCGGGGCGAGCACGGCCACGATCCGCTCCGAGACCACCGCGCTGCCGGTGAGGTCCAGGTTGGCGCGCATCCGCTCCGACCTGACCTCCAGGCCCTCGGTCAGTTCCACCGCCGTGTGCGAGGCGCCGCCCACCAGCCGCAGACACTCCCGCAGCAACAACCACTCGGCGTGCCAGGCGCCCGCGGACCGCTCGTCCTCCGACACCAGACAGGCCGTCAACGCGCCCGCCAGGGCCGGGACCTGGAGGGCCGCGCTGCGGATCAGCGTGGACAGCACCGGATTGCGCTTGTGGGGCATCGCGGAGGAACTTCCCCGCCCGGCGCCGCCCGGTTCGGCGAGTTCGCCGACCTCGGTCCGGGCCATGCCCTGCACGTCCACGGCGATCTTCCCGAGTGCCCCCGCCGTGAAGGCCAGCGCGGCCGCCAGGTCGGCGAGGGGCGTGCGCAGGCTGTGCCACGGCAGCGCCGGCCGGGCCAGGCCCGTCTCGGCGGCGTACGCGGCGACCAGCCGGTCGTGGAAGACCCCCGGGTCCAGCACGTCCTCGGAGCCCTCGGGGCCGTCGAGGACGGCGTACTCGACGTATCCGGCCAGGGTTCCCGCCGCCCCGCCCAGCGAGACGGGCAGCCCCTCCTCCTGGACCCGCGTCAGCCGCTCCCGGGCCTCGCGCACCAGCTGGAGCCAGCCCGCCGCCTTCAACCCGAACGTCGTCGGCACGGCGTGCAGTGCCATCGTCCGACCGGCGATCAGCGTGTCCCGGTGCTCCCCGGCCAGCGCGGCCAGGGCCGTCGCGGTACGCGTCAGGTCCTCCCGGACGAGCGCCAGCGCGCGGTGCGCCACCAGCATCGCCCCGGTGTCGAAGATGTCCTGGCTGGTGGAGCCGCGGTGGACGTACTCGGCGGCCTCCGGGGAGTCCGCCGCGACCACCGCGGTCAGCGCCCGCACCAGGCCCACGACCGGGTTGGCCGTCTCCCGCGCCGCGACGGCCAGCTCGCGCAGGTCCAGCCGCTCCGCCCGGGCCGCGTCGGTGATGGCGTCGGCGGCCCGCCAGGGCAGGGTGCCCAGCCGGGCCTGGGCCCGGGCCAACGCCGCCTCGGCGTCCAACATGGCCTGGAGCCAGGCGGGGTCCCCGGTCACCGCCTCGACGGGGGTGCCGGCGCGGACCGGCGAGAGCAGGCCCGCGTCGGGCGCCGTCGCGGGGGCCGGCTCGACCTCGGCCGCCGGCGGGGGCGCGGCCGGGTCGACCAGGCGCAGACCACCCGGCATCAGACGATCACTCCGGTGAGGTCGGTGCCGGCGTCCACCGGCCCCAGCCCGGCCGGCACGTGCGCCACCGCGGGCAGGTCCAGTACCGCGCGGGCGATGGCGTCGGAGTCCCCGAGCGTCACGGAGTCCACGCCCGGACGGATGCCCGCCGCGGTCACCCAGTGCACCGATTCGGTGGGCACCCCGTACGCGAACCGCCGCGGATGCGCCCGGCCCCGCGCGTCGAGCATGTGGAACGGCCGCTCGGTCACCGCGAGGCCGCCCGTCTCGTACGTGGTGCCCTGCGCGGCGTCGATCCGGTAGGTGGCGGCCTGGTCGGTGTCCAGGAGGTGGCGCAGCAACGGGTCCGCCGTGCGCCGCAGATCGGGCTCCGGCAGGCGGGCCTCGATCAGGGCGGTCGCGCGGATCGCCGGCCCGGGAACCACCGAGGACTCGGCCACGTACAACTGTGCGGTCGTGTCGATGCGGACCTGCACCCCGGGGCCGAGGATGGTCAGGACCCCCGCCTCGATCAGGGCGCCCATCTCCTCGATCCGGGAGGCCGGCGGGCCGATGGACAGGAACGCGTTCAGCGGCGTGTACCAGCCCTCCAGGTCGTCGCGGTGCGAGGTGCCCTCCAGCCCGCCGTGGTCGACCGCCAGCCGGATCTCGTTGCGCAGGTCGCGCAGCAGGTCCAGGGCGGCCTTCACCGGCCCGCTGACGTTCCCCTGCTTGGCCGCGACCACGTCGCGGGCCAGGTAGTCCAGCAGCCAGGCGGTGAAGTCGGCGCGGCCGGTGAACACCCGGTCGCGGTAGGGCCGGGAGAGGGCTTCCCAGTCCCAGCGGTCGGCCTCGTCGATGCCGTGCGCCGTCAGCAGCGCCGCGGCGTCGGCGTCCGGCTCCAGCGCCAGGTACTGCTCCACGAACGGCTCGCGCTCGGCGTCCCGGCCGCGCTGCGTGAGCAGGGTGCCGTAGTAGACGCTCTCCACCTCGCGGGCGATCAGCGGCCACAGGTCGGCGCTGAAACTGACCGGCCGGCCGTCCCGGGCGTCCTCCTTGAGCGCCGCGATGAACTCGGCGGTCAGCAGCCGCGGGTAGTAACGCCCGTGCGCGCCCTTCTCGTTCTCGCCGCGCGCGTGGTACGGGATGCCGCGCCGCGAGAACGCGTACAGCCGGGGCTCCTGCCCGGACGGGCGGTACACGAGCTTGTCGCCCTCCCGCTCGAAGGCTCCGCCGCGGCCCGCCGTCAGCAGCGCCATGTGGTCGAAGAAGTTCAGGCCCAGACCGCGCAGCAGCACGTTCTGGCCCGCCTCGATGCCGCTGAGGTCGAGGTCCGCCGGGTTCGAGGGCGTGAGGTAGGTGAGGTGGTGGATCCGGGCCAGGCTGGCCGTCCGGGCCTCCCGGCTGGTGAGCCGGGCCGGCACGTGCCCCTGCGCCATCACGATGGCGTCGAGCGCGTTCAGCCGGACGCCGTTCTCCAGCCGCACGCCCTGCGGTCCACCGGGCACCCCGTGGGTGTCGGCCATGGCCACCGCACGCGTCCGGTGCACGTGCACCGTGACGTGGCCGGGCGCGCTCTCGACGACCCGGCGGAAGCAGTCGCCCAGGTAGGTGCCGTAGAAGGCGCGCGTGGGGTACGTGTTCGGGCCCATCCGGCGGGCCTCGGCCAGCGTGGCCTCGTCGTGGCTGTCACGGTCGCCGAGCAGGGCCAGGCCCTGCGCCCACTCGTAGAGGCTCGGCCCCGGCTCGATGGGCCCGTCGATGCGGACGCTGTGGTCCGTGAAGACGGTGATCTGCGAGGCGACGGTGTTCATCAGCAGGTGCCGGGACTGGGCCGCGCGCCACACCGTTCCGGCGCCGGGCGCGGAGGGGTCCACGACGTGCACCACGACGCCCTCGCGCGACGGCGCGGTCCGCTCGGCGGCGATCAGCCGCTCCAGGACGGACAGGCCGCGCGGTCCGGCGCCGATGACGGCGAGCTCTACTCGGCTCTTCTTCATTGCGGAACTCCCATTCCTACGGTGCGCGGACGACTAGTTGGCGGTGCTCGTGGACTCGCCGGCGCCGAGCAGCCGGGCCAGCTCCAGGCGCTTGATCTTCGTGGTCGCGGTCTGCGGGAGGTCCTCCAGCCGCCACTGCACGGGCTCCGCCAGCGGCGGCAGCCCGACCACGGCCGACTGCCAGGCGGCCAGGTCCAGCGGCTTGTCGTCCCGGGTGCTGACCACGGGGACGGCGGTGCCGTCGGGGCCGGGGATGATGATGACCTCGACGAGCTCGGGGACGCGGGTGAACAGCTTGTCCTCGATCTCCAGGGTGCTCTTGACGCCCGGGATCTCGTCCACCTCGCGGTCCAGCAGGTGCAGACAGCCCCACTTGGTGCGGTAGCCGACGTCGCCCATGCGCCACCAGCCGTCGTTGACCTGCTTCTCCCAGCGCTGGTGCTCGCCGAGGTAGCTGATGATCCGGCCGTCGCTGCGGACCTCGATCCAGCCCGGGTTGTCCTTGTCCGGCGGGTTGCCGTCGCGGCTGACGACCCGCACTCCCGTCATCCCGGGGAACGGCACGCCCACGCACCGACCGTTGAAGTCGGCGCCGTCCTTGAGGGAGTACGTACGGGCCGCGATCGGGCCGACCTCGCTCTGGCCGTAGGCCTGCGCGAACCGGCGGTTCTTGCGTCCGGAGGCCTGGAGCAGCCGGTTCACCGTCCGGGGGTGGATCGCGTCGAAGGTGCTGGAGAAGTACTTCACGTTGGCCAGCGGCCGACGCGGATCCTCGGCCAACACCTCCCAGCGCAGGAAGGTGTTGGGGTGCGCCTCGATGAACCCCGGCGGCACCTGGCTGAACAGGTCGCCCACCGTCTCCGGGTCGTCGTCGCGCAACACGATCAGGGGATGTCCCTGGAGCACGGCGATGGGCATCGCGGTGAACATCCGCGAGTGGACGAACGAGACGTGCACGGCGATCGGTTCGCTGCGCCGCACGGCCGTCGACACCACGGTGGCCTGCGGCCGGTAGCGCGCCTGGAAGCTGGTGCCGGTGTGCACCGCGAGCTTCGGCGTGCCGGTCGTGCCCGAGGTGTGCGTGATCAGGGTGGGGTGGTCGGCGGGCATGGCGACCGCCGGCACCCGGGGGGCCCCGGCGAGCGCGGCGAACGCCTTCGCGCCCTCGTACGTCCCGGACGCGAGCAGCACCTCCCGGGAGAGGGTCATCACCTCGGCGGGCAGCGAGTGCTCCAGCTTCTCCTGGTCGGTGACCAGGAACGGCCGGCCCACGCGCCGCAGCAGCTCGGCGACGGTCGCCCCGTCCAACTTCGGCGACAGCAGCACCGGGACGGCCCCGATGCGGGCGATCGCGCAGGCCAGCAGGGTGATGTCGAACCCGTCCCCCTTGTGCACCACCACGTGGTCGCCCGGGCGGACCTGGACCGACCACAGCCGGGAGGCCAGCTCGGCCACCAGCTCGGCGACCTCCGTCAGGGTGGCCCTACGGCTCAGTTCGGGGGCGATGTCGAGATCGTGGTCGAGGATCACGAAATTGCCGGGGTGTCGGGCGGCCGCTCGATCGAACAGCGTGCCGAGCCGAATTCCCTTGTTGTTTATGCGCTGGAGGAACATGCGTCACTCTCTCGTCCGTGAATTGCCGAAGCCGGTCTGAATTCAGGCCTTTTCGATGACGTCCTTGATGCGCGAGAGAGTGGCGTCGAGATCCTGCACCAGCTTCGCCGTCCAGTCGTCGACGAACTTCCGGCGCCCCGCCTCGTCCAGATCCGCGACGATCTTGTGGATTCCGGCGGTCGCCTTTCCCATCCGGAAGTGGTGGGTGAGCACGGAACCCGAGCCGTCGGCCTCCACGTCGAAGCCCCAGACGCTCTCCTGGTCCTCCTGGGCGTGCGTGAGCATCATCCAGCGGAAGGTCCGGCCCGGCTCGGCCGCCGTGACCCGGGCCTCGGTGTACCAGGTGCCGCGGACCAGCGGCGCCCAGGCGACGACCTGCTCGCTGCGCAGGTTCTCGCCCCGGAAGATCGAACCGACCGCGGAGGGCTCTCCCGAGATCCATTCGCCGCCCATGCATTCCGGGCTCCATTCGGCACTGCGCGGCAGGTCGCTGACCACCGCGTAGACCTCCTCGGGGGTGGCGTTCACCACGATGTCGGCGCGGAGTTCAAACAGCGGGGAGGTTTCGATGATGTTCGTCATGGTTGAAATCCTGTCTTTGTCGGGACGGTCGGTCAACGGCCGAAATTGCTATCCGTCAGGTCGATGGCGCCGCGCGCCGATGAATTCGGGAATGTGTCAGGAAACGCGCAGGACGAGCTTTCCGCGGACCTTTCCCTCGTCGAGCCGACGGTGCGCCGTGCCCGCCTCGCTCAGCGGCAGCACCTCGGTCGCGTGCGGCTTCAGCAGCCCGTCGGCCAGCAACCGGTTGATGTTCGCGGCGGCGTCCGCCAGTTCGTGCGTACGGGCGTGGGAGATGGCGAAGCCGAGCACCGAGCGGTCCTGGAGGTACAGGGCGCCGGCCGGCAGCACCGGACGCGTCCGCAGCCCGGCGAGGACGACCACCCTGCCCCGGGAGGCGAGCAACTCCACCGCCGTCTCCAGGTCGTTGCGGCCCGAGGTGTCCACGTACAGGTCCACGCCGTCCGGAGCCGCCGCCCGGATCAGGGCCGGCACGTCCTCCTCGCGGTAGTCCACGACGTGCCGGGCACCCAGCGAGCGGACGTACGGGGCATCGCGCCCGGCGGCCACGGCCACCACCCGGGCACCCGCCTGGGCGGCCATCACCACCGCCGCGCTCCCCACGTTCCCGGCGGCGCCGAGGACGAGGACCGTCTCGCCGGCCCGGACCCGACCGTGCGTGAACAGGGCGAGGTGCGCCGTCGCCGCCGGATGGGCCAGCGCCACCGCGTGCACCGGATCCACCCCCGCCGGCAGGTGGTACAGCCGGTCCGCGGGCACGGCCACCTGCTCGGCCGCGGCGCCCTGCCGGCCCGCGTGACCGAGGCTGTTGCACCACACCCGGTCACCCGCCGCGAAGCCGGGCGCGCCGGGACCGGCGGAGACCACCGTTCCCACCAGGTCCCGTCCCACGACGAAGGGGAACGGCACCGGAGTGCGCCAGGCGCCCGAACGCACGAAGGTGTCCACGTGGTTGACGGCGGTGACCTCGACGTCGACCAGCACGTCGCCCGAACCGGGAACGGGCGGCGGCAGTTCGCCGTGACGGATGGAGTCGGGGGGACCGAGTTCTTCTATGTAGGCAGCACGCATGGCCCGGATTCTGGTGCGGTTCCGGGGCTCCCGGGCGGCCGGAGGCGATCACCGCCCGAGGTCCGTCACCTCCCCGACCCCGGTGTGTCACCTCGGCGCCCCCGGACGGCGATTCACGCCGCCGAGGTCCGTCAAGTCCCCGCCCCGCACGTCAAGTCCAGGCCCGGCGCGTCCCGTACGTCGAGTCGGACGAGGTCGCCGCTCCATCGGCCGCCCGGCCGCCGTTCCTACGATGCCCCCATGACCACGCCCCCGCCGCGCACCGCGGCGCTCCACGAGGTGCCCCTCGGCGACCCGCGCGTCACCGCCGACGTCGGCCCGCTCATCCGGGCCCTGCGACCCGCGCTGGACGAGAAGGCGTTCGAGGCCTTCGCGGACGAAGCCCAGGCACAGGGGCTGGTGTTCACCGCCGCGTACGACGAGGCGGGCCACTGCCTCGGTGTGGCGGCCCACCGCGTCCTCGCCACCAGCCGCGGTCGGATCCTGTTCGTCGACGACCTGGTCACCGATCCGGACCGGCGCTCCACCGGCACCGGCGCGCTGCTGCTGGCCGCCTTGAAGACCCGGGCCCGGCAGGAGGGCTGCGTCCGCGTGGAACTCGACTCCGGGGTGACCAACCAGGGCGCCCACCGCTTCTACCACCGCCACGGCCTGACCATCGGCGCCCTGCACTTCGCCGTCGAGGTCTGAGCCCCGCACCCGACGCCCCGAAGCGCGGCCCCTCGACGGCGGGGCCTCGCCCGCGCCTTGCCGGTTCTTGGTCACGCCCTGTCCGACGGCCGGGACGCTGGCGACATGACCACGCACGCCCCCTCGTCGACCCGCCCCGTCCTCCCGGAGCCGGCCGCCCTCACCCGTGTCCATTCCCTGCTGGCAACGCTGAGCCGGGACCACACGAGCGCCCGCTGGGCGCCGACCGCGCTGGAGGCCCGCATCGGCGAACTCCTGCTCACCGCCTCGGCGGGCGACGGCGCCCTCACCGCGCCCCGCCTGCGGGCCGCCCTCGCCGAGGGGTCGATGACCTTCCTCGCGGACAACGGAGGCCGGCTCGCCCTGCTCCTCGGCTCCGTGCTGGAGCTGCTGACCTCCCCGGGGCCGGCCGGCCCCGGCGCCGCCGGCCACGCCGCGCCCGAGGACCCGTACGACCCGGAACACGCCCGCGAGGCGGCGCTGCACGCCCGCCAGGCGGCCGACGCCGTGGACGCGGTACACGCCCTCCTCGACCGGATCACCCGGGACCCGGGCCCGCGGGCCGACGGCGCGAAGGGCTAGCGCGATGCCCGACATCCTCGTCGTCGGCGGCGGTTTCGCCGGGGTGTGGGCGGCCGCGTCCGCCGTCCGCGCCCTCCGGGAGGCGGGCGCCCCCCACCACTCGGTCACCCTGGTCACCCCGGGGGACGACCTGGTGCTCCGGCCCCGGCTCTACGAGGCCGACCCGCACACCATGAGGGTCCCGCTCGACCGCGTCCTGGGCCCGATCGGGGTGGAGCGCGTCGCCGCCACCGTGACGGGAATCGACGGCGCCGGGCGAAGCGTCACCGCCGCGGACGCGGCCGGCCGGGAACGCGTCCTGCCCTACCGCCGGTTGATCCTGGCGTGCGGAAGCCGTCTGGTGCGGCCCGAGTTGCCCGGCGCCGACCTGATGTTCGACGTCGACGACATCGACTCCGCCACCGCCCTGGACACCCATCTGCGCGGGCTGCCGCGAGAGCCCGTCGCACCGGGCCGCTTCACCGCCCTCGTCATCGGCTCGGGGTTCACCGGCCTGGAGACCGCGACCGAACTCGTCGGCCGGCTCCGCGCGATCGCCGCACCCCACGGCGCCGCCGCCGAGGTGCGGGTGGTCCTCGTGGAACGGGACCCGGAACTCGCCCCCGGCCTCGGCGCCGGCCCCCGACCGGTGATCGTCGAGGCACTGGAGCGGCTCGGCGTCGACACCCGTCCGGCCACCACCCTGGAACGGGTGACCCCCGCGCACGCCACCCTCTCGGACGGCGCCGTGCTGTCCACCCGCACCGTCGTGTGGACCGGCGGGGTCGTCGCGGCCCCGCTCACCGCGCTGGTCCCCGGCCCCCGCGACCCGATCGGACGCCTGGAGGTGGACGAGTTCCTCCGCGTCCCCGGCGTCCCCGGGGTGTACGCGGCGGGGGACACCGCCGCCGCCCGGGCCGACCCGGACCACCTCGTGCTGCCGAGCTGCCAGTACGCCATCCCGCTCGGCAAACACGCCGGGCACAACGCCGCCGCGAGCCTGACGGGCCGGGCGCCCGCACCGTTCCGCCCCGCCCCCCACGTCACCACCCTCGACCTGGGAGAGGCGGGCGCGGTGTCCACCACCGGCTGGGAGCGGACCGTACGGCTCACCGGCGCGGAGGCCAAGACCCTCAAGCGGACCCTCACCGCGCAGTGGATCCGCCCACCGCTGGACGACGCCGACGAACTGCTGCGCCAGGCGGACCCCGCCTTCCGCACCCGCCGCACCACACCCGCCTGACCCACGCCCGCCGCGCCCACCCGTCCCACCGCACCCACGCGATCCACCACACCCACCACACCCACCACACCGTGCCCACCGGGGGAGCCATCCGCATGATCAGCAGACGCACACTCATGAGAGCCGGCGCCGCGACCGGGGCCGCCGGACTCCTCGCCTCCGGCACCGCCTTCGGGACCGCGGCCCTCGCCAGCGACCGCGCCGCCCCGTTCGCCCGCCTGCGCGCACGGCTGACCGGCCGACTGGTCCTGCCCCAGGACCCCACGTACGACCTGGCCAAACAGCTCCAGATGGCCCGCTACGACGCGATCCGACCCCAGGCCGTCGCCTACTGCGCCCACAGCGCCGACGTGGCCCACTGCGTCCGCTTCGCCCAGGACCACGGGCTCCACGCCGCCGTCCGCAGCGGCGGCCACAGCCAGGCCGGCTACTCGACCACCACCGGACTCGTCATCGACGTCTCCCGGCTCAACAGCATCCGACCGGGCCGCGACACCGTCCGGCTCGGCCCCGGCAGCCAGGGCGTCGACATCCTCAACACCCTGGCCCCCCGCGGCATCCAGCTCGGCTCCGGCACCTGCCCCACCGTGGCCATCGGCGGCTGGGTGCAGGGCGGCGGCCTCGGACTGACGGCGCGCGCCTTCGGCATGGGCAGCGACCGGCTCGTGTCCGCCCGCGTCGTCCTCGCCGACGGTTCGGTGGTCGACGCCTCCGCCGCCGAGCACCCGGACCTGTACTGGGCCCTGCGCGGCGGCGGCGGCGGCAACTTCGGGGTGGTCACCGACCTGGAACTGCGCCCCGTCGACGCGCCCTCGATGACCGTCTACACCCTCACCTACGACGGAGCCCACGCCGCCGACGTCCTGCTCGCCTGGCAGGACTGGATCGCCGACGCACCGCGCGAACTCGCCTCCGAGCTGTTCGTCATCCTCCCCGCGGACTCACCCGAGGGCGCCGCCCCCACCGTCGTCGTCTCCGGCGCCCACGTCGGCTCCCTGGCCGCCGCGGACCGACACCTCGACCGGCTGGTCGCCTCGGCGGGCCGGCCGACCGCGAGCCGCGAGGCCGCGCAGCTCCCGTACCAGCAGGCCATGATGAAGGTGTACGGCTGCGCCGACGCCACCGTCGAGGAGTGCCACCGGATCGGCTACTCCCCGAGGGCCGCGCTGCCCCGGGAGAGCTACGCCACCTACCGCAACGTGTACTTCGACCGGCGCTGGACCCCGGCGACCGCCGAGGCCGCCCTCACCGTCCTGCGGAGCGACCCGCGGCCCGGCCAGTTCCGCTTCCTGGGCCTGTTCTCCTACGGCGGCCGCATCAACGAGGTCGCCCCCGACGCCACCGCCTTCGTCCACCGCGACGTGCTGTTCGAGGCGGGCTTCCAGGTCGGCCTCCCCGTCGGCGACCCCGCCGCGGAGGACCGCGAACGCGCCCAGGCCTGGGTCGACGGCGGCTACGCCACCCTGTACCCGCGTTCCAGCCGCCGTTCGTACCAGAACTACATGGACCCGGCGCTCACGAACTGGCGGGAGGCCTACTACGGCCGCAACTACACCCGCCTGCGGAGCGTCAAGCGCGCCTACGACCCGCACCGCTTCTTCCGCTTCGCCCAGGCCGTCGACTGACGGAGCCCCACCCGGCCCGACCGGCCCACCGGCACCGCCGCCCGCCTCGCGCGGCGGTGCCGGGTGCGTGAGGATGCGTACATGGCCCAGGACGGCAAGGCCGGCGGACCGGCGAGCGACATCCCGGAGGCGGGGCTCAAAGCCAACGCGATCGGCTTCCTCGACGCGCTCGTCATCGGCCTCAACTCCACCTCGCCCGCCTACTCGCTGGCCGCCGTCATCGGGCCGATCGTGGCACTGGCGGGGATCTACGCCCCCGGCGTGATGCTGGCGTCCTTCGTCCCGATGCTGCTCATCGCCGCCGCCTTCTACTACCTCAACAAGGTCGACCAGGACTGCGGGACCACCTTCTCCTGGGTGACCCGGGCCATGGGCCCGTGGGCCGGCTGGCTGGGCGGCTGGGCGATCGCCATGACCGGGGTGCTGGTCATCGGCTCCCTCGCCGACGTGGCCGTCCACTTCGGCCTGCTCGCCGCCGGCCTCGACGACTGGGCGACCGACCCCGTGATCCGACAGACCCTCACCGTCGTGGTGATCCTCGCCATGACGGCCGTCTGCGTCATCGGTACGGAGATGTCGGCGCGCCTCCAGGACGTGCTGATCATCGCCCAGGTCTTCTTCCTGCTGACCTTCGCGGTGGTCGCCCTCTACCGCGTCTACGCCGGCACCAGCACCCTCGACTCGATCAAACCGAGCATCGACTGGCTCAACCCGTTCGGCGCCGGCGGCGCCGCCCTCACCGGCGGACTGCTGCTCGGCGTCTTCATCTACTGGGGTTGGGAATCCGCGGTGAACCTCACCGAGGAGGTCGAGAACTCCGCCACCGCCCCCGGCAAGGCGGGCATCTGGTCGACCGTGGTGCTGCTGGTGACCTACCTGTCCGTGGGCTTCGCCGTCGTCGCCTACGCCGGAACCGCCTTCCTCACCGACAACGCGGGGGAGGAGGAGGCCGTCTTCGCCGTCCTCGCCCACGAGGTCATGGGCGGCTGGGACTGGGTGGTCCTCCTCGCCGTCTGCACCTCGGCCCTCGCCTCGACCCAGACCACGATCATCCCCGCCTCCCGCACCGCCCTGTCCATGGCCCGCCGCCACGCGCTGCCCCCGGGGCTCGCCCACATCCACCCGCGGTTCCGCACCCCGGACGTCAGCACCTGGTGGGTCGCCGGCATCGCCATCGCCTGGTACCTCGTCGTCAACCAGCTCAGCGAGAACGCCCTGCTCGACTCCCTGACGGCGCTGTCCCTGCTCATCGCCTTCTACTACGCGCTCACCGGCCTGGCCTGCGTGATCTACTACCGGCGCCACCTGACGGAGAGCGTGCACAACTTCCTGCTCATCGGTCTGGGCCCGCTGGTGGGCGCCGCACTGCTGGCCTGGCTGCTCGTGGAGTCGATCGGCGACATGGCGAACCCGGCCAACTCGGCGGGCGGCGTCTCCTGGTTCGGACTGGGACCACCGCTGGTCATCGGGATCGGGATCGCCGTCGTCGGCGTCCTCGTCATGTGCTTCTGGCGGCTCCGGGACGGCCGGTTCTGGCAGGAGCGACGCGGCGTCGCCGACCCCGCGCTCGTCCACGCCACACAGCACTGAAGCGGGAGGCCTCCCATGTCCGTGGTCCTCGGGTACGACGAATCACCCGGCGCCGAACGTGCCCTGCGGGTGGCCCTGGAGGTGGCCACCGCCTTCGGCGAACCCCTGGTGCTGGTCTATGGGGCGAACGCGCCCGGCGCCACCGGGGAGGAGTACCGGGCCCACCGCGAAGCAGTCCGCCAGGCGGGCCGCAACGCCCTCGCGCACGCCGTGGAGGCCGCCGACGAGGCCGGAGTCCCCTCGACGGTGGAGGTGGTCGACGACAAACCGGCCCAGGCCCTGCTCGACGCCGCCGCACGACACCGGGCCCGGGTCGTCATCGTCGGCACCTGGGGGGACAGCCCGATCCGCGGCGCCCTGCTCGGCTCCACCCCGCACAAACTGCTGCACCTGTCGCCGGTCCCCGTGCTCTGCGTCCCGACGGAGGACTGACGTCCCCGAATGTCCCGCCGGCGCCGGCCGTGCGACGCTGAAACCGTGCGAGCCCTGGAGGAACTCCGGACGGGCACCGGCGCCGTGCCGGCGGCCGCGCGCCGGTCCGTCCGGGTCACCCTCGCCGCCTGCCTCGCCTTCTACGTGCTGCTGTACGGACTGGACCGATCCGTCGGCGCCACCTACGCCCTGTTCGCCTCCGTCGCCCTGGCGGGCCTGTCCCGGATCCCCGGCAGCGGCCGGCAGCGGGCCGTCGTCATGATGCGGGTCCTGCCCGTGACCTGCGTGCTGGTGGTGATCGGCACCTTCCTCGCCGTGCGGACCTGGACCGCGGTCGCCGGCATGCTCGTCATCGGCTTCTGCCTGGCGTTCGCCGCGGCGGGCGGGCCCCGGCCGGCCGGCGCCGCCCCCGGCCTCCAGCTGATGTACATCCTGCCGAGCTTCCCGCCGTACGCCCCCGACGACCTCCCGGAACGCCTGGGCGGCACCCTCGTGGGGCTGGTCCTGCTGATCCTCGCCGAGCGGTACGTCCTGCCCGACCCGCGCGTCCCCGGCTACCGGGACCTGGCCGCCGACGCCGCCGTCGAGGCGGCCCGCTGCGCGAGCGACCTGGAACGCCCGCCCCACACCCTGCCCGCCGCCGAGGCCGAACGGTCCAAGGCCGTCGCCGAGACACTGCGCCCCTCCCTGGTCCCGGAGGCGGAACGACCCGCCGGCCCCGGGGTGCGCGAGCGCGCGCTCGCCCACACCGGGCTCGCGGCCCGCACCCTGCTGGCCCGGCTCCGCAACCTCCCCGCACCGGCGGCCGGGCTGCCCGCCCGAAAGCCCGGCCTGCACGTCGTACGGGCCGTACGGGAATCGGCCGACGGCACCGCCGTCCTGCTGCGGGAGGGCAACCCGCCCCCGACGGACTCCGCGCCCCTGTGGAGGCTGCGGGCCGAACTCGCCGACACCCCGATCTCGGAGCCCGGCTCCGGCCCCCGGCACGCCGCGCTGCTGGAGGTCGCCGACGCCGCGCTCGTCCTGCGGGTGGCGGCGGAACTCGCCGTGCACGGCCGGGCGGCCGGACGGGAGGGCGATCCGGCGGACCGCTTCTGGTACGCCCACCAGAGCACGGCCCGACTGTGGTGGCACCGGATCGCCGGACACAGCGGCCCGAGGTCCGTGCACTTCCAGAACGCCGTCCGGCTCGCCGTGGCCCTCGCCGTCGCCCGCACCGTGGCCGGGGTCGACTCGCTGCCACACGGCTTCTGGGCCATGCTCGCCGTGGTCAGCCTGACCCGCACCACCGCCGTGGCCACCCGCGGTACCGTGCGCATCGCCCTGATCGGCACCAGCCTGGGCGCGCTCGCCGCCGGGACCGTGCTGGGGCTCGCGGGCGAGGCGACCACCGTCTACGAGGTCATGCTGCCACCCCTGATGCTGGTCACGTTCATCGTCGGGCCCGTGAAGGGGGTCGGCTGGGCACAGGCGATGTTCACCCTGGTCGTCTCCATGGTCTTCGCCCAACTGGCGCCGGTGACCTGGCAACTGGCCGAGGTCCGCTTCCTGGACGTGCTCATCGGCAGCGTGATCGGCATCGTCTGCGGCGTGTTGGCCTGGCCGCGCGGCGCCCACGACGAACTCCAGCGCGCGGTCGCCGTGTTGTTGCGCACCGCGGCGGACGACGTCGAGGTGACCACCCGCGACACGGCGGCGCCGCCCGGCCCCGAGGACATGCGGGTGCGGCACGCCCTGACCATGGCCGAGACGGCGTTCGCCCAGTACCAGGCCGAACGCCAACGGCCGGCCGCGCCCCACCAGGACTGGCAGGCAGCGTTGATGGTCGGCCACCACGTGCTCTGGGGCTCCCGGCGGGTCCTGAACAGCCCCGACGGCCTGCCGCTCGGGCCCGTCGAGGCGGCCGGTGTCCGGGAGTACGGAACCTGGGTCGCGGCCGGGCTGCGGGAGGTGGCCGACCGCGCCGGCGCCCCGAGGCCCCCGTCGGCGCCGCCGGAGCGGGCCCTGCACCGCCCCGAACCGGCCACGGCGGCGCCCGTGTTCTTCGCGGCGATGGCCTGGCTCGACAACCTCACCGCCGACCTCGCGCTCATGGACGCGGACCCCTCAAGGGTCGACGCCGTCCGCTGACGGCCCCGGCACGAGGTCCCCGCCGCCCCTCCCGCTCGACCCCGGTCCCGCCGCGGGTCCGGTTCACGCGGGTCCGGTTCAGTCGAGGGCCGGGTGGACCTCCGGGTGGGCGTCCCACCAGGCCCGGTGGAAGGGGTGATTGTCGATGTTGGCCAGGTACGAGCCCGCCGCCGCGCGGTACAGGACGTCCGCCTGGAGTGCGGAGACCGACGAGCGATTCCAGGCCAGCCGGATGCGTCCGGTGATCGGGGTGCCGACCAGGGGGCGCATCACCGTGCCGTCCACGACGGGCGCGGTGGGCTGACTGAGCGCGATGGCCCGGCCTGCGGCGATCAGGTCGTGCCGCATCTTGCGGTCGATGATCCGATAGCGCAGTGACGGGACGAAACCCGCCTTCGCGCAGGCCTCGATCAGCGCCTCGGGGCCGCCGTCGTCGTCCTCCACCAGGGTCATCCACTGTTCGTCGGCCAGGTCGGCCAGTTCGAGGTCGTCGCGCCGGGCCAGCGGGTGCCGGGCGGACATCCGGATGCAGAAGGGCTCCCGGGGGACCAGGGTCCGGGCCAGGACACCGCCGGGCAACGGCACCACGTGGTCGTTGACCTCGCCGTACACGATGACGTCGTAGCGGCCCGCGCCCAGCATCCGCACCAGGGCCGTCACCGAGTCCTCCAGGTCCACGGTGATCTCCCGCCCGGACAGGGCCAGATCGGTGCGTGCGAGCAGGCCGTCGAGCAGGACGAGCATGATGCAGCCGAGCCGCAGCGGATCGTCGGTCGACATGGCCCGGGTGTCGGCGCCGAGCGCGTCCATCTCGTGGAGGACCCGGCGTGCCTTGGCCAGCACGAACTGGCCCAGCGGAGTCGGTTCCACGCCGTGCCGGCCCCGGACGAAGAGTTCGCCGCCGGTGACCCGTTCGATCCTGCGCAACTGGGCCGAGAGCGCCGGCTGTGAGATCCCCAGCCGCCGCGCCGCGCCCCCCAGGCTGCCGGCCTCCGCGATCTCGCAGACGGCTTGCAGATGCCTCAACTCCAGCTGCATCCGGGCAGCTTACGCAGGGTGACCCCACCGCACCATAACGCGGGTCTTATGCCGGCAGGGATGTCCCAATCTCGCCATGTCCACGCCCATACTCGGCGCAGCCAGACCCCCCACACACGATCGGAGTGGACTCTTGCAGCCCACCAGATGGATGGCGTCCGTGGCCGCCATGGCGCTGACCGCGAGCCTCGCCGGCGCGCTGGCCGGCACCGCCTCGGCCACGCCGCAACAGCAGGGACAACCCACCGGATCCGCCGCCCGGGCCGTCGCCGCCGCCGACGCGGCGGTCCGCAGCGGACTCGACACCCTCGTCAACTCTCCCCAACAGCAGTACGACCGGCGCCTGGTCACCCCCTGGGTGCAGGACCTCTACTCCGTCGCCTACGAGCGCAGCTACCGCGGCCTGCCGGTCGTCGGCGGCGACGCGGTCGTCCTCGCCGACGGCGAGGGCCGCGTCCGCGCCCTCCAGTCGGCCTCCACGACCGTGATCGACGTGGCGACCACCCCGACCGTCGCCGCCCGCACGGCCGAGGCCACCTCCCGCGCCGAACTCGCCTCGGTGGACAAGGTCCTCGACCGTCGGCTGGTCGTCCGGCTCAAGGACGACAAGCCGGTCCTGGCCTGGGAGACCGTCCTCTCCGGCCGCACGAAGACCGCCCCGAGCAAGCTGCACGTGTTCGTGGACGCCCGCACCGGCAAGGTCGTCGACCGCCACGACGAGGTCGTCGCCGGCACGGGCACCAGCAAGTGGAACGGCCCGAGCCCGCTCACCATCGACACCACCGCCTCCGGGGGCACCTACTCCCTGCGCGACCCGAACCGCACCGGGCTGAGCTGCGCCGACTACAGCACCGGCACCGTCTTCTCGAAGTCCTCCGACTCCTGGGGCAGCACCAGCGCCACCTCCAAGGAGACCGGCTGTACCGACCTCATGTTCGCCGCCCAGAAGCAGTGGGACATGCTCGGCCAGTGGCTCGGCCGCAACGGCGTCAGCGGGAACGGCCGCAGCTTCCCCGGCAAGGTCGGCCTGAGCGACCTCAACGCCTACTGGGACGGCAGCTCCGTCACCATCGGCCGCAACACCGCCAACGAGTGGATCGCCGGCGTGGACGTGGTCGCCCACGAGTACGGGCACGCCATCGACTCCAACACCCCGGGCGGCACCAGCGGCCAGGAGGCCGGACTCGGCGAGGGCACCGGTGACATCTTCGGCGCGCTCACCGAGGCGTACATCAACGAGCCGTCCCCGTACGACACCCCGGACTACACCGTCGGCGAGATGATCAACCTCCAGGGACGCGGACCGATCCGGAACATGTACAACCCGCCGGCCGTCAACAACGACCCGGCCTGCTACAGCTCCGCGATCCCCGGCACCGAGGTGCACGCGGCGGCCGGCCCGCTCAACCACTGGTTCTACCTGCTCGCCGAGGGCACCAGCCCGGGCGGCGGCAAGCCCAACAGCAGCACCTGCAACTCCAGCACCCTGACCGGCGTCGGCGTCCAGAACGCCGGCAAGATCTTCTACGGCGGCATGCTGCTCAAGACCAGCAGCATGTCCTACAAGAAGTACCGGACGGCGACCCTCGGCGCGGCCAAGTCGCTCGACCCGACCACCTGCAACCTGTTCAACAAGACCAAGGCCGCCTGGGACGCCATCAGCGTGCCCGCCCAGAGCGCCGACCCGACCTGCACCCCGAGCGGACAGAACGACGACTTCTCGCTCGCCCTCAACCCGGCCGCGGGCACCGTCCAGCAGGGCGGCTCCGTGACCACCTCGGTGGCCACCAACACCACCACCGGATCGGCCCAGCAGGTCACCCTCAGCGCCACCGGCCTGCCCGCCGGCGTCACGGCCACCTTCAACCCGGCCACCGTGCAGTCCGGCCAGTCCTCGACACTGACCCTCTCCGCCAACTCCAGCGCGGCCCCCGGCGCCTCCACCGTCGTGGTCAAGGGCCAGGGCCCGAGCCTCGCGCACACCGTCGACTACACGCTCAACGTCGGCGGCACCCAGCCCGGCAACGACCCGCCGAACATCAGCGTCGCCAACGTCCAGGCGCACCTGACCCAGTTCAACACCATCGCCTCGCAGAACGGCGGCAACCGCCGTGCCGGCAGTGCCGGTTACACCCAGTCCCTGGCCTACGTGAAGGGCAAGCTCCAGGCCGCCGGCTTCACCGTCACCGAGCAGAACTGCACCTCCTGCACCTACCCGTCCAACAACCTGATCGCCGACTGGCCCGGCGGCCCCGCCGACCAGACCGTCATGTTCGGCGCCCACCTCGACGGCGTCTCCGCAGGCCCCGGCATCAACGACAACGGCTCCGGCTCCGCCACCCTGCTGGAGAACGCACTGGTCCTCGCCCAGAAGAACCCCACCATGACCAAGCACGTCCGCTTCGCCTGGTGGACCGACGAGGAACAGGGCCTGAACGGCTCGGAGTTCTACGTGGGCCGGCTCAGCAGCGCCGAGCGCACCGCCATCAAGGCCTACTACAACTTCGACATGGTGGGCTCCACCAACGGCGGCTACTTCATCAACAACGTCAACTCCGCCGCGGCCGCCCCCCTCAAGGCCTACTGGACCTCGCTGAACCTCGCCCCCGAGGAGAACGTCGAGGGCCAGGGCCGCAGCGACGACTACTCCTTCCAGCAGGGCGGGATCCCCACCTCCGGCTACGCGGCAGGCGCCAGCGCCCGCAAGACCTCCGCCCAGGCCACCAAGTGGGGCGGCACCGCGAACTCCGCGTACGACTCCTGCTACCACAGCGCCTGTGACACCACCAACAACATCAGCGCCACGGTCCTCGACCGCAGCGCCGACGGCGTCGCCTACGCGATCTGGAAGCAGGCCGTGGGCGGCGAGACCCCCGCGCAGGACTTCTCCCTCGCCACCTCCCCGGCGGCCGGCTCCGCCAACCCGGGCGGCAGCGTCACCTCCACCGTCAACACCACCACCGTCAGCGGCGCGGCACAGACCGTCGCCCTGTCCGTCTCCGGCGCGCCCTCCGGCGTCAGCGCCACCCTCAGCCCGACCTCCGTCCAGTCCGGCCAGTCCTCGACGCTCTCCGTACAGGTCGGCGCGGGCACCGCGCAGGGCACGTACACGCTGACCGTCACCGGTACCGGCACCACCAGTCACAGCACCACCTACACCCTGACCGTCGGGGGCGGCGGCGGCACCTGCACCCCGCGCCAGGTCGTGGTCAACGGCGGCTTCGAGAACGGCTCCAGCCCCTGGACCGCCTCCTCGGGCGTCATCACCAACCAGGCCGGCCAGACCCCGCACGGCGGCTCGTACAAGGCATGGCTGAACGGCTGGGGCACCAGCCGCACGGACAGCGCCTCGCAGTCGCTGACCATCCCGGCGGGCTGCTCCGTCCACCAACTGTCCTTCTACCTGCACATCGACACCGACGAGAACGAGAACGTCGTCTACGACACCTTCAAGGTCTCGGTGGGCGGCCAGACACTGGAGACGCTGTCCAACGTGAACGCGAACTCCGGCTACGCACTGAAGACCTACGACGTCTCCCGGTTCGCCGGCCAGACCGTCACCCTGCAGTTCCAGGGGGCCGAGGACCAGTCCCTCCAGACCTCCTTCGTGGTGGACGACGTCACCCTCCAGGTGAGCTGACGCCCGCCCGGGCACCCGCCCCGGAGCGGCACGCCCCCGGCCGACCGGCCGGGGCGCGTGCCGCTCCGCGGCGTTCGCGCCGCAGCGCGGGAGGAACGCGCGCGGTGTAAGCAGGAGACATGGACCCTCGGCCGCCGCCCCCGCGCACCCGCCGGCACGGGGAACCGCGCCTCGCGCTCCTGGCGGTCCCGTTCGCCCTGATCGCGGTCGTCACCCTGGTGGACGTACTGGCACCCCCCGAGGTCCATCTCGGCCCCTTCCTCGTCGCCGCCCCGGCGCTCACGGCCTCCTTCGCCGGGCCCCGGACGACCGGCATCGTGGGCGCGGTGGCCGTGCTCGCCCAGGTGGTGGTCGCGGTCAGCCGGACCACCCTCACGGACCTCAACCACACCTTCCAGATCATCGCCCTGATCCTGATCTCGGCCTTCGTGACCTTCTTCGCCCACTTGCGTGAGGTCCACGAGGCGCAGCTCACGCAGTTGCGTTCGGTCGCAGAGGCCGCCCAACAGGTCGTCCTGCGACCCCTGCGCGAACGGATGGGGCCCCTGCGGGTGGCGTCCGTCTACCTGGCCGCCGAGGCCGAGGCCCTGATCGGCGGCGACCTGTACGCGGCCGCCCGCACCGCCCACGGCACCCGCCTGCTCATCGGGGACGTCCGGGGCAAGGGCCTGGACGCCGTCGGGGAGGCGGCCGTCGTGCTCGGCGCCTTCCGGGCCGCAGCCCACCTGGACGCCGGGCTGCCCGAGCTGGTCGCCCGACTGGACGCTGCCGTCGCCGCCGACAGGGACGAGGAGGACGGCACGCCCGGCAGGCCGGAGGGCGAGGGCTTCACCACCGCCGCCGTGGTCGACGTCCCGGACCGGGGGACGACCGTGGAGGTCGTCAGCTGCGGGCACCCGCCACCGCTGCTGCTGCGCGGCGACCGGGTCGTCGCGCTGGAGGTGGCGCACCCGGCGCCGCCGCTGGGCCTCGCGGAACTCGTGGACTTCGGATACACCGCGCAGTCCTTCGCCTTCGAACCGGGGGACGTCCTGCTGCTCTACACGGACGGCGTCATCGAGGCCCGCGACGCGTCCGGCGCCTTCTACCCGCTCCCGGACCGGGCCGCCGCCGCCCGCCCCGGCGCAGCCGGCCCGGAAGCCCTGCTGCGCCGGCTCTGCGCGGACCTGCTCCGACACTCGCCCGGCGGCCGGCTGGGCGACGACGCGGCGATGGTCGCCGTCGAACGCCTGGCCCCCCGGGCCGGCCCCGACCCGAAAGGGACGACCTAGTTCGACTCGGCCAGCACGGCCGCTATGCCCTGCGCGAGGCAGGGGACGCGGTGCGAGGGGATGCCCGCGATGTTGATCCGGCCCGAGGTGGTCCCGTAGATGGCGAATCCGCTGCGCAGCCGCAACATCTGCCGCGGGTCCAGCGGCAGCATCGAGAACATGCCCTTCTGCCGTGCGAGCACGTCCGCCTGCGCGCCCCGGCCGAGGGCCTCCAGGCCCGCGACCAGATCCCGCCGGTTGTCCGTGATCCGGCCGCGCATGGCAGTCAGCTCCGCCCGCCAGGTCGCCCGCAGTCCCTCGTCCTCCAGGATCGCCGTCACGATGGCGGCCCCGTGCTCCGGCGGCATCGAGTACAGGGTGCGCGCCGCGTTCTGGAGCGCCGTCTCGACGTGCCGCAGCGAGGAACGGGAGGAACCGATGACGACGGCGCAACCGGTGCGGTCGCTGTAGAGGCCGAAGTTCTTCGAGCAACTGATCGCGACCAGCATCTCCGGCACCCGCTCGGCGAGCATGCGCGTCGGCGCCAGGTCGGCCTCCAGGCCGTCACCGAGCCCGTGGTAGGCCAGATCGACGAACGGGACCCAGCCGGCACGCTCCGCGAGCGCGGCCAGTTCCTCCCAGTCCCGGAGGGAGGGGTCGACCCCGCTGGGGTTGTGGCAGCAGCCCTGGATCAGCACGACGTCGTCCCGGCGCGCCTGCGCCAGGTCCGCCAGCATGCCGGCCGTGTCGGGGCGTCCCTGGGCGTCCACCCAGGCGTACGTCCGCACGTTCAGCCCGGCCGCCTCCAGGATGGGCCGGTGGTTGACGTAGGCGGGATCGCTGATCCACACGGTGGTGCCCGGGCGGGTCCGGCAGATCAGGTCCGCCAACAGGCGCAGGGCCCCGCTGCCCGCGACGGTCTGCACCGCGACGGCCCGCTCGACCGGGGCGTCGGCCGCGCCCGAACCGGGCCCCAGCACCAGCGACAACATCGCGCGGTTGAAGGCGGTGTTGCCGGACAGACCGCGGTACTCCTTCGAGGCGGAACGTTCCGCCAGGCGTATCTCGGCCTCGCGTACGGCCGTCATCACGGGCGTGCCGCCCGTCTCGTCCCGGTACACGCCGAGGACGAGGTTCAGCCGCTCGGGACGCGCGTCGGCCCAGAACGCCTCGGTCAGGTCCCAGAGCGGATCGACGGGCGGCGGGAGGAGGAGCTCAAGCATCTGTGGGGACCTCGGACTGGGATCGGGGGCGCGAGCGCCGATTGGCGAGGACGACGCCGGCGGTGATCAGGGGAACGCCGACGAGCACGGCGAGCGTCGGCGACTCGTCGAGCAGGGGTATGGCGAGCAGGACCACGGCGACCGGGCTCAGGCTCCCGACGACGGAGCTGCGCTCCGCGCCCAGCGCCCGGATGGCGTAGGCGTACAGCAGGCCGGCGCACAATCCGACCCCGAGCCCCTGCACCACGAGGAACAGCAGGATGTCGCCGCCCGCCGCCGAGTCCATCGCGGTGGGGAGCACGCCCGTGAGGACCAGCAGACCCATCACCGTGAACGAGGGCAGGCACAGCAGCCCGATCGAGCCGACCGGATCGAGATCGACCTCTTTCAGGCCCACCGTGTACAGGGCCCACAGCCCGCTCGCCACCAACAGCAACCCCGAGCCGGCCAGCACGTCCGTGTTGACCGGGACGACGTGGCGCCAGACGAGGGCCCCGACACCGGCGGCGATCAGCGCCAGTCCGGCCGCCTGCGTCCCCCGGGGCATCCCGCGCCCGCCGGCGACCATCAGTCCGGACACGAACAGCGGGACCATGCCGGGGACGATCGACCCGACGAACGCCGCCGAGGTCAGCGAGCCGCCCTGCATGGCGGCGAGGAAGAACGGGACGCCCGCCCCGCAGACGATCTTCGCGGCGGCCGCCGGGCGCACGGCCGCGATCCGGGCGCGCCGCCGCCACAGCGCGGGCGCCAGGACGAGGACCGGGACGCCGAACCGCAGCAGGGCCGCGTCGGCGGGCAGCAGGGACGAAGTGCTCAGGGCCCGGGCGCTGAGCGCGAAGGCGGCCCAGATCAGCACGGTCACCACCAGCGCCGCCGTGCCCCGCGCCTGTGGCGAGAGCCGACGCGCGACGGACCCGCGCGGGGGAGCCGTCGCGGGCAGGATGCTCTGCGTGACCAAGGAGGTTCCTCCAGCATGAGGGGGCCGGAATCGGCCACCAGGCAACGCTAGGGCTTTGGCCGGGGCAGCCGATTGCCAGTTCTGCCTCCCGAACATAGCTTTGGGGCAGAATCTGCCAAGGAGGGCCGATGGACGCAGTCGATCTGCAGATCATCCGCGAATTGCAGGCCGACGGCCGGCTGTCCAACCAGGACCTGGCCGACCGCGTCCGACTGTCCCCCTCGCCGTGCCTGCGCCGGGTCCGCCGGCTGGAGGAGGCCGGTCTCATCCGCGGCTACACGGCGATGGTCGACCAGGTCGGCTTCGGACTCCCCATCACCGTCTTCGTCCGGATCCGGCTGGAACGCCACACGAGCGAGGCCGTCCGGATCTTCGAGGGGCACGTCGGCGGCATCGAGCACATCCAGGACTGCTACCTGATGGCGGGCAGCAGCGACTACCTGCTCAGGGTCGTGATCGAGAGCCTCCAGGCGTACGAGGCCCTGGTCCGCGACCGGATCCACGCCATCCCCGGCATCGCCTCCATCGAGTCGAGCTTCGCGTACGGCAGCGTGAAACAGTCCCGCACCTACCCACGCCCCGCCTGAGCCCCGCCCCGGTCGCGTCGGGTCACGGCTCCGACGCCGGGCCTTTGGTCCGCGCCGGCCCATTTCGCGCGCTCCGGACAGGGCCAATGGCCCAGTGATCCGAGCCCGAGTTGAGCCAGTGGGCCCGGGGATGGTTATCTGTGTCGTATCCATGTACTTACGGCGCCACGCAGCGCCGGACGGCGACGAGGCCGCTCCGGACCGTGGCGCCTTCGCCGTGCCCGCACACCGCCCACCACCCCCGGGCGGCCGCAGGCCCGGCGTGCGCGTATCGAGGGGGGCGGCACACCGCCGTGAAGAGGATGTTCGTGGCTCCGGACCCGGGGCGAATGAGACTCAGGAACGCGCTCCGCGCCGTGATCGGCATCGGCCTGGCCGTCGCCTCGGCCGAACTGGCCGGACTCTCCCTGACCGCTTCCATCACGGGCGGACTGGCGGCCCTGCTGGCCCTGTTCACCGTCCTCGACGCCACCGTGCGCGCCCAGCGGGTGACCACGGCCCTGTTGCCCCTGGCGGGCTTCCCCGTACTGGCCCTCGCCACGACCCTGCACGGCATCACGCTCGCGCGTGACGCGGCGTTCCTCGTCGTCGTCCTCGCCGGGGTCTACGCCCGCCGCTGGGGTCCGCGCGGCCACGCCCTCGGGGTCTTCGCCTTCATGAGCTTCTTCACCACCCAGTTCCTGCACGCGGTCCCCGCCCAACTGCCCGAACTGTTCGCCGCCGTCGGCCTGGCGCTGCTCTCCGCCGGCGCCGTGCGCTTCGTCCTGTGGCCGATCGAGCGCCGCACGCCGCCGCCCCCGACCCCGCCCGGCCTGCCCGGCACCGGCTTCGCCCGGACCACCACCCGACAGGCCCTCCAGGCCACCGCCGCCTGCGCCGTCGCGCTCAGCGTGGGCCAGGTGCTCTCCGAGGACCGCTGGTACTGGGCCGTCGGCACCGTCTGGTGGATATTCGTGAACACGGCCTCGCGCGGCGAGACCCTGGTCCGCGGCTTCCGCCGGGTCCTCGGCACGGTCATCGGGATCGGCGTCGGCCTGCTCGTCGCCATCCCGCTGGACGGGGCGCCCGCCCCGACCGCCGCGCTGGTCGCCGTCTGCGTCTTCGGGATCTTCTACACGGCCCCCGTCTCGTACAGCTGGATGATGTTCGCCGTGACGGTCATGGCCGGCCTGCTCTACGGCCTCCTCGGGGTCCTGGACCCGGGCCTGCTGGTGCTCCGCTTCCAGGAGACGGCCGTCGGCGCGGTCTGCGCGGCGCTCGCCGTGATCCTCGTCCTGCCCGTCACCACGCACGCGACGAACGACGCCTGGATCCAGCGCGCCCTGCGCTGCGTCCGCACGTGCACGGCCGAGGCCGCCGCCCGACTGGCCGGATCACCGGTCGCCGACCCGGCCCCGCACGCCGCCGAGCTGGAACTGCTGCTGGGCCGGGTACGGCTCTCGCTGGCCCCCCTCGTCCACCCGCTCAGCCCGTACGCGGCCCGCAAGGCACGGGCCCGCCACGTGCTGTCCCTCCTCGACGAGTGCGCCGCGGAGGTACGGGGCCTGGTCACCGTGGCCGCCGACCCGGACGCCGGCCACGACGCCCGGCTCGCGGCGGCCTGCCGGCGCGTGGAGACCGCGGTCGAGGCGCTGATCTCGCCCGGGACGCCTGCCGCCGCCGACGGCCGACCGGCCGCGGGACTGATTCCCGAGCAGCGCGCCGGCGAGCACGCGCTGGCCCACCTGCACGGCCTGGAGCGGCTCCTGACCCAGCTCGACGCCCCGTTGCGCACGCCGTCGCGCGGCCCCCTGGTCAGCGCCTGAGCGAGACCGGTCGGGCCGCCGCTCAGGCGCGCCCGGCCGGATCCTGGTTCTGCTCCGGCAGGCTCTCGGACACGCCCTCCGGCGACTTCGCCGGGGAGGGCACCGCGGCCAACAGCGGTCGCGGCCGGACCCGCCGCCCGGTCAGGTACACCGCCAACGGCTCCGTGTAGCGGGCGGTCAGCGGTCCGACGATCACCAGGATCAGCACGTACGCGGTCGCCAGCGGCCCGAGGGCCGGCTCGATGCCCGCGGTGACCGCCAGCCCGGCGATCACGATGGAGAACTCCCCGCGCGCCACCAGCGTGCCGCCCGCCCGCCAACGCCCCTTGACGCCGACCCCGGCCCGCCGCGCGGCCCAGTAGCCGGTGGCGACCTTCGTGCAGGCGGTGACGAGCGCGAGCGCGAGCGCGGGCAGGATCACCGGCGGAATGCTCGCCGGATCCGTGTGCAGGCCGAAGAAGACGAAGAACACCGCGGCGAACAGGTCCCGCAGCGGACTCAGCAGCGTGTGCGTGCCCTCGGCGACCTCCCCGGACAGCGCGATGCCGACGAGGAACGCGCCGACGGCCGCCGAGACCTGGAGCTGCTGGGCGACGCCCGCGACGAGCAGGGTCAGGCCGAGGACCACCAGGAGCAGCTTCTCCGGGTCGTCGCTGGAGACGAAGCGGGAGATCACCCGCCCGTACCGGACGGCGACGAACAGGACCGCCCCGGCGACACCGAGCGCGATGGCCAGGGTCAGACTGCCCGCCGCGAGGCTCACCCCGGCCAACAGCGCCGTGACGATCGGCAGGTACACGGCCATGGCCAGGTCCTCCAGCACCAGGATGCTGAGGATGACCGGCGTCTCCCGGTTGCCGAGGCGCCCGAGGTCGCCCATCACCTTGGCGATGACCCCGGACGAGGAGATCCAGGTGACCCCGGCCAGGACGACGGCCGCGACCGGCCCCCACCCCATCAGCAGCGCCGCGACCGCGCCGGGCACCGCGTTGAGGCCGAAGTCGACCAGCCCCGCCGGGTACTGGGTCTTGAGGTTGGAGACGAGATCGCTGGCGGTGTACTCCAGGCCCAGCATCAGCAGGAGCAGGATGACGCCGATCTCGGCGCCGATCGCCACGAACTCCTCGCTCGCGCCGAGCGGCAGCAGTCCGCCGTTGCCGAACGCGAGCCCGGCCAGCAGGTACAGGGGGATGGGGGAGAACTTGAGGCGCCCCGCGACCCGGCCGAGCAGGCCCAGGCCGAGGATGATCGCGCCGAATTCGATGAGGAAGACAGCGGAGTGCACGGCCTCACTCCCGTCCGAGTATCGCGGCGGCCGCCTCGACGCCCTCGCGGGTGCCGATGACGATGAGCGTGTCCCCGCCGGCCAGGCGGAAGTCCGGCGCGGGGGAGGGGCGGGCCTCGGCGCGGCGCAGTACGGCGACCACCGAGACGCCGGTCTCGGTCCTCATCCGGGTCTCGCCCAGCACCCGGCCGTTCCAGTGGGAGTGCGCCGACAGTTCGATCCGTTCGGCCACCAGCCCCAGATCGGTGGTGTGCAGGACGTTCGGACTGTGGTGGGCCGGCATGAGCGCGTCGATCAGCGACGCCGTCTCCGGCCCGGTCAGGTGCAGCGACTGGGCGCAGGCGTCGGGGTCGTCGGCCCGGTAGACGTTCACCGTGCGGGTGCCGTCCCGGTGAGCGATCACCGACAGGTGGCGGTGTTCGCGCGTGGTGAGGTCGTACTGGACACCGATGCCGGGCAGCGGTGTCGTACTCATCCGTGGAGCAGGCACAGCCCGTCCCCCCTTGATCCATCCGTGGTTTCCGTACGGCGCCGACGCTGTGTTCGGGCAGGTCACGGGCCTCGGCGCGGGCCCATGCTGCCACTTTCCGAAGGCGCGTGAAATGGGTGTCGGCACGGATGGACAGGACGGGTCCGCGGCGGTGAGGCTGGGGCGGGGAAGTGGATCCCGCCGCAGGTGGGGCCCCGGGACGAGGCCCGGGCCGGACCCGGCCGGCGGGCCGATGCGGTGGTGGAGGCGGGGGCGGCGATAGTGGGACGGACGTTCGACGAGAGAGGTGTGCGCCCATGTCGCTGTACTGGCGGATCTTCCTGTTGAACGCCGCCGTGCTGATCGTGGCCGTGCTGCTGCTCCTCGGTCCGGTCACCGTCTCGACCCCGGTCCTCTTCGGGGAAGCACTCGTCCTGCTCTGCGGACTGGGGGCCATGCTCGTCGCCAACGCCGTCCTCCTGCGGATCGGTCTCGCCCCGCTGCAACGCCTCACCCGGGCCATGGCCACGGCGGACCTGCTGCGCCCCGGCCGGCGTCCCCGGGTCACCGGCCGGGGCGAGATCGCCGAGCTGACCGAGACCTTCAACAGCATGCTGGACCGGCTGGAGACCGAACGGGCCACCAGCAGCGGCCGCGTCCTGTCGGCCCTGGAGGCCGAGCGGCACCGCATCGCGCGCGAACTCCACGACGAGGTCGGCCAGACCCTCACCGCCGTGCTCCTCCAGCTCAAGCACGCCGCCGACCGGGTCCCCGAACCCGTGCGCGCCGACCTGCGCCAGGCCCAGGAGACCACCCGCGCCGGCCTCGACGAGATCAGGCGCATCGCCCGACGCCTGCGCCCGGGCGTCCTGGAGGAACTGGGCCTGCACAGCGCGCTCCGATCGCTGGTCGCCGAGTTCACCACCCCGCGCCTCGGCGTGAGCGCGCACATCACCCCGGGACTGCCGGCCCTGGCGCCCGCCACCGAACTCGTCCTGTACCGGGTCGCCCAGGAGGGTCTGACGAACGCCGCCCGGCACGCCGGCGCGACCCGCGTCGCCCTCCACCTGCGCCCGCGACCCGGCGGAGGCGTGGTGTTGCTGGTCCACGACGACGGCCGGGGCGTCGGGTCCGCGCCGGAGGGCGCCGGCATCCAGGGCATGCGCGAACGCGCCCTGCTGATCGGCGCCGAACTGTCCGTCGCCCCCGGGGCCGCCGGCGGCACCGAGGTACGCCTGACGGTCGCCGCCGCCGACACGGGCACCCCCACCGACACGGGCACCCCCACCGACACCCACACCGACTCCGGGGAGAACGCCCGATGACCGCACCGGCCCGGATCCTGCTCGCCGACGACCACGCCCTCGTGCGGGGCGGCGTACGGCTCATCCTGGACGCCGAACCCGACCTCGCCGTCGTGGCCGAGGCGGCCGACGGGGCCGAGGCCGTCGCCCTGGCCCGCACCACCGAAGTGGACCTGGCCATCCTCGACATCGCCATGCCCCGACAGACGGGACTACAGGCCGCGCGAGAACTCGCCCGCCTCCGGCCGGGGCTGCGGATCCTGATGCTCACCATGTACGACAACGAGCAGTACTTCTTCGAAGCCCTGCGGGCCGGCGCCGGCGGGTACGTCCTGAAGTCCGTGGCCGACCGCGACCTCGTGGAGGCCTGCCGGGCCGTCCTGCGCGACGAACCGTTCATCTACCCCGGCGCCGAGACCGCCCTCATCCGCAGCTACCTCGACCGCGCACGCCAGGGCGACCCCCTCCCGGCCCGACCCATCACCGAACGCGAGGAGGAGATCCTCAAGCTCGTCGCGGAGGGCCACACCTCGAAGGAGATCGGGGACCTGCTCGTCATCAGCGCCAAGACCGTGGAGCGGCACCGGGCCAACCTCCTGCAGAAACTGGGCCTGCGCGACCGCCTCGAACTCACCCGCTACGCCATCCGAGTCGGCCTCATCGAGCCGTGAGCCCTGCCGTCACGTCCGAACAACTCGACGAATCGTGGCGGATGTTACTCCGCAAGCGGAGTTCCTCGTGGCTCCTCTCCCGAAGACCACTCGGACGAGTGTTCCCCTGGCAAGGGCCGCCTGCCGCTGACCTGCGGCATGTACAACGGGTGATCGGAGAATGCACGTTCATCCGGCACGTACCGGGTGGATCTGGTCGAACGGGGGGTAACGGCCCGGAATGGAAATTCTTCACCAGCGCTCCGACACCGCTCAGGTGTGGGAAGCAGCCGAGGAGTTCATCCGACTCTTCCATCGGGAGAATCCGGAAGCCGGTGATCCGCGTGTTCGACTCGCCGCCGTACGGGCCGAACTCGCGGGGACCGGAACCTACCGACACACCCCGGAGGAACTGGTGCACGGCGCCCGCGTCGCCTGGCGCAACAGCAACCGCTGCATAGGCAGGCTCTACTGGAACTCGCTGCGGGTCCGCGACCGCCGCGAACTCACCGACGCCGACGACGTGGCCGAGGAGTGCTTCGCCCACCTGCGCGAGGCCACCAACGGCGGCCGGGTCCGTCCCACCATCACCGTCTTCGCCCCGGACGCCCCGGGCCGTCCCGGCCCGCTGATCTGGAGCGAGCAACTGATCCGGTACGCCGGGTACGGCGACCACCCCTCCCTCACCGTCGGCGACGCCCGCAACGCCCCGCTCACCGGCGCCCTGCTGGGCCTCGGTTGGCCCGGCGGACCCGGCACCCCCTTCGACCTTCTCCCGCTCGTGGTCCAAGGCGTCGACGACAAACCGCGCTGGTTCGAGACGCCCGCCGACGCGGTGCTGGAGGTCCCGATCCGCCACCCCGACACCGCCGACGACTGGGCGGACTGGGGACTTCGCTGGCACGCGGTCCCGGCCATCTCCAACATGTGCCTGGAGGTCGGCGGCATCCACTACCCGGCGGCGCCGTTCAACGGCTGGTACATGGGCACCGAGATAGGGGCCCGCAACCTGGCCGACACCGACCGGTACAACCTCCTCCCCGCGGTCGCCCGCCGGCTGGGCCTCGACCTCTCCACCGACCGCTCCCTCTGGAAGGACCGCGCCCTGGTCGAGCTGAACCGGGCCGTACTGGACTCCTTCGACCGGGCCGGGGCGACCATCGCCGACCACCACACCGAGTCCCGGCGCTTCCTGTCCCACCTGGAACGGGAGGAACGCAAGGGGCGCGCGGTCGGGGCGGACTGGTCCTGGATCGTGCCGCCGATCTCCGGTTCCGCGACCCCGGTGTTCCACCGCACGTACGAGGACCGGGCGAGCGCGACGGCCTACGTGCACCACTCCGGCGCGCAAGAAAGGGCCCAAGGACGGGATTTGGTCTAGACCTTCTGTTACCGTCGGCTCCGAACGGATCCGGAACGGCGGAATTGAGGTACCTGTGGACGACGCGCACAGCACGGACCAAGCGGACGGACACCGGGCCTACATCGGCTCGTTCACCTCGGGGGGCGGCCGCGGTGTCACCACCGCGGCCGTGGATCCGGCCACCGGGGCACTGACCCCGCTCTCCGTCACCGCCGCCCTCGCGGACCCCTCGTACCTCGCCCTCGCGCGGGACACCGGGGTGCTCTACGCGGTCAGCGAGACCGAGCAGGGCGGGGTCGGCGCCTTCCGTGCCACGGCCGAGGGTCTCGCTCCGCACGGCGGGCCCGTCCGGGTCGGCGGCTCCGGTCCCACCCACCTGTGCGTCGTGGGCCGGCGCCTGTTCGCCGCCAACTACACCTCAGGCAGCGTCAGCAGCCTCCCGCTCGCCGCCGACGGCAGCATCGTCGGGCCCGCCACCGTCCTCGCCCACCGCGGCTCCGGTCTCGACACCGACCGACAGGCGTCCCCGCACGCCCACCAGGTGGTACCCGACCCCACCGGCCGCCACGTGCTCGCCGTGGACCTCGGCACCGACTCGGTACGGGTCTACGCCCTCGACCCGGCCGGCGGTGAGCCGCGACCGCACGGCGAGAGCGCGCTGCGGGCCGGGACGGGACCGCGCCACCTCGTCTTCCACCCCGACGGCGAGGTGGTCTACGTCCTGCACGAACTGGAGGCCCAGCTGACCGTATGCCGGTGGGAGGCGACCTCCGGGCGACTGGAACCGGTCGCCGAGGTTCCGATCGCCCCTGGTGGTCCCTCAGGGCCCGTACGGGACCACCCCTCGGCCGTGGTCGTCTCGCCCGACGGGCGTTTCGTCTGGGCCGCCGTGCGCGGCGCCGACACCCTCGTCACCTTCTCGCTCGCCGGCGGGGCCGAGAAACCGCAGCTCACCGCCAGCGTCTCCTGTGGCGGGCACTGGCCGCGCGATCTTGTCCTCGACCCCTCGGGCCGCCGGCTGTACGCGGCGAACGAGCGGTCCGGGGACGTCACCTGGTTCGACGTGGACCCGCTGACCGGCCGACCGCGCCGGGCCGGCTCGGTCCCCGTGCCCGCGGCCACGTGCGTGGTCTTCGGCTGACCGCCCGGCCGGCGGGCCCGCTCCCGTACGCGCGAGGGCCCGCGCTCCAGGTCGTGGAGCGCGGGCCCTCGCGTACGGGTGTCGAGCGGGTGGTTCAGTGGGCCGCGGCGCCCAGGGTGATCCCCAGGGCCGCGCTGTACTGCGCGACGGCCAGCTTGCCGAGCGCCGGGTAGGCCCCGAGCACGTCGGCGGTCGCGCAGTCGGCCTCCTTGCAGGCCGTGTCCAGCAGCCCCTCGGCGGCCTCCGGCCCGATCAGGTAGGGGGCCAGCGCCAACTGCGTCGAGCCCTCGGCGCGCAGCTGCTCGGCGATCGACGCCACCGAGCCCTCCTGGTCCAGGGCGGCGGCCTTGACCGGCACCGCGAGGCGGGCGGCCAGCAGCATGCCGGTGATCCCGGCGGCCCGGACGGCCTCCTCGCCACCGGTGGTCGCCAGGATGATGCCGTCGGCGGCGGTGGTCACGGTGAACAGGCGGGCCCGGTCGGCACGGGCCAGACCGGCCTCGGACAGTCGCACGTGCAGACCTTCGGCGAGCAGCGGGTGCGGGCCGAGCACGTCGGCCAGCTCGGCGGCGGCCGAGGAGTCCATCAGTGCCTGGCGGACGCGGCGCAGCAGGTCGCCGTCGGGGCCGGCCAGCAGGGGCACGACCACGGCGTCCGGGCCGGTGACCGGGGGCACCTCGTGCCCGGCGGCGCGGGAGAACTCCGCGCGCGCGGCGCGTTCGTGCGCGACGGCGGTCAGCACGCCGGAGAGCGACGGGAACTCGGAACCCTCGGCGTCATCGCCGTCGAGGTATCCGATCCGGCCGTCGAGGCCCGGCAGCTCGGAACGGCCGATGCTGATGATCTCTTCCGCGAGCCCGCGCGAGGCGGCGGAGGGGGCACCGGGCACGGCGAGCACCAGCGCGGGCGCGCCCTCGGGCGCCACCGCGGGCTCGGGTCGGCGGTGCCGTCCGGCAGGGCGGGGTCGCGGCATTCGTACGGGCAGGCCATTGTCGGGCCCAGTGGGGGAGCTCATGGCGCCGCATGCTACTGGCTTATCGGAAGAGAGTGTTCGGGCAGGGCCTCTTCCGGCGGCTTCTGTCCGTATTTATCCGTTGAATGTCGTATAAGTTTCAACTGTGCGGATCAACTGGTGTTCGGCAGGCGCCAGTCAACCGGCTGCGCTCCCTGTCCCACCAGCAACTCGTTCGTCCTGCTGAACGGCTTGGAGCCGAAGAACCCGTTGGCCGCGGACATGGGGGAGGGGTGCACGGACTCCACGGCCGGCAAGTCGCCCAGCAGGGGCCGCAGGTTGCGTGCGTCACGCCCCCACAGCACCGACACCAGCGGCTTGCCGCGCGCGGCGAGCGCGCGGATGGCCTGCTCGGTGACGGCCTCCCAGCCCTTGCCGCGGTGGCCGCCGGTCTTGCGCGGGGCGGTGGTGAGCGAGCGGTTCAGCAGCAGCACGCCCTGTCGGGTCCACGGGGTCAGGTCGCCGTTGAGCGGCCGGCCCGTCCCGATGTCCGCGTGCATCTCTCGGAAGATGTTGTCCAGGCTCGGCGGCCACGGACTCACCTCGGGCGCCACGGAGAAGGACAGGCCCATCGCGTGCCCCGGGGTGGGGTAGGGGTCCTGTCCGACGATGAGCACCTTCACCTCGTCGAAGGGCTGCTGGAACGCGCGCAGGACGTTCGCCCCCGAGGGGACGTACGTCCTTCCGGCCGCGATCTCGCCGCGCAGGAAGTCGCCCATCGCGGCGATCTGCGCGGCCACCGGCTCAAGAGCCCGGGCCCAGCCCGGCTCGACGATCTCGTTCAACGGTCGTGCTGCCACAGTCGATCACTCTACTGGCTCAATCCGTCACGCGAGCACGGCGGCCCGTACGCAGAGCACGTCCGGCAGGTGCTCGGCCAGGAGTTGCCAGCTGTCCCCGTCGTCGTGGCTGCCGTACAACTCCCCGTTGCGGTTGCCGAAGTAGATCCCCGCCGGGTTCCCGTCGTCGGTGCAGAGTGCGTCCCGCAGGACGGTCCCGTAGTGGTCCCCGTCCGGCAACCCCCGTTCCAGGGGCTCCCAGCGGGCCCCGGCGTCCTGGGTGCGGTACACCCGGCAGCGGTGTTCGGCCGGGACGCGATCGGAGTCGGCGTTGAGCGGGAAGACGTACGCGGTGTCCGGCCGGTGCGGGTGGGCGGCCACCGCGAAGCCGAAGTCGGAGGGCAGGCCGGCGCCGATGTCGGTCCAGTCCGTGCCCGCGTCGTCGCTGCGGTAGACGCCCCAGTGGTTCTGCAGGTACAGCCGGTCGGCGTTCCCGGCGTCCTGGGCGATCTTGTGGACGCACTGGCCGAACTCCGGGTTCGGGTCCGGCAGGAACACGGCCGAGACCCCGTGGTTCGACGGGGTCCAGCTCGCCCCGCCGTCCCTGGTCCGGAACACCCCGGCGGTGGAGACCGCGACGGTCACGGCGTCCGGGTCGCCGGGGTGCGTGATCACGGTGTGCAGGCCCTCGCCGCCGCCGCCCGGCACCCAACTCCCGCGGCTCGGGTGCTCCCACAACGGCCGGACCAGCTCGAAGGACTCGCCCCGGTCGGTCGAGCGGAACAGGGCGGCCGGCTCGGTGCCCGCGTAGACCACGTCCGGGGCCTCCGGCCCGGCGGGGTGCAGCTGCCAGACGCGTTCCAGCGAGGCGCCCGTGTCCCGGGGGAAGCGCACGGCGGCCGCGGCGGGCTCCCGCCACGTCGCGCCCAGGTCGTCGGAGCTGAAGACGGACGGGCCCCAGTGCGAGCTGTCCCCGCCGACCAGCAGGCGGGGCGCCGGACCCCGGGTGTCGATCGCGACGGCGGACACGGCCTGCGCGTTGAAGTGCGGCCCGTCGAACCGCCAGGGCCCGTCGTCCGTCCGTCGGCCGATGAAGAGCCCTTTGCGGGTACCCGCGAGCAGCAGAACGTCGGACATCGCCGACACCTCCGGACTTCCTTGTCCTTCACGACAGCCTTTGAGTCAGTCTGCACCCGACCGCCGACAGCGGCTCGGAGCGACGTTCCGGGGCTCCGGTCCCGGCCCCCGCGGGCCGCGAACCCCGGTTGTACGAGAACTCTCGTAGTACGGGGAAATTCGTAGTACGGTAAACCTCGTACTTAGCCGCCGAGCCCGGCGCGCGTCCGCCGACACCCGGAGAGTCCGATGAGTGCTGCCCCCGCTGCGTTTGCCGCCCTTTTCCAGCCCCGCACGATCCGCTCGGTGACCATCCCGAACCGCGTGTGGATGGCGCCGATGTGCCAGTACAGCGCCGAGGCCGTCGGCCCCGCGGCCGGGGCGGCCGGTCCGTGGCACTTCGCGCACTACGCCGCCCGCGCCGTCGGCGGCACCGGCCTGATCATCCAGGAGGCCACCGCGATCTCGCCGGAGGGCCGCATCTCCCCGTACGACCTCGGCATCTGGAACGACACCCAGGTCGAGGCGCTGCGCCCGATCACCGCCTTCCTCAAGTCGCAGGGCACCGTTCCCGGAATCCAGATCGCCCACGCCGGCCGAAAGGCGTCCACCGAGCGCCCCTGGAAGGGCGGCCGGTCGGTCGGCCCCGAGGGGCACGGCTGGCTGCCCGACGCCCCGAGCGCGCTGCCCTTCCACGAGGGCGACCCGATCCCGCACGAACTGACGATCGATCACATCCGAGAAGTCATCGTGCAGTTCGCGGACGCCGCCCGCCGCTCCCTCGACGCCGGCTTCGAGATCGTCGAGATCCACGGCGCGCACGGCTACCTCATCGGGCAGTTCCTGTCCCCGCGCAGCAACCGGCGCACCGACGAGTACGGCGGCTCCTTCGAGAACCGCACCCGCTTCGCCCTCGAAGTCGTGGACGCCGTAAGGGCGGTGTGGCCCGAGGATCTCCCGCTGTTCTTCCGGATCTCCGCCACCGACTGGCTGGAAGAGGACGGCTGGACCGGCGACGAGACCGTCCGGCTGGCCGCACTGCTGCACGAGCACGGCGTGGACTTCCTCGACGTCTCCACCGGCGGACTCGCCCCGGACGCCAAGATCCCGGTGGCTCCCGGCTTCCAGGTGCCCTTCGCGGCCCGGGTCAAGGCCGAGACCTCGCTGCCCGTGGCCGCCGTCGGCCTGATCACCGAGCCGGCCCAGGCCGAGAAGATCCTGGCCAACGGGGAGGCCGACGCGATCCTCCTCGGCCGGGAACTGCTCCGCGACCCGTACTGGGCCCGCCGCGCGGCGTCCGAGCTGGGCACGGAGCCGCGTACGCCCTCCCCGTACCACCGGGCCTGGTGAACCGGGTCGGCCCGGGCCCCCACGCCCGGGCCGACCCCGTCGGGCGGCAACGACCCCGTCGGGAAACACCCCCCGGGGAACGACCCCCGGGAACGACCCGCCGCGAGACGGCCCTCCGTGCGGGCCGTCTCGTACGGCACCCCTCGTACAATGACGGCACGAGCAATGACGGCACGCGTCACACCGAGCGAGTGGAGCAGGACATGGCGGAACGTGAGACCACCCGCGCACTCGCCCACCCGGACCGCGCCGAGATCCGCCTGGAGGGCGTGCTGCACGCGCTCTCCGACCCGCTGCGACTGTCCATCGTCCGGGACCTGGCCTCCTCGGACACCGAACTCGCCTGTTCGCACTTCGCGTTGCCGGTCACCAAGTCGACGACCACGCACCACTTCCGGGTACTGCGCGAGAGCGGTGTCGTACGGCAGACCTACGCGGGCACCACCAAGCTGAACGGCCTGCGCGACGCCGACCTGGAGGCCCTCTTCCCCGGCCTGCTGGACAGCGTCCTCCACGCGGCGACCGCCCAGGAGGCCCGCCTCACGACTCCGGCCGCCGCGACCGCGGATCAGGCGACGGCGCGGGTTCGGACTCCGGTCACGGCGTAGGGGGCGAAGAGCCCGCCGCGCCCAGCAGGCCCGACCAGTCGGGGATCTTGACGGAGCGGCGTCCCAGCGAACGCCCCAGATCGGCCTCCGCGACCTCGATGGCCAGCCAGCCCGGCCACTCCACCGGCCGCAGACCCGCCGCCCGCAGGGCGTCCAGCGGGTCGCCCGGAAGCTCGCGCCGGGCCAGCGCCGCCGCGTCCTGGAGCAGCGAGGACGCGGTCTCCTTGGCGCACGGCCGGTTGGTGCCGATCACCCCCGTCGGGCCGCGCTTGATCCAGCCCGCCACGTACTCCCCGACCGAGGCCCGGCCCGCGCGCACCACCCGGCCCGCCGCGTGCGGGATCGTGCCGCGCGCCGCGTCGAACGGCAGGCCGGGCAGCGGCACGCCCTGGTACCCCACCGAGCGCAGGACCAGTTCCGCCGGGATGTCCTCGTACACGCCCGTGCCGGTCACCCCGCCCGCGCCGTCCTGCGCGGTCCGCTCGAACCGCATGCCGGTGACCCGCCCGTCCGCCCCGCCCAGCACGCTCGCCGGCCGCAGGTGGAACCGCAGGGCGATGCTCCGCCGCGCCGCCTCGGACGCCTCGCGGTCCGCCTCGGCCCAGCCGCGCAGCACCTCCAGGTTCCGCCGGGCCGGCGCGGGCAGGGCGGCGGCCGCGTCCGGGTCGCGGTAGGCCGGGTCCATGGCCAGTTCGGCGGGATCCACCCGCACGGCGACCCCCGGCAGGGTGCCCAGTTCGCGCAGCTCCTTCGTGGTGAACCGGCCTTGGGAGGGGCCGCGCCGGGCGACCATCGACACCGTCCGCAGACCGCTGCCCGCGAGCACCCCCAGGGCCGGGTGCGGCATGTCGGTCGCCGTCAGCTCGGGCGCGCCCCGGGCCAGGATGCGGGTCACGTCCACCGCGACGTTGCCCGCCCCGACCACCACCGCCGAGCGCACCCCGCCCAGGTCGAAGGGCGCCGCGTCTGGATGCCCGCTGTACCAGGCCACGAAGGCCGTCGCGGAGTGCACCCCGGCCAGCTCCTCGCCGGGGATCCCCAGCAGCCGGTCCCGGGCGGCGCCGACGCAGTACACGACCGCGTGGTACAGCTCCAGCAGCCGGTCGGTGGTCAGGGTCGGGCCGCCCACCTCCACGTTCCCGAGGAAGCGGATCCGCTCGTCCTCCAGTACCGCGCGCAGACTTCCGGTCAGCGACTTGATCTTCTCGTGGTCGGGGGCCACCCCGTACCGCACGAGCCCGTACGGCGCCGGCAGCCGGTCCAGCACGTCGACCCGCACGCCCGGCACCTCACGCTGCTGGACCAGGGTCTGGGCGGCGTAGACCCCGCTCGGGCCCGAACCGACGACGGCGACACGAAGCACGGCGGAGCTCCTCCCGCAGGTGTTCCCAGCATGACACCGGGCCCCGCGGCCGTCAGCCCATCGCGCGCATACGGTGGATCTCGGCGCTCTGGGTGGCCACCACCTCGGTCGCCATCTCCTCGACCGCCACGTTGTTGCCGCCGGCCAGCGCCTCGCCCGCCATCTTCACGGCGCCCTCGTGGTGGGCGATCATCAGCGTGAGGAAGAGCCGGTCGAAGTCGGGTCCCTTCGCCGCGGCGAGATCCGCGAGTTGCCGCTCCGTGGCCATGCCCGGCATCGCCCCGTGGTCGTGGGACCCGGCGGCGGTGGACGGCTCCGGGTACCGGGCCCGCCACTTCTCCATGGCTCCGATCTCCGGTCGCTGCGCGGCGGCGATGCGTTCCGCCACCCGCTTGACCCCGTCGGCCGAGGCCCGGGTCGGGGCGAGCGCGCTCATCGTCAGCGCCTGCCCGTGGTGCTCGATCATGTGGCGCACGTACGTCCGGTCGGCGGCGTTGGGGCTGTCGTCCGGCCGCTCCCTCGCGGCCTGTTCGGGCGAGAGGGTCCGCGCCTGCTCGCCCGGTCTGCCGGGGGCCACGACCACCGGCGCGCCGTCACGGGCGCCGTCCGCCGCCCCGTCCTGCCGGCAGCCGGCGAGGGTGAACAGGAGACCGGCGGTCAGCGCCGCTCCCAGGATTCGGCCGAGTAACGCGTTTGCCATGTCCATGGAAAGGACGATACTGCCGGGGTCCAGGTTCCGTTCCCAGGAAGGGCGGAACGCACGGACCCCCACGGGAGGCACAGTGACCTCGCACACCGTCAGAGCGCCACGCAGGAGCCCGGGGGTGGCCCTCGTGGCCGCCGGGCTGCTCTCCACGCTCCTGGCCACCGCCGGACCGGCGGTCGCCAGCCCCGACCCGGGCGACGCCTTACCCGGCGTCGGATCCGCGCGGAACGCCGCACCCGCCCAAGGCCGCGAACTCGCCCCCGGGGAGATCCCCGGTCAGGACGAGATCGTGCACAGCCGGAACATCAAACCCCTCGCCAACATCCCCAGCGCCAACCCCGAGGGCATCAACTCGGACCTGGCCTTCCAGGGCGGGTACGCCTACGCGGGCAGTTACGACGGCTTCACCATCTATGACATCGGCAACCCGAAGGCACCCAAGACCGTCACCACGGTCCTGTGCCCCGGCGGGCAGAACGACGTCTCGGTCTCCGGCGACCTGCTGTTCCTCTCCACCGACTCCTCGCGCAGCGACGACTCCTGCAACAGCGTCTCGCAGCCCGCCACGGAGAAGTCCTCGTGGGAGGGCATCAAGATCTTCGACATCAAGGACAAGAAGAACCCCAGGTACATCAAGTCGGTGGAGACCGCCTGCGGTTCACACACCCACACCCTGGTGCCGGGCGGTCGCGACATCTACCTCTACGTCTCCTCGTACTCGCCGAACGAGGCCTTCCCCGACTGCAAGCCGCCGCACGACGGCATCTCCGTCGTCAAGGTCCCGAAGAAGGCCCCGGCGACGGCCTCGGTCGTCGCCTTCCCCGTCCTCTTCCCGGACGGCGGGAACCCGGGAGCGCCCGCCAACCCCGGCGTCTCCAAGACCACCGGCTGCCACGACATCACCGTGCTCCCCTCGAAGAACCTCGCCGCCGGCGCCTGCATGGGCGACGGCATCCTCTTCGACATCAGCAAGCCCGAGCAGCCGCGGGTCATCGACCGGGTCCAGGACAACGTGAACTTCGCGTTCTGGCACTCCGCGACCTTCAACGAGCGCGCGAACAAGGTCGTGTTCACCGACGAGTTGGGCGGCGGCAGCGGCGCCACCTGCAACGAGGCCACCGGCCCCGACCGGGGCGCGGACGGGATCTACGACATCACCGGGCGCGGTGACCAGCGCAAGCTCGTCTTCAAGAGCTACTTCAAGATCCCGCGGCTCCAGGCCGACACCGAGAACTGCGTGGCCCACAACGGCTCGCTGATACCGGTCGGCGGCGGTCGCGACGTCATGGTGCAGGCCTGGTACCAGGGCGGGATCTCGGTGTGGGACTTCACCGATTCCACCCGGCCCCGGGAGATCGCCTACTTCGAGCGCGGACCCCTGACCACCGACACGCTCGGCCTCGGCGGTTCCTGGTCGGCGTACTACTACAACGGACACATCTACTCGAACGACATCGTCAAGGGCCTCGACGTGCTGCGGCTCGACGACCGGCGCACCGACAGCGCCAAGTGGGTGCGGATGGACGGCCTCAACGTCCAGACCCAACCCGAGTACCACTGACCCCGTCCGACGACAGGGCACTCACCGTGCCGAGGGGAACGAACCGCCGGGCGGTCCACCGTCCGGCGGGTCGCCCATCTCCCAGTCCAACGCGTACCGCTGGAACAGCTCGGCCCGCAGCCGGGTCCCCGGCATCGGCGCTCCCGGCAACAGCACCGCCACCACCGCGCCCATCAGCAGGGCCCGCAACAGCGGGTAGTCGGTGTCCACGTCCGCCGACCCGTAGCGGGTGACCGTGTCCCGCAGCAGCTCCGCGAGCCGTTGTTGTTCGACGCACTGGACGAACCCCTCCGCCTGGAGGATGCCCGCCATGTGGGTCCGCATCAGCCGCGGCCGGTCCCGGGCCAGGCCCAGGATCGCGTCGATCGCCCGGGCCAGCCGCTCGCGGCCGTCGTCCGTCGCGGGATCCCGTTCGAGGGCCGCTTCCAAGGTCAGGTGCATCAGGCGGTGCACGGCGGACTGGAGCAACTGCCGTTTGCCGGGAAAGTAGTACGAGACCAGGCCGCGGGCCGCGCCCGCGCGGTCCGCGATGTCGCCGAGGGTCGTGGCCTCGTAGCCGCGCTCGCCGACGAGTTCGACCGTGGCTTGCAGCAGCCGCTCCCGGGAACGTCTGCGCAATTCTTCATTGACCGATGCGCTGCGCGGGGACATGCTTACTCCTGCGTTGACTGGCTGCGAGCCAATATACTCAGCGCACGAGATCGTCTGCTCTGGGCGACGCGGGGGATCGCCCAGAGCAGGCAGGTTCCGGCGATGTGGTGAAACGATTCAGCCGGGTACCTGGCGATCCGTCGCACCGGCGGGCTCCTCCTGCCGGCGCAGCAGTCGGGTGGTCAGACCGCCGACGACGATCAGGCCGACGCCGAGCCACCACATGTCGTCGAAGATCAGCACGGCGATCCCCACCGGAATCAACAGTCCGGCCAGCGGGAGCAGGAGCCTGGAGACCGGCGGTGCGGGCAGGCCGCGGGCCTTGGCGCGCGCGACGTCGGGATACCAGTCCGTGAAGCGCAGGGCCGCCACGATGGCCAGGATCTGGATGATCCAGCCCGTCCAGATGTTGTTCGGGTTGTGCAACACCAGGTCGCCGAAGGCGCCCGCGACGGCGGCCACCAGGAAGGCGAGACCCCAGACCCCGGTGATCGCGTAGTTCGTCCGCAGGAAGGCGGGCGTCTTCCAGAGCGAGGGGTCCACGCGCTCGCGGGCGTACTGGAGGGTGAAGGGCATCCGCACGGCCATGGAGCCGAAGGCGATGACCACCAGGGCGATGTTGGAGACCTCGCCAGCGTACGTTTCCAGCCACCGTAGGGTCCCCGGACTCGCCGTGAGGCCCACGATGCTCAGGACCCCGAAGAACACCAGGTCGGACAGTTCCAGGAGCTTCCACGACGAGCCGCGGGCGACCAGCCGGCCCCCCACCACGAGGGTCAGGGAGATGACCAGGGCCAGCGCCACCGCCCACTCGAACCGCCCCGGCCCCACCAGCAGCGAGAACGCGATCCAGGGCGAGATGCCGACGAAGGGACTGTTCAGGATGCCGGCGACCTTGCCGGCGACGGGGGAATGGGTTGCTCTTGCCATGGGCTCCGGCCTTCCTGCCGCCCGCACCCTGCCTCACGTTCCAACGTACGCCGGACCGTCACATTCGACGCGGGGGAGCGGGACCGCCGTGGACGGCACCCGGGCCGGCCGGGTCGCGGGTCGAAGGGATCAGTGGGGCGGCAGCAGGAAGTGCGTACCGACCCCGGCCCCGTCCACGTGCACGACGTGCGCACCCACCCGGACCGTCTGGGTGTCGCCGACACGCCACGACCCGTCGTCGCCACGCGTCTCCCCGGCCGTCCCGGCGTCGCCACCCTCCTCGGCCGCGTCGCCCAGGGGGATCCAGACCTCCAGGAAGGTGCTGCCGTCGAGGTTCGTGCCGGTCTCCACCAGGCCGGGCCCCTCCCGGCGCAGGGTTCCCACGTCGTGCCCGGGGACGCCCACCTCGTGGTGGAAGGTGACCTGCCCGCCGGCGTACGAGGTGGTGCCGGCGAAACCGCGACTGTCCGCGTAGAACCGGCCGCTCTGGAGCCACACGACGGTGTCGGTCTCCCGCAGCGGTCCGCCGTCACGGCTGATTCCGGCGCGCGACCAGGCGCCGCGCGAGGGTGCGTCCATGATCAGAGCCTGCCACAGGGCCCACCGAGGGCCCCGACCGGCGTACCGCGCCGCACGCGCGCATCCTGGGCACAGGAGCCGTCGCCCGATCCGGACGAGGAGACGATCGTGGACGGAAGACTGAACGGAACGGTGGCCCTGGTCACGGGCGCGTCGAGCGGCATCGGGGAGGCCACGGCGACGACCCTCGCCCGGGAGGGTGCGGCCGTGGCCGTCACCGCGCGCCGGGGGGACCGGCTGGCCGGCCTCTGCGACCGGGTCCGCGACGCGGGCGGCACCGCCCTGCCCCTCACCGCGGACATGACGGACGAGGCACAGGTCCGTGAGGCGGTCGAGCGGACCGTGGCCGAACTGGGCAGGCTCGACACCCTCGTCAACAACGCCGGCCTGATGATCCTCGGCCCGGCCGCCGGAGCCACCACGCAGGAGTGGCGCCGCATGGTCGACATCAACCTCACCGGCCTCATGAACACCACACACATCGCGCTGCCGCACCTGGTGCGCGCCGCCGCCGACAGCCCCCGGCGGGTCGCCGACATCGTCAACGTCTCCTCCGTCGCGGGCCGGATCGCCTTCGCGGGCAGCGCCGCGTACTGCGCGACCAAGTACGGGGTCGTCGCCTTCAGCGAGGCGCTGCGCCAGGAGACGGCGGACCACCACGTCCGGGTCTCCGTCGTCGAGCCGGGCAGCGTCGACACCGAGCTGCGCGACCACAACAGCCCCGCGGTACTGGAGGCCCTCACCCGGCGGTTCGGCGGGATCGACCGGCTCCAGTCGCAGGACATCGCGGACGCGATCGGTTACATCGTGGGCCGGCCGCGACACGTCGCCGTGGCCGAGATGCTGGTCCGACCCACCCAACAGGTCTGACCCCGCGAACGGGACCGCACCTCCACGGGGTCGCGACACCTCAGGCGGGGCCGGGTGCTCCGGGCGACGCGGGGGGCCGCCCGGAGCGGGGCCGCCACCGCGTCACCAGCACGACCAGGGCCACGCCCAGCAGCCAGCCGGCGAGCACGTCCGAGAACCAGTGGACGCCGAGGTAGAGCCGGGTCAGGCCGACCCCGAGCACCGAGACGACGGCGAGGGTCCACGCGGCGGTCACCCCCGCGCGCGGGGTCTTCCCGGGCAGCAGCCACAGCAGCGTTCCGCACACCACCGTCGCCGTCATGGCGTGCCCGGAGGGATACGCGGCGAAGTGCGCCGAGTCCACCGGGTCCGGCCACTCCGGCCGCTCCCGACCCACCAGCGCCTTCAACCCCTGCTGCACCACCGAGGCCACGAGGGCGGCGACCGCGACCCGCATCGCGCGGTGGCGATCGCCCCGCCACCACAACAGGAGGCAGGCGGCCACGGCCAGGGCGCGCATGGTCCACGGGTCCCAGACCCAGTCGGAGAGCACCCGCGCCAGGTGCGTGACCCCGGGGTGGGTCACGGCGTGCGCGTGCAGGTCCCGGGCGACCCCGTCGTCGTAGGAGATCAGCGGCTCCCACCGTCTCACCACGAGCGCCGTCAGGACGGCGGCGAGCAGCGCGCAGGAGATCCCGGCAATCCGTACGAGGTCATTCCGCATACGGTGATCCTCGCACCGCGCGCGATCGGGGCCCTACGTCAGCGCGCTGAGCCCCGGCACGAACGCGACCAGCAGCGGCACGGCCGGGACCAGGGTCGCCAGGGCCGTCAGACGCAGCCGGCGGACCGGCGACAGGCGGGGCGCCGCCGACAGCAGGCGCCGCACCCGCTGCGGTACGTGGGCCTGCGGCGTCGGACAGGGGCCGAAGACACCGCGGTCCTCGTTGAGCCCCACCAGGGCGAGCGCGATCGTCAGCCGCCCGAAGCGTCGCGAGGCCACGTCGTCGGCGGCCAGTTCCACCAGCCGGTGCATCTCGGCCTCGAACGCCGCGAACACCGGGATCTGCGGGAATCCCTGGGCGAGCGCCCGCGAGCAGTGCAACAACCAGTCGTGCCGGGCCGCCACGTGACCCTGTTCGTGCGCCAGCACCGCGTCCAGCTGGCTCCCCTTGAGCCGACCCAACGCCGCGGTGCTGACCACCAGGCGCGGGACCGCCCCCGGCTGCCACCACGCCTCGGGCCGGGGACCCTCCAGGACGACGAGCCGGGCCGCCGCGGGGTCCTCGCCGGGCACCAGCGGGGCCCGGTCCCGGAGTTCGGCCGCCCCCACGCGCCGCCGGGCCCGCGCCCGCAGCACCTCGCGCGTCAGCATCGCGCCCGTCCACAGCCCGCCGCCCGCGAGGACCAGCGCGGTGCCGATGGCCCAGGGGCCGCCCGCCGTACCCAACGCGTACGCGTCGGCCACACCGTGCGGGGCGGACGCGAAGAGCCGGCCCCGGACCGCCGACCAGGCGGCCGCAGCGCTCAACACCATCGACAACGCCAGACACAGGAGCACCGCACCCACCACGCACTGCCACACCCACAGCGCGACGACCGGCTCCCGGTCGGGCCACCGGGCCCGGGCCAGCAGACGGGGAGCGAGCACAGCGGTCAGTGCGCCGAGCAGCAGAAGGGCGGCGGGGACCATCATGGTCGCCAGCCTATGAGCGCGGGACCACCCCCGGGTATCGCCTCGGCGCATTGGTGACGCAGGACACGTGCCGGCGCGGCCCGACCGGCACCTCACATGACCGGCAGCATCGCCAACATGCCGATGCCCATGGCGAGTCGGCAGGCCCGGGTCAGTTCGCCGGCGCCGCCGACGGCCGCCGCGAGGGACTGCCCGCCCGCCGCGGACACCACGGGCCGGCCGCCCCCGCCGGCCATCAGCCGGGCCCCGGCGAGCAGGACGTACCCCGTGAAGTAGACGAGCAGCACCCCGGTCACCAGCGGCACCCCCCGCGCCGCCCCGGCCCCCGTGTCGTGCCCGTGTCCGGCGGTCATCGCCAGGCCCTGGTAGGCCATGTAGGCCATCGCCAGGGAACCCACCAGATGGTGCGCGTGGTGGGCGCCGGCGCGCAGCAGCCACAGCGCGTGCGCGGCGGCCGCGCAGAACGCGACCAGCAGGATTCGCGCGCCCCACGCCCCGGTCCCCGGCGGCACGGCCATCACCGCCATCCCGAGGCCCATCACGGCCTCGCCCGCCGCCGGGCCACGGCCCTCCCGGCCGGCTCTGCTCGCGCGCAGCAGACAGTAGGCCCCACTCACGCCGCAGAGCAGCACCAGCAGCCAGGCGGAGAAGATGGCGGAGGTGGAGGACATCGCGGATCCGTGCACGGCGGAACCCCCCGGTTCGTCGGCGTCATCGGAAGAGATGCCCCTGTCCGAAGGTCCGCACGCCGGCCCGGGTTAGGCTCTCCATACCGTGCCAGGCGCGGCATGTGCCCAGAGGAAGAACGGAGCCGTCGATGTCGACCGCCCACCCCACCGAACTGAGTTATCGCAGCGCCGTCGAGGCCGATGTGCCGGAACTGGTGACGCTCGTCGAGTCGGCCTACCGCGGGGACGCCAGCCGCGGCGGCTGGACCACGGAGGCGGATTACCTCGACGGACAGCGCACCGACGAGAACGGTGTCCGCCAGGTCATCGGCGGCCCGGACAGCGTGCTCCTCGTCGTCGAACGCGCGGGCGAGATCGTCGCCTGCTGTCACCTCGCGCACCGGGGCGACCACGCCTACTTCGGGATGTTCGCCGTCCGCCCCGGCCTTCAGGGCGGCGGCCTCGGCAAGGAGATCCTGGCCGAGGCGGAGCGGCGTGCCTACGAGCAGTGGGGCGTCAAGGAGATGCGGATGACGGTGATCAACGTGCGGGAGGAGCTCATCGCCTACTACGTGCGCCGCGGCTACGCGCGCACCGGCGAGCTGAGCCCCTTCCCGTACGGCGACGAGCGCTTCGGCAAGCCGCGCCGCGAGGACCTGGCCTTCGAACTGCTGGTCAAGTCGCTGTAGCGCGCCCTGCGGGTGGCCGGGCCCCCGCGCCCGACCCGTGCGGTCAGGCGGTGAAGCGGCCCGTGCTGCGGATCTCCGGGAAGTCCGTGATCACACCGTCCAGTTGGAGGGCGCGCGCCAGCCGCAGGTGCTCCAGGGTGTTGACGGTCCGCCCGGTGACCCGCAGCCCCGCCGCGTGGAGCGCCTCCACGATCTCCAGGTTGAGCCGGTGGATGTCCAGGGCGACGGTCTCGGCGCCCGCGGCCGGGGCCCGGCCCTCGACGACCCCGCGGTGCGCCTCGTGCGCGTCGGCGTAGAGGCAGCCGCGCACGCCCGGCACCAGCCGGGCGACCTCCGCGAGCACCGCGTCGTGGTACGAGGCGACCTCGACCCGCGAGGTCAGGTCGCGGCGCAGGATCCACCGGGCGAGTGCCTCGGCGGTGGCCGGGTCCTGGACGCAGACCTGGAGCGGTACCTCGACCGCGTCCGCCACCTCGTCCAGGACGGGCACCCGCTCGCCCTGCCCGGCGTCCAACGCGCGCAGTTCGGCGAGGGTGAGTTCGGCGACGGGGCCCGCCCCGTCGGTGGTGCGGTCCACCTCCTCGTCGTGCAGCACGACGAGGACGCCGTCCTTGCTCAGGCGCACGTCCAGGGCGATGGCGTCCATGCCGGATCGCTGCGCGCGGGCGAACGACCGCAGCGTGTTCTCCGGTTCGACACCCATGACCCCGCGATGACCGATGGTGAGGAAAGTCAAGGTTCTCTCGCTTCCGTCGACGGCGGCTCCCCGCACGGTCGCGGTGTCCCGACCGGCCGCGCGCGGTGAAGGCGCATGCTAGTGCGCCGGGCGTGCGATGAGACCGCCCGTGCGGGGGCGCTGAGGAGCGCGCCGGCCTTTTCCCGTCGGGCTCGTGCGGCCCACCGGGCCGTCGTCGTGTCACCCGGGCGTGGGCGCGTCCCCATCGGCTTGACGGACGTACGCCGGCGCCCGTGACTCAGGCCCCGGCGCCGGGTCCGCCCTCGGTCCCGGCGGTGCTCGCTCCGACGCCGGCGGCGGCCCCGGCCTCCGGGGCGGTGACCGCCTCGACCTCGGCCAGGTCGGCGAGCAGTGCCTCGGCCAGCTCCAGCTCGGCCAGGTGCTGCCGCTCGCTCCAGCGCAGCGCGAGGGTGGGGAAGGCCCACTCGCTCACCCCGCCGGCGTGTTCCATGGCCTCCCGCACGGCGGCCAGTTCGCCCCGGGTGCGGTCCAGGTGGTCCTCCACCATCGTGCGGAGCAGCGCCGGCTCGGCCAGGTGCCCGAGCCAGATCCGCAGCAGCAGCCCGTGCTTGAGGACCGGGGGCCCGGCCTCGGCGGTGTCCGAGGCCCAGCCGGCCAGGGCCGTGCGTCCCGCGTCGGTGATGGCGTAGCGCCGCTTGGTCCGCACCTCTTCGGGACCCGAGCGCACGGAGGCCGCGTAGCCCAGTTCCTCCAGGCGGCGCAGTTCGGCGTAGATCTGGCTGATGGCCGGCGACCAGTAGAAGAACCGCAGCGAGGAGTCCGCCCACTTCTTCAGCTCGTAGCCCGTGCGCTCCCCGGGGAAGGACAGCAGGCCGAGAACCGCCCACGCGGTCGGCGGAAGGACCTGCGCGAGGTCTTGCTTCCTCGACTTCTGACTACTAGTCATATTCCGAATAGAAGCAAGGCCGGGCACGGGACGCAACTCTGGAGGCATCGTGAAATTCTCCGTGATCTTCGAAGCTCAGCTGGCCGACCCGACCGCGGAACGGGAACACCAGGTCATCCGCGACTGCGTCGAGCAGGCCGTACTCGCCGAACGCATGGGATTCGACCGGATCTGGGCCGTCGAGCACCACTCGTTGAAGTGGTACGCACACATGTCGGCCCCGGAGATCTTCCTCACCTGGGTCGCGGCCCGGACGGACACCATACGCATCGGGCACGGCGTCGTGTGCATGCCCTTCAACTTCAACCACCCGGTCCGGGTCGCGGAGCGCGCCGCCATGCTCGACCTGCTGTCCGGCGGGCGGCTCGACCTGGGCGCAGGGCGGGGCGGCACCACGCAGGAGACCTCCCTGTGCGGGGTGGACAAGGACCGGACCACCGCCGAGGTGGAGGAGGCGCTGCGGATCATCGGCAGCGCCTGGCGGGAGGAGGAGCTGGAGTACCACGGCGAACTGCTGGACATCGGCCCGCACCCGATCCTGCCCCGCCCGGCCCAGACCCCGCACCCGCCGCTCTTCCTGGCGTGCAGCCGCGCCGAGACCCTCGTACAGGCCGCCGAGCTGGGCATCGGGGCGCTGGTGATGGGCTTCGCCGGGCCGGAGTCGATCGCGCGCATGCGGGCGGTGTACGACGGGGCGATCGCCGGGCGGGACGGGGCGCGCTTCGTGTCGACCGCGGTCAACGACCACTTCTCGGTGCTCTGCCCCACGATCGTGCTCGCCGATCCGGCCGAGGCCCGCCGGATCGGCGTCCGGGGGCAGCGGTTCTTCGCCCAGTCGATCGGCCACTGGTACGGAGGGGCGGGCGTCCCGGACGAGGCGGTGGTGGCGGGCGCCGACGAGCCGTCCGAGATGCGCAGGGCCGCCGAGCAGGTCGTGGCCCGGCTGCACGAGCAGGACATCCCGGTGCGGCCCACCGCCACGGCCACCTTCAACGCCGATCACGCCTACGGGAGCGCCGACGACGCCATCGCCCACGTGGAGCGGCTCCGGGCGGCCGGCGCGGACGAGGTGATGTGCCTGGTCCAGATGGGCACGGTGCCCCAGGAGGCCTGCCTGGAGACGCTGCGCCAGTGGGGAGAGCACGTCATCCCGCACTTTCGCGGCGCCGAGTGAGCAGGATCACGGGCGGGCGGGAGCGGGCCCGCTCCCCCCGGTCCGCGCCCGCCCGAGCCGGCGCGCCTCGGAGGCCCGCCGGGGTCCCGGGTGCGTTCTCGCAGGTCCGCGGGGTATGAGGGCGGAAGACCGGAGGCTTGGCTTCCACCGTGAAGGACGGGAAGAATTTCGGCGAAGCAGGGGGTGCGGCAGGATAATTTCCCGACTTCTCTCTTGAGTGGGAGAGCCTCACATGCATACGCTGTCTTGACGTGAGGTTCTCCTGTGGAGGAAGTGACATGACGGAAACTCTTGTGCCGGGCGTCGGCGGTGCCGTGACGACCGCGGAAACGCGGGTAGTGGACCAGCCCGCGTGGCTCGCGCTCAAGGCCGCCGTGGAGGAGATCCGCCCCTGGCAGTCGGCCGACGGCTCGATCGACTTCGAGGCCGAAGGGGCCCCCGCCCGCGTCGACGTCGAGGCCGTCGTGGAGCGCGTCGTGGACTCCGTGGTCGCGCTGTCCCCGCTGCTGCCGCACGCCACCGCGTACCACGCCGCGCTCGTCGCGGACCTGCGCAAGTGGGTCGCGGACGACTTCCGCGTGCCGGACTTCCTCGACTCCCTGCTGGCCTTCCACCCGGCCTCCGGGCGCGCCGACGGCCTCCAGCACCTCGTCGTCTTCCCCATGTACACGCAGAACGGCAACCCGGACCGCAACTTCGAGGCCGTCGTGCTGAAGATGGTGTGGCCCGAGTGGCTCGCCGAGCTGGAGCGCACCCGGTACGACAACCCGCTCTTCCTCGGCATCACCTTCGAGGACTTCACCCCGGGCTACGACACCCACTCCGCCGTGCTCTTCCCGGAGACCATCGCCGTGCGCGAGGCCCCCGAGCGCTTCACCTGGGGCGGCATCTTCTGCGACCGCGAGGCCGCGCGCTACCGCCGGGTCACCGAGGCCGCCGTGGACATCCTGGGCATCGAGCTGCCCGAGGACATCGCCGCGATGGTCGAGGACCAGCACCGCTGCGAGAAGGCCTTCGTGCTGTGGGACATGGTCCACGACCGCACCCACAGCCACGGCGACCTGCCGTTCGACCCCTTCATGATCAAGCAGCGCCAGCCGTTCTGGATGTACGGCCTGGAGGAGCTGCGCTGCGACCTCACCGCCTTCAAGGAGGCCGTGAAGCTGGAGTCCGAGGGCAACGAGCACGGCCGTGACGTGCAGTACGCCGTCCTCTTCGACCGGATGTTCCGCTTCCCGGTCTCCGGCGACCGCAACCGCAACTACGACGGCCTCGGCGGCCAGCTGCTCTTCGCGTACCTCCACAAGCACGACGTCGTGCGCTGGACGGACAACAAGCTGAAGATCGACTGGATGCGCGCCCCGCAGGTCACCAACCAGCTCTGCGCCGAGATCGAGGACCTCTACCGGGCCGGCATCGACCGCCCGAAGCTCGTCCACTGGTTCAAGGCCTACGAACTGGTCTCCACCTACCTCGCCCCGCACCCGGGATCCAAGTGGGCGAAGGGCCCCGACGCCCTCGACCTCACCCTGCCGCCGCGCAAGCTCGTCGACGACGTGCTCCCGGACGAGTTTCCCCTGAGCATGTTCTATGAGGCCCTCGCCAAGAAGCTCAAGGGTGTGATCGCCTCCACGAAGGGCATCACCGCCCTGAACGCCGAGACGGCCGAGCAGGCCGCCGCGTGAGTTCTCGCCCACAGGAGGCTGCACAGATGAACGGCTCCGGTACCACCGGGAACGGTGACGGGAAGCTGCACGGAGCGGTGATCGCGGTGGCCGGGGCCGGTGGGCCCGCCGGCCAGGCAGCCCTGCTCCGCCTCGCCGAGGCGGGCGCGGTGGTCGTCGCGGCCGACGCCGACCCGACGCGCCTCGCGGAGGCCGTGGACGCGGCCCGCTACGCCCACGGCGGCGCCACCGTCGTCGGCGACACCGTGGACCTGCTCGACCTGGAGGCCACCAAGGCCTGGGCCGAGCGGACCGAGAAGGAGTTCGGTCGCGTGGACGGACTCGTCCACCTCGTCGGCGGCTGGCGCGGCAGCAAGACCTTCACCGACGCCGACCTGGCGGACTGGACCTTCCTGGAGAAGCTCCTGGTCCGCACCGTCCAGCACACCTCGCTCGCCTTCCACGACGGCCTGCTCCGCAGCGACCGCGGGCGCTACGTCCTGATCAGCCAGTCCGGCGCGCACAAGCCCGTCGCCAACAACGCCGCGTACAACGCGGGCAAGGCGGCGGCCGAGGCCTGGACGCTCGCCATGGCGGACTCCTTCCGCAAGGCGGGGGGCGAGGACGGCCCGAACGCCGCGGCTGCGATCCTGGTCATCAAGGCACTGGTGCACGACGCGATGCGCGCCGAGCGTCCCACTGCGAAGTTCGCGGGCTTCACCGACGTCAAGGAGCTGGCCGAGGCCATCGCCGGCGTCTGGGAGCGGCCCGCACCCGATGTGAACGGACAGCGTCTGTGGCTCACTCCGCAACCGTGAGAACCGCGAGCGGGAAGACCGATGCGCACCGCCACCACGATCCGGCGGTGCGCGGATTCGCCAGCGACAACTACGCGGGGGTGCACCCGGAGATCCTGGAGGCCGTCGCGTTGGCCAACGGAGGCCACCAGGTCGCCTACGGCGACGACGAGTACACCGAACACCTGCAGAAGATCTTCCGCAGCCACTTCGGCCCGTACGCGCAGGCCTACCCGGTCTTCAACGGCACCGGTGCGAACGTCACGGCCCTCCAGGCCCTGACCGACCGCTGGGGCGCCGTGGTCTGCGCCGAGTCGGCGCACATCAACGTGGACGAGGGCGGCGCGCCCGAGCGGATGGCCGGGCTCAAGCTGCTCACCGTCCCCACCCCGGACGGCAAGCTCACCCCCGAGCTGATCGACCGGCAGGCCTGGGGCTGGGAGGACGAGCACCGTGCGATGCCGCAGGTCGTCTCGATCACCCAGAACACGGAACTCGGCACCGTCTACACGGTCGACGAGATCCGGGCCATCTGCGAGCACGCGCACGGCATGGGCATGAAGGTGCACCTCGACGGCGCGCGGATAGCGAACGCCGCCGCCGCGCTCGACGTGCCCATGCGGGCCTTCACCAACGCGGTCGGCGTGGACGTCCTGTCGTACGGCGGGACCAAGAACGGCATGATGTTCGGCGAGGCCGTCGTCGTGCTGAACCCCGACGCGGTCCGGCAGATGAAGCACATCCGCAAGATGTCGATGCAACTCGCGTCCAAGATGCGCTTCGTGTCGGTGCAGTTGGAGGCCCTGCTCGCCAAGGACCTGTGGCTGCGCAACGCACGGCACGCCAACGCGATGGCGCAGCGGCTGGCCGCCGGCGTCCGGGAGACCGACGGGGTCGAGATCCTCTACCCGGTGCAGGCCAACGCGGTGTTCGCACGACTGCCGCACGCGGTGACGCGCCGGCTCCAGGAGCGGTTCCGCTTCTACTTCTGGGACGAGATCGCCGGTGACGTGCGCTGGATGTGCAGCTACGACACCCAGGAGGAGGACGTCGACGCGTTTCTCCAGGCGCTCAAGGAGGAGCTGGCCCGGTAGGGCCCGCCCGACGCCCATAATTCGATAGGCATGCCGAAACATGCATAGGTATGCTCCTGGATCATGGAAATGATCCAGGAGCAACCCGACCTCGCCGCCTATCTCGCGGCCGACGACACGGTGGACCACGGCCATCCCCTCGTCGCCGAGACCGCCGACGCGCTCTGGACCGCCACGGGCGGCGACCCGTACGCCTACGCCGCCGTGGCCTACGAGTTCGTCCGCGACACCGTCGCGCACTCCGCCGACACCGGCGACGACCGCGTGACCTGGCGCGCCTCCGACGTGCTCGACGCGCGGACCGGCATCTGCCACGCCAAGTCCCACGCCCTCGTCGCCCTGTTGCGTGCCCGGGGCATCCCGGCCGCTCTCTGCTACCAGCGCCTGACCGAGGACGACGGCTCCCGACCGCTGATCCACGGCCTGGTCGCCCTGCGCCTGCCCGGCAGCGCCCACTGGGCCCGGGTGGACCCGCGCGGCAACAAGCCCGGCGTGGACGCCCGGTTCACCCTCGACCACGAGCGGCTCGCCTTCACCGTCCGCCCCGAACTCGGCGAAGTGGACTACCCCGAGCTGTACGCGGCCCCCCACCCCGCCCCGCTCACGGCCCTCCGGGAGTCGGCGGACCGGTCGGAGCTGTGGCGGAGGCTGCCGACGGCGCTGTGACGGCCTTCGGCACCACGGGGCCACGCGTCAGCACCGCGTACAGCAGCGCGGCGGCCGACTGGAGCCCGGCGATCCCGAGCAGCAGCGTCCAGGGCGGCGCGGCGGCGGCGAACCCCACCAGGGCGGCGCCCGCCGACGCGGCCGTCAGCTTGAGCCCCGCCCCGAGCGTGAACACCTGGGTGCGGACCCCGTCGGGCGCGTGGTCCGAGCGGATCCGCAGCGTGGCCGTCAGCAGAGGACCGTCGCACACCCCGGCCACCGCGAACGCGGCCGCCGCCCACGTGACGGAAGGGGCGAACGCGGCCCCCGCCAACGCCAGTCCCGTGCCCGCCAACGCCCCGCAGGCCAGCCGGCCCGGAGCCACGGCCGTGATCCGACCCAACGTCAGGGAACCGCCCAACGCCCCCACCGCGAAGGCGGTCATCAGCACCCCGCCCGCGCCCGGGCTGCCGAGGTCGGTCGCGAACAGCACCGAGGTGGTGGTCAGCGAGCCGATGCCGACGAACGCCAGGGTCGTCGCCGACGTGATGGCGCGCAGTTCCCGGACCCGCCAGAGCGCCGCCAGACCGCCGCCCACCCCGACCCGGGGTCCGCCCGCCGGCCGACCCGCGCCCGGGGTCCCGTACGGAAGCGTCGCGGCCAGCACCGTCGCCATCGCGCCGGCCGCCGCCGGCAGCGCCATCGCGGAGGCCGCTGAACCCGTCGCCGCGACCAGGCTGATCGCCGCCGGAGCGGTCACCCCGGCAGCGTTGTACGTGGAGGCGTCCCAGCCGTACGCCCGGTCGCGACCCGGCCCGGGCGGCCACAACCCCGCGACCAGGCTCGACAGTCCACCCGTCACCATCGGCCCGCAGGCGCCGCCGAGCGCCGCCACCGCGAACACCGCCGGCGCCGGGGCGCGACCCAACAACACGGCCAGGGCCGCCACCGCGGCCGTGAACCCCGCCAGGCAGCCCACGTGGAACAGCCGGGGGCTGCGCGCCCGCGCGGCGGCGGCCCCGGCGAGCGGAGCCGCCAGTACGTGCGGGGCCAGCCAGGCGGTCAGTACGAAGGCGCCGTACGCCGCGTCCCCGGTGCGTTCCAGGGCCAACAGCACCACGGCCATGCCCATGCCCTCGGAGGCGAACCGCGCGGCGAGCGCGGCGGCCAGATATCGCCCGAACCCGCTCACTCGGCCCCCCTGGGTCGTGGCCCGCCGTTTACCGCTCCGCTCAGCCGGCTTCCTTGACCTGCGCCGGCGTGGGCGCCGTGCCGCCCAGGTGGGCCGGCAGCCACCAGGAGTCGTCCGACCCCTTCGGCTTGGCCGGGTAGGCGCGCTGCGCCGCGTCCAGCAGCTCCTGCACGCGCTCGCGCAGCCGGCGCGTGATCGCCCCGGCGTACTGGTCCGACGGCGCCTCGATCGGCTCGCCGATCCGCATCGTCACCGGGATGTGGCTGCGCTTGAGGTCCTTCGGGCGGCCCTTGGTCCACAGTCGCTGGGTGCCCCACAGCGCCACCGGGATCAGCGGGACCCCGGCCTCCTGCGCCATGCGCGCCGCACCCGACTTGAACGTCTTGAGGGTGAAGGACTGGGAGATCGTCGCCTCGGGGAAGACCCCGATGATCTCGCCCGCGCGCAGCGAGTCGAGCGCGTGCTGGTACGCCGCCTCGCCCTGCGCCCGGTCCACCGGGATGTGCTTCATCGCCCGCATCAGCGGACCGGACACCTTGTGCCGGAACACCGACTCCTTGGCCATGAAGCGCACCAGGCGCTTCTGCGGCCGCGCCGTCAGGCCGGCGAAGATGAAGTCCAGGTAACCGATGTGGTTGGACACCAGGACCGCCCCGCCCTTGCGCGGGATGTTCTCGGTGCCCTTCATGTCGATACGGATGTCCAGCGCGCGGAACAGCGTGTGCGCCGCGCCGATCACGGGAGGGTAGACGAGCTCAGCCATGGTGGGGAGACCCCGCCTTTCTGCCTGGGGAGGTGCTCCCGGCCGGAAGTTACGGAAGCGTAGGTACGCTGACCATGGGGATCGTGCCCCATACGAGGGCTGCTGGCCAGCCCAGACGCTTGTGCCCGGGGAGATTCTCGTCACGCCGGGAAGCCGCGGGGAATGCGGCGCACCCGCGGGGCGCTCGGATCAACGTACGAACGGAAGCAGGCGGGGATCGATGGGAGCCGAGGTGCGCGGACACGGGAACGCGACGGCGCTGGGCGTCGCCGAGCTCGGCGCGGAGCCGGGGGAGCGGGCCAGCCTGGTCCAGTTCTCCAGCGCGTTCTGTCAGCCCTGCCGGGCCACGCGACGGATCCTCGCCGAGGTGGCGGCCATGGTGGACGGGGTCGCGCACATCGAGGTCGACGCCGAGCGGAACCTGGAACTGGTGCGCGCGCTCGACATCGATCGGACGCCGACGGTGCTGGTGCTGGACTCGGCCGGGCGGATCGTCCGGCGGGCGGCCGGAATGCCCCGCAAGGCGGACGTGATCGCCGCCCTGGGCGCCGCCGTGTGACGCCCCGTACAAGGGGACCCGGGGTCACCCGTACGGTCGGGCGCGCGGCGGGGCCGGCGTGATCGCGCCGGTGCGCGCGCCCGTACGCAGCGTGACGCGCCTGACATCTGGCCGCTGCGGCTTGACTGTGTACACGGATGATCGTCAGGCTGGCGACATGCGGTACGAACTCCTGCTTTACGGACGGACACATGTGGACCTCGTCCGGTACGCGAGCGCGCGCTGTTGGGATCACTGAACGCCCCCGGCTGCCCGATCCCCACCGTGCCCCGCGACCGCGCGGCAGAAGGAGTCCTTCCATGACGGCCCCGACGGCTGAGTTCCCCTCTTCGACCACCGGCCTGCCCGGCTCACCCGACCTGCTGCGCTCCGTCTTCCGGCAACACGCCGCGGGAGTCGCCGTGATCACCGCCGCCGACCCGGCCGGCCGGCCGGTCGGGTTCACCGCGACCTCGCTCAACTCGGTCTCCGCCGAGCCGCCGCTGCTGTCCTTCACCCTCGGAACGGGGTCCTCCAGCTGGCCCGTGATACGGGACTCCACGCATCTCGGCGTGCACATACTCGGCGAGCACCAGCGGGAGTTGGCGGGACTGTTCGCGCGCAGCGGCGCCGACCGCTTCGGGCCGGGCACGGAACGGGTCGAGGGTCCGCACGGGGTCCCGGTGCTCTCGGGGGTGCTGGCGTGGCTGGTGTGCCGCGTGGTGGCCCGGGTGCCCGCCGGGGAGCACCGGGTGATCATCGCGGAGGCGGTGGCCGGGGATCCCGCCTCGGGGCCGGCCGGCGAGGCGCGTCCGCTCCTGTACCACCAGGGTCGCTTCAACGCTTTGCGTGACTGAATCGTCCCTGCCGGCGCCCGTTCGGACGGCGTTGGGCAGATCACAGTTCGGTGGCCTTGCCACCAGGGAAGACCAACTGTGTACTGACGAGTAACATTCCTGTCGGGGCGCGGGCCGCCCCGATCGGGATCCGCCCGACAAGGCGCCTATGCTGCCTGCACAAGGCGGTATCAGAAATAGACGATGCGGTAGGAGAGCCGGCGTGAGCCTGAGGATCGTTGTCTGTGTGAAGTACGTACCCGACGCCACCGGCGACCGGCACTTCGCCGATGACCTGACCGTCGACCGCGACGACGTCGACGGTCTGCTGTCGGAGCTCGACGAGTACGCCGTCGAGCAGGCGCTGCAGATCGCCGACGAGGCGGACGACGCGGAGATCACCGTCCTGACCGTGGGTCCCGAGGACGCCAAGGACGCGCTGCGCAAGGCGCTCTCGATGGGCGCCGACAAGGCCATCCACGTCGAGGACGACGACCTGCACGGCACCGACGTCATGGGCACCTCGCTGGTGCTCGCCAAGGCGATCGAGAAGGCCGGCTACGACCTGGTCATCACCGGCATGGCGTCCACCGACGCGGCCATGGGCGTCCTCCCCGCGATCCTGGCCGAGCGCCTGGGCGTCCCGCAGGTCACCCTGCTCTCCGAGGTCAAGGTCGAGGACGGCACCGTGACGGGCCGCCGCGACGGCGACTCCGCGAGCGAGCAGCTGGAGGCCTCCCTCCCCGCGCTCGTCTCGGTGACGGACCAGTCGGGCGAGGCCCGCTACCCGTCCTTCAAGGGCATCATGGCCGCCAAGAAGAAGCCGGTCGAGGCCTGGGACCTGTCTGACCTGGACCTGGAGGCCGAAGAGGTCGGCCTCGAGGGCGCCTGGACCGCCGTGGACTCCGCGACCAAGCGCCCGGAGCGCACCGCCGGCACGATCGTCAAGGACGAGGGCGAGGGCGGCAAGCAGCTGGCCGAGTTCCTGGCCGGCCAGAAGTTCATCTAAGAGCTTCGGTCACCTCGACACCCCCCTGACCTCTTCGCATTCGCAGGAGCATTCCCATGGCTGAAGTTCTCGTCTACGTCGACCACGTGGACGGCGCCGTCCGCAAGCCCACCCTTGAGCTGCTGACGCTCGCCCGCCGCGTCGGCGAGCCCGTCGCCGTCGCCCTCGGCGCCGGCGCCGAGGCCACCGCCGCCGTGCTCGCCGAGCACGGCGCCGTCAAGGTCCTCACCGCCGACGCCCCCGAGTTCACCGAGTACCTCGTGGTGCCGAAGGTGGACGCGCTCCAGGCCGCGTACGACGCCGTCTCCCCGGTCGCCGTGCTGGTCCCGTCCTCCGCCGAGGGCAAGGAGATCGCGGCCCGCCTGGCCGTCCGCATCGGTTCCGGCATCATCACCGACGCCACCGACCTGGAGGCCGGCGACGAGGGTCCGGTCGCGACCCAGGCCGTGTTCGCCGCGTCGTTCACCACCAAGTCCCGCGTCTCCAAGGGCACCCCGGTCATCACCGTGAAGCCGAACTCGGCCCCGGTCGAGGCCGCCCCGGCCGCCGGCGCCGTCGAGGCGCTCGCCGTCACCTTCGGCGCCCTGGCCACCGGCACCAAGGTCACCTCCCGCACCCCGCGCGAGTCGACCGGCCGCCCCGAGCTGACCGAGGCCGCGATCGTGGTCTCCGGCGGTCGTGGCGTCAACGGTGCCGAGAACTTCCACATCATCGAGGACCTCGCGGACTCCCTCGGTGCGGCCGTCGGCGCCTCGCGCGCCGCCGTCGACGCCGGTTGGTACCCGCACTCCAACCAGGTCGGCCAGACCGGCAAGTCGGTCTCCCCGCAGCTGTACATCGCCTCCGGCATCTCCGGCGCGATCCAGCACCGGGCCGGCATGCAGACCTCGAAGACCATCGTGGCCGTCAACAAGGACGCCGAGGCCCCGATCTTCGACCTGGTCGACTACGGCGTGGTCGGCGACCTCTTCGAGGTCGTCCCCCAGCTGACCGGCGAGATCAAGGCGCGCAAGGGCTGAAACCCCCGGGTCACTCGCTGACCTGCGTACTCTCCGCCTCCGGGGCCGTGTGGTGTTTGTCACCACACGGCCCCGAGTCGTTTCCCCGGGAGGGCCGGGGGACCATTGACTGAGCGGAACCCCGTGACTAAATTCTGCAATACGGATCTAATATTCCGTGAAGCGGAAAAGAGGAGAGTGCACGATGGGTCAGCAGGAGAAGGTGGCGACGAGCCTCGCAGGCGCGGTCAGCGAGGGCATCAGCGCCTCCCTCGCGCCGGTGGACGCGGAACTCGCGCGCCACTACCCGGGCGACCCCGGCACCCGCCAGCCCATCCACACGGTCTACGTCCCCGGTGACGTCTTCGCCGCCGACACCATCCGCTCCTGGGGCGACCAGGCCCTCGCGGCCCTCGACGAGCACGCCCCCGACGCCGCGACCTTCGCCAAGGTGCTCGGCATCTCCGACGCACTGGCCGTGCCCGTCTACGACCGGGTGCGCGCCAAACTCGCGTCCGAGCCCATCGAGGACCTGCGCGTCGACTTCGAGGACGGCTTCGGCGTCCGCTCCGACGAGGAGGAGGACCAGGCCGCCGCCCGCGCCGCCCGCCTCGTCTCGGAAGCCTTCGCCAACGGCACCAACGCCCCGTACATGGGCATCCGCATGAAGTGCATGGAATCCAACGTCCGCGACCGCGGCATCCGCACCACGGACATCTTCCTGTCCGGGCTCCTCGCGCACGGCGGCCTCCCCGAGGGCCTCGTCCTCACCCTGCCGAAGGTCACCTACGCCGAGCAGGTCAGCGCCTTCGTCAAGCTGCTGGAAGCATTCGAGATCACCCGCGGCCTGCGCCCGGGCCGGATCGGCTTCGAGATCCAGATCGAGACCAGCCAGTCCATCGTCGCCTCCGACGGCACCGCCACCGTGGCCCGGATGATCGAGGCCGCCAAGGGCCGCGCCACCGGCCTGCACTACGGCACCTTCGACTACAGCGCCTGCGTCGGGGTCTCCGCCGCGTACCAGTCGAGCGACCACCCCGCCGCCGACCACGCGAAGGCCATCATGCAGGTCGCGGCCGCGGGCACCGGCGTACGCGTCTCCGACGGCTCGACCAACGTCCTGCCGATCGGCACCACCGAGCACGTCCACGAGGCCTGGAAGCTGCACTACGGTCTCACCCGCCGGGCCCTGGCCCGCGCGTACTACCAGGGCTGGGACATGCACCCCGCGCACCTGCCGACCCGCTACGCGGCCGTCTTCACCTTCTACCGCGAGGGCCTGGAGACCGCCGCCGCGCGACTCAAGGCGTACGTGGCCAAGATCGAGGGCGACGTGATGGACGAACCCGCCACCGCCAAGGCCCTGGCCGGCTACCTGGTCCGCGGCCTGGACTGCGGCGCCGTCGGCGCCGACGAGGTCACCGCCCTGACCGGCCTGACCCGCGCGGAACTGGACGCCTTCGCGATCCCGCGCCGCTCGGCGACCCTGACGGCGACCGCCTGATCCGGTCGACCGGGGCGCGCTCGGCGCGCCGGACGCACGCGCTGCGACGAGGCCCGGCCGGGGTGTTCCCGGTCGGGCCTCGCGGCATCCCACCTCTGCTGCCTGCTGCCTGCTGCCTGCTGCCTGCTGCCTGCTGCCTGCTGCCTGCCGCCTGCTGTCCGGCGTTTCGGTGTCCGGTGTCGGTCAGGGCGGTGCCGGTCAGGCTCGCGGAGGGATCTCGCCCGAGCCGCGCGGGATCAGGCGCGTGGGGAGTTCCATCCGGGCCGGGGGCAGCGCGGCCCCCGACAGGCGCTGGAAGAGGCGGTCCGTGGCGACCCGGCCCAGGGCGGCCGCGTCCTGGGCGACCACCGTCACGCCGGGACGCAGCAGGTCGGCCAGCTCGAAGTCGTCGAAGCCGACCAGCGCCACCGGATCGGCGTCGCCGGCCAGGATCCGGACCAGGGTGACCGTCACCCGGTTGTTGCCCGCGAAGAGCGCGGTGACCGGCTCACGGTCGGCCAGCATCCGGTGCGCCGCCGCCGTGACCCGGTCCGGCGTCGTGGAGCCCAGCGAGACCCGGGACTCGGACACCGGCAGGCCCGCGGCCGCCATGGCCGCCTCGTAGCCCCGCAGGCGTTCCGTCGCGGTGTGGATGCGCGGATGGTCGCCGATGAAACCGATCCGGCGGTGGCCGCCGGCGATCAGGTGGGCCACCCCGTCCCGGGCTCCGCCGAAACTGTCCGACAGGACCACGTCCGCGTCGATCCGGCCCGCCGGGCGGTCCACGAACACCGTGGCCACGCCCGCCCGGATCTCCGGTTCCAGGTACCGGTGGTCGTCCCCGGCCGGAATCACGATCAGCCCGTCCACCCGCCGGGCGCACAACGCGAGGGCCAACTCCCGCTCCCGGTCCGGGTCCTCGGCGCTGGAGCCGTTGATGAGGAGCGCTCCGTGGGCGCGCGCCACCTCCTCCACGGCGCGGTTCAGCGGACCGTAGAAGGGGTCGGCGAGATCCTCCAGGACCAGGCCCACGGTGGCCGTGCGGCCCTTGCGCAGCACGCGGGCGCTGTCGTTGCGGCGGAATCCGAGCGCGTCGATGGCCTCTTGGACGCGCCGCTCGGTGTCGGGCGTGACCCCCGGCTCGCCGTTGACCACCCGTGAGACCGTCTTCAGGCCCACGCCGGCGTGGGCCGCCACGTCCTTCATGGTCGGCCGGTTGCCGTAACGGGGCTCGGACGGGCGGCGGGAATGGGGCACGGGATCTCCGGCGGAGTGGTCGGACGAGCCTCGGGCAAGGCTCTGACCTTGAGGATAAGCACTCGGTCGCCGAATGGGTTTCCGTGGCAGGGTGGTGCGGGCAAGCCTCTGGGGGCTTCGAGGCGAGCCATCGGGAGAGGGGTAGACGTGATTGTCTGGATCAACGGCACTTTCGGTGCCGGGAAGACCAGCACGGCCCGCGAACTGGCCGGACTCCTGCCGGATAGCGCGTTGTTCGACCCGGAGTTCATCGGGGACGCGTTGCGGGTGCTGCTGCCGCGCAAACGGCTCGCGGAGGTCTCCGACTACCAGGACCTGCCGAGTTGGCGGCGACTCGTCGTGGACACGGCCGCGGCGATGCTGGGGGAACTGGGCGGGGTGCTGGTCGTGCCGATGACGCTGCTGCGCCAGGAGTACCGGGACGAGATCTTCGGTGGCCTCGCGGCACGACGGATCCCGGTGCGCCATGTGCTGCTCGCCCCTGAGGAAACGATTCTTCGGGAGCGGATCGCGACCAGGGAGGAACCGGGGGCGCCCGAGCAGGTGGACCTGCGGGTCAGACAGTGGGCGTACGACCACATTCCGGCGTATCGGCAGGCGTTGGGCTGGCTCTCGGCCGACGCGCACGTCATCGACAACGGGCGGCTGACCGTCCGCGAGACGGCCGAACGGATCGCGGAAGCCGTGCGCACGGACGTCGCGGGGATCTGCGACATCGTGCAGACACCCGAACCGACCCGGGAGACGGTGGCCTCCGGCGTCCTCCTCTTCGACGACCGGGACCGGGTGCTGCTCGTCGACCCGACGTACAAACCGGGGTGGGAGTTCCCCGGAGGTGTCGTCGAAGCGGGGGAGGCGCCGGCCCGCGCCGGCGTGCGGGAGGTCGAGGAGGAACTGGGGCTGGTCCTGGGGCGGCTGCCGGAGCTGCTGGTGGCGGACTGGGAGCCGCCCGCCCACCCGGCGTACGGGGGCCTGCGGCTGCTCTTCGACGGGGGACGGCTGACGCAGGCCCAGACGGCGGAACTGCGTTTGCCCGGACCGGAGTTGAGGGCGTGGCGGTTCGTGACGGAGGAGGAGGCGGCGATGTTGTTGCCCGCGCACCGCCTCGAACGCCTGCGGTGGGCGTTGCGCGCCCGGGAGCGGGGTCGCGCACTGTACCTGGAGGCGGGACGACCGGTTCCGTAGGGCGCGTTCGAGCGCGTCGACCGGGGATCGCGGATGCGGGTCGCGTACCTCCGAGGAGGCGCGGCGCGGCCCCACCGCGTCACGGTGGACCGGGCGGGAGGGTCGACCGGCCGTGTTCCCGGCGGCGGCCGCCCCGGAAGGGGCCGGGCCGGCCGCCGGGACGTTCAGCGCGGCTGGGGTGCGGCGGTGGCGGCGTCGAGGATCCGCGCGGTGTCCCGGGTCAGCGGGTCGCCGTGGCCGAAGCAGGCGATCGACGGGGACAGGTCCGCCAGGCGACGGAACGAGGACGCGGCCTGCTCGCCGTCCACGTTGAACACCCCCGGCATCACCTGCCCGATCCCCGCGACGCAGTCGCCCGTGAACAGCACGCCCTGCCCGGGCAGATGGACGCCGATGCTGCCCGGCGTGTGGCCGGGGGAGTGGACGATCACCGCGCCCCCGCCGAACGGCAGGACGTCGCCGTCCTCGACCTCCCGGTCCACGCGGGTCGGCGGGGCCTGTGGGGCCGGCAGGCCGTGCGCGTACAGGGGGAGTTCCCAGTCCGCCAACACCGGTTCGGGAATCGGCTGTTCGCCCCGGATCGCGGGGGCGTCCAGCCGGTGGGCCACGATCTCGGCGCCGAGGCGGGCGGCGAGTTCCCCCGAGGCGCCCACGTGGTCGCGGTGGCAGTGGGTCAGGACGATCCGCTCCAGGAGCTCGGGCCGCAGGCCGAGCGAGCGGATCGCCTCCTCGATCTCCGGAGCCGAACCGGCGTATCCGGCGTCGATCAGGGTGAGAGCCTCGTCGTCGCACCACAAGTAGGCCTGGCCGATGGGGAAGCGCAGCATGTGCAGCCGCCCGGGAATCACCTCGACGCGCTCCATGAGAGTCATGTCGCGAACCTACGGCGAGGAGCCCCTCTCCCGGCGTCCGGTTCACCCGGAGCGGAGTTCGCCCGTGGCGCAAGCCCCGGGCCCGCGCTGCGACATGCGCCCCGGAGGCGGTGTCCGGGCGGGTGCCCGGGACACGTGCCCGGGACACGTGCCCGGACACGTGCCCGGGCGGGTGTCCGGAACGCGTGCCCCGGAATATGCGCCCCGGACACGAGCCCGGACGTGCGCTCAGACGCGCTTGGATTCCGCGTAGTTGACGAGGAAGTGGGCCTCCGCGACCGACAGGCGCTCCAACTCCTCCGGGGAGACGCTCTCGTTCACCGCGTGGATCTGCGCCTCGGGCTCGCTCAGCCCGATCAGCAGCATCTCCGCCTCCGGGTACAGGGAGGTCAGCGCGTTGCACAGCGGGATGGATCCGCCCATGCCGCTGATCTGCATCTTCTGCCCGGGGTAGGCCACTTCGAGGGCCGCCGCCATGGAGGCGTAGGCAGGGCTGTTCGTGTCCGCCTGGAACGGCTGGCCCTGGCCGACGACCTCCAGTTCGAGGCGCGCCTTCCACGGCGTGTGCGCCACCAGGTGCGCCTCCAGCAGCTTGATGGCCGCCGCGGTGTCCACGCCCGGCGGGATCCGCAGGCTGATGAGGGCACCGGCACTGGCGTGCACCGACGGGGTGGCGCCGACCACCGGCGGGCAGTCGATGCCCAGGACCGTGACGGCCGGACGCGCCCACAGCCGGTCCGCGATCGTGCCGCGGCCGATCAGCTCGACACCGTCGAGGACCTTCGCGTCGGTGCGGAAGTCCTCCTCCGGGTACTGGAGCCCCTCCCACACCGCGTCCGAGGCGAGACCGTCGACCGTCGTCGTGCCGTCGGCGGCGCGCAGCGAGTCCAGCAGCCTGATGAGAGCGGCCAGCGCGTCGGGCGCGACCCCACCGAACATGCCGGAGTGCAGGTTCCCACCCAGCGTGTCGATCTTCACCTTGAGCAGGGTCATCCCGCGCAGGGTCGCGACCACCGTGGGCAGACCCAGACGGAAGTTGCCGGCGTCGCCGATGACGATCGCGTCGGCGGTCAGCAGCTCGGGGTGCGCCTCGGCGTACTGCTGGAGCCCGCCGGTGCCCTGCTCCTCCGACCCCTCGACGATCACCTTCACGCTCACCGGCACACCGCCGTTGGCCTTCAGCGCGCGCAGCGCCAGCAGGTGCATGATGAACCCGCCCTTGCAGTCCGCCGCGCCGCGCCCGTACCAGCGGCCGTCGCGCTCGGTCAGTTCGAAGGCCGGCGAGATCCAGGCGGCGTCGTCCAGGGGCGGCTGCACGTCGTAGTGCGCGTAGAGCAGCACGGTCGGGGCGCCCTCGGGACCGGGCAGGAATCCGTACACCGACTGCGTGCCGTCGGGGGTGTCGAGCAGTGCCACGTCCTGGAAGCCCTCGGCGCGCAGCGCGTCGGCCACCCAGTTCGCGGCGCCGTGGCTCTCGCTCTGGGGGAACTGGGCCCAGTCCGCCACCGACTGGAAGGCCACCAGCTCGGTCAGCTCCGTCTTGGCGCGGGGCATCAACGAGGCGATGGTCTCGGCGATCGGATTCTGGGACATGGGCACGCTCCTCTTGGGTGCGACGTTGTTCTGTTTGTACGCCACCCGCATTCGCAGGGGTGTGCGTATGCCGGGTACGGCGAAAGACATTCCCGATCCTCGCACAGCGGGCCGAGGCGATCTCTCACCGTAGGATTTCCCCGTCATCCGAGCAACAGCGTGATCAGGAGCAGCAACACATCGTGAGCAGCGACGACGACGTACACGACGCAAGCGCAGAGCGGTCCGCCGCCGAGGTGACGGAGGAGGGGAACGCCGGGGGGACCGGCGAGGTGTGGGACGTGGTCGTGGTCGGCGCCGGACCGGCCGGGGCTTCGGCCGCGCACGCGGCGGCGACCGCGGGGCGCCGCGTCCTGCTGTTGGAGAAGGCCGAACTGCCCCGGTACAAGACCTGCGGCGGCGGCATCATCGGGCCCTCGCGCGACGCCCTGCCGCCGGGGTTCGTCCTGCCGTTCCAGGATCGCGTCCACGCGGTCACGTTCTCCATGAACGGGCGACTGACCCGGACCCGGCGTTCCCGAGGGATGCTGTTCGGGCTCGTCAACCGCCCGGAGTTCGACGCGGCCCTGGTCGCGGAGGCGGAGAAGGCCGGCGCGACGATCCGTACGGGAACGGCCGTGACCCGCGTCGAGCAGCACGGCGCGGCGGTGCCCGACCGGCGCACCGTGGCCGTGGTCCTCGCGGACGGCGAGACGGTACTGGCCCGCGCCGTGGTCGGGGCGGACGGCAGCGCCAGCCGCATCGGCACGCACGTCGGGGTCGAGATGGAGCAGGTCGACCTCGGCCTGGAGGCGGAGATCCCCGTACCGGAGACGGTGGCAGCCGACTGGAAGGGGCGGGTGCTCATCGACTGGGGCCCGCTGCCCGGCAGTTACGGCTGGGTGTTCCCCAAGGGCGACGTCCTCACCGTCGGGGTCATCTCGGCGAAGGGCGAAGGCGCCGCCACCAAGCGGTACCTGGACGACTTCATCGCCCGGCTGGGCCTGGCGGGCTTCGAGCCGTCCGTCTCCTCCGGGCACCTGACCCGCTGCCGCAAGCCCGATTCGCCGCTGTCGCGCGGCCGGGTACTGGTCGCGGGCGACGCGGCCGGACTGTTGGAGCCGTGGACCCGCGAGGGCATCTCGTTCGCCCTGCGCTCCGGTCGGCTGGCAGGGGAGTGGGCCGTCAAGATCTCCGAGGCGCAGGACGCGGTCGACGCACGCCGCCAGGCCCTGAACTACGCCTTCGCCATCAAGGCCGGGCTGGGCGTGGAGATGGGCGTGGGCCGGCGGATGTTGACCCTGTTCGAGTCCAAGCCGGGTCTGCTGCACGCCGTCATCACGGGTCTGCGGCCGGCGTGGCTGGCCTTCGCCCGCATCACGCGCGGCTCGACGACGCTCGCCGAACTGGTGCGCCAGTACCCGCTGGCACGGCGGGCGCTGCACGCGCTGGACAGCCGCCAGACCGGCAAGGGCGGCTCGTAGGTCGCCGAGGCGGGGTGGGGTCGGTGGACGGGCCGCTCTGGGCCGGTCTGGGCCGGTCGGTCGGTCGGACCTGGGGCGGTCCGGGGGCGGGACGCGACCGGCGGCGCGGGGGCGGGTGACCGGGCCGGGCGGGGGCGGCCGAGCCGCGACTGGCTTGCACGGCCCGCGACCGCGCCGCGCCTCGGACGGGGTCGGGCCGGGCGGGCCGGTACCGGTACCGGTCCCCGTCCGGGCCGCACGGCCGCGACCGGATCGCGCCTCGGGCGGGTCCGGACTGGGCGGGCCGGCTTTGGGTCCGGGGCGACCTGGCCGGCGGGTTCGGCCGGGCTGACTCGTCATGCCCGGCTTCGGGTCCGGTCTGGTCGGCGGGCCCGACTGGTACAGGCCTCGCTTTGGGTCCGGTCCAGTCGGTCCGGGGTCCGACTGGTGACCGCCCGACTTTGGGCCCGATCCGACAGGTCCGACTGGTCCGGTCCGCCTGGCCCGGTGCGATCAGGTCGACGGCTGGATTCAGTCGGTGAGCGGGTCGCCCGTCTGCCCGTCTGCCCGTCAGCCGGTCCGGCCGTCCGTGCGGGGCGCCCGAAGTCGGGCCTTGCGCGGGTCGAGGTCGGGACCGGGAACCGGGTCGGCTGCCTGGGCGCGGGTGGGTGGGTGCCCGTAGGGAGCGTGGGGTCGAGCGTGGCCGTGACCCGGGCCCTCCCGCACTCGCCGGCGTGGGGACTGCGGGAGTCGGCGCCCTACTTCGTGACGGTGATCCGGAAGACGGGGTGGTCGCCGGCCGCCGCCTGGAGATCGGCGTCGGAGGACTTCGCGGTGACCCCCTGGAAGAACCGGTTGACCTCCCAGCCCCACTTCTCCAGGTAGGCGCGCAGGATCGCCGCCTGCTGCACCGGGTCCGTGATCTCGGTGACCGTGAAGGCGCGCACCTTGCGGCCCACGCGCAACTCACCGCCGCCCGCGACCCGCATGTTGCGCACCCACTGGGAGTGGCCGCGAGCGGAGACGAGGTACTGCTCGCCCTCGTAGGTGTGCGGGTTGACCGGAATCCGCTGCATCTTGCCGGAGGTGCGACCCCGGACGGACAGCTCGGCGGTACCGGCGAGACTCACGCCGAGACGGGCGAGCTTGCCGAAGAGGGCGTTGAAGCGGACGCCGAACGGGCCGGCCTTGACGTAATAGGGAGCGGGCGCGTTCATGATGGCCTCCGGGACCGCTTGGGAGAGCACTGCTCTCGCTTGAGATCAGTGTGCACGGATGCGTGAAGCAAAGCAAGAGCAGTGCTCACTTGATGGAGCGGCGCTCTCGTTCTTGGTCACTGCTCCGCCTGCATGGCACACTGATCCACATGAGCACCGTGCGTGGGGCAAGGGAACGGGCCCGCATCGAGGTCACCGCCGCCATCAAGGACGAGGCGCGCCGCATGCTCGCGGCCGAGGGCGCCGCCAAACTCTCGCTGCGCGCCGTCGCCCGCGAGCTGGGCATGGTCTCCTCGGCCCTGTACCGCTACTTCCCCAGCCGGGACGAGCTGCTGACCGCGCTGATCGTCGACGCGTACGACAGTGTCGGCGCGGCGGCGGAGCGGGCCGAGGCCGCAGCCCGCGCCGCCGGCGCCCCGCCCCGGACGCGCTGGCTCGCGATCTGTGAGGCCTTCCGGGCCTGGGCGCTCGCGCACCCGCACGAGTACGCCCTGATCTACGGTTCCCCCGTTCCCGGCTACAGCGCCCCCCTCGACACCGTCGGCCCCGCGTCCCGCGTGGCCAACACCTTCATCGGCGTGGTGCGTACCGCGTACGAGGGGCGAGGCCTCGCCCTGCCGCCGCTGCCCGACAGCCTGCGCCCGGAGGCCGTCCGGATGACCGCCGACTTCGCCGAAGGGCTGCCCCCGGAAGTCACCGCCGCCCTGGTCGTCGCCTGGGCGCAACTCGTCGGGATGGTTTCCTTCGAGTTGTTCGGCCAGTTCAACCGGGTGGTCGAGGATCGTGCCGGGCTCTTCACGCACGCCGCCGGACAGTTGGCGCAGGGGGTCGGACTCCCCGCCGTGTGACGTCCGCCGCCGGGGGCCCGCCCGTGTGGAGCGCCTCGTCCGCCACCCACCCGCCCACCCGCCTGATCCGCCATCTCTGACCGGCCACCCGCTCGATGACCCGTCACCCACCCACCTGATTCGCTACCCGAGACCGACCGGCCACACCCGACCGGCCACCCGCTCAACGACCCGTCACCGGGCCGCCCCGCCACTCCCGACCGGCCACCCGCCCCACCTCGCCCCACTACGCCCCGCCCTTCGCCCCGCGGTCGGTGTGGGTGCGCGTCACGTACGGCCGGGAGGCCACGGTGACGGCGACGGAGACCGCGGCGATCGTGGTGATCGTGGCGCCCGGCGTGAGGTGTTGGGCGATGCCGCCGGCGATCGCGGCCCCGATGCCCTGCCAGGTCATCCGGCCGGCGGACTCCACTCCCTGGACCTGGCCGCGGACCGCAACGGGGGTCAGTTCGAGGAGCTGCTCCTGGAGGGGGAGGGTCGCGGCGAACCCGGCACCGGCGACGAACACGGCGGCCGTCATCGCCAGTACGGGAGGGTGGAACGCGAACAGCAGGTAGGGGGCGGCGAGCAGCAGCCGCAGGGCGAACGCGTACCGCCGTCGCCGCTCGGCAGTGAGCAGGCGCCCGACGGTGAGGTCTCCGAGGAGCATGCCGGCCGAACCCGCGGCCAGGAGGGCGCCGGCCTGGTCCGGCGCGTAGGAGAGGAACAGCGCCTCGCAGCCGACGATCAGACCGTTGGGGACCCACAGGTTCAGCAGCAGCGCCCGCCGGCCGGGGTGGGAGAACAGCTCGACGTTCGTGGTCCAGGTCTGACGCAGTCCCGGGCGTCGGGTCAGACGGATCGAGTGCTCCCGGACGGTGGCCGCGACCACGACGAGGGCGATGCAGGTCAAGGCCGCGGCGACGAGGAACACGCCGTGCGGAGTCAGGTGCCTCAGCAGCGCGGCGCCGAGGGCGTAGCCGAGGATCGCCGTGCCACCGGAGGTGATGTTCATGAGGGAACGCGCCGTCGCGTAGGAAGCGGTCGGAACGATCTCGGCGAGCAGCCCCATCCGGGTACCGGTTCCCAGGGACTGGAAGAACCCCAGCAGCAACAGCAGCCCAAACCGGGCCGGCAGGGGGAGCCCCGGTATCGCCTGGGCGGCGACACCCGCCAGCGAGAGGCACTGGAGCGTGACGAGGGTGCGGCGAGGGCGGTGCCCGTCCGCGACCGACATCAGGGTCAGCGCGCCGAGTACCGCCGCGAACGTCGCTCCGTACAGGCTCACGGCCGTCAGGAACGGCGAGTGGGTCCGGTCGTGGACCAGGGTGCCGAGTGCGAAACCGGACAAGGTGCTCGCGGCGGCCGTAAGGGTGAAGCCGGCGTACAGACCGGCGAACTCGCGGTTGCGGAGCAGGAATCGGTAGCCGGCCGTGGCGGGCACCGCGGGGCGATTGGTGTGAGAAGGCATGAAAAAAGCCTCCGAACGCCCGGGTCGGGGGCGCTGAAGGCCAACGTGATCATTCTAGCACCCCACCCGGACCCCGCTGGTCGGCGCGGGCCGCTTCGGGGCGCTGCCGAGGAGTCGTATCGGCCGAGGTCGGGGCCCGCTTCGGCGTGATCGCACAGGGGGCCGGGCAAGGCGGCCGAATCTGACGGAGATTCACATGATGAGGTGAAGGATCGTTTTTCTGTTCCTCATACGAAAGCGGTTGGTTCGGCTTTCACGAACCGTCCGTCCGTCTAGTGTTCGTCGGGTCCCGCCCACTGCCGCCGGAGGAACAGCCATGACCCGCGCTCGCGCCGGCAAGGCCCTGCTCGCCGTCCTGGCCACCCTCCTCCTCGCGGCCCCGGCGCCGGCCGTGACCGCCGCCGCGGACAGCGTCGGCCGCGCGCCCGCGGCCCGCACACCCGCGCCGGCCCCGGCACCCACCACGCCCCCCGTGCCCCGGCAGCCCGGGGGTCGGGGGTTGGAGGTCGGCGTCCCCGCGTACGTGTGGGCCGACGACCCGATGCTGAACGACGTCACCGCCACCGGCCCCGCCGCCTCGCTCGTCGTCCTGAACCCCGGCAACGGCGACTCCCCCTTCGACAACCCGTGGCGGGACCGGGCCGATGCCCTGCGCGGCGGCACCACCTCCACCGGCGAGCGGACCAGGGTGCTCGGCTACGTCCACACCGACCACGGCAACCGGGACATCGCCGCCGTCAAGGCCTCCGTGGACAACTACCTCAAGACCCCCGACGGCCGACTGCACGTGGACGGGATCTTCTTCGACGTCGTCAGCCGCGACTGCGGTCCGGACAACGCCACCCGCGACCACTACGCCGAACTGCGCCGCTACGTCCGGGAGACGATGGACGCCGTCGACCCGACCGCCCCCGACCTGGTCGTCAACAACCCGGGCACCGCCATCGCCGACTGCTACCTGGAACCCGGCCGGCGGACCGCCGATGTCTTCGTCACCTACGAGGACACCTACGCCGCCTACACCTCAGGGGGGTGGCTCGGCGGGAACGTCTTCAACGAGGCGACCGGATACCGCGCCGGCGACGAACTCGACCCGAGCGGCACCTCGTTCTGGCACCTCGTCCACGACGTGCCCGACGCCCCCGCCATGCGCACCACACTGCGCACCGCCTTCGAACGCGGCGCCGGCTACGCCTACGCCACCAACACGGTCATGCCCAACCCGTGGAACACCGGACCGACATGGAAGTACCGAAGCCAGACCACGTACGCCGCCACCCTGGGCTGACCCCGCGAGACAGGTGGAGCCGACGGGCCGGGGCTCAGCGGCCGTCGTTCTCCGGGCGGCGCGCGAAGCGCCACAGCAGATGCGTGACGCGCAGTACGAACACCACGCCGGCCAGGATCCCGCCCGCGACGGCCAGGAAGCGGTGCGCGGTGGGGGAGAGGTCGAAGACCGGCGCGGGCGCGAACACCGCGGCGAAGACGAGGCCGGCCGCGAGGCACGCGCTGACGAAGGCGTAGCCGATCTCGATGGTGATCGCGTCCCGATCGGCCTGTGTGCGTCGCTCCATGCGGGCAGTGTCCAATGCCCTACGGATCGTCACAAGGGCTTCTTCGAGCCGCTGTTCGGTACGAACACCCCGCCACCCGCCACCCGCCACTCGCACCCGTCGCCTCGCCGGCCCCCGCCGCCCCTCGCCTGGCCCGCCGCCCCGCCCGTCATCCGACCGCCCCGCCCCGGGGACCCGCCCCGGACGCCGTCGGGGCACCGCGCGGGCGAGCGGGCCGGTCGGCCGTGACAATGGGAGGCATGCATGGGGAACTCTTCCCGCGCGAGCGGACCGAGATCGCACCCGGCGCCGTGCACGTGCCCGACTGGCTCGGCCCCGACCGGCAGCGGGAACTGCTCGCGGACTGCCGGGAGTGGGCACGCCCGCCCGCCGGGCTGCGCACCGTACACACCCCCGGCGGCGGCACGATGACCGCCCGGCAGGTGTGCCTGGGCCTGCACTGGTACCCGTACGGATACGCCCGCACCGCCGTCGACGGCGACGGGGCGCCGGTCAAACCGATGCCCTCCCGGCTCGCCGCGCTGGGGCGCGCCGCCGTGGCCGCTGCGTACGGGGAGGCGGCCGCGCACGGGCAGGCCGACGGGGAGCGGCCTGCGGGGCTGGGCGGCTCCTACCCCTCGTACGGTTGGCAGGGCGACGAGGTCTACGACATCGCGCTGATCAACTTCTACGACGGGGACTCCCGCATGGGCATGCACCGCGACGCCGACGAGCGGTCCGGGGCGCCCGTCGTCTCGCTCAGCCTCGGTGACTCCTGCGTCTTCCGCTTCGGGAACACGGCCTCGCGCGGACGGCCGTACCGGGACGTCGAGCTGCGCAGCGGGGACCTGTTCGTCTTCGGCGGCCCGAGCCGACTGGCCCACCACGGCGTGCCGAAGGTCCTGCCCGGCACCGGGCCGGAAGCCCTCGGCCTGAGCGGTCGGCTGAACATCACACTGCGGGTCGGCGGCCTCGCCCCGTGAGCGGCCTCGGGCACCTCCCGATCATGCGAGGATCGCTGTCATGAACGGCAACGGGGCCCCGCCGCGGGTGGGGGATGCGTCCACGGTGTCCGCGGCGTCCGCGAGGACCAGGCTGGAGCGGGGGCGCGGCGCACTCGGTCCGGCGCTGGAGCTCGTGCACACCGGCCGGGCCCCGACCCGCGCCGTCCTCACCGCCGAGCTGGGCGTCACCCGTGCCACCGCCGGGGCCGTCGCCGCCGAACTGGAAGCCCTCGGGCTGATCCGCGTCGACTCCCGTCCCGGCGGCGCGGGCGGCGCGCAGGGCCGGCCCTCGCACCGGCTCTCCATCGACGAGAACGGGCCCGTGGCGCTGGCCGCGCAGGTCCACCCCGACGGGTTCCGGGCCGCCTTGGTCGGCCTCGGCGGTCGGATCGTGGCCACCGCACCGGGCAAGGTCACCGTCTCCGCCGACCCCGCGCAGGTGCTGGGCGCCGTCGTCGACGCGGGCGCCGCGCTGCTTGCCGAGTCCGGGCTGCGGTGCGTCGGCGCGGGCCTCGCGGTCCCCTCGGCGGTCGCGGAGCCGGAGGGCACCGCACTGAACCCGCTGCACCTGGCCTGGCCGGCCGGCTCTCCCGTACGGGCCATCTTCGCCGAACGGGTGAAGGCCGCCGGGATCGACGGCCCCGCACTGACCGGCAACGACGTCAACCTCGCCGCGCTCGCCGAGCACCGCCACGGCGCCGGCCGCAGCGCGCAGCACCTGCTGTGCGTGGCGACCGGTCACCGCGGGGTCGGCGGGGCACTGGTCCTGGACGGCCGCCTGCACAGCGGCAGCGCCGGGCTGGCCCTGGAAGTCGGCCACCTCACCGTCAATCCCGAGGGTCGGGCCTGCCACTGCGGGAGCCGGGGCTGTCTGGACGTCGAAGCGGACCCGCTGGCCTTCCTGACAGCGGCGGGCCGCACGCCCGGGCCCGAGGTGTCACTGCTCCAGCAGGCGCGTGACCTGCTGCGCGCCGAGTACGCCGAACCGGCCGTACGGGCGGCCGCCGAGGAGCTCATCGACCGGCTCGGCCTGGGCCTCGCGGGACTGGTCAACATCCTGAACCCGGACCGGATCATCCTCGGCGGCCTGCACCGGGAGCTGCTGTCCGCGGACCCGGAGCGGCTGCGCGCGGTGGTGGCGGACCGGAGCCTGTGGGGGCGCAGCGGCGGCGTACCGATCCTGCCGTGCACCCTGGACCACAACAGCCTGGTCGGCGCGGCGGAACTGGCATGGCAGCCGGTGCTCGACGACCCGCTGGGGGCGCTGGGCGCGGCGGCCTGAGGGACCGACCGGCGCCAGCCGTCATCGCCCCGGCAGTCGTCCGGCTCCGGCTGTCAGACGGATCCGGCTGTCAACCTGACTCGGCGCCGACGGCCACCGGCGCCGGCGCCGAGTCCGCCATCGACGCCGCCATCGACGCAGGCACCGGCGCCGCCATCGACGCAGGCAGCGAAGCCGGCAGCGAAGCCGACACCGGCACGTTCGCGATCACGGCCGCGGGTTCCACGGCGACCGACACGACCGGGGCGGGCTCGCGCACGGGCTTGGTCGGGATCCGGACCGTACGGGTCGGAGCGGTCACGGCGGGGGCCGCCCGCAGCGAGAACCACACGACCTTGCCCGTGCCGCCGTCCGTCCGCTCCCGCGCTCCCCACGCCTCGCTGACGGCCTCGACGAGCGCGAGCCCGCGCCCGCAGGTCTCCAGCTCCTCCAGATCGCCGGCCGCCCGCAGGACGGGCAGGCGCGGATCACTGTCGGCCACGGAGACGGTGAGGCGTCCCAGACGCAGCTCGATCTCCACCGTGCAGACCTTGCTCGGCTGCGCGTGGCGGTGGACGTTGCCGAGCAGCTCCGTCACGCCGAGCGCAGCCCGGTCTATGAGCGGGTCGAGCTGCCAGTGGCGCAGTTGAGCGGAAACGATGCGGCGGACCTGGCCGATCCGCGAGGGCAGGGCCTGCAGTTCGACGACGCAGTGCCTGCGGGAATGACTGATCACGGCTGCGACTCCCCGACATGAGTGTTACGGGTGCTGCACCCTCGGTAATGCTCCACCAGGGTCACCCACACCACCCCGCTGTGCAACCGAACGAGCGCGACGGGCGCTGCGGGCCCCCGCCGGCGGGGGCCCTAAAGCGATGCGCATGGAAACCCAAAGCAAGTGTTTGCGCAGGTGAGGGAGGTACATTGCGAAGGAGGGGACCACGGAAGGCACGAAGGAGCACGGCGCATGAGCACCATCCGCACGACGGCCACGACCGCTGACGTCGACCGCAGCGACGCGGACTACCGCGCCTGGCTGAAAGAAGCCGTACGGAAGGTGCAGGCGGACGCCAACCGGTCCGCCGACACCCACCTGTTGCGCTTCCCGCTCCCCGAGGAGTGGGGCATCGACCTGTACCTCAAGGACGAGTCCACGCACCCGACCGGCTCGCTCAAGCACCGCCTCGCCCGGTCCCTGTTCCTGTACGCGCTGTGCAACGGTTGGATCCGCCCCGGTCGCCCGGTGATCGAGGCCTCGTCCGGTTCCACGGCCGTGTCGGAGGCGTACTTCGCCAAGCTGATCGGCGTCCCGTTCATCGCCGTCATGCCGCGCACGACCAGCCCGGAGAAGTGTCGGCTGATCGAGTTCCACGGCGGTGAGTGCCACTTCGTGGACAACTCGATGAAGATGTACGAGGAGTCCGCGGAGCTGGCGGCGCGGACCGGCGGGCACTACATGGACCAGTTCACCTACGCCGAAAGGGCGACGGACTGGCGCGGCAACAACAACATCGCAGAATCGATTTACCAGCAGTTGCGGCTGGAGCGTTACCCCGAGCCCACCTGGATCGTCGCCACGGCCGGCACCGGCGGCACCTCCGCGACCATCGCGCGCTACGTGCACTACATGCAGCACGACACCCGGATCTGTGTGCCCGACCCGGAGAACTCCTGCTTCTTCGACGGTTGGACCCACCACGACCCGCACGCGAGCAGCGACTGCGGCTCCCGCATCGAGGGCATCGGCCGTCCCCGGATGGAGCCGAGCTTCGTGCCGGGTGCCATCGACCGCATGATGAAGGTGCCGGACGCGGCGAGCGTCGCGGGCTGCCGCGCCCTGGAACGGGCCATAGGGCGCAAGGCCGGCGGCTCGACCGGCACCGGCCTGTGGAGCGCCCTGAAGATCATCTCGGAGATGGTGGCGGAAGGCCGGACGGGCAGTGTCGTGACGCTGCTCTGCGACCCCGGCGACCGGTATCTGGACAAGTACTACTCGAACGCCTGGCTGGCCGAACAGGGCCTGGACATCGCCCCGTACGCGCAGACCATCGACACGCTGCTGACGACCGGCGTCTGGCAGGAACCGACGAACTGACACAGGGGCCGTCCCGCCTCAGCGGCCCGCGTCGCGCCGGCCCGTGAGGCGGGCGTCGAGAGCGCGTACCGCCGACCGGAACGCGTGGTCGAGCCCGGGGCGGGCCGCCTTCAAGGTCAGTCGGAACGCGGCCGGCCCGTCCGCCGCGAAGGTCCACCGGATCCGCGTACCGGCGGACGCCTCCGGTCCCGCGGCCGACAGCAGCCACTCCTCCAACAGGGCGTTCAGGCCGGGCGCGTTGGTCTCGTCCGCCCGGTACGCGTACCGTCGCTCCGGCTCCGCCGCCATGATCGTCTCGCGGAACCGGACCCCGCCCGTCAGCCGGACCTCGCGGCCGGCCCCGCCCTGCGTCGGTCGGGCCAGGGTGACCGCCCGGAACCAGTCGGGCCAGCCGGTCACCTCCTCCGCGAGCGCCCGGTACACGGCCTCGGGCGTCGCCGCCGCCCGCGCCGTGAAGACCAGACGGACCGGGGCGACCTCGATGAAGTCCAGCCCCACCGGGCGGAGTCGGCGAGCCATGGCGGTACCTCCTGAGTACGAAGAGGGAACACGTGTGCGCGCCACCCTAGCCGGCGCGCCGTCAGATGTCCCCGGCGGGAGAACTTTCACGCGAACGGGGGCCTGGGCAGCGGGTCCGCCGGGCGGGATCATGGTCAGGGGCCGAGACCGCCCCGCGAGCGGAGGCCGCCGTGCCGGACCACCCCCCAGCTCCACCGTCCCCGTCCCGACCCCCTGCCACCCCCTTCCCCCTCGCCCTGGAACTGCTGGTCCACGGCGTCGCCGGCGCGGCCCCCGGCGAACTGCTCGGCGACCCGCGCACCGTCCGGATCACCGGGGACTCCACCGCCGCCGTGTTCCGACGCGCCGAGGACACCGACGCCGAGGCCCACCCCGAGCGATACGTGGGTCGACCCGTGCCCGAGGCCTACTGCTGGTCGCGGCTCACCTCCGGGAACGGCGCCCGCGCCCTGTGGCTGCTGCTCCTGCCGTTCATGGTGGCCAACCTCGCCCACTGGGCCCGGCCGGCCGCGCCGGCCACCGGCCGCTCGCCCCGCGCGGTGCGCGCGTACGGAGTCCTCGTACGGCTCGTCGCGCTCAGCCTCACCGTGCTGCTGATCGCCGCCGCGTGCGAGGTCGCGCTCGACCTGGTCGCCTGGCAGTGCGCGGGGTCCGGCGGTTGCGCGGACACGCTGCCCTTTCCGCGCGCCGACGGCCCCTGGGGGCAGCCCGGACGCCGCCTCGCGCTCGGCGCACTGCTCCCGGCCGCGCTGACCGGGCTGCTCTGGTACCTCTCCAACCGCACCTGGAGCGCCTACGAGTCCCAGCCGCCCCCCGCCGGCGCCGCCGAGCCCGACAACCCCGAGGACGACACCCCCGCACTCGGCCGGCCCGGATTCTGGTACGGGCGCCGGCTCGTGGCCCGGCTGCGCGCCGCCCACACCGCCGCCGGACTGCTCACCGTCGCGGTCGCCGTCGCCGTACCCACCGCCGCGTTCGACCGCCGCGCGGGGACCCCCGTCCTCGAAGCCGCCGGCTGGGTGCTCCAGGCCCTGCTCGCCGGCACGGCCCTCTCCGTGGCCTGCGTGGTCTGCCGGCGCGGCCGCACCGAGGCCCGCCCCGACCACCGGCTCGACCGGGCCGCCGTGGCCCTGCTGCCGCGCGGCGCCCTCGGACTGCTCGGCGCCGTCCTGGTGTACGCCTGCTGGTCCCGACCCGGCTGGACCTCCACCGGACGGCTGCCGGGAGACTTCGCGTTCGGGGCGCTGATGCTCGGCCAGGGCTGCTGCGCCCTCGCCCTGGCCGTCGTGGCCCGCCGCCTCCACCGGGCGGCCCCCGACCCCGCGGCCGCCCTGCGGGGACTCGGCGGTCCGGCCGTGGCCATGCTCGGGTGCGCGCTCGGCGGGGTCATGTCCGGCGGCGTCGCCCAACGCGTCGCCGACTGGCTGGACGGGGGAGACACCCCCGGCATGGCCGGAGCCACCCTGCCCGGGCCACCCGTACTGCTGTCCTGGCAGGCCGCCGTGCTGCCGCCCCTGCTGCTCGTCGTCGCCCTGCTCGCCGCCTGGTTCGCCGTGAGCGGGGCCCTCGCGACGCGCCGGCTGGCCGCCACCGTCGCCGCCGAGTACCCCGACGAGCCCGCCGACCCGGCGCGCAGCCGCCGGATCGCCGGCGCCCGGGCGGCCGCCGCCCTCACCGACTCCGCGCCCTGGTTCGTGGCGGCCGTCTCCGGGACAACCCTCCTGCTCGGCGCGGGCGCCCTGGCCGGGGCCTGGATCAGCGAGCAGGTCCCGGGCGAGGCGGCCCGGGGCAGCCACCCCGCCGTGGAAGCCGCCGCCCGCGCCGCCCAGGACACCGGCTCCTGGCTGATCGGTTTCGGCTTCGTCCTCTTCGTCACCTGGGGCCGGCGCGCCTACCGGGACCCGGCGGCCCGTCGCACCATAGGGATCCTGTGGGACGTGGGAACCTTCTGGCCGCGCGCCGCCCACCCGTTCGCGCCGCCCTGCTACGCCGAGCGGGCCGTACCGGACCTGACCTGGCGGATGACCGCCTGGACCGGGCTCACCGGAGGCCGCCTGGTCATCTCGGGTCACTCACAGGGCAGTGTCCTCGCGGCCGCCGCCGTCTGGCAGTTGCCGCCGGACGTCCGCGGCCGGGTCGCGCTGCTGACCTACGGCTCCCCGCTGGCCCGGCTCTACGGACGCTGGTTCCCGGCCTACTTCGGACCCGGCCCCCTCACCGCCCTCCACCGCGACCTGGACTGCTGGCGCAACCTGTGGCGGGCCACCGATCCCATCGGCGGCCCGGTCGGGGCCTGCCCCGACCGGGACGTGGACCGGGGCCCGCTCGTCGATCCGCTCGCCTACGGGCGCAGCGACCTCCACCCGCTGCCCGCGCCGATCCTCGGACACTCCGACTACCAGGCCGATCCGGCGTTCACCGCCGAACGGGACAGACTGCTCGCCCGCCTGGCCGCCATGACGGGGGCGGAAGCGGCCGACGTCCCGCAGCAGAGACCGGGAAACCGGCTCGACCGCTGAACGGACGCCGTGAACGGGCGCGCGAACGGACGCCGCGAACGGACACCGTGAACCGGCGCGCGGGCGGGCGCCGCCGACCGCCGACGCCTCAGAGTGCCCCGGCCGGCAGCGCCGTCGTCGGCCCCGGCAGCACCGGAAGGTCCTCGGGGAAGAGCAGGGTCAGCTCGTCGGTCCCCGGATCGGAGAGCTGCGCCACCCGACCGGCGTGCCGCTCGACCATCGCCTCGAAGGTCTGCCGCGCGGTACGGCCGTTGCCGAAGGCCGGCCCCTTGGGAAGGTCGGCGAAGTACGCCAACAGGGCCTTCGGGGTGCCCTCGCCCAGCCGGTACTCGTGCTCCTCCGCCTGCTGTTCCACGATCCGCAGCAGTTCCTCGGGGCCGTAGTCGCCGAAGGTGATGGTGCGGGAGAACCGCGAGGCCACACCCGGGTTCACGGTCAGGAACCGGTCCATCTCGGCGGTGTAACCGGCGACGATCACCACCACCGCGTCCCGATGGTCCTCCATCAGCTTCACCAGCGTGTCGATCGCCTCGCGCCCGAAGTCCCGCCCCGAGTCCTCCGGGGCCAGCGCGTACGCCTCGTCGATGAACAGCACCCCGCCGCGCGCCCGATCGAACGCCTCCTGGGTACGGATCGCCGTCGACCCGATGTGCTCGCCGACCAGGTCCACCCGGGACACCTCGACCAGGTGACCGCGCTCCAACACCCCGAGGGATGCGAGGATCTCCCCGTAGAGACGGGCCACGGTCGTCTTGCCCGTACCGGGGGAGCCGGTGAAGACCAGGTGCCGGCGCACCGAGGCGGCCTTGAGGCCCGCCAGTTGCCGTCTGCGACCCACCTCGATCATGTCGGTGAGGGCACGCACCTCCCGCTTGACGCTGTCCAGGCCCACCAGCGCGTCGAGGTGACCCAGCACCTCGCCCGACCCGCGGGCCGGCGTCGCCCGCTCCGCCTCCGGCTCGCCGGACCGGGCGGGCGGCACGTCCGCCGCCCGCGCCGCCGGACCCTGGTCCGCCACGACGGTACGGATCCCCGCCTGCGCCCCGCCCTGCCCGCCGATCGCGGCCGACTGGGCGGCGAGCCGAGGCCCGGACTCGTCACTCGTGCAGTCCTCGGTCACCGGGCCGTCCTCCGCGAACTCGTAGCCGCCGCGCGCGCAACGCTCCGTGTGGCACGTGGCGAGGGTGGTGCGCGAGCCGTCGATGACGTGGAAACCGAAGCCGGAACTGCCGGTCACCCGGCAGGCCGTGAAGGTCCCGCGACCGCCCGCCGACACGTAGAACCCGGCCTCGGTGGGGGACGTGACCGTGCACCGCTCCAACACCGGGTCGGCGCCCTTGGTGACGATCACGCCCGTCTGCACCGAGTCGACGGTGCAGTTGGCGAGGGTGCCGCCGCTGCCGTGGTCGCGGAACCAGGCCCCGGTCGCCGCCTCCCGGATCCGGCAGTCGTCCAACTGCGCCGTCGCCCCGTCGCTCACCGACACCGCGGTGTTGCGGACCTGGGAGAGATCGCTGTCGACGACGTCGACACGGGAGCCCCGGTCCAGGACGAACAGCGCGTCCGGGACGTCGTGCACCCGGCAGGAGTCCAGCGAGGCCGTGGCCCCGTCGCTGATCCACACCGCCGGATAGTCGCCGGTGCTGTCGTGGATCTCGCAGGACTCGGCGACCACCCGGGTCCCCGGGTCCCACACCGACAGGCCGTTGCGACCGAAGCGCCGCACGGTGGTGCGGCTGAGCGTCAGCACCGAACGGGAGCGCAGATCGACCGCGTTCTCCGGGATGTCGTGGATGTCACAGCCGGCGAGCGTGAGCACCGCGTCGGTGTCCAGGGTGACCCCGTCGGCCGAGGTGCGGTGCACCGCGCAGTCGGTGAGCCGGGCGGTGGCCCGCGCCGCGACCTGAACGCCGGCGCCCTTGATCTCGTACACCTCGCAGCCCAGCGCCTCCAGACCGGAGCCCTCACCCGTGACGCCGATCCCCGCACCCGTGGCGTGGTGGATGCGGCAGCGCTCCAGGCGCGGCCGCGCGCCCCCGCGCACCGACACCCCTGTCTGGCCCGCGGCCACGACCTCGCACTCCTCGAACACCCCGCCGCCGCCGTCGAGCACGGCGATGCCGACCCCCGTGGGATTCTCCACCGTGCAGCGGCGCACCAGCGGCCGGGCCCCGCTGCCGCGCACCTCGATGCCGGCCGCCGAGCGGGTGCTGACGCGCAGGTCGGTCAGCTCGGGGGAGCCCTCCTCCACGAGCAGCGCGGGCGCCGCCCGGTCCTGGCCCTCCAGGTACAGGTCCTGGATCACGGCCGAGGCGCGCACGGTCAGCGCCACCCCGTCGAGCGGGGCGATCCGTACCGAACCCACCCCGCCCTCCAGGCCGCGCAGTGTGACGGCGTGTTCCAGGACCAGGTTCTCGCGGTAGGTGCCGGGGCCGATGGAGAGGACGTCCCCGTCGCCGGCGACGGCGAGTGCGGCGCTCAGTGTCGGATACTCACCGGAGCGGCGGCGCCACCGCGAAGCCCCGCCGTGTGTCACCTGGACCGTGCCCTGAGCCATGGTGCTGTCGTGCCCCCACCCTCGTATTCGCGGTATGCGCGCTGCCGAAGCGACTGACGTCACCGAGGCAGCTCAAAGAGATCGAAGTGTTTGGAGCGGCTGAACCACCCGGTCCACCGTAGCGCGCGCGGGGCCGGTGAGTTGCCAGGTCAGCTGCCCGCACCCGCCCGGCCCCAGTCCGGGCCGGCCGCCGCCCACGCGCGGTCCAGACACGAGTACCGCCGATGCATGAGCCGGCGTACGACCAGACGCCGGACCGTCTCCACCAGCACGGCCAGGCCCAGGGCGGCGGCCAGCCCCGCCATCGTGGCGTGGAAGGACGCCGCCGACGGGTCGAGCGGGCGGCCCACCAGCCGTCCCCCGGAGTCGGTCCACATCCGGAACCGGTCGCCGGGACGCGGTGGTTCCTCGGCGGCCGGCACCGTCCCCTGACGGCTGGTGCCGTCGGGCGCGATCCACGAGGCCACGACCTGAGTCCGTGCCGGGGTCTGCCGGTCGGCCGCCGCCGCATCGCTCTCCGCCCGGGCCGGCGGCTCCGGAGCCGCCCGGAGCACCACCGCCGGCACCAGTTGCCGCTCCTGCCGCTGTTCGCGGGCGGCCCGCTGAAGGGTGCCGTCCACCTGGAGGCCCGTGGCCCAGCCGACGGCCGGAGCCACCACCAGGACACAGACCACGGCCGCGAACGCCACCCACGCCTCGAAGAGATCGGTCGGTCGGCGCAGCGGATTGCGCCGCCAACGCCACACACCCATTGCTGTCCGCACGGTCCGGCACCCCCTTGCCTCCGTCTGTCTGCGCGTCCAAGCCTCCCGCATGCCCGGTGGACGCGCATTCCGGGACGCGCGGACAGGTGGCCACCCGATCCGGTGCACGTCCTCCGTGCCCCGGCCGTACCCGGTGTCACCCGTCCTGAGTCATTCAACGGCCCCGCCGTGCCGGTTGGTTCCGGGGGGCGGGTCGAGCCCCTCGAAGGTGTTGCTCCGGCAATACCGGACCGGCCGCGACCACCCGGCCGCGACCACCCGGCCGCGATCACCCCGGCCGCGATCACCCCGGCCCGGTCGTGGTCGGCGTGCTCACTCCAGGACGCGGACCTCGTCGCCCACGCGCACCGTGCCCAGTGTCACCGGTGCCACCTGCCGCCCGAAAGCCAGGGACTTCCCGATCCGCCGGTGGCGGGCCAGGGTCGCGAGGGGCTCCTTGCCCCGCGTCGCCGTCCGCTGGTCGGTGGTCGTGACGATGCACCGCCCGCATTCCCGCACCCCCCGGAACACGGCGCTGTCGCCCACGGCGATCCGTCGCCAGCCGTCCTCCGCCCAGGCCTCGGCACCCGCCACCACGAGGCTCGGCCGGAAGCGGTTCATCGGCAGCGGCCCCTCCTCGGGATGGTCCCCGCGGGCGATCAGCTCGTTCAGGGCGTCCAGCGAGGCCGAGGTGGTGATCAGCAGCGGATGGGCGTCGGCCAGGCTCACGGTCTCGCCGGGCAGCGCGTGGTCCGGGTCCACCGGGCGTCGGACGGCCGGGTCGTCGAGGTGCACCAGCCGGACGGGCATCCCGAGGAAGGCACTGAACCAGTCGCCGGCCGCTTCCGCCGCGAGCACCGTCTCGAACTTCTTGCCGAACAGCACGACCGGCGTCGGCGGCCCCGGCTCCGGCACCTCCACCGTCAGGTCCGCCATCCCGGGCGCCGACAGCACGACCCGGCCGGCCGGGAGCGGGCGCGACGAGGCCAAGGCCAGTCGGGGCCGCTGCCGTTGGGTGACGATCGAACCCTCGACGTCGATCACGGCCCAGCGGCGGTCGGCGGACAGACCCCAGGGCTCCACGGCCACCTCGTCGGGAGCAATCCCCGCCACCGACTTGACGGGATGGACGTGGAGCGAGTGGACGTACAGGGCCGGCATGAGGACATTTTACCGGCCGCCCTCACGCGTCCCCAGGTCAGCGCCGTACGGCGCTGACCACGCGACCTCCGGGAGGACCGGTCAGTAGCCGCGCCCCTGGTACTGGCGGCCGTACGGGTCCTCGTACGAGGTGGCCTGCACGGGTGCCTGCATCGGCCTGGGGGCCGCCGGGCGCATGGCCTCGTACCCGGTGCCCGCGGCGGCCGGACGGGGCTGCTGCGGCTGCTGCTGCGCGTACACCGGACGGGAGGCGACGGGCTGCTGCTGCGGGATGTACGGCGCGGGCGCCTGCTGCAACGGCACGGGCATCTGCTGCGGTGCGGACTGCTGCTGGTACGGGTACCCGTACGCCGGAGCCTGCTGCTGCGGTGCGGGCGGCAGGGCGGGCAGGGCGGACGGGAGGGCCGGCAGGTACCCACCGCTCGAATAACCGGCACTCGGGGAGTCGTACTGGGCCGGGACACGGATCGGCGCGATCTGCGGGGTGCCGCGTTCGGCGACGAGGGAGTCGTAGATGGGGGTGTCCGTGAAGGAGGGCGCGGAGTAGTAACCGCCGCCATAAGTGGAGCGGGGGGAGGTCATGGGACCTAAGTTAAGCCCACGACTTCACCGGGTCCATAGCGAGGTGTGGCCAACACCGCTCTGACCTGCATATTCGCAGGTCAGAGCCACAGGCTTCACTTCACGTCCACGTGCACGATTCACCACTTCCGCCCCGACTTGCTCCTACTCGTGCCGACCGGTTGTGCGTTGCACCCATGTGGTGCTGACGTTCCGTCACAACGCGATGACCTCGGATGACGCGGCTTCAGATGAGGGGCCGGTCGGTTCAGGCGTCGGTGGGACGGGCATAGGTGCGGCCCTTCCAGGCGGCCCCGCGACCCCGGTGGTGCAGGACGGCGGAGTCCACGGTCATCAGGAGGTAGAGCAGCGCCGTGAAGGGAAGCAGCGGGGCCAAGGCCGCCGACTGGCGGTAGTAGCGCAGCATCGGCAGGTAGGTGCCCGCCATCAGCAGCCAGGCGAGGCCGCCCGCCCACGCCGGGGCGGGCCGCGCGGCGGCCAGGCCCACGACGAGGGCGAGGGGCGGGACGAGGTAGACCACGGTCAGGCCCGCCACCGCGCCGGCCAGCAGCAGCGGCTGGTGCCGCAGTTGGGTGTACGCGCTGCGCGAGACCATCCGCCACAGGTCGCCCAGCGCGGGGTACGGGCGCACGCTGTCCACCCGCTCCGCCAGCCCCAACCAGATCCTGCCGCCGCAGCCACGCACGGCGCGGGCGAGCGACACGTCGTCGATGACGGCCTGCCGGATGGAGTCGGGGACGCCGGCGCGGACGGCGGTCGCGGTCCGGAGCAGCACGCACCCGCCGGCGGCGGCGGTGGTCCGGGCGCCGGGGCGGTTGACCCGGCGGAACGGGTAGAGCTGCGCGAAGAAGTACACGAAGGCGGGGACGACGAGGCGTTCCCACGGACTCGTCACCCGCAGCCGGGCCATCTGCGAGACCAGGTCGAGGTCCGCGGAGGTCGCGGCGGCGACGAGCTCGCGGAGGCTGTCGGGCTCGTGGGCGATGTCGGCGTCGGTGAGCAGGAGGTAGTCCGGCTCGGCGGTGCGCGCCGTGCGGGCCTGTCCGATGCCGTGGCGCAGGGCCCACAGCTTGCCGGTCCACCCCGGATCGGGTTCGCCGGGGGAGACGATCGTGAGCGGGAGCCCCGGCTGCTCGCCCGCCAGTCGTCGGGCGAGGTCGGCGGTGCCGTCCGTGCTGCCGTCGTCGACCAGGAAGATCTCGGCGGCGCCGGGATAGTCCTGGGCGATCAGGGAGGGGAGGCTGCGGGGGAGCACCCGCGCCTCGTCCCGGGCCGGGACGACGATCGCGACCGACGGCCAGTGCGCGGGATCGGTGCGCCGGGGGAGCCGGACGTCGGTGCGCCAGAACATGCCCTGGGCGAGGGTGAGCCAGAGCCAGGCGGCGAGGGAGACGTACGCGGCGGTCAGGAGGAGGCCCATGGCCGCAGTGTGCCGAAACCCGCGGGTCGTGTCGCGCACTTCGGGGCGTGGCGCCCGGTGGACACGGGCCCGGGGCCGCGCCCACCGCGCCGGACGGGACGCGGCGGGCCGGTGTGGGGCCCTGCCGGGCCGGGCCGTCGTGGCGGGTCCGGGCCGGGCGTCGTGGGGCGTGGAGGTCGGGTTCGCGAGGGGCGTCGATTAAGGTGACCAAGTGAAGATCGCGCTCATGGACTCGGGAATCGGCCTCCTCGCGGCGGCCGCCGCGATGCGCCGGCTGCGGCCGGACGCCGATCTGGTGCTCTCCTCCGACCCCGACGGGATGCCGTGGGGGCCGCGCACCCCCGCCGACCTCACCGGGCGGGCCCTGGACGTGGCCCGGGCCGCCGCCGCGCTCCGGCCGGACGCGCTGATCGTGGCCTGCAACACCGCGTCCGTGCACAGCCTGCCCGCCCTGCGGGCCGCACTGGAGCCCGGGATCCCGGTCATCGGCACGGTTCCCGCGATCAAGCCGGCCGCCTCCGCCGGCGGTCGCGTGGCCATCTGGGCCACCCCCGCCACCACCGGCAGCCCGTACCAGCGCGACCTGATCCGCGCCTTCGCCGCCGGTGTCCCGGTCACCGAGGTGCCCTGCCCCGGGCTGGCCGACGCCGTGCAGCACGCCGACGAGGAGGCCGTCGTACGCGCCGTCGCCGCGGCCGCCGCGCTGACCCCGCCCGACGTCACGGACGTGGTCCTCGGCTGTACGCACTACGAGTTGGTGGAGGCGCCCATCCGGGCCGCCCTGATCGAGCGCACCGGCGGGAACGGGTTCGTCTTCCACGGGTCCGCCGAGGCCGTCGCCGGACAGGCGCTGCGCCGCATCGGCGCCCGCCCCGAGCCGGGTCTGCCGCGCACGGGCGGTCTGACCGTACTGCTCAGCGGACGCCCTTCGGAGCTGCCCGCCGAGGTGCTCGGCTACGCCGAGGGTCGGCTGTTCGCCGGGTCGGGCGCGACCGTCGGCCAGTGATCGCGCGGGCCGCCCGCGCGGGCGGCCCGAAGGTCGCAAGGGTCAGTGGGGCCGCCCCGCCGTCGCCGGGGGGACGACGTCGGGGTCCTCGGCGCCCGGGCCGGCGTCCGCCAGTCGCCGGGCCAGGTCCCGGAGTCCGGCCGCGTCGAGGGTCCGGTCCCCGTAGCCGGGCATCGGCACGTGCAGGGGACCGGTCCACGCGTCCGGGATCGCCCCCTGGCCGTAGCGGGCTCCGGCCAGGGCTCCGGTGACCGCCGCGACGGTGTCGGTGTCCCCGCCCAGGTTCACCGCGGCCCGCACGGCCTCGGGGAACCCCGAGGTGGTCCGCAGCGCCCACACCGCCGAGCCGAGGCAGGGCCACACGGCCCCGTTGAACTCGGTGGCCAGGTCCGGGTGCCAGTCGGGGGCGAGTACGCGCCCGTAGCGTTCACGGTGGTCCGGGTGCACCGCGTCGAGGGTCGCGGGCAGCGCGGCCAGCGGATCGGCCCCGTCCAGGGCCACCCGTACCAGCTCGTGCAGGACGGCGGTGCCCTCCCAGGCGGCGCGGTCGCCGTGCGTGAGGGCCGCGATCCGTCGGGCCGCGTCCATGGTGGTCTCCCGCCCGGCGGCCGCGAAGTACACCGCCGAGGTGGCCGCGCGCATCAGCGAACCGTTGCCCGCCGCACGGGAGGTGACCTGGAAGTGCAGGGCGGCGGCCAGGTCCCACGACTCGCCGTTCGTCAGCACGTCCTCCGTCTGGAGCCCGATGTCCTTGGGCCGCCCGGCCGCCCAGCGTCGGAACCTCGCGAACACGTCGGGGAGTTCGAGTCCGCCGTGTTCCAGCAGGGACTCGCCGACCAGCACCGCCATCTGCGTGTCGTCGGTCGCCTCGCCCGGATCCCAGCCGCCGCCTCCGGCCATCTCCTTCCCGCGCGCCGCCAGTTCGCCGGCGGGGCCGAACTCGAAGGGCGCGCCGAGCGCGTCTCCCGCGGCCGAGCCCAGCACCGCTCCCACCGCACGATCGAGCCGATCGGTCACGGGGCCTCCTGTTCGTCGGGGCAGATGCTGTCCAGCAGGCCGCGGGTGAAACCCTCCAGGTCGTCCGCACCACCCGCTTCGGCACCGGCAGCGGGGTGCGCTCCCTCGCCACCGCGGCCTGGATCGGCACCGCCGGCTTCGAGACCGGGACGTACGGCGAGACCTGGGGCGACGGCCGCTTCTTCGCGCGCCTACGACACCGAGCGCCGCCGCAGCGCCCAGCGCCCAGCGCGTCGCCCTCGCCTCCCGGACCCTGCACCGCTTCATGACCGTCAGGCACTCGGCCCTGCGGGACGCGCTGGTGGGGCTCCTCCCCGGCTGAGGCGTTCGCCCAGGCGGGAGCCCGCCCGACCGGCCCGCCCGGGCGCGACGCCGTCGAACCGGGCGGCGGAGGGACGGTGGCGCGCGTGCGGAACGTGAGTACGCTGCTACACATGACGGGTCACCCCCCGGGTCCGCTCTGGACGGGCCGCGCCTCCAACCGCGCACAGTGGCTGCTCGCCGGCATCGGTGCGGCGTGCCTCGCCCTGGGCATCGAACTCGCCGTCGACTACGCGTGGACGGCGGGCATCATTCCCCTGCTCATGGCCGTGATCGGCTGCCTCGCGGTGGGCCTGCTGGTCCTCTTCGGCACCCTCGCCTTCGTCCACGTGGCCGTCACCGTCGACTCCCGGGCCGTGGAGGTGCGCTGCGGCCACATCGGGTTGCCGCGCCGCACCATCCCGCTGTCCGAGGTGACCTCCGCCGAGTTCCTGCCGCAGATCACCCCGCAGCAGTGGGGCGGCTGGGGCTACCGCTGGCGCCCCGACAAGGGCACCGCCGTCGTCGTCCGCCGCGGCGAGGGCGTGGAGCTGCGCCTGGGCGACGGGAAACTGTTCACCGTCACCGTCGACGACGCCGAGAACGCGGTCCGGGTCATCCGCACCCACCTGCGGGCCCTGGCCCACTGAGCCGGCTGAGCCGGTCACCCGCTTCGCGCGCGGAGGGACGTACACTCCGCCAGATGAGCAGCAGTGTCACCCGCGCGGCCGGGAACGATCCCTCCCCCTCCACCGCGGCGGCCGCGGCCGACGCGAACCCCGGTGGTCCCGACGACGGGAAGTGGACGGCCGCCCGTCTCTCGCGGACCGTGCGCGCCGGTGCCCGCAAGGCCCCCTGGCAGACGCGCTCCCTGATCGCCGTCCTCGCCGGGCTGCTGCTCTACGCGAGCTTCCCGCCCCGCCCCCTGTGGTGGCTGGCGCCCTTCGCCCTCGCCCTGCTGGCCGGCTGCCTGCACGGCCGCCGCGCCCGCGCCGGCTTCGGCCTCGGCTTCCTCTTCGGCCTCGGCTACCTCGTCCCGCTGCTCTCCTGGACCGGCGAGGAGGTCGGGCCCGTCCCGTGGTTGGCCCTCGCCACCCTGGAAGCCCTGCTGCTCGGTCTCGCCGGGCTCGGCATCGCCCTCGTCGGCAAGCTCCCCGGCCGGGCGTTGTGGGCCGCCGCCATCTGGGTCGCCGCCGAGGCCCTGCGGGCCCGCGTCCCCTTCGGGGGCTTCTCCTGGGGCAAGCTGGCCTTCGGCCAGGCCGACGGGTTCTTCCTCCCGCTCGCCGCGCTCGGCGGCACCCCGCTGCTGTCCTTCGCGGTCGCCCTGTGCGGATTCGGCCTGTACGAGGTCGCGCGCGTCGCCCGCCACGACCCCCGCCGCACCACGGTGGCCCTCGCCCTCCTCGCCGTCGTCGCGCCGATCGGCGCGGCCCTCGCGGCCCGCCCGCTCGTGTCGGACGCGGCCGAGGACGGCACCTCGGTGGCCGCCGTCATCCAGGGCAACGTCCCCCGCGCCGGCTTCGACTTCAACTCCCAGCGCCGCGCCGTCCTGGACAACCACGCCAACCGCACGCTGCGGCTCGCCGACGACGTCAAGGCGGGCCGCGCCGAGCAGCCCGACTTCGTGGTCTGGCCGGAGAACTCCTCCGACATCGACCCCTACGCCGAGCGCGACGCCCACGACGTCATCGACGACGCCGTCAAGCGCATCGGCGTCCCCGTGGCGATCGGCTCCGTCCTGGCGCCGCCGACCGGCCCCCTGCGCAACACGATGATCCTTTGGGACCCGGCCAAGGGCCCCACCCAGACCTACGACAAGCGCAAGATCCAACCCTTCGGCGAGCGCATGCCCATGCGCTCCGTCATCCGGATCTTCAGCAAGGACGTGGACCGGGTCCGCCGCGACTTCGGCCCCGGCAAGGACCCCGGCGTCTTCGACATGGCGGGCAGCCGGGTCGGCATGGTCACCTGCTACGAGGCCGCCTTCGACGACGCCGTCCGCTCCACCGTCCGCGCCGGAGCGCAGGTCATCGCCGTACCGAGCAACAACGCCACCTTCGGCCGCTCCGAGATGACCTACCAGCAGCTCGCCATGGACCGCGTCCGCGCCGTCGAGCACAGCCGTACCGTGCTCGTCCCCGTCACCAGCGGCGTCAGCGCCGTCATCCGTCCCGACGGATCGGTCGTCCGGCAGACGAAGATGTTCACCGCCGACGCGCTGGTGGAGAAGATCCCGCTGCGCTCCTCCCAGACCCCGGCCACCCGCCTCGGGCCGCTGACCGAGTACGCGCTGCTCCTGCTCGCCGCGACCGGCCTCGGCTGGGTCCTGGTCCGCCGGATCCGGGCCCGCCGGGCGGTGTGAGGGTCGATCGCCGGGCGCGGAGCCTCGTAGGGTCGAGTCATGACCACACCTGATTTCATCCGCGCGATCCGGGCCACCGCCGGGCACCAGCTGCTCCTGCTCCCCGGGGTCACCGCGATCGTCTTCGACGACCGGGGCCGGGTGCTGCTGGGCCGCCGGGCCGACACCGGCCAGTGGGCCGTGATCGGCGGCATCGCCGAGCCCGACGAGCAGCCGGCGGAGACGGCGGTGCGGGAGGTCTTCGAGGAGACGGCCGTGCACTGCGTTCCCGAGCGGGTCGTCCTGGTCCAGATGCTCCAGCCGATCGTGTACCCGAACGGGGACGTCTGCCAGTTCCAGGACATCACCTTCCGCTGCCGGGCCACCGGCGGCGAGGCCCGGGCCAACGACAACGAGTCGCTGGAAGTGGCCTGGTTCGCGTTGGACGCGCTGCCCCCGCTGGACGACTTCGGCCTGGACCGCATCCACCGGGCCCTGACCGACGAGCCGACCTGGTTCGCGGCCCCCTCCGAGGCGCTGACGGCCGCGTCGAGCGGGCCCGCGCACGAGGTGGGCGACGAGTGACGGAGCGGGGGACCGGCGCCCGCCGCACGGGACCGCACCCCCTGCCGAGCGCGGGTGGCGGACCGGTCAGCCCGCCGGGACCGCGGCCTCCCGGTACAGCTCCAGCGCCTGGTCTCCCACCACGGCGCTGTAGGACACGTCCGGCACCGTGCCCCCGCCCTCGTGGCCGCCGAGCACCCCCGCCAGCGCGCCGTTCGCCAGCCACGGGCTGCCGCTGGTGCCGCTGCTGAGGTCCGGGCAGTCGATGCGGCGCTGCGTGTCGGAGAACAGGGAGGTGTCGTTGGCGCAGCGCAGCGGCGCGTCCTCGGTGCTGGGATAGCCGACGATGGTCACCGACACGTCGTCCGGCTGTTCGGCCGCCACCGGGAACCCGCCCACCACGTCCTCGATCGCCGCCGTTCCCCCGTCCGTCGGCACGACCGAGGCGAAGGCTATGTCCTCGTCCGGGTCCTCGTCGTTCGTCCAGCCCGGGGCCACGTGCACATCGGTCAGCTTCCATACGCCGAACGGGGCACGCCCGTCGCGGTAGCCCGGTGCGAACACGGTGGACTCCGGATGGTCCAGGCAGTGCGCGGCAGTGGCGATCACATCGCGGCCGGCGCTGCGCACCACGGCCGCGGTGCAGAAGTGCCCGCCCTCCAACCCGCCCGCGAACAGCGCGCCCACCCGGTCCGCCGTCCGGTCGGGGACGGCCTGCGCCGTGACCCCCTCGGGCGGCACGACCGCCGCGTCGGGCAGGTCGATGCCCAGCAGCGCGCCCATGGCGGCCAGCGCGAGCACGATCCGGGGCGCCCGCCGGGCACGGGCGCGGCCGGTCTGTCGGGGAAGCACGCGATGGATCATGTTCCGAGCCTGCCCTTCGACACTGTGTCCGGAGCACGGAATTCCATATGAATCCGCTGTGAATGCCGGACCCGGACGAAACCACCTCGCGAAGCCCGGTCGCGCGGCGATCCGGGTCCATCCAGGATCCGGGCTCCCCGGCGATCCCGCGCGCAGGACCCCGGCCCCCGACGAGGACCCCGAGACGCCGGCGGCCGGCTCCGCCGGGGGGCGAAGCGGGCTCCGCAGGCGTCCCCTCCCGGCCGGGGCGAGACTGGCAGAGGCGCCGGGGGTCCCAGGAGGTGTCCCGCCATGACCACACCGCACCGCACGCCCGTGGTGTTCATCCACGGGCTCTGGTTGCACTCCACGAGCTGGCAGGGCTGGGCCGAAGCCTTCCTCGACGCGGGCTTCGAACCGATCCTCCCCGAGTGGCCCGGGGTCCCCGCCACCGTCACCGAGGCCCGCCGGCGCCCCGGCGACCAGGCCGGGGTCGGGCTGGCCGAGATCTCCGAGGCGTACGCCCGGGTCATCCGCGAGCTGCCCACCGCGCCGGTGCTCGTCGGACACTCGGTGGGCGGGTTCATCGCCCAGCACCTGCTCGGCCAAGGCCTGGGATCGGCGGCCGTGGCCGTCTGCCCCGGCCAGATCAAAGGGGTGAAGGCCATCGCCCCGGCGCAGGCGAAATCGACCTTCGCCTTCCTGCGCGACCCCGTGAACATCAAGCACGCCGTGTCGCTGAACACCGAACAGTTCCGCTACGGCTTCGCCAACGCGGTCTCCGAGCGCGAGTCCGCCGAGCTGTACGACGAGTGGACGATCCCGAGCCCGGCCCGCCCCCTGTTCCAGTTGGCGCTCGGCAATTTCGTCCCGCACTCCGCCGCCCGGGTGAACACCGACAACGAGACCCGCGGCCCGCTGCTCCTGCTGTCCGGCCGCCTCGACCACACCGTCCCGGACGTGCTGACCCGCTCCACCTACAAGCAGTACCGGGACTCCCGCGCCACCACCGAGTACCAGTGCTTCGAGGACCGGGGCCACTCCCTCACCGTCGACCACGGCTGGCCGGACCTGGCCCGCACCTCGCTCGGCTGGCTGGACTCCCACACGCACTGACCCCCCGGCCGGCCCGCGCGGCCGCCGCGCCTGTGCGAAGCCATGAAGGAAACCGGGACCTCGGTGGGAAGCGACGGCGCACGCGCCCGCTCCGACGACGCACGTACCCGGTCTATGGACGACACGGAGGGTTTTCCGTACGCCTGTTGTGCACGACGGAGCGTGATCGCCGGGCCCGACCGCCCCTAGCCTCGCCGCAGGAGCACGAAACGAGGGGCGGTACCCGGTGAACTGGCTCATCCACGACTACCGCGAGAGCGATCTCGCATCGGTGGTGCATCTGATCGACACCACGGCCGAACTCGGCCAGGAATCGGTCTTCTCGCTCGCCGAGTGCATCAGCGCCCTCACCGACCGGCAGCCCTGCGTGGTCGCCGTCCACCAGGGCGTCCCCATCGGCGCGGCCCTTGCCTGCGTCACCGGAGAGCGGGCCTGGGTGATGCGGATCGCGATCGCCGCCGGCTGGCGCGGCCGGGGCCTGGCCAGCGCCCTCCTCGTCGAACTGGAGCGCCGCCTCATCGCCGCCCGCGTCGGCCGGATCGCCTACGTCCTGCCCGAGGAGGACCTGCTCGGCGAAGGCCTGCTCAACGCCGGCTACACCCGCCAGCCCGCCGTCGCCTACTTCGAGAAGACCGAGCCGTTGCACGGACCCGCCGCCGGACTCCTCGACGACCTCGGCGGTCGGTTCCTCCCGAACGACCTGTGGACCAAGGTCGCCGGCATGGAGAAGGAGAAGGACCTCATCGAGCGCCGCGTGGTGCTGCCGCTCGCCGAACCCGAACGGGCCGCCGCGCACGGGGTACGGCCGCCGCGCGCCATCGCCCTCTTCGGACCCCCCGGCACCGGCAAGACCACCTTCGCCCGCGCCATCGCCTCCCGGCTCGGCTGGCCCTTCGTGGAGCTGCTGCCCTCCCGCCTCGCGGACGAGGGGAACCTCGCCGCCGCACTGCGCGACGCCTTCGCCCGCATCGGCGAACTCGAACGCGTCCTCGTCTTCATCGACGAGGTCGAGGAGATCGCCCCCGTACGCACCGAGCCCGCGCAGCCCGGCGGCATCCACGGGGTGACCAACGAACTCCTCAAGCTGATACCGGGCTTCCGGGAGAGCGACGAACGGCTGCTGGTCTGCGCGACCAACTCCGTCCGCTCCCTCGACCCGGCCTTCCTGCGCCCCGGCCGCTTCGACTACCTGATCCCCATCGGCACCCCCGATGCCGGGGCCCGCGCCGCGATGTGGTCGCGCCACACGGCCGGTCGGACGGACGTCGACGTGGCGGCCCTGGTGGAGGCGAGCGACCTGTTCACCCCGGCGGACATCGAGCACGCGGCCCGGACGGCCGCGCAGACGTCCTTCGAACGGGACCTGGAAGGCGTGGGCACCCGGGGCGCGTCGGCGGCGCAGCTCGGCGCGAGCACCGAGGACCTCCTCGCGGCGATCGCCCAGTGCCGGCCCTCGGTGACCCCGGCGATGACGGGGGAGTTCGCGGCGGACATCACCGCGCACGCCCGGTTCTAGAGGCGTCGACCGGCGGGGAGCGAAGCGGCCCGCGGTCGCTCCCCGAAGTGGCCCGCGGTCCTCCCCGCGTCGTCTAGGAACGGCAGCGGTATGTGAACTCCACCGAGGCCGTGTGCCGCGAGGGCGACAGCAGCTCGATCTCGGCCCGCGCGGGGTAGGTTCCCGCGCCCTGGAACGTCCACAGCAGATGCAGCGAGACCTCCCGCTGCCCGCTCGGCACCCGCTCGGTGAGCTGCGGGGAGCGCGTGCCGTCGCTGCGGAGCCAGCGGTACGCGAACGTCCCCGGGCGCCCGTTGGTCCGTACGAGCGCCACCACGTCGGCGGCGGAATCGCAGCTCGGCCCCTTCGGATCGGTGCTCACCGCCACGTCCCGGACCTCGACGGCCGGCCCGAAGCGCTGCCACCCCAGGTACGCGAGCACCGCGGCCAGCACCACGGCGGCCAGGGTGTACCGACGCCACTGCCCGCCGCGGCGGCGCGGGGCGCCCACCGCGGTCCCGACGATCACGGGGAACGGGGCGGGCACGGCCGCCGTCACCCCGGGCCCGAACCGCAGGACGGAGCCCTCGATCCGGTCGGGCACCGCTCCGGGGGTGGTCTGCGGGGTGTCGAACCGTTTCGTGTCCGGGTCGTCGAGGCGCCGCGTGTCCGGGTCGGAGCCGGGCGCTCCGTCGAGCCGCCGCGTCGCCGGTTCGTCGGCGGGGTCCCCGGGAGGGCCGCTGAACCAGTGGCTGCCGAGCACGGTGGCGCTGTAGTCGTCGTCTCCCTCGGGAGCCCGGGCCTCGCTCATCGCGGCACCTCCTGACACCTGGGGATGAAGATCGAGTCGACGGCCGTCCTGCCGGACGTCGGCTCGGTGGTGACACGAGCGCTCACGTAGCAGCCGCCGACCCGCGCGAGGGCGTGGCTCCGCGTCACCGGGCCCGTCCCGGCCTCGACGGCGACGGAGTCCGCGCCGTCCGCAGCGCGCAGGTCGCCCGGGCTGTCGCCGCGGAACCACTCGATGGTCACCGTCGCCGGTCCGCCCCGCACGTCCAGGGACACGGTCGCCCGACCGGCGCTCGGGGCGGCGGACAGGGTGACGGACACCCCCGAGACGACCACCGGAGTCGGCGTCGGAGTCGGTGTGGGCGTGGGTGTGGGCGTCGGGGTCGGCTCGGTCACGGTCGGCGTGGGGGTCGGCGTCGGGGTGACGCTCGCGCCGGGGCTCGTGGACGTCGAGGGCGAGGCGGACGGCGACGCGGACGCCGAGGGACTCGCGGACGGCGACACCGACGCCGAAGGGGAGCCCGACGGGCTCGGACCGGGGGCCGGCGTGGCCGCCGGCGCACCCGGACTGGTCGTCGCGAACGCGCTCAGCGCCGCCGCGCCGTCCGGCTCGCCGCCGACCGCGTCGTACGTGAACATCAGCAGCGCCCCGATCACCAGCACCGCACCCGCCGCGAGCGCTCCCCGCCGCCCCGGCAGCAGGCTCGTCGGCGGCTTCAGGGCGGTCGTCGCCAGCGCGGTGGTACCGGCGGCCGGCGCCCCCGCCGAGGGGAACAGCAAGGGCAGCAGCGCCGCCAGCGCCGCCAGTTTGCGCTGCCCGCGCTCCTCCCAGTCGGGCCCGTACGCGGCCAGCGCCACGCCCTCCAACTCCGCGACGAACGCCTCGGCGTTCTCCGGCCGTCGCTCGGGCTCCTTGGCCAGACCGCGCCGGATCAGCGGACGCACCGGCTCCGGGGCCTCCGTCTCCGGTACGGGTGCCTCGATGTGCTGGACCGCCAGCTCCGCGAAGTTGGTCCCGTCGAAGGGCTTGCGGCCCGTGAGGCACTCGAAGAACGTCGCCGTCGCCGCGTACACGTCGGCCGCGGGGGAGGCCGGCCGTCCCTGCCACTGCTCGGGGGCCATGTACGCGGGCGTGCCCGCCACGCCGGGCGTGCTGCCGCGGCCCGCCGCGATCCCGAAGTCCACCAGCTTCGACGAACCGTCCGCCGAGACCAGCACGTTCTCCGGCTTGTAGTCCCGGTGGACCACCCCCGCCCGGTGCGCCGCGGCCAGGCCCAGCAGGGACCCCTTCAGCACCACCAGCGCGGCCTCGGCGTCCGCCCGGCCGGACTGCTTCAGCAGCGCGCGCAGGGAGATCCCGTCGACCAGTTCCATCACGATCGCGGCGCCGCCGGGCGCCTCCACGTACTCGTACAGTCCGACCACGTACGGCGAGCGCAGCCCGCCCAGCAGCCGCGCCTCCGCGCGGAACTCGCGGACGAACGCGGGGTCCTCGCGCAGCCGGTCGCCGAGGTACTTCACCGCGACCGCGGTGCCCGTCGCCTCGTGCACGGCGAGAACCACGCGGCCGCTGCCGCCCGCACCGAGCTCCCGGACCTGGGTGTACCCGGGTACGGTCCACACGTCGTTCATCGTTCCCCCCGTCCCCGGCGGCGTCGCGCCCGGTTGCGGTCGTCCCCGACCGGCCACCACCAGGGACACGGTTTCCGCCACGGCCGGTTCCCAACCTCGCGGGGTGTCTCGAACGGGCGTCAGGCCGCCGCCCGCTCCGCGCCGATCATGGCGTGCAGTCGGTCGGCCGCGTCCCGGCCGAACGCCGGGTCGTTGATGTGGGTGTCGTAGTCGTACAGCCGGGCGGCACTGCCCCGCAATCCCTCGCGCAGAGCCGAGAACAGCGCCCCGTCCGCACGGGGGTCATGGTAGGGGCCACCCGGCGCCCCGAGCGTGGACAGTCCGCGCAAGGGGACGCACACCGCCGTGGGGCCGGTGGCCGACCGCAGCTTGGCCGCGACCCGCCGGCCCAGCTCGGCGCACTCGGACACGGTCGTACGGATCACCGTGATCGAGGGATTGTGCACGCGCACCCGCCGGTACCGGGCCCGTTCGGGCAGGCTCTCCAACGGGCCGAACTTCACCATGTCCAGCGCGCCCAGGCTCACCACCTGCGGAATCCCGGCACGACCGGCCGCGCTCAGCCGGTCGGGGCCCGCCGTGAGGATGCCCCCGCACAGGTCATCGGCCAGCTCGCTCAGGGTGAGGTCCAGCACGCCGGCGAAGATCCCCTGACCGGCCAGCTTCTCCAGGGTCCGGCCGCCCGTGCCGCTGACGTGGAAGACGAGCACTTCGTAGCCCAGCTCGGTCAGTCGTTCCCGGGCCGCGTCCACGCCGATCGTGGTCACGCCGGCCATGCTCGCCGCTATCAGCGGCCGCCCACCCGCGGCCGGCCGGGCCGGGCCGGGCTCCCGGGAGGAGCGGACGAAGCCCCCGGCCATCGCGGCGACCGCCTCCACGGCGTTCGCGAGCACGGGAGCGGAGACGCTGTTGATCCCCGCTATGTCCACGACGCTGTACATCATGGTGATGTCCGAGGATCCGACGTACGGGGCGACATCCCCGGACGCCATCGAGGAGACCATCACCTTCGGAACGCCCAGCGGGAGCGCCCGCATGGCCCGGGTCGCGATGGACGTCCCGCCACTGCCGCCGATCGCGAGCACCCCGTGCAGCCGCCCCTCGTCGTGCAGGCGCAGGAGGGTCGCCTCCGCCCCGGCGGCCATCGCGGTGACGGCCGCCCCCCGGTCGGCGGCGGCGCGCAGGTCCGCGAGTTCCGTTCCCGCGGCCCGCGCGACCGCCTCGCGCGACACGTCCGCCGGCACCCGGGGCTCGTCCATGATCCCCGTGTCGACCAGCACCACCTCGACGCCGGCGCGCAGCAGCCTCTCGCGCAACCAGCCGTACTCCACACCCTTGGTGTCCAGGGTCCCCACCAGCACGACGCTCGTCATATGTGCAATGTCCACGCAGGTGGGGTTTGTTGGCAAGTCAAGGTCGGGTCAACCCTTCAGGAGCACCAACAGCCGCTCCAGGAACGCCACTTGGCCGGGAAGCAACCTGGATTCGGCCACTGCCGGAGTGAACCAGGCCACCGTGTCCAGTTCCGGGAACTCGCCGATCCGCCCCGAGTGCGGCGGCCACTCCATGGTGAAGGTCCCGGGCACCATGAGGGCCGGATCCAGGTCCGCCCGCACCGCCCAGATCGTCACCAGCTTCCCGCTCGGCATCCGGCTCTCGCCCAGGGGCAGGTACGGGCCCTCCGGGGGCGGCAGGCCGATCTCCTCCGTGAACTCCCGGCGGGCCGCGTCGAGCGGGGTCTCCTCCGGGCCGTACTCGCCCTTGGGGATCGCCCAGGTACCGGCGTCGCCGCGCCGGTCCCACAGCGGTCCGCCCATGTGCCCGAGCAGGACCTCGATGTCGGTCTCCTCTTCGCCGGCCCGTCGGAAGAGGAGCAGTCCGGCGCTGCGTTTCTGTGCCATGCCGGTATCCATGCCCCGCGGAAGGGGCATCGGCACCACCGGGCCGTCAGTGGTCGTGCGGACCCTCGCGGTGGACCGGACCGTGCGCGTCCGCGCAGTGCGAGACGCCCGCCGGAACATCACCCGGCCGCCGCCCGACCGAGAGCAGCTCGTCCTGCACGTGGTCCACCTGGAGCGTGGTGTGCGTGATCCCGTACTCCTTCTCCAGCAGCCCCTCCAGATCGCGGCGCACGGCGTGGCAGTCGCCCGCCGGTTCCACCAGGACGTGCGCGGAGAGCGCCGCCTGACCCGAGGTGATGGTCCAGATGTGCAGGTCGTGGACCTCGGTCACCGGCGGATGCCCGACGAGCCGGTCGCCGACCGCGTCCGGGTCCGTGTCGGCCGGGGCGGCCTCCAGGAAGATCCGACCGGACTCGCGGACCAGCCCGTAGCCCGCCTTGACCATCAACGCCACCACCACGAGCGAGGCGATCGCGTCGGCCTGCACGAATCCGGTGGTGAGCACGATCAGACCGGCCACGGCGGTGCCGATGAAGGCGAACAGGTCGTTCAGCACGTGCTGGTAGGCGCCTTCGACCGCCAGGGAGGAGCGGTTCGCCTTCGAGATGCACCAGGCCGCCGCCACGTTCACGACGATCCCCGCGAGCGCCGTCACCAGGACGAGCCCGCCCTCCACCGGCGGCGGGTCGAGCAGCCTGCGCACCGCCTCGTACGCCAACCACACGGCCAGCAGGAGCAGGGTCAGGCCGTTGGCCTGGGCGGAGAGTATCTCGGCGCGCTTGAGGCCGTACGTGAACCCGCCGCGTGCCGGCCGGGCGGCGAGCCGCATCGCGATCAGCGCGAGGACGATCGAGACGGCGTCCGTCAGCATGTGCGCGGCGTCCGAGATCAACGCCAGGGAGTGGGCCATGACGCCGATGACCACCTCGACGGCCATGAAGCCCGCGATCAACGCGAGGGCGATTCCCAGCCAGCGGCGGTCGGCGTTCGGGTCGACCCCGTGACTGTGACCGCCGTGGCCGCCGTGGCCGTGGGTGTGATCCTTCGCGTGGTCGTGCCCGGTCATGGCGTCCCCCGTTTGTTCGGTTCCGACGCGTGAAGTGAAGCGCACCTTTCGAAGATGGGCAAAGGCTGCAACGGGGACCGTTGTCATTACCCTTAAGAGTGCTCTGACCTGCGGTTATGCCGAGCGGGTCGGATCGTGGGAAAATCTGACCATGGTCCAGCGCCCCGGTGTGTCGACCGCACCCGAACTCGTTCTGGAAACGGCCGGTGGCTCCACCGCGATGAGCCCGGTCCGGACCTATCACGTCGGTCGGGACCCGCTCTGCGAGATCTGCCTCGACGACGCCCGCGTCTCCTGGCACCACGCCGTGCTGCGCGCCGAGGGCGACCACTGGACCGTCGAGGACGAGAACAGCACCAACGGCACCTGGGCCGACGGCCACCGCATCCACGCCTGGAACGTCGGCGCCGGCAGCGAACTGCGCTTCGGCAGCGTCGACGACGGCCCGCGCGCCCTCCTGCTCGGCCCCAAGCCTCCCGCCGGGGCCGCCGAGCCGTCCGCCAGGCCGTCCGCCGAGGCCGCCGAGCCGCCCGCCAGGCCGTCCGCCGAGCCGGCGGCGACCCCCGCGCCGGCCCCGTCCGCGTCATCCGCCCCCGCGCCCGCCCCGGCTGCCCCCGTGACCCCCGAGCCGTCCGCCACCCCCGCGTGGCCATCGGCGTACGTGGCGTCCACCGGCTCCGCCGGCGGGACCTCGCGACCGTCCTCCGTGTCGCACCCCGGGCTGACCGGCACCTTCGCCCGGCCCACCTCGGTCCGCCCACTGCCCGCGCGGACCGAGGTACGCATCGGGCGGGCCTCGGATAACGACCTCGTCGTCGACGACCTCGTCGTCTCCCGACGCCACGCCGAGCTGCGGGCGCTCGCGGACGGCACGTACGAGATCGTCGACCTCAGCAGCCACAACGGCACCTACCTCAACGGCGCCCGCGTCGAGCGCGCGCCCATCGCCGAGGGCGACATCGTCGGCATCGGCCACACCGCCTTCTGCCTGGTCGGCGACCAGCTCCAGGAGTACGTGGATACCGGAGAGGTCTCCCTCGACGTCCAGGAGCTCTCCGTCGCGGTCGACCACGGCCGCAAGGTCCTGCTCGACCACGTCTCCTTCCCCGTCGGCGCCAAATGCCTGCTCGCCGTCGTCGGCCCCAGCGGCGCCGGCAAGTCCACCCTGCTGGGAGCCCTCACCGGCCTGCGCCCCGCCGACCAGGGCACCGTCCTGTACGACGGACGCGACCTCTACCGCGACTACGCCGAACTCCGCAGCCGCATCGGCCTCGTGCCGCAGGACGACATCCTGCACGCCCAACTCACCGTGCGCCGCGCCCTGACCTACGCCGCCGAACTCCGCTTCCCGCAGGACACCGAGACGGCGGAACGCCAGGCGCGGGTGGACGAGGTGATCGGCGAGCTCGGCCTCGGGCAGCGCGCCGACCAGTCCATCCACAGCCTCTCCGGCGGCCAGCGCAAACGGGTGTCCGTCGCACTGGAACTGCTGACCAAACCCTCCCTGCTCTTCCTCGACGAACCCACCTCCGGCCTCGACCCCGGGATGGACCGCTCCGTGATGCACATGCTGCGCGACCTCGCCGACGACGGCCGCACCGTCATCGTCGTCACCCACAGCGTGCTCAGCCTCGACGTCTGCGACCGGCTGCTCGTCCTCGCCCCGGGCGGGCGCGTCGCCTACTTCGGGCCGCCCGACGAGACCCTCGCCTTCTTCGGCTACGAGCAGTGGCCCGAGGCCTTCGAGGCCTTCGAGAACGAACGGGACCGCGACTGGGCCGCCGAGTACGCGGCATCCCCCCTGCACCGCAGGTACGTGCGCGGGGCCGCCGCCCGGCCCCCGGTCGCGGACGGCAGGCACGGACCGGCCGGCTTCGTCGCCCCTCCGCCCAAGGCGCAGAGCTGGGGCTCCCAGCTCTCCACCCTGGTCCGGCGGTACGCGGCGGCGCTGAGCGCGGACCGCACCTTCCTCGCCATCATGATCGCGCTGCCGTTCGTGATGGGGGCCATGGCCCGCGCCCTGGCCGGCAGCCGCCTCACCCAGGAGACGGCGATCAACGCCCTGCTCATCCTGTGCGTGGGCGGCGTGCTCACCGGCGCCGCCAACGCGGTGCGCGAACTGGTCAAGGAACGGACCATCTACCAGCGAGAACGCGCGGTGGGACTGTCACGCTCCGCCTACCTGATGTCCAAGGTGGTGGTCCTGGGCGCGATCACGGTGGCCCAGGCCGTCGTGTTGACCCTCGTCGCCCTGTTCGGCGTGAACCTCGGCGCCCCCGGCGGCAAGGGCGTCCTCATGCCGCCGCTGCTCGAGATCACGATCGCCGTCGCCCTGTTGTCGTTCACCGCCATGATGCTCGGCCTGCTGGTCTCCGCCCTGGTCAGGAAGGAGGAGGTCACCATGCCGCTGCTGGTCCTCCTCGCCATCGTCCAGGTGGTCTTCTGCGGGGCGCTCCTGCAACTGGACGGGGTGCCGGTGATCCAACAGCTGTCCTGGCTGGTGCCCTCCCGGTGGGCGCTCGGCGCGATGGCGGGCACCATCGACCTGGGCGCGATCGTGCCCGGCCCCCTCACCGACGACCCGCTGTTCGCGCACACCGCCGGCGTGTGGCTGCTGAACCTCGGGATGCTGGTCGCGCTGTCCCTGCTGTTCGGCGTACTGGTCTCCCGACTGCTGCGGCGCCACGAACCCGCCATCATGCGGAAGTAGGCCGCGTGACGAGCCCCGAAGCACCCGAAGGCGCCGCCGACTTCTGGCCCACCCACGTCGTGCCCCGGGACGGCCTGCCCGCCTGGGAGGCGCCGGACGTCTCGCGGCCGACCGCGGCCCTGGACGCCTTCCTGCCCGTGCAACTGCTGTCCCGGCGCGGGGAATGGGCGGAGATCCTGTGCGCCAACGGCTGGTCCGCCTGGGTGGACGGGCGACTGCTGGTCGTCGTCCCGCAGCCGCCGCCCACGGCGGGACGCCCCCTGTCCCGCGCCGAGGACCCCCGACCGCTCCTCGCCCGCGGCGTCGAGGCCCTGGAGCGCTACCGCCGGGCCGCCGACGAACTCGCCTCCGGCCGGACGGACGCCGACGGCTTCCGGCGCGCCACCCGGGGCCTGCGCGCCGGGGTGGTGCTCGACGGGTCGGAGATCTGGCTCTACGACGAGACGGCCGGGCGGTGGATGTACGGCGACGGCACCCGGCGGGCGACCTACGCGGTCGTCGAGGAACCGGGCGCCGCCGCCGGCCCACAGCCGCCGGCCGAGGCCCCGGAACCCGACGCACGGGCGGCCGCCGCGTCCGAGCCCGCGTCCGAGCCCGCGTCCGAGCCCGCGCCCGTTGAACGGGCGGCGGCGGCGGACGACGGCCCCGGCGAGGCGCCACCCGGGCCGGTCGACGGACACGAGCCGACGCGGATCGTCGACACCCCCGGGGGCGGGGGCCGGTGATGTCCGCCGCGGACGCCGCGGGAGGCCGACCGGCCGGGCCGGGGACGCGCATCGCCGGGTACCGGTTGGAGGGCGAGATCGGACGCGGCGGCATGGCCGTCGTCTGGCGGGCGCGGGACCTGCGGCTCGACCGTGTCGTGGCACTGAAGCTGCTGGCACCCGAGTTGGCCCGCAACGACACCTTCCGACAGCGGTTCGCGCACGAGTCGAAGGTGGCGGCGTCCCTCGACCACCCCCACATCGTGCCCGTCTTCGAGGCGGGCGAGGCGGACGGCCTGCTGTACATCGCCATGCGCCACGTCGCCGGACAGGACCTGCGGGCGATGCTGGACCGCACGGGCCCGCTGCCGGTGGCGACGGCCGCGCGGATCGCGGGCCAGGTGGCCTCGGCCCTGGACGCGGCCCACGACCACGACCTCGTCCACCGGGACGTCAAACCGGGCAACATCCTGGTCGCGGAGGGCACCGACAGCGAACACCCCGAGCACGTGTACCTGACGGACTTCGGGCTGACGAAGAAGTCCCTGTCGCTGACCGGGTTCACGAGCGTCGGACAGTTCGTCGGGACGCTGGACTACGTGGCCCCGGAACAGATCTCCGGAAAGCCGGTGGACGGGCGGTGCGACGTCTACGGCCTGGGGTGCGTCGTCCACGAGATGCTGGCCGGCGGACCGCCCTTCCGGCGGGACGACGACATGGCCCTCCTGTGGGCCCACCAGTACGACCCGCCGCCACCGGTGAGCGCGGAGCGGCCGGACCTGCCGGCCGCGGTGGACGAGGTGCTGGCGAAGGCCCTGGCCAAGTCTCCGGAGGAACGCTGGCGCACCTGCCTGGAGTTCACCGGGGCGCTGCGCCGCGCGGGGGAGGAAGGGCCGGTCGGTCGGCGCCCGCCCACCCGGACGGCCTCGGCGTCGCCCGTCGACGCCGCGTCGCCCGGGGCGTCGGAACCGGCGCCCCCGCCGCCGCGTTGGGCGCTGCCCGTCTTCCGGCCGCGAGGCCGGGGCTGACACCGTCTCCGTGTCGCGGTGTGGGAGCTTGTCGCCGGAAGCGGGTCAGGGTCCTTCCCCGCCGGCGAGGGGCAGGCAGAGCACGTACGCCCGGACGTCCGCGTGCGAGGCGGAGGCGTACCAACCCTTGCGCCCGTGCGGACCGGCGACCGGGTGGCTGGCGAGGACGGGGCCGGTCCGACCGTTCTCCAGGGAGTAGCCGCCGGACTGCACGAGCATGCCGTCGGGACAGTAGACCGCGCTCCCGGAGACCTTGCGGGGCGTGGTGTCCTGCGCGCCGACCGGACCGGCCAGATAGCGGGTGCCGGTGGGCGTCGCCTCCGTGGGGAGGGCGGTGGACAGGGTCAGGGCGACGGCGGAGACGGCAAGCAGGCCGCCGGCGTGGAGCGGCCGGAACAGGCCTTTAAACGTGTTCACGGAGGTGAGGTTGACATGCAGAAACGATGCCCCGATGAACCGATATCCCGCTCTTCACCCGTACGGCCCAGCGGTTGCCGGGTTCAGGGCCGCTCCACCCGGCCGCGGCGGCGCAGGGGGCGGGCCACCAGGGCGCCGAGGAAGCCCGCCACGGCGCCCCACAACAGGGCCAGACCGACGTTGCGCCACAGGTGCGGGCCGAGTTCCACCGTGCCCCCGAGACCGCCCGCGTCGCCGATCCCGAGCAGCGACAGACCGAACTCGGCCCGGACCGAGGCCGTCAGGCACACCGCCAGCGTCGCCGGCGCCAAGGCGACCGCCAGGTGCAGCGCGTGCTGCCGCGCCCGGACGTGCGCGGGGGAGCGTACGGCCGCCAGCACCCCCGTGCCCAGCAGCAGGACGGCGGCCACCGGAACCAGCCACCACGCCCGGGAATCGTGTTCCGCGAGCGAGGCGACGTCCACCGTGGACAGGTCCGGGCCGCGCAGCGTCTGGTCCAGCAACCGCGGCATGGGCAGCCCGAACGGCCCGTCCACGCGGCCCTCCCAGGACCCGCCGAAGCCCAGGGTCAGCGCGAGCCACGCCAGGTTCGGCAGGCCCAGCAGGATCACCGCGAACGTCTGCGCGGCGTCCCCCCGGGTGGCGGCCACCACCAGACCGACGACGACACCGATCGCCACGTACGCCAGCAGCAGCACGACCGTGGCGAAGGCGGCCGGGCGCACCGCCGTGTGGAAGCGCACCAGGGCGGCGGGCAACGGCGCACGCCGGGACACCAGCAGGGTGATCACCAACAGGCCCAGGATCCAGAGCAGTCCGAAGAACAGCGTGGCCGGCACCTCGGCCCGGAAGCCCACCGTCGGAGCCGCGTCGAGCAGTTCGCCGATCTCCCCGACGGGGGAGTCGCCCGTGGAGATGCCGAAGTCCTGCCTGGCGACCAGGGCGACACCGAGGAGCGCGAGCAGCCACAGCACCACCAACGGCACGACCCGTCCGAGCAGTTCGCGCGGGTGGGCCACCGCCCGGTTGTGCAGGGGGCGCAGGAAGCAGAGGCCGACCGTCAGGGCGCCGGCCAGGGTCACCGAGAGCGGGAGCACGGACAGGTTCACGTCGGCCTCGGCCAGGAACCCGGCGCCGCCCGACACCCCGATCGAGCCGCCGGCCGCCATCACGACCACGGCGGCGACCACGCGGGGGAACGCGCCCTCCGGGAGGTCGCCCGCACCCGCGCAGGCCAGTCCCGCCGCGGCGATCACGATCATCACCACGAAGCCCGCCACGACGGCCACGAGGGCGTCACGCCAGGCCCGAGCGGGGCCACCGGAGGTCGTTGCTGACGTTCGGCTCACCCGACAACGGTAGGCACCCTCGGCTTGCGGCCACCACCGGGAGGCCCCACACAATGGTCCGCAGGAGTGCAAGAAATCCGGAGATGTCCGTACACCGCAACGGAACGTCCGCCCCGGACCGGAACTCCTCCGTCAGGGAAAGACTCCTCCGTCTGGGAAGAAGAGCCCGTGACCACGCAACCCTCCGGCCAGGAACCGCCGCTGCCGCCGCGGGCGTCACAGTCGCCTTCCGAGCGCCCGTCCGGTCCTCCTTCCGGCCCCCTCTCGGGCGGGCGCCGGGGAGGCCCGCCCGAGCCACCGTCCGGGGGGCCCGCCGGCCCCGACGGTCCCGCGCCCACCGGGCCGTCCGGCAAGGGCCCGTGGTGGCGTTCCGGACCCCGGTTGGCCGCGGCGGTCGTCGCCCTGGCGGCCGTCGTGGCGCTGGTGGTGGTGCTCACCCGGCCGAGCGGCACGCCCTCGTCCACCCGGGCGGGCGGCGGGGAGGTCTTCCTCCAACCGGCCTCCGCGACCGGGCCCGCCCCGTTCACCGAGTCCACGGCGGCCGAGGAGGCCACACCACCGGCGCAGAGCCCGCCGCCCTCCGCGAGCGACAGCGCGCCGGCGACCGGCGCGACGGTCACGCGCAGCGTCAGCGGAGCCGCGCCCGGGCTGTACGGGGGGACCCGGAACACCGCCAGTTGCGACGTCGGGAAGCAGATCACGGCGCTGACCGGGCAACCGGCCGAGAACGCCGCCTTCGCCTCCGCCCTCGGGATCCGACCCGCGGCCGTGCCCGCCTACCTGCGCTCCCTGACCCCCCTGCGGCTGCGCGCGGACACCCGGGTCACCAACCACGGCTACCGCGACGGCAAGGCCACCCCCTACCAGGCGGTGCTGCAGGCCGGCACGGCGGTGCTCGTGGACGACCGCGGGGTGCCGCGGGTGCGCTGCGCGTGCGGCAATCCGCTGGGGGAGCCGGTGGCGCTCGGGGCCGACGCGAAGCGCACGGGGCAGTCGTGGCCCGCGTACCAGCCGCAGCGGGTGGTGGTGGTCGCCCCCTCGGTGAAGGTCGTGAACACCTTCGTGATCTACGACCACCACGACGGGACCTGGTACGGACGCGGCCGCGCCGACCACGACGGCAAGCGCGACAAGCCGGTGCCCCCGCCGGTGACCCCCACCCCGACGGGCACCACGCCCCCGGACACCTCCACGTCCCCGGGGAACGGTTCGCCGACGGACACCGACGCCCCGACGCGATCGCCGGGCGACACCCCCGGCGTGACCCCGTCCGACAGCCCCCCGGAGTCCTCGGCGCAGCCCCCGGGCCGGTCCTCCGAGCAGTCCCCGCAGGAGCCCGCCTCGGATTCGCCCGCCGACACCACCCCGAGCGACAGCACCCCGAGCGAGGCCCCGGCGGATTCGCCGCCCGCCCGCGTCGCCCCGTCGGACACCCCGCCGCCCACGCCGTCCTCGGCCGCGCCCCCGTCGTAGGCGAGCCCCCGCACGGGGTGACCGCGCGCCCCGGCCGGGGAACAGTGAGACCCTGGCTGCATGGACCAGCGGGGAATCACGACCCCCGAGGTCGACTGGCCCGCGCGGCCCGACACGAGTCTCGCGCTCAACCGCATGGGCACCTTCGACTGGGACCTCGACAGCGGACAGATGCACCTGGATCCCACCGCCCTCGAGGTCCTCGACTTGCGTCCGGACGAGTTCACCGGGACCCCCGCCGGACTGCGCATCCGGCTCGTGTCCGGCGAGGAGTCGCGGATCGACGCGCGCGTCGCCCAGGCGCTGAAGGACGGCCGCAGCCACTACGGGGCGTACTTCCGCAGCCGCAGCCGGGACGGAACCCTCGGTTGGACCCACATCCAGGGCCACATCCTGCGGGACCCGCGCGACGGCCGTCCGTACCGCGTCATCGGGATCCTCCGCGACGCCGCCCACGACCCGGTCGAGCCGGGAGCCGCCGGGGAACGCAACGAGGGGCGCCGCCGGATGACCGGCGTCGTCGAACGGACCACCGCGATCCTCGCCCACGCGCGCACCGTCAACGACGTGACCGACGTGCTCAAGGACCCCGAGGCCCTCGGGCACCTCGGAGCCGTCAGCGTGATGCTCGGCGTCGTCGACGGCGCCCGCGTCCACCTCGTCGCCGAAGGACAACTCGGCTCCTACGTTCCCGAGATCGAGTACACCCGCATCGACGCGCGCTTCCCGATGAGCGAGGCCGTACGGACCCTCCAGACGGTCTACGTCACCTCCCGCGAGGAGTTCCAGCGAAGCTATCCGCTGTTGTGGCCGTACATCGAACCGCTGGACGTGCGCAGCGGGGTCTACCTGCCCCTGATCGCCCAGGGCCGTCCCGTGGGCGCGCTCGGGCTGCTCTACAGCCGGGACGGGGACTTCACCACCGAGGAACGGAACGTACTGGTGGCCCTGGGCAGCGGCATCGCGCAGAGCCTCCAGCGGGCCATCCTCTTCGAGCAGGAGCACGACCTCGCGGAGGGGCTCCAGCGGGCCATGCTGCCGCGCAGGATCCCGGAGGTGCCGGGCGCGCTGATCGCCGTACGGTATCGGGCGGCCAGGATGGGCCGGGACATCGGCGGCGACTGGTACGACGTGATCCCGCTCGGGGAGGGACGGGTCGGGGTGGTGATCGGGGACGTGGAGGGCCACGACACCGACGCGGCGGCCGTCATGGGCCAGTTGCGGATCGTCCTGCGGGCCTACATCGCCGAGGGACACACGCCCGGCACGGCGATGGCGCGCGCCTCGACCTTCCTGCGGGAACTGGCGACGGAACGGTTCGCCACCTGCACCTACGGCGAGGTGGACCTGAACACCGGCATGCTGCACCTGGTGCGGGCCGGTCACCTCGACCCGATCGTCCGCCGCGGCGACGGCAGTTGCCACCGGATCCAGGTGGCCGGCGGACTGCCGCTCGGCCTGCCCGCCCACGATCCCCCGGGAACCGGTACCGGCTACCCCGTGACCAGCGTCGAACTCCACCCCGGCGACACGCTGCTGCTCTGCACGGACGGCCTGACGGAACGCCGCGGCGACCGCGCCGATTCCGGGATGCGGGAGGTCATGGACGCCGTCCGGGGCGGACCGGTCGACGTCGAGCGACTGGCCGACGTGCTGTGCGACCTCGTCGGGGACGCGGGCGGCGGCGACGACATGGCCCTGCTCTTGCTGCGCCGCCGGGGCACCCCCGCCCCGCGCGGCGGCGGCCCGTTGCGCCACGAACTCGCCCCCGGCGACCCGAACGGCCCCGCCCTGGCCCGGCACCTGATCCGGGCGGCGGTGGCCGCCTGGGGCGCCCGGGAGCGCGCGGACGAGATCGAGCTGGCCGCCGACGAGCTGATGACGAACGTCCTGGTGCACACCGACGGCGCGGGACACGTCAGCCTGCGGCTGACCGCAGAGGGGCGGATCCGCATCGAGGTCGAGGACTCCAGCAGCGCCCTGCCGCACCGGCGCGAGGCGGGGGACTGGGCGGTGTCGGGACGCGGCCTGCTGCTGGTGGACCGGCTCGCGGACGACTGGGGGGTGGAGCCCCGGGGCGGCGGCAAGTGCGTGTGGTGCGAGTTCATCGTCCCGCGGCGGGCCGGCTAGGTCGTCTCTTTCGGATCTCGCCGGGCCGTCGGCGCCCGGCCGCCCGGCGAATGGCTGAACACGCCGCTCCCGGCCCGGGTCGTGCCCCGGGGCCGCGCCGGGCCGCGAAATCCTTCCCGGGTGTCGATCCTCCGGCCGCCCCCGGTGGCCCTGCTCGCCTCGCTGCTCTGCGGCGCCCTGCTCGCCGGACCGCCGGCCGCGCTCGCCGCGGAGGTCGACGACGGCATCGAGACCGCCCGCACCTCCCGCCCGGTCGCCCCCGGAGCGCGGCTGGAGTCGTACGACCGGCTGGAGAGCGACCGTTGGCTGCGCGTCGACGAACTCGTCGTCGACCTCGGCGCCCCCGGCGGGGTACGAGCCGAGTACCTGGGCGGGCGCGGGGCCGAGACGGTCGCCGAGGCCGTCGCCCACCACCCGGCCGGGCCGGGGCGCCGCGTCGTCGGAGCCGTCAACGGGGACTTCTTCGACATTCGGGGAACCGGCGCCCCCCTCGGCCCCGGGGTGCGGGGCGGCCGGCTCCTGCACTCCGCCTCTCCCGGCCCCGGCGGCGGCGCAGCCGTCGGATTCGCCGCCGACGGCAGCGGCCGCGTCCTGCACCTCGGCCTCACCGGGAGCATCACCCTGCCGGGCGGGGCGGTGCGCACCCCGGCCGGGTACAACGCCGCCCGGCCACCCGCCGAGGGCTTCGCCGTGTACACCGCCGACTGGCCCGGCACCGTCCTCCCGGACACCGGGCCGACGGTGGAACTGCGCGACGGCCGGGTCGCCGTCGCGGTCGCGGTACCGGTCCTGCGGCGTCCCGCGCGCCGCGCACGCCCCGCTCCCGGCACCACCCTGCTGGCCGCGGCCGGGGCGGCGGCGCCCGAACTCGGCGCGCTGCGCGTCGGGGATCCCGTGAGCGTCACCGCCGCGCCGCTGCCGGAGGCCGGACCGGCACCCCTGGCGGCCGTCGGCGGGCGGGAGCCCCTCGTCGTGGCCGGGATCCCGCAGAACCACGACGGCGAACCGAACAACACGGCCGCCCCGCGCACGGCGGTCGGCCTCTCGCGGGACGGCCGGTCGCTGCGGCTGGTCACCGCCGACGGCCGCATGCGGGCCAGCGGCGGGCTCACCCTGACCGGGCTCGGCCGCATGATGCGCCGGCTCGGGTCCCACGAGGCGCTCAACCTGGACGGCGGCGGCTCCTCGACGCTCCTCGCCGCACTCTCCGGCGCGACCGCCCCGATCCTGGAGAACACCCCGTCGGACGGGAAGCCCCGCCCGGTCCCCAACGGCCTCGCGCTCACCGCCCCGATGGGCTCCGGACGGCTCACCGGCTACCGGGTCGAGGCCGCCGGCGGCGCCACCCGCCTCTTTCCCGGACTGACCCGCACCCTGACCGCCACCGGCCACGACTCCGCGCTCGGCCCGGCCCCCGGCACCCCCTCCTGGTCGGCCGAGGGCGCCGGCCGGATCGGCCCCGAGGGGGTCCTGCGCGGGTCGCGGCCGGGACCCGTCATCGTGCGGGCCCGCACGGACCGGCCCGGAGGCCGCCCGGCCGAAAGCGGTCCGGCCGAGGGCTCGTTGGCGCTGGAGGTGCTCGGGCCGCTGACCCGGATCCGCCCGACGCGGGACCGGATCGGGCTCGCCGACCGGACGGAGAGCGCCGGTTTCGACCTGACCGGGTACGACGCCCAGGGCCGCGCGACCACCGTCGAACCCGGGGACACCGTCTTGCGGTACGACCGCTCCCGTTGGCGGGTCGCCCCCGACGGCCGGGGCGGCTTCACGGTCCGGGCCCTGGTCGCGCGGGCCACCGGGCGGCTGCGCCTCACCGTCCCGGCCACCGGCGCCACCGCCGAACTGGCCCTCGGGGCGGGCCTGGACGCGCTGCCCCTCGCCGACCTGGAGGACGCCGGCCGCTGGAAGGGCACGGGTGCGGCCGCCGCCCCGGGCGAGGGCCACCCGGGCACCGGGATCGCGCTCACCCTCCCCGCCGCCGCCCCGACCGCCACCGCCGGCGCCCCCCGGCCGATCCCCCTGCCGGAGCAGGCCCGTTCGGTGTCCCTGTGGGTCCGCGGAGACGGGTCCGGGGCGCGCCCGGCGGTGCACCTGACCGACGGGGACGGGGCCGGGCTCATCCTGCGCGGCCCGGCAGCGGACCGGTCCGGCTGGCGCCGGATCACCCTGCCGCTGCCGGCGACGGCCGAGCGACCGCTGCGCCTCACCGGGCTGTCGGCCACCGAGGGGGGCGGCGGCGGCCCGGCCCGGTTGCTGCTGGACACGCTGACCGCCGAGACCCCGCCGACCGGGGCCGCCCCGAGGGTCACCCTCCCCCCGGACCCGGTCGTGTCGACCCCCGCCGGGGTACGGGCGCGGCCCTGGCGGTTCGCGGTCTCGCCGGACGGGCGGGCGCCGGGCGCCGGCGCGGACTTCGTCCTCGCCGGGGTGGACGGCCGCCCGGGGTTCACGCACCGGGGCGTGCGCTTCGTGCCGCTCGACGGTCGTCGCCGTACGCTCGACGCGGGCGGCGGGCTGGACCGGATGCGGGTCCTCGCCGAAGCCCTCACGGCCGCCGCACGGGAGCCTGGTACGGGCGCGGTGGCTGTTGTACAGCGGTACGCGCCCGGCATCGTCGACCGGAACGAGGCCGCCCTGCTGACCCGGCGCCTCGCCGAGTTCCGGCGCGCGAGCGGCAAACGCGCGGCCCTGTTCACGCTCGACGCCCCCCGCTTCGCGGCCGGTCGCACCGAGGGCGTGCCGACCGTCACGGTCGGGCCCGCCGGCCGGACCCTGATCGGGGTCGACGCCTTCGCGGCGGGGGAGTGGCTCTCGATCCTGCCCGGCTCGGCGACGGGGCCCTGACGCGGGCACCGCTCAGAGCGACACCAGCGTGATCTCGGTGGCCTTCACGCTGCACCAGACGGACGCCCCGTCGACGACGCCCAGTTCGGCGGCCGCCTCCGGGGTGATCTCCGCGACCAGGTCGGGTACTTCGGCCGACGCGACCAGCACGCGCAGTCGGCTGCCGGTCGCGGTGATCTCCCGTACGGTCCCGGGCCAGACGTTGCGCGCGCTTCCGCTCGGGCGCTCCCGGTGCAGCGACACGGCCTCCGGGGCGATGATCGCGAGCGCCGACGCCCCCTCGGCCTGTGTCTCCGGCACGACGAGCCGGCCGCCTCCGGCGAGGGCCAGTCCGTGTGCGGTGGTGGTGCCGGGCCAGGCGTTGCGGCCGAGCATGCGGGCGACCCAGGGGCTGCGGGGGTGGCGGGTGACCTCGGCGGGCGGGGCGTCCTGGAGGGTGTGGCCGTCGGAGAGCACGAGGACGCGGTCGGCCAGCGACACCGCCTCGACGGGGTCGTGGGTGACGATGAGGCAGACCCCGCCGAAGCCGGCGAGGTGGGTGCGCAGGGTGTGACGGACGCGGGCCCGGGTGGTCTGGTCGAGGGCGGCGAGGGGTTCGTCGAGGAGGAGGAGCCGGGGTCGGGTGGCGAGGGCCCGGGCGAGGGCCACGCGTTGGGCCTGGCCGCCGGAGAGCTGGGCGGGTTTGCGGTGGGCCAGGTGGCCGACGCCGAGGCGGTCGAGCCACTGCCGGGCCTCCGTACGGGCGCGGGCGCGGGACGTGCCGTGGGCGCGGAGTCCGTAGGCGGTGTTGGAGAGTGCGGTGAGGTGCGGGAAGAGGGCGCCGTCCTGGGGGACCCAGGCGACGTGCCGTTTGTGTGCGGGCAGGGCGGTGACGTCGGCGCCGCCGAGGGTGAGTCGGGCGTGGGCGCGGGGGGTGAGTCCGAGGAGCGCGCGCAGGAGGGTGGTCTTCCCGGCGCCGTTCTCGCCGACGACGGCGATGGTGGTGCCGGGTTCGGCGTCGAGGGTCAGCCGGTTGAAGCCGGTCACCTCGGCGTGCAGCGCCCAGCGGCCGTCGTCGTGGGCCGCGGCCGGCGGTGCCGGCGGAACGTGGGCGGCGGGGGAGTCCTCGGGCGCCGCGGGGGTCTCGGTGTCCTTGCGGGCGACGGGGGTTCCCGTCCACCGCCCGCGCAGGGCGATCAGTACGCCCATGGCGATCGCGAGCAGCAGCAGCGACACGGACGTGGCCGCCTCGGGGCTGTCCTGGAGCAGCAGGTAGACCTGGAGCGGCAGGGTCTGGGTCGCGCCGGGCAGGTTCCCCGCGAAGGTGATCGTCGCACCGAACTCGCCGAGCGCGCGGGCCCAGGTGAGCGCCGCTCCGGCGACCAGGCCGGGGGCGACCATGGGCAGGGTCACGGTGAAGAACACCCGGACCGGCGAGGCGCCGAGGGAGGACGCGGTCTCCTCGTAGCTCTGCTTCAGTCCGCCGAGCGCCCCTTCCAGACTGATGACGAGGAAGGGCATCGCGACGAAGGTGGCGGCGACGACGGCGCCGGAGGTGTGGAAGGGCAGCGTGATGCCGAAGGTGTCCTCCAGCCAGGGCCCGAGGAGGCCGCGCCGGCCGAAGCCCAGCAGCAGGGCCACACCGCCGACGGTCGGCGGCAGCACCATGGGCAGCAGGACGAGTGAGCGGACGAACGCCTTCCCCTTGAACTCCACCCGGGCCAACAACCAGGCCAGCGGCACTCCGAGGACCAGCGAGAGCCCGAGGGCCCAGAAGGACACGACGAGCGAGAGTTCGAGGGCCTGGACCACGTCGGGGCTGGTCAGGTGGGTGGTCAGTTCGGCCCATTGGGTGCGGGACAGGATGCCGACGAGGGGCAGCAGCAGGAACGCGACGGCGAGCAGGGCGGGGAGCGCCAGGGCCACGGGCGGCCTGACACGGGTACGGACTCTGGTCATGTGGGGTTCCTGGCTGGGGGCTTCGCCGGGTGGGAAGCGTACGGCGACGGGGGCGGACGGCGCGGCAGGTCGGGCGACACGCGCACGGGACTCGCGGACGGGACTCGCGGACGGGACTCGCGGACGGGACTCGTGCACGGGACTCGCGGACGGGACACGCGCACGGGACACGCCGAGAGGGGCCGCCTGTCCCCCCCCCCGGACCAGGCAACCCCTCTCGGCATGCGGGCGCGGGGCCCGTTACGGCTTCTGGAAGCCCGCGTCCTGGAGGATCTTCTGCGCCTCCGGGGTGCTCAGCCAGGCGACGAACGCGGCAGCGGCGTCGGCGTTCTTGGAGCCCTTGAGCGAGGCGGCCGGGTAGGAGGCCACGGCGTTCTGCCCGTCCGGGATGTCGACGACGGCGACCTTGTCACCGGACTTGAGGGTGTCCGTCTTGTACACGAGACCGGCGTCGGCCTCGCCCAGCTCCACCTTGCTCAGCACGGCGCGCACGTTGGGCTCTTGGGAGACCGGCTTCACCTCGACCTTCTGGGCGTCGAGGATCTGCTTGCTGTAGCGGCCGACGGGGACCTCGGGCGCGGCGAGCACGACCTTGATCTTGGTGTCGGCGAGGTCCTTGAGCTCGTCGATCTTGAACGGGTTGCCCTTGGCGCTCGCGATGACCAGGCGGTTCTTGGCGATGACGGTCGGGCTGTTGGTCTCGGCCTTGAGGCCGTCCATCGTCTTGGTGTCCGCGGTGACCAGGGCGTCGGCCGGGGCGCCCTGCTTGACCTGCGCGGCGAGTTCCTGCGAACCGGCGAAGGAGAACGTGACCTTCGTGCCCGGGTGCGTCTTCTCGTAGGCGGCGCCGGCGTTCTTGAAGACGTCGGTGAGGGAGGACGCGGCGAGGACGGTCAGGTTCGCGGCCTCGGGGGCGGCGGACGTCGCGGAGGAGGGGGCGGCGCTCGGGGAGGAGGCCGACTCGTCCTTCTCGTCGTCACCGCTGCCGCAGGCGGCCAGGACCGGTACGAGAAGGGCGGTGGTCAGGGCTGCGGCGACGGTACGACGGCGGTTCAGCGTCGGGGACATGAGCAGGGGCTCCTCGGTCGGGTCGGCGGCCGGCCTGGTGCCGGGACCGCGTGGTGGTGACCCGCGCCGGTGACGGGCGGAGCGGGTGGGGACGTTCGGTGGTGCTGAGCGGTGGTGCGGGGACCGCTGATCGGCGGCGGGTCGGTCAGGGACGCACCGACCCGCCACGAGGGAGGGATCAGCTGCGGTCGATGTGCACACTGGTGGACTTCACGCGGGCGGTGGCCTGCATGCCGACTTCCAGTCCGAGCTCCTCGACGGCCTCACGGGTGAGCAGGGAGACCAGACGGTGGGGACCCGCCTGGATCTCGACCTGGGCGGCCACGTCGCCGAGCTTGACGGCCGTGACGATGCCCGGGAAGGCGTTGCGCGCGGAGGTGTAGGGCTCCGCGTCCTCGGTGTGGGCTCCCTGGCCCACCTCGACGGAGAAGGCGGCCAGGGCGCGGCCGTCGATCAGGCGACGACCGCCCTCGTCGCGATGGGTCGCGACCCGGCCGGCGTCGGCCCAGCGACGCGCCGTGTCCGGGCTGACGCCCAGCAGACGCGCGGCCTGTCCGATGGTGTAGGACTGCATGGGCGACAAGGTAGGGGCACTTGTCCCGCATTTGCAATTCCATTGGGCCGATGTACATGGCAGATGCCATGGCCATTGGTGTTTCCGCCAAAAGCCATTCCGGGTTTCCCCGAGCCGCTCGTTAAAGTCTGGGCATGGCTGAAGAGGGATCGGGAACAGTTCGGGTCGACGCGTGGATCTGGGCCGTGCGCCTGACGAAGACCCGCTCGACCGCGGCGACCGCCTGCCGGGCGGGCCATGTGAAGGTCAACGGGGAACGCGCCAAACCGGCGCAGCCCGTACGGGTGGGGGACGAGGTGCGGCTCTTCCACGCGGGGCGCGAACGCATCGTGGTGGTGCGGCGGACGGTCGCGAAGCGGGTCGGCGCCCCGGTGGCCGCCGAATGCCTCACCGACAACAGCCCGCCGCCGCCCACGCCCGTCGAGGCGGCCGTGGTCGGCATCCGGGACCGCGGTGCGGGACGCCCGACCAAACGGGAGCGCCGCGAGATCGAAACCCTGCGCGGTCGCTAGACCCACCCCGTCGGAGCGTGCCGGGGGGCTCAGGCCTTCCGGTACGCGTACGCCTCCTCGGCCGCGGTCGCCACCGCGTCGAGGGGGGCTCCGGTGGAGGCGGTCACCACGGCCGCCACCGCCCCTTCCAGGAACGGCGCGTCGACCAGTCGGCTGCCCTCGGGCAGTTCCTCGTCCAGCAGCAGTGACTTGACCGAGAGCACCGAGCTGCCGAGGTCCACCAGGATCGCGACGCCCGCGCCCCGGTCCACGGCCCGGGCGGCCGTCACGATCAGCTCCGGGTCGGTGCCCAGGCCGCCGTCGGGACCGCCGCCCGCCGTGGCGACCAGGGCCGTCGCGCCACCCGCGGCGAGACCGGTGGCCAGCGCGGCCACCGACTCCGCGACCTCCCTGCTGTGGGACACCAGGACGATCCCGACCAGCGGCTCGGCGCTCATCCGCGCGCCTCCGAGACCTCGGCCAGGGCCCCCAGCAGCAGCGCCGACGAGGTGGCTCCCGGGTCCTGGTGCCCGATGCTGCGCTCGCCCAGGTAGCTGGCCCTGCCCTTGCGCGCCTGGAGCGGCACCGTCGCCAGGGCCCCGTTCTGCGCGGCCTCGCCGGCCGCACGGTACGAAGTGGCGAGCGCCGCCACCCCCGGCACCAGCGCGTCCAGCATCGTCTTGTCGCCCGGCGCGGCCCCGCCGAGCTGGGCGACCGCGCCCACTCCCGCGTACAGGGCCTTGCGCAGATCCTCGTCGGAGACCTCGGCGGCGTCGCCCAGCTCCTTGCCGGTGCGGCGCAGCAGCGTTCCGTACAGCGGTCCGGAGGCGCCGCCGACCGTGGAGATCAGGGTCCGGCCGGCGAGTTGCAGCACCGCGCCGGGCGTCCCGGGGCTCTGCGCTTCGAGGGCCGCCCGCACGGCGACGAACCCCCGCAGGAGGTTGCTGCCGTGGTCGGCGTCCCCGATGGGGGAGTCGAGCTCGGTCAGCCGGTCCGCCTCCCGTTCGACGACGGCCGCGACGGCGTCCATCCAGCGTCGGAAGAAGTCTGCGTCACGCACCGGAATCTCCTCGCCTCACGTCCACCCGGGGCAGTCCTTCCACCACCCTACGGTGACCCCGGCCCGACGGCCCCGACGCGAGGCACCGCGCGGCGCACTTGCCGGCACGCCTCGCCCGCCTCCCGGTGGACGCCTTCCCCGCGTCCTGCGCGAGGGGAAGCGGCACGACCTCGCCGGGGGCGGCGAGGACCTCGCCCGTGTCCGGCCTCGCCTGCCCCGTCGCCCGGTATGTCGATGGTGACGGGAAGGAGCTCCACGGGCGCTTCGTACGAGGTCGAGTCCATCCGCGGATTCTCGCAGGACGTCAACCCGTTGATCGGTTGTCATCCGAGAGGGGGAATGACCAATCCACCCGTCCGCCCGTGCCGAAGACGGGGTGTGAGCGACAACGGCAGCACCATCGAGCGCGACGCCCCGGAGGCGCCGACCGTCCTGCCGTCCGGAGTACCCGTCCGGACGGTGGTGACCCGTCGGGGTCTCCCGTCGGCGACGGGGCACTCCGCGCGGGCCTCGGTGGCGTCGGGTTCCCCCGACCGGCCGGGCGCGGCGCCCACCGGTGCTCCCGGCCCGGACCGCAGACCCCCCACCGGCCGCGCGAGCCGCCGGTACACGGTCGTGGTTCCCGCGGGCTGACCCGCCCGGCGGCGGTGCCGCCACCCCCACATCGCTCCTTCCGTACCACCCCCATGCCTGATTTCCCCCCCCGCATCACCCCCAGATGAACCCAAGGAGAACAACCGTCATGATGGCTCTTCGTTTCCGCCGTACCGCCGTCGCCGTCGCCGCCGCATCGGTCCTTCCCTTCGCGCTGGCCGCCTGCTCGGACTCCGGTGAGAAGTCGAGCGCCGGCAGCGCCGCCTCCGAGCAGGCCACCCCCGGCACGGACGCCGCCTCCACGCCCGCCATGGCGATGGACGCCCCGTTCGGCCCGGCGTGTGCGGGTGTGCCGAAGGAGGGCGCCGGCTCCTTCGACGGGATGGCCAAGGACCCGGTCGCCACCGCAGCCTCCAACAACCCCGCCCTGTCCACGCTGGTCGCGGCCGTCAAGCAGGCCGGACTGGTCGACACCCTCAACAACGCGAAGGACATCACCGTCTTCGCGCCCACCAACGACGCCTTCGCGAAGATCCCGAAGGCCGACCTGGACAAGGTCCTCGCCGACAAGGCCATGCTCACCAAGATCCTGACCTACCACGTCGTGGGCCAGAAGCTCGCTCCCAAGCAGCTCGACTCGGGCTCCTTCGACACCCTGGAGAAGGGCAAGATCACCACGGCCGGCTCCGGCGAGGCCTACAAGGTCAACGGAACCTCCAACGTGGTCTGCGGCAACGTCCCCACCTCCAACGCCACCGTCTACATCGTCGACACCGTCCTGATGCCCAAGTAGCACCGGCGCGCGCGAGGGTGCGCGCGAGGGATGAGCGCACGCCGTGCGGCTCCGGACTCCGGGGCCGCACGGCGGTTTTCGTCTGCCGGGTCCACCGGACGAGGCGCCGACGACGGGGCCGGGACCGGAGCAGGCGCCGGGACCGGGACGGGGCCGGGGTCTAGGACATCGGCAGGGCGATCGTCTTGCCCGCCTCCAGGCCGTAGAGCAGTTCGCCGTCCGGGTCCGCGGAGAGGCTCACGGCCGTGCACGTGTACCGCCAGGCGGGGCGTCCCGTGCCCAGCTCGACGGCCCGCAGCCCGATCGTGTCGATGTCGTACACGTACGCGGCGCCCACCACCGGTGCGGCCTCCCCCGTGGTGAGGGTGTCCTTCCGGGTCTTCTCCGCCCACTTCCCGGCGCCGGTGCGCGCGTCCACGCCGACGAGCCCGCGTCCGCCCTCCGCGGCGTAGACGACCCCGTTCCGGACCGCGGGAATCCCGTAACGACGTTGCCCCTGGGCGTTGTTCCCGAGGTCGCGGTCCGCGCCGAAGGACCACGCCACGCTTCCGTCGGTCAGCCGCACGGCCTGGAGGGCGTCGGCGCCGAAGTAGACGTGCTCGTCGTCCGCCGTGAACCCGTAGGGCGGCTTACCCGGGACGATCAGGGTCTTCTCCCACCGCCGCCTTCCGGTGGCCGGGTCGCGCAGGGTCAGCGTCAGGCCGTTCATGGCCTGCGTCTTCCCGCACACCAGCAGCCCGCCCTTCGTGAGATCGGCGAGGAGGTAGACCCTGTCGTACTTTCCGGAAGGCGCCTGCGCCGGCTCGCGCCACAGCTCCTTTCCGGTCGCCAGGTTCGCGGCCAGCAGGAACCACGCGTCGCCCGACACGGCCTTCGCGTGGAAGTAGGCCGTGCCGTCGCGCACGCAGAGCAGTTGGTTCCTCGGCTCGCCGCCGTCGAAGGCGGAGAGCGTCAGGACGGGCGGCTTCTTGTCGTCGACCGCCCGCGGGACGGCGACGAGGGCGAGGGCCTTGTCCGGGTCGGTCGACATGCGCAGGATGTAGGTGGCCTTGCCGTCGACCGCCACCCGTGTGGCGTCCTCGACGTCCTCGGACCAGTCGTACCTGCCCGTCTTCACGTTGATGCCGGTGACGGCCGATCCGCCGGGATGTACGAGAACGTCCCCGGCACGGGTCGGTCCCGCGCGGCGGCTCGTGTGCGCGATCTCCTTCGCCCACAGCGCCGAAGGCCCCCCGGGCAGCGGAGGTTCGGCCGTCTCCGCCCCCTCTCCGCGGCTCGCGAGCCAGGCCCACAGCCCGCCGCCGGCGAGGGCGGTGCCGGCGGCCGCGCCGCCCCACGCGAGCAGTCCGCGGCGGGACGTGCCGCCCGGCGGTGCGACGGTCGGCGGCTCCGTCGAGAAGTCCGAGGCGGATGACGGGAGTCGGGCTGGCGGCTCCTCCCAGACGGCCGCGCCGCGCCGGGCGATGTCGGCCAGCACGGCGGGCGCGAGCCCGTCGGCGAAGACACCGCCCGCGGGGGCGAGCCACCGGGCCAGCTCGGCCGTCGTGGGCCGTCCGGCGGGATCCTTGTCCAGGCAGCGTGCGAGCAGCGGCAGCAGTGCCTCGGGGACGCCGGTCAGGTCCGGTTCCGCGTAGCGCACCCGGTACAGCAGGTCCGCGGCCTGACCGCCGCCGAACGGGCCGTGCCCGGCCGCCGCGAAGACCAGTACGCCCGCCAGCGCGAACACGTCGCCCGCCGGCGTGTGGTCGAGTCCGCCGGCCTGCTCCGGGGACATGAACGCCGGGGTGCCGGTGGCCGCGCCGACGCGCGTGAGTCGCTCGTCCCCGAGGGCCCGCGCGATGCCGAAGTCGATGACCTTGGGCCCCTCGGCCGTGATCATGACGTTGGACGGTTTGAGGTCCCGGTGCACCACGTCGGAGCGGTGCAACTGGCCGAGCCCCAGGGCGAGATCGGCGCCCAGGTTCCGGACGCACACCTCGGACAGCGGTCCGCCGAGCCGGACGGCCTCGTCGAGCTGCGGGCCGATGACGTACTCGGTGGCCAGCCAGGGCGTCGTCGCCAGCGCGTCGGCCGCGAAGACGGCCGCGCCGTACTTGCCGCCCATGACCCGGGCCGCGTCCGCCTCCAGTCGGAAACGGGTACGGAAGGCCGGGTCGGCGGCGATCCTGGCGTGCACGGTCTTCAGCGCCACCGTCCGGCCGCGCGGCGAACGGGCCAGGTAGACGGTGCCCATGCCGCCGCTGCCGAGCCGGGCGAGCAGCCGGTGGTCGCCGAGGTGCGGGGGATCGTCGTGGGTGAGCGGCGCGAGGGGGGAACGGTCGGCCGGGGTGGCGGGCATCGGGGTCAGTGCACCTTCTGGGTGACCGTCGGGAACGGCGGGGGGAGGGTGGGCTCGGCGGAAGGCAGTTCGGCCGCCAGGAGTCCGGCGGACTGGGCGGCTAGCGCGGCGACGACCCGGCCCGGCAGGGCGGACGGACCGGCCGGAGCCGGGGCCGGCGCGCCGGGCGGGGCGTCGGCGGCGTGCGCGGTGAGCCCGTGGAGCAGTTCCCGCGCCGACCGCGGCCGGTCGGCGGGCGCCGACGCGAGACAGGATCCGATCAACCGCCGCAATGCCGGCGGCAGTTCGCTCTGCTCGGGCACGGTGTGGCCCGTCGAGGCGTAGGCCAGTACGGCGCCGAGCGCGAAGAGGTCGCCCAGCGGTGTGGGCCGCCCGCCGGAGGCCTGCTCCAGGGCCAGACAGCCCGGGTCGAGGCCGGGCAGCCCGGAGCGACGCGTGCCGTCGGGGGCGGCGGCCCGTACGGCGCCGACACAGGTCAACAGCGGTCCGTCCGCCGTGAGGAGGACGGCCGCCGGCGACAGCCCGGCGTGGGTGAACCCTCGGTCGTGCAGGTCCGCCAGGCCCTCGGCGAGGTCGGCGCCCAGTCGGCGCACGAGGTCTTCGGGCAGCGGCCCGCCGTACGCGGCGAGCGCGGCCGGGAGGGGCAGCACGGGCGTGTAGGGGGCGGTGGACCAGGGGGATCCGGCGGCGCCGCCGACCTCCGTGACGGGGAGCAGACGCGGCGCGCGGAGGCGCCGTGCGCCCTCGGCCTCGACCGCCCACCGGGACGGGTCGGCGCCGACGCGCGGCAGACACAGCAGGACGGTCCGTCGGCCGTCGGCGGTACGGGCGAGGAACCGGCGCTCGGGCAGGCCGCGTTCCGCGGATTCGGCGTCCAGCCGCGCCAGGATCACGTACGGCCCGACGTGTGAGGGGTCGTCCTGACGTAGGCGTTCCATGCGCGAGGTCCCCCGGGGTCGGCTGATGGCCCACCGAGCCTAAGCGGTGGTCGGGGGAGCGGGGGAATCGGGTGGGACGGGCCGTCGGGGCCCCGGGGTCATCCGACGGAGGGCATGGCCGTGATCTTCCCGTCGTTGACGAGGAAGACGCGGTTCTCGGCGCCTGACATCGCCCAGGGCCCGCGCGAGTTGGTGGACCAGCTCCAGAAGCGGGTGCCCTCGGTGGTCGAGTGCGCGGCGACGCCCTTCCCCTCCGCCAGGACCACCCACACGGTCCGGCCCTGGATCACGGGGCGTACGTGCGGCAGCGGACCGGGTCCGACCGCGCCGTACCCGAGGACCAGCATCCTTTCGGAGTCGAGCCTGACCAGGGTGTCGTCCTTCACGCCGATCACGGCGTCGCCGTCGCTCACCGGTGGTCCCCAGCCGCCGGCGCCGTCCACGGGGGCCGCGGCCGCGGCGTCGGACCAGGTGTCCCGGCCGCCGACGAGGTCGCGGACCGTCAGGGTCGGCCCGCCCAGGAAGACGGACTCCGTGATGGTCTCCGGGCGCTTGTGGGTGACGATGAGCGGTTCGACGGCGGAACCCGCCCGGCCCTTGGCCTCCCAGATGACGGCGCCCTGGAAGCACTCGAAGGCCCACGCGTTCCCGTTGGCACCGGACAGCACGAGCTTGTTGCGGGCGGCCGCGGCCTTGGGGCCGGACCCGAGCAGGGCGAGGGTCGGCAGCGGAACGGTCCAGCGGACGGTGCGCAGCCCGGTGTCGATCGCCCGCAGTCGGTTGTCCTGGGTCACCACGTACACGGCCTCGCCGTCGAACGCGAGGAGGCGGGTCACCTCGGCCGCGGGGAGCGACCACTCCGACGCGCTGGTCGAGGCGTTGTGGACGCGCAGCGCGCCGCCCGCGTCCGCCGCGAGGAACAGACGCTCCGTCATCGCCAGGAGACCGGCCCCCGGAGCGATGTCGGGCAGCCGCCACTTCTCCTCGCCGGTCCTGGCGAGATGGGCGACCAGACCGCCGTCCCTGCCCGCGAACATCACCACGTCGACCAGGGACAGGGGTGTGGTCGGCGCGCCGTCCGCCTGTTCCGCCGCCACCGGCAGAGGGCCCCACAGGGGTTTCGGCGCCCGGCCCGGCACCTTGGCGGGACGGTCCAACAGGGCCGCCCGGTGGGCGATTCCGTTCCGGGGCGGACCCTTCGGGGTCTCCTCGCGCATCGACCACCAGACCCCGGCGGCGCCGCCCGACACGGCCAGCAACCCGCCCGCGCCGATGGAGGTGCGCAGGAACCGGCGCCGCGAGGGCCCGTCGGTGACCGTGGCCCCCTCCGGCGCGGCCTGGCGCTCCGCCTCCGCCCGCCGGCGGGCGATGTCGTCGGCGAGCGGCCCCTTGCGCCAGGCCCGGTCCGCCCCGCGCGGGGGTGCGAAGGCCCCGGCGATCCGCTCGGGCGTGGGGCGCGGCCCCGGATCCTTGGCGAGGCAGGGGGCGATCAGCGCGCGCAGTTCGTCGGGCACGGTGGACAGGCGGGCTTCCCCGTGGACCACCTCGTACTGCACGGCGGCCACGTGCGTCCCGTCGAAGGCGCGTTGCCCGGTGGCCGCGTACACGAGGACCGCGCCCAGCGAGAAGACGTCCGCCGCCGGGCCCACGCGCTGCCCCAGGACCTGCTCGGGGGCGCCGTACCCGGGGGTGACGGGCACCTGGCCGGTGGTGGTGAGCGTCAGGCCGTGCTCGGGGCGGGCGATGCCGAAGTCGATGACCCGCGGCCCGGTCGAGGTGAGCACGATGTTGGCCGGCTTCAGGTCGCGGTGGACCAGTCCCGCCGCGTGGATGTCGCGCAGGGTGTCGGCCAGCGAGGCGGCCAGCGCGCGCACCCCGGAGGCGTCGAACGGGCCGTACGCGCGTACCGCCTCGTCGAGGGTGGGGCCGGAGAGGAACTCGGTCGCGATCCAGGGGCGGTTGCCCTCGCTCTCGGCGCCCAGGACCCGGGCGACTCCGGCGCCGGTGACCGCCCGCGCGGTGTGGGCCTCGCGCAGGAAGCGCTGCACGAGGTTCTGGTCGTGCGCCAGTTCGGGCAGCAGCACCTTCACGGCGGCGGTGGCGCCGGTGTGGTCGCGGCCGAAGTAGACCTTGCCCATGCCGCCTTCGCCGAGGACGCCGATGACGCGGTAGGGGCCGAGTCGGATCGGGTCACCGGGGCCGAGAGGTTTCATGGGGCCGCTTCCTGTCCTGCCGGGCCCGACTCTCGGCCCCGGGGCGCGCGGCGTTCGGGCCGGCGTGCCTGGGTGGGGCCATCGTTTCACTGGCCGGTACGCGAGTGGTCCCGGGGGCGGCAGGGGCGGCGGTCCGTTGAGGGGGCGGGGCGGTGGCGGTCGGCTCAGGGCAGGGCGCGGTCCGGTGCCTTGCCGGCGCCGCGGGCCGCGGTCGCCGCCGCCTGCAGGGAACGCAGGGCCAGCAGGAGGACCCCGATGTCGTCGAGGTACACGGGGTCCGGGATCAGGTCCACGGGCGAGATCGTGTAGGCGACGGCCACCCAGAACAGGGCCTTGTCCCGCAGCGGGATCCCCGCGTCGACCAGCAGCCTCCGCGCCTTGAACACCCGCACGAGCAGTACGGCGGCCAGGGCCGCCAGCCCGACGGCGACGACCACGGCGATGGTGAGCCAGACTTTTCCGTCCATGCCACTCCTCTACCCCGTGCGGGCGGGAACCCTCGGTCGGCGGCCCGTTCCCGGGCGCGCTGCTCCTCGGACGGCCGTACCTCAGGCGCCTTGTTCCCGCAGTCGGCGGGTGACCTCGCCGAGGCCGGCGGCGAGGGCGTCGAGCTGGTCGGGCGTGAGCACGTCGATGAGCGCCTCCCGGACGGCGGCCACGTGGCCCGGCGCCGCCGCGTCCAACCGGGCGCTGCCCGCGTCGGTGAGGACGGCGAAGACCCCGCGCACGTCGGAGGGGCAGCTGCGGCGGCGGACCAGCCCGGCCTTCTCCATCTGGGTGACCTGGTAGGTCAGCCCGCTCTTGGAGTTGATCAGTCCGTTGGCCAGCTCGGTCATGCGCAGCTCGCGATCCGGGGCCGCCGCCAGGCGAACGAGGATCTCGTACTGGGGGTGGGAGAGCCCGGAGTCGTCCTTGAGCTGCTGGTCGAGGCGCCGGTTCACCAGGGCGGAGGCGGCCAGGAAGCCGTCCCAGGCCCGCATCTCGCGGTCGTCCAGCCATCTCGTTTCAGCCATGGTCACAGGGTACACGGGTTGTTCGAATTTGAATCAATGGTTAGGGTCGGGACCGCCGGTTCGAATTTGAACTACCGACTCGGACCGACTCGACCGGAAGGAACCCCCATGACCAGCGCCTCCGCCACCACGACGAAGGCTCCGGCCGCCGCACCGGCCGCCCCCCACTCCACCACCTCCGGCATCGACGCCGGCCTGCTGCTCCTGCGCGTCGTCCTCGGCCTCACCATGGCCGCCCACGGCAGCCAGAAGCTGTTCGGCTGGTTCGGCGGGGGCGGCATCGGCGGCACCGGCGAGTTCTTCACCGCGAGCGGCTACCCGGCCGGGGACGCCATGGCCGTCCTGGCCGGACTCACCGAGACCCTCGGAGGCCTCGGCCTCGCCGTCGGCCTGCTCACCCCGCTCGCCGGCGCCGCCCTCGTCGGCACCATGATCAACGCGATCGCCGTCCACGGAGTCGGCTCGTTCTTCGCCCCGGAAGGCGTCGAGTACGAACTGCTCCTGACCGTCGGCGCCGCGGCCCTCGCGCTGACCGGCCCCGGCCGGTACGCGGCCGACCGCTTCCTCCCCGTACTGCGCGAGAACCGCGCGGCCCACGGCGCGCTCGCCCTCGCCCTCGGCGTGGTGCTCGGCGGCGTGTTGCTGCTGGTGCGCGGCTAGCGAGACCCGCGGGAGGCGGCCCGGGTCGTGTCGAGGATCCCGCCCGGCGCGGGGTGAAAGACACCGAAAACCCGCGCGCAAGAGGGTGTCCCGGGGCCGGTCTGATTGGCCCCGGGTATTCGGGGGAAGAGCGCACAAATGACACAACCCATCGAAGACTACGCACTCATCGGCGACCTGATGACCAGTGGACTGGTCGGCCGAGACGGGTCCATCGACTGGCTGTGCCTGCCGCGCTTCGACTCGGCCGCCTGCTTCGCCGCCCTCCTCGGCGAGAAGGACAACGGCCACTGGCGCATCGCCCCGGAGGGCGCCGCCGACGGGGAGCGGTGCACGCGCCGGGCCTACATCGACGGTTCGTTGGTCCTGGAGTCCCTCTGGGAGACCGAGGACGGCACGATCAAGGTCGTCGACTTCATGCCGCAGCGCGACACCGCGCCGGACGTGATGCGGATCGTCGAATGCCTGTCCGGTGAGGTCACCGTGCGCAGCACCCTGCGGCTGCGCTTCGACTACGGGCACGTCGTCCCGTGGGTGCGACGCTCCGCAGGGGACCGGGTCGCCGTCGCCGGTCCCGACTCCGTCTGGTTCCGCAGCGAACCGCCCGTTCGGACCTGGGGCGAGCAGAACACCACCCTTTCGGAGTTCACCGTCTCCGCCGGGGAGAAGGTCGCCTTCGTGCTGACCTGGCACCCCTCCCACGAGCCGCGCCCCGAGCAGGTCGACCCGTACCAGGCGCTGGAACACGCGCTCGTCGACTGGGCGCAGTGGGCCTCCCAGTGCACCTACGACGGCCCCCACAAAGAGGCCGTGATCCGCTCGCTGATCACCCTCAAGGCCCTCACGTACGCCCCCACCGGAGGGATCGTCGCGGCCGCCACCACCTCACTGCCCGAGGAACTCGGCGGGGTCCGCAACTGGGACTACCGCTACTGCTGGCTGCGCGACTCCACCCTCACCCTCGGCTCCCTCATCGCGACCGGGTTCAAGGAAGAGGCCCGCGAGTGGCGCAGGTGGCTGCTGCGGGCCGTCGCCGGCGACCCCGCCGACCTGCAGATCATGTACGGAATCGCGGGCGAGCGGCGGATCCCGGAGTTCGACCTGCCGTGGCTGCGCGGGTACGCCGAGTCCGCCCCCGTCCGCGTCGGCAACGCGGCCGTCGACCAGCTCCAGCTCGACGTGTACGGCGAGGTCATCGACTCCCTGTACCTGGCCCGGTCCACCGGGCTGGCCAAGGAGGCGCACGCCTGGCAGATCCAACTCGCGCTGCTCGACTTCCTGGAGCGCAACTGGCGCCGCCCGGACGAGGGGCTCTGGGAAGTGCGCGGTCCGCGCCGACACTTCACGCACTCCAAGGTGATGGCCTGGGTGGCCGCCGATCGGGCGGTGCGGACGCTGGAGGCGGATCCGTCGATGCCGGGCGACCTGGAGCGCTGGCGGGCCATAAGGGACGACGTGCACGCCGACGTGTGCGAGAAGGCCTTCGACCCGGAGCGCAACACCTTCACCCAGTACTACGGGTCGCGCGAGCTGGACGCCGCGACCCTGCTGATTCCCCGCGTGGGGTTCCTGCCCCCCGACGACCCGCGCGTGATCGGTACCGTCGACGCCGTCCGGGAGGAACTCGGTCGCAGTGGCCTGGTCCGCCGCTACAGCACCGAGGGCCCCTCCGTGGACGGTCTGCCCGGCGACGAAGGGGCCTTCCTGGCCTGCTCGTTCTGGCTGGCCGACGCCCTGCACATGACCGGCCGGGGCAAGGAGGCGCGGCAACTCTTCGAGATGCTGCTGTCCGTGCGCAACGACGTGGGTCTGCTCGCGGAGGAGTACGACCCCGTCGCCGGCCGCCAACTGGGCAATTTTCCGCAGGCGTTCAGTCACGTCGGCCTGGTGAACACCGCGCTCACGCTGAGCCGCGACCCGGCGTCGGACTGACCGGGAAGGGCGGTCGGTACGACGCGTGTCACGGACCGGTGGGCGCGGCGGGGACGGGCGGTGAGGTGCGCGGCCCCGCCCGGCCGGCTGCCGCGGCCGGTCACGGGCGACGCATGGCCTCCGTGAGCCGGCCGCGCAGGTGGGCGAACTCCGCCGAGGAGCGCAGCGCGGCGACGTCGGTGGTGGGTGCGCGGTCGAGCGGGACCGGGAGTTCCGCCACCACCCGGCCGGGACCCGCCTCCATCACCAGGACGCGGGAGCCCAACAGGACGGCCTCCTCCGCCGAGTGGGTCACGAACAGCACCGTCGTGCCGAGGCGGGCCGCCAGCGTCCGCACCTCCTCCTGGAGCCGCTCCCGGGTCAGCGCGTCCAACGCGGCGAACGGCTCGTCCATCAGCAGTAGTTCCGGCTCCGCCGCCAGCGCCCGGGCGATCGCCACCCGCTGCTGTTGGCCGCCCGACAGCTCCCACGTACGCCGGCCCGCGAGGCCCGGCAGGCCCACCCGCTCCAGCAGCTCGGCGATCCTGGCGGGCCGCTCCGCGCGCGGGACCCCGTGTCGGGCCAGGGCGAAGCCGAGGTTCCCGCCGACGGTGCGCCACGGGAACAGCCGCGGCTGCTGGAACACCACGCCCGCGCCCCGGCCGGGCTCCGGGGCGCCGCCCCGGACCAGGGCCGTTCCCGTCGCCGGGCGTTCGAAGCCGGCCGCCACCCGCAGCAGGGTCGTCTTGCCGCAGCCGGAGGGGCCCACCAGGACGACGAACTCGCCCGCGCGGATCCGCAGGTCCACCCCCTCGACCGCCGTGACCCGCTGCTTCGCCGGACCGTAGCGGACCGACACCCCGGCCAGCTCCACGGCCGGGGGCGCGTCAGTGCGCGGCACGGCCGAGCTCCTCCACCGCGAGCGCCCGCCCGAACACGGCCTCGTCCGGAACCGCGTCCACCGCCTTCTGCCCCTTCAGGAACACCGCGGCGTCGTGCAGGTGCCCGGCCAGCTTGCCGGGGGCGCCGGGCGTGCCCAGGTACTCGGGCCCGGTCTGCTCCTTCGCACTCAGCAGCACCAGTTCCGACAACTGGCGCTTCGCCTCGTCCGTCGGCAGTCCGAGTTCCGCGCCGATCGACTTGGCGGCCTGGTCGGGTGCGGTGCGCGCCTGGGCGACCGCCTGGTCCTGGGCCTTCAGCCAGGCGGTCACCACCTCCGGGTGCCTGGCGGCGAAGTCGTTGGTCACGACCCCGAGGTCGGCCGTCGGCTTGCCCTGTTGCGCGACCTGCCGGCTGGTGATCAACACCTTTCCGTCCTTGGCCAGTTCGCCGAGCGTGGGCGTCCACACGTACGCGGCGTCGATGTCCCCGCGCTTCCACGCCGCCAGCGTGTCCTGCGGCTGGAGGTCGACGGTCTTGACGGACGACGGTTCGACTCCGGCGGCGGTCAGCGCGGCGAGCAGGGAGTAGTGCGAGGTGGAGCCGTAGGGGGTGGCGACCTTCTTCCCGACCAGGTCCTTCACCGAGCCGATCCCGGGCTTGGCGACGAGGGCCTCGTTGTCACCGATCAGGTCGTGGATCCACACCACCTTGTACGGGATGTTCAGCGGCGCCGACAGCCCCTTGGTGACGGGACTGGAGCCCGCCAGGCCGAGGTCCACGGCCCCCGCGAGGACAGCGGTGTTGACATCACCTCCCGATTCGAACTTCACCCATTTCACGTCGGCCTCGGGGAGGGCCTTCTCCAGCAGTCGCTGGTTCTTCACGACGAGGTCGGCGTTGGGTATCGACTGGTAGGCGATCCGTACGGTGGTGCGCCCCGCACCGTCCGAGGTGGCGCCGTCGCCCCCGCAGGCCGTGGCGCCGGCGGCGGTCAGGGTGACGGCGGCGGCCAGCAGGACGGTGCGGCGCGAGAGGAATCCGCTCATGGTTGTGCTCCGGTGTGAGTGGTGTGAGTGGTGGTCTGGCCGGCGGTGCGGTGAGGGGCGGGGTGAACTGCGGTGAGATGAGGTGGCGTCCGTGGCGGGTGCGGACCACTCAGGTGTGACCGCGCCAGGGCACGCCGACCCGCTCGACGCCCCGCAACAGGGCGTCCAGCACGATCCCGGACAGCCCGATGGCGAGGATGCCCGCGATCACCAGCGCGGTCTGGTTGTAGCGCTGCGCGTCGCGGATCATGCCGCCGATGCCCGGAGTCCCGTTGATGGTCTCCGCGGCGACGACGGAGGTGTACGCCACGCCCACCGCGATCCGGATGCCGGTGAGGATCTCCGGCAGCGCGGCGGGAAGGCGCACCGACAGCAGCAGGTGCACCGGACCCGAGCCCAAGGCGCGGGCGGCCTCGACGAGTTGATCGGGCACGGTGCGAACGGCCGCGGCGGTGGCGGCGGCGATCGGCGGCAGGGCGGCGATCACCAGCAACCAGATCTTCGGGGCCTCGTCGATGCCGAACCAGATCACCAGCAGCGACAGGTACGCGAGCGGGGGCAGGGTCCGCAGGAACGTCACCACCGGTTCCAGTGCGACGGCCAGCGGCCGGACCACGCCGATCAGCAGCCCGAGCGGCACCCCGACCAGCACGGCGTACCCGGCGCCGGTGCCGATCCGGCCCAGGCTCACCCCGAGGTGTTCGATCAGGAAGTGGCCGCCGTGGCCGCGCACCCCGTCGTGCGTGGTGGAGGCGAGCACGAACTGCCGCCACACGTCGCCGGGCGAGGGGACGAGCACCCGGGGCCACACCTCGGCGGCGACCACCGCCTGCCAGATCCCGACCAGCACGATCAGCGACACGAGCCGCAGGGTGCCGCGCCGCGATGCCTCGCGGAACCGGTGCCGGCGCCCGGCGGCGACGGTCGGGTCCGCGTCGGGGGAGGGGAGCCGGCCGGTCGGGGCGGTCAGCAGGGTGCTCACGGCGAGACCGCCGTCCCGATCAGGGCCCGCAGTCGCGGTGCCACCTCTTCGCCGACCCGGAAGGCCTCCTCCAGGTGGGGGTACCCGGACAGGATGAACTCGTCGATCCCCAGGGCCCGGTACTCGGCGAGCCGTGCGGCCACCTCGTCGTGCGAGCCGACCAGCGCGGTGCCGGCGCCCTCGCGGACCAGGCCGATGCCCGCCCACAGGTTCGGCGACACGGTCAGTCGCGCGGCGTCCGCGGCCCCGCCGTGCAGCGCGGTCATCCGGGCCTGCCCGACGGAGTCCATGGTCGCGAACCGTTCCTGACTGGCCCGCACGGCCTCCGGGTCCAACCCGGCGAGGATCCGGTCTGCCTCCGCCCAGGCCTCGGCCGCGGAATCCCGGCTGATGACGTGCAGCCGCAGCCCGAAGCGCAGGGTGCGACCCGCGGCGCGGGCCCGTTCCCGGAGCCGGCTCACGCGTGCCGCGACGGCGGCGGGCGGTTCGCCCCAGAGCAGTTGGACGTCGGCCCGGCGGGCGCCGATGTCCTCCGCGGCGGCCGAGGCTCCGCCGAAGTACAGCGGGACGTGGTGGTGCGTCGCCGGATCCGTGAGCCGGGCCCCCTCGATCCGCAGGTGTGTCCCGTGGTGGTCCACCTGTTTGCCGTCCAGCAGGTCCCGGAGCACCGCCATCACCTCGTCGGTGCGCGCGTAGCGGGCGTCGTGCTCCAAGTGATCCCCGTAGGCCCGCTGTTCGGCGGGATCGCCGCCGGTCACCACGTTCAGGCCGAGCCGGCCGTCTGCGAACCGGCGGAAGGCGTCGGCCTGTTGCGCGATCAGCGTGGGGGAGGCCAGGCCCGCCCGGAACGCGACGAGGAACCCGATCCGGTCCGTGTGCCGGGACAGCGCGGAGGTGAGGATCCAGGGATCGACGCAGCCGAGTCCCACCGGCGTCAGGAGCGAGTGGAAGCCGGCCTGCTCGGCGGCTCGGGCCACCTGCGCCAGGTAGGGGACGTCGGCCGGTCGGCGGGTGGCCGCCCCGGTGCGGCCCTGGACGGAGGTCACCCCGCCGGGATCGCGGCCGTCCCCGCCGGTGGGCAGGAACCAGTGGAGCAGAAGGGGGTTCTCGGGCACGGTGAAACCTCGTCGGGGCAGCGCGGCACCTGCCACCGCCCGGCGGTGGCACGTGTACACGGGCAGAAGGGAGTCAGGGGCGAACGGGAAGGGGGTGAAGACGCCCGGGTGGGTGCGAGAGCGGCGCGCCGGGGCCGCACGAGGGCGGACGGGGACGCGGATCGCGGCGCGCCGGGCGGCGCGCGGTCATTCGTACGGTGTCAGGAGCGGCGGATCAACAGCCGCGCGTACGGGAGGAGTCGGCCCGACAGAGCATGGTCGACACGCGCAGCAGATCCACGTGACGACGCGAGACGAGAAGGGGGGCCATGGCCGCATCCTGTCGGGGTTCGACCGCCCGGGACAAGCGCGGTCCGTATCGTGGACGCGGGCGTTCCGGGAAGTGGGACGGGGGGTGGGGTGGCAGGGACGACGCGGGCGAGGGGCCCGGAACGGGTCACCGGCGCCGATTGAACGGCAGCCTTCCCAGCACCGACGCCATCGCGCAGGTGTCGGTCAGCGCGGAGAACACCAGCCCACCCGCCACCGCGGTGCTCAGGAGCAGGAACGCCGGGTGCGCGAAGGTGCCCAGGGCCAGCCCCAGCAGGACGAGCGTGCCGGCGGTGATCCGCACCTGCCGTTCCATGGCCCACACGGCCCGACGGCCCTCGGCGGGGTACTCCAGGGCGTATCCGGCGGCGGACCAGGCGCCGGTCCCACCGGTCAGGCCGGCGGCGGTGACGCCGCGACCGGCCAGGGTGCGGGCCGCGTTCCGCGACCGGGCTCCGGAGGCGCAGACCAGCAGCAGCGCCCCGCCGGAGCCCTCGGCGAGTTCGGCGGCCTTCCGCAGCTCGGGCAGGGAGTCCGCGATCCGGTCGAACGGGATGTTGGTCGCGCCCGGCAGGTGACCGGAGGCGTACTCGCCCGGCGTGCGGACGTCGACGACGGTGAACTCCTCGGGGCGGGCGTGGACCTGGTCGACGGTGACGGCGAGGGTCAGGGGGGTGCTCATGGCGGACGTGCTCCTCGGAAGGGAACGGCGCGGGAAACGGAATCGGCACGGAGGTACCGGAGGGGGTGCCGGGCGCGCGCGACGGCGCGGCGGGGCGGGCGTGCGGGCAGGCGTCAGCGACGACAACAGGGGCGCGGCGGAACGCGCGGCGTGACGGCCATGCCGCGGAGCATAGACACCCCGGACCCGTTCGCGCCGGCGCTCGGCGACGCCCGCAACACGCCCGCAATGTGGGTACGACGAAGCCGACCCGGCGGGCGCCGGGTCGGCTGTCGTGAGGGGGGAGGGTGCGGGACGGCGGTGGCGTCGCCCTCAGGCGGCGGCCTCCTCGGCGGCGGCCTCCTCGGCGGCGGCCTCCTCGCCGTCATCCGGAATGCTGACCAGCCAGCGGCTGTCCTGGCGCGGGCGCAGGTACAGCGCCCAGTACAGGGTGGCGACGGCGGTGATGCCGCCCGTCCACACCAGGTACTGGGTCTCCTGCTGGGTCAGGATGTACGCGAACACGGCGATCAGCACCACCGGCACGGCCGGCCACAGCGGCATCCGCCAGGCCGCCGACGACCCGTGCGCCCCGCGCCGGCTGTACAGCGCGGCGACCGCGACCAGCAGGTACATGCCGGTGACCGAGACGCCGGTGACCCCGTACAGGGTGTCGAGGTTGACGAAGCACATGGCCGCGCCCGGAACGCCGACCAGCAGCGTGGCCACCCACGGGGAGCCGAAGCGGCCGAGGCGCGACAGCGCGTTGTTGACCGGCTCGGGCCAGGCCTTGTCACGGGCGGAGGCGAAGAGCACCCGGGAGTTCTGGATGACCATCACGATGCCCGCGTTGACGATCGCGAGGGCGACGCACAGGCTCACGAAGGTGCCGACGGCCGAGTTGGACCAGGCGGTGACCATCGAGCCGATGTCCCCGGAGGTCAGGACGGCCAGGTCGGGGGCGCCCATGGTGATGGCGATGACCGGGATCAGGATGACGGCGGTGGAGATGGCGAGGGTGGCGAGCACGGTCCGCGGGACGTTGCGGCGCGGGTTCTCCAACTCCTCCGAGAGGTAGACGGCCGTGGAGAAGCCTTGTGTGATGAACAGGGCGATGGCCAGCCCCGAGACCACCATCATCGCGGTGACGGGGGAGGTGCCCCCGTTGTCGGTGGCGACGGCGCCGTGCACCAGCACGTCGGCGCCGCGCTCGCTGTGGGCGAAGCCGAGTACGGCCACCAGCGCGGCGGCGATCACTTCGAGGACCAGGAAGATGCCGGTGATCCAGGCGTTGGCCCGCAGGTCGAGCAGTCCGGCGAGGGTGGCGAGCAGCATCACGCCGGCGCCCGCGACCGGCGCCGGTACGTCGATCACCGGTGCGAGGTAGTCGGCCGTGCCCATCGCGATCACGGGCGGCACGATCATCACCACGAGCAGGGACAGCACGAACACGAGCCACCCGGCGAGGCGGCCCGCCAGGGTGGACACCATCGCGTACTCGCCGCCGGCGCTGGGGATGAGGGTGCCCAGTTCCGAGTAGCAGAACGCCACGCCGACGCAGAGCAGCGAGCCGATGGCGATGGTCAGGGCGGCCCAGGTGCCGAGATCGGCGAACAGGTCGGGCACGACGACGAAGAGCGTCGAGGCGGGCGTCACGCACGAGAGGGTGAGCAGGGTTCCGCCGACGACGCCGATGGAACGCTTGAGCTTCTGGGGAACGGGCCCGGTGGCGGGGGCGAGGGCCTGGGGTGCGCTGATCGTGTCAGACATCGGTGCGGTGTTCCGATCGGCAGATGCGGTGAGTGAGCGCGGGAGCGGTATCGCCTCCGAGGCGGTGGTGAGCAAGGTGGTTCGGTGGCTCCCGGGCCGTCATGCAATCCCCGCGAGATCCGCAGGTCAAGAGCTGTTCACCTGCGGATTCCATCGTCGCGGCGCCGCCCCGGACCCCGGATGAGGTGTTAAGGCCGCGTAAACGTTGAGCGAACGAGTGGTGCGGGAACCGCAGGGTGATCGTCTCGACTTTTCCTCCGCTTTGCCGATCCGGGACGAGAACGACCCCGAGCCCCGCGTACGGGCGGCTACTGGGGGTAAGCGCGGCCCATGACGGTCAAGAAGACGAGCGTTCTCGTATTGGACTGCGCCGAGCCGGAAGGCCTGGCGCACTTCTACGCCGATCTCCTCGGCGCCGAAGTGCGGGCCGGGGTGGGCCTGGACATGGTCGAGGTCGTCGGCGGCCCCGGCGTGCACCTGGCCATCCGCAGGGACCTCGGTCACGCGCCGCCGAGCTGGCCGCGCCCCGAGGACTCCCAACAGGCACACCTGCGGATCCAGGTCGCCGCCGAGGACCTGGACGAGGCCGAGCGGGAAGCGGTCTCGCTCGGAGCCCGGCCCCTGGACGTGGACGTGGAGGACGGCCCGCGCGACGCCCGGCTCTTCAGCGACCCGGCCGGACACTCCTTCACCCTCGCGGCGACCGGTCCTCTGCGCACCTGAGCCCGGCCCTTGGCGACGTTCCGAAAGAGACGACCTAGCGGGGCGGCTCCGTGCGGGACGCCAGCAGCAGGGCGATGTCGTCGGGCCGGTCGTCGGTGTTCCCGACTTCGTTGACCAGCCGGTCGGCCATGTCCGTCAGCGGGGACGGCCGGGCGGCGGCCAGCGCGAGCCGCAGCCGCTCCACGCCCACGTCGATGTCGACGCCGGGTTTCTCCACCAGCCCGTCGGTGTACAGGGCGAGCACCGAGCCCGCCGCGAGCCGCAGTTCCGTCACCGGATAGCCGGCGTCCGCGTCGATGCCGAGCACCACCCCGCCCGGCAGGTCCAACACGGAGGTGTGGCCGTCGGGTTCGCGCAGCAGCGGCTGCGGGTGACCCGCCCGGACGGCGCGGGACCGGCCCGAGACCAGGTCGATCAACACGTAGCAGCAACTGGCGAACTGGCCCGGGTCGAGGTCGATCAGCAGCCGGTTGGTGCCCCGCATCACCTGTTCGGGGTCGTTGCCGCTCAGGGCGAAGGCCCGTACCGCGCTGCGCAGTTGGCCCATGGTCGCGGCGGCCGCCACCCCGTGTCCCTGAACGTCGCCGATGACCAGGGCCAGCATGTCCGGGCCCGTCTCGACGACGTCGTACCAGTCGCCGCCCACGTCCATCCCCGCGGTGCCGGGCAGGTACCGGCCGACCGTCACCACGTGGTCGCGCACCGGCAGCCGGTGCGGGAGCAGCGCCGCCTGGAGCCCGCGGGCCAACGTGGTCTCGCTGTCGTAGCGTCGGGCCCGCTCCAGGGCCTGGGCGATCAGTCCGGCCAGCGCCGTGAGCACCGTGCGCTCCTCGGGGCTGAAGCCGCGCGGCACGTCGAAGCCGAGGATGCAGGAGCCCACCGGCCGGCCGGAGGCGATCAGGGGGAGGAAGGCGCGGGCCCCCACGTCGGCGTCCAGCGGGATCCCCGGGTACGCGGCGGCCAGGTGCTGCATGGACTCGAAGAACATCGGCCGACCCGTGGTCAGCGTCTCCACGCCGGGCAGCCGCACGTCCAGCCCGACCCCGTCGAACCGGTCGAGGAAACCCTGGGGGAAGCCGGTCTCCCAGGCCAGGTGCAGATGTCGTTCGTTGAGCAGGTAGATCGCCAACTGGCGCCCGCCGAAGGCCGGCAGCAACTCCTCGGTGACCACCGCCGAGACCTGGCGGGCCGTCATCGCCTCGGTCAGTGCGATCGCCAGGGCGACCGGCCGGTACAGCGCGGACGCCCGGTCGGCCGGAGAGCCGGCCAGGCCGGCGCCGGGGTGCTGCACGGACCCGGGCGCGTAGGCGGGCGGTTTCGCGGCGCCGATCGTCACGGTCACCCCGCCGGGCCCGGGATGGAGCCCGACCGCGAGCCACTCACCGGACGGATGGGGACCGCGTCGCGCCGGGAAGTACACGGGGTCCGAGGCCAGGAACACGGCACGGAAGTGGTCCTCGTACGCCGGGTGCCCGAGCCAGGGGAGGGCCTCCCACAGCACCTTCCCGCGGGAGCCGTCGTCGAGGCCGAGCATCGTGCGGGCCGCCGGGTTGAGGGAGACGATCCGGCCCTGCCGGTCCGTCGAGAGCACCGCCTGGGTGAGCCGGTCCAGGGCCTCCCGGGCGTCGTCGCCGGTCGCCGAGGGCGCCGGCACGGACACCGGGTCGTCCTCCCACAGCATCCGCGCCCCGGTCGCCGCGAGCGAGGCCAGCTTTGTCGCGAGCCGGTCCGCGGTGTGCCGCAGCCGCCTGCGATCGGCGGCGTCGACCGGCACGCCGGGGGTCGCGGGGCGCAGTACCAGCAGCACCCCGAACCGCTCGCCGCCGCCGGCGGTCACCGGCTCGTACAGCGAGGCGAAGGGGTACGGCAGCCCGGCCATCAGCTGGGGGAAGCGCCGCATCGCCGACTCGGCGTCGGAGAGGTGGACGGCCTGCCCTGACCGGTAGGCCTCCGCGACCGGGTACGGCCGGTTCATGTGCATCCGCCACCACGGCCGGAACAACTGCCCGGGCAGCCCGCACAGCGCGGCCATGCGCAGCAGCCCCTCCGTGCCGGAGCGCAGGTAGACGCCACCCGCGTACCCGCCGACGGCCTCCATGGCCTCCACGGCCGCCCGCGCGAGCACCCGGGCCGTGGCGTCGGTGGCGGGAGCGCCACTGTCCGGTCTGGCCGTCACACAGCCAGCATGCGCCCGAGCCGGCGCCCCCGCACACCCGTCGGCGCGGTCATCCCCGCGCCCGCTCCCGGTACCCGGCCACCACCGCGACCGCCGCGACCAACAGGACCACCGACACGGTGCGCAGCGCGACCCCCATGGCTTCGGTGAAGGCGACCACCTGCGCGGGGTCCCGCGGATCGCCGTGGAAGCGGGAGGCCAACACCGTGCCCACCACCGCCACGCCCAGGGCCGCGCCGATCTCCCGGGCCGCCGTGTTCAGCCCGGACCCCAGCCCGGCCTGGTGCGCGGGCAGCTCCGCGACCACCGTCAAGGTCAGCGAGGGCGCGCACAGCCCCGTACCGACCGACAACACCAGCAGGTGGAGGGCGTACACCGCGTACGGGGTGCCCGCGTCGGCGGTGGACACCAGCAGCAGCCCCGCCCCGATCAGGCCCAACCCGACGCCGACCGGCAGCCGGGGCCCCGTGCGCTCCTGGAGCCGCGCCCCCAGCCGGGGGACCAGCGCCATGCCCACGGTCAGCGGCACGATCGCCAGGCCGGTGAGCGCGGGGGAGAAGCCCTTCGCGTACTGGAGGTACTGGGCGTTGACGAAGAACAGCGCGAACAGCCCGAAGAACGCCGCCCCGATCCCCAGCGTCCCGGCCCGCAGCTTCCGCGAGGCGAAGATCCGCGGGTCCAGCAGCGGGTGCGCGCCGCGCAACGCGTGCCGTGTGAACGCCGCCAGCAGCACCGCCCCCGCGCCGAAGGCGGACAGGACCCGCGCCGACGCCCAGCCGTGCCCGGGCCCCTCGATGATCCCGTAGACCACCCCGAACAGGGCCCCGGCCAGCAGCAGCGCACCGACGGGGTCGACGGAGGCGTCCGGACGGGAGGGCGTGCGGGGAACCGTACGGGCCACCGCGAGCGCGAGCAGCGCGGCGAGCGGGACCACGGCCCAGAACAGGGCCCGCCAGGTCAGGAACTCGCCCGCGAGACCACCGCCGACGTTGCCCGCCAGGCCCCCGAGGCCCGCGGACAGCGTCCAGGTGGCCAGGGCCCGGCCGCGCCGCTCGGGCGGGCTCAGGTGCACCAGGACGGACATGGTGGCCGGCATGATCAGCGCCGCGCCGGCCCCGCACAGACCGCGCCCGGCGATCAGTACGGCCGGATCCCCCGCGAGCGCGCTCAGCGCCCCGCCCGCGGCGAACAGACCGAGCCCGGCGAGCAGGGCCCCCTTGCGGCCGTGGCGGTCACCGAGCGCCCCCGCCGGGATCAGCAGCGCCGCGAAGACGATGACGTACGCGTCCACCGCCCACAGCAGTTGGTCGGGGGTGGGTCTCAGGGTGGAGGCGGCGAGCTGCGGGATCAGCAGGTTCACGGCGGCGACCATGCCCTGGGCGACGAGCACACACGCGCACAGGACGAGCAGGGCGGGGCGGGTGAGGGCGGGGGCGGCTGTGGCCCGGGACGGTTTCTGGGCATGGCGGAGCACGGCTCCTCCTGGAGTCGGTCGGTGTGGGGTGGGTGCTGCTCGGGCGGTCCGGCCGCCCTGAAGGGGGCGGATCGTCCGCCCCGCTCACCGTAGGCTTGGCGTGACCTGCTTTCCAGTGCAACGTGTGCAAGGGATCAATGCGTGTGACGCAATCCGGGATGGACCTGAACCTGCTCGTGGCCCTGGACGTCCTTCTGGAGGAGTCGAGCGTGTCCCGCGCGGCCGCCCGTCTTCACCTGTCCGAGCCCGCCATGAGCCGCACCCTCGGCCGCATCCGCAAGGCCCTCGGCGATCCGGTCCTGGTCCGCGCCGGACGCACCATGGTGCCCACCCCGCACGCCCTCGCCGTCCACGGCGAGGTGCGGGCCGTCGTCGAACGGGCCCGCGCGCTCTTCCTCTCCGGCGGCCAGGTCGATCCGGCGACCCTGACCCGCACCTTCACCATCCTCGCGAACGACGCCTTCACGGCCGTGTCGGGCGCCGCCCTCTTCTCCCGGGTGACGAGCGAGGCGCCGGGAGTACGGCTGCGGTTCCTCTCCGAAAGCCACGTCGACGTGCCGGCGCTGCGGGAGGGCGTCGCCGACCTGGAGCTCACCGTCATCGACAGCCGCGCCCCCGAGGTGCGCGTCGAACACCTCGCCGACGAGCGGATGGTGGCGGTCGTCCGCGCGGGCCACCCCCTGCTCCGCGGCCGGATGACCGCACGCCGCTTCGCCGCCGCCGAGCACCTGATCGTCTCCCGCCGGGGCCGGCTCCAGGGGCCCGTGGACGCCGCCCTCGCCGAACAGGGCCTCACCCGGCGGGTACGGGGCAGCATGGGCACCTACCCCGCCTCCCTCTTCGTGCTCCGCGACACCGATCTGGTCGGACTGATCACCACGCAAGGCGCGCCGCTGGCCCACGGGATGGGCCTGGAGACCTTCCCGGTGCCGCTGGAGCTGCCGACGCTGCCGTTCGGCATGGCCTGGCACTCCCGCCACGACGCCGACCCGGCGCACACCTGGCTGCGCGACCGTGCCCGCGACCTGATCACCTCGCAGGAGGCCCGCCTCCGGACGGCTGCGGTCGACCCGGGCCCGGCGCACTGACGGTCCCGCCGGAAGCGGGAGTTCGACGACCCGGCCCCGTACGCCGTACGGACCGACCCGAAACCTCGTCCGGGGGACGCACCCGCGTGCGGCACCCTCCGCCGGCCCGCTCCGGGAAGGCTTGCGGACATGCGACAGCAGGACGACAGCCCGACACCCCCCACCGCCTTCTCGGCGGCCGACGCCTTCACCCTGCGCACCGCCCTGGACGCCCTCGGCGGGGTCCACGGGCTCGACACCCTCGACCTCGCCTGCGGACACGGCGGCACCACCCGGCTCCTCGCGAGCGGCGGGGCCCGGCGGACCGTGGGCGTGGACAACTGCCCGGAACGCATCCGACGGGCCCGCGAGACCCGCCACGACGGCCCGGGCGGGCCCATCGAGTACGTCGTCGCCGAAACCGCCGCGATGCCGCAGCTGGGCCCCTTCGACCTGGCCACGGCCCTCTACCTGTTCAACCACGCACCCGACCGGCACGCCCTGCACTCCATGTTCCGGTCCATCCGCGCCAACCTGCGGCCCGGCGGCCGACTGCTGGCCATCGTCCCGAACGCCGGGGGCTTCCCTCGCGTGGACTGGTCCCCGTTCGGGCTCCGGGTCCTGGCGCGCGACCCCGACGGGGACGCGCCACTGGTACGGGCCCAGTTCCTCACCGAGCCGCCCGTGCACGTCGAGTTCCGGGAATGGGCGCACGCCGACTTCGCCGAGGCTGCCGTCGAGGCCGGGTTCACCACCGCGGGCTGGCAGCCGGCGCGGACCCCGCCCCCCTGCGCCGAACGGGACGAGGCCTTCTGGGCGTCCTACCGGGCCCGGCCGGTCAGCTCGCTGATGACCTGCGTGGCCTGAGGACGACCGGCCGTGCGAGACCTGCCCCTCACGCCCCCACCGCCCGGGGCGTCACGGCGCGGCGACCGCCCGGGTCAACGCCACGATCCGCTCACGGGCCGCCCGGCCCTCCGGCACCCGTTGGAACGGGTAGCCGTGCGGCTGCCCCGCCGCCTCGTGGAACTCCACCTCGACGCCGGCGTCCCGCGCCCGACGGAGCAGCTCGTGGCTGTCGGTGGTCAGCAGGTCCCGGGTCCCGGTGAACACCGTCAGGGGAGCCAGCCCCGCGAGGTCGCCGTGCAGCGGGCTGACCCTCGGGTCGTCGGCGGCGAGGGTGCCCGCGTACAGGCGCCCGGCCTCGACCAGCCCCGGCCGCCTCAGCAGCGGATCGCCCGGCTCGACGGCCGCCTGTCCGGGATGGCTCACGCTCAGGTCCAACCAGGGCGAGACCAGGACGATCCGGGACGGCTGCGCCCCCGTGCGCTCCCGCAGGCGCTGGGCCGCGGCCAGGGCGATCCCGGCGCCCGCACAGTCCCCGATCAGCACCGTCCCGCCCGCGCCGCCGCTCTCGATCAACCCGCTGAGCAGGTCGGCGGCCACCGGAACGGTCCGGTCGGCGGTCCCGCGCGGGGCCAGGATGTACGCCGGCACGACCACCCGCGCCCGGGCCCGCGTCACCAGGGTGCGGACCAACGACCAGTGGGGCCGGACCAACTCGCCCACGTAGGCGCCCCCGTGGACGTACAACACCTGCGCCGCGGGCTCGACGCCCCGCGGCGACACGTCGTAGACCGGCCACGCCCCGACGAAGGCCCGCGAGACCTCCGCGACGCGGCCCAGTGAACGCGGCGGCAGATGCGACGCGGGCCTCCTGGCGGACTCCGCCACCTTGGCCCGCACGGCCTCGGCACCGGCGTACCGTCTTCGACGCCCCACCGCGATCAGCGCCACCGACAACGCCTTGCTGCGCAGACTCGGCACGCCCCTCACCTCCCCTTTCCCCCGCCCCCGGCACTGCCCGGGCCGGCCCTGCCCCCTCAGGTGAGGAGCATAGGCGTGAAGCTGCGCTGTCGGCCCGCTTAAGAAAGTCTCGATGGACCGATCACCACCCCGCTCGGCACATTGGTGCACGTCAGACACCGCACGGGCCCGCACGCCCCGAGGTGCTCCCCTCCGCATGCCTGGAGCCACGTTCATGAAGGCACTCGTCAAGCACAAGGCCGAGCCCGGGCTGTGGCTCATGGACGTCCCCGAGCCCGAGTACGGCCCCGGCGACGTGCTCATCAAGGTGCTCCGCACCGGCATCTGCGGCACCGACCTGCACATCCGGGCCTGGGACGGCTGGGCGCAGGGCGCCGTCAAGACCCCCCTCGTGCTCGGTCACGAGTTCGTGGGCGAGGTCGCGGCGCTGGGCGCCGACGTGCGGGACATCGAGATCGGCGCGCTGGTCAGCGGCGAGGGCCACCTGGTGTGCGGGAAGTGCCGCAACTGCCTGGCCGGGCGCCGCCACCTGTGCCGCAGCACGATCGGCCTCGGCGTCGGACGCGACGGGGCGTTCGCCGAGTACGTCGTCCTGCCCGCGCAGAACGTGTGGGTGCACCGCACCGAGGTCGACCTCGACGTGGCGGCCATCTTCGACCCCTTCGGCAACGCCGTGCACACCGCGCTGTCCTTCCCGCTCGTCGGCGAGGACGTGCTGATCACCGGCGCCGGCCCCATCGGCATCATGGCGGCGGCCGTGGCCCGGCACGCCGGCGCCCGCAACGTGGTCATCACCGACGTCAGCCCCGAGCGTCTGGAGATCGCCCGCAAGGCCGGCGCCACGCTCGCGGTCGATGTCCGCGAGTCGACGATCGCGGACGCGCAGGCCACCCTCGGACTGCGCGAGGGCTTCGACATCGGCCTGGAGATGTCCGGGCGCGCCGAGGCCATGCAGGACATGATCGCCAACATGACGCACGGCGGCCGGATCGCCATGCTGGGCCTGCCCGCCCAGGACTTTCCGGTCGACTGGGCGAAGGTCGTCACCTCGATGATCACCATCAAGGGCATCTACGGCCGCGAGATGTTCGAGACCTGGTACGCGATGACCGTGCTGCTGGAGGGCGGGCTCGACCTCAGCCCCGTCATCACCGGCCGGTACGCGCACACCGACTTCGAGGCCGCCTTCGACGAGGCGTCCACCGCCCGCAGCGGCAAGATCATCCTCGACTGGACGGCGTAGCCTCCCCGCCCGACCCCGGACGGCCCGCGGCCGTCCCCCGAACCATCTCCCTCCGGCCGGGCCCCGCACACCCTCCCCCCTCCGCGGGGCCCGGCCCCCCTCCCTCCGCCGCACCAGGAGAAAGAGAGCACGCCCGCCATGTTCGAGACCGTCCGCCAGGACCTGCGCAACACCCTCGACGAGATCCGCTCCGCCGGCCTGCACAAGCCCGAGCGCGTCATCGGCACCCCGCAGAACGCGTCCGTCGGCGTCACCTCCGGCGGCGCCGCGGGCGAGGTCCTGAACTTCTGCGCCAACAACTACCTCGGCCTGGCCGACCACCCCGAGGTCGTCGCCGCCGCCAAGGACGCCCTGGACCGCTGGGGCTACGGCATGGCCTCCGTCCGCTTCATCTGCGGCACCCAGGAGGTCCACAAGGAACTGGAGGCGCGCCTGTCCTCCTTCCTGGGCCAGGAGGACACGATCCTCTACTCCTCGTGCTTCGACGCCAACGGCGGCGTCTTCGAGACCCTCCTCGGCGCCGAGGACGCGGTGATCTCCGACGCCCTCAACCACGCCTCGATCATCGACGGCATCCGCCTCTCCAAGGCCCGCCGCTACCGCTACGCGAACCGCGACCTCGCGGAGCTGGAGACCCGGCTCAAGGACGCCCAGGACGCCCGCCGCCGTCTGATCGTCACCGACGGCGTGTTCTCCATGGACGGATACGTCGCCCCGCTCGCGGAGATCTGCGACCTCGCCGAGCGCTACGACGCCATGGTCATGGTCGACGACTCGCACGCCGTCGGCTTCGTCGGCCCCGGCGGCCGCGGCACCCCCGAACTGCACGGGGTCATGGACCGGGTCGACATCATCACCGGCACCCTGGGCAAGGCCCTCGGCGGCGCCTCCGGCGGCTACGTCGCGGCGCGCGCCGAGATCGTCGAACTGCTGCGCCAGCGCTCGCGTCCGTACCTCTTCTCCAACTCCCTCGCCCCCGTGATCGCGGCGGCCTCGCTCAAGGTCCTCGACCTGCTGGAGTCGGCCGGCGACCTGCGCGAGCAGCTCGCCGCCAACACCGCGCTCTTCCGCGCGAAGATGACCGACGCCGGCTTCGAGGTCCTCCCCGGCGACCACGCCATCGCCCCCGTCATGATCGGGGACGCCGCCGAGGCGGCCCGGATGGCGGAGCTGCTGCTGGAGCGCGGCGTGTACGTGATCGGCTTCTCGTACCCCGTGGTGCCCATGGGCGCGGCCCGGATCCGCGTGCAGTTGTCGGCCGCCCACTCCACGGCCGACGTGGAGCGCGCGGTGGCGGCGTTCATCGAGGCCCGTGCGGCGCTCGGGACGGCTGTGGCCTGAGACAATGGCGGGGTGATCGACCCCCGCCGGCTGCGCATCCTGCGGGCCGTGGCGGACCACCGTACGGTGACCGCCGCGGCCGCAGCCCTGTACCTCACCCCCTCCGCCGTCTCCCAGCAGCTCGCCGCGCTGGAGCAGGAGACCGGACACGCCCTGCTGACCCGCAGCGGCCGGGGCGTACGGCTCACCGCGGCCGGGGAGATCCTCGTCGGGCACGCCCACGAGGTGCTGGCCCAACTGGAGCGCGCCGAAGCCGAACTCGCGGCGTACGCGGGCGGCTCGGCGGGCGAGGTCACGGTCGCCGCCTTCGCCACCGGCATCGCGGAGGTGCTCGCCCCGGCGCTCGCCCGCCTCGCGGTGGACCATCCCGGGATCCGGCTCCGCGTCCGCGACGCTGAGGGCGACCAGAGCCTGCCGCTGCTGCTGGCCGGCGAGGCGGACCTGGCGCTCGCGGTGGAGTACCGGGGCGCCCCGGGCGCGGACGACGGCCGGCTGTCGATCGTCCCCCTCTACGCGGAACCCTTCGACGCGGTCCTGCCGGCCGGTCACCCCCTCGCGGACCTGCCCACCGTGTCGCTCGCGGACCTCTCCGACTCCGACTGGGTGGGCCAGTACCCCGGCAACCCGTGCCACGACGTGACCCTGCTGGCCTGTGAACTGGCCGGTTTCCAGCCGCGGTTCGCGCACTCCTCCGACGACTTCCGCGCCGTGACGGCCCTCGTCGGCGCGGGGGGCGGCGTCGCCCTGGTCCCGCGTTCGGCCCTGCGCGGCATGGACCTCAAGGAGGTCCAGGTCCGCCCGGTCGTCGGCCCGGCCGCCACCCGCCGGGTCTTCGCCGCCACCCGCCGGGGCGCCGAGTCCCACCCGCTGATCGCCCCCGTGCTGGCGGCCCTGTCGCGCGAGGCGGAACGGGTCCCGACGCACTGACCCGGCCGACGCACCGACTCACCCGGTGCACGGCCCGCCCGACACGCTGTCCGCTCGGGCCGGACCCTCCCGGTGGCATCCCTGGGGTGCGCGTCCCGTCGGGTGTACGCCCCGCTCAGACGCGGTGGACCTCGACGCCCGCCCTCGCGAAGGCGTCGGCCACGGCGGGCGACACCCCCGTGTCCGTCACCAGCACGTCCACGGCGGACGCCGCGCAGATCCGGGCGAAGGCGCGTACGCCGAGCTTGCTGGAGTCGGCCGCGATCACCACGCGGCGGGCGCGCTCGCACAGCAGCCGGTTCATGGCGGCCTCGTCCTCGTGCCGGGTGGCGGCGCCGTCCACCGGGTCGAAGGCGTCGACGCCGACGACCGCGGTGTCCACGGTCAGCTGTCCGAGCACCTGTTGGGCCAGCGGCCCCGTCAGTTCGTAGGACTGGGGGCGAGCCACCCCGCCCGTCAGCACGATCTTGAACTGGGGTCGGATCACCAGTTCTCCCGCGATGTTCAGGGCATTGGTGACGACGGTCAGGGCGGGGGAGCCCGTGGCGAGGTCCGCGCGGGCCGCCAGCGCGCGGGCGACCTCGGTGGTGGTCGTGCCGCCCGTCAGGCCGACGACTTCGCCCGGGGCGATCAGCGCCGCCACCGCCTCGCTGATCCTGCCCTTCTCGGCGGCGCGGCGGGAGGTCCGGTAGCGCAGGGGGAGTTCGTAGGAGACCCCGTGCGGCGCCGCCCCGCCGCGGGTGCGGACGAGCAACTGCTGTTCCGCGAGCTGATCGAGGTCCCTGCGGATGGTCGCGGCGGACACGCCGAGCGCCTCCGCCGCGGGTTCCACCTCCAGCCCGCCGCCCTCCACCAGCAGGTCCAGCAGCTTCTGCCGGCGTTCGTTGCGGGTCATGGCCCCCCTCGTGCGTGCTCCGAAGGGCCGTCCGTGCGGCCCCGGCGTCGAGGTTAACCCAGCAGCTCGCCGCCGTGGATGCTTGAAGTTGCGTGAAACTGCCCGCTACCTTGCAAGAAAACGCATCCACGAGCCGTCGCGTACCAGGGAGCCCGTATGAGTCACGTCGCGCAGGAGTTGGCCACACAACCCGAATGCTGGGAACGGGCCGCCGAACTGGCCACCACGCACCGGACCTCGCTGCCGCGACACGGGGAGCGCGTCGCGATCGTCGGCTGCGGAACCTCCTACTACATGGCCCAGGCCGCCGCCGTGCTGCGCGAGGAGTCCGGTCAGGGCGAGACGGACGCCTTCCCCGCCTCGGAGTTCCCGCGCCACCGCCGCTACGACCGCGTCGTGGCACTGACCCGCTCCGGAACCACCACCGAGGTACTGGACCTGCTGGCCGGTCTCCGGGACGCCGCGGTGGCGACCACCGCCGTCATCGGGGACCCGGCCACGCCCGTGACGACCCTCGCGGACGACCTCGTGGTCCTGGACTTCGCGGACGAACGGTCCGTCGTACAGACCCGCTTCGCCACCACCGCCCTCACCCTGCTGCGGGCCCACGTCGGCGCCCACGCCCCGGCCGTCGTCGCCGACGCGCGCACCGCGCTCGCCGAACCGCTGCCCACCGGACTGGAGACCCTCGACCAGTACACCTTCCTCGGCCGCGGCTGGAGCGTGGGACTCGCCCACGAGGCCGCCCTGAAGATGCGCGAGGCCTCCCTGTCCTGGGCCGAGTCCTACCCGGCCATGGAGTACCGGCACGGCCCCGTCAGCGTCACCGGCCCCGGCACCCTCACCTGGTCCCTCGGCGAGACCCCCGACGGCATCGCCGAACAGGTCCGCGGCGCCGGCGCCGCATGGGTGGAGGGCCGCCTCGACCCCCTCGCCGAACTGGTCCGCGTCCACCGGCTGGCGCTCGCCGTCGCCGCGCACCGACGGCTCGACCCGGACGCGCCCCGCAACCTGACCCGCTCCGTCATCCTCACCACGGGCCAGGAGGCGGTCCGATGACCCTCGTCCCCGCCGGCGGCCTGGTGGCGGACGCGGCCAAGGCCGGCCGCGCCGTCGCCGCCTTCAACATCATCACGCTGGAACACGCCGAAGCCGTCATCGCGGGCGCCGAGCAGGTGGGCCTGCCGGTGATCCTGCAACTCAGCGAGAACGCGGTGAAGTTCCGGGGCGGGCAACTGCTCCCCATCGCCCGCGCGGCCGTCGCCTGCGCGGAGGCGGCCGCCGTCCCCGTCGGGCTGCACCTCGACCACGTCAAGAGCTCCGAACTGCTGCGTCGGGCCGCGGACGCCGGCTTCGGGTCGGTGATGTACGACGCCGCGCAGTTGCCGTACGCCGAGAACCTGGAGGCCACTCGCTCCGCCGCCGACTGGGCCCACGCCAACGGGCTGTGGATCGAGGCCGAACTGGGGGAGGTCGGGGGCAAGAACGGGGCCGCGCCGCTGGACCCGCACGCGCCGGGCGCCCGTACCGACCCGGACGAGGCGCGACGGTTCGTCGCCGACTCCGGGGTGGACGCGCTCGCCGTCGCCATCGGCAGCAGCCACGCCATGACCAGCCGGACCGCCGTACTGGACCACGCGCTGCTCGCCCGCCTGGCCAAGACCGTGGACGTGCCCCTGGTGCTGCACGGCTCCTCCGGGCTCCCGGACTCCGAACTCGCGGCAGCCGTCGCGGGCGGCATCCGCAAGGTCAACATCGGCACCGCGCTGAACGTGGCGATGACGGACGCCATCCGCACCCACCTCACGCCCGCGGACCCGCGCCCCTACCTCACGGCGGCCCGAACGGCGATGGCGAAGACCGCCGCCGCCATGCTCACCGCCCTGAACTGAGCGCCGCCGCCCCGCTCGCGGGGCGGCGACCACCGCTGCCCGGCAGGACGCCGGTCAGCGCGGCAGCAACCGGGCCTGATGGCACTCGATGGCCGGCCAGCTCGCCTGGTCCACGCGGGCGCCCCGGGCCAGCGTCCGGGTGGCCTCGACCACGGCCAGGGCGCGCTCGGTTTGCAGGCACAGCGCGATGAACAGGGTCGCGCGCCGCCCGTCCCGCGTCTCGTCGTAGTACCAGTCGGCGCTCACCTGCCGGTCGGCCCCGGACAGGAACGGCCGTTGGAGGAAGTCCTGCACCTCCAACGGGAACTGGCCGAGGATCCCGCGCGCCTCCGGAGCGAGGTCGAGCCGCTCCACCGGCACCCCGGGCGGCGGGGGAGCGGCCGGTGCGGGGGTCTTGGGGCGGCCGACCTTCGGGGGCCGGTGGTCGAAGGAACGCCGCCGCAGCGAGCCGGGCTCCAGGCGGACCCGCTCACCCCGGTACTCGGGCACGCCCGCCCGGATGACCGGTGCGACGCGGCAGATCCCCCGCTCGCCGATCACCAGCGCCCTCGGGTGCCCGTTCGGCTCGGGGTACGCCCACCAGGTCAGGACCTTCCCCGCCTTCTCCAGCAGGGTCGCGGTCGTGGCGGCGGGGATGCGGTCCCAGCACTGCTGCCGGCCCGGCTGCTCCTCCTCGAACGGCAGCGCGCCCGGCTCGTGGATCTGTGTCACCCCCTCGGGACCGACCGCCGGGCGCTGTGGAGCCCGGTCGCGCCCGCCCATCTCCCGTAGCCATGCCTCGTGGTCCACGCATCCCCCCCGGACGGTCGAAGTCCCCTGATCCAAGGGGCCATTGTCGGGCAGGCGGGGGCTCGCTGTCAGCGGTCCGGCGCGGTCGCCGCAAACCCCGACCCGAGGACCCTTCCGGATTCTTGGAACAGGTTCTAGTCTGCCCTGCGCCAGTGACGACGGACCGCGAGACCTCCCGGAGGGCCCGTGCACCTCGAATACACGCCCGAGCAGCAGCGGTTGCGCACCGAGCTGCGCGCCTACTTCGCCGAACTGGTCCCGCAGGACGTCTACGCCCGCTACGAGGACCCGGCCGCGCAGAAGCGCTTCTACCGCGAGACCATCCGCCGGCTGGGAGCCGACGGATGGCTCGGCGTCGGCTGGCCCGAGGAGTACGGCGGACGCGGGATGTCCCCGGTGGACCAGTTCATCTTCTTCGACGAGGCCGCGCAGGCCGTCGTGCCGCTGCCGCTCATGGCGCTGAACACCGTCGGGCCGACCATCATGCAGTTCGGCACCGACGAGCAGAAGGCCTCCTTCCTCCCGAAGATCCTCGCCGGCGAGATCGACTTCGCCATCGGCTACAGCGAACCCGACGCCGGCACCGACCTCGCCGCGCTCAAGTGCAAGGCCGTCCGCGAGGGCGACGAGGACACCGGCACCTACGTGGTCAACGGCCAGAAGATCTGGACCACCAACGGCGACACCGCCGACTGGGTCTGGCTCGCCGTCCGCACCGACCCCGACGCCCCCGCGCACAAGGGCATCACCATGCTCCTCGTGCCGACCTCGGACCCCGGGTACTCCTGCACCCTCATCAACACGCTCGCCTCGCACGACACCACCGCGAGCCACTACGAGGACATCCGCGTCCCGGCGAGCCGCCGGGTCGGCCGGGAGAACAAGGGCTGGCGCCTGATCACCAACCAGCTCAACCACGAGCGCGTCACCCTCGCCGCCCACGGGACCATGGCCATCCGCGCCCTGCACGACGTCCAACGCTGGGCCGCGCGGACCCGACTCGCCGACGGGCGCCGCGTGATCGACCTCTCCTGGGTCCGCGGCAGGCTCGCCCGCACCCACACGCGGCTCGACGCGATGAAGCTGCTCAACTGGCAGATGGTGAACGCGGTGGAGGCCGGCACCCTCACCCCGCAGGACGCCTCCGCCGTCAAGGTCTACGGCTCCGAGGCGCGCCGCGACGCGTACGCCTGGCTCATGGAGGTGGTCGGCGCGGCGGGCTCCCTCAAGGACGGTTCCGCCGGGGCGGTCCTGCACGGCGAGCTGGAGCGCGGCTACCGCAGCGCGGTCATCTTCACCTTCGGCGGCGGCAACAACGAGATCCAGCGCGAGATCATCTCGTGGATCGGCCTCGGCATGCCCCGCGTCCGCCGCTGAACCTGTGACAACTGTTGTCCGTAGTCACAACCCCTGTGGCGAGGCTTTGCAGTCGGCGCTTCGGGAGCGATGGCCGGCACCGGCTGTTCATGCCGTGCAGGTCTCAGCGGGTGAGCCGGGCCACGCTGGGTGGAACCTGGCCAGGCATGGGGGAACTACCGCAGACGTGTCGCAGTGCGGACAAGGTCGGCGACGGCTCGGGACCGACTGTGCGGTGGCCAGGCGATCACGGTGGTGACTTTCGGCGCGTCCAGCACGGGCACGGCGGCGAGGTCACCGGGCAGTTGGGCTCGGCACGACTCCGGTGACACCGCGCACGCCCGGCCGAGCGCGACGAGCTGCAACAACTGCGCGTGGTCGCGGACTTGTGGGCCGGGGCCGGGCGGGTAGGTGCCGTCCGGGCCGGGCCAACGCGGTAGAGGAAGGCCCGGCAGCCCGGCGACGTCGGCCATGTGCACATGGGCCCGGACGGTGAGCGGATGCCCAACCGGCAGGACCACGACCTGGCCCTCCGTGCCGAGGACTTCGGAGTCGAACCCGGCCGTCGAGTCGAACGGCCGGTGCAACAGCGCCACGTCGGCCCGGCCCTCGCGCAGAAGCCGTTCCTGCTCGGCCGGGCCGCACAGGATGACGTCGACGGGGACCGCGCCGGGTTCGGCGGCGTACGCGTCGAGCAGTTCGGCCAGCAGTTCTCTGGACGCGCTGGCCTTCGTCACCAGGACCAGGCCGGGACGCCCGGTCGCGGAAAGGCCTGCGCGGCGGGTCCGGCGCTCGGCGGCGTGGACCGCGCCGAGGGCCGCCCGGCCCTCGGCCAACAGCACCGAACCGGCCTCGGTCAGCGTGACGGTGCGGCTGGTCCGATCCAGCAGCGTTACCCCGAGCCGGCGTTCGAGCTGCTGGATCGCCCGTGACAGGGGCGGCTGCGCGATCCCGAGCCGCTGCGCGGCCCGCCCGAAGTGCAGCTCTTCAGCGACCGCGACGAAGTAGCGCAGTTCCCGGGTCTCCATCCGGCCACGCTACCCCGGATCAATACCTGGACGGTATCGCTGTCCACCCCATCGGTCTTGGCCCCCCGCCGGGGTGCGAGTGCAGCATGGTTCCCATGAGCGAACGAACGATTGCGCTGGTCACCGGCGCGAACAAGGGAATCGGCCACGAGATCGCCGCGGGCCTGGGCGCCCTCGGCTGGAGCGTCGGCGTCGGTGCCCGAGACGATCAGCGGCGTGAGGCAGCGGTGGAGCACCTGCGCGCGGCCGGCGTCGACGCGTTCGGCGTACCGCTGGACGTGACCGACGACGCGAGCGTCACCGCCGCCGCACGGCTGATCGAGGAACGGGCGGGGCGCCTCGACGTGCTCGTCAACAACGCCGGCATCGCCGGCGGCATGCCGCAGGAGCCCACCCGAGCCGATCTCGCCACCATCCGGACGGTCGTGGAGACCAACGTGATCGGCGTCATCCGCGTCACCAACGCGATGATGCCGCTGCTGCGCCGCTCTGCGTCACCTCGGATCGTGAACATGTCCAGCAGCGTCGGCTCCCTCACCCGACAGTCAGGAACCGCCGCCGAGCAGACGGCGGGTCCCGTGGCCGTGGCGTACGCACCGTCCAAGACGTTCCTGAACGCCGTCACCCTCCAGTACGCCCGGGAGCTGCGCGGCACGAACATCCTGATCAACGCCGGCTGCCCCGGCTACGTCGCGACCGACCTCAACGGCTTCCGCGGCGTGCGCACCCCCGAACAGGGCGCGGCGATCGCCATCAAACTCGCGACCCTGCCCGACGACGGCCCCACCGGCCAGTTCTTCGACGACGCCGGCGTAGTGCCCTGGTGATGTGCACGGCGGTCACCACCCGCCGGGTGTCGTCCACCGGATGTGTACCGAAGTGCCGACCGGTCAAACCCCACCGCCGCGCGGGAAGGGGATCCGTGCGGCGGTGGGGGCCCGCCCGCCCCGGGACCGTCCGGGGCGGGCGGGGCGGGCGGGGGTCGCAGCGGCGGCAGGGGCTGCCCGTGGCGTCAGGGACGGCCCGTCAGGTAGCCGCCCATGGCCGTGAAGTATTCGGACGCGGGCAGCTCGCGGCCGTCCTCGGTCCGTACCCGGGTGACGGCCAGGCCGTGGTTGCGGCCCGTGCGCGCGTCGGCCCCGGCGACGATCACCACGCCCTCGCCCTCGCGGTAGAAGATCCGCCCGGGAGTGCCGCCGTACAGGCCCTCGGACACGACCGCGGAAAGTACCTCCAGGCGCTTGCCCTTGTGGAAGGTGAAGGCGGCCGGGTACGGCGCGCACTGGGCGCGGACCAGGCGCTCCAGGACCTCGGCGGGCCAGGTCCAGTCGATCCGGATGTCCTCCTCGGCCCGCTTGTGGAAGAAGGTGGCCTGGGACCGGTCCTGCTTCGTGAACTCGCTCTGCCCGGAGGCGATCAGGTCGAGGGCGCCGATGGTGACCGGGGCGATCAGGTCGACCGTCTTGTGGAACAGGTCCGTGGTCGTGTCCGTCGGGCCGACGGCGACCGAGCGCTGGAGGACGATGTCCCCGGCGTCGAGCACCTCGTCCATCATGTGCGCGGTGACGCCCACTTCGGGCTCGCCGTTGATGAGCGCCCAGATCAGCGGGGAGAAGCCGGCGTACTTGGGCAGCAGCGAGTCGTGCACGTTGAGGGTGCCGTGCCGCGGCAGGTTGTAGATGCGCGGCGGGATCCAGGTACGCCAGTTGTTGGCGACGAGGATGTCCGGGTCGGCCTCCTTGAGCAGCCGGAACAGCTCCTCGTCGTCGGGGCGGTTGCGGATGACGACCGGAACACCGTGTTCCTCGGCGAGCTCGGCGACCGAGTCGCTCCAGATCTTCTCGTACGCGTGCTCGCTCTTGGGGTGCGTCACGACCATCACGACGTCGTGCTCGGAGTCCAGGAGCGCCTTCAGGGTGCGATGGCCCCAGGTTTGGTAGCCGAACATGACGACCCGCATCGGGGTTCCTCCTAAGGTGAGCAGGGTAAGTAAAGCGAGCCTAACCTAACGATCCAACCAGCCTGTTTCTGGGCCCGATTGACCCGACTGAGGGTGGATTGACCGTTTTGTCAGGTCGACAGCAACCCTGGATCAGGTTAGCTTTACCTAAGTTCCACTGGGCTGCCGGTCACCGGCGTGCCCTGGACTCCCCTATTCCCCCACCCCCGACACGACGCCTGGCAGGCGGCTGTCCCGCACCAATGGGAGTGACATGTCACAGGCTCTTCCTGGCGACGCACCACTGATCCACGATCTGATCGGCATCGGCTTCGGCCCCTCGAACGTTGCCATGGCGATCGCTCTCAGCGAGCACAACGCGCGCGTCGGAAGGCAAGAGGCGGTCACCGCTCACTTCTTCGAGCAGCAGCCCCGCTTCGGTTGGCACCGCGGCATGCTCATCGACGACGCCACCATGCAAGTGTCCTTCATGAAGGACCTGGTGACGCTCCGGAACCCCACCAGCGAGTACAGCTTCCTCTGCTACCTGCAGAGCAAGGGCCGCCTGATCGACTTCGTCAATCACAAGAACCTGTTCCCGCTCCGCGTCGAGTTCCACGACTACCTGGAGTGGGCCGCGGCGAAGGTCGACGACATGGTCTCCTACGGCCACCAGGTCGTCTCCGTCGAGCCCGTGGTGCGGGACGGCGTCGTGGAGTACCTCGACGTGACGGCGCGCTCCGGTGACGAGGTCGTCGTGCACCGGGCCCGCAACCTCGTCATCGGAACCGGGCTGCGCCCCGTCATGCCGGAAGGCGTCGAGCGGACCGAGCGCGTCTGGCACAACTCCGACCTGCTGTCGAAGGTCGAGGGTCTGGAGGGCGACGAGCCCACCCGCTTCGTCGTGGTCGGCGCCGGCCAGAGCGCCGCCGAGAACGTCGCCTACCTGCACCGCCGCTTCCCGCAGGCCGAGGTGTGCGCGGTCTTCTCCCGCTACGGCTACAGCCCGGCGGACGACAGCAGCTTCGCCAACCGCATCTTCGACCCCGAGGCCGTGGGCGAGTACTACTCGGCGCCCGAGGACGTCAAGCAGCGGCTCATGGGCTACCACGCCAACACCAACTACTCCGTCGTCGACATGGACCTCATCGACGACCTGTACCGGCAGGCGTACCGCGAGAAGGTGCTCGGCGCCGAGCGGCTCCGCTTCCTGAACGTCTCGCGCCTGACGGGCGTGGAGGAGACGGCCGACGGGGTCCGCGCCACCATCAAGTCCCTCGTCAGCGGGGAGGAGAACCTGCTCGACGCCGACGTCGTGGTGTGCGCCACCGGGTACCTCCAGGCGGACGGCCTCGGCCTCCTCGGCGAGGTCGCCGACCGGTGCCACCGCGACGACCAGGGCCGCGTCCGGGTCGAGCGCGACTACCGCGTGGCGACCGACCTCGACCTGCGCTGCGGCATCTACCTGCAGGGCGGGACCGAACACACCCACGGCATCACCTCCTCCCTGCTGTCCAACACCGCGGTGCGCGTCGGCGAGATCCTCGACTCGATACTCGACCGGGGCCTCAAGGCGCTGACCGACGAGGCCGGCCCGGTCACCGGGGCGACCGCCGCCGACGTCCGCCAGCCGGCCGTCTGACCACCCGGTCCACCCACCCACTGCCGTGCCTGTGGTGCCCTCGCACCGACAGGCACGGCAGCACTGTGCACGCAGCAGATCCACGAAGAAGGTCCGCCGTGCCCCCGGTACCCGCCGCCGCACCAGCGGTCCGCCCGCCCGCGGGCGCGAGGTGCCAGGGCGGCCGGCGTCCGCGCCGGATGCAAGGGATAACCTACGTCGACATGGCCACGACTACAGTTGAACGCCCGGCGCCCTCCCGCGTCGCGGGAGCCCGGCAGCGCAGGCTCGTGGGTCTGGGCGCCCTCGTCGCGGTCCTCGTGGTGGTCGCGATGGTCTCCCTCGCCGTCGGCGCGCGCGCGTTGAGTCCCGCCGAGGTGTGGCACGGACTGTTCACGCCGCCGGAGCCCGGTCAGAAGGTCTCGGACACCAGACTCATCATGCAGACCGTACGGGTGCCCCGGACGGTGCTCGCGATCGTGGCCGGCATCGCCCTGGGCGTCGGCGGGGCGCTGATCCAGGGCTACACGCGCAACCCCATCGCCGACACCGGCCTGCTCGGGGTGAACACCGGCGCCTCGTTCGCCGTCGTCTCGGCGATCTCCCTGTTCGGGTTCACCGACCCGTTCCAGTACGTCTGGTTCGCCTTCCTGGGCGCCGCGATCGCCGGCGTCGTGGTGTTCGGACTGTCGAGCATCGGCCGGGGGGCCGGCAATCCGCTGACGCTCGCCCTGGCCGGCCAAGGGGTCACGGTGTTCCTCATGGCGATGACGACGGCGGTCGCGCTGTCGGACAAGGCGGCACTGAACGCCCTGCGGTTCTGGAACGCCGGCTCGGTGGCCGGTGTCCACTTCGACGTCATCTGGCCGGTGACCCTCTTCATCGTGGTCGGGCTGGTGTTGGCCCTGGCCACGCTGCCCTCCGTCAACCTGCTCAACCTGGGTGACGACGTCGCGCGGGGACTGGGCGTGAACATCGCGCTCGTCCGCACCGTCGGCATCCTCGCCATCACCCTGCTGGCGGGCGCGGCCACGGCGGCGTGCGGCCCCATCGCGTTCCTCGGACTCATGGTGGCGCACCTGGCCCGGTACCTGGCCGGCCCCGACTACCGTTGGCTGGTGCCGTACGCGGGTCTGCTCGGCGCAGTCGTCCTTCTGGTCTGCGACATCGCGGGCCGCGTGGTGGTGCGGCCGGGGGAGTTGGACGCCGGCGTCCTCGTCGCCCTCCTCGGCGCCCCCTTCTTCGCGGTCCTGGTGTGGCGGGGAAAGTTCAAGAGCGCATGAACGTGACAGTGGTGAAGCGGCCGGTGACGCCGGGTCTGAGGCTCGGCCGCGTGTCGTTCGTCTGGCGACCCAGGATCGCGCTGGTCACGTTGGCGTTGGCGGTGGCGGCCTTCCTGGTGTTCTGCCTGTCCATCGCGGTGGGGGACTTCCCCCTCGCCCTGCCCCGGGTCATCGCCACGCTGTTCGGCGGGGGCGAGCAGGTCGACCAGTTCGTGATCATGGACCTGCGCATGCCGCGGGCCGCGGCCGGCCTCGTCGTGGGGATCGCGCTGGGGGTTTCCGGGGCGATCACGCAGTCCATCGCGCGCAATCCGCTGGCCAGTCCGGACATCCTGGGCATCACCGGGGGCGCCAGCGCCGTCGCGGTGTTCCTGGTGACGGTGTCCGGTGGGGCCGCCGCCGCGGTCACCGGCTCCGTCGGGCTGTCCGGGGCGGCGCTCGCGGGCGGTTTCGCCACCGGGCTGCTGGTGTACGTCATGGCGTGGCGGCGCGGCATCGACGGCTTCCGGCTCATCCTCATCGGCCTCTCGGTCAGTGCCGTGATGGAGGCGATCACCACCTGGCTGCTGGTCACCGCCGACATCCGGGACGTGGCGCGCGCCCAGGCGTGGTTGGTCGGCTCCCTGGACAACCGGTCGTGGGACGCGGTCGGGGTGGCCCTGTGGGGCACGCTCGCCGTGATGGCCGTCGTGGTCTGCGTCGGCTTCCAGTTCAAGCCGATGCACTTCGGCGACGACGTGGCCGCGGGCCTGGGCGTCCGGTACGCACTGGTGCGGGCGGTCATGCTGCTGTGCGCGGTGCTCCTGGCCGGATTCGCGGTGAGCGCGGCCGGGCCGGTCCCGTTCGTCGCCCTGGTGGCGCCGCAGGTGGCGATGCGTTTGACCAAGTCCCCGACACCGCCGATGGTGGCGGCCGGCCTGACGGGCGCGCTGCTGCTCATCGGATCGGACCTGGTCGCCCGCACCGCGCTGCCGGTCTCCCTGCCGGTCGGCGTGGTCACCGCCGCGATAGGCGGCCCCTTCCTCGTCTACCTCCTGGTGCGGGCCAACCGCCGCTAGGCCGTCTCCTCGAAATTCCGTCGGTCGGACCCGCGGCGTCGGGTGCGCCGCGGGCCTCACCTGCGCCGCTTTGACGGCAGGGCCCGGGTGATACAAAGATTAGGTAAGCCTAAATTTAGGGGAGGGCATGGTCGTTCAACGCGTCACCGAGATCGAGACCGGGATCGATGACATCCCGCGGTTGGCAGCCAAGGGCGTCACGGTCGGGTACGGGGACCGGATCGTCATCGACGCACTGGACGTCACGGTCCCGGCGGGGGTGGTGACCACCATCATCGGCCCCAACGGATGCGGCAAGTCCACCCTGTTGCGCACCCTGTCGCGGCTCCTCAAGCCGACCGCGGGCTCGGTCGTGCTGGACGGCGAGGACATCGCCGGGCTCAGGACCAGGGATGTGGCCAAGAAGCTCGGTCTGCTGCCCCAGGCGCCGGTCGCGCCGGAGGGCCTGACCGTGGCGGACCTGGTCGCCAGGGGGCGGCACCCGCATCAGAGTTGGCTGCGGCAGTGGTCCTCCGACGACGCCTCCGTCGTGGAGCGCGCACTGGCCATGACCGGGGTGGCCGACCTGGCCGACCGCCCCGTCGACTCGCTCTCCGGGGGTCAGCGTCAACGCGTCTGGATATCGATGACCCTCGCCCAGGGCACCGATCTGCTCCTCCTCGACGAGCCCACCACCTACCTGGACCTGGCGCACGCCATCGACGTGCTCGACCTGGTCGACGACCTGCACGAGTCGGGATGCACCGTGGTCATGGTGCTCCACGACCTCAACCTGGCCACGCGCTACAGCGACAACCTGATCGTGATGAAGGCGGGTTCGGTCCTGGCGCAGGGTCATCCGCGCGATGTCGTGACCGCCGAGTTGCTGCAGGAGGCGTTCGGTCTGCGGGCGAAGGTGATGGACGATCCGGTGGGCGACCGGCCGCTGATCGTGCCGATCGGCCGCACCCACGTCCAGAGTTCGGGCCACCGGAATGAGTTGCCCGCAACTTAGGCTAGGCTTACCTCACTCCCCCGGGGTACGGTTTGGCTGCCTCGAGTGGGGCCGCAGCGGACAGCACGAAAGCAAGGGATTTCCGAATGCTCCTCGACAGAACCACACGTATGAAGCCCTGGCAGCGGCTGGCGGCGACCGTGTCTGCCGCGGCCCTCGGTGTAGGCCTCCTCGCCGGCTGCGGTTCCGACTCGGCCGACAAGGCCGACAAGAAGAACGACGGCGCCGACACCCCGGCCGCCGCCGGTGCGTTCCCCGTCACCGTCGAGCACGCCTTCGGCACCACCAAGGTGGAGAAGGCCCCCCAGCGCGTCGTCTCCGTCGGCTACACCGACGACCAGACGATCCTGGCGTTCGGCATCAAGCCGGTCGGCATGGTCGACCAGTACCCGAACCCGGCGGGCAAGACCCCCGACATCAACACGCAGTGGCCCTGGGTGAAGGACAAGTGGGGTGACGCGAAGCCCGAGGTCATCATGAACAACGGTGACACCGGCCCCAACTTCGAGAAGATCGCCGCCCTGCGCCCGGACCTGATCATCGGTGTCTACTCCGACATCGACCAGGCCGCCTACGACAAGCTCAGCAAGATCGCCCCGACGGTGGGTCGCACCAAGGCCGAGAAGGAGCCCTTCAGCGCTCCGTGGCAGGACAACGCCCTCCACATCGCCAAGGCGCTCGGCAAGGCCGACGAGGGCAAGGCGATGGTCCAGGGCATCACGGACAAGCTCGCCGCGGCCAAGAAGGCGCACCCCGAGTTCGCCAACCAGACCGCCGTCGCGCTGTCCTGGTACAAGGACTCCGTCGCGCCCTTCACCACCACCGACGTGCGCGGCCAGCTCCTGACCGGCATGGGCTTCAAGGGGCAGACCGAGATCGACAAGATCGCGGGTGACAAGTTCTACACCCAGCTCTCCCCGGAGCGCACCGACCTCGTCGACGTCGACCGTGTCTTCGTCATCAACGACAAGGCGGACATGGACGCACTGAAGAAGTTCGACCTGTTCACCAACCTGAAGGTCGCGAAGGACAACAAGGTGTCCTACCTGCTGGACAGCGAGGGCCCGGCGGCCGGCGCGGCCATCTCGCAGGCCACCCTGCTCTCCATGCCGTACGCGATCGACGAGCTCGTCAAGTCGGTCGGCTAGGTGTGACTACCACTGACATTCGGGTCGCCCCGGCAACCCTGCGTACGACGACCGGACGTGAAGCAGCCCGATGGGTCGCGGCTCAATGCCGCAAGATGCCCTGGCTGTCGTCCGCCGCCGTACTCAGCACGGTCGCCGGGGCGGCGCTCCAGATGCTCCCCGTGCTGCTCCTCGGCCGGGTGGTCGACGGAGTGGTCGGGGGCGAACCGCGTTCGATCCTGGTCACGATCGGTGTGCTGATGGTGGCCGCCGCGCTCCTCGGCGCGGCGGCCACCGCGGTGTCGGCCTACCTGATCGGGCGGCTCGGCGCCGACCTGCTCGCGCAACTGCGGGAAGGCGCCGTACGGGCCGTGTTGGGCATGCCCAGCGCCCGGGTCGAACAGGTCGGTCGCGGGGACGTGCTCTCCCGGGTCGGCGACGACGTCGCGGTCCTGTCCAAGGGCATCCGTTCGGCCATCCCCACGGTGTTCTCCGCGGGCGTGCTGGTGGCCATCGCCACCGTCGGCATGTTCGGGCTCGACTGGCGGCTCGGCCTGGCGGGTGCGTGCGCGTTGCCGGCCTACGCGCTGGCCCTGCGCTGGTACCTGCCCCGGTCCGCCCCCCTCTATCAGAAGCAGCGGGTCGCCCAGGCGGACCGCGCGCAGGCCCTGATCAGCGGTCTGAACGGCATCGAGACCGTTCGGGCGCACCGCCTGGAGGAGGCCTTCCGGGAGAAGGTCTCCGAAGACTCGCGGCGGGTGAAGGACCTCGGGATCGAGGTGTTCCGCTTCTTCGGTCGTTTCGTCGGCCGGGAGAACCGTGCGGAGTTCATCGGCCTGGTCCTGATCCTCGTGGTGGGCTACGTCCTGCTGGAGACCGGTTCCGCCAGCCTCGGCGAGGTGTCGGCGGCGCCGCTGGTGTTCCACCGGCTGTTCACCCCGCTGGGCGCGATCATGTTCACCTTCGACGAGGCCCAGAAGTCGGGCGCGAGCCTGACCCGGCTCGTCGGGGTGCTGGCCGAGTCCGAGGAGGAGAAGCGGCTGGTCGGCGACTCGACCGCCGCGCTGGTGGACAACACGCCGTCCCCGGTGACCGTGCGGGGGCTGACGTTCGGCTACCCCGGCGCCGAGGAACCGGTCCTGAGGGACGTCAACCTGACGATTCCCGCGGGTGGTTCGCTGGCCCTGGTGGGCGCGACGGGCGCCGGCAAGTCGACCCTGGCCGCGCTCATCGCCGGCATAGGGATCCCGCAGGCCGGATCGGTCCGGGTCGGCTCCACCGACCTCACCGATCTCGACGAGGCCGGAGCGAGGGCGTTGGTGAGCATCCTGACCCAGGAGACACACGTGTTCTCCGGTCCGCTCGCCGACGACCTGAGGCTGGCCGCCCCGGAGGCGACCGACGCCGAACTGACGGCTGCGCTGCACACCGTGGGCGCGGACGAGTGGGTCGAGGCGCTGCCCGACGGGGTGTACACCGCGGTGGGCGAGGGCGGTGAGCGCCTGGACGGCACCAAGGTCGCCCAGATCGCCCTGGCGCGACTGGTGTTGGGCCGGGCTCCCGTGGTGGTGCTCGACGAGTCGACCGCGGAGGCCGGCAGCGAGGGTGCCGCGGAGCTGGAACGGGCCGTCCTGGCCGCGTGCGAGGGCCGAACGACGCTGTTCGTGGCGCACCGGCTGACGCAGGCGGTGGCGGCCGACCGGATCGCCGTGCTGGACGCGGGCCGTGTCGTGGAGCAGGGCACGCACGAGGAGTTGGTGGCCCTGGGTGGCCGCTACGCGCGACTGTGGCTGGCCTGGAAAGACGGTAGTTAGGCAAACCTAATTTAGGTTAGGCTGGCCTCAGTACCTTGGAAGGGTGTTGAGTCTTCAATGATGGAACCGAGCGCTCGTCTCGTGCTGATCTCTCCCACGCGCCTGGCAGACGTGCGCCGGCGTACCGGCGGACACACCGACCGGACCATCGCCGAGGCCTGCGCCATCGCGCTGGCGTACTGGGCGACGGGCAACAGCCCCGACGGCATCGACCTCGTCCCCGGCACGCTCTTCGCGGACGTCCTCGGATGGGTCGACAACGGCGGCACCGCGCCGAGTGGTTGGCAGGTCGGTGAAGCCGGCCCGGACGGGACGGGCATCACCGTCCCCGAGGGCGTCCTGCCGTCCGACGCGCAGCTCGCGCTCGACGACCTGGCCGACTTCCCGGACCGGCCGATCGGCACCATCAGCCCGTCCGGCGTGGCGGAGCGGCTCACCACCCTGGCCCGGTGGAACGACACCCGGGCCGACCGGGTCCGGCCGACCATCGTGGAGATGTTCCACGAACAGGCACGGCTGCGGCCGGACGCGGTCGCCGTCATCGACGAGGACCGGTCGCTCACCTACCGCGAGGCGGCCGAGCTGTCGGCCCAGCTGGCCCACCACCTGATCGGACGCGGACTCACCGCCGAACAGGTCGTCGGCATCTCGCTGGGCCGCAGCGCCGACATGGTGATCGGCCTGCTCGGTGTGCTGCAGGCCGGCTGCGCGTTCGTACCGCTGGACCCGCAGTGGCCCGCCGCGCGCCGAGCCGTCGTCATCGACGACGCGAAGGTCGTGGTGCAGCTCAACGACTCCGGCGAGCACGACCCCGCCGAACCGGCCGCCGTCGCCGTCGACCTCGACGACTGGCGGTACGCCGAGCAGCCCACCGAGGACCCCGGCGTCACCGTCCACGGCGACTCGCTCGCCTACGTGATCTTCACCTCGGGTTCGACCGGGCGGCCCAAGGGCGCGATGATCCGCCACGAGGCCATCAGCGAGCGCCTGTTGTGGCAGGTCGACGAGATCCTGGGCTTCGGGCACGACGACGCGTCGCTGTTCAAGGCACCCCTGTCGTTCGACATCTCCATCAACGAGATCTTCCTGCCGCTGGTGTGCGGCGGCCGCCTCGTGGTCCTGCGGCCCGGCGGCGAACGCGACCCGCACCACCTGCTGAGCGTCATCGCCGAGCACCGCGTCACCTTCACCTACCTCGTCTCGTCCATGTTGGACGTCCTGCTGGAGATCGCCGGCGACTCCGACCGCCTCGACAGCATGCGGCACGTGTGGTGCGGCGGCGAGGTGCTGACCCCGGAGCTGTACGAGCGCTTCCGCACCCGCCTCGACATCCCCATGTACCACGGTTACGGCCCGGCCGAGACGACCATCGGCGTCTCCCACGTCATCTACCGGGGCGAGGCGGAGCGCCTGTCCACCTCCATCGGCAAGGCCAACCCCAACACCCAGCTCTACGTCCTCGACGACGAGCTGCGCCCGGTCCCGGTCGGCGTCGGCGGCGAGCTCTACGTGGGCGGCTTCCTCCTGGGACGCGGATACGTGGGCGCCCCCGGCCTGACGGCCTCCCGGTTCGTGGCGAACCCCTTCGCCAACGACGGCTCCCGGCTGTACCGGACCGGCGACCTCGCACGGTTCGCCCCCGACGGCTCGCTGGACTTCCTGGGCCGCGCGGACAACCAGATCAAGATCCGCGGCATGCGGCTCGAACTCGAAGACGTCGAGATCGGCCTCGCCGAACACCCCGGGGTGCGGCACACCTGCGTCATCGCGAAGAAGAACAGCGCGGGCGGCACCTACCTCGTGGGATACGTCATCCCCGCCGCCGGCAGCGAGGCGCTGCGGGCGGACGAGGTCAAGGCGTGGGCCGTCGAGCACATGGTCGAGTACATGGTGCCCGCCCACGTCGTCGTGATGACGGAGTTCCCGCTCACCGCGAACGGCAAGCTCGACCGGCGCGCCCTGCCCGAGCCCACCATCGTGACCGGCTCGTACCTGCGGCCCTCCACCGACGACGAGCGCGCCGTCTGCGCGGCCGTCGCATCGGTCCTGCGGCTGGAAGAGGTCGGCGTCGACCAGGACTTCTTCATGCTCGGCGGGGACAGCATCCTCGCGATCTCCCTGCTGAGCGCGCTGCGCGACGCGGGCCTCTACGTCACCGCGGGGCAGATCTTCGCCAACAGCGTCCTCGGCGCACTCGCGGCGGTGGCGAGCCGCGAGGACGCGGGCCGCCCGGACCACGCCGACGTCGCGACGGGTTCCGTCACGGGATCGCCCATCGTCCAGTGGCTCGGCCGGACCACCGACGCGATCGACGGCTTCGTGCAGTCGGTCGTCCTGAACACCCCGGCCGGCCTCTCCGCCGAAGCCCTCGACGCGATCCTCACCTCCGTCGTGGCCCGACACGACATGCTGCGCGCACGGCTCGTGCGCGGGGACCGCTGGAGCTTCGACATACCGGAGGCCGACGGGAACCCGGCCGGCCTCCAGGAGAGCGACCTGCCGCTCGACGCGTGCGTGGCCCTCGCCACCGAGGGGCTGGACCCGGACAACGGCGTGATGCTGCGGGCCGTGTGGCGCCGCGAGGCACGCCAACTGGTCCTCGTCGTCCACCATGTGGTGATCGACGGCGTGTCCTGGCGGATCCTCATGGAGGACCTGGCCACGGCATGGCGCCAGTACTCCGCCGGCGAGACGATCGAACTGCCCGCGGTCGGAACGTCGTTCCGGCGCTGGACGCAGCTCCTCGCGAACGCGGAGTTCGACGAGGACCGCGCCCACTTCGAACAGCCCCTCCCGGGCCCCGACGCGCCGCTCGGCAGGCGGGCACACACCGAGGCCGACACGGTCGAGCGGGAGCGGGAGCGGACCGTCACGGTCGGCGCCGAGGTCACCGCCGCCCTGCTGGGCGAGGTCCCGGCCAAGTTCCACGCCGGCGTCAACGAGGTCCTGCTGACCGCGCTCGCCGTCACCCTCGCCCGGTGGCGCCGCGACCGCGGCCAGGAGCAGACGTTCGCGCACATCGAGCTGGAGGGCCACGGCCGCGAAGGCCGCCACGTGGCGGGTTCCTCCGGCGTCGAGCCGGACCTGTCGCGGACCGTCGGCTGGTTCACCACGCTGTTCCCGGTGTCCGTGGACCCGGGCACGGCCGACGACTTCACCGCCCCCGAGTACCTCGCCGCCGCCCTCAAGGCGGTCAAGGAAGACCTCGCCCGCGTGCCGGGCAACGGTCTTTCCTACGGCGCCCTGCGATACCTGGCCGACGCCGCCTTCACGACCCCCGCACCCCAGGTCCTGTTCAACTACCTGGGCCGGTTCGACGCGGGCGCGTCCGGCGACTGGCAGCTCTCGGGAGCCACCGGACAACTCGGTGAGAAGCGCGACCCCAGGATGAGCCTGCCGCGCGCCCTGGAGTTCAACGCGATCGCCGAACCCGCCGCCACCGGCGAGTACGAACTCGTCACCACCCTCACCTGGCCCGACGGGATGTTCAGCGACACGGACATCGACACGATCGGCGGATACTTCCGGGCGGCCCTCGCCGGGCTGGCCGCGCTCGACCAGGGCGGCCACACGCCCAGCGACTTCCCGCTGGTGCGGCTGACCCAGGCCGACGTCGACGACCTGGACGGCCCCACGCTGCGCGCGGTGCTCCCCCTGACTCCGCTGCAGGAAGGCCTGTACTTCCACTCGGTCTTCGACGACGACTCCGCGGGCAGCTACGTCGAACAGCAGCTGCTGACGCTGGAGGGCGACCTCGACGCCGACCGGCTCGCGGCCGCGACCACCAGGCTGCTCACCCTGTACCCCAACCTGGCCGCCCGGTTCACGGCCCTCGCCGACGGCCGTGTCGTCTCCGTACTGGAGAGCGGGGCCGAGGCGCCCTTCACCACCCTCGACCGGCCCGGCATCACCGACGAGGAGATACGCGACCACGCCGAGCGGGACCGCCGCGCCGGATTCGACCTGGCCACCGGCCCGCTGATGCGGTTCACGCTGATCCGCGACGCGGAAGCCGGCCGCGCCGTCCTGGTGCAGACGGTCCACCACATCATCGCCGACGGCTGGTCCGTGCCCCCGATGCTCCGCGCGCTGCTCGCCGAGTACCACGCGCCGGGGAGCAGGTACCCGCTGAGCGGCTTCCCCGACTACGTCGCCTGGCTCGCCGGACGCGACGCCGACGAGAGCGACCGCGTCTGGGGCGCCGAACTCGCCGAGCTGCCCGGCCCCTCGCTGGTCGCCAAGGACCACACCCCGTCCAACCGGTTCGCCGACACCGCCGCGGAGCCCGCCGACGACGTCGACGCGGCCGCCCGGGCGGCCGGCGTGCCGCTCAGCGTGGCCGTGCACAGCGCCTGGGCGTTGACCCTCGGCGGCATCCTGCACTCCGGTGACGTGGTGTTCGGTTCCACCGTCTCCGGTCGCGACGCGGACGTCCCCGGCATCGGGGACATGGTCGGCCTGTTCATCAACACCGTTCCGTTGCGCGCCCGTTGGGCCGCCGACACCACGGCGCGCGACCTGCTGTCCTCCGTGCGCGAACACCAGGGCGCGGTGCTGCCGCACCAGCACGTCTCGCTGGCACGGATCGGCCGCCAGGCCGGCGTCGGCTCCCTCTTCGACACCCTCGTGGTGTTCGACGTGGCGACCGACGTGTCCGACCTGCGCCGCCCCGGCGACACGCTGGCCATCACCGACCTCGTCAACGAGGGAGCCCCCCACTACCCGCTGACCCTGGTCGTGGAGCGGTCCCTCGACGGCCGACCGCGCTTCAACCTGATCTACGACGGCGAACTGCTCCGCGAGAGCAGCGCCCAGGACATCCTGCGCACGTTCACGCACACCCTCGCCGGCCTGCTCGCCCGGCCGGACGCCCCGGTCGCGAGCCTGCTGCCGGAGGGCGCCCGCACCCCCGCACCGATCGCCCCGACCACCCTCGGCGCGCTCTTCGACGCCGCGGCCGACCGGGACCCGGCGGCCACCGCCGTCACCCAGTGCGCGCTCGACGGCACCACCCGGTCGCTGACCTACGGGGAACTGGCCGCCGCGAAGAACGAACTGGCCGCCGCCCTGCGCGCGTCCGGTGTCCGCCCGGGCCGGCGCGTGGCCGTGGCCGTACCGCGCACCATCGAGCAGGTCGTCGCCCTCGTCGCGATCGTCAGCGCGGGCGGCGCGTACGTCCCGCTCGACATGGCCTACCCGGACGAGCGGCTGGAGTACGTCCTCGCGGACTCCGCGCCGCAGGTCGTCCTCGTCGACCCCGGGCAGCGGGACCGCTTCACGACCCTGCTGGAGAAGGCCGGCGTCACCGCCCGCGTCCTCGTCCAGGGCGACGAGGTGCCCGAGGACGCCGCGGTCGCCGCGGCGCAGGCGGTCGGCCCGCACGACCCCGCGTACGTGATCTACACCTCCGGCTCCACCGGCCGCCCCAAGGGCGTCGTCGTCCCGCACTCCAGCGTGGTGACCCTGCTGGCCAACACCCGGCCGGACATGGGCTTCGGCCCGGACGACGTGTGGGTCCAGTTCCACTCGTACTCCTTCGACTTCGCCGTCTGGGAGCTGTGGGGCGCCCTGGCGCACGGTGGCGAGCTGCTCGTCCCCGACTACGGTCTGACCCGTTCCCCGGTCGACTTCCACCGGCTGGTCCGCGAGCGCGGAGTGACCGTCCTCAACCAGACTCCGTCGGCCTTCTACCAGTTCGTCGAGGCCGACCGGCACGCCGGCGAGCCGCTCCCCGCACTGCGCCGGGTCATCTTCGGCGGCGAGGCACTGGACCTCGGACGACTGCGCGGCTGGGTGGAGCGGCACGGCGCCGCGGCCCCCGAGCTGGTCAACATGTACGGCATCACCGAGACCACCGTCCACGTGACCCACCGGGTCCTGACCGAAGCCGACTTCGGACCCGGCGTCGACGACGTGAGCCCCATCGGCGGCCCCATCCCCGGCCTCGTCACCCACCTGCTCGACGACCGGCTCCGCCCGGTGCCGCCGGGCCAGGTCGGCGCCATCTACGTGGCGGGCGACCAGGTCGCCCTCGGCTACCTGGGCCGGCCGGGCCTCACCGCGGGCCGGTTCGTCGCGAACCCGTTCGCGAACGACGGCTCCCGCATGTACCACACGGGCGACCTGGCCCGCCGAACGCTCGACGGCGAGCTGGAGTTCGCCGGCCGCGCCGACGACCAGGTACAGCTCAAGGGCTTCCGCATCGAGCTCGGCGAGGTCGAGTCCGCGCTCCGGGACCTCGACGGCGTGGTCGACGTGGCCGTCACCGTGGCGGACAGCGGCGACCACCTGGTCGCGCACGTCGTCGGCCGACTGCCCGGCGGCCTCTCCGCCCTCCTCGCCGCGAAGCTGCCCGTGCACATGGTGCCCGGCCGCGTCCTGCCCGTGGACTCCCTGCCGCTGACCGTCAACGGCAAGCTGGACCGCAAGGCCCTGATCGAACGGGCCGCGCAGGACGACACCCCGGTGGCCGTCACCGATTCCGCGCTCGCCTCGCTGATCGGCGTCTTCGCCGACACGCTGTCCCACCCGGCGGCCGACGCCGACACCGACTTCTTCGGCGCCGGCGGCGACAGCATCGTCGCCATCACCGTCGTGAACCGGGCCAGGGCCCTCGGCCTGCCGATCGCCCCCCGCGACGTGTTCCTGCTGAAGACGCCGCGGGCCCTCGCCGAGCACCTGGCGGCGCGCACGCCGCAGGCCGCGGCGTCCGCCCCGGCGGGCACGGCCGTGCCCGTACGCCGCCAGGACGGCCCGGTGGCACCGACGCCGATCATCCTGCGCCAGCGCGAACTGGGCGGCTCCCTCGCCCGGTTCGCCCAGGCCAGGACGCTGGAAGTGGCCGAAGGCACCGGGGCCGCCGACATCGAGCGCGCCGCGAACGCCGTACTGGCCGCCCACCCGGCCTTGCGGATGCGCCTGCACGCCGAGCACGGCGTCTGGACCCTGCGCACCGAACCCGCCCGCGAGGCCACCGTCCTGCTCGCGGACACCACCGACGCCACGGCCGCCGCCAACGAGGCCGCCGGACGGCTCGACCCCGAGTCCGGGGACGTCATCGCGTTCACCCGGCTCGCGGCGACCGGCACCCTCGTGATCACCGTGCACCACATCGCGGTCGACGCGGTGTCCTGGCTGATCCTGCTCGACGACATGGAGAGCGCGCTGCGGGGCGAGACCCTCGCCCCGGCGACCACGTCCTACGCCGAGTACGCCGAGGCGCTCGTCCTGCGGTCCGCCGCCGACATCGCCGACCTCGGACACTGGGTCGACACCCTCCAGGCACCCCCGCTGCTGCCGGCGGTCGGCGGGCTGCGCGACGTCACCGTGGTCCTGGAGCCCGACGCCGGCGACCGGGTGACGCGCACCGCCCCCGCCGCACTCGGTGTCGCACTGACCGAGCTGCTCTGCGGCGCCCTGCGCACCGCGCTGACGCGGATCCAGCCGTCGCCCACCGATCTCGCGATCGAGCTGGAGCGCCACGGCCGGGTCGAGGTCCTGGAGCACCACGACTACACCCGCACGGTGGGCTGGTTCACCGCCATCGCACCCGTCCGGCTCACCGCGCACACCGACCCGGTCGCGGCGGCCCGCGAACTCGCCGAGCGGCAACCGGACGAGGCCGGGCACGCCGCCTACGGCCGACTGCGGTACCTCAACCCGCAGACGGCGCCGCTGCTGACCGCCCGCCCGCAGGTGCTGTTCAACTACCTCGGCCGGGGCAGCGAGTCCCGGACACCACACATCACCGGCGGCGACCAGGGCAGCCCGTACGCCGTGGAGGTCAACGCCTGGACCGACGCGGCCACGGGGGCGCTGCACGCGACCTTCACCCTCGCCGAGGAGATCCCCGAGGAGATCACCGCGCACTGGCTGCACGCCCTGGACGCCATCGCGGAAGCCTCCACGACGGCCGAACGCACGGCGCCGGTCACCGCGCTCCAGCGGGGGCTGTTCTTCCAGGCCCAGATGGCGGGCTCGGCCGGACACTACGTCGCGCAGAGCTGGTTCACCTTCGACCGTCGCCTGGACACGGACGCGCTGGCCGAGGCCATGTCCGCCGTGATCGCACGGCACCCGGTCGTCGGCGCCGGCTTCACCACCGACGACGACGGGAACCCGGTCCAGACCCTCAAGGCGGGCCGGCGGGTCGACGTCCACACGGTGGAACTGTCCTGCGACGAGGAGGTCGCGGCCCTGCGCGACCGGGACCGCAACACCGGGTTCGACCCGGCCGAACCGCCGCTGATCCGACTGACCGTCGTCCGGCTGCCCGACGGCCGCGACGGCCTGCTCCTCAGCTACCACCTGCTGCTGTGGGACGGCTGGTCCCGCGGGATCGTGCTGCGGGACCTGTTCGACGCCTACCAGGCCGTCCTGGCCGGCGAGCGACCGAACGCGATCCCGGCCACGCCGGCCTTCGAGGACCACGCCCGGGCACTCGCCGCCAAGGACCCGGCCGTCTCGGAGCGCTTCTGGGCCGAGCACCTGGCCGGACTCTCCGGCCCGACGCTGCTCGCCGGACCGGCGCCGTCCCTCTCGGACGACCTGCCGCCCGCACTCGTCCACCGGCTCTCCGCCGAGCAGTCGCAGCTCCTGCGGGAGACGGCCAAGACCCACGGGGTCACGCTGAACTCGGTCCTCACCGGCGCGTTCGGCCTGCTCCTGGGCGCCCACACCGGCCGCGGCGACGCCGTGTTCGGCGTGACCGTCTCCGGCCGCGAGGGCGAGGGACTGTCCGACATCGTCGGTGTGCTGCTCAACACCGTGCCCATGTGGACGCGGGCCAGGCCGAACGACACCGTCCGCGACTACCTGTCGTCCGTACAGGCCGCCCGGGTCGAGGCCATGGAGCACGAGCACCTCGGGCTCGGCGAGGTCCAGCGGGCCAGCGGCCACGACACCCTGTTCGACAACCTGTTCGTGCTCCAGAACTTCCTGGACATGGACGCGCTCACCGAGATGAACACCCGCCACGGCATCACCGAGGTGAAGTCGGACGACTCCACCCACTACCCGTTCACCTGGGTCGTCACCCCCGGCGACCGGCTCACGATCAAGCTGGAACACCGCCACGGCGACAGCGACGACGCCCGCCGCCTCCTGGACGACTACGTCGGCGTCCTGGAGGACCTGGCCCGCTCCACGGGACCGGTGGGCGCGCTGCGCGGCCTCGGCTCGCTGCCCGAGCCCGACGCCCGCACGGACATCGGCACCGACACGGTCGTCGACCGGTTCGACCGGGCGGCGGACCGCTCGCCGGAACGCGTCGCCCTCGTCGCCCACGGCCGGAGCATGACCTTCGCCGAACTCAGGGACCGCAGCCGCCTGCTGGCGGGCGTGCTCGCCGGGCGCGGCATCGGACCCGAGAAGACCGTGGGTCTGGCCATCCCGCGCTCGCTGGACTGGATCGTGGCGCTGTTCGCGGTGCTGCGCACCGGAGCCGCGTACGTGCCGCTGGAGCTGGACCACCCGGACGAGCGGATCGCCACCATCGTCGCGGACGCCCGCCCGGAGGTCATCCTCACCGTCGGCGCCGTGTCGCCCCGGCTGACCGGCGACCTGATCGAACTGGACCGCCCCCTCCCGGAGGCCGAGCCGCTCGTGACGTTCGCCCCGGACGACCCGAACCGGCTGCGGCACCCCGCGTACACGATCTACACCTCCGGTTCGACGGGGAAGCCCAAGGGCGTCGTGACCGAGTACGCCGGCCTCACCAACATGCTGATCAACCACCAGCGCCGCATCTTCGAACCGGTTCTGGCGGAGCACGGCCACCGGACCTTCCGGATCGCCCACACCGTGTCGTTCGCGTTCGACATGTCGTGGGAGGAACTGCTGTGGCTCGCCGACGGCCACGAGGTGCACATCTGCGACGAGGAACTGCGCCGCGACGCCCCCGGCCTCGTCGAGTACTGCCGTGAGCACGGGATCGACGTCGTCAACGTGACCCCGACCTACGCGCAGCAGCTGGTGGCCGAGGGCCTCCTCGACAACCCGGACCGGCGCCCCGCGCTGGTACTGCTGGGCGGCGAGGCGGTCACCCCGACCCTGTGGCAGCGGCTCGCCACCACCGAGGGAACCGTCGGCTACAACCTCTACGGACCCACCGAATACACCATCAACACCCTGGGCGTGGGCACCTTCGAGTGCCAGGACCCGGTGGTGGGCGTGGCCATCGACAACACCGACGTGTTCGTGCTGGACCCCTGGCTGCGACCGCTGCCGGACGGCGTTCCCGGTGAGCTCTACGTCTCGGGCATCGGCATCGCCCGCGGCTACCTCGGCCGGCCGGCCCAGACCGCGCACCGGTTCGTCGCGTCGCCGTTCGGCGCACCCGGCGAGCGCATGTACCGCACGGGGGACCTGGTCGTCCGGCGACCCGACGGCAACCTGATGTACCTCGGCCGCACCGACCAGCAGGTCAAGATCCGCGGCCACCGGGTCGAACTCGGAGAGGTGGAGGCCGCGTTCGCCGCGCACCCGGCGGTACGGTTCACCGCCGCGGTCGCCCAGCCCGACCCGCAGGTCGATGGGGCCTACCGGCTCGCCGCGTACCTCGTGCTCGAAGGGTCCGACCTGGCGACGGTCGCCGCCGAGGTGGGCGCCGCACTGCCGGACTTCCTGCGCCCGACCCACTACGCCCAGGTCGACGCCATCCCGCTGACCGTGAACGGCAAGGCCGACACCAAGGCGCTGCCCGAACCCAAGCCACTGGGATCGCTGACCACTTCGGGAGAACGCGGCCCGGAGACCGAGACCGAGATCACGATCTGCGAGTTCTTCGCGGAGGCCCTGGACCTGGACGACGACGAAGTGAGCGCGGTGAGTGATTTCGTCTCCCTCGGGGGACACTCCATGCTGGCCGTACGTCTGGTAGGACTACTGCGCCGTGAATTCGGCCCCGTGATCACCATCCGTGATCTGTTCACCCTCCGCACCCCGGAAGCGATTGCCCACCACGTCGATGACAACTCCTGACACGCAGAGGCCCCGCTCGGGGTCCGACATCCTCCGGACGGCCGTCCGCGGCAACGCCGGCGCCATGGTCTGGGGCACGGTCCTCATGGGCCTGTACCAGGCCGGTGAGACCGCCTTCCCCATCGCGCTCGGCCTGATCGTCGACCACACGATGCGCGAGCGGAGCCCGGGGGCCCTGGCCCTCTCGATCGCCGCGCTGGCCGTGATCATCACGACGGTGTCGCTGTCGTGGAGGTTCGGCATGCGCATCCTGCAGAAGGCCAACACGACCGAGGCCCACCGCTGGAGGGTGCGGGTCGCGGCCTGCGGCCTCCAGCCGGTGGCCCGGGACGTCGACCTCAAGTCCGGCGAGGTGCTCACCATCGCCACCGAGGACGCCGACCAGACCGCCGACATCGTCGAGGTCGTGCCCATGCTGATCAGTTCCTCGGTCGCCGTGCTGATCGCGGCGGTCGCGCTGAGCGTGGCGGACCTGCGGCTCGGCCTGCTGGTCATGGTGGGAACCGTGGCGATCCTCTCGGTCCTGAGCGTGATGTCCAAGAAGATCGGCTCCAGCACCAAGGAGCAGCAGGCCCGGGTGGCGCGGGCGGGCGCGAAGGTCGCCGACCTGATCACCGGCCTGCGCCCGCTGCACGGCTTCGGCGGCAACCACGCGGCCTTCCGGTCCTACCGGAAGGTCAGCACGGAGGCGAAGCAGCAGGCGATCACCGTCGCCGGTGTCAACGGCACCTACGCGGGCACCGCGCTGGCGCTCAACGCGACCCTCGCGGCCGCGGTGACCCTGATCGCCGGCTGGCTGGCCTTCAACGGGCAGATCAGCATCGGGGAGCTCGTCATGGCCGTGGGCCTGGCGCAGTTCATCATGGAACCGCTCAGGCTGTTCTCGGACATGCCCAAGTACGTGATGATGGCGCGCGCCTCGGCGGAACGGATGGCCCTGGTGCTGTCCGCCCCGCCGGTGGCGGCCTCGGGGACGGCGAGCCCGGACGCGGGCGGCGACCTGGAGATCGACTGCGTCCGGTACGAGTCCCTCCAGGGGCTGAAGTTCCGCGTCCCGGCGGGCGAGTTCACGGCGATCGCGGTCTACCAGCCGCGGGCGGCGGCCGAACTCGCGTCGATCCTCGCCGTGAACGTGCCGCCGGCCGGGTACGAGGGAGTGGTGCGGCTCGGCGGGCAGGACCTCGGTGACCTGTCGGTCGAGGCGGTCCGCGCACACATGCTGGTGAACCCGTACGACGGGGAGATCTTCGCGGGCACGCTCCGTACGAACATCGACCCCTCGGGGACCAGTCGGACGGTGCCCGAGGCCGTCGAGGCGTCCATGCTGACCGATGTCGTCGCCCTGCACCGGCAGGGACTCGACTACGAGGTCCGCGACCGCGGCTCGAACCTCTCCGGAGGACAGCGTCAGCGGCTCTCGCTGGCCCGGGCCCTGGCGGCGGACTCCGATGTGCTCGTCCTGCGCGACCCGACGACGGCCGTGGACGCGGTCACCGAGCAGCTCGTCGCGCGCAACATCGCGAAGCTGCGCCGGGGGCGTACCACCGTCGTCATCACCAGCAGCCCGGCCCTGCTGGACGCCGCCGACCGGGTCCTCGTCATGGACGCGGGAGTCGTCACCGCGGAAGGCACCCATCGCGAACTGCTGGCCACCGACCCGGCGTACCGCCTGGCGGTGACCCGGTGACCCGGACCCGGTGACCCGGACCCGGTGATCCGGTGGACCGTTGACCGAAAGGGGCCCGGGGGCCCGGCGATCGCGCCGGGCCCCCGGGCCCCTTTCGGTCGTCAGGCCAGCGCCCAGGCGACATCCCTGAGCATGGCCTGCCGCCAGCCCGCCCGGTCGTGGCCCGCCGCCGAGCGCGACACCCGCACGGTCGCACCGGACCGTTCCGTCAGGGTCTCGACCAGCTCGCAGTGGGGACGCATGCGCGTCTCGTGCTCTCCCAGGTCGAAGGCGATCCGCAGCCCGGGCGGTGCGGGGCGTTCGCGCAGGCGCGCGGCGATGGTGCCGCCGATCGGGCCGCCCAGGGGGTCCGGCAGGTCCGAGGCCTCCGGCGTCCACCAGAACGACCCCGACTGGCAGGCGACGCGGGACACCAGTTCCGGGAACTCGGTCGCCGCGTACATCGCGCTCAGCCCGCCGAGGCTCTGCCCGGCGACCACCAACCGGTCCAGGTCGGCGGGTACACCGCACTCCGCCACCAGGGGCAGCAGTTCGTCCCGTACCGCCTCCCACAGTTGCGGCCTGCACCCGAACTCGGCCTGCCGGTCCTTGGCCGGTACGAAGACCAGCGTGACCGGGGGCATGTCGCCAGCGGCGACGGCCGCGTCGAACGCGGTCATGGCCGGGTGCAGGTGCAGCCAGTCGTCGCCGTCGAGCAGCAGGACCACCGGTCCGCCGCCGCCCGACGGGTGGACCCGCACGGTGCGCCGCCCGCCGAGGAGTCCGCCGGCCCACCGGATCCGGGTGCGGGGCAGGGGCAGCACGTCGGCGGCGTCGACGGCCGGCCAGTGCGGCTGCGGGGGAGCGTCCGGGGTGGCGACGATGGACCGGTCACCGCCGGCGCCGACCGGGTTGAACGGATCGGCGTACGACGCGTCACCGGCGAGGAACTGGTAGGTGACCCGGAGTCGCGCGGGCATCGGGACCTCGGCGTACCAGCAGTCGGTGTCGCGCCACCGGATCAACGGCACCGGCTGCGACCAGCTCTCGAACTCGACGACCGCGGGGCCGCCGCGCCACAGGAACAGGGTGACCCAACCGCCCTCGCCGAACGGCGCGGACGCGGGCGTCGCGGCCGCCCAGAACGCGTCCGTGCCGGGCGCGTCGTGCAGACCGAACGCGGCGAAGGGAGCCTCCGGGGCGACGGGGGAACCGTGGAAGAGCTCCGTCATGACCGAACTCCCGTGCGGCCGCGTACCGTCCGGAGGGGGCCACCGGAGAATCGGCCCGCGCCGTCCTCGGCGCGGACCCGTTCGCGTGCACCCATCGGTGCCTCCTTGTGAGGGGGAAGGGGAAACGTTAAGGTTAGAATTAGGCGAGCCTAACCTAAGTCAAGCTCTGCTTACTCTCGACCGATTCTCCCCGCGGGCACGGCGCCCGCCGCCGGGCTGCGCGCCACACGCCCCGACGGCAACCGTCGGTCCCATCGGGCTCCAGGAGGAACCCCACCATGAGCACCAACCCGTTCGACGACGCCGAAGGCCGCTTCCAGGTCCTGGTGAACGACGAGGGCCAGCACTCCCTCTGGCCTTCCTTCGCCGAGGCGCCCGGAGGGTGGGTGATCGCCCTTGAGGAGACCACCCGCGACGCGTGCCTGGAGTTCATCGAGTCCCGTTGGACCGACCTCCGCCCCCGGTCCCTCGCGGCGGCCGTCGACGCCTGACCGCAACCGCCCGGAGCCGGCCCGCGCCGCCGGGTCGAGGTGGCCTCCTCGCCGGGGCGGGCCGGCTTCGCGGCGCGATGCGGCCCACCCGGCGGACGCCGCTCCGCCGGGCCGGGCCCACCGCCCGTTCCCGCCCTGCCCGTCGGAGGGCCTCGCGGTGGCGGATCGACCACACCGCGCCGGACGCCCGGTTGACCCTCCGGGTCGATCGCCCGCCTCGCAGCCCCGCGATCGCCGGTGCGCCGCCCTCGGATGCGGGTCGCCGGCCCCGCCTCGCCATCGGCCGACCGCAGCGCGCTGCCCTCCGCCCGAAGGGTCGGATCCTTCCATATTAGGTTAGGCTAAGCTAAGCGAGCTGAACGGCCGTGCGCCATCGACAACCCGACGAGGCACCGCCGGTGGCGCGGTGCGCACCATGACATTGCCCTCGGCCTGCCGACACGGCTGGGCCTGCCCACAATTGGAGTGGCTCCGTGAGCGTGACCGCCGCACAGGGATTCCTCGCCAGCGGAGTGACCGCCGGCATCAAGGAATCCGGTGATCCGGACCTGGCCCTTGTGGTGAACCGGGGACCGTCGCGCGCCGCCGCTGGTGTCTTCACCTCGAACCGTGTGCAGGCCGCGCCCGTGCGCTGGTCCCGCCACGCGCTCGCCGACGGGCGGCTCTCCGCCGTCGTCCTCAACTCCGGGGGTGCGAACGCCTGTACGGGACCCGGCGGCACCGAGGACGCCCGGGAGATGGCCGAGCGCACGGCCCGGGCCGTGGACGCGGTCCCGGGCGAGGTGGCGGTGTGTTCCACCGGCCTGATCGGCATCCGACTGCCGATGGACCGGGTGACGGACGGCATCGCCGCGGCCGCCGAACGACTGTCCCCCGAAGGGGGCGAAGAGGCCGCCGTCGCCATCAAGACGACCGACTCCGTCCACAAGACGGCGGTCGCCGCCGGCGCCGACTGGACGGTCGGCGGCATGGCGAAGGGCGCCGGCATGCTCGCCCCCGGCCTCGCCACCATGCTGGTCGTCCTGACCACGGATGCCGACGTGAGCGCGGACGTACTCGACTCGGCGCTGCGCGAGGCGGTGCGCACCACCTTCGACCGGGTGGACTCGGACGGCTGCATGTCCACCAACGACACCGTGCTGCTGCTCGCCTCGGGCGCCTCGCGTGTCACGCCCGACCCCGCCGACCTCACCGCTGCCGTCCACGCCGTGTGCCAGGACCTGGCACGCCAGTTGGTGGCGGACGCCGAGGGCGCCTCGAAGGAGATCGAGGTCGAGGTCGTCGGCGCGGCCTCGGAGGCGGACGCCGTGGAGGTGGGCCGCTCCATCGCCCGGAACAACCTCCTCAAATGCGCGCTGCACGGCGAGGACCCCAACTGGGGCCGGGTGCTGTCCGCGATCGGCACCACGTCGGCCCGCTTCGACCCGGACCTGTTGGACGTGGCGATCAACGGTGTCTGGGTGTGCCGGGACGGATCCGAGGGCGAGCCGCGCGACAAGGTCGACCTGTCCGACCGCCGGATCACCGTCACCGTCGACCTGCGCTCCGGTGACTCCCGCGCCACCATCTGGACCAACGACCTGACGGCCGAGTACGTCCACGAGAACAGCGCCTACAGCTCGTGAACGGGGCCGAGATGACGGAGATGAAGACACCGGCCGCCCTGTCGGTCTCCCCGGACCTCCCGTGGCTGGAGGAGCTCCAGGGCCGGACGGTGGTCGTCAAGTTCGGCGGCAACGCCATGATCGATCCCTCCCTGCACCGCACGTTCGCCCAGGACGTGGTGGAGCTGTGGCACGCGGGCCTGCGGCCCGTCGTCGTGCACGGCGGCGGACCCCAGATCAGCGCACTGCTCGACCGGCTCGGTCTGGAGGTGCGTTTCGAGGCGGGGCTGCGGGTGACCACACCGGAGACGATGGACGTCGTGCGCATGGTGCTCACGGGCCAGGTCCAGCGCGAACTCGTCGGGGCCATCAACGCCCACGGGCCGTTCGCCGTGGGCATGTCCGGCGAGGACGCGCACACCATGACCGCCGTGCGGCGTCCGGCCTGGGTGGACGGCCGGTCGGTGGACATCGGCCTGGTCGGCGACGTGGTGGCCGTGGACGCCGCGACGATAGGCGCGCTGCTGGAGCAGGGCCGCATCCCCGTGGTGTCACCCGTCGCGCGCGGCGAGGACGGTCAGGTCTACAACGTCAACGCCGACCTGGCGGCGTCGGCCCTGGCCGTGGCCCTCGGGGCCGAGCGGCTGGTGATGATGACCGACGTCGAGGGACTGTACGCGGACTGGCCACACAGCGCCGAGGTGATAGATCGCCTGACGGCCGGTGAACTGGACGCACTGCTGCCCGAACTCGCGAGCGGCATGCTCCCGAAGATGGAGGGCTGCCTGCGCGCCGTACGCAACGGCGTCGCCAAGGCGCGCGTCATCGACGGCCGGGTGCCCCACGCACTGCTGCGCGGTGTCTTCACGGAGGAAGGACCCGGCACCACGGTGGTGCCGGACGACGGACCCGGGCCCGAGGGGTCCGGCGGCAAGGAGGACGGCGCGTGACCGCCGACGGCACGACCCGGCTCACCGCCCGCTGGAGCGCGGTGATGATGGACACCTACGGCACGCCCCCGCTGGCCCTCGTCAGGGGTGAGGGCAGCACGGTGTGGGACGAAGACGGCCGTGCCTACACGGACTTCACCGGCGGAATCGCCGTCAACGCCCTCGGACACGCCCACCCGGCCCTGGTCTCGGCCGTCCGGGACCAGGTCGAACGCCTCGGCCACGTGTCGAACCTGTTCGTCTCGCAACCGCCCGTCGCCCTGGCGGAACGGCTGCTGGCCCTGCTGGGCAGGCCGGGCCGGGTGTTCTTCGCGAACTCGGGCGCCGAGGCGGTCGAAGCCGCCTTCAAGATCGCCCGCAGGACCGGTCGCACGCACGTGGTCGCGACGGAGGGAGGGTTCCACGGGCGCACCATGGGCGCGTTGGCGCTCACCGGCCAGCCGTCCAAGCGGGACCCGTTCCTGCCCCTGCCCGCCGAGGTCACGCACGTCCGCCACGGCGACACGGCGGCGCTCCGCGCGGCCGTCACGGAGCGCACCGCGGCCGTCTTCCTCGAACCGGTGCAGGGCGAGGCCGGAGTCGTCATCCCGCCCGAGGGGTACCTGCGGGCCGCCCGCGAGATCACCCGGGCCACGGGCAGCCTGCTCGTCCTGGACGAGGTGCAGACCGGGATCGGCCGCACCGGCCACTGGTTCGCGCACCAGGCCGAGCCGGGAGCGGAGCCCGACGTGATCACCCTGGCGAAGGGCCTGGGCGGTGGTCTGCCCATCGGCGCCACGATCGCCTTCGGCGCCGCCGCCGAGCTGCTGACCCCCGGTCAGCACGGGTCCACCTTCGGCGGCAACCCGATCTCCTGCGCCGCCGGACTCGCCGTCCTGGACACCATCGAGAAGGAGGGGCTGCTCGCCCATGCCGTACGGGTGGGGGAGCGGCTCGGGAGCGGCATCGAGGCACTCGCCCACCCGCTGGTCCGAGAAGTGCGAGGCGCCGGGCTGCTCTTGGGCATCGCTCTCGACCGGCCGGTCGCCGCGCGGGTCCAACGGGCCGCACAGGACGCCGGGTTCCTCGTGAACGCGGCCGGACCGGACGTCGTACGGCTCGCGCCCGCCCTGACCCTGCCCGAGGAGCAGGCCGATGCCCTGGTGGCGGCACTGCCCGCGATCCTCGACGCCGCGTACGACCACGACCACCCGGCATCCACCGGCACCTGACAACCGTCACGCCGTCCGACTAGGGCCCGTCCCCGGAAGCGGGTGACTCCCGGGCGGTGAGTTCCTCGGCCAGTTCCATGCAGCGCAGGCGGGCCGGGGAGAAGTCGTAGGGCATCTTGGCGATGGCTTCGAATGCGCTCATGGACCCCTGCCCCCTGCCCGGGCCGTGGCCGGCCTCGTCCTCGTCCTCATCAGCGGTAGCGGTGGCGGGGTCGGGGTCGGGGTCGGGGTGCAAGGCGTCCCAGGAGTCGAAGAGCGCATCGTCGCTCCGCGCCAGGCCGGAATCCTCGATGACGGCTTGCAGCACCGTTTCGAAGGAGTGCCGTTCGGCAGCCACCCGGGACACGCGGGGGTCATCGACGTCGATCGTGTCGTCGAGTGCCTCCTCGGCGGCATCCACACGGTCGGATTCCTCCCGCAGTTCCGGGTGGGTGGCCAGGGCGATGAAACGGGTGGCCTGGACGGCCGCACCGAGCGGGCCGAACATCCGCTCGGTGACCAGCAGGCTGTCCAGGTCCGCCTGGCGCAGGGAGCCCTCGGGCAGGCTCTTGAGGCGGCCGGTGACGAAGTCGGAGAGCAGGCCGACCCTGCTGCCTTCGACGCGCATGCGCCGCACGGCGGTTCGCTGCCGCCGCAGCTCTGCCTCCTGGGCGACGAGGGTGTCCTCCAGCCGCTCCAGGATGCGCGCGATGCCGTGGTCGCCGGCGGCACCTGCGGAAGCCGTGTCGGCGAAGGCGTCACGGATGTCGTCCAGGGCGACCCCGGCGTCGGCCATCTTGCGGATCCACAGGAGCCGGATCATGTCGTCGTAGCCGTAGCGGCGGCGGTCGTCACCGCCCCGCTCGGGCTCGGGGAGCAGACCGATCTCATGGTAGTGACGGATCGCCCGCGGTGTGGTGCCGACGAAGGCCGCCGCGTCACCGATCTTCACCTGGCGCGGCGGGATGAAGGACGAATGCATGAGCGGGGCCTTCCTCGGTGGGGCGGGACACGAGTCCACCGGACCACATGCCGCTACGGAAGGTGCAACTCCAGGCACTGCGCCCGGCATCCACGCCAGGAGACGCATGCCCGGACCGTCGCCTCGAACCGCACCGCGCGGGTGCCGATCCCGGCCCCCACGCCTCGACGCCGCCACCTCCGGAACCGTCCGTATGCCGTCGCCCGGCCCGGCAGCCGCCAAGTCCCGTACCGGCTGCGGATCTCGCGGGCGCCTACAGGGCGCGGGACAGGACGTGCGCGTTGCGTTCGGGGTCCAGGGACCGCGCCCAGGCGGTCGGCGCCAGGCTCGGGCTGGTCGGGACGAATCCGTGGCGCAGGAAGAGGCGGCCACTGCCCGTCGTCGCCGTGAACAGCGTCGCCATCGAGCGGGCGCGCGCCGCGGCGAACGCCGCGTGCAGCAGGCGGGCACCCATGCCCGTGCCCTGCCGGTGGCCCGCGACGCAGAAGTTGTACAACACGCCGGCGGCGGAGTGTTCGCGCAGCGCGAGGCAGCCTTCGAGGCTCCCGTCGGGGGCTTGGGCGACGAGGAAGTCGGACGCCCGGGAGAGGTAGAGGGAGAGGGGGCGCTCGCGCAGCGCCCCCGCGCGGACGAACGGCCACGAGAGGGCGGCGAGTTCGGGGCCTTCGTCCCGGTGCGCCGGTCGTACGGAGAAGTCGGGGGCGTCGCGGCGCCGGGTGGCGATGGCGCGGGGCGACGGCGCGGCGGCGGGCAGCGTGGCCGTGGTCAAGGTGTTCCTTCCTCGGTTCCGCCGTGCGCGGTCTGGGGGCGTCCGGACGGAGTCCAGGACGCCGGATCGTCGCGGACCCCCGGCGGAACGGTCGAAGTAAGGTTAGCCTTACCCGGGTGATTGAGCCAAGCCGGCCCGTGCCGACGGCACGGACCGCCGCGCGGCCGGGAACGGGTGGAGAACCGCGTCCGGTTCGGCGGCGGTCCCGCGGAGATCCCGGTCACGGCCCCCGCCCGCCCGCGATCGAGGAGAGCCGGAAGGGGCGGCCCGCCGGGCCGCCCTCCGACTCCGCCCGGCGTGGTTCACGCGGCGGGACCGGCCGGACCCGGCAGAGCCGAGGCGCGGGCGGCCTTCGTGCCCAGGCCCAGACCCAGCGCCGCCAGAACCGCCGCCGCGATGACGATCGCCGCGTCGACCGCGAGCACCAGACGGGTTCCGTCGAAGAGCGAGGGACCGGTGGTGGCGAGGACGCCGAGCAGCGGGATCCCGATGGTGATCCCGACCTGCTGGGTGGTGGTGACCAGGCCGGTGGCCAGGCCCTGTTCCGCGTCGCGCACCCCGCTCGTCACGGTGACCCCGTACGAGATGATCGCGCCGAGGTGGCACATGCTGGCCAGCGATACGGCAACGGTCGCCAACAGCGCGCCCGAACCCGTGCCCACGGCGAGCAGCGCCGCGGTGAACACGCCCTGCCCGAACAGCGAGGCGACCAGCGTGCGTCGGGCGCCGAACCGTCCGATGACCCGGGGCGCGTACGAGCCGGCGACCACCGACGCGAGGCCCTGGACCCCGAACACCAGACCCGTCAGGAACGCCGACAGGTGCAGGGTCTCCTGGAGGTACAGGGTCAGAACGAAGACGACCGTGGACATCATCGAGAAGGTCACCAGCCCGCCGAGGTTGCCCCAGGCCACCGTGCGCCGCTTGAGCATCGGCAGGGAGACGAGCGGGGCGGCGGACCTGGACTCCACCACGACGAAGGCGACGAGCAGGAGCGGACCGGCGATCAGCGTCACCCAGACGTCCGCGCCGTGGAAACCACGCTGGGCGGCCGTGGACAGGGCGTAGATCAGGGCGAGCAGCCCGCCGGTGACCGTGACCGCCCCCGGCACGTCCAGGCGCGGCCGCTCGGGAGTGCGGGACTCGGGCAGCAGGCGCGGGGCGACGGCGAGGACGACGACCGACGCCGCGGCGAGCAGCCCCATCGTGGACCGCCAGCCCAACGTGTCCGTCATGACGCCGCCGAGCACCATGCCGACCGTGAAGCCGAGCGAGAGCAGGGTGCCGGAGATGCCGAGCGCCTTGTCGCGCAGCGGGCCCTCGGGGAAGGTCGTCGTCAGCAGGGACATGCCCGTCGGCACGATGACCGCCGCGCCGAGGCCCTGGAGCACGCGGCCGGTCAGGAAGGACGCCGGGTCCCAGGCGAGGGTGGTGAGCAGCGAGGCGGCGCCGAAGAGCGCGAGCCCGGTGAGGAAGAGCCTCTTGCGTCCGTGCAGGTCGGCGATCCGGCCGAAGAGCAGCAGGAAGCCCCCGGAGGGAAGCGCGAACGCGGTGACCGCCCACTGCAGGGCGGACGGGCTCAGGCCCAGGTCCTTGCCGAGGACCGGCAGGGCGACGTTCAGCACGGAGAAGTCGAGCGCCACCATGAACTGGGCGGCGCACAGGACGAAGAGGACGAGTCTGGCCCGGCCGGTGAGCCGGTCGCCCCCCTCGGCGGCCGACTGCGGCCCGGTGAGCGTGGTGTGTGTGTCGATTGCCATGACCACACCCTCGCCGCCCGGGAATGCCCGTGGAGAGTGGGAACTTATCCTGTTGGTGGCACCACCAGGGTGCCGACAGGGGGAGTCCGTGGCCACACCGTTCGACCAGCACCGCCGTTCCGAGCTGCGCGAGTTCCTGATGAGCCGGCGGGCCCGGATCACCCCGGCGGTGGCCGGACTGCCGGACGGCGGGGCCCGCCGCCGCACCCCCGGGCTGCGCAGGGAGGAGGTCGCCGTCCTCGCCGGGGTCGGGGTCTCCTGGTACCAGTGGCTGGAGCAGGGCCGTGACATCACCGTCTCCCCCCAGGTCCTCGACGCGGTGGCCCGGGTCCTCAGGCTGACCAGCGCCGAACGCCGGCACCTGTACGTGCTGGCCGGGCTCAATCCGCCCGTGCTCGAAGTGGCGGCGGCCGACCGGGACATGTGCCACGGGCTGAAGCGGTTGATCGACGCGTGGATGCCGTTCCCCGCGCACATCATGGACGTCTACTGGAACACCGTGATGTACAACGACGCGGCCGCCCTCGTGCTCGGCATGCGCCCGGAGATCGTGCAGAACTGCCTGATCGCCTTCTTCACCGACCCCCTCTACCGGGCCCGTTCCAAGCACTGGGAGGAAGTCGCCTGCCACGTCGTCGCCCAGTTCCGGGCGGCGTGCTCGGAGTGCCCCGACGACGAGGGGTTCCGCTCGGTCGTGGAGGAGGCCAAGGAGGCCAGCCCGGAGTTCACCGAGCTGTGGGAGCGGCGGGACATCCGGCCCGGCGGACTGCTCCGCAAGGAGATCGAGCACCCCGTCGTGGGCGCGCTCTTCTTCGAGTCGACCCAACTGCGCGTTCCGGCCCGCCCCGACCTGGGGATCGTCCTGCACACCCCGCTGCCGGAGGCGGCCACGGCGGAGAAACTGGACTGGCTGACGTCGCCGGAGGGGCGGCGGGGGGTCTTGTACCCGCTCGCGGGCTGAGCCCCCGGCGGGGCCGCGTCCTATGATGCGGACGGACGTTCCACGAGGAGACTCTCGCGCACGACGAGCGGCGGAGGTGTCGAGATGGCGACGAGCGGCGCACCCGATCCCGGGCTGTACGGCCCCGGATCCGTCACCTGGCAGTGCCACGGGGACCCGATGATGTGGATCGCCGGGGTCCGCGCACTGTACCTCCAGGCCCTGCACCCGCTCGCGGTCCGCGGGGTCATGGAGAACAGCGACTTCCGGCGGGACGCGTGGGGCCGGCTGCTGCGCACCGCCGACTTCGTCGGCACCCTCACCTACGGGACCACCGAGGCCGCGGAGCACGCCGGCGCCCGGGTGCGCGGGATCCACCGGAAACTGTCCGCCACGGACCCCGCCACCGGCGCGCGGGTCCCCGTGGACGACCCGGGGCTGCTGCTGTGGGTGCACTGCGCGCAGATCGACAGCTTCCTGCACGTCCTGCGCCGCTCGGGCCTTCCCCTCACCGCCGACCAGGCCGACCGGTACGTGGACGAGAACCGCGTCAACGCCCGCCTCGTCGGGCTGGACCCCGCCGAGGTCCCCGCCGACACCAGCGCCCTCGCGGCCTACTTCGAACGGATCCGGCCGGAACTCGCGGCCGGCCCCGACGCGCGGGCCGTGGACGACTTCCTGCGGGGCCCGCCCGTCCATCCCCTCCTCGTGCCTGGCCGAAACCTGCTGTGGCGCCCCCTGGCCGGGCTCGCCTACGGATCGCTCCCCGGATACGCGCACCGGCTGTACGGCAGACCCGCCCCGGCCCCACGAGTCGTCACCCGTAACCTGCGTCTCACAGGACGCGTCCTGCGCGGCATTCCCGCAGGTCTGCGTTGGCAACTCCCACCAGGTCACATCTTGAAAGCGATGCGTCGCATGGGCCCCGATACCCGCCCCTCGGCGTACACACTGCGTATGTCAGCGGCCATACTGGACCGGCCGGGGAGGGCGTAGCACGACACACGGGGGCGGCTTCAAGACATGGCGGAGTCCAGACTGATCCAGGGCCGGTACCGGTCGCTCGACCTGATCGGTCGCGGCGGCATGGGCGAGGTCTGGCGGGCCCGGGACGAGTCGCTGGGGCGGCAGGTCGCGGTCAAGTGCCTCAAGCCCCCGGGGCCCGAGCAGGACGGCCACTTCACCCAGGTGCTGCGCGAGCGCTTCCGCCGCGAGGCGCGGGTGGCGGCCTCCCTCCAGCACCGCGGCGTGACGGTCGTCCACGACTTCGGCGACGACAGCGCCGCCGGCGGCCCCCTCTACCTCGTCATGGAACTCCTGGAGGGGCGCAACCTCAGCCAACTGCTGGAGGACAACGAGGCGCGTCCGCTCCCCGTCGACGTGGTCCTCGACGTCGCGGAACAGATGGCCGCGGCCCTCGGCTACACCCACGACCAGGGCGTGGTCCACCGTGACCTGAAGCCCGCCAACATCATGCGCCTCACCGACGGCACGGTGAAGATCTGCGACTTCGGCATCGCCCGCCTCGCCCACGACATCGGCTTCACGGCCAAGCTGACCGGCGGCGGCATGGCCATGGGAACCCCGCACTACATGTCGCCCGAGCAGATCGCGGGCGGCGAGGTCGACCACAGCAGCGACCTCTACTCCCTCGGCTGCGTCCTGTACGAGATCGCCACCGGCGCCCCGCCCTTCGACCTCGGCGACTCCTGGTCCGTGCTGGTCGGACACCGCGACACCCTCCCCGTCCCGCTGCGCGAGCACCGCCCCGAGCTGCCCGAACACTTCGAGCGGCTGGTCCTCGACCTGCTCGCCAAGCGTCCCGAGGACCGGCCCGGCGACGCCCGCCACCTGCACCGCCTGCTCGTCGAGGCCCGGCTGGGCCCCGGTGGGACGGTGGGCGCCCCGGCCCCGCTGCCCGCGTGGGCCGCGGGGATGACCGCCGGGCGCAAGGCCGGCCTCGACGCCCGCCGCGCGAGCGGGGAGTGGGCCGTGCTCACCGGCTCCTGGACGGCGATCCGCGCCGACGGGACCCGGCCGATCGTGCGGCCCGACGCCGCCGCGGACCCGCGGCTCACCGCCGCCTACGGGCTCCCGCGCGCCCCGTCACCCGAGCCGGGCGACCCCGACCACCCCGACGCACTGGCCGCCGGACACACCCGCGCGTTCACCCTCAGCCGCGCCGGCCGGCCCGAGGAGGCGCTCGCCGCGTACGCGACCGTCGCCCGCGGCCGGGCCCGCGCGCTCGGCCCCGACCACCCCGACACCCTCGCCGCCCGCCAGGAGGAGGCGTACGAACTGGGCCGGCTCGGACGTCACCGCGAGGCGTACGAGGTCTACGGCGCGGTGCTCGCCGCCCGGGCCCGCACCATGGGCCCGCGCCACCCCGACACCCTGCGCTGCCGCCACAACCTGGCCTGCGCCATGGGCGCCCTCGGCCGGTACGCGGACGCCCACCGGATCGCCGCCGAGGTCGCCGCCGACCGCGCGGAGGTCCTGGGAGCCGAGCACGCCGACACGCTCCTCACCCGCTACGAGGTCGCCTACGCCCTGGGCCGCCTCGACCGCTGGGAGGACGCGTTGGCCGCGTTCCGGCAGGTCGCCGCGGTACGCGAACGCGTCCTCGGCCGCGACCACCCCGACGCCCTCGCCGCCCGCTACGAGGTCGCCATCGCGCTGGGCCGCACCGGACGCCCCGCGGACGCCGTCGAACTGCTGCGGACCCTGGTCCGCGACCGCACCCGCGCCTACGGGGCGGTCGACCCCGAGACCCTGCGCGCCCGGCACGTCCTCGGCGTCAACCTGGGCCGGCTGGAACGCTGGGACGAGGCGGTGGCCGAGGCCCGCGAGGTGGGCGGGGCGCGCGCGGAGAGCCTCGGCCCCGAGCATCCCGACACGCTGGTGAGCCGGCGGGAACTCGCCGTCGGGCTGGGCCGGCTGGGTCGATGGGACGAGGCGCTGCCCATCTACCGGGAACTCTCCGGCATCCGCGAACGGTCCTTGGGCGACGAACACCCCGACACCGCGCTCGCCCACGCCGACGAGGCACACTGTCTGGAGCGGCTCGGCCAGGTGTGCTACCAAGAACCATGACCACCTCCGCGGGCTTCCGACAGGGCGACGGACAGGGCGACGGGCAGCGCATCGGGCAGGGCCCACGGCGGGCCGTGTACGACGCGGTGATCGTGGGTGGCGGGCACAACGGCCTGGTGGCCGCCGCCTACCTGGCCCGCGCGGGCAAGTCCGTACTGGTCCTGGAACGCCTCGGACACATCGGCGGTGCCGCCGTCTCCACGCGCCCCTTCGCGGGCGTGGACGCCAGACTCTCGCGCTACTCCTACCTCGTCTCCCTGCTTCCGGAGAAGATCGTGCGCGAGCTGGGGCTGCGCTTCGAGGTCCGACGCCGCACGATCTCCTCGTACACACCGGTCGAGCGCGCCGGCCGGCCGGGCGGACTGCTCGTCGGCGGCGGCGAGGCCCGTACCCGGGAGTCCTTCGCGCGGTTGACCGGCTCGGACCGGGAGTACGACAACTGGCGCGCGTTCTACGGGACCACGGCGGAGGTCGCCCGCACGGTGTTCCCGACCCTGACCGAGCCGCTCCCCACCCGGGAGGAACTGCGCGCCCGGGTCGGTGACGACGCCGCGTGGCGGATGCTGTTCGAGGAGCCGTTGGGCGTCGCGGTCGAGCGGAACTTCACCGACGACCTCGTGCGGGGCGTGGTGCTGACCGACGGACTGATCGGTACCTTCGCGGACGCCCACGACCCCTCGCTCGCGCAGAACCGCTGCTTCCTCTACCACGTCATCGGCGGCGGGACCGGCGACTGGGACGTGCCCGTCGGCGGCATGGGCGCGCTCACCGACGCCCTGGCCGAGGCCGCGCTGACGGCCGGCGCCGAGATCGCCACCGGCCACGAGGCCCTGCGGATCGACACCGACGGCGCCGGGTCGGCCGAGGTGAGGTACCGGACCGTGACGTCGGAGGGAGCCGTCGCCGCGGCGACCGTGCTCGTCAACGCCTCGCCGCGGGCGCTGGCGGAACTGCTGGGCCGGCCCCCGGTCGAGGCGCCGGCGGAAGGCGCCCAGCTCAAGGCCAACATGCTGCTGAGCCGGCTGCCCCGGCTGCGCGACGCGTCGGTGGACCCGCGCGAGGCCTTCGGGGGAACCTTCCACATCGCCGAGGGGTACGAGCAGCTCGGCCGGGCCTACGCCGAGGCCGCCACCGGCGAACTGCCCTCCGTACCGCCCTCGGAGATCTACTGCCACTCGCTGACCGATCCCACGATCCTGGGGCGGGACCTCGTGGAGCAGGGTTACCAGACCCTCACCCTCTTCGGCCTGCACACCCCGGCCCGGCTGTTCGAGAAGGACAACCGGGGCACGCGCGAGGTGCTGCTGGCCGGCACCCTCGCGCAACTCGACGCGCACCTGGCCGAGCCGCTCACCGAATGCCTGGCCCTCGACGCGGACGGCCGGCCCTGCATCGAGGCCAAGACCCCGCTCGACCTGGAACGCGAACTGCGCCTGCCCGGCGGTCACATCTTCCACCGCGACCTGTCCTGGCCGTACGAGGATGGCCGCGAGGCGGGGCGGTGGGGCGTGGAGACCGAGTACGCCAACGTGCTGCTGTGCGGGGCGGGCGCGGTGCGCGGCGGTGGGGTCAGCGGGGTCCCCGGCCACAACGCGGCGATGGCCGTGCTGGGACGCTGACCCCCGCTACGGGGCGACGGGCTCGATGACCACGATCGGGATCTCCCGGTCCGTCTTGGCCTGGTACTCGTCGTAGGCGGGCCAGTGCCCGACCATCAGCGGCCAGAACCCGGCGCGTTCCTCGGGCGTCGCGGTGCGCGCGATGCCCTGGACGATCTTCGGGCCGACCTGGATCCGCACCTCGGGGTGGGCGGTCAGGTTCCGGTACCAGAGCGGGTGCGCGGTGTCGCCGCCCTTGGACGCGACGACGAGGTAACGCCCCGCGTCCTCGCCGTAGATGAGCGGCGTGCGCACCGGATCGCCGGAGACCCGGCCGACGGTGGTGAGCAGGAGGGTCTGGGTGCCGTTCCAGAACCGGCCCTCGGCGCCGCGGGAGGCCACGTACTGCTTGACGTGGTCCAGCTGCCAGCCGGGCTTGGGGTCGTTGGGGTGGTCCCAGTCGATGTCGCTCATGGGGGCTGTCCTGCCTTCGGTGTCGAACGGTGATCGAACCTCAACAACGACTGCCAACGGCCCGGGGCACGCTTTTATGCCGCGAACGGGGCACGCGCAGGGGCCGGAAGCTCCGGCAGGGTGAACCCGTCGAACAGGTCGTCCAGCGCCCGCCGGGCCACGCGGGCCGGAGTGGCGCGCACGGCGAGGTCGCGTGCCGCCACCGCGAGCGGGTGGGTGAGCGCGGCGATCCGTCCCGCGCGACGGGCCCGCACCCGAAGGACATCGGTACGGGCGCCGCGGGCCGCGTCGTAGGCGGCGAGGGCGGCCGTGACGTCCGGCCCGTCCAACAGGTGGGCGAGCACCACCGCGTCCTCGATCGCCTGGCAGCCGCCCTGGCCGAGGTTGGGCGTCATGGCGTGCGCGGCGTCGCCGATCCAGACCAGGCGGCCCAGGTGGTGGCGGGGGAGCGGGGCGGCCAGGTCGTACAGGTCGTGCCGGAGCACGGCCGCCGGGTCGATCCGTTCCAGCAGCGCCGGGATCGGGTCGTGCCAGGTGCCAAAGCGGCGCAGGAGTTCCGCGCGGACGTCCGTCGGCCGCCGGCCCTCGGGGACCACGGCGGTGGCGTAGACGTAGACCCGGCCGTCGGCGAGCGGGACCGTGCCGAAGCGCTCGCCGCGCCCCCAGGTCTCGGCCGCCACGGCGTCCGCGACGGGGCGCACGCCGTCGGGCGCCGCCGCCAACACGGTGCGCCACGCGGTTTCCCCGCTGTACCGCAACCCGGGATGGTGCGGGAAGTACCGGCGGCGCAGCGGGCTGTGGATGCCGTCGGCCGCGACGACGAGGTCGGCGGGCAGCTCCGCCCTGCCGGCGGTCCGCACCACGGGGCGTTCGTACCCGACCCGCGCCGCGTTTCCGTCGGGCTGCTCCACGGAGGTGACGGCGGTCCCGTACCGGATCGTGCCGGCGGGGAGGGCGGCGGCCAGGGCCGCCGTGAGGGACCGGCGGTGCACGGCGAGCGGGGGGCGCCCGTACCGGGCCGCCATCGCGGCGGTGTCGGCGCGACTCAGCCAGCTTCCGTCGGGCCGGCGCACGCCCATCGCCGCGGCGACGGTCCGGCCCGCGGCCCGCCCCGCGTCGAAGCCGATGACGTCGAGGGCGCGCAGGGCGTTGGGTGCCAGGACGATCCCGGCGCCGACGGCGGACGGCCCCGGGGCGCGCTCGCAGACCGTCACCCGCCATCCCTTGCGGTGCAGGGCCACCGCCGCGGTCAGCCCGCCGATGCCCGCACCCGCCACGACCACGTGACGCCCGCTGTCCGTCATGGCACACCTCTCCGTACCGAGCCCTCTACAGGTGTAGAGGAATGCCCCCACTCTACAGCTGTAGAGTGAGGCCATGTCCACCCCCGAACGCGCGACCGACCGCAGGACCCTCATCGCCGACACCGCGATCGCCCTCGTCGCCGACGGCGGCCTGCGCGGCCTGACCCACCGCGCCGTCGATGGCGCGGCCGGGCTTCCGGCGGGCAGCACCTCGTACTACTTCCGCACGCGGACCGCGCTGATCGGCGCCTGCTACGCGCGCCTCGCCGAGCTGGACCTCGCCGACTTCGACGGCGGGGCCGCCCCCGCCCTCCCGGGCCGCCCGGACCGGGACACCGTCGCGGCGGCTCTCGCCGCACTGCTGCATCGCTGGCTCACCACCGGCCGCGCACGCCAGCTCGCCCGCTTCGAACTCAGCCTGGAAGCGGCCCGCAACCCGGAGCTGGAGAGCGAGTTCCACCGCGCCGGACTCGGCGCGCGGGCCCGCGCGGCGGGCATCCTCGCGGCGCTCGGGGCGCGCCGGCCCGAGGAGTCCGCGGAACTGCTCGTCGCCTGGACCGACGGGCTGCTGTACGACCGGCTGGTCGGGGCGATGGCCCGCTCCCGACCGGCCCCCGATACCGCCGAACTGACCGCCGTGGCACGCCGGATGATCGACGCGGTACTCGCCTGATCCGCTCGCGCCCCGCCTGCCGGACGGCCCGCCCGGGGCGCGGCGGCGGACCATCCCGGCAGGGCGGCGGCCCGCGCCGGCCCGGCACGGTCAGTCGGTCGAACGCGTCCACCCCTCGGCCTCGATGCGGCCGGCGTCGTCGGGGCGGTCCTCGGCGAAGAGCAGGCGGGCGGGTTCGGCGACCCGGACGACGTCCACGTACACCCCCCGGCCGACGTAGCGGCCGGTCGCCTCGTGGCGCACGCGCAGCCGGACCTCGCGGCCGGCCCAGGCAGTCAAAGGGGCCTCCAGGCGGTGCCAGACACGGCCCGACCACCCGCCGGCGGCGCCCCGGGGCCACTGCTCGGCGGCGCCACCGGTGGACCGCAGGGTGCTGAACGCCACCGGCTCCCAGCTCTGCCCGTCCGCCGAGGCCTCCAGATGGAAGGCGCCCTCGCCGGGCACGGTGTCCCACCACACCGCGCAGCGCAGCCGGGCGGAGGCCGTGGTCGGGGTGAGCGGGGGCAGGGTGAGGGTGCCCGACGCGCCCGGGGTGTTCCCCGAGAACCAGGCCGCGCCGCCGTGCCGGGTACGGACGGGCACGGCGCGGGCGAACCGGTTGCCGACCGCGACCCGGGGCGCGCTCCCGGCCCGCCAGGTCCGCACCGGGTGGACGGAGTTCCCGAGCAGGATCAGGAAGGAGTCGGTGGACGGGTCCAGCACCAGGGACGTGCCGGTGAACCCGGTGTGGCCGGCGGAGTGCGGGGTGGCCATGGCCCCCATGTACCAGTGCTGGTAGAGCTCGAAGCCCAAGCCGTGGTCGTGGCCGGGGAACGCGGTGTTGTAGTCGGTGAACAGCAGTTCCACGGAGGCGGGGCGCAGGATGCGCCGACCCGCGTAGACCCCGCCGTCGAGCAGGGTGCGGGCCAGGACGGCCAGGTCCCAGGCGGTCCCGAAGACGCCCGCGTGACCGGCGACCCCGCCGAGGGCGTACGCGTTCTCGTCGTGGACCTCGCCCCACACCAGCCCCCGGTCCAGCCCCGACCAGGGCGGCCGCTGGATCTCGGTGGCGGCGGTGACGCGGCGCCACGAGAGCGGTGGGTTGTAACGAGTGCGGTGCATCCCGAGCGGAGCGGTGATCTCGTCGTGGAGCAGGACATCCAGAGTGCGACCGGTGATCCGTTCCAGGAGCAGTTGCAGCGCGATGAGGTTCAGGTCGGAGTAGCGGTACACCGTCCCGGGCGTGTCCTGTGGCCGCACCGACCACAGCAGTCGCAGCCGGCCCTCACGCGTGGACTCCTGGTAGAAGGGCGCCCAGGACCGCAGTCCCGAGGTGTGCGTCAACAACTGACGGACCGTGACCAGTTCCTTGCCCCCGCCGGTGAACTCCGGCAGGTACCGGTCCACCGGGGCCTCCAGCTCCAGCCGGCCGCGCTCCATCTGCTGCACGGCCAGCAGCGAGGTGAACAGCTTCGTCAGCGAGGCCAGGTCGAAGACCGTGTCCTCCGCCATCGGGACCCGCTCGGCCGCCGGGTACTCCCTGACCCGGTCGAGGCGCCCGTCGTAGTCCGCGTACCGGACCGCGTCGCCCATGGCCCGGTGCAGCGCCACGGTCCGGCCGCGACCGGCGAGGACCACCGCCCCCGCGTAGTACGGATGTTCGGGGGAGGGGCCCAGGAACCTGCGCGCCTCGTCCGCCACTCCTTCGAGGTGCCTCTCCAGCAGTCCGGCCTGACGGGCGGACCCGTAGCGCAGCCGCAGGCCCTGGAGGGCGCGCCGTTCGACCGGGTTCCCGTGGGCCCCCGCGGCCCCGGGCAGCGCCGCCTGGAGGACGAGCACCCCGCCGAGGGCGAGGAGGCGGGCACCCAGGCGCCGCCGACTCGGCCCGCCGCCCGCACTCGCGCCGCCGCTCCCGCATCCCCTCGCGCCACTGCTCTCGCGCGCGACCCCGCTCGCGCCGCCACCCCCGCCGCTCCCACTCGCGCCCCCGCTCCTGCCGCCGCCCCCGCCCGCGTCGTCCTCCGCGACGCTCGTGCCACCACCGCCGACCGCCCCCGTGGGCTCGTTCATGACCGGTCCTCCTGTCCGCCGTCGCACCCTCACGAAGTATCTGCCCGCCCGCCGCGCACCCCCCGCACGGACCGCCCCGCAAAGAATCTGACACAGCATCAGAAAATCTCTTCCCTCGTCCGCCAGGCTGCGGCATCCTCACGCCCATGGAGACGGAGCTGAGCAGGAAACTGGGAGCCGAGCACGCCATCTTCGGCTTCACGCCCTTCCCGGCGGTGGCCGCGGCCATCACCCGGGCGGGCGGCTTCGGGGTACTCGGCGCGGTCCGCTACACCGCTCCCGACGACCTCAAGCGCGACCTCGACTGGATGCAGGAGCACACCGACGGAAGGCCCTACGGCCTCGACGTGGTCATGCCGGCCAGGAAGGCCGTCGACGGCATCAGCGAGGCCGACATCGAGGCGATGATCCCCGCCGGACACCGGGCCTTCGTCCGCGACACCCTCGCCAAGCACCACGTACCCGAACTCGCCGAAGGCGAGGCCTCCGGCTGGCGCATCACCGGCTGGATGGAACAGGTCGCCCGCAACCAGCTCGACGTCGCCTTCGACTACCCGATCAAACTCCTCGCGAACGCGCTCGGATCCCCGCCGGCCGACGTCATCGAGCGCGCCCACGACCACGGCGTCCTCGTCGCCGCCCTCGCCGGCAGCGCCAAACACGCACGCCGGCACGCCGAAGCGGGCATCGACATCGTCGTCGCCCAGGGCTACGAGGCCGGCGGGCACACCGGCGACATCGCCACCATGGTCCTGGTCCCCGACATCGTCGACGCCGTCGCTCCGCTCCCCGTCCTCGCCGCCGGAGGCATCGGCAGCGGCGAACAGATCGCCGCCGGCCTCGCCCTCGGCGCCCAGGGCGCCTGGCTGGGTTCGCTCTGGCTCACCACGACCGAGGCCGACCTGCACTCCCGCGCCCTCACCGAGAAGTTGCTGGCGGCCGAATCCGGCGACACCGTCCGCTCCCGCGCCCTCACGGGCAAGCCCGCCCGCCAACTGCGCACCGAGTGGACCGACGCCTGGGACGACCCGGACGGCCCCGGAGCACTGCCCATGCCCCTCCAGGGACTCCTCGTCGCCGAGGCCGTGTCCCGCATCCAGAAGTACGAGGTCCAGCCGCTGCTGGGCACGCCCGTCGGCCAGATCGTCGGCCGGATGAACTCGGAACGCAGTGTCCAGGCCGTCTTCGACGACCTCACCCGCGGCTTCGAACGCGCCATCGACCGCATCAACCGCATCGCCGGCCGGGCCTGAGGCGCGCGGCGCCCGAGAGGAGCGAGCAGCAGCATGAGCGACGGACAACCCCCCAACGGCTTCTGGGCCCAGGCGGCCGCCGACCCCGACCGCACGGTCCTGATCACCCCCGAGGGCGAGACGTGGACGGCGGCCCGCCTGCACGCCGACGTCAACCGGCTCGTCCACGGCCTGCGCGCGGCAGGCCTGGAGAAGGGCGACGTCTTCGCCGTCGTCCTCCCCAACGGCGTCGAGTTCTTCACCGCCTACCTCGCGGCCTCCCAGGCCGGTTTCTACCTCGTCCCGGTCAACCACCACCTCGTCGGCCCCGAGATCGCCTGGATCGTCTCCGACTCCGGCGCCAAGGTCCTGATCGCCCACGAGCGCTTCGCCGACGCCGCCACCGCCGCGGCCGACGAGGCGGGCCTGCCCGCGAGCGGGCGCTACGCCGTCGGGACCGTCAAGGGCTTCCGCCCCTACGCGCACCTCCTCGACGGGCAGCCCGGAACGCCCCCGTCGGACCGCACCCTCGGCTGGGTGATGAACTACACCTCCGGCACCACCGGTCGCCCGCGCGGCATCCGCCGGCCGCTGCCCGGAAAGCTCCCGGAGGAGACGTACCTCGGCGGCTTCCTCGGCATCTTCGGCATCCGCCCCTTCGACGACAACGTCCACCTCGTCTGCTCGCCGCTCTACCACACGGCGGTCCTGCAGTTCGCCGGAGCCTCCCTGCACATCGGGCACCCGCTCGTCCTCATGGACAAGTGGACCCCGCGGGAGATGCTGCGGCTCATCGACCACCATGCCTGCACCCACACGCACATGGTCCCCACCCAGTTCCACCGGCTCCTCGCGCTGCCCCAGGAGGTCAAGGACGCGTACGACGTGTCCTCCATGCGGCACGCCATCCACGGCGCCGCCCCCTGCCCCGACCACGTCAAACGGGCGATGATCGACTGGTGGGGCCGGTGCGTGGAGGAGTACTACGCGGCCAGCGAGGGCGGGGGCGCCTTCGCGACGGCCGAGGACTGGCTCAAGAGGCCGGGAACGGTCGGCAAGGCCTGGCCGATCAGCGAACTCGCCATCTTCGACGACGACGCGCGGCGGCTGGCACCCGGCGAACTGGGGACCGTCTACATCAAGATGAACACCGGCGGTTTCAGCTACCACAAGGACGAGGGCAAGACGCGCAAGAACCGCATCGGCGACTTCTTCACGGTCGGAGACCTCGGCCTGATGGACGAGGAGGGCTACCTCTTCCTCCGCGACCGCAAGATCGACATGATCATCTCGGGTGGCGTCAACATCTACCCGGCCGAGATCGAGTCCGCCCTGCTCACGCACCCCGCCGTCGCCGACGCCGCCGCCTTCGGCATCCCGCACGCCGACTGGGGCGAGGAGGTCAAGGCCGTCATCGAACCCGCCGAGGGCTTCGAGGCGGGTGACGCGCTGGCCGCCGAGATCCTCCACCACTGCGAGCGGCAACTGGCCGGCTACAAGCGCCCCAAGAGCGTGGACTTCATCGAGACCATGCCGCGCGACCCCAACGGCAAGCTGTACAAGCGCCGGCTGCGCGACCCGTACTGGGAGGGCCACGCGCGCGCGATGTGAACCGTCCGGGCCGTCCGCCGGACCCCTGGCCGCCGCGAACCGTCCCGGGGCGCCGGCCGTCCGCCGGGGCGGCCGTACGGTTGCTCGCCACGCCCGGGGATTTCGTGAGAAATGCCACGTCAAGGCCCTGAGGGCAGGGGTTGGGCCGCACCGGGCGGACACTTCTGGCAACTTGGCTGATATGAGTACGGCAACGCACAGATCGCCCCTGACCGACTGGACCGTCGTGGTCCCCGTGGTGGCCCTGATCGCCCTCGTCTTCAGTTGGGGACGCGATCTGCCCGGACTCGCCGTGGTGCTCGTCTCCCTCTGCCTCGGCGGCGCCGTGCTCGCGGCGGTCCACCACGCCGAGGTCGTGGCCCACCGGGTGGGCGAACCGTTCGGTTCCCTGGTCCTCGCCGTCGCCGTCACCGTCATCGAAGTGGCGCTGATCGTCACGCTGATGGCCGACGGCGGCCCCAAGACCGCCTCCCTGGCCCGGGACACCGTCTTCGCGGCCGTCATGATCACCTGCAACGGCATCGTCGGCCTGTCCCTCCTCGTCGGAGCACTGCGCAACCGCGTCGCCGTCTTCAACGCCGAGGGCTCCGGCGCGGCCCTCGCCACCGTCGCCACCCTCGCCACCCTCAGCCTCGTGCTGCCCACCTTCACCACCTCGAAGCCGGGACCGGAGTTCTCCACCGCCCAGCTGACCTTCGCGGCCTGTGCCTCACTCGCTCTCTACGGCCTGTTCGTCGCCGTCCAGACGGTCCGTCACCGCGACTACTTCCTGCCCGTGGACACCAAGCGCCGCCGGGCGGAGGCGGCCCAGGCCGCGGCGGCCGCCGCGGCGGGCGAGGAGGACGAGCACGCGGCCCCGCCCACCTCCCGCGCCGCCCTCATCAGCCTCGGTCTGCTCCTCGTCGCCCTCGTCGCCGTCGTCGGGGACGCCAAGGCCGTCTCCCCGACCATCGAGCGCGGGGTCGCCAACGCCGGACTGCCCAACGCCGTCGTCGGTGTGATCATCGCCCTGCTGGTCCTGGCCCCCGAGACCCTGGCCGCCGTCCGCGCCGCCCGCCGCGACCGCGTACAGACCAGCCTCAACCTCGCCTACGGCTCCGCGATCGCCAGCATCGGCCTGACCATCCCGGCCATCGCACTGGCCTCGATCTGGCTCTCCGGGCCGCTGCTGCTCGGCCTCGGCCCGATCCACATGGTGCTGCTCGCCCTCACCGTGGTGGTGAGCGCCCTCACCATCGTGCCCGGCCGGGCCACCCTGCTCCAGGGCGGCGTCCACATCGTGCTGCTCGCCGCGTACCTGTTCCTCGCGGTCAGCCCCTGACCCGTCCGCGCGCGCTGCGGCCCCAGGGACGGACACACCGTCCCGGGGGCCGCGCGGATCTCCGGGCGTCAGCGCCGCTCGCGCGGCCACACCACCCTCAGCCCCGGCGAGGTGAGGATGTCCCGCTCGCAGTACCGCGCCTTCACCCACCGCTCCCGCGAGAACAGCGCGGTCTGGTCCGCGTGGTAGGGGGAGTTCGGGTTCGACGACTGGCTGTACGTCAGCAGGGTGCGCGCCACCGGGCAGCCACTGCCGTCCCAACCGACCGCCTGCATGTGGCTGGAGCCGTGCGCGACCTCCGGGTAGCCGCCGGCCGGCGCGTTCCACGGCGCCTCGATCTTGTTCCAGACCCCCAGCGCCTCGGTGCCACCGCCGACCGGCAACTTGCGGCCGTCGCGCACCACGAACTGGTGCTGGCCCAGCGGGGCGTCCAGGGCGATCCCCGCCGTCCTCAACTCCACGACCGTGTCCGCGAGCGCCCTGCCGACACCGGGCGCCGCCCGGTTCAACGTGTGCGGCGTGCGCACCGGATCGGCCACCGAGAACGGCACCGACCACAGCTCCTTGGCCGGGGTGCTCGCCGTGAGCCTGCGCCAGAACCGGTCGAAGAGCAGTGCGCCCCGACTGGAGCTGTTCGCCGTGCGGTCCCAGCCCGCCAGCACCCCGCAGGCCGCCGAGACGTCCACCGCCGCACCGTCGCTTCCGGTCGCCGTGCCCCCGGGCAGGGCCGCACAGGCCTTCGCCGCGTCGGCCGCCGCCAGGTCGCCGGCCGGGACCCGGTTCGCGTACTGCTGCCGCTCCAGATCGGCCACCGTCAGCCGCCCCTTCGCGGCCATCGCCGCCACGTCCTCCAGCGCACCGCGCGTACGCAGCGAGCGCGGACCGGCGGCCGTGCCCCAGATCCGCTCGTACCCGGTCAGCGGCCGGTCCGCGTTGGCGAGCCAGGCGCTGTCGTTGGAGTTCTCGGCGTACGGGGCGTCACGCAGCGTCGGCGCCCGGCCCGGGCCGAACACCCCCGGCTGTACCGCGTCCGGGTCGGAGCCGAGCGCGCACGCGCCGCGCGAGCCGTCCAGCACGGCCAGCCCCGAGGACGGGTACGTGGCCCGGCCGAGCGGGGTGGAACAGCGCGCGGCGAGTTCGTCGGTGATCCGCGGCAGCACCTGGCTCTGCGTGAAGAGGGTGCCGCCCGCCGAGTCCGCGGCGATCGTGTTGACCCAGGGCAGCCCCTGGGTGCGCCTCAGGGCGTCCTGGATCCCGGCGACCGAACGGGCCTGGCCCAGGGCGAGCGTGGTGTCGGAGCCGCGCAGGTTGCGGGAGTTGGGGTCGTTCAGCGCGTACGCCGTCGTCCTCGTCCAGGGCAGCGGCAGTCCCGCCCCGAGGTCCGCGACGACGGGCCCGTACCGGGTCCACCACTGGCTGCGGGTGACGGGCGCCCCGCCCGCGACCGGGACGGTGACCTTCCGCTCGGTCATCCTCTCCGGTTCGCCGTCGACCAGGTAGGACGTGGGGTCGGCCGGGTCGAGGGTCAACTGGTGCAGATTGACCGGGGTTCCGGTGGCGACGGTGTTGCTCCACGCCACCTTGTCGTTGAAGCCGATGTTCACCACGGCGTTGCCGAGCAGCGAGGCACCGGAGACGTTGAGCTCGCCGGGGATGGTCTGCTGCGACTGCCAGAACCGTCGGCCGCCCTGCCAGGGGTAGTGCGGATTGCCCAGGAGCAGACCGCTCCCGGAGGCCGTCGTGGAACCGGCGAAGGCCACCGCGTTGGACCCCATGTCGTACCGGCCGGTGTCGAAGAACCGGCGCGCCGCCTCGGCGGCGGACGCCGGATCGACCTCCGGTCCGGGCTGCGCGCGGGCGCTCGCGCCGGGCGGCCTCGCCCCCGCGATGCCGTCGACGGCGCGCCCCTCGCCGCCGAGGACCGAGACCGCGAAACCGCGCGCGGCCACGTCGGTGGCGGTGACCGGGCGCACCCAGCCCGCGCCCTTGCAGGCCGGGTCGGTGATCTTGTTCTGGGCCAGCCAGGCGTTGTACCCGGCGGCCCATCCCCGCATCAGCTCCCGGACCTCCTTGCCGGGACCCGCCGGGGCAGGGGTGGCCAGCAGTTTCTCCACGGTGCCGGAGTCCCGGACCCCCTTGAAGTACAGGTCGCCGGCCAGGTTCGTGGTCGCCGAGGACAGCGAGCCGTCGGGCGCGGCGTCCGGGCCGAACCAGCGCGAGCGCTCCCCGGACACGGTCAGGAACCCGTCCGCGAGCACGCAGACCTGGTCGGCGGCCTGGGCCCAACCGGTGCCGAAACCGAGGTGCGCGTAGTCCCGGGCCAGGATGTGGGGGATGCCGTTCTCGGTGTAGCGGATGACGGCGGACAGACCGCCGCCGGACGGACCGCGCTCGACGTCGGCCGATGCCGCGGCCGTGGCCTGGGGCAACGCGGCCGCGGCGGCGAGCAGCGCGGCCCCGACGAGGGCGACGCGACGACGTAAGGGACGGGTGCGGATGTGCAACGTACCTCCCAAGTGGCCTGTGCTGGGGCGTGGTTGCCCGTGAAACAGGCGATGCTTGCGTGCCCCCACACTCATGCAGGCCACCCGACGATCTGTCAACGTCCCGTTTGGTATCCGGTTGTTGACCTCGGGTGGGGGAGGGGGAAGGATCGCGCCATGACGCCACAGGGAGCCATGACGCCGGACGGAGCCGTGACGCCGGGGGACGCCTCGACCGCCGCGAATGCCGCGACGACCGGGGGGTCGGAGCGAGCGATCCGAGAGAACACGGTCGACGGGCTGCTCCGCGACAGCGCCCTGCGGGTCCCCGACCGGGTGGCGCTGCGCTACCGCGAGCGGACCTGGACGTACGCGGAACTCGACGCGGCCGTCACCACCGGCGCCGCCGTGCTGCGCGAGCGGTACGGCCTGGCCGCCGGCGACCGGGTCGCGACCTACGCCCACAACTGCGACGCCTACGTCCTCGCCTTCCTCGCCTGCGCACGCGCCGGGCTCACGCACGTCCCCGTCAACCAGAACCTCACCGGCGAGGACCTCGCGTACATCCTGGGGAACTGCGCGAGCGCGCTCGTGCTCGCCGACCCGGAGCTCGCCGGCCGGATCCCCGCCGGACACGCCGTGCGCGCCCTGCGCGACGCCCCGGACTCCTTCCTCGCGGACCTGGCCGAGCCGCTGCCCTTCGTCCCGGACCGGACCGCGGACGCCGTGGTGCAACTGCTCTACACCTCCGGGACCACCGCCCTGCCCAAGGGCGCGATGATGACCCACCGCGCGCTGGCGCACGAGTACGAGAGCGCCGTCGTCGCCCTGGACCTGGTCGAGACGGACCGGCCCGTGCACTCGCTGCCCCTCTACCACTCGGCGCAGACGCACGTGTTCCTGCTGCCCTACCTGGCCGTGGGCGCGGAGAACACCGTCCTCGACGCGCCGGTCGCGCAGGAGATCCTCGGCCTGGTGGAGGCGGGCCGGGCGGACAGTCTCTTCGCCCCGCCGACGGTGTGGATCGGGCTGGCCAACCACCCCGGGTTCGACCGGCGGGACCTGGGCGCGCTGCGCAAGGCCTACTACGGGGCCTCGATCATGCCGGTGCCCGTCCTGGAACGGCTGCGGGCGCGACTGCCCGGGCTCGCGTTCTACAACTGCTTCGGGCAGAGCGAGATCGGCCCGCTGGCCACGGTGCTGGGACCGGACGAACACGAGGGCCGGATGGACTCGTGCGGGCGACCCGTGCGCCACGTCGAGGCGAAGGTCGTCGACGAGGACGGAGCCGACGTCGCGGACGGGGTCGCGGGCGAGGTGGTCTACCGCTCGCCGCAGTTGTGCCTCGGCTACTGGAACGACCCCGAGGCGACCGCGAAGGCCTTCCGGGGCGGCTGGTTCCGCTCCGGGGACCTCGCCGTACGGGACGCGGAGGGCTACTTCACCGTCGTCGACCGGGTGAAGGACGTCATCAACTCGGGCGGGGTGCTGGTCGCCTCCCGCCAGGTGGAGGACGTCCTGTACACCCACCCCGGGGTGGCGGAGGCGGCCGTCGTCGGCCTGTCCGACGAGCGGTGGATCGAGGCGGTCACGGCGGTGGTGGTGCCGCGCGGGGAGGTCACGGAGGCGGAGCTGATGGCGTACGCCCGCGAGAGGCTCGCGCACTTCAAGGCCCCCAAGCGGGTGCTCTTCGTGGACGCGCTGCCCCGCAACGCCAGCGGCAAGATCCTCAAGCGGGAACTCCGGGACCGCTTCGGCGGCCAGGACCACTGACGGCCGGCGCGCGGCGGGCCGGGGCGACGGACGGGGCAGAGGGGGCCGCGGCGCGGACGCCGTCTACTCCGGCGGAAGGCCCGAGCGGTGGAGCCGGCGCAGGGTGAGGCGTTCGTGGAGCAGGCGGCCGACGAGGGCGCCGCCGTACACCACGAAGCCGACCCCGACCAGCCAGGACTGGACGACGAGCAGGGTGCCGAAGGGGCCGTAGGTCACCGCGTTCGAGGCGATCAACGGGGAGAACACCAGCTGCGAGAAGACCCGGAGACCGAGCAGGCCGATGCTGGTGGCCACCGCTCCCGGGAGCAGGGCGCGCCAGCGGACGCGTCCTCCCAGCAGGAGCCGCTGGGAGGACCAGAAGAACAGCACGGTGCCCGCCAGGTCGGTGATCGTGCCGACCAGGCTGCCGAGCAGGTCGTGGGGCGGGGAGGGGATCCCGACGAGCATCGCGAGGTAGCAGACCAGCAGGGCGAGCCACACCACGTGCCGCCACATGGTGTGCCAGCGGGCCGTGGGCAGGTCCCACACCTTCTCGTACCCGGTCTGCACGGCCGAACCGAAGGTCAGGCCGAACACGGCGAGCGCGGCGAGCCCGAAGGCCGTCGTCCGCTCCAGTGCCAGATCGGCGGATCCGAACAGCACCTCGACCCGGGCCCGCGAGGAAGCCGTCACGCCCAGCGCCTGGCCCAGCCAGCGGCCGAAGCCGTAACCACTGCCGGGGGCGGCGGCCGCGACGACCACCAGCAGCGGCACCAGCGTGAGGAACCCGAGGGCAGCGAAGCCCATCGCCCGGTGCATCAGCTCCATCTGACGACCCCGGCTCCAGGCCAGCCCGGCGAGGGAGGCCTGGAGGCGGTCGTGCAGCGGCCGGGGCTTCGGGGTCACGCACACTGGCCTACCCGGGAGGAGCGGGGGCCCTCCCGGGTAGGCCCGCAAGTGGGCCCGAAGGGGTGGTTTCCGGCCTCCACGCGGCTGACGGGGCCGCGCGGCCGCGCGCCGAGCCGTCCCGGTGCCTACGGTCTGGCGCGCAGGTCCCGTACCCGCTTGATCTTGCCCACCGAGCGCTCCAGGGTCTCCGGGTCCACCACCTCGACACGGACGGACACCCCGACGCCCTCCTTGACGGCGCGGACCACCTCGGCGGCCGCCGCCTCGCGGCGGTCGCGATCGGTGTCCCGCCGGGCCTCCACCCGCACGGTCAGGGTGTCCAGGCGGCCCTCGTTGGTCAGCAGCAACTGGAAGTGCGGGGCCAGGCCCGGGACGCGCAGCAGGATCTCCTCCACCGCGGTGGGGTAGAGGTTCACCCCTCGCAGGATGATCATGTCGTCGCTGCGGCCGGTGATCTTCTCCATCCGGCGGAAGGCGGGCCGGGCCGTTCCGGGCAACAGCCGTGTCAGGTCCCGGGTCCGGTACCGGATGATCGGCATGGCCTCCTTGGTGAGCGAGGTGAACACCAACTCGCCCGGCTCCCCGTCCGGCAGCACCGCCCCGGTCAACGGGTCGACCACCTCCGGGAAGAAGTGGTCCTCCCAGATGTGCAGGCCGTCCTTGGTCGACGCGAACTCCTGGGCCACGCCCGGTCCCATCACCTCGGACAGGCCGTAGATGTCCACGGCGTCCATGTCCAGCCGCTCCTCGATCTCCCGCCGCATCCCCTCCGTCCACGGCTCCGCACCGAAGATCCCCGTACGGAGCGAGGTGGAGCGCGGGTCGATGCCCTGGCGTTCCATCTCGTCCAGCAGCGTGAGCATGTAGGACGGGGTCACCATGATGACCTCCGGCCGGAAGTCCTGGATCAGGCGGACCTGGCGGTCGGTCATGCCCCCCGAGGCGGGCACGACCGTACAGCCGAGCCGTTCCGCGCCGTAGTGCGCGCCGAGGCCGCCGGTGAAGAGCCCGTAGCCGTAGGCGACGTGCACGATCTGGCCGGGGCGGCCGCCCGCCGCGCGGATGGACCGGGCCACGACGTCGGCCCAGGTGGAAAGGTCCCCCTCGGTGTAGCCGACGACCGTGGGCCGTCCGGTGGTCCCGCTGGAGGCGTGGATGCGCCGCACCTCGGAGCGGGGCACGGCGAACATCCCGAAGGGGTACTGGTCGCGCAGATCGGACTTGGTGGTGAACGGGAAGTGGGCGAGGTCGGCCAGGGACCGGCAGTCGTCCGGATGCAGGCCGGCCTTGTCGAACGCCTGCCGGTAGTGGGGCACGTGGTCGTAGGCGCGGTGCAGGGTCGCGCGCAGTCGCCTCAGCTGGAGAGCGGCCAGCTCGTCGCCGCTCAACCGCTCGCCCTCGTCATGGATGTCCGCGTGCGCCGTCATGCCGTCACCTCATCGCTGCCAACCGACCGATCATTCGGTAGAGTGCCAGGCCCCCGGCGGTTAAATCAATGACTCGAACGAGTGATCGCCTCATTTCCCGCGGCGTGTGCCCGCACCCGTCGAGGGCCCCCGCCGCCCACCCGGCGCACCGACGCGCCGGCCGGAGTGCCGACGGGGAGCCGCCGTGCCACGCTGAAACAGGGGTTCTCGCCGGTCCTGGCACACCGGGCCGACGCCGCGACCTAGGAGATCGAGATGTCTGGTGACCCCGTCGGACACCGGGCGGGCCACGTGCACACGAGCCCCACGCACGCGCCCGCCTCCGGTACCACCGTCCTGGCAGCAGCCCTGATGATCATCGGCGGGGCGATGGCGATCCTCGAAGGGATCGCCACCGTCGTCAACGACGACCTGTTCGTCGTCACCCGCCACTACGTCTACGAGTTCAGCCGGACCGGCTGGGGCTGGGTCCACATCATCCTGGGCGTGGCCCTCGTCATCGCCGGATGCGCCGTGATCGGCGGCGCCCTGTGGGCACGCTACTTCGGCGTCGCCATCGCCAGTCTCGGGGTGGTGGCCAACTTCCTGTGGCTGCCGTACTACCCCTTGTGGGCCCTCGTGCTGATCGCCGTCAACCTCCTCGTCATCTGGGCGCTGTGCACCGGCATGCACCGCGAGGCGGACGCGGGCCGGGCCGCGACCGTGTGAGCGGGCCGCGCGGCGCCGCCCGGGAACGGGCTTTCCGCACTCCACGCGGCCACCCGGCCCGGGGCGTGAGCGCGGGCGGCGCGCCGGCCGGCGGCGTACGGTCGAATGAGGAGCCCCGGCCGAGGAGGCACGCCCCCGGCCGGGAGGCACGAAGGGAGGCGACGGCATGGCCGTCATCGACCCCGCGGTTTCGGTACGACTCGGCGCCCCCGGCGCCCGCCGCCTGGTCGGGCTGCTCGCCGAGGTCGCCCACCTGCTGGAGAACCCGGACCCGCTCCGGCTCACCGACGAACAGGCCGCCGCGCTCGGCCAGGGCACGGCCCGCGCCGAGCTGGCGGTCTGGGCCCGCGAACTCGCCGCCGAACTGCGCGCCCAGCTGTAGCCGCCCGAACGGCGTCCGGGGCCGACCGCGCGGCGGACCGGGTGGTTCACTGGCGGCATGCCGCTCGAAGACTACGGAGTGTTGTCCGGGACCCTCCATCGCCATTTCCGCGACGAACCCGACACCCAGGGGCGCTGGTTCCACGTCAACCTGGAGGTCGACACCCCCGAGGGTCGCCACCGGTGCGCGATCGACGTGGACAGCAAGGATTCCGACACCGGCGTGCGATGGAAGGTGATCACCCTCGCCGCCTCGGTGGTCGATCCCGCGTCCGGACTGCCGCCCGGCTTCCACGAACTCGCCCGCACCTCGGGCTCGGGCGCCGTCGACTACCTGCGCCACCCCGCGCTGCGCCCCCGGACCGGGTTCGGGATCGCCTGGCTCCGGGCGCTCCTGGACCGGCTGAGCCCGCCGCGCCCGTGGGTCGTCGGCTCCCATCTGGAGGCCTCGCGGGCGCTGGAGCCGATCCTCGTGCCGGGCAGGTCGATCCTCGTCTTCGGGGAACCCTTCTCCCACGGCGGCCTCGGCGTGCACAACGTCCACCAGAACCAGGGCGACCCCTACGGCACCCAGTGGTGGGCCGACAACGGGACCTGGCAGGACGGTGCGACGATGACCCGCCGCGAGGACGGGCAGTACGACGTGTTCCTGTCGAAGTTCTCCACCCAGGCCGACCGCACCGACGACGACGGCCACCCGGTGCCCTGACCGTGGACCGCGACCCGCCGGCCGGGTGATCACCCCCGCCGGCGGGGATCCGCCCGGCCCGACGCCATCAGGGGGTCGCCTCCGCCGCGTTCGCCTCCGTGGCCACCGTCTTCGCCCAGCGGTAGTCCGCCTTGCCGCTGGGCGAGCGCTGGATCGCCGGGGCGATGACCAGCTGGCGCGGGATCTTGTACCCCGCCAGCCTGGTGCGGCAGTGGGTCTGTATCTCGTCCAGCGTCGGCTCGCCCGCCCCCTCGCGGATCTGCACCACCGCGGCCACGTGACTGCCCCACCTCGGGTCCGCCACACCGGCGACCAGCGCGTCGTACACGTCCGGGTGTGACTTCAGCGCCTGCTCGACCTCCTCCGGATACACCTTCTCCCCGCCGGTGTTGATGCACTGCGAGCCGCGGCCGAGCACGGTGACGATGCCCCGCTCGTCCACGGTGGCCATGTCCCCGAGCAGCACCCACCGCTCCTCGCCCTTGCGGAAGAAGGTTTCCGCGGTCTTGGCGGGGTCGTTGTAGTACCCGAGCGGAACGTGCCCCCGCTGCGCCAGCCGTCCCGGCTCGCCCACCGGTACCGGCTCGTGCGTCACCGGATCCACCACCTGCGTACGGTCGTTGACCTCCAGTCGGAAGCCGTTCTCCGGACCGGAGTCGTTCGTGGCCTTCCCGTTCGACCCGGACTCGGACGAGCCGAAGTTGTTCAGCAGCATCACGTGCGGCACGAGCCGCTGGAACTCGGCCCGCACGGTCTCCGACATGATCGCGCCCGACGAGGAGACGCTGAAGAGGGACGACAGGTCGGTGCCCCGCAGCGGCCCGTTCAGGGCGTCGATGAGCGGCCGCAGCATCGCGTCACCCACCAGGGACACACTGGAGACCTTCTCCTTCTCGATCGTCCGCAGCACCTCCTCGGGCGCGTACTTGCGGTGGATCACCACCCGCTGACCGTAGTTGAAGGCGATGAACGAGGTCAGCGTGGACGTGCCGTGCATCAGCGGGGGAGCGGGGAAGAAGGTGAGCCCGGCGCCGCGCGCGGCCACCCGTTCGGCGAGTTCCTCCGGCCGCTTCACCGGCTCGCCGGAAGGCTCCCCGCCGAACAGCCCGGCGAAGAAGAGGTCCTCGGCCCGCCACATGACGCCCTTGGGCATCCCGGTCGTGCCGCCGGTGTAGATGATGAACAGGTCGTCGGGGGAGCGCGGCGGGAAACCGCGTTCGGGGGAGCCGGCCGCCGCGGCGTCCGCGAACGGGACGGGTGCGAGCGAGGGTTCGGGCGCCGCCTCGGGCGCCGTGCCGACCCGGATCAGGTGCCGGAGCCTCGTCGTCTGCGGCAGCGCGGCCGCCACCCGTTCGGTGAACTCGCCCTCGAAGACGAGCGCGGCGAGGTCGGCGTCGTTGTAGAGGTAGACCAGTTCCTCCTCCACGTACCGGTAGTTGACGTTCACCGGGACCAGTCGGGCCTTGAGGCAGGCCAGTACGGTCTGGAGGTACTCGACCCCGTTGTAGAGGTGCAGCCCCAGGTGCTCGCCGGCCCTCAGCCCGCTGTCGAGCAGGTGGTGCGCGATGCGGTTGGCCGCCGCGTCCAGTTCCGCGTACGTCAGGCGGTGCTCGGCGCCGGTCCCGGGGTGGTCCACGTACACCAGGGCCTCGCGGTCCGGGACGACGTCCACGACCGACTCGAACAGGTCGGCAAGGTTGTACTCCACCGTTCCTCCTGACCCGAAAAATCCCATGGGTGGGCTGCTCGGCGGTCATTAGAGCGCCGCTCCTGCCAACAGGGAAGGGCGCAGGACAAGAAAACTGACTGTGTGTCAGAAAACTATTGAACTGCACTCGCCCCTCCTGCAACCTGTTCTAGGTCTTGAGACGGGAGGACGGCAATGGGTGGGACCGAACACCTGACCGTGGAACGCCGCGGAGCCACGCTGGTGCTCACCATGAACAGACCGGAAGCGAAGAACGCGCTCTCGCTGCCGCTGTTGGTGGGCCTGTACGACGGCTGGCTGGAGGCGGACGCCGACGACGCGATCCGCTCCGTGGTCCTGACGGGCGCGGGCGGCGACTTCTGCGCGGGCATGGACCTGAAGGCGCTGGCCGGGAAGGGCATGGCGGGCGACCAGTACCGGGACCGCCTCAAGGCCGACCCCGACCTGCACTGGAAGGCCATGCTCCGCCACCACCGACCGCGCAAACCGGTGATCGCGGCGGTCGAGGGGTACTGCGTGGCCGGCGGCACCGAGATCCTCCAGGGCACCGACATCCGGGTCGCCGGCGCGGGAGCCACCTTCGGGCTGTTCGAGGTCAAACGGGGCCTCTTCCCGATCGGCGGCTCGACGGTGCGGCTGCCCCGGCAGATCCCGCGCACGCACGCGCTGGAGATGCTGCTCACCGGACGGCCGTACCCGGCCGAGGAAGCCGCGCGGATCGGGCTCATCGGGCGGGTGGTGCCGGACGGCACGGCGCTGGACGCGGCCCTGGAGATCGCCGAGCGGATCAACGCCTGCGGGCCGCTGGCCGTCGAGGCCGTCAAGGCCTCCGTGTACGAGAGCGCCGAACTCACCGAGACGGAAGGGCTGGCCGCTGAACTCACCCGCGGTTGGCCCATCTTCGACACGGCCGACGCGAAGGAAGGGGCCCGGGCCTTCGCGGAGAAACGACCTCCGGTCTACCGGCGCGGCTGACCCCTCACGCGCCGGACGCCGACACGTCCACCGTCCCCCACCGCCCGGAGAAAACGGAGACCCCTCCATGACAGCAGCCGCGTCCCCACCCGAGGTGCTGCGCGCACCCCTCGTCGTCGAGTTCCCCTTCACCCGCTCCCTCGGCCCCGTCCAGAGCGCCTTCCTCACCGGTCTGCGCGAACGCGTGGTCCTCGGCGTCACGACGTCCGACGGCAGGGTGATGGTCCCGCCCGTCGAATACGACCCCGTCACCGCCGACGAGATCCGCGACCTGGTCGAGGTGGCCGCGACCGGGACCGTCACCACCTGGGCCTGGAACGGCGATCCGCGCCCGGCACAGCCCCTCGCCACCCCCTTCGCCTGGGTCCTCGTCCGCCTCGACGGCGCCGACACCGCGATCCTGCACGCCCTCGACGCACCCGACCCCGAGTCGGTGGCCACCGGCATGCGGGTCCGGATCCGCTGGGCGACCGACCGCGTCGGGGCCATCACCGACATCGCCTGCTTCGAACCCGCCGACGCCCCGGCCGACCCCGCCTTCCCGCAGGCCGCCCCGCACGACGGGATCTTCGCGGACGCGGTCACCGGCATCGTCGCCGAGGCCCGCCTGGACTACACGTACAGCCCCGGCCGCGCCCAGACCGCCTACATCAACGCCCTCTCCGAGCGGCGGACCGTCGGCGAGCGCTGCCCCTCCTGCCACAAGGTGTACGTGCCCCCGCGCGGCGCCTGCCCGACCTGCGGAGTGGCCACCACCGACCGGGTCGAGGTCGGCCCCGCCGGCACGGTCACCACGTACTGCATCGTCAACATCAAGGCGCGCAACCTCGACATCGACGTCCCCTACGTCTACGCCCACATCGCGCTCGACGGCGCGGACCTCGCCCTCCACGGGCGGATCGGCGGCATCCCCTACGACCAGGTCCGCATGGGCCTGCGCGTCGAACCCGTGTGGACCGAGGGCGGGCGCCACCCCGACCACTACCGACCCACCGGCGAACCGGACGCGGACTACGACGTGTACAAGGAGCTCATCTGATGGCCAGGACGAGCAGGCACGCGCGCGACGTGGCCGTCGTCGCCTTCGCGCAGAGCGACCACCGGCGCAACACCGACGAGCTCAGCGAAGTCGAGATGGTCATGCCGGTCCTGCACCGGGTGCTGGCCCGGACCGGACTGAAGGCCGGCGAGATCGGCTTCACCTGCTCCGGTTCCAGCGACTACCTGGCCGGCAGGGCCTTCTCCTTCACCATGACCCTCGACGGGGTCGGCGCCTGGCCGCCGATCTCCGAGTCGCACGTGGAGATGGACGGCGCCTGGGCGCTCTACGAGGCCTGGGTCAAGATCCAGACGGGCGAGGCCGACACCGCGCTCGTCTACGCGTACGGGAAGTCCTCGCCGGGATCGGTGCGCGACGTCATGACCCGACAGCTCGACCCGTACTACCTCGCCCCGCTCTGGCCCGACTCGGTGGCCCTGGCCGCCCTCCAGGCCCGGGCGCTGATCGACGCGGGCGAGACCGACGAGCGCGCCCTGGCCGCCATCGGAGCCCGCAGCCGGGCCTCCGCCGAGACCAACCCGCACGCCCAACTCAAGGGCGCCGTACCCCAGGGCGCGTACCAGGTGGCCCCGCTGCGCACCGGGGACTGCCCGCCCGTCGGCGACGGCGCGGCCGCCGTCATCCTCGCCGCGGGGGACGTGGCCCGGGGGCTGTGCGAGCGGCCCGCCTGGATCACGGGCATCGACCACCGCATCGAGGCACACGGCCTCGGGCTGCGCGACCTCACCGACTCCGTGTCCACCCGGATCGCCGCCGAGCAGGCCGGGGTCTTCGAGGGGCCCGTGGACACGGCCGAACTGCACGCGCCGTTCTCCTCCCAGGAGGTGGTCCTCCGCAAGGCGCTCGGGCTCGGCGACGAGGTGAGCGTCAACCCGTCCGGCGGGGCGCTCGCCGCCCACCCGGTCATGGCCGCCGGACTGATCCGCATCGGCGAGGCCGCCGCCCGCATCCACCGCGGCGAGTCCGACCGGGCCGTCGCCCACGCCACCTCCGGTCCCTGCCTCCAGCAGAACCTGGTCGCCGTCCTGGAAGGGGACCGCACATGAGCAAGGAGCCCGTGGCCGTCGTCGGCATCGGCCAGACCAAGCACGTCGCCGCCCGCCACGACGTGTCCATCGCCGGACTGGTCCGGGAGGCGGCCGTACGCGCCCTGGAGGACGCCGAGTTGACCTGGACGGACATCGACGCCGTCGTCATCGGCAAGGCCCCCGACTTCTTCGAGGGCGTGATGATGCCGGAGCTGTACCTGGCGGACGCCCTCGGCGCGGTCGGCAAACCCATGCTCCGCGTCCACACGGCCGGTTCGGTGGGCGGATCCACCGCCCTGGTCGCCATGAACCTGGTGGCGGCCCGCGTCCACCGGACCGTCCTGACCCTGGCGTTCGAGAAGCAGTCCGAGTCCAACGCCATGTGGGGACTCTCCCTTCCGGTGCCCTTCCAGCAGCCGCTGCTGGCGGGAGCCGGCGGGTTCTTCGCCCCGCACGTGCGCGCGTACATGCGGCGCACCGGAGCCCCCGACACGGTGGGCTCGCTCGTCGCCTACAAGGACCGGCGCAACGCCCTGAAGAACCCGTACGCACACCTGCACGAGAGGGACATCACCCTGGAGAAGGTCCAGGCCTCGCCCATGCTGTGGGACCCCATCCGCTACTCCGAGACCTGCCCCTCCTCGGACGGGGCCTGCGCGATGATCCTCACCGACCGCGAGGGGGCCGCGCGGTCGCCGAGGCCGCCGGCCTGGGTGCACGGCGGCGCCATGCGCAGCGAGCCGACGCTGTTCGCCGGCAAGGACTTCGTGTCCCCGCAGGCGGGCAAGGACTGCGCCGCCGACGTCTACCGGCAGGCGGGCATCTCCGATCCGCGCCGGGAGATCGACGCGGTGGAGATGTACGTGCCGTTCTCCTGGTACGAGCCGATGTGGTTGGAGAACCTGGGCTTCGCCGCCGAGGGCGAGGGCTGGAAGCTCACCGAGGCCGGGGTCACGGAACTCGACGGCGACCTGCCCGTCAACCCGTCGGGCGGCGTCCTGTCCACCAACCCGATCGGCGCCTCCGGCATGATCCGCTTCGCGGAGGCGGCGCTCCAGGTCCGCGGCCAGGCCGGCGAACACCAGGTCGCGGACGCCCGGCGGGCCATGGGGCACGCCTACGGCGGCGGGGCGCAGTTCTTCGCGATGTGGCTGGTCGGGGCCGAAGAGCCCACCGACTGAACGCAATCCGATGTCCGGGCGGGATGCCGGGCCGGCCGGCGGTGACCCGGCGCGGCCTGTGCGGCACCCGCCGGCGTGGTTAATGTTGCCCTCGGACGACGTACCGGGAGGAGCACGCACGTGGCCGAGAGCATGACTTCGCAGCCCCTCGCAGGCTGGGACAAGCCGGACCTCGATCTCAGCGGGGCGGATTGGCGGTCGAGCAGCCGGGGAGCGGGTGACGTTCAGATCGCCTTCGTGGAGGGGTTCATCGCGATGCGCAACAGCGGTCGGCCCGACAGCCCTTCGCTGATCTTCGCGCCGGACGAGTGGCGCAAGTTCGTCCTGGACGCGCGCGGTGGAGAGTTCGACCTGACGTAGGCACAGCCGTCGGGGGCGGAGCCGCCGCCCCCGACGGCCCTACGGGGAGACCGGGGCCGGGGCCCCGGACGGTCGACGCAGCCGCCACACCAGGGGCCACCACAACGCGAGCACCAGCAGCCACACCAGGTGCCCGGCCCGGGCCTCCCGGGCCGTCAGGCCCACCGCCAGGGCCAGGGCCAACGGCGGACCCGTCAACAGCAGTGCCCACGGCGCGCTCCGCCCCGAGCGGGCCACCGCCGCGCCCGCGATGACGAGGTACACCGCGAGGCTCCCGCACATCAACCACCGCACCCGTTCCGGCACGGCCGTGTCGGTGTACGCGACCGAGTCGCCCAGGGCCGCCGCCAGGGCCGCCACCGACCCCGCCACGAAACAGTGCAGTGGCAGCGCGAGCCGTACGGGCACGGCGCCCGGGGCCAGCAGCGGCACCCCGTCCGAGCCGTGCCGCAGCGACAGCGACCACAGCAGGATCAGCAGCAGGAACGCGCCGGTCCCCACCGCGTACAGCGCGGAGTCCCACTCCACCTCCGAGGCCTCGGACACCGTCTGGGCGATCCCCTCGCCCAACACGATCAGCACGAACAGGCCCAGCCGTTCACCGAGATGGGGGGCGTCCGTGTACGCGGCCCGCAGCTTGCGGGGCGGCCGGTGTCCCGTCCACACCGCCGCGTCCTCGTCCGCCGCCCGGCCGGCCGGGGACTTCGTGGACACCGCGAACATCACCACCAGGTCGATGGCCAACCCGAGCGCCCACAGCGCGTACCGGGCCGTTCCGTCGAACCACATCGACACCACCCACGGCGTCAGCCCCAACCCCAGGCGGGTGATCGGCAGGTCCGCCACGTACTCCCGGCGGCGCTCCCAGGCCTTACCGGCCAGCGACCGCACGAGGATGTAGGCGAGTGCGAACGCGGCGGCCTGTTCCCCCTCCCGCACCCCGTGCACCGCGGCCGCCATCACGGCCAGCCCGAACATGCCGGCCAGCACCCTCCACACCCGGACCTGGTCGCGGGTGACGTTGCCGTAGACCGTGAACAGCATCCAGCCCGTCCAGAACGCCAGGAACATCACCGCGTACAGCCCCAGATCGGCCCACGCGGGACCGCCGTGCAGCAGATGGGCCAGCTGGGCGACGCCGGCCACCGCCGTCAGGTCGAAGAACAGCTCCAGCCAGGAGGCGTGACGCTCGCTCTGCTCGTTCTCCGCCGGGGGCGCCGAATCGGTCATATGGGGATGATAGGTAGGGTGGGTCGATGAGGGGAGAGAGCGACCTGCGGAAACTGCTGAGCGGCATGCGACCGGAGCTCAACGAGGGGACCTACGTCTTCTGCACGGTCCCGGGCCCGACCGCACCCGACGGGGTCACCCCCGTCGCGACCGTCCTGGAACCCGAGGGACTCACCCTCGTCCTGCGCCGCGAGGACGCCGACGCGGCCGGACTCGCCTACGACTACACCGCCGGATGGATCACCCTGCGCGTGCACTCCGCCCTCGACGCGGTCGGCCTCACCGGAGCCTTCGCCGCCGAACTCGCCGCACACGGCCTCAGCTGCAACGTCATCGCCGGATACCACCACGACCACCTGTTCGTGGCCGCCGAGCGCGCCGCCGAGGCGGTCGCCCTGCTGGAAGGCCTGGCGGTCCGTTCGGCACACTGAACGGGCGCCTCCCGGAGGGTCGGAAAAGTTTCCGATCTTTCCCGACCATCGACCTGTCACCACGTGCGCCCGGGCGTACTCTGATGCCCCGAACAGGCCTGGGGGGTACCAGCCATGACGGACCGCCGGACCCGCACACGGCGCACCATGTTCGAACGCGAAGCGGAACTCGCCACCGTGGACGAGGCCCTGGAGCAACTCACCGCACCGGGCACGGACGGACGCGGGGCGAGCGGCGCCCTGCTCGCCTTCTCCGGCCCGGCCGGCCTCGGCAAGACCACCCTGCTCACCGAGGTGCGCCGCCGCGCCCACACCCGCTCCTGCACCCTGCTCGCCGCCCGCGGCGGCGAGCAGGAACAGAGCCAGCCCTTCCACGTCGCCCGCCAGCTCATACAGCCCCGGCTGGCCGGCCACACCGAGTCCGAACTGCGCGAAACCCTCGGCAGCTGGTACGCCATCGTCGGTCCGGCCCTCGGCCTCTGCGCCCCCGAACAGGGCGCCCCGCCCGACCCCCAGGGCCTGCGCGACGGCCTCGACTGGGTCCTCACCCACCTCACCGTCCAGCGTGCCCCCGTCGTCCTCGTCCTCGACGACGCCCACTGGGCCGACCCCGAGTCCCTCGGCTGGCTCGCCGCCTTCGCCCCCCGCGCCGAACACCTTCCCCTGCTGCTCGTCGTCGCCTACCGCCCCGACGAACTCCCCGCCCACGCCGAAGCCTTCCGCACGCTGCCCGGCCGGGCCGGACAGCGCCCGCTGTCCCTCGCCCCGCTCAGCGCCGCGGCCGTCTCCACCCTGATCCGCGAGGCCGTCGGCGACCACGCGGACGACGTCTTCTGCCACGAGGCCTGGGCCGTCACCACCGGCAACCCCTTCGAGGCCGTCGAGCTCACCGCCCGGGTCCGGGACAAGGGCCTCGCCCCCGTCGAGGCCAGCGCCCCGCTGCTGGCCGACCTCGCCGCCGCGCAACGCGGCAGCGGACTCGTCGCCCGCCTGCAAAACCTGGGCCCCTCCACCGTCCGGTTCGCCTGGGCCTGCGCCGTCCTCGGCACCGCGATCCCCCGGGACATCGCCGCCCGGGTCGCCGGCCTCGGCACGGAGGAGGCCGTCGACGCCACCGGACGACTGCGGGACGCCCGCATCCTGTCGGGCGCGGCCGACCCCGTCGGCGGCGAAGAACCCTTCACCGGACTGGAGTTCGTCCACCCGCTGATCGCCACCGGCATCTACCGGGCCATCCCCGACGCTCTGCGGGTCGCCCTGCACGGCAAGGCCGCCGCGGCCGTCGTGGACGCCGGCCTCGGTCCCTCCGCCGCCGCCCGCCACCTCCTGGAGACCCACCCGGAAGGCGATCCCTGGGTGGTGCGCACCCTGCGCGAGGCCGCCGGCGAGAACCTCCGCGCGGGCGCCCCCGAAGCCGCGCGCCGCCAACTCGCCCGCGCCCTGCGCGAACCCCCGGACTTCGACGAGCGCGCCGCCGTCCTCTACGAACTCGGCTGCGCCTCCCTGCTCACCGAGCCCGCCAACACCGTCAACCACCTGCGCGCGGCCCTCGCCGAGCCCTTCGACGACCCCGCCCTGCGCCAGGGCATCGTCATCCGGCTCGCCCAGGTGCTCTCGCACAGCGACCGGCTCGCCGAGGCCTCGGACTCCCTCGCCCGGGAGATCCCGCACACGCACGAACTCCGGGCCCGACTGCGCCTGCAGTCCGAGCAGTTCATGTGGGACGCCTTCAACGCCGCCGAACCCGACTCGCCGGCCCGCTCGCGCCGCCTGACCAGGCTCGCCGACCGACTCACGGGCCGCGACCTCACCGAGCGCTACGTCATCGGCCTGCGCGCCTGGGACGCCTGCCTGCGCGGAGAACCCGTGGACGTGGTCCTGCACCACGCCCGCCGGGCCCTGACCACCCACTTCAGCTGGGCCCACGAGGACCGGGGCTTCGAGGTTCCCGTGCTCACCGCCATGGTCCACATGTACGCCGACCGGCCGTGGCGCGCCGAGGAACTGTTCGAGGCCGGCACCGCCGAGTTCGAGCGCCAGGGCTGGCGCGGCGCCCACCTGTCCTTCGCGTACAGCCTGCGCGCGTACATCCGGTACCGGCGCGGGCGGCTGGTGGAGGCGGAGGAACTGGCCCGCGCCGGGCTGCGGCTCGCCGAGCGCGTCGGGCGGCGCACGCCCGTGCACTGGTACGCCATCGCCATCCTCGTCACGACACTGCTCGCCCGCGGGCGGGCCGACGAGGCCTGGAAGCTGGCACGGGAACACGAGTACGCCGAGCCCTTCCCGGCGGCCGTCGTGTTCCCGGACTCCCAGACCGTGCACGCCGAACTCCTGCTCGCCCGCGGCGACACCGCGGCGGCCGTCGCCGAACTGGAGTCCGTCGACCGGCGGTTGACCCCACGCGGCATCCAGAACCCGTCCTGGTGCCCCTGGCAGCTCCTCCTCGCCAGGGCGGTCGCCGCCGAGGATCCGACCAGGGCGCGCACGCTCGCCTCCGACGCGGTCCGACGTGCCCGCGCCTTCGGCGCCCCGTCCGGCATCGGCCAGGCCCTGCGGGTGGCGGCCGAGGTAGCGGAGCCCGCCGACCGCACCGGGCCGCTCACCGAGGCGGTGTCCCTCCTGTCCGCCTCCCCGGCCGGATACGAGCTGGCCTGCGCGCTGGCCGCCCTGGGCACCCACACCGGGGACGTGGAGACGCTCGCGCGAGCGGTGCTCACGGCCCGGGAGTGCGGGGCCGACGGCCTGGAGCGGACCGCGACGCGGACCCTGCTCGAACGGGGCGGCCCCGTGCCGCGGGACACGGCCTGGCAGGCCGCGCCGACCGAGGAGGAGCTGAAGGCGGCCCGGGCCGTGGTCGCCGGGCACCCGGTCCCGTCGTCCCGGGAGTTGTCCGCCGCGTACCGCAAGCTCGGCACGGACCGTCCCGGGCTGCCGGAGGCGCTGGAGGCGTACGACCGCGCCATCCGCTGAGCGGACACCCGTGCAGGGCGCCGGCTCCGGCAGCCCCGCGCGTGGCCATCCCACGACCTGCCACAGCCGGCTCCACGGCACCGAGACCGTGATCACGCAGGCGGCGGTGCGGTACGGGCCGTCGAAGGCGTCGGACGTCAGCGGAACCCGATCGGTCCGCGGCCGCCGAGGGCGTTGCCGATGCGTCCGGCGACATCGTCCCGCCGGGCGGCGTCGGCGGCGGTGCCCGGGGAGGCCAGCCAACCCCGGCAGCGGTCCCCGAGCAGCAGTCCGAACCTCTCGGCCTCCATCTCGTCCGCGTCCTCGTAGTGGGAACGCGCCGCGACGGTGGCGTACGTCAGGTCGGGGTTGCCCGGCAGCGACCTGGCGGCCGCGGCGGGACCGAGGCCGTGCACGCTGCCGTGCCCGGCCCGCATGTGCCACAGCTCGTGCCCCAGGATGACGAGCTGGTGGTCCGGCGTCGTGTGCTTCTCCACCACGACGATGTCGTAGTCCTCCATGTTCAGCCACAACCCCGACGTGGTGAGCTCCGGCGGGAACCGTTCGAAGCGCAGCAGGATGGGCCGCCCGCCGCGCAGCGCGCTCATGTTGTCGCACAGCGCTCGGAAGAGGGCGCGCGGTTCGGCGGTCGACTCCACGTCGAGTGAGGTGGTCAGCGCTTTGCACAGCTTGCGCATGGACCGGGCCACGCTCATACTCCGCCCTCCCCTGTGGACACCCCGAACACCGCCGACGACGACGCGGTGGAGGCTGCGAGGAGCAGTGTCCCCCTCCTCGGGGCGAGGGCGTCACCCCGAGGAAGGATGGATACCGGTCCGTGACACCGCCCGGGGGCCCGGCGACCGGTGCCCGCACACGGCTGAGCGGGCGTCACGGTGGGAGACGGGTCTGAGTCGGCCATCTGCCTGCCCTTCCTCGGACCAGCGGCCGATCGTCGATGTGCGCTTCGCGGCCAAGCGTAAGTCGTTGAAAACGCAAGATCCATCCCGGCCGGCCCCCGATACCGGATCGATGGCCACCGGCGGATGCGCGACGGACCACCGCGCGCCGGGGCGGTCGATCAAGGGACCGACCGGTCCGACGCGGGAAACCGGAAGGGGTGGCGACGGTACCGGACGGGGCGACGGCTCGCGGCGCCCCGGGCGGCGGGTGCGGGGCCGGGTCGGATGAGGGGGCCCGGGCCGGAAAAGGGTCCCGGCCACGTACCATGGCGGCATGTCCTTCCTCCGCCGCCACCGCGCCGCCACACCCGCCGGCCCGGACTTCGACGTCCTGGCCATGGACCCGGGGGACTGGCCGGGCAACCTCGGGGCCGGGCTGCTCCCCGCCCCCGACGGCAGCTGCCAGGGCGTCTTCCTGCGCTACGACCTGTTCGGCGGTCGCGGCCCCGCGATGATCATCGGCAATCTCCCCGAGGGCTCGCCGGCCCGGGACCTCGCCGACAAGCAGGTCCCCTTCGAGGTGGCCCAGCTCCTCGACGCCCTGGAGAACGACGAGGACGTCGAGGTCACCGGAGTCGAGGACTGCCCCGTCATGCAGGGCGACAACCTCCTCATCGTCCGCAAGGTCAAGCTGTCGGAGTCCCGCATCTCCTGCGTCCAGTTCGACCGCAGCGACAACGTGCTGGTCACCATCGCCAGCTGGGACCGCCCGATCACCGACGACCTCTACGCCCTCCTGAAGCCGCTCCCGGCCGAGCTCTTCCAGCAGGGCTGACCCTCCGCCCGGCCGCCCGCCGCGCGACCGGCGCGGCCGCGAGCGGGCGGGCGTGAGCGGGCGGGCGGCGCCGGTCCGTGCGTCAGGCGTCCGCGATGTCGTTCGCCGCCACGTACCCGAACGTCATCGCGGGACCGATCGTCGATCCGGCCCCCGCGTAACTGTGACCCATCACCGCCGCGCTCGCGTTGCCCGCCGCCCACAGGCCCCGGATCACCGAACCGTCGGCCCGCAGCGCCCGCGCCCGGGCGTCGGTGACGATGCCGCCCTTCGTCCCCAGGTCCCCCGGCACGATCTTGAAGGCGTGGAACGGGGGCGCCCAGATCGGCGCGAGGCACGAGTTCGGCTGGACGTTCGGGTCCGTGTAGTAGTGGTCGTACGCCGTGTCGCCCCGGTGGAAGTCGGCGTCGTTCCCGCTCCACGCCTGCGCGTTGAAGCGGTTGAGGGTCGAGCGCAGCGCACCGGCCGGCACCCCGATCTGGTGGGCCAGCGCGTCCCAGGTCCACGCCTTCTTCGCCGCGCCCGACTCGTACCAGGAGTCGGGGAAGACGAAGGTCGGCAGGATGTCCTTGAACAGGTACTTGTTGCGGTAGTTCTGGTCCACGATCAGCCAGGCCGGTATGTGGGAGCCGACCGCGCCCCGGTCCTTCTCGTACATCACGTGCACCACGTCGCTGTAGGGCGCCGCCTCGTTGACGAACCGCGTGCCGTTCCCGTTGACGATCAGCCCGCCCGGCAGGGTCCGTTCGGCCAGACAGAAGTACGGCTCGCCGGGGAGCGGGATCGACGGCCCCCACCAGGCGTCCTCCATCAGCCCCAGCGCCGCGCCGGCGCGCTGCCCCGCGCGGATCCCGTCGCCGGTGTTCTCCTTCGCGCCGACCGACCACTGGGTGCCGATGGGCTGTTGCTGGTACTGGGCCCGCATCTGCGCGTTGTGCTCGAAGCCGCCCGAGCCGATGATCACGCCCTTGCGCGCCCGCACGGTCCCCCGTACGCCCTCCTTCTCCACCACCACGCCGGTGACGGCCCCGCCCTCCTGGACCAGGTCCACCAGCGGGCTGTTCAGCCACACCGGGACCCCCGCCCGCTGGAGGCCGGCCCGCAGTCCGGCGGCGAGGGCCTGCCCCATGGTCAGCGGCTTCTCCCCGCGCAGCGCCGCCTTCGTGCCGCGCGCCAGACACTCCGCCGACACCGCCAGGCCCTTGGCGCTGACGGCCGCGAGGTTGAGCCACTTGTAGTCCTGGCTGAAGACGACCATCCCGGCCGGCACCGGCATGTACGCCGGGTTCAGGCGAGCCAGTTCGGCGCCGAGGACGTTGCCGTCGATCTGGTCGGGCTCGATGGAACGGCCGTTCGGCAGCCCGCCGGGCAGGTTCGGGTAGTAGTCGCTGTAGCCGTCCATGAAGCGGAACCTCAACGGGCTGTTCGCCATGACGAAGTCCAGCATCCGGGGGCCGTTGGCGAGGAAGGCCTGTTGCCGGTCCGCCGGTACGTCGGGCCCCACCACCGCCGAGAGGTACGTGGCGGCCTTCGCAGGCGTGTCGGGCACCCCGGCGCCCAGGATCACCGAGTTGTTCGGCAACCAGATGCCGGCCCCCGACCGGGCGGCCGACCCCCCGAAGGTGGGGGCCTTCTCGACCACCAGCACGCTCAGGCCCCGCCCGGCGGCGGTGAGCGCGGCGGTCATTCCGGAGGCGCCGGAGCCGACCACGACGACGTCGTACTCGCCGAGCGGGTCGCCGTCGGCGGCCCGCGCGACGGCCCCCGGCAGCACGGTGGCGGCGAGTACGCCGGCTCCGGTCCCGGCGAGGACGGTCCGGCGAGAGGGCAGGGCGGGGCGTGCGGGATCGGGGCTCGCGGACATGGCAGGCTCCAGCGGGTCGGGGAAGCGGGCGTGTCCGGCATGTCTGATGCCGAGTCAGAAAAGGTCTTCGGGGGATCATGTGAAGTCAAGGCATCCGGCGCCGCCGCTTCCCACCGGACCCGCCACCGCCCCGGCCGCGTCCCACCACCGCCCCAAGGACGCGCGGAGGTCCCATGGCGATGACCGCCATGGGACCTCCGCGCGAACCGTCCGCGTCAGCGCGTGCCGACCGCCGCGCGCACCGCCCTGCGGGCCATCCCGCAGTCGTCGTGCAACCGTCGCAGCAGCAGGCGCTGCTCCTCGCCCGAGGACAGGGAGCCCGCCGGCGTCGACGGGGCGGGGGCGGCCGCCGACATCGAGCGCTGCACCGCCGTCTCGGACATCCTGATCTCCCGCGTCAGCACCAGCATCAGGTTCACCAGGAAGGCGTCTCGCGCCGCCGGTCCCTGCTGCTGCGCCAGCCTGCTGATCTGACCGCGGGCGGCCGGGGCGTCGCCCAGCACGGTCCACAGGGTCGCCAGGTCGTAGCCCGGCAGGTACCAGCCCGCGTGTTCCCAGTCGAGGAGCACCGGGCCGGCAGGGGACAGCAGCAGGTTGGAGAGCAGGGCGTCACCGTGGTTGAACTGCCACGGGGTGCCGGCGAGCTTCAGGCCGTGCAGCAGCTTCTGCAGGTCGCCGTGGTCCCGGTCGGTGAGCAACCCCAGCTCGTGGTCGCGGTTGATCCGCCGGGCGTAGTCCATCGGGTGCCCGAACAGCTCGGGCGCCGGACGCCACTGGTTGACCCGGCACACCGCCCCGAGCGCCGCCCGGACGTCGGCCCGCGGCGGGGCCTCCACCGGGTGTCGCTGGAGCGCGGCGACCCGGCCCGCCATCCGCTCCACGACGAGTACGCAGTTCTCCGGGTCGGCGGCGATCAGGCGGGGCACCCGGACCGGCGGACGGTTGCGGACGAAGGTCCGGTACGCAGCTATTTCGTGCCGGTACCGCTCGCGCCATTCCGGCGAATGATCCAGTAACACCTTCGCGACGGCCGTCATCCGTCCGGTGGTGCCCACGAGGAGGACGGAGCGGCCGCTGCGCCGCAGCACCTGCACGGGTGCGAACTCCGGACAGATCCGTTGCACCGAGGCGAGCGCGGTGCGCAACTGCGCCCCCTGCGGCCCCGAGAGGTCGATTCTTCCGCTCGGCGGCTGGGTTCCGGTGCCCGGCATCCGCCGCGTCCGAAGGGCGCCCTGGGGCAGGTTCGCCGGGCGACCGGGTTCGAGGTAGGGGCCGCCACCGGCCGGGAGCGTACGGTGCGGCCGGACCGGTGCGGACACGGAGGTCGTTGCTGCGTACATGGCGTTTACAGTTCCCTTCGTGCGCCGACGAGTTGCGTACGCCGCCCCGCCGGATCCCGTGCTTCACCCTGGGGAGTTCCGTCGGTGACCGGGTCGGGGAGGCGCATTCCTACCTGACACCCGACCGTGGGTGGCGGACCATCTTGCGTGCCCTGGCGAAGCCTGGCGAATAGTCGCTGGGCATCTGACGGGGGGCTACTGTCAACTCAGCCGAGAACCTGGGGGCTTGACGTGAGCAAAGGTCCAAACACCCGTCTGAACGACCTGTTCGGCCTGGCCGGCTGGTCCAAGGGCGAACTGGCGAGGATGGTCAACCGGCAGGCGGCGGCCATGGGTCACCACCAATTGGCCACCGACACCTCGCGGGTGCGGCGCTGGATCGACATGGGGGAGACCCCGCGCGAACCGGTGCCCACGGTACTGGCAGCACTGTTCACCGAGCGGCTCGGTCGTGTCGTGACCATTGAGGACCTCGGGTTCGTACGGCAGCGGCGCACCTCCAAACGGCAGCCCGACGGGGCGCAGGAGAACCCCGACGGAGTGCCCTGGGCGCCCGAACGCACAGCCGCGGTCCTCACCGAATTCACGGGAATGGACCTCATGCTCAACCGTCGCGGCCTGATGGGCGCGGGAGTCGCGCTCACCGCAGGCTCAGCCCTCAGCAACGCCATGTACGACTGGCTGCACACCGATCCCGCCGCCGCCAAGGACGCGCAGCGTTTCGGAGACAACGCCTACCAGGCCGATCAGGCGGGGTACGACCGCTACGAGGCCGCCCCCATCGGCTCCCAGGAGATCGAGGCCCTGGAGCGCTCCGTCGAGGTGTTCCGCGCCTGGGACGCCTCCAGGGGTGGCGGACTCCAGCGCAAGGCCGTCGTGGGCCAGCTCAACGAGGTGGGCGGCATGCTCGCCTACCGCCACCCCGACCACCTCCAGCGCAGGCTGTGGGGGGTGGCGGCCAACCTGGCGGTCCTGGCGGGCTGGATGTCGCACGACGTCGGTCTCGAACCCACCGCCCAGAAGTACTTCGTGATCGCCGCCCACGCGGCGCGTGAGGGTGGCGACCGGCCGCGCGCCGGCGAGGCCCTGTCCCGGGCCGCCCGCCAGATGGTGCACCTCGGGAAGCCGAACGAGGCCCTCGACCTGATGAAGCTGGCGCAGTCCGGCTCCGGGGAGCAGACCCTGCCGCGCACGCGCGCCATGCTCCACACCATCGAGGCCTGGGCCCAGGCCGCCATGGGCAAGGGGCAGGCCATGCGCCGCACCCTGGGCGAGGCCGAGGACCTGTTCGTCTCCGACAAGGGCGACGTGCCACCGCCGTCGTGGATGCAGCACTTCGACGAGGCGGACCTGCACGGCATGCAGGCCCTGGCCTTCCGCACCCTCGCCGACCACGACCCCTCGGTCGCGCCGATCGCCCAGCGGCACGCCCACGAGGCGCTGCGGCTGCGTGCGCAGGGGCACCAACGCTCCCAGATCTTCGACTACCTCTCCATGGCCTCGGCCTGCTTCATCGCCGACGACCCGGAACAGGCCGACCGTTACGCCCGCCTGGCCCTGGTGTCGATGAACGAGACCTCCTCGCACCGGACATGGGACCGCCTGCGCGAGATGTACCGCCTCACCGGCCAGTACGCCGGCTACGCGCGCATCGAGGACCTGCGCCAGGAGATCGAGTCGGCCCTGCCCAACAGCCCCGTGGCGCCTAGGCCGGTGTGAGGCCCGCGCCGCCGGCGTCGGGGCCGGCGTATGAGGTCCACCCACCTCCGCGGACATGCGGGAAGGGCCGCGCCCCGGGCGCGGCCCTCAAGGAACGAGAACGAGAAGGAGGCCCCGGTCCGGCCGCCCCTACGATCCGACCCGAGCGACCAGCACGCAGGCGTCGCCGCCGCGCTCGTTCTCGTCGAACTCCTCGGTGACCATCCGCAGGCACTCCTGCGCGGACCGGGCCGTGGCGAGCTCCGGCGCGAGCGCCAACAGCCGCTCGGGGCCGTCCGCTTCGGCGATCCCGAAACCGCGCGGGGTCAGTCCGTCCGTACGCAGGATCAGTACGTCGCCCGGCTCCAGGCGCTCCTCGGCCTGCCCGTACACGGCGCCGGAGGTCGCCCCCAGCAGCACGCCCTCCGGCGGTTGCAGGGAGCGGCCGCGACCGCGACGGAACAGCAGGGGGGCCGGGTGTCCGGCCTGGGCCCAGGACAGCAGCCGGCGGGCGGGGTCGTAGTGGCAGCAGACGGCCGAGCCGAGCGCCGGTTGCGCGGAGGTGTCCAGGAGCTGGTTGAGCCAACCCATCAGCGGGCCCGGCTCGATGCCGGCCATGGCCATCCCGCGCAGGGCGCCGAGGAGCATCGCCATCCCGGAGGTGGCGCTCACTCCGTGCCCCGTGAGGTCGCCGACCGTCAACAGCGAGCGACCGTCGGGCAGTTCGAGTGCGTCGTACCAGTCCCCGCCGATCGGCGCGCGGGTCGCGGAGGGCAGGTGGTGCGCGGCGACGTCCAGCGCGCCGGTGTTGTCGTGCGGGAACCGCAGGGAGCCGCGCCACGGGGGGAGCACGGCTTCCTGCAGCTCGACCGCCAGCCGGTGCTCGGTCCGCGCGATGTCCCGGCGGCGTTGCAACGAGTCGTGCGACTCGCGCACCGCGCGCTGGCTTCGGCGCAGTTCACTCACGTCCCGCAGCACGGCCCACATGGAGGCCGTGCAACCGTCGGAGTCGAGTACCGGCTCGCCCCTCATGTGCAACGTCCGGACGCGGCCGTCGGCCCGGACGATGCGGAACTCGCCGTCGATCGGTTTGCCGTCCACCAGGCAGTCGGTGACCATCGCGGTCAGGGCCGGCTGGTCCTCGGAGAACAGGGTCGAGCCCAGTTCGTCGAGCGGCAGCGGGCCGGCCTCGGGGGACCGGCCGAAGATCTGGAAGAGTTCCTCGGACCAGGTCACCGCGTCGGTGAGCAGGTTCCACTCGGCGCTCCCGACCCGGGTCGGTGGTTCCTCGGACAGGGTGTCGCAGGCCCCGTGCGGCAGCTCGACGAGCTCCTCGGGGGCGGGCGGCAGCCCTTCCTTGAGCTGGCCGAGGTGCCGGCCGAGGTCGTCGAGGTGGTGCACGGCGAGGTCGCACAGCGCCCGTTGCCAGCGGCCCCGCGCGTCGTCGTCGTCCGCGACGGCGTCGCGGCGCACCGCGTTCACCTCGCCCCGCAGTCGCCGGGTCTGTGAGATCAGGGCGTCCACCGGTCCCGGCTCGGGGGGCTGCGCGGGACGGTCCGCGTAGAGATGGGACGGCATGAGGACTCCGATACAGGCGCGGCACGGCCAGGTCTGAAAGAAGGACCGGAATCGACTGTGGCACAGCCGGCGGAGGGTCGTAAGCGGTTTGGCAACATCTGTTGGAGGCTTGCCCGGGGCATATGCTCGCGGCCTTCCGGACGCTCCGAGGCCGTGCGAACGAATCCGGTCACCCCTACCGGCGCCCCCGGGGAAGATCCCCATCCGAGGGGCCGTGCCCCCGCGGCGGGACCCGGCCGGAAACCGGCCCCCGGGAAGCGCCCGGTCGAGCGTGCGGCCGAAGTGTGCGAGCGAACCCGGCCGTTGTGCCCCCGCGAGCCTCCGTTCGCCGTGACGCGCGAGGTACCCCCGAACGAAGGACCCCCGCCGCCGGCGGACAGATGCGTGCGCTCGGGCCCCCGGAGCGGGTTCCCCCTGCTCCCGGTGATCGCTACGCTACGTGTCGGTAATGAGTCGGGGGAGGTCCGTTCCGCGGACCGCGCGGGAGCAGGGGCCACGGGGACATGAACGATCAAGGCGGCGACGCCGGGCAACGCCACGACACGGGACGGAGCCGGCGCTCGTTCCTCACCCACCTCGTCGCCGCGCCGACCCTCGCCCTCGTCACGCGGGTCGCGGTCGACGCCCTCGCCCCGCAGCCCGCCCACGCGGTGATCCCGAGCCTGCCCGCGATCGCCGACCTCGTGGACCTCGGAGACCTGTTCATCCTGGCCGGGGCGCCCACGTCCGCCCTGCTGGCCCTCGCCGTCGAGGCGGACGGCACGATCCGCTTCCGACTGCCCCGGGAAGAGGTCGGCCAAGGCCTCACCACCGCCGTGGCCATGCTCGTCGCGGAGGAACTGGACGCCCCGCTCGCCCACGTCCGGGTGGAACTCGACGACGCCCGGCCCGAGTTGCTGTTCAACCAGCTCACCGGCTCCTCCAACGCCATCCGGTCCCTCTACGGACCCGTCCGGCAGACCGCCGCCACCGCCCGGGCCCGACTCGTCGCCGCTGCCGCCACCCGTTGGAACCTCTCCGCCTCCGCCCTGACCACGGCGAACGGCGTCGTCCGGGCCCCCGACGGGCGCACCGCCGACTACGGCGGCCTCGCCGCGGCCGCCGCCGCGCCCGGCCTGATCGTCCTCGGGGCCACCCCGAAACCCCCGGCCCGGCACACCCTCGTCGGCCGGCCGACCAGCCGCGTCGACGCCCGCGCCATGGTCACCGGAGCCCTGCGCTACACCCTCGACCTCGACGTACCCGGTGCCAAACCCTGCGTGCTGCGCCGACCGCCCACCCTCGGCGGCAGCGTCCGCGGCGTCGCCAACCTCGCCGCCGTCCAGGCCATGCCCGGAGTCCTGCACGTGGTGACGATCCCCACCGGCGTCGCCGTCGTCGCCGAGACCTTCGGACAGGCACTCGACGCCAAGGCGGCCCTCCAGGTCGCCTGGGGGCCCGGGCCCGCCGACCGGCTCTCGGACGCGCAGGTACGGACGAAGCTGCGCGCCGCCACCCCGCCGCTGCTGGTGCCGCCGCTGCTCACCCCGTACGTGGACGCCGAGTTCGACTTCGCGTTCGTCAGCCACGCCCCGATGGAGACCAACTCGGCGGTGGCCGACGTACGGGACGGGCGGGCCGAGATCTGGTCCGGGCTCAAGTCCCCGATCGTGGCCCGCCAGACCATCGCCGCCGACCTCGGACTGCCGCTCGACAAGGTCACCGTGCACGTGGTCCAGGCCGGTGGATCCTTCGGGCGGCGCCTCTTCTTCGACGCCGCCCTGGAGGCCGCCCGGGTGTCCAAGGCCTGCCGCCGCCCCGTGCGCCTGATGTGGACCCGGGTCGACGACACCCGTCACGGTCGGATGCGGCCGGCCACCCACCACAAGATCCGCGCCACCCACGCCCTCGGCGAGGTGCTCACGTTCGAACACCGGGTGGCCGCCGCCGAGACGGACTTCCGGCACGGGCTCGGCGAGATCATCACCGCCACCGCGGCGAACCTGCCGCTCGGCCTCGGCAACGCCACCCTCGCCCAGACCCTGTTCCTCACCACGATCAAGTCCCCGTACCACTTCGGGCTCACCACCCAGGCGCTCACCGAGGTCCCCACGGGAGTCCCCACCGGCTCGTGGCGCTCGGTGTACTCCGCCAACACCCGGGGCGCCGAGGAGATCGTCGTCGACGAACTGGCCGCGCGGATGGGGAAGGACGCGTACGGCTTCCGCCGCACCTTCCTGAAGACGGACGCCCAGCGGGCGGTCCTCGACAAAGCCGCGCGGGAGGGGGAATGGGGGCGACCGATGCCGGCGGGGTGCGCACAGGGCATCGCCTTCCACGAGGAGTACAAGTCCCGCACCGCCTGCCTGGTCGAGATCGACACCCGCGACCCGGAGCACGTCCGCGTCACCAAGGCCGTCATCGCGGTCGACGTGGGCCTGCCCGTCAACCCGCGCGGGCTGGAGGCCCAGATGATCGGCGGTCTCACCGACGCCCTCTCCACCACCCTGCGCGCAGGCCTGCACCTCGACAACGGGTGGCCACTGGAGGGCAGATACAGCCAGTTCCACTGGGCGACGCAGCGCGACACCCCCCAGGACGTACGGGTCTTCGTGCTCCCGGCCACCGGCGCCGAACCGGGCGGCGCCGGCGAACTCGGGGTGCCCGCCGCCGTCGGGGCGATCGCCAACGCCTGGGCCCGGGCCACCGGGAGGAAGCCGCGGAGCTTCCCGCTCGACTTCGACGTGGACTTCACCCCCTACCCCCGCTAGGCCCTGTCGTCGAAGTGGCGCCGGTAGGGCCCAGACCACCCCGATCCCGTTCCTCCTCCCCCCCCGCCATCGTTCTCGACACCACCCCAGGAGCGCCGCGCCGTGCCCTCGCACACCTTCATCGTCAACGGGCGGAGCGTCACCGTCGACGCGCCCGACGATCTGCCCCTGCTGTGGGTGCTCCGCGACATGCTGGGCGTACGCGGCCCCAAGTACGGCTGCGGCGTGGACGTCTGCAAGGCCTGCACCAGTCACCTCGACGGCGCGGACATCCGTCCGTGCGTGGTGCCCGTGTCCGCCTGCGCCGGCAAGACGGTGACCACGATCGAGGGCCTGGCGGACGGGGACGACCTGCACCCGGTGCAGGAGGCCTGGCTCGAACAGGATGTCGCCCAGTGCGGCTTCTGCCAGCCCGGCCAGATCATGGCCGCGGTGGCGCTCCTGCGGCGGACGGCCGACCCCACCGACGAGGACATCGACGCCATCGCCAACATCTGCCGCTGCGGAACCTACTTCCGCATCCGCGAGGCCATTCGCGGCGCGGCCGCGAAGATGTGAGCACGGCAGGCGACACAGCCCCCAGAGCGGGTGAACCGAACAAAGAGTGACCGATCATGCCTGAATGAGGCGTATCAATGCGAAACGCGTGCTGGTCGGTGAACCGCTCGACACCGCACGCCTGGGCGAGACCCTGCTTCCCAAGCGGCTCGCGCTGCCCATCTTCTGCAGCGACCCGCTCTCCTCGGTGGCGTACGCCACCGAGGAGATCCTGCTGATCCTCGCCCTCGGCGGCGTGACGCTGCTCCACCTCACCTGGTACGCGGCCGCCGCCATCGTCTTCCTGATGATCGTGGTCGTCGCCTCCTACCGGCAGACCTGCCACGCCTACCCCGGCGGCGGCGGCGCCTACATCGTCAGCTCCGAGAACCTCGGTCCAACGGCGGCGCTGACCGCCGCCAGCGCGCTCCTCGTCGACTACGTGCTGACCGTCGCCGTCTCGGTGGTCTCCGGCGTCGCCGCCATCACCTCCGCCATTCCCTCGCTCAGCGACCACGAAGTCGTGCTGTCGGTCGGTTTCGTGGTGCTGCTGACCCTGATGAACCTGCGCGGCGTACGGGAATCGGGCCGGATCTTCGCCATCCCCACCTACGGCTTCGTCCTCGTCATCTACGTCATGTTCGCGGTCGCCGCCGTACGGATCGCGACCGGCGCCACCATCCGCGCCGAGTCCGCCTCCCTGCCCATCATCGAGACCGAGACGTTCACGGGCCTGGCCCTGGTGCTGCTCGTGATGCGCGCCTTCGCCTCGGGCTGTACGGCGCTGACCGGTGTCGAGGCCATCAGCAACGGGGTCCCCGCCTTCCGCAAGCCCAAGAGCCGCAACGCCGCCAACACGCTGGCCGTCATGGGCGTCCTGTCCGTGACCATGTTCCTCGGGATCACCGTCCTCGCCATGGTGTACCAGGTGCACGTCGCGGCCGACCCGACGGAACTGGGCCTCGCCCCCGGTACGCCCACCTCGACCGCGCTCGCGCAGATCGGCCGGGCCACCTTCGGCAGCTGGCACTTCCTCTTCTACCTGCTCCAGGCCGTCACCGCCGGCGTGCTGATCCTCGCCGCGAACACCGCCTTCAACGGGTTCCCGATGCTCGCCTCGATCCTCGCCAAGGACCGGTACGCGCCGCGCCAGCTCTTCAACCGCGGCGACCGGCTCGTGTACTCCAACGGCGTCGTGCTCCTCGCGCTGGTCGCCATCGCCCTGATCGTCGCCTTCGACGCCGAACTGACGCGCCTCATCCAGCTCTACATCATCGGGGTGTTCGTCTCCTTCACCCTCTCCCAGTCGGGCATGGTCCGGCACTGGCGACGCGCACTCGACTCGCCCGAGACACCCAGGGGGGAGCGGGTGCACATCCACCGCCGGCTCGCCATCAACGCGGTCGGCGCCGCCATGACCGCCCTGGTGCTGGTCATCGTCCTCCTCACCAAGTTCACGCACGGCGCCTGGTTGGTCGTCATCGCGATGCCGCTGCTGTTCGTCGGCATGAAAGGGGTCCGGCGCCACTACGACAGCGTCTCCGACCAGGTGGCCGTCGCCCCCGATGTCAAGCCCCGCAAGCCCTCCCGCCACCACGTCGTGGTGCTGGTCTCCTCCGTGCACGCCCCGACGCTGAAGGCGCTCGGCTACGCGCAGGCCCTGCGGCCCGACAGCCTCACGGCCGTCTCCGTCGCGGCCGACGCGCAGGACGCGCACGCCCTGCGCGAGGCCTGGGCCGGGCACGACCCGGGGATCGCGCTCAAGGTGCTGCACTCGCCGTACCGCGACGTGGTGGGTCCGGTCCTGGAGTACGTGCAGGAGCTGGCGGCCGCGGAGGGGACGGACATGCTCTCGGTGGTCATCCCCGAGTACGTGGTCGGGCACTGGTGGGAGCAACCCCTGCACAACCAGAACGCGCTCCGGTTGAAGGCCCGGTTGCTGTTCACACCGGGGGTCGCGGTGATCGACGTCCCGTACCTCCTGGAGTCGGCGAAGCAGACCGCGCCCGCCGACCCCGCCTAGGCGGGGGTGTCGTCGCGGTGGCGTCGGCTCAGGCCCGGCGGCCCGGCGGCGCGCGGCGGCTCCGGTTCCGCCTGGGCGTGCCGGACCACCGCCGCGTGCGCCAGGGCCAGTTCCACCACCTGGGCCGGATCGGAGAGCGAGCGGCCGGTCAGCTGCTCCAGGCGACGCAGCCGGTTGGAGACCGTGTTGCGGTGGCAGTACAGCCGCTGGGCGGCGTACGTGGTCGAGCCCTGGCAGGTCAGCCACGTGCCCAGCGTGGTCAGCAACACCCGACGGTCCTCCGGGGGCAGGGCCAGTACCGGCCCCAGCACCACCTGCCGCAGCCGGCCCGCGAGTTCGGGCTGGCCCGCCACCAGCGCCGCCGGGAGCCGCTCGTCCAGCAGCACGGTGAGCGGACCGGCCGAGGCGGGGGAGGCCCGCAGCGCGAGGACCGCCAGGCGGCGGGCCCGGGCCAGGTCGGCGGCCCCCTCCACGACGGGGCTGACCCCGGCCCGCACGCCCGACGGGGCGAGCAGCTCCCGTACGGACTCCAGCGGATGGTGGCCCAGTTCCACGAGGCCGGTCTCCCCGTCGGCGCGGTTGCGCCACAGCACGCGCGGCGCGGCGGGCTCCGGGCCGCCCGCCGGGAGACCGGGCGGCCCCAGCACGACCACCGCGAACCGGCCCCGCGCGGGCAGCCCCAACCGGGCCGCCGCCTCCGCGGCCGCCCCGGTGCCGTCGAGCAGCGCGTCCAGCAGGGACGCCCTCAGCTCCCGGTCGCGCTCGGCGCGGGGGGACTCGGCCAGGCGGTACGCGTCCGAGGCGGCGTCCGCCATCTGCTCCAGTACGTCCCACAGCGCGGCCGCGCCCGGCAGCAGTCGGGGGAGCGCGGCCCGGTCGTTCGCGGCCACCGCCTCGGTCAGGCTCTGCCACAGCAGGCGGCCGCCGTGCCGGTGGGCGCGGAGCAAGGAGGCGAGCGGGAGTCCCTGTTCGGCCCACAGGGTGCCGGTGTCCCGGGCGTCGGAGAGGTCCACCGGGAGACCTCGGGACGTGCGGACCAGGCCGTCGACGGCCTGACGGAGGTGATGGTGGATCCGGTCGCGTAACGCGGTCCGCCCCGGCAGGGCGGCGTACGCGGGGTCCTCGCTCGGCGTGCGGTCGGCGAGCCGGTCCGCCGCCACGGCGATCCGGCGGTCCAGGTCCTCGCGTATCTCCTCGATGATCCGCTCCATGACCGGCAGGGTGACACGAGGGAGGGGCCGGTGGGGAGGGCCCGGAGCGCACCGTGTCCGTCAGGAGGGTCTGCTTCCGGTCCGGTCGGCCGACGGACTGACCGCGGCGTGCGGGCGGTGCGAGGATGGCGTCGTGCGACGCATTGACGTTCTCCTGTTCGCTTCTTGATCAGAATGCGACGCGTTCCGGCCATGCCGTCACGTGCTATCGCGCATGTTCCAGCGGAAAATGCCAGAACCCCCTTTCGCAGTGTGGAACTTGAGTAAGTTCCCTCCTGTCGCGCCGTACGACCGTGCACCCAGCACGTCTGGCCGGGAGGGGAGCCCGCGTGCCCGGGATCGACGAATGTCTGCTCGAAGCCATGGCCCTGCCCGGTGCACGGGGGGCCTCCCTCGTGGACTGGAGCAGTGGACTGGCCCTCGGCACCGCAGGGGATTCGCCGGTCGGAGACCACGAGACCACCGCCGCCGAGACCGCCGAACTGGCCCGCGCGGCGGCGGAGTACGAATCCTTCGCCCCCGAGGCCGGGGGAGCCGGCCCGGGAGACCCGGCCGGCCCGCCGGTCGAGGACCTGATCGTCACCACCCGCAGCGGCTACCACGTGCTGCGCTTCGTCGAGACGAGCTTCGACAGCAGCGTGTTCCTGCACCTCTGGCTCGACCGCGCCGACGGCAACCTCGCCCTCGCCCGACACAGACTCCGCGCACTGGCCGAAGGGCTGGTGCTCAGATGACCGCCCCGACCCTCCCCGCCAACCCCGTCGAAGTGTCCCCCCTGTTGACCCGCCTCGCCGCCGAACGCGCCACCGGCGCCCTGCTCCGCGACCGCGGCACCCTGTTCCTGGAGGACGGCCGCGTCGTGCACGCCGAAAGCCCCTCCACCCCCGGTCTCGACGTACTGCTCACCACCGGTGGCGGCCTCGCCCCCGAGCGTTGGAACGACGCCGTGAACCAGGCCGGAGCCCGCCGCCAGGTCGCCCGCTATCTCGTGGACAGCGGCGGTCTGGCGGGCGGCGAGCTGGAGATATGCCACCTCGCCGCGATCTTCGACGCCGCGTTCTTCGCACTGTCGCCGGGCAGCGGCCCGTCCCGGTTCCGCCGCGGCGCCACCCACTGGATCGGTTCCGTGCGCTCGGTACCCGCGGCCGCCGTCGAACGGGAGACCCGCCGCCGCCGGGAACTGTTGGACGCGGTCTGGCCCTATCCGCTGCTGGACACCGCCCCCGTGATACCCCGTCAGGCCGCACCCGGCCAGACCATCACCGCCCGGCAACGCCTCCTGCTCCACCAGGCGGACGGCAGACGGACCCCCGCCGACCTCGCGTGGGTGCTCGGCCGACCGGCGTTCCACACCCTGCTCGACGTACGCAGACTCGCGGCGGCCGGTCTCGTCGAGACCCCGCACGCACCGGCCCCGATACCCATGGCCGAGACACCCCTGCCCGACTGGATGACCCAGGCCCAATCCCCGGACGTGGCCCTGCTCCGCCGGTTACGCGACGCACTGGAGGCAAGCCTGTGAGGCTCCCGCTGCGACCGGTTCTGCGCACCGACCGCTCCGAGCGGAGACAGCCCGAAAGGAGGAAGGCCGACATGAGCACGGCGATGGTGAACGCCGAGGCCGAGGCCGAGATACTCGCCGAACTCCGGCGGCTGAGAGCCCGCCTTCCGCAACTCACCGGTGCCCTCGCGGCCAGCGTGGACGGCCTGGTGCTCGCCCACGACAGCGCCGCCACCGAGGCCGAGTCCGTCGCGGCCCTGACCGCGGCCGCCCTCGGCGTCGCCCGACGACTGAGCGACAGCACCGGCCAGGGCGGATTCCGCGAACTGCTCGTGCGCGGCGAATCCGGCTACATCGCCACCTACGCGGCGGGCGAGGCGGCCGTCCTCACGCTGATCGCCGAACCACGCGTCAATGTCGGCCGGCTCCACCTGGAGGCCCGCCGCTCCAGTCTGCGCATCACCGAGCTCATCGAGCACAGCCTCGGTCGACGAGGCCCGGTGGCGCCGCCGATGCCCACCCAGGCTCCGTCGACCTGAGCCGCACCACCCCACCGACCACTGACAAGACCAGCAGAACCCCCGACAGTCACCGAAGAAAGAGGAACCTCTCATGGCCACTGTGGAAACCGCCCTCAAAGAAGCCACCACCGTCATCGACGGCGCGCTCGGAGCGGCCCTGGTCGACTACGGCAGCGGCATGGCGCTCGGCACCATCGGCGGCGGCAAGGACCTCGACCTCGCCGTCGCCGCGGCGGGCAACACCGACGTGGTGCGCGCCAAGGTGCGCACGATGGAGATGCTCGGACTCCAGGACGAGATCGAGGACATCCTCATCACCCTCGGCGGGCAGTACCACCTGATCCGACTCATGAAGGCGAGGGGTTCCAGCGGATTCTTCCTCTATCTCGCGCTCGATCGCGGTCGGGCGAACCTCGCCATGGCCCGGCACCAACTGAAGAAGATCGAAGCCGAACTGGAGATCTGAGGGCCCTCGCCAGGCCGCGACGGCGCGGTGGCGGATGGCGCGGCACGGTGCCGTCCGCCCCGGCGGCACCTGGCCCACAGGAGTGAGATCCGGAGCGATGTGAACCCGTCCTGCGCCCACCGATGAGTTTCGGGCGCGGTGGCGGTCTGTATGTGCGGGACGGTGTCCCTCACCGCACGACTCTGGAGGCAGTCATGACCAGCAACCCGTTCACCACGTGCCTGTGGTTCGACGGCCGGGCCGAAGAGGCCGCCGACTTCTACCTGTCCGTGTTCAAGGACGGCCGGATCGGCCGGATCGGCCGCTACACCGAGGCCGGACCCGGGCCCGTCGGCGAGGTGATGGTGGTCGAGTTCGAGATCAACGGCCAACGGTTCATCGGCCTCAACGGCGGACCGCAGTTCCCCTTCACCGAGGCCGTCTCCTTCCAGATCCCCTGCGCCGACGACGCGGAGGCCGACTACTACTACGAGGCCCTGACGCGCGACGGCGGCCAGGAGTCGGCCTGCGGATGGGTCAAGGACAAGTTCGGCCTGTCCTGGCAGGTCACCCCGACCGAGGCCATCGACCTGATCAGCGACCCGGACCCGGGCCGCGCCGCCCGGGCCAGTGCCGCCATGCTCCGGATGAAGAAGCTCGACGTCGCGGAGATGCGGCGGGCGGCCGACGCCGGGTAGCGGGAGTGGGCTATCGGGTGGCGATCCGCGCCAGGAGCGCCGGGAGGGCGGTCCCGATCGGTTCGCGGATCACCTCGTCGGCGAGGGAGTCGTACGGCGTCTCCTGCGCGTTCACGATGATCAGGCGGGCCCCCGCCTCCGCCGCCATCCCGGCCAGCGAGGCGGCGGGCTGCACCTGGAGCGTCGAGCCGACCGCGATGAACACGTCGCACCCCTTCGCCACGGCCATCGCCTGCCCCAGCACCTCGGGGTCCAGCCGCTGGCCGAACATCACCGTGGCGGGCTTCAGGATCCCGCCGCAGCGGGGACAGGCGGGATCCGGCTCCCCTCCGGCGACCCTGGCCAGCGCCTCCTCCATCGTGGAACGGGCCCGGCAGTCGGTGCACAGCACCGATCGGGCCGTTCCGTGCAGCTCGAACACCTTGCGCTCCGGCATCCCGGCGAGCTGGTGCAGTCCGTCCACGTTCTGGGTGACGACGCGCACCGGCGTGCCACCGCGCTCCAGGTCCGCCACGGCCAGGTGCGCGGCGTTGGGGCGCGGGTCGAGCGCCCCGACCTCGGCGCGCATCAGCCAGGAGCGACGCCGGATCTCCGGATCGGCCATGTAGTGCGCGTAGGTCACGAGCTTCTCGGCGTCGGGCTCCCGCCGCCACAGACCCTGCGGTCCCCGGTAGTCCGGAATCCCGGAGTCGGTGGACATTCCTGCCCCGCTGAACACGGCGACGAGCGATTTCCCCATGCCGTGACCCTACGTACGTCCCACCTCCCGCCGCGACCGGATTCCGCGCCGCCGCCCTCCCCCCCGATACCCGGCCGGGGCGGCGGCCCGGCCTGCGGCCGAAAGGGGCGGTTCTCGGCCGAATCCGGCCCCCACTGGGGTGAGGTCCGGCCGCGTCCCTCCGCGTGGGCACGGACGGGCGGCTACAAACCGGACATGACGCTCACCCCCCGCCTCACCGGCGCCCTCCTGCTCTCCCTGCTCGCGCTGCCGGCTCCGGCCCTCGCCGCCCCCGCGCCGGCCCCGGCCCCGGGCCCGGCCGTCGCCGCCGGGCCGCACCGGCACTCGGCCGCCGAGATCAGCCGCTTCCTCACCGTCTTCTACGGCAAGCACGGTCCCTCCCGGTACGGCCGGGACCATCGCGTCTCGCAGGTGCTGAAGGACAAGCAGCGGGACAGCCCCCAGAGCGACGTGCTGCTCTGCGCCCAGGGGGAGCCCCGCAGCATCGCCGTCGGCCCGGTCACGGTCGCCGCCTCCGCGGGGGTCGGCTGGGCGACCGTCACCACCGGCTGGGACACCGAGCACACCGACACCTTCACCGCGTACGTACGGCTCGACTCCCAGCCGATCCGGCTCGATGACGTGATCTGCGCGGGCTGACCCCCGCGCCTGTCTGGTACAACACCGGGCATGACGGGATTCGAGATCGGCGGCGCGAGCGCCGCCGACATGGAAATGATCCGCGCCTGGGCCGACGAGGAGGGCTGGAATCCGGGTGACACCGACCGCTTCGCCTTCGCGGTCGCCGATCCCGACGGCTTCCTCGTCGGCCGGCTCGACGGTGAACCGGTGGCCTGCGTCTCCGCCGTGCGCTACGGCGCGGGCTTCGGCTTCATCGGCTTCTACATCGCCCGCCCACACGTCCGCGGCCAGGGCTACGGCATCCGACTGTGGAAGGCCGGCATGAGTCGACTCGACGGCCGCCTCGTGGGGTTGGACGGAGTGGTCGAGCAGCAGGACAACTACCGCAGGTCCGGGTTCCGTCCGGCGTGGAACAACGTCCGCCACGAGGGCGTGCCGCGGGCCGGGGACGACGGCGGGGTGCGCGTCGTGGACGCCGCCGGCCTCCCCTTCTCCCTACTCGCCGCCTACGACCGGCGGTTCTTCCCCGAACCGCGCGACGCCTTCCTGTCCGCGTGGACCGGACTGCCGGGCCGCACGGCCCTCGCCGCCGTCCGGGACGGTCGCGTCGAGGGACTCGGTGTGGTCCGGCCGTGCAGCGGGGCCTCCCGCGTCGGACCCCTGTACGCGGCCACGCCCGAGGTGGCCGCCGCCCTGCTGCGGCGGCTCGCGGAGCACGTCCCCGGCGGGGAGATCGCCGTGGACGTGCCCGACGCGAACCCGACGGCCACCGCCCTGCTGGCCGCGTTGGGGCTGGTCCCGACCTTCGAGGCCGCCCGGATGTACACGGGGGCGGCGCCCACGGTCGACCTGCCGGGGCTGTACGGTGTCGCGAGTCTCGAACTGGGCTGACGGCGAAGGGGAGTTCGCCTAGGCTGCGCGGGTCCGCAGAGCGTAGCCCGAGGGAGACACCGTGTCGTTTCTGCTCCTGCTCGTCGCCGCCGTGCTGAGCATCCTCGGGTGGATCGGCGACAACGACAGTTTGAGCACTGCCGGTTGGGTGGTCTGGCTGATCGGCATCCTCCTGCTCCTCCTGCGATGGTGGCGCAACCGCCGGAAGTTCGCGTCCGTGGAGCACGCGCGGGCCGCCGCCGAGGCGGGAGATCCCCGGGCGATGCGGGCCCTGGCCTCGATCCACAAACTGGGCGAGGACCACGCCGAGGCGGAGCGGCTGCTCCGCGCGGCGATCGAGCTGGGTGACGTGGAGGCCATGTGGGACATGGGCCGGCTCGTCGACCTCCGGGACGGACTCCCGGAGGCCGAGCCGTGGTTCAGGATGGCCGCCGAGCACGGCCACTTCTTCGCGAAGCGGATGTTCCGTGCCGGTCACGCCTTCAACATGGACGGCAAGAGTCCCCTGTGAGCCGGGCGGCGGTCGCACGACGCCGCCCGGACCGGGCACCGGGACTCAGATGCCGAACAGGACGCCGGTGCTGTTCCGCAGACCGCACGGGTTGCCGAACGTGTACGTGTAGCTGAGCCGGCGCCCCTCCCAGACCCCGTCGGCGGTGACCGTCATCGGGTTCCACTCCCTGGTACACGCGGCGTCCGCGCGGGGTTCGGCGAGTGCGTCCAGCGCACGCCCGTTCGCCCGTAACTCGGCGCAGGCGGCGACCGGGTCCGGGTGCGTGCCGCTCGGCCGCGGCGCGCACACCAGCGTCACCGCGCGCAGCACCGTGCCCTGGTCGGCGTCCGCGCCGGCCGTGACGCTGACCACGAGCGCGGAGGGCGCGTACATGCTCTCCGTGCCGGCGGGCGCGGCGTCGGCGACTCCTGAGCCGACCAGCGCGGTGAGGGCGGTGAGCGCCATGGCGCCGGTGGCCAGTCCCAGATTCCTGGTGATGGACCGCATTTCGAACACTCCTCGGGTGGTTGCTTCGGATAGCGGACGTGAGTCTTGCCCATGAGGGGCGGGAACGCCCGTTCGTACCGCTGTTTCACGTCACTGATCGTGATCGCATGAGTGCAGTCCGCAGCGGTGTCGAGCTGTTGACCTGTGGGTGAGCGCACCGTCGAATCGGCCGAAGACGCCCCTGAAACATCCCTGAAACACACGGAACGAGGCCTCGGGGTAGGGCCGGCCCCACCCTCGGGACTCGCCCCCGCCCCGCTGTTTCCGAAGCGCGCGGACGGTTGGGTGGAGGCATGGAAAACGACGCGATCCACCTCCGCGCGGTCAGCCGGATCCACGGTTCCGGCGACCACACCGTCACCGCCCTCGACCAGGTCACCCTCGGTTTCCCCCGGGGCAGCTTCACGGCGGTGATGGGCCCCTCCGGGTCGGGGAAGTCCACCCTGCTCCAGTGCGCCGCCGGCCTCGAACGCCCCACCTCCGGCACCGTCACCATCGGGGACACCGAACTCGGCGGGTTGAGCGAGACCCGCCTGACCCGCCTGCGCCGGGACCGGAGCGGGTTCGTCTTCCAGGCGTTCAACCTGCTTCCCGCACTGACCGCCGAACAGAACGTCGCCCTCCCGCTGCGGTTGGCCGGTCGCCGCCCCGCGAAGGCGGAGGTACGGGAGGCACTGGACCGGGTGGGCCTGCGGGACCGCGCCCGACACCGGCCCACCGAACTCTCCGGCGGCCAGCAGCAGCGCGTGGCGCTGGCCCGCGCGCTCATCACCCGCCCCGAGGTGCTCTTCGGCGACGAGCCCACCGGCGCGCTCGACTCGGTGACCGGCCGCGAGGTCCTCGCCGTGCTCCGCGCGATGGTCGACACCGAACGACAAACGGTGATCATGGTCACCCACGATCCGGTCGCCGCCTCCCATGCGGACCGCGTCGTCTTCCTCGCCGACGGCCGGGTCGGCTCCGAACTCACCGGCGCGAGCGCCGAGGACATCGCCGCCCACATGACGAAGTCGGCGGTCCTGCCGTGCTGAGCGTCGCCCTGCGCACCCTGCGCGCCCGCTGGATCACCCTCGTCGGCAGTTTCCTCGCCCTGTCCCTCGGAGTCGGCCTGATCGCCACCATGGGCCTCGGCCTCGCCGCCACCCTCGACGCGCCGCAGCGGCAGCCCGAACGGTTCGCGCGGGCCCCCGTCGTGGTCAAGGGTGCCGACACGCTGCGGGTGACGACCCCGGCCGGCGAACACACGGCCGCGTTGGCCCACCCCCGCGGCGTCGACCCCGCGCTGACGCGCCGACTCGCCGCCCTCGGCCCCGTCGCCGAGGACCGCTCCTTCCCGGTCCGCGTCCGGGGCCGGTCCCGGCAGCCCGTCGGACATCCCTGGGCCGTCGCCGCCTTCGCCCCGTACACCCTCGACGCCGGCCGCGCCCCGCGGTCCGACTCCGAGGTCGTCACCACCGGTTGGGCCCCGCCCGGCGAACGGCTCACCACCGACACCGGGACGCTCACCGTCGTCGGCACGGTCCGCCAACTCGGCTTCGAGGATGCCCTGTTCTACACGGACGCACGCGCCGCCCGCCTCTCACCCGCCGTCCCCCAGGTCGTCGTCACCGCCGACCCGGCCGCCGTACGGGCCGCCGTGAAAGCCTTCGCGGACCGGGACGGCCCCGGCGGAGCCACCGCGGCCGACGGCGTGGACGTCCGCGTCCTGACCGGCCGGGACCGGCGCCTCGCCGACCCCGACCCGGAACGCGACCGCGAAGCCCTGCTCGCCGTCAACGCTGCGCTCGGCACCGCCGGCGGCATCACCGGCTTCGCCTCCACGTTCGCCTTCGCCGTGGCCCAACGCCGCAGGGAGTTCGCGCTGCTGCGCACCACCGGCGCCACCCCGGGCCAGATCCGCCGCATGGTCCTCGTCGAGGCGCTGCTGCTCGGGGTGACGGCCTCACCCGGCTCGGCCTGCTGTTCGTCCTCGGCATCGCCCTCCTCTACACCGGCATCGGCCTCGCCAACACCCAGGTCATGGCCACCACCGAGCGGGTCGGCGAGTTCGCCGCGCTCCGGCTCGCCGGAGCCACCCGCCGACAGGTGCTGCGCCTGGTGGCGGGGGAGGCGCTGCTGGTCGTCCTGGCCGGGGCGCTCGTCGGAGGCCTGGTCGCCGCCCTCAACCTGGGGGGCGTGTGGGGCGCCCTCCACCTCCTCGACGTCCGGGTGCCGATCGTGGTCCCGTGGGAGACGCTCGGCGCCATCGTCGCGGCCTGCGCGGCACTCGCCGTGGTCTGCGCGGTGGCGACCGCCGCGGTGGCCCTGCGGCGCGGCCCGGTCGAGTCGGCCGGCGCCCGCACCTGAGGGGCGCCCCGCCCGCGACCGGAGCCGCGGGCGGGACGCCCCCCGGGAGGGGCCGGTTCAGCAGGCGTCGACCCAGTCGTGCGAGGCCACGGTGTCGTTGACCGGGAGGCCCTGCCCCTTGCCGGGGGCGGTGAACACGGTTCCGCCGGCGTTCAGGTCCGGGACCGCTCCGCGCACCGCACCTCGGCGCGCGCCAGGGCCCGTTCGCGGCCCGGAGACATCGCCGCGGCGGGCGACAGGGCCGCCGCCCGGGTACGGGCGGGGTCCGGGTACCGGTGTCCCGACACCCGCATGCACCGGGCCCACGCCCGGACGCCGTCGGCGTACCGGGGATGGGCCAGGACCCGCCCCCTGCGGATGGCGTCCAGGGCGTGGACGGTCGTCGAGGCCTGGAACCAGGCCCCGAGATCTCCGTACAACTCCCGCCGCGCCCCGGACACGCACCCCCGGTCGCTGCGCCGGACCACACCGCCCGTCGGGCGGGTGGTAGTCGAACCCCGCCCGGCGCATGCACGCGCGCAGCAGCCCCTGCTCCGCGTCGTGCAACAGGCGGGCGCCCTCGACGCCGGTCCGGGTGGGCCCGACATCCTGCGGGACGCGCGGCCCGTTCTCGGCGGCCGGGAGACAGCCGACGAGCAGGGCCGCCACCACCACGACGAGCACGCCGGCCGTCAGGGCGGACCGGGCGCGGCCACGCGACGGTACGAAGGACATGTCGGCTCCAGGACTGCGTGATCGGACCGGTGGGGGCAGGTCGGGACGGGCCCCGGCGCCGGTCGCCGGGGCCCGTGCGGAGGATCAGCCGGTGATGTTCACGGGCCGGTACGCGTGGTAGCCGTCGCGCCCGTTCACCCCGTACGAGTGCTGCTTGAAGCGGGTCCCCACGCCGCCCGCCTGCTCGTAGGACTTGTAGGCGGTGTGCCCGCTGTTGCTCCAGCCGGCGAAGATGACCACGTGCCGGAGGTCGGCGCTGTTGCTGTTCGCCTTCAGGACCAGGTCCCCGGGAGCCAGGTCCTTCATGGCGATCCGCCGGGTGAAGCCGTTGTTCTTGAGCCCCACCGTGTTGGGACCCGGCGCCGGCAGCCGCAGGGTCATGGACACGTATCCCGAGCAGTCCTGGCGGAAGCCGTCCTTCCAACGCTTGACCTGGCTGTACGGGACCGGTCGGCCGTTGTTCGCGGTCAGCCAGGTCTTCGCCCGGGCCAGCACCTGCGCCCGGCTCACGCCGGGCGCGCGGAGCGCCGCGTTCCCGGCCTGTTCGACCTGCCCGGCGGCGAACCGTTCCGTGACCGCGGCCGAGGCGGGCGGCTGGGCCGCCGGCGCGGCCGGAGCGGTCAACGCGACCGATCCGGCACACACCAGGGCGGTCAGCGCCGCCATGCCCCAACGGCCGCTCATGTTCTTGGACATCGTTACTCCCGTTTCGTACAAGGGGGGTGGGCCGGTCCGCGTGGCGGGGCATTGCGCCCCGCTCGTCCGGGTGGCTTCGCGCCGCCCGTCCAGGGCGCCACACGTCGGTGCCGGGGAAGCGCGAACGCTTCCACCCGGACCGCGGAGCCGATGCGTCAGAGTCTGTGGCGGCCCGTCAGGCCCCCGCAAGGTTGTCCCGTTTGCTTCGGGGATGTCGGGATCTCTAAGGTTCTGACCTGCTGGGGCATGAATGTCCCGGGACAGGGGGACGGCCTGTGGGGCAGCGTGCGCCGTCCGTTCGGAGAAGGGGGCCACCATGGCCGACGACGGCCGCCAGGGAGTCGGTCCGGCGCAACGGCTGGGCGAGGCGTTACGGGCGTTGCAGCAGCGTTCGGGACGTCCCTTGCGCTCGCTGGAGACCGAGGTGCTGATCAGTGACTCGTCACTGTCGCGGTACTTCCGCGGGAGCACCGTCCCGCCCTGGAGCACGGTGCGTGACCTGTGTCTGGCCCTGAAGGCCGACCCGACCGAGTACCGGCTCCTGTGGGAAGAGGCCGAACGCGCCCAACCCCGGCCGCCCGCGCCGACGGAGACCGCGCCGGCCACCGCCGACCCCCCGGACGAGAGCGCCGAGCGCGGCGCAGACGCCTCCACCGCGCCGCCCACCCGACGCGCGGCCTGGACCCGTGCCGTACGCACCCGGATGGGCAGCCGACGGGTCTGCGCCACCACGGGCGCGGTGGCCGGGGCGCTGGTCGGCGCCCTGCTCGCGGTCCTCGTGCTGCGCACCGTCGTCGACGCCGGCCACACCTCCGGGGACCCCCGGGCGGCCGCGGCCCCGAACGGCGGCCCGACGGGAGCCGGTTCCGCGGACAAGGGCCCGGGATCAGGGCCGGGGACCGCCGAGAACGCCCGGATCTTCGTCAACCGGAACACGGGCGACTGCCTGGACGACAGCCTGGAGAAGGGCCTGCGGTCCTTCGACTGCAACGGGATGAGCTACCAGCGGTGGACCGTGGAGAGCGCGCCCGACGGCACCCGGCAGGTGCGCAACCACGCCACCGGGGCCTGTCTCGACGCCGACGGCGCGGGGCTGCGCACCTCCGGCTGCGCCGCGGCCGCGTCCCAGAAATGGGTGCTCACGGCCTGGGGCGACGCGTCCGTCGAGGTCCGCAGCAAGGTCTCGGGGACCTGCCTGGACGACGGCCCGGCCGGGTTGCGTGACCTCGCCTGCGACCGGACGAACCATCAGAGGTGGGGCTGACGCCCTGGCTGGGCCCTGTCGTCGAAATGGCGCCGGTGGGCCCGGCGAGACGTTGACGACAGGGCCTGGGGGATCGGGCCGCCCGTCACCGTGCCCGGTCGCCGCGCACGACCGGGCGGCCGTCCTCGAACACGAGGTCGGCCAGGTACATCACCCGTCCCCGGCCGTCGGGGCTCCAGCCGTGGAAGAGGATCCGCTCCCGGCCGCCCGGTCCCGTCACGACGTCCTGGCCGCCGGGGCCGCGGACCGCGCCGGCGAGCGACTCGGTGGTCACCAGCGGGGTGGCCGCCTTCGTGTACGGGCCGGTGAGGGCGTCCGCCACCGCGTAGCCGATCTTGTACCCGGCGCCCCCGTAGGCGTCGGCCGAGTAGAAGAGCACGTAGTGGTCGCCGCGCTTGACGAGCGTGGGCGCCTCGACCAGCGAGCCCTCCCAGTCGCGGTCCTGGCGGATCAGCCGGACGGGCTCGCCGGTGGTACGGGTCCCGTCCCACGTGGTGGGTTGGAGGTGGATCCACGTGTCCGTCTCACAGCAGTTGCCGTCGCTCTTCCACAGCAGGTACCGCCGGCCGCCCTCGGTGTGGCTCGCCGCGTCGATGGCGCCTCCCGCCGCGACCGGGCAGACCAGCGGGGCGTCACCGGCCGGCCGGAACGGCCCGGCGGGCGACGAGGCGAGGGCGACGCCGACGCACTGCCGGCCGCTCGCCCGGTCGCGCGCGGTGTACTGCATCGTGAACCCGCGCCCGTTGGCGTACACCTCGGGGGCCCACACCTGGCCGGGCAGCTCCTCGGCCCAGGCGCCGAGGACGGGCAGCACGCTGCCGGGGTCCACGGACCAGTGGATCAGGTCGCGCGAGGTGGCGTGCTGGATGTTCTTGCCACCGGTGTTGGTGGCGTACGCGTGGTAGGTGGCGCCGACCTTGACGACGTCCGGGTCGGGGAAGTCCTGGTTCAGGACGGGCTCGCCGACGGAGGCGCGGGGGGCCGTCACGGGAGTCGTCGCGCCGGCCGCCCGGCGGGGGCCTGGGTCGGCGGAGGCCCCGACGGGGGCCGCGGCGAGCCACAGGGTCCCGAGGGCGGCGGCGAGCGCGGCGCCGATCACCCTGCGCAGCTGCCGAGAGGGTCGGGAGGGGGAGTGTCGCGGGTTTCGCCTGGGATCGCGGTGGGGGCTTCGGCGCGGGATGCGTCGGGGACGGCGCGCGGCGGGGGCTGGGGGCACGTGTTCCGCTCCTCGGGTGTCCGGGACCGACACCCTCGTCGAGCGGTGCCGGCGTCTCCTTCGACCCTGTGGAACGACGCACCGGATCCCGGGTTGCGCGGATCCCCGGTTCTGGGGGATCAGGGGATCCGGGGTCGCGCGGCGGGCCCCGTCACCTCAGCGCGTGGCGCCCGTGCGCGGGGCGTACAGGTCGATGAGCCGGGTGCGGGTCTGTTGCAACCTGACCGCGAGGACCCGTCCGACCCAGTGCCCGACCGAGGACCCGAACGCCGGATCGGCGTCCATCAGCATGCGTACGGTCGTCCCGTCGAACTCGTAGGCCCGTACCGGGGTCATCGCCTCGGCGCTGAGCTGCCAGGTGTACGGGGGGAACAGCCAGGACCAACCGACCAACTCACCGGGACCGAGGCTCTGGACGGGCGTGGGCCTGCGGCCGGGTACCGGGATCTCCAGCGTCACCGTGCCGGAGCGCACGATCCAGAAGGAGTCCGCCCGGGTGCCCTCGTCGAAGATCCGCGCGTTCTCGGGGAAATTGACCTCGCGGGCGTGCGACATCAGCCGTCCACGGTGCTCGGTGGACAAGACGGCGGCGATCCGGATGGGGGAAGGTGTGCTCACGACGGCCTCCGATCACGACCCCCCACTACGCTCCTGCTCCCCCCAGTGTCGCCGACTTCCGCCGATCCAGGGTGTGACCGCGGTGCGCGGCGGATCGGGGGCCCGGAGGGCCCGCAAAGGGGCCGTCGGGGCGATCCGTCGCACGGCGATCACCGAGGGTGACCGCGGTCTCCTCTCGTCGTGTGCCGCCGGGATCGGCGCGCTGTTCGCAGCCTCGGCCGATCCGTGGCGGAAGAAACCATTCCGGCGGCGCCGATCCCCGTGCGCCCGAGTCCCCGTGCCCCCGGTTCCCGCGATCCGCCGCGCGACTCACTCCTCGGCATTGGCCTCCAGGCAGGCCAGCTCCATCGCGTCCAGCACCGCCTCGTGGCTGCGCTCGCTCAGTTCCGCGACGTTCTCGATCTGCGCCGTGGCCCAGGCGGCGAGGGTCATCACCAGCACCCGCAGGCCGTCCGTGCCGTGCTCGGCGAGGATCGCGTCCGCGACGAGCATGGCGTCCTCCGGCACCTGCTCCGGTGGCTCCAGCCCCGCGAGGCCCCGCAGCATCGCGAGGGTGCGGCGGGAGATCTCCGGGGTCATCCTCGCCAGCCGCATGTCTTCTTCGTCGTCCATCCGCGCCCCGCCCTCCGGTGTCGTGCCCAACCCCTGAGGGCACGGTAGAGGCGCGGGGCCCGACGCGGGGCGGTTTCGCGGGGGTGGGCGTGCGGAAACGAGTGGCGCGCGGTGCCGTCTGTTGACAGGAACCGGACATGACCGAACGAAACGAACCGACGACCGTGCGTACCGGGCCCGCCCGGGCTCCCCGGAACCTCCGTCCCGCCCGTGAGCCGCGATCACTCCCGCCGAACGGCTTCCCCCCGTCGCGACCCACGGGTAACTTGACCGCGTCAACCGCCCGGCCCCGGGCGGCCGATCCGGCGGGAGCGACATGAACAGCCTTTTACGGGTGGCCCGTCACCTGCTTCCCGGCCTCCTCCTGCTCGCGGTCGCCGCCCCGCCGGCGCACGCCGCCCGACCCGCGCCCGTACCGGCGGCCGGTGCGGCGGCGGAGGCCGGTGCGTGGGCCGCGCCGCTCTCCACCCGGGGCCGGTACATCGTCGACGCCGAAGGCAACCGCTTCCGCCTGCGCTCCGGGAACTGGGACGGGGCCCAGGGCTCCTGGACCGGCTCCGGCGACCGCGGCGATCCCGCCACCCACCACAGCGGCCAGGACTCCCACGGCATACCGCTCGGGCTCGACCGCGTGCCCCTGCCCACCCTCATCACCGATTTCCGGGCCCTCGGCCTCAACAGCATCCGGCTCCCCTTCTCCAACGAGATGCTCCGCGCGAGCACGCCCGTCCCGGACGCGGCCGTCGCCGCCAATCCGGCCCTGCGCGGCCGTACCCCGCTGCGGGTGTACGACGCCGTGGTGTCCGCGCTCACCGACGCCGGCTTCGCCGTCATCCTCAACAACCACACCGGCACCACGCGGTGGTGCTGCGGTCTCGACGGCAACGAGCGCTGGAACAGTGGCCGCTCCACCGCCCAGTGGGCGGACGACTGGGTGTTCATCACCCGCCGCTACCGCGACAACCCGCGCGTGGTGGGCGCCGACCTCTACAACGAGGTGCGCCGCGACGTCCTCGACGACCCCAACTGGGGCCTGGGGGACGGCCACGACTGGCACGCCGCCGCCCAGGAGGCCGCCGACCGCATCCTCACCGAGGCGAACCCGAACCTGCTCATCGTCATCGAGGGCATCAACTGGACCGGCATCCCCCTCGACGGCCTCGCGCACGGCCGCCCGACCCTCACCCCCGTCCGCACGCTCTCGCACACCCTCGCCGTGTCCGGGAAGCTGGTCTACTCGGCCCACTTCTACGGATACACCGGCCCCCACCACAGCGGCGCCACCGGAATGGGCGAGACCCACGACCCCCGCTACCAGGACATGACCCGCGCCGAGCTGGAACGGACCCTGTACGACCAGGCGTTCTTCGTCTCCGCCGAAACGGGGAAGCACTTCACCGCCCCCGTCTGGATCAGCGAGTTCGGCATCGGCGCCGACGAGAACGGCGCCGCACCGCGCGCCTGGTTCGAGAACCTCACCTCCCACCTGACCGCCACCGACGCCGACTTCGCGTACTGGCCGTTGGTCGGCTGGAGCACCACGGCCCAGGGCGCCCCGGGCGGCGACAGCTGGGCGCTGCTCCGCTACGACCACACAGGCCGCCGCAGCGGAGCGCTCGACGCGGGCGACTGGCGCACCGGCCCCTGGTCCGCGCTCCTCGGCGCCCCCGGGCGCACGGGACCGGTTCCCGTCACCCCCGCCTGGTACCAACTCACCACCGACCACCGGGACCACAACGCCTCGCTGCTCACCCGGGCCGCCGGCGACTGGGACGTCGGGGCCCGCAAGGCGGTGTGCCCGGACGGCTCCCGGCTCGCCGGCCTGAGCCACACCGGGGGCCGGGGCCTGTGCGCCACGTCCGACCTGCGCGCCGCGGCGGGCGGCCACACCGTCGTCCGGGACGAACGACACGTCCCGCCGGGCGGTGACTGGGCCTCCGGGTACACGAAGTTCCAGTGCCCGAGCGGGCAGTTCCTCATCGGGTACGCGTTGCGCGGGGCCCGGGTCTCGGCCGGCCTGTGCGCGCCCGCCCGTACGGCCCTCCCGGCCGGTACCGGTCGTACGGTCTGGTTCGACCGGGGCGACGCCCGGCCTCCGGGCGACCCGGGTGGCGACTACGCCCACGGTCACCTCAAGGGCCAGTGCCGGTCGACCGAGTACGCGGCGGGCATCGCCTTCACCACCCGCGCCGCCGCCCGCCAGGGCCCGGCGGCCCTGCTCTGCCGCCCCCTGCCCGGATAGGTTCGGCGCGGCCGGGACTCGCCCGCCCCGGCCGCGGATCCGTCCCGGCGCCCCGCCGACGGATCGCGCGAGTCGATCACGTGCCGTCAGCCGTCGTCGGCAGCGCCTCCCGCAGCAGACGGGCGACGTCCTCCTGCTCCTCGCGCACCGCCCACTCCAGTGGGGAGAGCCCCTCTCCGTCGTCCTCGCGCAGCCCCGGATCGGCGCCACCCGCCAGCAGCGCGCGCACCGTCTCCACATGCCCCCAGCACGCCGCCGCGCACAGGGGCGTGCCGTCCGTGGGGCCATCGCTGTGCGCGTTCGGGTCCGCGCCGTGATCGAGCAGCGCCCGGACGCTGTCCGGGTTCCCCTGGACCGAGGCGACGTACAGGGCGGTGGTGCCGTCCGCGTCCCTGCCGTCGGGATCGGCCCCGGCGCCGATCAGCGCCTCCACCCGGGCCGTCGAGCCGTGTCCGGCGGCCTCGACCAGCTGCCGGGAAAGGCGTTTGCTCGTACGTCTGTTCATGCGCCCATGGTGCTACACGCCCTCGGCTCCGAGCGGGCGCGCCTCCCGGCCCGCAGGTGTGCCGGAGAAGAGCGTGAGCCCGCCGAAGGCACCCCGACGACCTGCGGGAACGGTCGCACGTCCGCTCGGCGGCCCCCGCGCCGGACTCCGCCGGGTCGTCGCATCCGGCCGGCCGCCGACCGCCGGCGGCCCGGGTCAATCTGCATCAAATAAGTCAAGTGTGATGACCGGCCCGGTGAATCGCCCTAGGGTGCGCCCATACCCGGGACCGAGGACGGCTCAAAGGCTGTTTTCGGCCACACCGCACACCGCACATCGAACTGGGGGGTTCATGCATAGATCCAGAGGGACGGCGATCGCTCTCGCCCTGTCCCTGGCCGGCACCGGCACGGCCATCGGCCTCGGCCTCGTCCCGCAGGCCGCGGCCGTCACCCCGCCCGTGGCCTTCACCGCCGACGCGCTGTCGACCTGGCAGCCCAACGGCGTCGTCTGGGCCCTCGCCGAAACCGGCGGTCAGGTCTTCGTCGGCGGCACCTTCTCGACCGTACGTCCCCCCTCGGGCGGCGGCGAGCAGTCGGCGGTGAACTTCGTGGCGCTCGACGCCGCGACCGGCGCCCCGACCTCCTGCGAGCTGGACTTCACCGTCGGCGGCGGCACCGCGACCGTCCGCGCGCTCACCCTCTCCCCGGACAAGAAGACCCTGTACGCGGGCGGCTACTTCGGCGCCGTCAACGGCACACCGGTCTCCAGCGTCGCCGCCATCGACGTGGCCACCTGCACGGTGAAGACCTCCTTCCGTCCGGCCTTCGCCGCCACCGTGCGCGCCCTCGCCGTCACCGGCGACACCGTCTACGCGGGCGGCGACTTCCTCACCGTCGCGGGACAGCCGCGCCAACGGTTCGCCGCCGTGGCCACGGCCGACGGCGCACTGCGCCCCTTCACCGCCGACGCGGACGATCCTGGCCGCGCCGTCGAGGTGACCCCCGACGGGGAGAACGTCCTCCTCGGCGGGGACTTCTTCACCGTCAACGGCACGAACAGCCACGCCCTCGCGGTCGTCGACGCCACGAGCGGCGCGCTCACCAGGTCCTACCCGGGCTTCATCGAGAACAACTCGGTCGTCAAGGACATCGCCACCGACGCCACCGGCTTCTACACCGCCAACGAGGGCACGGGCGGCGGCGTCTTCGACGGCCGCATCGCCGTCGACCTGAGCGACCTGAACCAGCGGTGGCGCGACACCTGCCTCGGCGCCACCCAGGCCGTGCTGCCCTACCAGAGCGTCCTGTACAGCGCCTCGCACGCGCACGACTGCTCCAGCGTCGGGGAGTTCCCCGACGGCCAGCGCCACCACCTCCTCGCCCAGCCGACGGCGAGCGTGGGCAAGCTCGGATGGGCCCCCGACACCAACGACGGCATCGGCGAGGGCATCGGCCCGCGGGTGATGACGATCGGCTCGAAGGGCGGTGCGCAGTACCTGTGGGTCGGCGGTGAGTTCACCACCGTCAACGGGGCCGCGCAGCAGAGCCTGACGCGGTTCTCCTCCACCGGGGACACCGGGGCGCCCACCGTCCCGGTCGCGAGCGCCGTCAGTTTCAAGCCGGGCGAGGTCCAGGTGCGCTGGCGCACCAGCCTCGACCTCGACGACAGCGCCCTGACCTACAAGATCTACCGCAACGGGGCGGCCGTTGCGATCGGCACGGTCACCGCGGACTCGCTGTTCTTCAGGCGCCCGCAGGCCTCCTGGACGGACACCACGGCCTCGCCCGGCCAGTCGTACACCTACCGGGTGGCGGCGACGGACGCCGCCGGCAACACCAGCGCCCTGTCGGGGACCTCGACCGTGACGGTGCCGACGTCCGTCGACGCGTACCCGAACGCCGTCCGCACCGACGGCGCCCAGCAGTACTGGCGCTACGACGAATCGGCCGCGCCGTTCGTCGCGGACTCCTCCGACGGGGGGAACCAGAGCGGCATCCACCTGAACGGCCCGGCCCTGCGCCAGACGCCCGGCGCGGTCACCGGCGCGAGCACGGCCATCGGATTCAACGGCACCAACCAACAGGTGTACGGCGACAAGCGGCAGAGCATCGGCGGCAGCTACTCGATCGAGACCTGGTTCAAGACGAACACCACCCGCGGCGGCAAGCTCCTCGGGTTCGGGAACAACCAGGACCGCAACAGCAGTCAGTACGACAAGCACATCTACATGACCAATGACGGCCGGCTCGTGTACGGCGTCTACACCGGGGCCACCCGCACCATCACGACCCCGGGCAGCTACAACGACAACCAGTGGCACCACGTCGTCGGCACCCAGGGCCCCGGCGGCATGACCCTGTACGTGGACGGCGTCCAGAGGGGAACCCTCAACGTCACCACCCACGAGAACTACACCGGCTTCTGGCACGTCGGCGCGGACAACCTGAACGGATGGCCGGACCGTCCGACGAGCGACTTCTGGGCCGGTCAACTCGACGAGAGCGCCGTCTACCCGACCGTGCTCAGCGCGGCGCAGGTGCAGAACCACCACACCCTCGCCTCCGCGCCCGCCGACTCCGTCGTCGAGGTCACGGCAGCCGAGGACACCTACGCCAACGCGGGCGCCCCGGGCACCAACTACGGCACCTCGGGCTCCCTCGCCGTGCGCGGCACCGCCCTGTACGCGAGCTACCTGCGCTTCAACCTGCCCGCCGCGCCCGCGGGCACGGTGCTCAAGTCGGCCACGCTCGCGGTCAAGACCAGCACGATGAGCGGAGCCGGCACCACCGACACCGTCTCGGTGGTCCCGATCACCGGCGCGTGGACCGAGGGCGGGACCACGTACACCAACCGCCCCGCCCTCGGCACCCCGGCGCTCGGCAGCTTCCCGGGCATCCCGGACGGCTCGGCGGTGCACAGCACCGGGTTGGACACGGACACCGTCGCGGGCGCGCTGGGCGGTTCCCACGGTCTGGCCCTGACGAGCGCGGGCACGGACGCGTTGTGGCTGTGGTCCTCGGAGGCCGCCGCCAACGAGGGGACACCGCGCCTGACGCTGACCTTCGGCGCGCCGTGATCCGATAGCGGGACCGGTGGGGGCGCGGACCGACCGGTCCGCGCCCCTTCGCGTGCCGCCCCGCGACCGCCCGGACGGCTGTTCCTAACCCAGGTCGTACGTGAACGCGTACGCGACGGAGGGCTCGCCGTGACGGGCGGTGAAGGAACCCGAACCCGAGAGGCCCGCCAACTCTCCCGTGGCGCTGCCCGGGACCACCGAGAACGTGCAACGCGTGGTGCCGTCGGCGTCGAAGGTGCCGCGCTCCTCCCACACGAACGTGCCCGCGCGCCCGTCCACCCGGCCCGCCACCAACTCCATGCCGGCGAAGCCGCCCGAGGTCGGCGACGCGTACGCCACCGTGTAGTCACAGGTCGTCGCGGCGGCCTCGACACCCCCGGAGAAGGCGTTGGTGACGGTGGCGTGAGCCAGGCGCGGCGTCGCGTCGGCCGGGCCGACCGGAAGTTCCTTCCAGTCGGCGAAGGTGAAGGTGCCGGTCGTGGACGTGGGCATGCGGGGCTCCCGACTCTCTGCGGTCGGGCAGGACCTCCGCCCGATGTGTGAGCAGCATCGACGGCATACCTGACACCCTCTGTCAGGTATGCCGCGACAATGGCGCCATGCGCGCCGACCGTCTCCTCTCGCTGCTGCTCCTGCTCCAGAACCGCGGCCGGATGACCGCGCCCGAACTCGCCGCGGAACTGGAGGTCTCGGTCCGCACCGTCTACCGGGACGTCGAGGCCCTCGGCGCCTCCGGAGTGCCCGTGCACGCCGACCGCGGGCCCGCCGGGGGATACCGGCTGATGGACGGCTACCGCACCCGGTTGACCGGACTCACCGACGCCCAGGCCGGCTCGCTCTTCCTCGCCGGCGCCCCGGGACCCGCCGAGGAACTGGGCCTCGGCGCCGACCTGGCCGCCGCACAGCTCAAACTCCGGGCCGCGCTGCCCGTCGAACTCGCGACCCGCGCCGAGCGGATCCGGGCCCGTTTCCACCTCGACGCCCCGGCCTGGTTCCGCGAAGTGGACCCCGTCCCGCACCTCGGGCGGATCGCCCGCGCCGTGTGGGACCAGAACGTCCTGGACGCCCACTACCGCCGACCGTCCGGCCCGGTCCGGCGCGAACTGCATCCGCTCGGCCTCGTCCTCAAGGGAGGCATCTGGTACCTCGTCGCACGGTCCGGCGAAGCACGGTCCGGCGAAGCCCCGCGGACCTACCGCGTGGGCCGGTTCCTCGCCGTGGACGTCCTCCCGGACACCTTCGAGCGGCCCGACGACTTCGTGCTCGCCGCGCACTGGGCCGCGACCTCCGACCGCCTCCGGACCGCGCTGAACCCGCAGACCGCCCGGCTGCGCCTCTCACCCCGCGGCCGGACCCTGCTGCCCATGCGGTTCGGGGCGGCCGGAACGCGGGCCCTCGCCGCCGCCGAGGCCGCGGGGGAGGACGCCGACGCGGACGGCTGGACCCGGGTGGACCTGAGCGTCGAGACGACCGCCGTCGCGGTCGGCGACCTGCTGGGCCTCGGGGCGGAGGTCGAGGTCCTCGGTCCGCCCGAACTGCGCCGGGCCCTCGCCGAGACGGCCGCCGCGCTGGCGGACCTGTACGGATGAACCGCGCCGGCGCGCCGACCCCGTGGCCCGCAGCCCCCGTCAGGCCCGGCCCGTTCTGTTCCGTTCAGGCCCGCCCGTTTCCGTCCGGACCCGATCCGTTCCGTCAGGTCCGGCGCGGGGGTTCCACCTCCAGGAAGCGGCGCCGGCGAGGCCCCCGGTACAGCAGGCACACCCATCCGAGCGCCTCCAGCACCGCCGCGCACGCCGTCAGCCGCTCCTGCTCCTCCTCCGCCGCCCCGCCTCCGGCCGGGCCGAGCCAGGTGACCTCCACCCGCCCCGCCTCGGCCCCGGCCGCCACCCGGTACCCCGTGCGGATCCGACGACCTCGCTCGTCCACCGCCGACGCCGCTATGCCCGCCGCCTCCAGGGCCAGGGCCACCGCGCGCGGCATGCGGCGCACCTCCCAAGGCGCGGGAACCGACGCGACGCCCGAACCGTTCACCAGCCGGCGGATCTGCACCATCCCCTCGTACGCCGTGCGCAACTCGGCGGCCCGGGCGGAGTCGGCGCCCGACTCCCCGGGCCCGCCGGCCGCTGACTCCGCCCGGATCTCGTCGCCGGTCGCGGGCTCGAAGCCCTGCCCGCCCGGTCCTTCCGTCACCGCACACCATCCCGTCTGAGTACCTCGTGCCCAACGGCCTGAGTATCCGCCCCGATTCCCCGGCGCGCTCCCACTGGTCGAATGGGGACATGACTTCAGAGGCCGCGCAGAGCGCACACCACCCGCGCATGCGGCACGTGACCACCGCCGGGTCGGCGCTGGCCGTGGCGCTCGTACCCCTCGTGGTCGGCGTGCTGCTCGCCAAGGCCATGGCCGCGGACCCCTACACCCCGGTCAACGCCCTGATCGCGGGCGGCGGCCGGCGCGCGGGCCTGCCCCGCGCCGAGTGGAGCCGCCGCCGGCACGAGGCGATCACCCGCCTGCGCTCCGCCCGCCACGGCACGGCCCACACGGCCCGCCGCTGCGCCCAGGCCTGCGGACGACGCCTGCCCGACCGCACGGCCCGGCCCTGACCGACGATCGCGGCGACCCTCAGCCGGCCCGCCGCGTCCGGAGCCAGGTGTCCGCTTCCGCGGGCGTGCGCAGGCGTACCACGCGCAGCGGGGCGAAGCGGGGGTCGGCGGCCAGGCCGCCGATCTCGGCCCGCCGGTCGGCGTACCGGGACCAGGCCCACCACGCGGGATGGTCGGACCGCAACCACTCCCGCCAGGCCTCCCGGTTGCCGTTGAACAACCGTTCCCGCGACAGGCTCCGGCGCAACGACCGCAGCAGTACCCTCCGCATGACCACGGACCGCCGGTGGTCCAGCCAGACCACCGTGTCGGCCCGCGCCCAGAGCAGGTCCCGGACCGCCGCCGGGCCGGAGGAGTCGAGCACCCACAGCCCGGTCGCGGCGATCCGTTGCATGTCGGCGACGTACGTCTCGCTGACCGCCCACCCCGGACCGCCGAAATGGAGCGCGTCCACCTCGTGGTACGGCAGCCCGAGCCGCCGACCCAACGCCCGGGCCAGGGTGGACTTGCCGGCTCCGCTGATGCCACGACGAGTACGCGCTGCACCAGCGGAGCGTATGCCGCCCACGACCGGCCGGCCAGAGGTCGGCGCGCCAAGGGCCAGCCCGCCAGGGGGCAGTCGGCCGGGTGTCAGTCGGCCAACGGCTCCTGCAGTTCCGTGACCCACTGCGCGCGGTCGTCGGGGCAGTCCAGGTTCAGCTCGCGGGCATACCCGGCCGAGCGGTGGCCGTGCGCGTCGATCCAGCGTGCCAACGCCTGCGCGGCCGGCAGCACGTCGTCCATGGCGCCCCGGTGCACCAGCGTCGCCGCGCGCTCCACGCCGGGCAGTTCGACGATCCGCACGGCGCCCCCGAGATCCTCGGCGCGCACGGCGGCCGGGACGGGGAGCCCCGCGTGCACCAGGACCGATCCGGGTCCGCGGTCCGGGGCGGCCTCGTAGTAGGCGAGACCGGGGCCGGTCGGGACCACCCCGGCCGTCCCGATCCGGTGGCACAGGTCGTCGTACAGCGGGCCGATGACCGGGCCGATGTCCTGCGGGGCGTAGCTCGCCGCGACGCCGGTCAGTTCGGCGAGCCGGACGGGCGGAAGGCTCTTCACGACGATCTCGTCGGTGGGCATGGTTCCCTCGCTCTCGATGGTCCGGAGCCTCGTCTCGACCTGGTGCAGCCGGGCCGCGGCGGCGGCCATGGCGCTCTCCAGTTCCGCCTGCCGCAACCGCAGCATGCCGCGCAGCTCGTCCGCGCCCAACCGCTCGTTCAGGATCGCCCCGACCTGTTCCAGGCTGAAGCCGAGATCCTTGAGCGCGATGACACGGTTGAGGCGGGCGAGTTGCTCGGCCTCGTAGAAGCGGTAGCCGGTCGAGGGATCGACACGCGCGGGGCGCAGCAGCCCGAGCGCGTCGTAGTGACGCAACATGCGGACCGACACCCGGCCGTGTTTGGCGAAGTCTCCGATGGTGAACACGATGTCTCCCAGTGCAGGCCCTGACACGGGGGGAGAGTCAAGCACGGCCGGGCGGGGACCCGACGCCGTGCGGGCGGGAAGGGGAATCGGGGCCGGTCAGCGGCCGTACTGACGCACGCAGAGGTCCACGATGGACGGCGGCACTGCGCCCTCCGCGGCCGCGCACAACTCGTCGCCGCGCGGAGCCCGGGGCGCGGACCGACGCGGGAGGTGCGGCGAGGCGGCCTGGGGCGGCCGTACGCGCCGGGGCGCGGCGGGCCGCGCGGGCGCGGCGGTCGGTCGGGCCGCGCGCGCCGGCGCCCTGCCCGTGTCCGTGTCCGAGGTCGCGTCCGCGTCCGTGGCCCGTGCCGGTTCGTCGGTACGGGCAGGCAACGGGCCCAGGGGCAGGGCGCGGGAGAGCGGCAGCGTCGGCGGGGTGTCGGACGCGTCCCGGTCGGCCGCGGCGTCCGCGGCGTCGACGGGCGGTACGGAACCCCGGCCCGGGCCCGGGGGAGAGGACTCCGGGCCCACGGAGACACAGCCGGCGGTCGCGAGAAGCGCGAGGAGGGAGAGGGGCAGGGCGGCCCGGCGTAACTGCATGTGTCCACCATGCCGTACCCCGGACGGCCCGGATTCCGCCGCTCACGCGTCCGGGTGACGGGGCGTTGGCGGGCGGTTCGCGTCGGCGGGCGCGTCGGCGGGTGGACGCTCCCGTTGCCGAATCGATTCGTCACGGGGCGGCCCGGAACACCCGACCCGGTCGCAGAAGGGGCCCGCGACGCGGACGGCCGGCGCTCCGCGTCCGCGGCGCGCCGGCCGTCCGAGCGGGAACGCTCCGCGGGCGGTCCGCCGGCGTGACCACCTCGGAGAAGGCGGTGCCCGCCGTCGGGACCAACGACCCCTCCTCCTTGGACGGATCGGGCGGATCGGACATCAGGCTTGACCGGGGGCATCCCGGGGGGAAGAGTGCGCCCCGATCAAGAACCACGGTCTGAGCCGCACGTCGGAGCTGCCTCACATGCCCATGTCCGTCCCCGGTCCCGGCGTCGACGCGGGCACGGTCCCGGTCGCGCGGCGGTGCAGGGCCTGACCGGCCGGGAGGGGGTCGGCGACGCACCACCGTGTCGACCTCCGCACCTGCCGGGAGCAACCGTGTCCCACCCCACCGACGAGAGCGGGATCGTGCCCGACGACCACCTGCTCGTACGCCCGTACATCGCCCTGTCGGGCCACCCGCCCCGTTCGGCGGACCCCGCCCGACCGCGCACCGAACCCGCCGGCGCCCCGTACCCCGCCGATGCCCCGTACCCCGGCAGCGGGTCGGCCCCGGCGCACACGCCCGCGTGGCACGCACAGGACCCGACCCCGACCGCTCCGCACGCCCCCGCACCGCCGACCGTCGCCGCACCCGTACCCACTCCCGTACGGGCACCCGCACCGGCACCCGTTCCCGTTCGGGCACCCGCACTCGCACCCGCTCCCGTACGGGCACCCGCACCGGCACCCGTTCCCGTACGGGCACCCGCACCCGTACCCACTCCCGTACGGGCACCCGCACCGGCACCCGTTCCCGTTCGGGCACCCGCACTCGCACCCGCTCCCGTACGGGCACCCGCTCCCGTCGCGCGGGAGCGGGCGGGCCGGTTGCCGCTGGTGACCCTGGCCCTGCTCGGGCTCGCCGTCGCGGGAGGCCTGGTGTACCTGACGGCCGGGCCCGAACCCGAGTCCCCGAGGGTCGCACCACCTTCCGGGCTGTCCGTACCGGTGCTCCCGGCCCGCAGCCCGGACGCCGGGCCCGACGAGGACGGCTCCCAGCCGCCCGCGCCCGCCGGCCCCGCCGTGCCGTCGGCCTCCGCCTCGGCGTCGGGTGCGGCCGGAAGGGGAGCCGACGCGCCCTCCACTCCGCCCGGGCGGGGGGCGGCAACCACCGCCCCCGCGTCGCCGAGCCGGCCGCCGTCCGCGTCACCCGGAAATGGCACCTCCGGAACCCTGAAGCCGGGCGATCGCGGGTCGGAGGTCCGTGCGTTGCAGGAGCGTCTCCACGGCCAGGGGTTCACGTACGTCTCCACGACCGGGGTGTACGACGAACAGACCCGGCGCGGTGTCGCCCAACTCCAGAGCGACCGGAGCATCACGGGGGACCCCCGGGGCATCTACGGCCCCGCCACCCGGGCGGCCTTCGACTGAGCGACCCGGGCGGGCCGGCGCGGGGCTCAGCGCCCGCCGGACACCCGCAGGACGGCTCCCGTCGTGTACGAGGCTTCGGGGGACAGCAGCCAGGCGATCGCCCCGGCCACCTCGTCGGGCAGTCCGGCCCGGCCGAGGGGGATCCCGGCCGCTGCCCGGGCCGGCCGGTCGGGGTCGCCCATCGCCGCGTGCATGTCCGTCTCGATGATGCCGGGGGCCACGGCGTTGACCCGGATCCCGTCCGCCCCCAGCTCCTTGGCCAGGCCCAGGGTGAGGGCGTCGGTGGCGGCCTTCGTCGCCGCGTAGTGGACGTAGTCCCCGGGGCTGCCGAGGGTGGCCGCCGCCGAGGACACGTTCACGATCGCCCCTCCGGTCTCCGCCATGTCCCGGGCGGCCCTGCGGCAACAGAGCAGGTAGCCGAGGAGGTTCACCTCGACGATGCGTCGCAGGTCCTCGGTCCGGGCGTCGGCGAGCCGGCCCAGCGGTCCGGTCACCCCGGCGTTGTTGACGAGGCCGGTGACGAAGCCCAGTTCCGCCCCGGCGATGTCGAAGAGCCGCTCCACGGCGCACTCGGTCGAGGTGTCACCGCGTACGGTCACGCAGCGCGCCCCGGTCGCCCGTACGCGCTCCGCGGTGGACTCGGCGGCCGTGTCGTCCCGGGCGTAGCCGAGAGCGATGTCGTGGCCGGCGGCGGCGAGCCGTACACAGGTGGCCGCTCCGATGCCCCTGCTGCCTCCCGTCACGACGGTGACCGGACGAAGTGACATGCGAGCCTCCTGTGGGGCGTGGTGCGCGGGCCGCGCCCTCGACCCACGAACGATCGGTGACGACGGATCCTCGCCGGCGCGGCAGGCTAACACCGCGATAACCGCTGGACCAGCGTAAATGGCGCGGCGGAGAGTGGTCGTGGATGTCGCAGGGCCGACGCCGTCCCGCCCGGCGACATCCACGACCACCGACCCGCATCCCGAGGAGGCAGCCATGTCCACCCTGCGCGTGACCGCCGAGCAACTGACCGTCCACGAGCATCCGAACGCCGACGCCCTGGAGTTGGCCCAAGTCGGCCTCTACCGGGCCGTCGTCGCGAAGGGCGCCTACCGCACCGGGGACTTCGCCGTGTACATCCCCGAACAGGCCGTCCTGCCCGACGTGTTGATCGCGGAGTTGGGGCTCACCGGGCGACTGGCCGGCGGCGCGGCGAACCGGGTCAAGGCCGTGCGACTGCGGGGCGAACTGTCGCAGGGCCTGGTGTGCCGGCCCGCCGCGCTCGCCGGGGTGGATCTGGAGGTGGCGTCGAAGGAGGACGCCGACTTCGCCGAGGTCCTCGGGATCACCAAGTGGGCCCCTCCCATCCCGACGACGATGAGCGGCGACGTGGAATCCGCCCCCGACCTGCTGCCCTGGGTGGACATCGAGAACCTCCAACGCTACCCGCGGATCTTCGAGCCCGGCGAACCCGTCGTCCTGACCGAGAAACTCCACGGCACGGCCTGCCTGTTGACGTACGTCGCGGGAGAGGGGCGCGTCCTGGTCTCCTCCAAGGGCTTCGGTGCGAAGGGACTCGCGCTGAAGGAGGACGAGCGCAACCTGTACTGGCGGGCCGTCCGCGGCCACCGGGTCCCGCAGGCAGCGGCGCGGCTGGCCGAGCGGCTCGGCGCGAGCAGGATCGGCGTCTTCGGCGAGGTGTACGGCTCGGGCGTACAGGACCTGGCCTACGGGACGGACGCGCGCACGGCCGACGGGCCGCCCGGGTACGCGGTCTTCGACCTGTCCGCCGAGATCGACGGACAGGTGCGCTGGTTGGACCCGGCGGACCTGCTCACGGACGAACTCCCGCTGGTTCCACGGCTGTACGAGGGACCGTACGACCTCGACACCGTCCTGGAGGTGGCCACCGGCCGGGAGAGCGTGTCCGGCCGGGCCGTTCACCTGCGCGAGGGCGTCGTCATCCGTCCGGCGGCCGAACGGTACAGCCCGGTCGTCGGCGGGCGGGCCATCGCGAAGGCCGTCAGCCCGGCGTACCTGACCCGCAAGGGAGGCACCGAGTACGAGTGAGCGCGCGGCGTCGGCCGTTGACAGCCGGTCGGGGCGCCCGGATCATCTGGGAGAGCGCTCTCCCTGAGCCTCGTTCGGCAGTCGGAACGAAAGGGACGCCATGGGCGACGGAGGCAGCGACGACGTGGAACGGCTCGTCGACAAGCTCGACCCGCACCGGCGGGTACGCCTGCTCACGGGTGCCGACACCTGGCGCACCCCCGCCGAACCCGCCATCGGAATGCGCGAGTTGGTGTTCTCCGACGGACCGGCCGGAGTGCGTGGACCCGGTTGGGACGAGCGCTCCACCGCGGCCCTGCTCCCCTGCGCCGGCGCCCTCGGCGCGCTCTGGGACGAGGAACGGGTCAGGCTGCTCGGGGAACTGCTCGGGGGCGAGGCGCGCCGCAAGGGGGTGCACGTCCTCCTCGCGCCCCAGCTCAACCTGCACCGCAGCCCGCTCGCCGGACGCCACTTCGAATGCTTCGCCGAGGACCCCTCGCTGGCCGGCCGCACGGGGGCGGCTCTCGTGCGGGGCATCCAGTCCTGCGGTGTCGCCGCCACCGCGAAGCACTACGTGGCCAACGACTCCGAGACGCAGCGGCTGACCGTCGACGTCCGCGTCGACGAGCGGGTGCTGCGCGAGCTGTACCTGGCGCCCTTCGAGGCGGCCGTGCGCGCCGGCGTCTGGCTGGTGATGTCGGCCTACAACAGCGTCAACGGGACCACCATGAGCGAGAGTCCGCTGCTCGCGGACCCGCTGAAGGGGGAGTGGGGGTTCGACGGTGTGGTCGTCTCGGACTGGGGCGCGGTCCGCGCGAACGTCGAGGCGGCGCGGGCCGCGCAGGACCTGGTGATGCCGGGCCCCGGCGGGCCCTGGGGCGAGGCGCTGGTCGAGGCGATGGACGAGGGCCGGGTCCCGCCGGAAGCGGTCGAGGACAAGGTGCGTCGCCTGGTGCGCCTCGCGTCCAGGGTCGGAGCCCTCGACCGACCGGACCCGTCGGACCCGCCGGGCGCCTCGGGTCGGCCGGGCCCGTCGGACCGGCCGGGCGTCTCGGATCAGCTGGGCCCGTCGGACCGGCCGGGCCCGTCGTGGCCGGCGGACCGGGTGCGGGCGGTGGTGCGGGAGGCGGCCGCCGCCGGGTTCGTGTTGCTGGAGAACCGGGGGGTACTGCCCCTGGACGTGGAGGCGTTGGGGAGCGTCGCCGTGATCGGGACGCACGCCGACGAACCCCGGGTGCAGGGCGGCGGCAGTTCCGAGGTGTTCCCGGACAGGGTGGTCACCCCGCTGGGCGGGTTGCGGGCGGCCCTGCCCGAACGGGTCCGGGTGGTGTACGCGCCGGGCCCGAGACCCGCCGCCGGCGCGGGACCCGCCCCGCTGGGGCCCCGGCACGCCCGGGACCCGGAGAGCGGGGCTCCCGGCGTGCGGCTGCGCGTGCTCGACGCCGACGGAGCCGTACTGCACCACTCGCTCCAGCCCTCCGGCAGGATCCTGGAGCCGGCACTGCCGCCCGGCGCGCACACCGTCGAGCTGGCCGCGGACCTGTACCCCGACACGACCGGGCCGTGGACCCTGGGGCTCGGCGGGTTCGGGCGCCTCAGCGTCACCGCCGACGGAACCCCCCTGCTCGACGGGGAGTTCCCGGCCGAGACCGACGACCCGGCCGTCGTCCACGTGCGACCGCCCCAGCACACCGCCCGCGTCCACCTCACGGCCGGCCGTCCCGCCCGGATCGTGGCCCGCCGCACCCTGGCCCCCGGAACCGGCCGGGCCACCGTGCTGACCGCGGCAGGGCCCGAGCCCGACCCCCGGCGCGCCCGCGCCGACGCCGTGGCGGCCGCCCGGGCCGCCGATGTCACCGTCGTCGTCATCGGCACCACGGAGGGCGACGAGTCCGAGGGACTGGACCGCACCACCCTCCAACTGGACGCCACGCAAGCGGAGTTCGTACACGAGATCGTGCGCGCCAACACCCGTACGGTCGTCGTGGTGAACTGCGGCGCGCCCGTCGAGCTTCCCTGGCGCAAGGACCCCGGCGCCGTGCTCCTCACCTGGTTCCCCGGACAGGAAGGCGGGCACGCCCTGGCCGACGTGCTCCTCGGCCGGGTCGAGCCGGGCGGCCGGCTCCCCACCACCTGGCCCGCCACTCTAGCCGAGGCCCCGGTCCACCAGACGCGCCCCGTCGAGGGCGTCCTCCCGTACGAGGAGGGCCTGCACATCGGCCATCGGGCCTGGCTGCGATCGGGCACCGAGCCCGCGTACTGGTTCGGCCACGGACAGGGATACACCACCTGGGCGTACGAGGACCTGGGCCGCCCCGAACCCGCGCCCGGCGGCCACGAGATTCCCGTCGTCCTGCGCAACACCGGCACCCGGCGCGGTCGTGAAGTGGTCCAACTGTACGTGTCCCGACCCGAGTCGACGGTGGAGCGGCCGGTGCGCTGGCTCGCCGGATGGGCGGCCGTGGAGGCCGGACCGGGGGAGCGGGTGACGGCGTACGTACGCGTGCCCGAGCGCGCCCTCCAGTACTGGTCACCGGAGCCTCGGGGTTGGGTGACCGAGCCGGGGCGGTTCACGCTGCTCGCCGGTCGCAGCGCCGGGGACCTGCCCCTGCGGGCGGCCCTCGACGTCTGACGGGCGGCCGCTACAGTGCGGCCATGAACAGTGGGGGGAGCAGCGGAACGGGTACGGGCACGGCCCCGACCCTGGAGGACGTGGCCCGCGCGGCCGGAGTGTCACGGGCGACGGTGTCCCGGGTGGTCAACGGCGTCCGGAACGTGGACCCGGTCATCGCCGAGGCGGTGCGGCGAGCGGTCGCCGCGACCGGGTACGTCCCGAACCGGGCCGCGAGGTCCCTGGTGACGCGCCGCTCGGGGGCGGTGGCGCTGGTGGTCTCGGGCGCCGGCACGGAAACCTCGGAGGTGTTCCAGGACCCCTTCTTCGGGCGGGTGGTCGGCGGCGTCGTACGGGCGCTGCGCCCGCGCGGCGTGCACCCCGTGCTGCTGTTCGCCGACTCGGCGCAGGACCGGGCCGAGGTGCTCGCCCACCTGAGTCGGGGCGGCGCGGACGGAGCGCTGCTCGTCACGACGCACGGAGACGACCCGCTGCCCGCGATGCTCGCGGAAGCGGGCATGCCGGCGGTGCTCTTCGCGCGCCCCGCGACGGCCGGCCTGCCGCTGGACAGCGTGGACCTGCGTCACGGCGAGGGCGGTGCGCTGGCCGCCCGGCACCTGCTGGCGCGGGGCCGCGGCCGGCTCGCCGCGATCGGCGGGCCCGCGGACGTGGCGGCGAGCCGGGAGCGGGTGGCCGGGTTCCGTGACGCGTTGGGCGGGGGCGGGGGAGCGGTCGGCGCGGTCGCCGGCGGTGTCCGGGTCGTGGAGGCCGACTTCACCGTGGAGGGCGGTGAGCACGCCATGCGCGTGCTGCTGGCCGAACAGCCGGACCTGGACGGGGTGTTCGCGGCCAACGACCTGATGGCGCTGGGTGCCTGTCTGGTGCTGCGCGAGCACGGGCGGCGCATCCCGCAGGACGTGGCGGTGATCGGCTTCGACGACTCCAGCGCGGCGACGGCGTCCCGGCCGAGACTGACGACGGTGCGGCAGCCGGTGGAGGACATGGCGGCCGAGATGGTCCGGCTGCTGCTGGACCGGGCCCCGGACCGCACGGAGCCGGAAGTCGTCCTGTTCGACGGCGAACTGGTGATCCGCGACTCGGCCTGACGCCGCCCGCACCCCCGGGCCGCGCCGAGCCCCGCAGGACCGGCCGCCCCAGGTACCGGCCGCCCGAGCCGAGCCGTCCTCGGGACCGGCCGGCCCCCGCCCGCGCCGTGAACTCCCGCCGCCCGCGCCGCCGGCCGATCGCGGGTCACCCTCGCACCGGCCGGCCCCGCGATCGGGCGCCGCTCACCCCGGGCGGCCCGCCGAACCGCCCCGGACCTCCAGGGCCGTCTGCCAGCCCGGCTGCTCGGCCGGCGGTTCCGGGGGCCTGCGCCGGCCGCCCGCCGTGAAGAACGCGGACAGCGGCAGCGTCGCCGCGCCCACCGTCACCGCGTCCGGGCCGAGGGACCCCAGGTCGATGGTGACCCGGTCCGCGGGGTGCCGCAGGGAGTACCGCGTCGCGTGCTCCCGTACCGACGGGAGAATGTGCGGGCCCAGCAGCAGGCCCGCCCAACCGCCGATCAGAATGCGTTCCGGGCGGAAGAGGTTGATGACGTCCGAGAGGCCCGCGCCCAGGTACTCGGCCGTCTCCTCCAGGACGTCCACGGCCACCGCGTCCCCGGCGAGGGCCGCCGCCAGCAGGGCGGACAGGGCCTCCTCCTCGTCCACCGTGTCCATCGCCTCCCCGGCGCCCCCGTCCCGCTCCGCCCACCGGGCCAGCACCGACTCGGCGCCGGTGTAGGCCTCCAGGCAGCCCCGGGCCCCGCACCGGCAGCGCCGCCCGCGCACCGAGACCGTCAGGTGTCCCCATTCCAGTGCGGTGCCCGCGCCATCGGTGATCAGGCTCGCGCCGACGCCCGAGCCGAAGAGGACCACCACGGCTTCGCGGGCTCCGCGTCCCGCCCCGAACCACATCTCCGCCTGGCCGAGGGTCCGGGCGCCGTTGTCGATGATGTACGGGACCTCCTCCGGCAGGGCCTTGGTCGCGCGCAGCAACGCCTCCAGCGGCACGGCGTCCCAGCCGATGGTCTGACCGTGCACCACCGTCCCGCCCGGGGCATCCCGGTCCACTATCCCCGGCACGCCCACCCCGACACCCAGCAGTCGGTCCGTTCCGATGCCGGCCTCGGCGAGCACCGTGGCGATCCCGGTGCGGACGTGGTCCACGATCGGGCCGACGTCGTAGCAGCCGCGCGGCTGCAACGGGAGTTCCGTGCGCGCGAGTTCGGTGAGCGTGAGGTCGAACAGCTCGACGCGGACGCGGGTTTCGCCGACGTCGACGCCGATCATGTGGGCGCTGCCCGGCGCGACCCTGAGGAGGGTGCGGGGGCGGCCACCGTCCGAGTCGACGATCCCGGCCTCCTCCAGCAGGCCGTCGGCGACCAGCTCGCCGACGACGTTGCTGACGGATCCGGAGCTCAGTCCCGTGGCCGGGCCCAGTTCCTGCCGGCTCATCGGGCCGCCGAAGTACAGCTGCCGGAGCACCACGCTGCGGTTGCCGCGCCGCAGGTCCCGCACTGTTCGCCCGCTACGCCCTGTGGTCATCCGGTCCCTTCCGCAGTGACATCCAGCGCAACATACCCCTGCGCGACCCCTTGACGCGACCCTTTCGTGAGGCTTAACTCACGTCCTAAATTAAGGCCTGGACGGAACGGGTGCCCACAAGGCGCCGAGCGCACCACCACGAGGCGCCGCACGGCACGGACGATGCCGTACGGCGCCCCGCCCCCGCACCACGTGTCATTCGCCGTTCGCCACTCGCAGGCCTCCTCCCGACCCTCCCGAAAGGGCCAGATCCGCCATGCGCAGAACCAGAGCCGCCGCAGCCGTCACCGTCACCGCCTCCCTCCTCGCCGCCGCCACCGCCTGCGGCGGCGGCTCCGCGGACAGCGGGGGCGGCAGCAACACCGCCCCCAAGGAGCTCACCTACTGGGCCTCCAACCAGGGCCCCGACATCGCGGCGGACCAGGCGACCCTCGGCCCGGAGCTGAAGAAGTTCGAGCAGCAGACCGGCATCAAGGTCAAGCTGGAGGTGGTCCCCTGGTCCGACCTCCTCAACCGGATCCTCGCGGCCACCGCCTCCGGCCAGGGACCGGACGTGCTCAACATAGGCAACACGTGGTCCTCCTCGCTTCAGGCCACCGGCGCCCTGCTGCCCTGGGACGCCAAGAACTTCGACGCCATCGGCGGCAAGGACCGCTTCGTGGCCTCGGCCATCGGCTCCGCCGGCGCGACCGGCAAGGACCCGGCGGCCGTCCCCCTGTACTCGATGTCGTACGCGCTCTACTACAACAAGAAGATGTTCCAGGACGCCGGCGTCGAGAAGCCCCCGGCCACCTGGGACGAGATGGTCACGATCGGCCGGAAGCTGTCCAAGGACGGCAAGTGGGCGCTCGGGGCCGAGGGCTCGAACCTGTCGAACAACATCCACCAGGCCTTCGTGTTCTCCAAGCAGCACGGCGCGGAGTTCTTCGACGGCGCCGGCAAGCCCACCTTCGACAGCCCCGGCAACGTCGACGCCGTCAAGCAGTACGTCGACCTGATGGCCAAGGACAAGATCGTCGCGCCCGGCAACGCCGAGTACGACAAGAACCAGTCCCTCCAGGACTTCGCCAACGGCAAGACGGCGATGGTCCTGTGGCAGAGCGCCGCCACCAGCTTCAAGGCCAACGGGATGAAGGAGGGCGACTGGGGCGTGGCCCCCGTCCCCGTCCCGGCGGGCGGCGCGCCCGGCGCCGGGAAGAACACCAACTCCATGGTCGCCGGCATCAACATGGCCGTCTTCAAGAACACCGACAACATCGACGGAGCGCTGAAGTTCGTGAAGTTCATGACCGGCGACGAGGAGCAGAAGATCCTCAACAAGACCTACGGGTCCATCCCGCCGGTCAAGGCCGCCCAGACCGACGGCGCGTTCGCCACCGACGACCTGACCGTGCTGCGCAACACCCTCGGCACGAGCGCCGCCCCGCTGCCCCAGGTCCCGGAGGAGTCCCAGTTCGAGACCGCCGTCGGCACCGCCGTGAAGGAGCTGTTCGCCGAGGCCGCCGCGGGCAACCCGGTGACCACCGAGTCGGTCAAGGCGAAGCTCACCAAGGCCCAGCAGCAGATGTCGAAGTGAGCACCGCCCGATGACCTCCGTGACCACGGAAGGCGCCGGACGACTGCGGCGCACCGCGACCCGGGTGCGCGGCACCGGTCGCGTGCGCCGCGGCGCCCTGCCCTACCTCCTGCTCCTGCCCGCCCTCCTCCTCGAACTGCTCATCCACCTCGTCCCGATGGTGATGGGCATCCTGATGAGCTTCCGGGAACTGACCCAGTTCTTCATCCGGGACTGGTCCCGTGCCCCCTGGACGGGCTTCGACAACTACGACCTCGCCGTGGACGTCAACCGCCCCGTCGGCGAAGCCCTGTTGGGATCCTTCCTCACCACCTGCCTGTTCACCCTGCTCTCCGTGGCCCTGTGCTGGTTCCTCGGCACCGCGGCCGCCGTCTTCATGCAGGAGAACTTCCGCGGCCGCGGCGTCCTGCGCGCCCTGTTCCTGGTGCCGTACGCCCTGCCCGTCTACGCGGCGGTCATCACCTGGGCGTTCATGTTCCAGCGGGACAACGGCCTGGTGAACCACGTCATCCACGACCAACTCGGCCTCGGCGGCGCCGAGCACACCTTCTGGCTGCTCGGCGACAACAGCTTCTGGGCCCTGCTGATCGTCTCCGTGTGGAAGGGCTGGCCGTTCGCCTTCCTGATCGTCATGGCGGCCCTCCAGAACATCCCGAAGGAGCTGTACGAGGCCGCCGCCCTCGACGGCGCCGGCATCTGGCAGCAGATCCGCCGGATCACCCTGCCCTCGGTCGGCGCGGTCAACCAGGTGCTGATCCTCGTGCTGTTCCTGTGGACCTTCAACGACTTCAACACGCCGTTCGTGCTGTTCGGCAAATCCGCCCCCGAGGCCGCCGACCTGATCTCCATCCACATCTACCAGTCCAGTTTCGTCACCTGGAACTTCGGCACCGGCTCCGCCATGTCCGTCCTGCTGCTGCTCTTCCTGCTGCTGGTCACCGCCGTGTACCTGTTCCTGACCAGCCGCGGCCGGAGGGACGCCGATGCCTGACCACCGCCCCCGGGCGCGCACCCGGTCCGCGCTCGACCCGCCCCTGTCCTTCAAGGTGATCCGGGCCGTCTTCCTCACCCTGCTCACCGGCTTCGTGGCCCTGCCCGTCTACGTGATGATCACCAGCTCCCTCAAGCCGTTGTCCGACGTCGCGGGCGCCTTCCGGTGGATCCCCAGCGGGCTCACCGTCCGCCCGTACATCGACATCTGGCACACCGTCCCGCTCGCCAAGTACTTCCTGAACTCGCTGATCGTGGCCGGCGCCGCCACCGTCTGCTCCGTGGTCATCGCCGTCTTCGCCGCGTACGCCGTCAGCCGCTACCGCTTCCGCGGCAAGCGCCTGTTCACCGTCACCGTGCTGTCGACCCAGATGTTCCCCGGCATCCTCTTCCTGCTGCCGCTGTTCCTGATCTTCGTGAACATCGGCAACACCACCGGAGTCGCCCTCTACGGCTCCCGAGGCGGGCTGATCCTCACCTACCTGACCTTCTCCCTCCCCTTCTCCATCTGGATGCTCATCGGGTACTTCGACTCGGTGCCCCGCGACCTCGACGAGGCCGCCACCGTGGACGGCTGCGGCCCCCTCGGGGCGCTCTTCCGGGTCGTGGTCCCCGCGGCCGTCCCCGGCATCGTCGCCGTCGCCGTGTACGCCTTCATGACCGCCTGGGGTGAGGTCCTCTTCGCCTCGGTCATGACGAACGACACCACCCGCACCCTGGCCGTCGGACTGCAGGGCTACTCCACGCAGAACGACGTGTACTGGAACCAGATCATGGCCGCCTCGCTCGTCGTCAGCATCCCCGTCGTCGCCGGATTCCTGCTGCTCCAGCGGTACTTGGTGGCCGGACTCACGGCAGGAGCCGTCAAATGACCCTTTCCGAAACCCGCCTCGACACCGTGCACGCCACCGCCCACGGCGCCGTCGACCTCGGCGCGCTGCCCCGCGACTTCGCCTGGGGCACCGCCACCTCCGCCTACCAGATCGAGGGCGCGGTGGCCGAGGACGGCCGCTCCCCCTCCATCTGGGACACGTTCTCCCACACCCCCGGGACCATCGACGGCGGCCACCACGGCGACACCGCCTGCGACCACTACCACCGCTGGCGCGACGACATCGCCCTGATGAAGGAACTCGGCACCAACGCCTACCGCTTCTCCGTGGCCTGGCCCCGCGTCGTGCCCGGCGGCGACGGGCCGGTCAACGCCAAGGGCCTGGACTTCTACGACCAGCTGGTCGACGGCCTGCTCGCCGCCGGCATCACCCCGTCCGTCACCCTCTACCACTGGGACCTGCCCCAGGCCCTCCAGGACCGCGGCGGCTGGCCCGAGCGCGCCACCGCCGAGGCCTTCGCCTCGTACGCGCACGTCGTCGCGGAGCGCCTCGGCGATCGGGTCACCCAGTGGACCACCCTCAACGAGCCCCTCTGCTCGGCGTGGATCGGCCACCTGGAGGGCAAGATGGCCCCCGGTCTCACCGACCTCACCGCCGCCGTCCGGGCCTCCTACCACCTCCTGCTGGGCCACGGCCTCGCCACCCGGGCCATCCGCGCCGCCGCCCCCGGCGCGCGGATCGGCATCGTCAACAACCTCTCCACCGTCGAGGCGGCCACCGACAGCGACGCCGACCGGGCGGCGGCCGTACGGATGGACGGACACGTCAACCGCTGGTGGCTCGACCCCGTCCACGGCCGCGGCTTTCCCGCCGACATGTGCGAGGTCTACGGCGTGGACCTCCCCGAACGCCCCGGCGACCTCGACGCCATCGCGGCGCCCCTCGACTGGATCGGCCTGAACTACTACTTCCCGCAGACCGTCGTCGCCGACCCGACCGGACCCGCCCCCCACGCCCGCCAGATCGACCTGCCCGGCGTCCCGCGCACCGGCATGGACTGGGAGGTCGACGCGAGCGGCATCGAGACGCTGCTCATGCGACTCACCGAGGAGTACGGCGCCCGACGCATCCACGTCACCGAGAACGGCTCCTCCTACCCGGACGCCGTCGGCCCGGACGGCAGCGTCCACGACCCGGAACGCGCCGCGTACCTGACCGCCCACCTCGCCGCCTGCGCCCGGGCCGCCCGCCGCGGCGCGCCCCTGGCCGGCTACTACGCGTGGTCCCTGCTCGACAACTTCGAATGGGCGTACGGCTACGACAAGCGGTTCGGTCTGGTCCGCGTGGACTACGACACCCAGGAACGCACCGTCAAGACCAGCGGAGCCCACTACGCCGACCTGATCGCCGCCCACCGGGCGCTCTGAGCCCCGGCATTTTCCCGCGCCGTGCCCGCCCCGCTTCCCGGGGCGGGCACGGCTTTTCGTGATGGGATGCGGAACAGATGATTCCAGCCGCTCGCGGAAAGGTGAGACGCATGTCGTTGAACGTCGAGGACGAGGGCACCATGCGGGCGATGGTGTACGAGACGTACGGCGGGACGGAGGTGCTCACCGAGACCCGGCTGCCGGTCCCCAAGGTCGGGCCCGGCGAGGTCCTCGTCCGGGTCAGGTGCGCCTCGGTCAACCCGGTCGACTGGAAGATCATGGCGGGTGGCCTCGACGGCCTCATGGACGTCGTGTACCCCGTGATCCCCGGCTGGGACGTGGCCGGGACGGTCGAGTACGTCGGCATCGACACCCCCGAGTTCACCGCGGGCGATGAGGTCATCGCCTACGCCCGCAAGGACTACGTGCACGGCGGCACGTTCGCCGAGTTCGTCACCGTGCCGGTACGGGCCCTCGCGCCGAAGCCCGTCTCGCTCAGCTGGCAGGAGGCGGCCGGACTGCCGCTGGCCGGCCTCACCGCCTACCAACTGCTCACCCGTCTCGACACCGGCCAGGACGACACCGTCCTCATCCACGGCGCGGCCGGCGGCGTCGGCTCCCTCGGCGTCCAGATCGCCCGCGCCCTCGGCGCCCGCGTCATCGGCACGGCCTCCCCGCGCAACCACGACCGGCTCCGCGAGCTGGGCTGCGAACCCGTCGCCTACGGGGACGGCCTCACCGAACGGGTCCGCGAACTGGCCCCGGACGGGGTGAGCGTCGTCGCCGACTTCGTGGGCGGCGTCCTCGACGTCACCAAGGCCGTCCTCGCCCCCGGGGGCCGGCACGCCTCCATCGCCGACCCCGACGTGCTCGGCGCCGACGGCCAGTGGATGTGGGTGCGCCCCGTCGGCGACGACCTCGCCGCCCTGGGCGGGCTCGCCGACAGCGGACGGCTCGGCGTCACCGTCGCCAAGACCTTCCCGCTCTCCGAGCTGGCCGCCGCCTTCGAGCTCAGCCAGGACGGACACACCGCCGGGAAGATCATCCTGGAGGTCTGACGGCCTCCGAGCCGCCTGCCGCGGACATGACCGCGCGCCGCCCGGTGGTCGACCGGACGGCGCGCGGCACCTGCGGCAGGGTCAGGTCTGCCGATCAGGCATAGACGCCGAAGTGGAAGAGGGAGTAGCCGTACCCCGTGCCCCGCTGGGTCAGCTCCAGCCGGACGTAACGGCCCGACGCGGCGATGTCGAAGTCGTCGATCCCGCCGTCACCGGACGAAGTGGCGTACGCCGTCCGCCAGTTCTGGCCGTCGTCCGACACCTTGACGGTGTACGCCTTCCCGTACGCGCTCTCCCACACCAGCTGCGCGTGCCTCAGCTGCTTCACCGACCCCAGATCCACCTGGAGCCACTGCTGATCGGCCCAGGTCGTCGCCCACCGGGTGTCGTCGCGCCCGTCCGTCGCCAACTGCGGGGCGCAGGGGCAGCCGCCGTACCCGTCGTTCTGATAGGTGGAGGCGGTGGTCGGCCGGCCCCGTGCCACGTCCGTGCCGGCCACCGGCGGCGGCACCACGCGGACCGAGCGCTGTTCGACGCCCACGTTGCCCCGCCCGTCCTTCGCCTTGACGTACAGCTTCCACACACCGGTCTTGGCGGGCGCCGTGACCTTGAGGGTGCCGTTGCCCAGGTGCGTGGACGGCGCCGAGACCAGCCCGCCGCCGCCGTCCACGTACTTGCCGCCCCACAGCACCTCGTACGCGAGCGGATCGCCCTCCGGGTCGGTCGCCGGGGCCTGGACCGTCACCTCCTTGCCCGCGGGGACCGCCCCCGGGTCCGCCACCGACGGCACGGCCACGGTGGGCGGCAGGTCGTCGCCCGCCGTGTTGCCGCCGTAGGCCCGCTTGACGGCGTAGTACATGTGCCGGCGCTCCCCGGCGGGGGTCAGGTTGAACCAGTGCCCGCCGAAGTCGTACTCGGTGCCGTAGTGGAAGACCGTCGCGCCCAGCGCCACCCCCCGGTGGCCCGTGACGCAGTTCCACGCACCGGTGTAACCGTCCGCCTTGGCCTTGTCGCCCGGCTCCAGCGGTACGCCGTTCGCGTCGTTCGGCACCTCCCACTCACCGGCCGGACCGGTTTCGGTGATCAGGTAGGGCTTGGTGTACCCACCCTGCTCCCACGCCTGCCGGACCCCGCAGACCTCCTTGTAGGAGTTGACCGAGTACAGGTCCAGGTCGGGGGAGTTGCGCTTGTAGTACGTCCACGCTCCCACCCACGCGTCCGTGGAGGTGACGGGGTGGTTGGCGTCGATCCGGTGGATGGCCTTCGCGACGTCGTTGACGAAGGTGGTGTAGGCGTTGCGCTGGTTCTCCAACTCGGTTCCGGAGTAGCAGTTCTGCAGGCCGAGCACGGACTCGTTGCCGACGTTCCACATCAGCACGGCCGGGTGGTCGCGATAGGTCTCCACCCAGCGCGAGAACTCGGCGAGCATGGTGTTCTTGTAGCCGGTGTCCGTGACGTAGTTCGTGCAGCCGCCGCTGCCCGGGCCGCCGCCCGGCTGGAGCCAGAACCCGGCGACCACCTTGATGCCGTTGTTCGCGGCCGCGTCGAACAGCGGGCGGCTGCTCGCGTCCGTGCCCCAGGTGCGGACGGTGTTGGCGCCCAGCGATTTCACGTCGGGCAGGAGTCGGGCGGCGTCGGCCGGGGACGGACCCCAGGTGACGCCTTTGACGAGGTACGGCGAACCGTTCACGCTGAGCTGCCAGTTGCCCTGGGAGCCGGTCACCTTGACCACGCTGCCGGCTGCCTGCGCCGGGGCCGCGGGGAGTGCGGTGACGGCGCCCGCGAGCAGGGCGGCCGCGGTGAGGGCGCGCATGCGGGAGTGCATGCCTGAGCCTCCTTGGGAGTGGGGGGAGCGGGGAGGGGACGCGAGGACGCGCCCTACGGGAGCCGGTAGTCGGGGCCGAGGACGGCGCCCGCCTCGGGGTGTGTCTCGTCGTAGCCACGGGCGTTGCACTGGAGGCCGCCCTTGACGCAGTGCTCGACGAGGGCGTTCAGGGTCCGGTCGTCCCACGCGTTGAAGAAGTCGTAGTGGAACGTGTGGCCGGCCCCGCTGGAGAGCCTGACCTGCGACATGTTCCCGCTGACGGGGAAGGCCATCTTGAACTCGACCATGGGCAGCGCCACCGGGTGATCGGCCGGGCAGACGTTGTTGTTGGTGCCGGCCTTCACCGTCGGATACGCCATGTGGGCCTTGTGGTCGGGCGTGTCGAGGTACTTGCCGTCCCAGCAACTCGGCGCTTGGAAGCGGATGTTGAGCTGGGTGCCGGCCGGGCAGTTCGCGGGGAACTCGACGTTCTTGAAGCTGTCGCCGCACTCCCAACCCTCGACCCAGCCCTTGTGCGCGCGGAACTCGGCCGCGGTCTGGGTCGGACTGCCGACGAGGAACCGCAGGCCCTTGGGGAAGGGACGCACGCTCGTGTAGTCGGTGACCCCGGCCTTGTAGTAGATCACCTGGGGTCCGGTGGGCAGCACGGCCTGGTTTCCGTTGTACAGCGTCGGCATCCAGTAGCCCGACAGGTCGCCGACCGCGTTGCACGCCGTGCCGCCCGCGCTCAGCGAGGAGGTGGTGCTGAACGCGTTCGTGGTGGTGTTGCCCATGAAGGTGTGGTCGTGGGAGGCGCCCGGCCGGCCCGCGAAGACGATCGGGTCGTCCGGGGCGGTCCGGGTGACCGCGCAGTTCGCCTGGAACTCGTGGAAGTAGCGCGGGGCCGGCTCCCGGTCGGACGGGGTGACACCGGTGACCTGCGGAACGGCCGGGATGTAGCCGTCGCCGTCGGGGTCGTCGCCGGTGGCGAGCGGGGCGACCGCGGCGTGGTTCATGCCCGCGTGCGCGCCGGCGCCGGAGTCCGGGGTCGCCTGGGCGGTCAGCGCGGAGGCGCCGAGGCCGGCTGCGGCGGTCACGGCGAACGCCGCCGAGACCAGGAGTGCGGACAGGGTCCGCGAGCGGATTCTCATCGTGCGGCTCCTTCGGGGTGGGTGGGAGAGCGCTCTCTCGCACGGCCCGGAAAACGCGGGGCGGCCGCCGGGCCGCCCCGCGTCCTGCGGGGGTCAGGGGTGGATCAGGGGAACGAGACCACGGTGGAGGGGGTGGTCGACGTCCCCGAGGTGGGGGCGCCGGTGTTGTTGATGACGTGCTCGTACTGGCCGTTGCCGCCCAGCGAGACGACGAGCAGGTCGTGGAACCGGACGCCGGGCTTCACCGGCGCCTGGAATCCGTGGTCCTGACGGATCGTCGGATCCACGTTGTAGTAGCAGTAGCTGCCCAGGCCCCAGCCCTCGTGGGTGTTGACCGAGTCGGCCACCTTGTAGGCGGCGTAGCCCTTGATCGAACCGTTCTGGATCGCGGCCTGGTTCGGGGCGTCGTACGCCTTCTCGTTCTGGAAGAAGATCGTCCGGCCGCGCTCGCCGTTCCACTCCACGTCGTACTTGTTGAAGTGCTCGACGAACAGCCCGGTCGCCAGGACGTCGTCACCGTTCACACGGAAGCCGTAGTCGGAGCGGTTGGTCTCCCAGCCCACCCCGTCGCCGTGGTCGGCCCGCCAGATCCACGTGTGGTCGACGATGGTGTCGTGGTTGTTGATCACCATGCCGGCGGTGGCCTTGCCCGCACCGGCGCCGCCGACGCGGATGAACACGTCCTGGACGGTCGTCGGGTTCGCCGCGTGGTCCGTGCTCGCGCCGGCCGGACCGACCTCCAGCAGGGTGGGGGAGTTGACCTGACCCGCGTCGATCAGGAAGCCCGCGAGCTTGACGCCGTCCACGTCGGCGACCTTCATGGCGGTCACCCCGTTGTCCGGGATGATCGTGGCGAGGCCCAGGCCCAGGACGACCGTGTCGGGGCGGTTCACCTGGATGGTCTGGTTCACGTGGTAGACGCCCGGGGTGAAGAGCAGGTGCAGGCCCTGGGTCAGCGCCTGGTTGATCGTGGCGGCGCTCGCACCCGGCTTGACCACGTAGAACCGGCTCAGCGGGATCGAGGTGCCCTGCGGGGTCCCGTTGCCCCAGGAGGTGCCGCGGGCGTTGACCCGCTTCGCCGGGGCGAACACCTTGTACTCGTTGCCGTCGAGGTACAGGAAGGGCTTCTCCCGCGAGACGGGGGTGGTGTCCAGCGTGGTGTAGCGCGGCTCGGGGAAGCTCTGCGCCGGCGCGCCCTGGGTGCCGGAGAACACCTGGTTCCAGACGGAGTTGGACCAGCCGCCGATGGAGCTGTCGCGGGTGTACCACTGCTGCTGCGAGTAGTTGCCGACCTGGCCGTCGACCTTGGAGTCGGCGATGTACCCGCCGGAGGCCCAACCGTAGCCGTTGGGGGCCAGGTTGAGTCCGCCCTTGACGTGCATTCGGCGGAACGGTGCGGCTTGGGACACGGCCCAGCGGTCGGTGCCGTTGACCGGGTTCAGTGCGAGGTTCTCCGCCGAACGCCAGAAGTTCTGCGTGGCGTTGCCGCCGAACCAGCCGGCGTCGACGGTGACGTCCCCGTTGATGGTGGTGTCGTCCGGGCTGAGGCCGAGACCCGAGATCGAGGTGTAGAAGCCGATCTGGGCGTTCAGGCCGTTGTACGTGCCCGGCTTGAACAGGAACTGGTAGCGGCCGGAGCCGAACTGGGCCGACTCCTGCTGCGCGAAGACCTGGTCGAGCCTGGCCTGGATGTTCGGCGTGGACGGGTCGAAGACGATCACGTTGGGGCCGAGGTCGCCCCCGCCCGGGAGCGTCGGACCGGTACCGCCCGTGCCGTACACCTGGAACTCCCAGAGCGAGTAGCCGTATCCGGTGGCGCGCTGGGTGCCGTACACCCGGACGTAGCGGGCGGTGCCGGTGACGTCGTGGGTCTGGACCCCGCCGGCGGAGGCCGCGGTGGAGTAGGCGGTGGACCAGTTGGTCCCGTCGGTGGACAGTTCGACCCGGTACGCCTTGGCGTACGCGGCCTCCCAGCGCAGCACGACCTGGCTGATCTGCGCCGGCGCGCCCAGGTCGACCTGTATCCACTGCGGGTCGGCGAACTGGCTGGACCAACGGGTGTTGGTGTCGCCGTCCACGGCCGCGGAGGCCGGGGTGCCGCCGCCCTCCACGGTGGAGGCGGTGGCGGGCCTGCCCTGGGAGAGCAGCGTGGGCGCCGCGCTCGCGGTGGCGCCGGGGAGCAGCACGAGGAGGGCCGCGACCAGGGCCGCGGCGAGGGCCGCGACGGTGAGTCTCGGCGGGCGATCGTGGAGCAGGGGCATGCGGGGCACTCCTGACGTCAAGGATCCGGGGGGATCGAAGCGTGAGTGAACTGCCCGGCGCCGGGGGCGTCAAGGGGTTGAGCGTTCATGAACTGAAGATCAAACGGAGTGTCAATTGCGCTTCAGGCCTGTGAACTTGGAGTTTCTTCAATCCTTGTGAAAAGTGTTGACGAAAAAAGCCGCCCGCACTCTACTGAGGCTCCTGACCGCTCCGTTCCGCACTGCCCGCCGAGCCCGCCGCACGGGGAGGGCGGGGCGGGGTGGTCGACCGACCGCGTTCGGACAGTGGGGCCGGCAGGAAGGTGTTCATGCCCGTGCGTTCGTAACTTGTCGTCTCCGGGGCCGCTCCGGCCGGCGCGCCGGGGGTCGGCCTGACCGTCGTGTCGGGGGCCGCCGCGACCATTGCGCCGGGGGCCGCCGCGGGCGTCGGGGCTCAGGTCAGGGTCGGAACCGCTCCGCCGTCCACCCGCTCGACCGTGACTCCCGGCAGGCCCGCCGTCCAGCGCGCGACGAGCGGGGACAGGTCGGCCGCGGCCGGCGGGTTCGCCCCGAGTCCGATCGCGTAGCGGGCCGAGGCGTCACCCGAGGCGAACGGGCGGGGCCAGGCGTGGGCGTCCCCGACACCGGCCTCCTCCAGCGCGCCGAGCAACGCACGCAACCGGCCGCGCACGCGGCCCAGCCGGTCCTCGAACTCCCCGGCGTCGCCCCGTACGGTGACCACCGCAAAGGCGGCGTGCCGTCGGTGCGGTGGCGGTCCGGCCGCGGCGAGCGGGCCGTCCGCTCCCGCCTCCAACGCCTCCCAGGCCGTGTACAGCTCCCGGACCAACAGGTCACGCGTGCCCGGCCCCACCTGCGTCGTGCAACTGCGCACCGGATCGGACGGGGTGAGCACCGTGACGGGGTCACGGTCGCTCCCGCCCGGGCCGTGCCCCCGCGCGGACGGGAGCCCCGCCCCGGACCCCTGCTCCGCCCGCTGCTCCGCCGCCGGTCCCGTCGTCCCCAGGGACACCGGCTCGCGCCAGTCCCAGGCCGCCCAGGTCCCGAAGAACGTGCGCAACAGCGCGGCGGGAGCCAGGTCCGACGCCTCGCGCACCGTCCGCGCGGCCAGCACCGACCAGGCCAGGCCCGGCAGCCCGCCGAAGGGCGCCGAATCCAGGCCCCGCGCCCGCGCCCAGGCCTTCACCTCACGGGCCAGCACCGCGAAGGCATCGTGCTCCGGACCCACGAAGTCCCGTACCGCGTCGGCGTCGCCGACCGCGCTCAGCGCGATCCGCGCCGCCTCGCCCAGCTCCGCCCGTCCGGCCACGGCCCGCGCCGGATCCATGGCGCCGGTGGAGACCACCACCAGGTCCACGTCCAGCCCGGCCACCCGGAACCGCAGCCCCGGCACCCGGGCCCCCGGTACCGACCGCAGCCGCTCGGCCGCCGGCAGCGCCGCCGCCACCCGGTCCCGTACCTCCTCGATGTGGGTCTCGCCCGCCAAGGCCGCCACCAGGTCCAGGTCCGCGTCCGGCAACGGGCAGCCCATCCGTCGGGACCCCGCCACGTGCACCACGCCCTCGCCCAACGCCCCCGTGATCCGGGCGAGGACCGGCCCGGGATCCGGACCGCCCCGGTCGGCCGACGACCGCGCCGACGGGTCGGCCGACGGGGCGGTCTCCGGTACCCACCTGACCTCGCCCGTCCCCAGCTCCACCGTCGCCCGGACCTGCATCGGTCCGTCCCCGCGCCGCGACAGCACGGCGAGCGAGCCGACCCGTGCCCGGCGCGTCCCGCCGCCGAGCCGGGCGCCGAACTCCGCCGCCGCCCGCTGCGGATCGCCGCCGCGTCCCAGCGTCAGGTGCGGGGTGTAGCCCTCGGCGCGGCCCCGGCAGCCCGGGAACCGTGCCACCAGTGCCCGTCGAAGCTCCTGCCAGGGCGCCGCGCCGTCGGCGGCCGGGTCCAGCCACAGCGTGGCGTCCTCCCGGTGCCCGAAGTCGTGTACGCCCTCCAGGCGGGCCGGGAACGGGGCCGTCTCCGCCGCGACCTGCGCCAACAGCGGCAGCGCCGCCTCGAACGCCGACTCCGGAACGAATCCGAAGAGCAGGTTCACGTGCGCCGGCCACCGGTCGACCCCGGGATCGTGGGCGCGTCGAAGGGCGTCCACGGCCGGGTCGGCCGGCGGAAGCCAGGCCACCGCCGTGCGCGCCGTCGCCGCCACGTCCAGACGCGCCGGCCCCTCGTCCGGCGCCCCGAACCCCAGCGTCGCCTCCACCCCGAAGTGGTCCGAGACGAACAGCCCGTCCGGGCCGGGGACATCGCCCCGCAGCGCCGCCGAGCGCACCACGCCCGGCGACCGCAGCAGGATCCGGTCCAGTCGCGCGGACCGTCCCGAGAGCGAGCCCACCGCCGCCAGCGGGTTCACCGCCGGATCGAAGGTCGGCGTGTCGTCCGTCGCCCCGTGCACCTCGGTCCAGGCGTCCCGGAGTCCCAGCGCGGCCGCCGGGCCCTCGGCCCCGGTCCGGCCGTCGTTGAAGTCGCCGACGAGGGCGATCGCGGCGTCGACGGAGCCCAGGCCGTGTGTCAGGGAGGCCAGTTCTCCCGTCCGCCGGTCGGCGCCGTGTTCGCTGTGGTCGCTGGTCAGGTGGGTGTTGGCGACCACCAGCGGTCCGGCCGCGGTGTCCACCGTCACGGCGATCACGGCCTTGTGCGGGCGCAGCTCGTGCAGGCCCGCCTCCCGCACCGGCAGCCTGCTCAGGATCAACAGCCCGCATTCGGCGACGTCCCGGCCGCGCGGGTCGGCGCCCACCGTGTACCGCTCCCGCACCCACGGCTGCGCGAGCAGCATCGTCAGGAGCGCCGGCTCGACCTCCTGGAGCGCGATCACGTCGGCGTCGGCCCGGGCCAGGTCGGCCAGGAGCATCGGCCTGCGCAGCGCGGTGGAGATGAGGGGGGCGTCGTACCGGTCCCACAGCGTGTTCCACGTGACCAGCCGGACCGTGTCCACGGGCGGGGCGTCGGGGGCCGGTGCGGCCGGCCGCCAGGCGCCCTCGCCCGCCGGGTCCCAAGCGTGAGGGATCCGCGCGGTGAAGAACGGCGCGTCCAGCAGCCGCGGTTCCTCGATCCGACCGGCGCGCGTGTCGTCGATGACGTCCAGGCCGGTGGCCCGGTCCCACACCAACTCGCCGTCCGCCTCGACGAACAGGACCCGGTGCCAGGGGATGTCGCCGCCCGGCACGAACGTCGGCAGGGGCACCCGCTTCGGGGCGGCCCCGCGCCGGCGCAGCCCGAGCGTGAACCGCGCCGGATCGAACCGCGGGTCCCAGCGGACCTGGTGGTAGAGCTGCTCGCTGGTACGCATCAGAGGTCCCCGTCCCGTTCCGTGACGGTACCGGCCGTGTCCTCGACCGTGCCGCCCGCGCCGATGTACCAGGTCCGGTGTGCCCGGCCCGGATACGGCGGGGCGAACCGCCGCAGCTGTGATTCCAGCACCGCGGCCGGCACGGGATGCGGTCGGACCGTGTTGCGCCGGACCAGCTCCGCCTCCTCGACCCAGGCGACCGCGTGGGTGACCAACGCGTCCCGGCGGCGCGCGACGGCGCCCGCCAGGCCGCGCTGTTGCTCGTTGAGGGAGGTCGCGTCCCACACCACCGTGCCACCGGTGCGCGTGGCGGCGGCCAGGGCCAGGCTCAACCGGTCGAGGCCCTCGCGGAGCACGTCCGCGTTGTCTTTCTGGTCGCCGCGCGAACCCCGGGCGGCCCGCAGCTCGTCGAGGCTCACGTACGCGCTCACACCGGGCAGCGACCCGGCGAAGGTGCTCTTGCCGCTGCCCGAGGGCCCGCACAGCTGGACCAGTCGGGGGAACGCCCCGTCGCGCCATCGCCAGGTCGCCGCCACCGCCTCCTCGGCGGTGTGTGCCTTCCCCCGCGCGAACGCCTCCCGCGCCTCGGCCCAGCAGCGGTCCGCCGCGTCCGGGTCCACGCCGGCCACGCCGTCCCGCAGCCCCGACCGCAGCGCCCCCAGGGGGTCCGGTCCGAGCAGCCCCGCCTCCTCGGCGTACAGCGCGGACCACTCGACGCACTCCCGGGTGGCCCCGTCCGCCGCGGCCCCGGCCAGCGCGTGCAGCACCCCCAGGTCGGCCGCCGCGGCGAGTCGGACCAGCCCGGCCCGCCGCTCCTCGTCCGGGAACGGCCGTCGCAGCGCCGGGTACAGCCCGACCAGGTCCGCGACCCGCCGGGCCGTCGCCATCCCGAGCGGCCCGGCCGCGAGCCGTGCCCCGAGGGCCGCCCGCCGCTCACCGCGCAGTGCGGCCGCCAGTACCCCGGTCAGTCGTGCCTCGCCGGTGCGCCCGGCCCCGTCCAGGCGGGCGGTCACCTCCGCGACGACCTCCCCTGTCGAAGCGGCGGACGTCCCCGAGGGGTCGACGGAGGTCACGGGGGGTTCGGCGTGCGCCGCCGGTCCCGCCCCGACCGCGTCCAGCAGCGCCGCGACGTCCGGCTCGGAACCCGACCGGACCGCCCACAACGGGGCCCGCGGCCCGAGCCCGTTCGGCACGACCTGCGCGTACATCCAGTGGGTGTCGGTCCGCACGTGCCCCACGCGGACCCACTTCGCGACGTACCGCCCGAAGTCGGCGCGGGTGAAACCGTCCACCGTGCGGACGACGTAGCCCTCCTGGCGGTTCGTGTCGAGCCGCAGCCCGCGCAGCGCCCGCTCGTCGAAGACCCCGCGCCACAGGACCCGCGGGCTCGGTACGCCGATCCCGTGCAGGAACCGCACGGTGCGGTCCCAGCCCAGGCAGGAATCGCCGTCCCACACGGAGAAGCCGTAGAACCAACTGTCCAGGTCCTCGTAGGCGAGGGAGTGCCGGGCGTACAGGTTCTCGCCGCACACCCGCCAACCCGCCGGGATCCCGGTCCCGATCCGCCCTTGCAGCGCCTTCACCCAGGCCCGCGACGGATGGTGCCCCGAGTCGAGCGAACGCGCGTGCGAGCCGTCCGCGTACAGGGTGGTGTTCTCCCCGTCGAGCTTCTCGGTGACCACCACCTCGCGTCCGGCCAGTGCCGCGAGCCCGGAGCTGCGGACATCGTCCGCGCTCGCCCCGGGAGACCAGGGAAGATGCGCCGTACGGGGGTAGTGCGTGCGCATGATCCGCTCCTGCTCGACGACGTGGTGCCCCGCCACTGTAGAGAGCCGGAGGCGACCGGATCCACCCGATTTCCCCAGGTGAACGCGGCGCCGCCCGCACCGGCGGGGTGCTCGACGCCCCGCACCGCGGGCCCGACTCGGGGGCTCCGGAGCCGCCCGCTCAGGGGCGGCGGCCCGCCCACGCCACGAGCCGGTCGATCGCGGGAGCGTCGGCGTCCACGTCCGTGACCGGCCCGAAGGGGATCGGCCCGCCGCGTGCCTCGGCCGGCAGGACCCGCCGCACGAGCGCGAGCGCGCGTTCCACCAGGGACTCGTCCCACACCGGTCGCTGCCCGGTCGCACGCGCCAGGTCCCAGGTGTGGACGGTCAGCTCGTGGCTGTACATGAGCGCGCCGGCCGCTCCCGGCAACCGGCCCACGGGAAGCCGGAGTTCGCGCCCCAGGATCGCCGGGTCGGCCCAGACGTCGGCCGCCTCGCGAGCGGCGGACTCCCAGGCCCGCGCCCACGCCCCGTCGGACAGTTCGTCGGCGAAGGACGGCACGCTGAAGGGGTCCTCGCCGCGCCCGATCACCGCGATCCGGCGCAGGACGGCGACGAGGTGGCTCGACAGCCGCCGGACGTCGAAGTCCTCGCAGGGGGTCGGGGCGTCGTACTGGTCGGGGCGGACGGCCGCGAGGGCGCGGCCGGCGAGTGCGATGGCCGTCGCGAGGTCGTCGCGCGGGTCGAGTGCGTCGCTTGCGGCGGCGGTGGTCGCGGCGGCGTCGGTGGAAGGGGTCTGCTCGAACGAGGTGGTGTGTGTGGTCATGCACGCCATCCTGATCGCCAAAGTGGCCATCTTGTGGCCTGTTTCTGGAGCACAATGACCCCATGAAAGCCGACCGTCTGGTGGCGATCCTGCTGTTCCTCCAAGAGCGCGGTCGCGTCACCGTCTCCGAAGTGGCCGCGGAGCTGGAGACCTCCGAGCGCACCGCCCGTCGTGACCTGGAGGCGCTGGCCGCGTCCGGCGTGCCCGTCTACTCGCAGCGCGGCCGCGGCGGCGGCTGGTCACTGGTGGGCGGAGCCCGCACCAACCTCACCGGACTCACCGCCGACGAGACCCGGGCCCTGTTCCTCGCCACCGGGCCCCTCGCCGTCACCCCCGAACTCCGCACCATGCTCCGCAAGTTGGTGCGGGCCCTGCCCGCCACGCTGCGTGCGGACGCCGAGGCCGCCTCGCGTGCCGGCGTCACGGACACCACCGACTGGTCCCGCAACCCCGCCACGACGGACACCACGCACCGCACCGCGCTCCAGGCCGCCGTCGTGGACGGGATCCGGGTCCGCCTCGGGTACGAGGGAGTCGGCAAACCGGCGGGGGTGCGCGAGGTCGAGCCGCTCGGGCTCGTCTCCAAGGCGGGAGCGGAGTACCTGGTGGCCGGTACGGAACGGGGCCTGCGCACCTTCCGGCTGAGCCGGGTCGTCTCCGTCGAGCCGACGGGCGAGCCGGTCGTCCGACCGCCCGACTTCGACCTGGCCACGGCGTGGCGCGCGCTCGCCGAGACGATCGAGGGCGGGATGTACGCGGTCACGGCCCGGGCTCGCGTCGAACCGTCCGTCCTGCCCCTCCTCGGCCGACTGCTCGGCGGCCGACTGCGGGTCGGCGAGCCGCTGCCCGACGGCTGGACCGAGGTGTGGGTCGACGGCCCGGCGCACCGGGCCATCGCCGCGAGCCTGGCCGGACTCGGCGGACACGTGGAGGTACTGGAACCGCCCGAGGTGCGGCGGACGCTCGCCCGGACCGGCGCCGAACTCACCGCGCTCTACGCCGACGACGCACGGCCCCCGGGAGCCGACGGCGCCGAGGCCGACGCCGAGGACGACCGGCCCCCCGGGCGCCGCGTCGACTGACCGGGCCGCGCGCCGCCGCCCGCGCCCGGCAGCCGAACGCCCGCACCCGAGCCCGGGCCCGGCGGCGGAACCCGCACCCGCGCCCGAACCCCCGCCCGCGCCCGAAACCGAACCCGCGCTGGGCACCCGTGCCCGGGCTCTCCGGCGGAACTCCGGCCCGTGCCCGCGCTCAGTACCCGATCGTGAACCGGCGCCCCGCGTGCGCGTCCCGCTCGATCTCGTCCACGAGGGCGACGGCGTAGTCCTCCGTGGAGATCCGGCTCAGCCCCTCGGCGTCCACGATCAGGTCGTCGAGCCCCAACCGGTACGTCCCCGTGCGCTCGCCCGGCGCGATCAGCGCGGCCGGACTGAGGCTGGTCCAGTGGACCTCCTCCACCGGCACGGTGAGCAGGAAGTCGAGGGCTTCGCCATGGGCGCGCATGACCGCCAGGACCGGCTCCGGGACGTCCTCCTGGTCCCAGACCTGCCGGCCGCCGTCGGTGCGCAACGAGCCCGCCCCGCCGACCGTGACCAGCCGGGGCCGGGACGATGCGTCGCCGCCCAGCGTCTGTACGCCGCCGATCAGGGACTTCGCGGCGGCCACGATGGTGCCCGGGTCCCCGGAACCCGGCCCGAAGGCACTCACCACCACGTCGTGGCCCTCGGCCGCCTCGGCCACCGACGACGGGTCGAGGACGTCGCCGCGCGTCACCGCCGCGCCGTCCGGGTCGGGGAGCCGCTCCGGGTCCCGTACGACCGCGGTGACCTGGTGACCGCGCCCGAGTGCCTCGTGCAGCACCCGGCCGCCGATGGTGCCGGTCGCGCCGAACAGGGCGATCCTGGCCATGCCCGCTCCCTGGGTTCAGGGGCCCCGTGCGGGCCCGCCCGCCCATGAAACCGAACCCGACCGGCTCCGGCCCGGAAGCCGGGCCGGAGCCAGTCGGATGACGCGCCGCCGGCGGGGTGCCGCGACGCCCGGTACGGGTCAACCCGAGACCGGTACCGCCGCCGCCAGTCGTCCGCCCGCCGGGAAGTGCAGCCGGTCCAGCCGGGCCGTGTACGGCCACTCGCGGACCCGGTGGAAGCACAGGTCGCTCGGCAGCGGAACCTCCCGCAGGTCGGCGGCGTACGCCCCGTCCGGCAGCTCCGCCACGGCCGCCGCGAGCAGCGGATCCGTCGAGCCCGCCCACGATGAGACCGGGGTCGGACGCGGCCACGGTTCGCCGGTGTTGGGGAACAGCCACTGCGTCACGCCGGCGATCCGCGCCGCGAAGTCCGGCCCGGCGGCGGCCCGGCGCACCCGCCGCACGAGGTCCAGCAGCAGGTCGGCGGGTGATTCCGCGAGGAGTTTGACCTCGGGGTACTTCCGGAGCACGGCCGGATCGGCGGGCACGGAGACCGCGTACCCCCACTGCCCGGCCCCGGCGTCGATCCGGATCTGGACGAGGGCGCTGCCCCGCCCGTACCGCACCCCGGCCAGCGGCCAGTACGTCCCGTCGCCGTCCAGCATCCGGTGCAGTTCGGGGTCCACGTCGAGCTCGGCGACGCCCGGCCGCAGCCACAGCGTGGGCAGGCCCGTGACGGCCACCGAGCCGATCTCGCGGAGCACGACCCGGACGTCCTCGGGGACGGGCACCGACCAGCCGTCCATGACGGAGTCCGCGCTGCCCGCTTCGAGCGCGACGTACGAGGGGAACTCCTCCGCCAGGGCGCGCAGTTCCGCGACCGCGCGGTGCGGGGCGTCCTCGGGCGACGCGTGCCGGCGTACCGGACGGCCCAGGAAGTCCCCGCTCACCACGCTGCGCAGGAGCAACGCCCGGCCGTCGCCCACCAGCCGGAACTGCACGTCGCTGCCGCTGGTGTCGGCGGTGCCGTGGAGGGTGGAGAAGTACGGTTCCCAGCCCACCCCGCAGGGGTACTCGGGCAGGGCCCGCAGGTCGACGAGGTCGGTGAGCGGGTCCCCGCGACCGACCAGGGCGGCGAGTCCGGTGTCCGGGCCCTCCGCCACCGCGACGCTGGGGACGGCCTTCACGAACGCCTTGGGTGCGGGTCGCTCGCCGTCCTCCGCGAGCCGCCCGGCGAAGCCGGCCAGCCACCGCACGAACTCCGGTGCCTCGACGGTGACCTCCGGGTCGTCGGCCCGGTGCGGGAACACCGCCAGCACCGGACCCCAGTCGCCGGTTCCGGCCCCCACGATCAGCGAGCCCTCGCCGTAGTCCAGGTCTCCCAGGGTCCAGTGGCCGTCGGTGAACACCTGGCGGCCGCGCGGCCCGAACACGAACTCCGTGTCCTCGGTCCGCACCCCGCCGATCTCCCGCAGGACGATCCGCAGCGCCTCGGGGACCTCGACCGTCCAGGCGTCCAGTGCGGAGTCGGTGAACCCGTCGAGGAGTTCCACCTCGCCCGACCGCTCCCGCGCCAGTTCCCGCAACGCGCCGACCACCGCTGCCGAGTCGGTCATGCCCACACTCCCCGTGCCGTCCGCCCGCCGGCCCCGATGCCCGACGTGTCGTCCGAGGCTATGCGCCCGCACTGTCATCAGCGGCACAGGGCCACGATGGACGGCGACACCGTCCCCCTGGCCGCCGCGCACAGCGGCGCCATGTCGTACGAGCGCCCCGGCGCGGGCCGGGCCCCGGGCCGTACGGCCTCCCGCCCGCGGGGCTTGGCGGCGGGGGCCCGGTGTGCCGGGCGGGCCGGCGCGGCGTGCCGAGGCGCCCGCGCCGCGCGGCGCGCCGGGGCCGCCTGCCCGGGGGCCGTACGCGGGGGCGCGGCCCGCCCGGGACCGTCCCGCCGGGGCGAAGGGGCGGCGTCCGCTGTCGCGGCGGCGGGCGCGGCCGGCGCGGAAGGAGCGGGGGCGGCCCAGAACGGCCATGCCTCCACGGCCCGTTGCGGGGGAGCGGGGACCGCGGCGGGCACCGGCGGGGGCGCCGTCCCGGTGCTTCCCGTCGGCCGCACCGTCACGCACCCGGCGGTCAGCGCGAGCGCGAGGACGGCGAGGGCCAGGGGCAGGGGCGGAATCCGGCACGGCTGCATCCGCCCACCCTGCCGCACCCGTGCCCCGTTCCGCGCCCGTCGTCACACGGACGGGTGAGCGGGGCCGCAGTGGCCGCTCAGGCCCCGCAGCTGACGGCGTCGCGCGGCGTGTAGCAGGTCTTCATCGTCTCGCGCCTGACCTCCTGGCCGCCCGCCGCCTTCTCGTACACCCCGTTGTTGATCATGATGCCTTCGACGAAGCCGTTCTCCCTGGTCCGCGCACTTTCGTGCCCGCGGCGATGTCGCTTCCGGTCAGGAGCAGTCCGGCGACGTACAGGCCGCCGAAGCCGAGCACCGCGACGCCGCCCGCGACACCCGCGACGACCGGTGCGGTCCACCGCTTCCCGTCGGCCGTTCCGGGGTCGGTACGGGAAGCGCGTCGTATGTCGGCTGGTTCTCCTCGATCCGGTGAAGTGGTCGGACCGGCGGCTTTCACACGGCCGGTCCGCACGACGGAAGCTATCAAGATCGACATAATCAGGTCATAAGAAGGTATGGATTCAGCAAAACGGAATCGAGCCATCCGGCAGGCCGGGGTGTCGGGGTGTCGTAACCCGGGGGCTGCGCCCGCTGTTTGCACAACCGGCGGGTCCACCCACGGTGAACGGAGTTCCAATGCCGCAGCTGACCGATGACGCCGAGCGCGCGGGTACCTGGATGACACCCGCGGAGTACGGGGCCTCGCGCGCCACGCTCTGGACCGCGGCCGTCGTGCTCGTCACCGACCCCGACGGACGAATCCTCCTCCAGACCGTCGACTACCGTCCCGACCGAATGCTGCCCGGCGGCGCGGTCGACGCCGGGGAATCACCGGCGGCCGCGGCCGCCCGCGAGATGCGCGAGGAACTCGGGGTCGAGGGCCGCTATCCGCAGGGGCTCGCCGTGGACTGGATCCCCGCCGACACCCCCGGCTTCCCCGCCGAGATGCGCTTCCCCGGCGAGATCCTCCACGTCTACGACGGCGGGACCTGGAGCCCCGAGCGCATCGGGGCCGTCCGCCTCCCGGCCCAGGAGATCACCGGCATCGAGTTCGCCGAACCCGCCGACCTGCCCGCACTGATGGACGCGGGCGACGCCCGCCGCGCCCTGTCCGCCCTGCGCGCCCGCGTCAACGGCGGCGGCCCCGCGCTGCTGGAGGCGGGCCGCCCCACCAACCCCACCGCGCTGGACCGGCTCAGCGTGCTGCGCACCCGTCGGGCCCGGCTGCACGGAACCTGGCACCGCGGCCCCGTCCCCGGCGGGCTGCCGGTGCGCGACCGGGCCGGTTGGCTGTTCGCCCCCGACGGCCGGGTCCTGCTGCTGATCGCCCGGGCCACCGGCGCGGCCCACCTGCCGGCCCCGGCGGCCGAACCCGCCACGGCGCCCGTCCCGATCGGGTACCGGTACGACGAACAGGGCGTCCACGCCCGCGGCGCGGCCCGCCTCACGGCCGTGCTCCCGAGCCGGGACCCGGCGTACGCCCGGCTCCTGGCCACGCCCGAACAGGTCCGCGAGCTCAGCGACTGGGGCCCCGCGGGCCACGAGGAACTCGCCGCCGTGCACGCCGCCCGCACCCACCTGTGCCTGCCCGCCCCGCCGCGCACCCCGCCCACGGAACTCCCCCCGGACGGCATCCGCTGGTGACCGCCCGGCCCCGGGTCCGGGAAATCCGCCCCCGAAGGCACCCGGTCCCCCAGCATGGGGACATGAGCGACAGCGCGATCACCTACACCCTCTACATCCAGGCCGACCCCGACCGGGTCTGGCAGGCCCTCACCGAGCCCGCCCTGACCCGCCGCTACTGGGGCCTGAGCTTCCAGACCGACTGGGCGGTGGGCTCGACGATGGACTGGATCGAGCGAGGTGCCCGCACCAGCGATCCGGCCCAGGTGGTCCTCGACTGCGTGCCGAACCGCCGGCTCTCCTACACCTGGCACACCTTCACCCCGCAGTGGGCCGCCTCCGCCGGCGTCGGGGAGGAACTGCGGGCCGAGTTGGCCGGCGAGCCGCGCACGGAGGTCACCTACGAGATCGAGCCCGTCGGGGACACCCTCACGCGCCTGACCATCCGCCACGGGGGCTTCGCACCGGGCAGCACCCTCATCGGCATGTGCGGCCGGGCCTGGCCGATGCTCGCCTCCAGCCTCAAGACCCTGCTGGAGACGGGAGCGCCGCTGCCCGAGCCGGGACACGAGGGCGGGCAGGGAGCCGGGGGACACGAGGCCCACGAACGCTGACCGGGCGCGGGGACCGGAGCGCGGACGGGCCGACGCCGGGCGCCCCGACCCGCCCCGCCCGCGTGGCCCCTGACATGATCTCCGTCAAGTCCTTCCACTGACAACAGGTCTGACGGGCCGGAGAGCGAGCGCGACCATGGGTCCCAGCCTGACGGAGATACTCGACGCGGCGGCCATCGGGCACTTCCCACCGCCCGACGGCGCAACGACCGTCGTCCCGCAGGTGAGTGGTCGCGACGCGGGTGTCATCGCCTTCACCGCCCACTCCGGGGTGTTCACCGACGAGGATCCGGACTGGGTCCGCTCCACCCTCGCCGCCCGTCACCTGGTCCCGGACGGGACGCCCGTCTGGTCCCCACAGGCCGTCGGGAACGCCCGCTGCATCCGCGCCTTCCAGGCCGCCGGATACCGTCCGATCGGCGCGGAGGCGCTGCTCCTGGCCCCCGAAGCCGCCCGTGCGGCCCGCTGACACTCCACCGCCGCTCCAGGCCGCCGGCGCCACCCTGGGCACCGGGAGCGCGCGGGTGTCGTGTGGAATGGACGTCATGGGGAGAGCCGAGGACCAGATCCAGGGGGCGCCGGGAGCCGTCCCCGCACAGCGGATCGAGGAGTCGTCCGCCCCCGAGTACCGGTCGTACACCCGCCACCTCGGCTCCCTGGCCGCCGCGGCCGGGCGGTCGGAGGCCGGGGCGGTGGCCGCGGTGCTGAGCGACGCGGACCGCGTCATGGCGGAGAGCGCGGTGGTCACCCACCTCGACCGCAGGGCCGCGCACCTGCTGGACGCCGAGGGCTTCCCCGCCTGGGCGCGAGCCATGGAGGACGTGCTGAGCGGCCGGGACTTCCCGGCGCGCAGGCTCCGCGAATGGAACCTGCTGAGGTCGATCACCGTCGATACGCCCTGGTCGTCGCAGGAACTCACCGGCGCCTCCGACTGGTGCCAGCGGACCGCCGTCGCGCTGCTCACCTCGCGCGCGGCCCTCGGCCTGCTCGCCTCGGCCGCCCGTACCCGTCGGGTGCGCAACGCCGCGGCCCAGCGCTTGCGCAAGCTGCCGGAGAGCTGACCCGCGTCACCCCGCCCGACGGCTCGGTCGGGGTGACGTGTCGGAGGGGGAGCCGGCGTCGGGTCAGAGTCCCTTGCGGACCCGGGCCGCGCGCCGGGCCTCGGCCTGCTGCCTGGCCTCGATGGTCTTGCGGGACTCCTTGCCCTTGCCGGGGCGGCCGGGGCGGGTGCCGATGCCCCGGAAACCGAGGTCCGTCCCGCTGGGCCGGCCCTTCGCGTCGGTCGCCGCCGCGCCGGCGAGCGGCACTCCGGACGGTGCCTTCGCGCCGGTGATCCGGCTGAGCGCCGCCTCCCCGGAGCGGACCTGGGTGATGGTCGGGCGGATCTTCGCGTCGGCCATCAGACGCACGATGTCCCGCCGCTGGTTCGGCGTGACCAGGGTGACGACCTTGCCGGACTCGCCCGCGCGGGCCGTCCTGCCGCCCCGGTGCAGGTAGTCCTTGCTGTCGGCCGGCGGGTCCACGTTGACCACCAGGTCGAGGTCGTCGATGTGGATGCCGCGGGCGGCGACGTTGGTCGCGACCAGCACGCCGATCAGCCCGTCCTTGAACTGTCCGAGCGTGCGGGTGCGCTGCGGTTGGGACTTCCCGCTGTGCAGCCCCTCGGCCCGCACGCCCATGGCGCGCAGGTGCTTCACGAACTGGTCGACGCCGTGCTTGGTGTCGAGGAACATCAGCACCCGGCCGTCCCGCGCCGCGATCTCGGTCGCGGCCGCGACCTTGTCGGCCGCGTGGATGTGCAGCACGTGGTGGTCCATCGTGCCGACCGAGGCCGACTGCGGGTCCACCGAGTGCGAGACCGGGTCCTTCAGGTAGCGGCGCACCAACTGGTCCACGTTGCGGTCCAGGGTGGCCGAGAACAGCATCCGCTGGCCGGCGTGGTGCACCTGGTCGAGCAGCTCGGTGACCTGCGGCATGAAGCCCAGGTCGCACATCTGGTCGGCCTCGTCGAGAACGGTGATCCGCACCCGCTCCAGGTGCACGTCCTTTCGCCCGATCAGGTCGCTCAGGCGTCCGGGGGTCGCCACGACCACCTCCGCGCCGGTGCGCAGGGTGCCCGTCTGCCGGCCGATGGACAGGCCGCCCACGACGGTGGCCATCCGCAGCGCGAGGGCCTCGGCGTACGGGGCGAGGGCCTCGGTCACCTGCTGGGCCAGCTCGCGCGTCGGCACGAGGATCAGTGCCAGCGGCCGCTTCGGGTCGGCCCGCTGTCCGGCCGTGCGCGCCAGCAGCGCCAGACCGAAGGCCAGGGTCTTGCCGGACCCGGTCCGGCCGCGCCCGAGGATGTCCCGTCCGGCGAGGGAGTTGGGGAGGGTGGCGGCCTGGATCGGGAACGGCTCGCGCACGTCCAGGTCGGCCATCGTCTTCACCAGCTCGGCAGGCAGGTCGAGCTCCGCGAACGACGTCACCGGCGGGAGCGCCGGGCTGACGGTCCTGGGCATCGAGAACTCACCCTGCGGACCGAGGGTCCGAGGGGCCTTGCCGGAGCCCTTGGCCCCGGACTTGCTGCCTGTCCTGGCGCCGGGCTTGATGCCGAAACGCCCATGAGCCGACGGGTTCTTCATGCAGAACCTTCCGTGAAGAGAACACAACGCGAGCGGGGAACGTGAGGGCGGACGACAACGAGCCGGGGCCCGTACCCCTCGGTACGGGCCCCGGCTCGTCGTGCACGTCCGCACCGGGCGAAGGGCCCGCGCTTCACGTTTCCCGCCCATTTTACCAGTCGGTCCTATGGGGTGAGCGGGCCCAGTTCCCCGGACCGGACCTGGGCCAGATGGGCGCGGGCCTCCACGGCCGCCCGCTCGAACCAGTCCGCGATCACCGCGACCTCGTCGGGGGTGTACTCGGCGAACACGGAGCCGAGGCGGTCGTAGAAGGGCTGGTACACGGCGAAGATCCGGGCGGCCGCCGACGGATCGGGCACCACCCGGACGCGGCGCCGGTCGCCCGGGTCGGGTCGCCGGTGCGCGTAGCCGGCCCGTTCCAGGCGGTTGAGCACCCCGGTGACGGCGCCGGTGGTGAGGTTGGTCAGTTCGGCCAGTTCGCCGGCGGACAGGGGGGTCTCCCCGGCGCCCAGGACGTGGCCCAGGCAGGTCAGGTCGGTCACGTTGATCCCGAGGAGCTGCGCCACCTCCTGCTGACCGATCACGCCGAGGGCGACGTACTGGTCCATGCGCGAGATCGCCTCCCCGGCCGTGGCCGGGGGGCGGGGCTTGCCCTGCACCCGATTTCTCCTTAGCATCTAAGTAACTTAGCTCGTGAGATGCTTACTTTGTGAGGTAAGTCATCCTGTTCCGAGCGTACTGCCGCCCCTTCCACCGGGAGAATCATGAGCGCCCACGGCCACGTAGACATGGGCCACACCGTGGCCGGCTGGACCGGCACGACCCTCGCCCTGCTGGGCACCACCGGAGCGGGCGCCGGCCTGTGCGCCGCGTGGACCCCGGGCATCTGGCTGGGGTTCGCCCTGGTCGCGGTCGCGGGACTCGTCACCTGGGTCCTGCACCTCGCGGGCTGGGGCAAGCCGAGCGGACCGCGCCCCGAGTCCGACTGGGACTGGCGGGTCCGCGACACGGCCGCGCGCACCGGGCACGCGAACTGCCGGGGCTGCCGGGCCGCCGGACCCCGGCGGAGCGCCGCGGGCGCCCTCGCGGGGCGACCGGTCGTGTCGTTGTCCGCCGGTGACGGCGGCTCCTGACCGCACGGTCCGGCGCCGCTCACTCCCGCCACGGACAACTCGGCCAGAAGTTCGAGCCGACCCGGTTGGCCGCGCCTGGAGTGTGTCGACCGTGACGGGTGGGCACTATCGAGACGGCCGCACGTGCGGCCCGAGTGGAACGTTGTGAAGGATCAGTACTGATGGCAACTGGCATCGTGAAGTGGTTCAACTCCGAGAAGGGGTTCGGGTTCATCCAGCAGGACGACGGCGGCCCCGACGTGTTCGTGCACTTCTCCGCCATCCAGACGACCGGCTTCAAGGAGCTGGCCGAGGGTGCGAAGGTCGAGTACGACGTCACCCAGGGCCCCAAGGGTCCGCAGGCGGAGCAGGTGACCACCCTCTAGTACCGCTTCACGCGGCCGATCGCCCGCGGGCGTGAGCCCCGCCGGTTCCTCCGGCGGGGCTCACGCGTACCCGGAGGCGGGCCCGGTCCGCCTACCCCGCCCGGTGCAGGGCCATGAGGAGCGGCCAGAGCCGCTCCGCGAGTTCCACCGGGTCGGAGTCCGGGATGCGCTCGTGCAGCCAGTCCGCGAGGACGCCGGTGAAGGTCGCGGCCACCGCGGACGCGACGAGGTCGGGGCGCGGGGCGCCCACGGCCTCCCGCTCGGCCCGGGCCCGGGCGCGCAGCTCCCGGTGCAGGCGGTCGCCCAGCGGGCCGCCGCCCCCCGGGAGAAGCAGTGCCCGGTAGAGCGGACCGCGGGCCGCCGCGTCCGCGAGGAACTCGGCCAGGGCCGTCGGCGGTCTGGCCGGGGGGAGCGCCCCCGAGGTTCCCTGCCAGGCGTGGAGCGCGTCGACCGCCGCGTGCACCACGTCGGCGCACGCGTCCACCGCCAGCGCGGTGAGGTCCTCGTAGTGCAGGTAGAACGTCGCGCGCCCGACACCCGCCCGGCGGACCACCATCGAGACGCCCACCTCGGCCAACGGCCGGTCCGCGCACGCCGCGAGCAGGCTTTCGCGCAGCCGCGCCCTGGTGCGTGCGGTCCGCGGGTCCTGCGCGCGCGGTTCCTTCGTGCCCGGCGGCTCGGCGCCGGTTCCCGGGGCGGAGTCCTGTGTGCTCACGCGGGGTTCACCCGGCCGACAGCGCCGCGCCGAGGGCGAGGGCGCCGGGCAGGGCCTGGGCGAACAGGATCCGGCGGTTGGCGGTCGCGGCGCCGTAGACACCCGCGACGATCACGCAGACGAGGAAGAAGACCTGCGTGGCGAGCGAGTCGATGACCAGCGACCAGACCAGCCCCGCGGCCAGGAAGCCGTTGTAGAGCCCCTGGTTGGCGGCGAGCGGTGCGGTGAGGCGGGCGGTGTCCGCGTCGAACCCCGACAGGGCCCGGCCGGGCGGTCGCTGCCACAGGAACATCTCCAGGACCAGGAAATACACGTGCAGTGCGGCGACCACGCCGATGAGGACCTGAGCGACCGTGTGCACGGCTGTCTCCCTTGGTTGATTTCCTGGACAACTGTACAGGAAGTCGTCGGTCGGGAGCCCGTGATCGCGCGGCTAGGCTGACCGCATGACTGTGCTCGTGTACGAAGACTTCGGCACCGGACGCCACCGCGAGGCCTCCCTGATCCGCCACGCCCTGGGCAGCGCCCACGACGAGGAACTGGTCGCGGGCCTGGCCGGCGGGATCGGCTTCATGTACTTCGTCTTCGAGTACGCCGGCCGGACGCCGATCGCGACGATCGTCGCCCAGTCCCACCCCGAGCCCTGGGTACAGGTCGCCCTCGGCCGCCTGGGCGTCCCGTACGACGCCACCCGGGCGATGAAGCCCCGTTGGGGCCGGGTCCGCGCCGCGCTCGACGAAGGGCAGCCCGCCTTCTGCGTCGTCGACCGCTCCTCGCTGCCCTGGCACGAGCCGGACCCCGAGGCCGAGATGACCGGCGCCGACCCGTACACCGTCGTCATCGCCGGGTACGACGGTGACGACCTGTTGATCGAGGACGGCGCCGAGACCCCGCACCGGATCGACCGCGAGGAGTTCGGGGCGGCCTGGACCGCTCACCGCAAGGGCCGCCACCAGCTGATCGTGCCCACCGGCCCGCCGGAGGGGGAGCCGGACGTCGACGGGGCGATCGCCGCCACCGTCACCCACCTGACCGGCCCGGTGCTGGGGAACCAGTTCGACGTCAACTTCGGCTTCACCGGCATGGAGAAGTTCGCGGCGCAGTTGCGCGACACGACCACGAAGACGGGCTGGGAGCGTCGGTTCGGCGCTTCCCCCGAGGCCTTCGCGGCGGGCACCGCCCGGCTCCACATCTGCCTGGAGGAGGAGTGGACCGCGCCGGGCGCCACCCGCCCGCTCTACGCGGACTTCCTCGACCTCGTCGGACGGCCGGAGGCGGCGGAACTCTTCCGGGAGTCCGCCGGGCACTGGTCCGCCCTCGCCGACCTCGCGCGGGCCTGCGACCCGCACTCCGACGCCGACGGGCGCCGGGCCCTGTTCGACGCCTGCGCGGAGCACGTGGACGCCTGCCTGGAGCTGGAGGGCCGGGCCGTCGAGGCGCTCCGCACGTAGCGACCGACCCCGGCGGGCCGCGCACCGACCCCGCCCGACGCACCGACCCTGCCCGGCGCGCGGGCCGGCCGGGGTCGGTGGGGCCGGGGGCCGCGGGTTCCTGCCGGGAGCCTCAGGCGTCCTCCAGGGAGATGGCCGACACCGGGCAGGCCCGTGCGGCCTCCCGGACGAGCGGGCTGCCGGCGCCGTCCTCCCGCCCGGCCAGTACCTCGCTCAAACCGTCGTCGTCCTGCGTGAACACCGTCGGCGCGGTCAGCGCGCACTGGCCCGCACCGATGCAGACACCCTGGTCGATGGAGATCCGCACGCCGCTCACCAGGCCACGGGCAGTTCGATCATGCCCTGGATGGTGTCCCCGGGCTTGAAGGGGATCCGGTCCGGATCGGCCGCCAGCCGCAGTCCGGGCAGCCGCCGGAACAGCGTGCCCAGCGCGATCTCCATCTCGGCGCGGGCCAGGTTCTGCCCCAGGCACTGGTGGATGCCGAAACCGAACGCCAGGTGGTGCCGGGCGGGCCGATGCCAGTCCAGGTCGTCGGGCTGGTCGAACACCGCCTCGTCGCGGTTGATGACCGAGGTCGAGAAGATCACCCCGTCTCCGGGGCCGATCGTGACCCCGCCGACCTCGATGTCCTCGGTGGCCACCCGCAGCATGCCGTCGGCGATCGACAGGAACCGCATCAGCTCCTCCACCGCCTCCGAGATCAGCGACGGATCCGCGCGCAGCTCCGCCAGTTGCCCGGGGTGTCGCAGCAGGGTGAACGTGCCGAGGGAGATCATGTTCGCGGTGGTCTCGTGACCCGCGACGAGCAGGATCACGGCCAGGGCCACCAGCTCCTCGACGTCCGTCTCGCCGGTCTCCAGCCTCCGGGCGATGAGTTCGTCCAACAGGCCATCGCCGGGGGCGGCGCGCTTGCGGGCGATCAGGTCCGTCAGATAGCCGTCGAGTTGCCGGCGGGCCTCCTCGACATCGGCGACGCCCGGGCCCCGCAGCAGCCGTCGGGACTGCCCCTCGAAGAACTCGTGGTCCTCGTAGGGGACTCCGAGCAGCGCGCAGATCACCATGGACGGCACCGGGAGGGCGAAGGCGCCGACCAGCTCCGCCTGCGAACCGGCCGCCGTCATCTCGTCGATCAGCCGGTCCACGGTCTGCTGGATCGCGGGCCGCAGGGCCGCGGTCCGCTTCAGGGTGAAGCTCGGGATCAACATCCGGCGCTGGGTGTTGTGCTCCGGGTCGTCGACCCCGAGCAGGGCGGTGCGACGCCCCGTCAGGCCCTTGAAGCGCTCGGTCGGGGCGGGAAAGTCCGAGTTCAACCGGTCGGAGGAGAGTCGGGGATCGGACAGCAGGGCACGCGCCTCGGCGTGTCCGGTGACCACCCACACGGAGCGTCCGTCGAAGAGGGTGACCCGGGAAAGGGGCCGCCCCGCCCGCAGCGGCTCGTAGGCGGTCGGCGGGTGGTAGGGACAGGTTCGGTCCTGGGGAAAGGCAACGGTCTCTGACATGCAGCACCTCGCGAGCGATGGTTCCGTCTTGCCGGACTCCATTACATGCCTGAGGCACCTATCTCACCCATACCACTTTCGGCCAGACCGCCCGACGTCACCCGAACGGGCCCGGACGCCCCCGTCGCCGCTCAGACGTGGGCGTCCAGGAAGGCCTTGAGCTCCTCGCGCGCCATCGGCCCGGAGTGACTCGCCACCGCCAGGCCGTCCCGCACGAGGACGATGGTGGGGGCGCCGGTGACCTCGTGGCGCTTCGTGGCCTCGGGGCAGCGGGTGATGTCGGTCCGCACGACGGTCAGCCGCGTCCCGTACTCCTGCGCCACCTCGCCGACCAGCACGTCCATCGCCCGGCAGGCCTCGACGGCCTTGGGCCAGGTGCCGACGAAGTAGCCGAGGACCGCTCCGGGGGCCATGCCCAGGATGAAGTCGAACTCCTGGTCCTCGCGTGGCTGATGTACCAGACGTGCCATGTGCTGCGCTCCTGCGTCGCGATGGGCGGACGACCCGACGGGCCGGCGGAAACCCTACGGGATTCGGTGGTTCCGCCAAGGTCCGGGCCCTGTTCGCGGGGCCGGCCGCACTCGCCGCGGGCGGCGCCGTGCTCACCACGGCCGCCCCCGCCGAGAGCACGAAGGACGCCGGACGGCCCGGACCCGGGGCGCGGACACCGTTCCACGGCGCCACCCAGGCCGGCATCCTGACCCGGCGCCGGCCGTACGCCCACCTCGCCGCGCTCGACCTGCTGCCCCGTGTCGACCGCCCGCTCGCCGCCGGTCTGTTGCGGGCCTGGAGCGCCGCCGCCGAGCGGATGACCCGCGGGGAGACACCGGTCGAGGGGGAATCCGAGCCCGGGATCGCCCTCGGCGCCGGTCCGACCGGGCTCACGGTCACCTTCGGACTCGGGCCGGAACTCTTCGAACGCCTCGGAGGGGAACGGCCCTCACCCGCTGGGTGATGTCCGGGTTCACCCGTCCCCCGGGGCCGGCACGTCCGGCGGGACGCACCGCAACCTCATGGGCCGCCTCGACGGCACCGCCAACCCGGCGCCGGCCGGCGGCTTCGTGCCCGTCCCACACCGGCTCGCCCGGGGGGACGCGCTCGCCCGGTACCTCGTCCACGCGGCGTCGGCGCTGTTCGTGGTGCCCGCCGGAGCGGCGCCGGGGGAGTACGTGGGGCAGGTCCTCCTGGAAGGCTGACCGGGCCCGTTGTCAGTGGGGCCTGTCAACCTGGGCGAATGGACGACAGGATGCTGCGGCGCCGGGTCTACGGCGCCGACCACGACGACCCCGACCCGGGCCCGCGCCCGGGGCACGTCTACGGCGAGCTCGTGGGCGGCCCCCTCGACGGGCTCCTCCTCGACATCACCGGCTGGAGCGGCCCCAGACTGGCCGAAGAGGCCCGACTCCCCACCGAGATAGGCCGCTACGGGGCCGGCGGGCGCGCCCACTACCGTCGCCGGCCGGCCGACCCGGACCACTGGGACTGGTCGGGCGACAGCCCCTGACCGGGCGAGCCCCCGATCCGCCGACGTTGACCGGGGGCTCTGTCGGGCACTTCCGTCGCCGGGCCCCGTTCGGATGCGCGCGTTCCGGGTGCCTTGCGACGGCGGCGTGTACGCGGCGTCGGGGTGCCCGCGGCATCGTGGCGACCGCGGCGCAGGGCCGTCGGGGCGTTCGGGTTCAGGGCTGTGTCCGGGCGCCCGGCGTCAGCCGGTCGTGGCTCCGCGACCCACCTTGCGGGCCCACAGCACCAACGGCACCTGGAGCGGCAGCCGGGCCAGCGCCGCGGCCTGTACGGCGGGGGACCGGCGCCGGGCGTCGACGGCCATCTTGACGTTCGCGGGGAAGACGCCGACGAAGAACACCGCCGTGGCCATCGCCGCCACGCGCCGGGTGCGCGGGTGCGCGACCCCGGCCGCCAGTGCCAGCTCGACGACGCCGGACGCGTACGTCCACTGGCGCGGGCTGCCGGGCAGGGAGCGCGGGACCGTCGCGTCGAACTGCTTCGGCGCGACCGTGTGCGCCACGGCGGCGCCCGCCAGCAGACCGGCGAGCAGCAGGGGTGAGGAGGGCGTGCGCGGCATCGGGGATCCTCTCGGAGAAGGTGGGGCCCGCGATCCTACTCATGGGTAGCCGCCCTGGGTCCAGGCCCGCGGCCGGCCCGACTCGGACGGGAGCGGCCCCGCCTGCCGGCCCCGACCCGACGCGCCGGCGAGAATGCGGGTCGGGGCCGATCCCGAAACCTCTTGAAGAAAGTTTCCCGGAACCGTCGATTCGGGCGTCTCCCGTTCGACGCAGGGGTGAGAGGCAGGGAAAGCCCCCGCCCTCCCGACCGAGGAGTCACCATGCCGCGCTTCCTTTCGCTGATCCGCATCGACGAGCAGAACGTGCCCACCGACGGCTTCACCCCCGAGTTCGAGCAGCGGATGGGCGCCCTCCTGGAGGAGATCACCAAGGCCGGGGTCATGCTCGACACCGCGGGCCTGCTCCCCACCGCCGAGGGCACCCGCGTCACCTGGTCCGGCGGCAAGCTCAGCTACACCGACGGCCCCTTCACCGAGACCAAGGAGGTCATCGGCGGCTACGCCCTCATGCAGTGCAAGGACAAGGCCGAGGCCCTGGAGTGGACCAAGCGGTTCCTGGAGCTGCACCCCACCCACTGGACGGTCGGCTCCGAGCTCCGCGAGATCGCCGAGGGCTGATCCGGCCGCGTGCGCGGCGTCCTGTTTGCCCTGCCTCGTCACGGCTGCTCTGATGGGTGGCCGTGACGGCAGTGAGTACGACCCGAGCGGTCGAAACGGTGTTCAGGATCGAGTCCGCGCGGATCATCGCCGGCGTGACGCGCATCGTGCGCGACGTCGGCATCGCCGAGGAGATCGCCCAGGACGCCCTGGTCGCCGCGCTGGAGCAGTGGCCCGTGGAGGGCGTGCCGGAGCGGCCGGGCGCCTGGTTGACGACCACCGCCAGGAACCGCGCGATCGATCTCGTCCGCCGCAAGGAGGCCTACGCCCGCAAACTCGCCGAGGTGGGCCGCGCCCTGGAGGACGTACCGCCCCCCGAGGAGCCGGCCGAGCCGGAGGACATCGACGACGACCTGCTGCGGCTGATCTTCACCGCCTGTCATCCGGTGCTGCGGACGGAGGGCCGGGTCGCGCTCACACTCCGTCTGATGGGCGGGCTGACCACGCAGGAGATCGCCCGCGCCTTCCTCACCTCCGAGGCCACCGTCGCCCAACGCATCGTCCGGGCGAAGCGGTCACTGGCCACGGCCGGCGTGCCGTTCGAGGTTCCGTACGGCGCCGACCGCGAGCAGCGGCTCGCCTCCGTACTGGAGGTGATCTACCTCGTCTTCAACGAGGGCTACTCGGCCACCGCCGGGGACGACCTGGTCCGCCCGGCGCTGTGTGAGGACGCGCTCCGGCTGGCCCGGCTGCTGGCCGGCCTGATGCCCGAGGAGACCGAGACGCACGGGCTGGTGGCGCTCCTGGAGTTCCAGGCCTCCCGGATGGCCACCCGCACCGGGCCCGACGGCGAGCCGGTGCTGCTCGCCGACCAGAACCGGACCCGGTGGAACCGCATGCTCATCGGGCGCGGCGTCGAGGCGTTGCACCGCGCGGGAACCGGGCCGTACTCCGTCCAGGCCGCGATCGCCGGCTGTCACGCCGCGGCCGTCCGGTACGAGGACACCGACTGGGCGACGATCGTCGCGCTGTACGGGCGACTCGTCGTGCTGATCCCGTCCCCCGTGGTGGAACTGAACCGGGCCGTCGCCGTGTCCATGGCCGAGGGCCCCGAGGCCGCCCTGCCGCTGGTCGAGGTCCTGGCGGCCGAACCGGCCCTCGCCTCCTACCACTTGCTGCCGAGCGTGCGGGGCGACCTGTTGGAGCGCCTCGGTCGCGGGGAGGAGGCCCGGGTCGAGTTCGAGCGGGCCGCCTCCCTGACGCGCAACGCCCGCGAGCGCTCCCTCCTGCTGCGTCGGGCACGGGCCGCCGCCGGCCGCTGAGCCGACACCGGGCACGGGCCGCCGCCGGGCCGGGGGAGCTCAGGCCTGGACGCGGGGCCGGACCGGCAGACGGGGCGCGGTCAGGGCGATCGGACGCCGGAACCCGCCGGTCAGGGCGATGTCCCGCACCGTCTGACGCAGGGCCGCCTGGAAGTCGCCCATGGTGGTGCGGGCGGCCGCCGTGTCCACGTAGATGGAGTTCATGTGCAGCCCGTCCGCGTCCCGTTGGAACCAGGAGCACGCGCCGTTCGCCCGCGCCGACCACACGTGGGACGTCGGCCGCCACTCGTCGTGCCGCTCGGAGCCCCGACACTTGCGCATGTCGATGTACGAGAAGAAGTTCACCGGGTACGGCCACGAGCGTGCCGCGAACTCCTCGGGTGCCAACAACTCCCAGGCCCGGACGAACGGCACGTCGATGTGGCGGATCATCTCCCCGAAACCGGCCCGAACCTGCGTCATGACCTGGGTGAAGTCCCGCCCGGGAGAGGCGTCGAACTCGATGGGCATGGTGTTCACGAACCAGCCCACCGAGTTGGTCCAGGCGTCCCGACCGCGCTCGCTGACCGGCATGAACCCGCGGTACACGCCGGGCCCGCCGGCCTCCCGCAGGCAGACGGCGACCGACGCGAGCACCCCCATGAACGGCTTGCCGCCCACGGCCAGACAGGACTTCTCGAACACCTCCGCCTCGGAGGCGTCCAGGAGCGGCGACGCCTCGTTGACGATCGGGTACATCCGGTCCGGCCGCACGCCGAGATCGAGCGGGAACCGCGGGAAGAACTCGCCGTTGCGCTCGATGAACGACTTCCAGTAGCCCAGGCGTTCGTCGTCCGCGCCGATGGAGAGGTAGCGGCGGCGCTGCTCCTCGGCGAAGTCCAGATAACTCGGCGCGGTGGCCGGCAGACCGGAACTCTCGCCCCGACGCAGGGCCTCGTACTCCGTCTCCACCTCGTGCACCACGATCGGCATCGACATGCCGTCACACACGATGTGATCGAAGGCGAGGTACACCGTCGCGGAATCCTCGCGCAGCACGGCGCCCATGGTGAACAGCGGCCAGGACAGGGTGTCGATGCTGCGCTTGAACCGTTCGACGAGGAAACCGCGCAGCAGCTCGGACGTCTCGAAGACGCCCACCTCGGCGGTGTCGAGGGCGAGTTCGTCGGCGGCCAGCGGCGCGCAGGCCAGCTCACCGGCCAGCCGGCGGAACTCGCAGCGCAACACCTCGTGCCGGCCCACGAACGCCAACAACGCCCGACTGAGCGCCGTCTCGTCGAGCGGTCCCTCGACCTCGAAGGTCACCGCGATCCAGGACGCGACCGGATCGTCGGCGGCGCGGCTCTCCTCGGCGACGGTGAAGTGCTTGTCCTGGTTGAAGGACGCCCTCCTGCCCGACGGATCGCCCCGGTCGGCGTCCTGCGCCGCCGTGGACCTCAAACGCCACTCGACCACCCTTCCGGGCGCCAAGGTGTGCATCTCCAGAGGAAACTGCCGCATTCCGTCATCCCTTCGCCCCCCGAGTCAACCCCGAGCGCCTAACGACACCCGGCCCACGGAAGTGACGCACGCACCCGCGGCGGCGTTCGGCGCGGGGCGCTTCAGCCGGTGTGCGGTACGTCCTCCGAGTCGTCGCGGCGGACCTCGATGTGGTCGGCGGCGAGGTCGACCGCGACGCGGTGCTCCATGCCCAGCGCCTCCAGGAACGTGTACGGGAGTTGCACCCGCCCGGTGCGGTCCAGCATCACGTACTCGCGTTCGCTCACGGACTCCGCGCCGTGCTCGTCGGTGACGGTGCGGCGCAGCACCTCGCTGCTGGTGCGACCGTCGCGGATGGCCACCGTGCGGCGGACCTCTCCCGCGACCATCGGGTCGTGCGTCACGATCACCACGGTCGCCCCCAGCTCCCGGTTCACGGTACGGAAGGCCTCGAAGATCGCGGCGCCGGTCTCGGAGTCCAGCTCGCCGGTCGGCTCGTCCGCCAACAGGACCGCCGGGTCGTTGGCCATGGCCACGGCGATGGCCACGCGCTGCTGCTGTCCGCCGGACAGCGTGCTCGGCCGCCGCCCGGCCAGGTCGCCGATCTCCAGCGCCGCCAACAGCTCGGCGACGCGCGCGGTCTGCCGTTTGCGGGCCGCGCGCCCGTTCCCGTCCTTCAGCTGCATCGGCAGTGCCACGTTCTGGGCGGCCGTGAGGAACGGCAGCAGGTTGCGGGCGGTCTGCTGCCAGACGAACCCCACGGTTTCGCGCCGGTAGCGCAGCCGCTCCCGCGCAGACATCTCCAGCAGGTCGTGACCGCTCACGGTGGCCTTCCCCGCCGTCGGCACGTCCAGGCCCGCCAGGATGTTCAACAGCGTCGACTTCCCGCTGCCGGACGCGCCGACCAGCGCGATCAGGTCCCCGCGGGTCACGGTCAGCTCCAACCCCTGCAGGGCCTGCACCTCCACCCCGTCGGAGCTGAAGATGCGGACCAGCCGGTCGCAGACGATGGCGTGGGCCGGATCGTGACCGCGGGGCTCGGCGGCGGCCAGCGCCCTGCGGCGCAGCTCCTCGAAGGTGGGGGCTTCGGTGTTCAACGTCGGTCTCCCGCTCTCAACTCGGTGGTGATCTGGCGCCGGCCGGACAGCGCCGCCTCGGCGAGCACGGTCAGGGCCACCAGCGCGGCCAGGCCCAGCGACTGCGCCAGCACGGGCCGGACGAGGACGCCCAGCCCGGTGGGGACCGACGAGCCGACCAGCGTCGTCAGGTCCACCGCCGGACCCAGCAGGGCGACCGCGGCGACCGCGATCAGACCGCCGCCGAGCGCGGCGGTGACCGCCTGCGGCAGCGATTCGACGAGGATCAGCGCCACGCCCTGCCGGGGCCGCAGGCCCATGGTGCGCAGTCGGGCCAGCAGCGCGGCGCGTTCGGGCGTGGCCCGGGCCAGGGTGAGCAGCACGGCCAGCGACGCGAAGCCCGCCGCGCCGGCCAGGGAGGCCCAGAACATGCGGCTCGCGGACCGCTGGAGGGGGTCGTCGGCGAGCGTCGCGACGGTGGCGGCGCTCGTGCGGACGAGGTAGCGGTCGGCCGCCGGGCCGGCGTGGGCGCGGACCACCTCGCGCAGGGCCGCGTCGTCGATGCTTCCCACCGCGAGCCAGTGGGTGGGCGGGGCACCTTTGGGGATCATGGCGGTGGCCGTGCCCGCGGGCAGCACGATGACGCCCTTGCCGGAACCTTGGAGGAGGGGCGTGCCGTCGATCCGGGCGACGGGCTTGGCGCGCAGTTCCTCACCGTTGGCGAACCGCACGCGGTGGGCCTCGCCGGCGACCTTCCCCACCAGGTCCTCGCTGAACAGTGCGGGGACGGCGTCGGGGGAGCCGCCGGCGAGCAGGGCGGGGTCGAACCGTCCGCGGCCGACGGTCCGCGAGATCTCCGCGTAGGCCACCGGGTCGGCGACGATCACCGTGACCTTGACGGACCCCCGGTCGGTGTCGAAGGCGAACGCGTCGATGTCCGCCCACAGGGTGAGGGAGGCCCGTACACCGGGCAGTTCGCCGGCCGCCTCCGCGAGGGCCTTCGGGACGGGCACTCCCGCGGGCGAGGCGACCTGGGCGTCGCCGCCCACGTCGAGCCGGGCCACCCGCGCCCGGGCGGACTCCACCCCGGACAGCACGGTGGCCCCGAACCCGCCGGTGGTGACGGCGAGCAGCAGCGCGATCAGCGGCAGTACCGAGGGCCGTGCGCGATCCCCGGGACCACGGGCCGCGCCGGTCGCCCCGAGGAAGCCCACCACACCGCGCCGGCGACCCACCGCCCGCGCGAGCGCCCCGACGAGCGGCGGCTGGAGCCGGGCCAGCAGCAGCCCGCCCGAGAGCGCCAGCAGCAGCGGGGCGGCGACGAGCAGCGGGTCGACCCCCTGTCCGGCCGGGGCGACGCCTCGGTCACGGACCTCGAACACCGCCGCGCCGGTCGCGGCGACCACCAGCAGTTCCGCGACCAGTCGGCGGCGCGGGGCGGGCGGCCGCGGCGGCGACAGCAGCACGAACGCCCGTACGGGAAAGGCGGTCAGCAGCACGAGGGTGACGGCCGCCGCGGCGAGAAGGGCGGGCAGCAGGCGGGGAGTGGGCAGCAGCAGCACGGCGGTGGTCGTCGCGAGCGCCGCCGCGGGGAGCACCGGGACGGCGCCTTCCGCGAGCACCCGGCGGACGATGGAGGAGCGTGAGCCACCCCGGGCGAGCAGCAGCCGCAACTCGGCGAGCCGCCGGTCGCCGCTCAGTCCGGCGGCGAGGAAGAACACGACGAGGGCGACGCCGACGACTCCGGCGGGACCGATCGCGGCGAGCGGCGCGGCGGCCTGCCGCCGGGCCTCCGCCCTGGCGAGCAGCTCGGGCAGCCGCGAGGAGATCCGCAGGTCGGGCCGGCCCGATGCGAGGGTCAGATCGGTGGCGGTGGGGCCGGCCACGTACGAGGCGACGGCCTCCCGGACGGCGGGCAGCCGGTCGGCGCGCAGGACGTCGGTGTCCACCGGCAACCGCCAGAAGTGCTCGGCGCGTTCGCCCCAGGACGCCAGCCGGTCGGCGCCGTCGGCCCCGACCACGGCGGACGTCTGCCAGTACTGCTTGCGGGTGCCGTTGAGGCAGGCGCGGGCCGCGCACAGCAGGTCGGTCCAGAACGGGTCGGCCTGGTCGTTCACGCCGTACACGCCGACGATCTCGGCGCTGAGCGGTCCCGCGATACCGGGATTGGGGTCAAGGACGGTGCCGACCTTCACGCCGAGGGTGTCCGCGACGCCCTGGGACACGGCGATCGGGATCGGCCCGTCCGGCGTGCCGCCGTCGGGCCAGCGGCCGGCGAGGAGTCGGGTGTGCGCGGAGAGGTCGCGCAGGTACAGCAGGTTCATCTGCGGCGGTACTTCGTAGGGGCTCGGCAGTCCCGGGTTCGTCAGGGTGCGCGGTTTGACCGCGCGGGTACCCGACACGGGGCCGTCGGGCGCCACCGCGAAGTCCCCGCCGGTGCGGGACAGCAGGAGGGACCGTACCGAGTCCGGCTCCTCGGGCGTGCGGGTACCGGGCCGGGCCTCCGCGGTGGCGAGCAGGCTCGTGAAGCCGGGCCCCTGGTCCCGCAGGAAGGACCGCAGGGCCTGGTCGGAGCCGCGGTCCAGGGCGCGCGGAAGACCGGCGGCGAGCAACACCGCGACGAACGCCAGGACGGCGCCCAGCAGGGTGGTCACCGGCGCGGCCCGCAACCGGGTCCGCACCCACGGCGCGGGGCGGGTGTGCGGCGGCGGCGCGGGGGCCGGGCTGGTCACATGTCCTCCACGTGCCGCAGCCGGGCGGCTGCGCTCAGGGCGTTGCGGCCGCGGTGGCCGCCGAGCACGGTCGACAGCAGCGGCACGGCGGCGATGCCCGCGACCAGCAGCAACGTCGTGGGGACGGGCAGATCCACCAGGACCTCCGGTACCGGCCGGCGCGCCCCCGGGGTCAGCACCACCAACGGCACGGTCAGGTGCACGATGGCGGCCCCCAGCACGAGGCCGACCCCCGCTCCGAGGCCGACCAGGACCCCGCTCTCGGCGGCCGCCGTCCAGGCCAGTGCCCGACGCGGCGCGCCCAGCGCCAGCAGTACGGCGAACTCCCCGGACCGTTCCCGCGCGTTCGCCGCGGCGGAGGCCGCGAAGCCGATCGCCGCCAGGACCGCGCAGGCCAGCGCGAGGGCGGCGAGCGCGGCCTGCGGTCCGGCGCTCAGCGGGTCGTCGAGCAGTCCTGCGACGACCTCCTCGCGCAACCGCACCTCCTGGACTCCCGCGCCCGCCCGCAGCGCGGCGGCGGCCCGGGCCGGCGCGGGGTCGTCGGCGGAGACGGCCGGCAGCCACCACTCGTCGGTCGGGGGGACCTGCTTGCCGCCCTGCGCGGCGAACAGTCGGCCCAGCGTGGCCAGGTCCACGGCCACGGCCGTGTCGCCGACCACGGGCAACGTGTCCACCGCGGTGGTGATCCGGACCGGCAGCGAGTCGCTGCCCAGGGGCACGGGGACCAGGTCGCCGACATCGGCGCCGAGGGCACGGATGTACGCGTGCGTGGCGATACCGGGGATCCCGGCGGCGGGCGGGCCGCCCGCGGTCGCGGAGATCTGGAGCGGGGCGGTCGTATCGCGCGGGTCCCGGTAGCGGATGCGTACCAACGCGTCGCCGCCGTCGCGGAGTTCACCGGTCGGAGTCTCGTTCGTCGTGGTCGGGGCCGTCAGGTGCCAGGCCGGTGCGGCGGCCCGCACCGGGACGGCCGGGCCGTCCCGGGTGTCCGAGACGGCGACGCCGCGCACCGTCACCTCACCGCCGACCTGCCGGGGTGTGCCGTAGCGCCGGGCGTCGGGGGAGAACGTGACGACGAAGCCGACGATGCTCAGCGGGCCGGCGGCGGATCCGATCGGGGCGTCGGCCAGGGCGTCGACGTCGACCGACACGGTGGTGTCGCCGTTCGAGGGGAGTTGCCGCATCGGCGCCCGGTACGTCAGCCCGTGCCGGTCGCGCAGCAGCACGCCGATCCCGGGACTGCCGGGGTCGTCGGCGGCTTCCAGGGACACGTCGACGTCGATGCGCCTCGGCTGCCCGGGCAGGGTGACCCCGTGCGCGGCGGGGGCGGACGGCGAGAGCGGACCGAACAGTTCGCGCATCCCGCGGCCGCCCCGCAGGTCCTCCCGCAGCGGGACCCGCGCGGCGACGGCGGGGGCGTCCAGCGCGACCAGGGTGGCGGCCCGCCCGCCGGGCAGGGAGTGTTCGCCGCGGATCACCGGGATCATCCGGTCGCCGCCGGGCAGTGCGGAGTACCGGCCGGCCCGCCCCATCGCGGACAGGTCGCTGCCGGAGATCCGCAGTCCTCCCGCGGTGACGAAGTCGGCTTGGTCGTGCTGGGAGTCGGTCCAGGCGGTGTGCTGCCCCAGCGCCAGTACCCCGCTGGAGACGGCGAGGACCAGCAGCAGCACGGGCCCCGTGGCCCGCCTGGGGTGGCGGGCCAACTGCCGGCCGACGAGCGCGGGGCCGAGGCCGCGGCCCCGCGCGGCGATCCGGCCGCCCAGCCGCGCGCCGAACGGCAGCAGCCGCAGGACCAGCACGGTGCCCGCGCACAGCGCGAGCGTCGGCGCCGCGACCAGCACCGGGTCCACGCCCAGGCCCCCGGCCCGTGCCGCGAGACCCTCGTCGCCGCTGTACCGGGCGAGTTGGAGGTAGGCGAGGACGGCGAGGACGACGAGCGCGAGGTCACCGCCGGCGCGGGCGGTGCCGGCCACGACGGCCTGTCGGGAACCGCTGCGGCGCAGCACGGCCGAGGCCGCCCCGCGGAGCACGACGGGCAGGCTGGTCAGCAGCGCGCAGAACAGCGCGCAGCCCAGCGCCACCGGCCAGAGCATCCAGGTGCCGGCGGAGTCGAGGGACAGCCGGGACAGTGGCCCGAACCGGCCGGACAGGCGCAGCAGCGGCGGGGTGAGGAGCGGCGCGAGCACGGCGGCGGGAAGGGCGAGCAGCAGCGACTCGGCGACGGTGAGCATCCCGAGCCGGCGTCGGGAGGCGCCCCGGGCGGTCAACAGGACCCGCTCGGTCTCCTTGCGGTCCGTCATCAGATGGGCGACCAGCAGCAGGGTCGCGGTGGCGAGCACCGCGAGCTGGAGCGCCCCGACCAGCAGGGTGGAACGGGCGACCCGCTGCGCCGACGTCAACTCGGCCAGAAGATCAGGTAGTTCGGTCTTGGCCTTGAGTCCGGCGGCGGCGAGGGGGGCACCGATCGAAGATCGTGGGTCGATGCGGGTCGCGGCGGCCCGGACCGCCTCGACGTCCGAGGGGCCGGCCGCGGTGAAGTCCGCGGTCAGCAGGGCGGCGCGGCTGTCCTGCGGGAGCCCGCCCGCGGTGAAGGCGGAGTCGTCGCCGAGTAGGGGTCCGTACGTGGTGAACGCGCCGACCTGGAGTTCCCGGCCGCCGAGCGGGTCGAGCCGCCAGTACGGGGCGTCCGGCTCGGTCGCCCGGTAGACACCGGTCACCCGGACCCTGAGCGGGCTGCCGCCGTAGCGGTCGTCGAGCCCGACCTCGGCGGGCAGCGCGCCGGCGGTCAACCCGAGCCGGTTCAACGCCGCCTGGGGCACGGCCACCTCGACGCGGGCGGAGGCGTTCGCGAGCGGCCGGGGCCACGTGCCGGACAGGAGTCGTACGCGATCCCGGTCGAGGGCCGCGAGCAGGGTCAGGTCCGCCTCCTTGCCGGGCGCCCGGGGTCCGGGAAGCCCGTAGGCGCGGCTGCGCGCCACGCTCCGCACGTCGACCGGCAGCCGGCCGAACAGGGCAGTGGCGAAGGCGCGTACGGCCTTGTCGTCGTCGGCGCGGCCGCTCGCCGGATGCTCGCCCGTGACGGTCACCGCGGTGCGGGCCCGCCCCGGACCGTGGATCGCCTGTCGCAGGCCGGCCTCGTCCACCCCTCGGGAGAAGGCGAGCAGGGCGCTGAGCGCGGTCGTGGCGATGAGTACGGTCAGCAGCACGGCGGCAGCGAGCGGCAGTCGCCCGCGCAGCCGGCGCACGACGAAGCCGATCATGTGCCTGTTCCTCCCCCGTCCGGACCACTGGTCCCGGATAGCGGACGATGTTGTCAGATTCGATCGTGTATCGGAAGGTACTTGCGCGAGGGATGTGACGGATGAGCAAATTCGGAAGGTAGTCGAAACGCGGCCGCCGGAAGCAGTCGCGCGCAGCTGAACGGCCATGACCCGGGCGGCGCCCACGGGCGAGCCCGGCCGGCCGAACCGAGGGGGATCCCACCATGACGCAGGACCAGGTCGACACCGCGGCACCCATGGTGGTGGTGCGTGACCTCCGGCGGAGCTTCGGAAGCGGTCAACAGGCCGTACACGCCCTGCGCGGCGTCACGTTCGACATCCGCAGAGGCGAACTGACCGCGCTCAAAGGCCGATCCGGATCCGGCAAGACGACCCTGCTGAACCTCGTCGGCGGACTGGACGCCCCGAGCGGCGGCAGCGTCGTCATCGACGGAACCGACCTGGCCACCCTGGACGAGCCCGGGCGGCTCGCCCTGCGCCGCGACCGGATCGGCTTCGTCTTCCAGTCCTTCGGACTGATCCCGGTCCTGACCGCCGCCGAGAACATCGGCATCCCCATGCGGATGCGAAAGGTCCCGGCCCGACAGCGCGAGGAACGCGTCCGCACCCTGCTGGCCCTGGTCGGGCTCTCCGACCACGCGGCGCAGCGCCCCGGTGAACTCTCCGGCGGCCAGCAGCAGCGCGTGGCCGTGGCCCGGGCGCTGGCCAACGAGCCCGCCCTGATCATCGCGGACGAGCCCACCGGCCAACTGGACTCCGAGACGGGCCGCTCGATCATGGAACTGCTGCGCGCGGTGGTGCGCGGCGAGGGCGTCACCGCCCTCGTCGCCACCCACGACCCGGCCCTGGTGGAACTCGCGGACCGGGTGGTGGAACTGCACGACGGCCGAGTCGCCGAGCCCGATCCCGATCCCGATGCCGCGACCGCGCACACGGCGCGGGCGTAGGGTCGGCCGCGCATCCGGCCCGCGCGGGTCACCACGCCTCGGCGGGCGCCCCGCGGAAGGAGGAGCGGTAGGCCTGCGGGGTGATCCCCGCGACCCGCTTGAACCGCTCCCGGAACGCGGTCGGTGAGCCGAACCCGGCCTGCGCGGCGATGCGCTCGACGCCGTACTCGGTGGTCTCCAGCAGGAACTGGGCCCGCCGGACCCGGGCGCGCAGCAGCCACTGCAAGGGCGTGGTGCCCGTCTGCTCCCGGAACCGGCGACTGAAGGTGCGCTCGCTCATGCCGGTCCGGGCGGCCATGGCGGCCAGGGTGAGGTCCCCGCCCAGGTTGTCCTCGATCCAGGCGAGCGCCGGCTCCAACAGCGACCCGCGGGGCACGGGAGGCTGGGCGTGCACGATGAACTGGGCCTGCCCGCCCTCCCGTTCCAGCGGCATCACCGACAGCCGCGCGGCGTCCGCCGCGACCGCCGACCCGAAGTCCCGCCGGATCATGTGCAGGCACAGGTCCAGCCCGGCCGCCGCCCCCGCCGAGGTGAGCAACTGCCCGTTGTCGACGTAGAGCACGTCGGGGCGTACGTCCACCAGCGGGAACTCCTCGGCCAGTCGCGCGGCCGCGATCCAGTGGGTCGTCGCTCCCAGCCCGTCCAGCAGCCCGGTCGCGGCGAGGACGAACGCGCCCGCGCAGATCGAGGCGATCCGGGTCCCGGCCGCCGCGGCGGAGCGCAACGCCTCCAGTACCGCCGGGTCGGGCGGCGGGGCGTCCTCCGTGCAGCCGGGCACGACGATGGTGTCGGCGTCGGCCAGGGCGTCCAGTCCGTACGGGGCGCGGATCGTGAACGCGTTGCTCGCGGTCACCTCGCCACCGGTTCCGCACACCCGGACGCGGTAGGGGAGTCGTCCGTCGGCCAGTCGGGCCCGCCCGAACGCCTCGACGGGGGTCGCGATGTCGAAGGCCACCACATGGTCCAGCGCGAGGACCGCCACGGTATGCATGCCCTTCAGGGTAGGTCAGTTCCCGCCATGCCCGAATAGGCAGGTCACAGGTGTGTGGTGGAGGGGAGAGCCGGTGGAGGCGCCGGCGGGAATCCGTTGCCCTTTGTCGTTCCAGCCCATGGGAGGCAGCGCCCGAGCCGCCTAGCGTGGGTCGCGCACCCACCCCCTGAAGCGAAAGAGGCACGCGGACATGCACGTTCAGTTCGTCCTGTTCGACGGATTCGACCCCCTTGACGTCATCGCCCCCTACGAGGTCGCGCACGCGGCCGGGACACTCGGTGGCGGCGCCGTGACCGTCGAGCTGGTGAGCGCCGAAGGGCCCAGGGAGGTGCCCGCCGGTCTCCCGAACGTGTCCCTGCGGGCCGTCGCCGTCCTGGACCCGGCGCGCGCCGACGTGATCGTGCTGCCCGGCGCGGTCGGCGACCTGCCCACCGAGAGGGAGATCACCGAGGAGGAGCGGGCGCGCACCATCCCCGCGATCCTGGCCCGCACCCTGGAGACCGAACTGCCACGGCTGGTCAAGGAGGCGCTCGACCGGGAGGACACCGTCGTCGCCACGGTCTGCGGCGGCTCGATGATCCTGGCCATGGCCGGGCTGATCGGGGGACGCCACGCCACCGGTCACCCCATGGGCCGCGACGTCCTCGAGACCGCGGGTGTCCACGCCGTCGACGCCCGGGTCGTGGACGACGGGGACCTCGTCACGGGCGCCGGGGTGACCTCCGGTCTGGACCTCGCCCTGTACCTCGTCGAGCGGGAGGTCGGCTCCCGGGTCGCCCACGCCGTGGAGGAGCTCTTCGCCCACGAGCGCCGGGGCACCGTCTGGACCGCCACGGGCGCCGAGCCCACCGTCGCGCGGTGACCGCGTTCCTGCTGGCCGTGCACGTGGTGGCGGCCATCCTCGCCGTGGGGCCGGTGACCGTCGCGGCGAGCATGTTCCCGGCGGCCGCCCGGCGCGTCCGATCCGGTGAGTCCTGCGAGCCTCCCGCCGGGTCCGGTGCGTTCGGTGCTTCCGGCGAGTCCGACGTGGGCGCCGTGCGGCTGTTGCACCGCGTCTGTCGGGTGTACGCCGTGGTGGGCGTGGCGGTACCGGTGTTCGGCCTCGCCACCGCGTCCTCCCTCGGGGTGCTGACCGATGCCTGGCTGATCACCTCGATGGTCCTCACCGCCGCCGCCGCCGCGATCCTCGCGTTGCGGATCCTGCCGGGCCAGGAGGCCGTGTTGGTCGGACTGGACGAGGGCGCGGCGCCCGTGGAGAGGGCCGCCACGGCCCGACTGGCCATGTTCACGGGCGTGTTCAACCTGCTGTGGGTCACGGTGACCGTCCTCATGATCATCCGCCCCGGCTCCACGACGGGAGCCTGAGGTGATCGCGTGCCACCCCGGCCGGCCGTTGCGGGTGGCCTCCGTCAGCGAACTCGGCTCGTTCGTCGTCCTGTTGGCGAACCTCGCCACCGTGCACCTGCCGGCGATCTCCTCGCTCGCGGGTCCCGTGCACGGCTGCGCCTACCTGTTCACCGTGGTCCCGGTGGCCCGCGACCCGAGACGGACCCCGCCGACCACCGGACTGGCCCTGCTGCCCGGGATCGGCGGTGTCCTGGCCCTGCGCCGGCTCACCCGCTCCGACGCCACCGCCACCGCCGGCTGAACCTCAGGGGACCAGCCGCTCCATGTCCTCGCGCGGCAGCGAGGGATTGCGCGCCGCCGCCTCGGCCAGGCCTCGTCGGGTCCGGTGAGCAGGGAAGCGAGGAGGGAGGGCGACAGCGCCGGATGCGCGGCGGCGGCCTCGGCGGCCCTCGGGTCCCCCAGGCAGGGCGTCAGCGCGGCGGCCGTCGCGTTCGGATGCCCGGCGATCTCGCGCAGGGCTCGTCGTACCGGCGGCTGGTGGTGGGCCAGTTCCTCCAGCAGGGCCCCGGACGCACCCGGGTTGGCGGCGACCCGCGTGTGCATCCCTACGCCGTGCGTGGCGACCATGGCGCGCAACAGCTCTTCGGTGAGGCCCGGGTGTGGGGCTCCTTCGCCGCGTCCCGCAGGGCGGCGGTCAGGGTGTCGAGGTACGGCCGTGCGTCCCGCCGGCGCGCGGTGGCCAGCCCGAGGTGTCGTACGGGGCGGGGCGGTTCGACGCGTACGGCGACGGGCGCCCCGGACGGGGCCGCGGGGCCCGGCCGGGGCGCGTCGAGCGGGGAGAGCAGGGCGACCTGGGGAACGAGCGAGACGCCGACGCCCGCCGCCACCAGGGACTGGGCGAAGAAGTAGTCGGTGGTGGAGGCCGAGATCCGGATCTCGAAGCCGGACCGCTGCGCGTACCGCCGCAGGTAGGCCTCGGTGCGGAGGCAGCCGAGCACCCAGCGGGCGTCGGTCAGTTCGGCCAGGGCGATCGAGTCGCGCCCCGCGTGCGGGTGGTCGGGCGGGAGCACCACCCACAGGGGGTCGTCCATCAACGGTGACCAGTCCACCCCGGGCAGTACGGGCAGGGGTTCGTCGAAGTGGTAGCCGAGCGCGAGGTCGGCCGCACCGTCGCGCACCATCGGCAGCGCGGCCTCCGGTTCGGCTTCCCGCACCGTCAGTTCGACCTCGGGGTGCGCCGCCACGAACCGGGGCAACGCCGCCGGCAGCAGATGCCGGCCCCCGCTGGTGAACGTGGCGACGGTCAGGCGGGGGCGGGGCGCGCTCAGGCGCTCGATCGCGTTCCGCACCCGGTCCAGTTCGGCGAAGATCGACTCCGCGGCCTCCGTCAGCAGCCGGCCCGGCTCGGTGAGGGTGATCCCGCGGCTGCCGCGCACGACCACCGGGTGACCGAGCCCGCGTTCCAGCGTCGCGATGTGTTGGGAGACGGCGGAGGGGGTCAGGAGCAGGGCGCCGGCCGCCTTGTTGAAGCTGCCGTGTTCGGCCACGGCGCGCAGGACGCGCAGCCGTTGCACATCGATCAACAGTTTTCCTTACGACAGGTTCAGCAAGACATCAGTACCGCAGGGGACGCTACAGCGGCAGAGTCGAACCCATGCGAAATTTCTTGGTCATCGGCGGGAGCCGGTACTTCGGCAGGCATCTGGTCACCTCACTCCGTGACGCCGGCGACCGGGTCACCGTCCTCAACCGGGGTTCCGTCGCCCCGCCGCCCGGTGTCGGCCACCTCGTCGCCGACCGCGACGACGAGGCGCGGTTGCGCACGGCCCTGGGGCGGCGGAGCTTCGACGCCGTCGTCGACCAGGTCTGCTACACGCCGCGGCAGGCCGCCCTCGCCCGCCGCGTCTTCGCGGGCTCCGCGGGGCGTTATGTGATGACCTCCACCATGGAGGTGTACGACCCGGCGCCCCCCACCCCCGAAGCGGCCGCCTACGCGCGGGGCAAGCGAGAGGCCGAGGCGGAACTGACCGACGCGGAGTTCCCGTTCGTCGCCGTACGCAGCGCCCATGTCCTCGGCGGCGGGCCCGCCGAGTTCACGGGGAGGCTCGCGCACTACGTCGAGCGGATCGGCGCCGGCGCCCCGGTGGACGTCCACGAGGCCCCGCGCCCCACGTCCTTCATCCACCACCACGAGATCGCGGACTTCCTGCGCTGGACGGCAGAAGGGAGCTTCACCGGCCCCGTCGACGCGGCCTCCGACGGCGCCCTGACCGTCACCGAACTCTGCGAGCTGATCGGCGCACGACTGGGACGGCGGCCCCGCTACCGGACCGTCGGGGCGGGCGCTCCCGCGTCACCGTTCTCCTTCGACCGGGACTACGCACTCGACAACTCCCGCGCCAGCGGACTCGGTTACCGCTTCACCCGGACCGCGGACTGGCTGCCGGCTGCGATCACGGAAGCCGCGCGCCCGCCCTCCCGCGCTCATGCCTGACGATCGCCCGGGTGCCTCTCCAGGGGTGTCGCCACCGCCGAGTTGCTCACGCTGAACGTGACGCTGCCCGCCCGGTAGCGGTCGTCGGACCACTCGATCGGGCGGCCGGTACGGGTCGCGGAGACATGCCGTTGGCGGAGCAGCGCCCCGCCGCGCCTGATCCCCAGCAGCCGGGCGTCCTCGCTCCCCGCCGGCAGCGCGTCGATCAGGTGCTCGCCGTACTGGGCGACGATCCCCGAGTCGCGCGCCAGACTGTCCATCACGGAACGGCAGTCCTCGGGCAGCGCCTCGACGGCCGCCGCGACCCAGTCCGCGTACGCGGTGCGCTCCACCATGGTCGGCTCACCGTCCAGCAGGCGCAGCCGCAGCACGGCCAGGATCTCGGCACCCGGCGGCACTGCGAGCCGCCGCGCCTCCTCGGCGTGGGCGGGGCGTCGGGTCCGCGAGAGGAACCGGCCGGCGGCCTCGTGGCCCACGCCCTCGGCCCACTGGGCGAAGCTGTTCAGCTCGCCGAAACTGTGCTTGCGCTCGTGACGCAGGACGATCCTGCGCGCGCCCTGCCGGGAGCCGACGAGCCCCTCGGCCGCCAGGGTGGCCACCGCCTGGCGGACCGTGCCGCGCGAGGCCGACCACCGGGCGGCCAGGTCGCTCTCCGAGGGGAGCCGCGCACCCACCCGGTACTCGCCGGACAGGATCGCCTGCCGCAGCGCCTCGGCGATCTCCAGATACCTGACCGTGCCCATGCCGTGCGCCCCTCGTCGAACCGACCGACCTCTTGCCCGTTACTCATGATCATCGAACCGCCCCTGTCACGGCTTCTTTCGGTCAATCTCCGCTCTTCCACAAGCCGTGCTCCGCGGTCCAGCCGCCGTTCACCGTCCGTACAGCGGGCCCGGGCGAACTGGAGCCAACTTGTTCAGACAAGTGGTCGGACAAGTGGTCGGACAAGAAACCCCCCTTCGTCTCCGGGAGAGACCGTGCTCAGTTCCTCCGCCCGTCGTGGTGCGGCCGTACTGCTCGGCGTCGCCGTCCTCACCACGCTCAGCGCGTGTGGTGCCGCCCCCGACCAGCAGAACGCCGGTTCGACCGGTGACGCCAAGAAGGGCGTACAGCCGGGTGCCGCGGCCTCCCTGACCGACTTCGGCGACCTGAAGGGCCTCGTCGCCGCGGCCGAGAAGGAGGGCCGGCTCAATGTGATCGCGCTCCCCGCCGACTGGGCGAACTACGGCGAGATCCTCAAGGCCTTCCAGGCGAAGTACCCCAAGATCCAGATCAACAGCGAGAACCCGGACGCCGCCAGCGCCGACGAGATCGCCGCCGTCAAGTCCCGCAAGGGCCAAAAGCGCGCCCCCGACGTCCTCGACCTCGGCATCGCCTTCGCGCGCAGCGGAGCCGGCGAGAACCTCTTCGCCCCGTACAAGGTCACCGCCTGGGACAAGATCCCCGCCGGTCAGAAGGACGCCGACGGCCGCTGGTACAACGACTACGGCGGCTACATCTCCATCGGCTGCGACGCCGCCCGCGTCCCGAACTGCCCGAAGACCTTCGCGGACCTCCTGAAGCCCGAGTACAAGGGCAAGGTCGCCCTCAACGGCAACCCGACCAAGTCCGGTTCCGCCTTCGGCGGCGTCTACGCGGCGGCCCTCGCCAACAAGGGCTCCTTCGGGGACATCCAGCCCGGCATCGACTTCTTCGGGCAGCTGAAGAAGAACGGAAACTTCATCCCCGTCGAGTCCACCCCGGCCACCGTCGAGAAGGGCGAGACGCCCATCTCCATCGACTGGGACTACCTGAACGCCGGCTACGCCGACCAGTTCAAGGGCAAGGGCGTCGACTGGAAGGTCGCCGTCCCCACCGACGGCGTCTACGCCCAGTACTACTCGCAGGCCATCAACAAGGACGCCCCCAACCCGGCGGCCGCCCGCCTGTGGATGGAGTTCCTGTACAGCGCCGAGGGCCAGAACCTCTGGCTCAAGGGCTACGCCCGGCCCGTCCTGCTGCCCGTCATGACGCAGGACGGCAGCGCCGACAAAGCCGCCGTCGAGAAGCTGCCCAAGGTCCAGGGCACCCCGTCCTTCCCGGCCTCCGCCGAGCTCGACAAGGCCAAGGCCACCCTCGCCGAGAAGTGGGACAAGGCCCTCTCCTGATGTCAGCCACCTCCACCACCCCCCACCAGGGGACCGCCGGCGGCACCCGCCGCCGGCGGCGCGGCCCGCGCACCTGGCTCGCCACCCTGCCCCTGCTCGTCTTCACCGGGCTGTGCTTCGGCATCCCGCTCGGCGCCATCGCCTTCGGAGCCGTCACCACCACCGACCCGGCCCGCGGCACCACCGCCCTGACCGGCGAGCACCTCGCGCGCTCGCTCCAGGGCCCCTACCTCGACTCGCTCGTCGGCAGTGTCCGGCTCTCCGCCCTGACCGCGCTGCTCGGCGGCGTGCTCGGCGTACTGATCGCCCAGGCCGTGGTCACCTCCCGGTCGACCGCCCTGCGCAGCGCCACCCTCACCGCGTCGGGCGTGCTGGCCAACTTCGGCGGCGTCCCACTGGCGTTCGCGTTCATCGCCACCGCCGGCATCTCCGGAGTCGTCACCCAACTCGCCGACCTCGGCGGCCTCGGCTGGAACCTGTACTCCTTCACCGGCCTGTCCGTGGTGTACCTGTACTTCCTCACCCCGCTGATGGTCCTGGTCATCGCGCCCGCACTCGACGGACTGCGCCCGCAATGGCGCGAGGCCGCCGAGAACAGCGGGGCCACCGGCCGACAGTTCTGGCGCCACGTCGGACTGCCGGTCCTCGCGCCCTCGCTGCTCGGCGGGTTCGTGCTGCTCTTCGGCACCGCCTTCGCCGCGCACGCCACGGCCGCCGCACTTGTCGGAGGCTCCGTGCCCCTGGTCACGCTGAAGATCGCGGACGCGCTGGCCGGGAACGTCCTCACCGGCCAGGAGAACGTGGCACTCGCCCTCGGCCTCGACATGATCCTGATCGCCGGCCTGGTCATGGCGGTCTACCTGCCCCTCCAGCGACGGAGCGCCCGATGGCTGCGATGACCCCGACGCCCACCCGGAACACCGTCGAGGCCCTGGAGGCCGCCGCCGCGGGGAAGCCGGCCGGCGCGCCGGCCCGGAGCCCGCGCCCGTCCCGGCCACGTCCCCGGGTGTGGCGCGGCGCCGTACTCCTCCTGGCGGGCGCCTACTTCCTCGTACCGCTCGTCGCCTCCTTCGTGTTCACCGTGCACGTGCCGGGCCAGGGCATCACCTTCGCCGCCTACACCGAGCTCCTCGCCGCCGACGGCTTCACCGAGAGCCTGCTGCTCTCCCTGGGTCTCGCCGCCGCCACCATCGCGCTGTCACTGCTCCTCGCGGTGCCCGCGCTGATCGGCGTGCGCATCGGCTCGCCCAGGCTGCGCCCCGTCGTCGAGGTCATGTGCATGCTGCCCCTGGTGGTGCCGCCCATCGCGCTGGTCACCGGCATCACCACCGTGCTGCGCTGGGGACCCGAACACCTCTCGCGGACCCCGCTCTACCAGACCTTCCTCGCGGTCCAGGACGAGCGGTTCCCCGTCGTCCTGGTCCTCGCCTACACCGTGCTGGCGCTGCCGTTCGTCTACCGCTCCCTCGACGCCGGCCTGCGCGCCGTGGACGTGCCCACCCTGGTCGAGGCCGCCCGCAGCTGCGGCGCGAGCTGGCCGTACGTCGTCCTGCGCGTCCTGCTGCCCAACCTGCGGGCCTCGCTCGCCGGAGCCGCCTTCCTCACTCTGGCCCTGGTCCTCGGCGAGTTCACCATCGCCTCGCTCCTGGGATTCCGTCCCTTCGCGGTGTGGATCGTCTCCATCTCCGGCGCCCAGGCCCGGATGTCGGTGGCCGTCTCCATCCTGAGCCTCCTGATCACCTGGCTGCTGCTGCTCGTCCTCTCGCGGGCCGGGACCACCCCGACCGCCGCGACCGGCGTCGCCCCCACCTCCCGCAAGGAGTCCTGACCCCCATGTCCACCACCCTTCCCGCGACCCGGAAGCCGGCGGATCCCGACACCCCCGCGGGGGCGCGCGTCGAATTCCGCGGCCTGCGCCGGACGTTCGGCTCCACCGTGGCCCTGGACGGTCTCGACCTCACCATCGAACCGGGCGAACTCGTCGCGCTGCTCGGACCGTCGGGCTGCGGAAAGACCACCGCGCTGCGCGTCGTCGCCGGCTTCGAACAGCCCGACGCCGGCGAGGTCCTCGTCGACGGACAGGACATCACCCGCGTCCCGGCCAACCGCCGCGACGCCGGGATGGTCTTCCAGTCGTACAGCCTCTTCCCGAACCTCAACGCCCGCGACAACGTGGCCTTCGGCCTGCGCGTGCGCAAGGTGGACGCGGCACGGCGCCGCGAACGGGCCGCCGAACTCCTCGACCTCGTCGGCCTGCCCGACCACGGCGACCGCTACCCGCACCAGATGTCCGGCGGCCAGCAGCAACGCGTCGCACTGGCCCGCGCCCTCGCCCTGCGCCCGCGCGTCCTGCTCCTCGACGAACCGCTCTCCGCACTCGACGCCAAGGTGCGCTCGAACCTGCGCGACGAGATCCGCCGACTCCAACTGTCCCTCGGCATCACCACCGTGTTCGTCACGCACGACCAGGAGGAGGCCCTGTCGATGGCCGACCGCGTCGCCGTGCTGAACGCCGGGCGGCTGGAGCAGTGCGCCGCCCCCGCCGAGCTGTACGAGCGGCCGGCGACGCCCTTCGTCGCCGAGTTCGTCGGCACCATGAACCGGCTCCCGGGCCGGCTCACCGACTCCGGGCTGGTGGACGTGGCGGGCTCGCGGCTGCCCGTGGACGGCCCCGTCCCGACCGGCAGGGACGTGGAGGTGCTGGTCCGCCCGGAGAACGTCACCGCGACCGCCGACACCGCGGGCACGGCCACCGTCGTCTCCGCCTCCTTCTTCGGATCCGTCACCCGACTGCACCTCGAACTGCCCGGCGGGGCGAGCGTCAAGGCCGACCTGCCGTCGCGGGACGCCGGGGAACTGCCGCCCGGCGCACGGGCGACCGTCGGCCTGACCGAACGGCCCGTCCTCGTCGTGGCGAGGGCCTCGTGAGCGCGCTCGCGGCGGTCCTGTTCGACATGGACGGCACCCTCGTCGACACCGAGGTGCTGTGGTGGCGGACCACCGAGGAGACCGCCGCGGCGATGGGCCACACCCTGACCGACGCGGACGCGCCCGAGGTCGTCGGCCGGGCGGTGGAGGACACCGCCGCCCACCTCGTACGGGTCACGGGCGGGGGAGACCCCGCCCGGGTGGGCGCCGCGCTCACCGAGGACTTCCTCCGACGGGTGCGCGCCGGGGCGCCGATGCGGCCCGGCGCCCAACGACTGCTGACCGCCCTCACCACCGAAGGAGTGCCCTTCGCCCTGGTCAGTGCCTCACCGCGGGTGGTGGTCGACTCGGTGCTCGGCGGCGCCCTCGCCCACGTCCCCTTCGCCCTCACGCTGTCCGCCGACGACACCGCGCGGACGAAGCCCCACCCGGACCCCTACCGGGCCGCCGCCGAACGGCTGGGCCTCGTACCGCAGGCGTGCGTGGCGGTGGAGGACTCCCCGGACGGCGCGGCCTCGGCGGAAGCCGCCGGCTGCGCGGTCCTGGTGGTGCCCTCCCTGCTGCCGGTGCCCGCCTCGGCGGCGCGCCGCTTCGCCCGGACGCTGGAGGAGGTCACCCCGGACGTCCTGCGCGCCTGCCTGGCCGCGCGCCTCCCGGCCTGACCAGATACCGCAGGGGCCGGGCCGGACATCACACGGCGCGGAGGGTTCTCACGCGGCCGGCTCCGACGCCGGCCGCGGGCGCGATCCCTCGGACGCCGGCGTCCGGGTCCGCAGCACCCCGGCCGCGCCCGCCGCGACGAGGCAGAGCGCGACGGGCAGCAGCAGCGCCAGATTGAGCGGCACCAGGTGGGTGAGCGGGCCGATCACGGCCGGCCCGGCCAGCATGCCGAGGTACCCCAGGCCGGCGACCCGGGACACGTTGGTCCCGGAGCCGCCCCGGTCCTCGTGCCCGGCGGCGCTGAAGAACTGCGGGACGCAACCGGACAGTCCCAGGCCGAACGCCGTCCAGCCGGCCAACGCGACCGGGACGGAGCCGCCGAGCGCGGCCGCCGTCAGCCCCAGGGCCGCCAGCACGGCCCCGTACCGCACGACGAACACCGGACCGGTCCGGGCCACCACCCGGTCGGTGACCAGGCGTCCGGCGGTCATCGCGGTGGAGTAGGCCCCGTACGCCAGGGCGGCCGTCGCGGCGGGCGCGTCGAGGACGTCCCGCAGGTGCAGCGCGCTCCAGTCGTTCGCGACGCCCTCGCAGAGCATCAGCGCGAAGGCGAGAGCGGCCAGGGCCCAGATCCGCGCGGGCGTACGCCCTTTCACCCCCGACACGGCCTCGGCACGGTCCTTCGCGTGCTCGGCGGGAGGCAGCAGCGCCGTCGAGGCCGGCACGGTGAGGACGAGCCCGAGCACGGCGACCGTCGTCAGCGTCGGGGTCGTGCTCCAGCCGAGCCCGAGCGTCAGCGCCCCGGTGAGCGCGGCGAGCACCCCGCCCAGGGAGAACACCGCGTGGAAGGCCGACATCACCGGCCGGCCGTAGGCCCGTTCCACCTGTACGGCATGGGTGTTCATGGCGACGTCGAGACAGCCGTTGCCGAAGCCCAACACGAACAGGGCCACGCCCAGGGACAGGACGTCACCGGCCACCGCCGGCAACACCAGGGCGGCGCTGCACAGGACCGCCCCGGCCGGAACCGTGCGACGGCTCCCGAGCCGGTCCGTGAGCGGCCCGGCGATCTGCATGCCCAGGAACGCCCCTCCGCCCAGCAGCAGGAGCAGCGAGCCCAGGACGGCGTGGCTGATGCCGGTGCGGTGCTCCACGGCGGGAATGTGCACGATCCACATGCCCATGAGGAATCCGTTGAGCGCGAAGAAGGCAAAGGTGGCGAGGCGCGCGGCGCGCAGCGATCTGCTCATGGAAGGCACCATAGAGAACAGAATCTGTGTTCGCCAGCTTGAGTTTCGAACAAGAGAAATGTTCAATGAGGGCATGGCGAGTACATCGAGCACAGATCGACTGAAGCGGATCACCGAGGCCGTGCGCGACCGCGAGCAACTGAGCGTGGCGGAACTCGCCGAACTCACCGGCGCCTCGGAGATGACCGTCCGCCGCGACCTGGAGGCACTGGCCGAGCAGGGAGTGCTGGAACGCTTCCGGGGTGGCGCCCGCAGCCTGCTGCTGCGTGGCGAGGAGCCTCCGTTCGCCCTGCGCGCCCAGGAGGGCGAGGACGTCAAACGGAGGATCGCCGCCGAAGTGGCCTCCCTGATCGCGGACGGGGAATCGGTGGTCGTCGACAGCGGCACCACCTGCCTGGAAGTGGCCCGCGCGCTGAAGGAACGACGGATCACCGTCATGCCCCTGTCCCTGCACGCGGCCAACGCGCTCACCGGGGCACCCCACCTGACGCTCCTGCTGCCCGGCGGACAGCCGCGCCCGGGCGAGCTGGCCCTGACCGGGCCCCTCACCGAGGCCTCACTGGCCGCACTGCGCTTCGACACCGCCGTCATCGGCTGCTGCGGTCTGGTCCCGACGGACGGCCTGACCGCCTACGACCTGGCCGACGCCGCGGTCAAACGCGCCGCCATCGCCTCGTCGCGCCGGGTCATCGCGGTCGCGGAGGCGGCCAAGCTGACGCGCACGGCCCTCGCCTTCGTCGCCCCCACCGCGAGCCTGCACACGGTGGTCACCGACGCCTCCGCCCCGGAGGCCGCGATCGAGGCGCTGACCAGGGAGGGCGTCACGGTAAGAGCGGTGTGACGGATGTGATGGGTATGTCGGGTGTGAGGGCCGTGATGGGTCGAGGGGTGTGCGGGTGAGGGCTCGCACCCGTGCTCGTCGTCGCGCGCAGGCCCGGCATCATCACGCGCAGGCCCGCCGTCATCACGCGCAGAGGGTCAGGATCTCGATGACCCCCTCCGCGTACGCGGCCGTCACCGAGTCCGGGCCACCGGCCGCCTCCCGGCGCAGCTCGGGCAGGGACCGGCGCACGAAGGCCGCGCACTGCCCGTACAGCCCGGCCTCGTGCGAGGAGCCGTCGTCCTCCGTGCCCAGCAGGGCCAGCAGCGTGCGCAACAGCGCCTCGCGGGTCGCCTGGCGGGGCGGCCCGGCCGCCCAGATCGCCATCAGTACCCCGCAGGCCGCCGGGGCCGGCGCCTGGAGCTTCGACCAGGTGAAGGCATGACCGGCCAGCGCGTGGAATGCGGCCGGGTGCCCTTCGGCGGCGTCCCAGAGCGTGGGCACGAGATGCCCTGCGGAATGCCCGCATCCGCATTCGATGGCCTCCCAGTCGTGCCGTTCGATCTCCGTCTCCACGGCATCCGGCACCAAGGGGCTGCGCCGGGGATTGTCCGTCCGTTTCATGGGGCCAGTATGGGAGCCGCGGACCACCCCCGACCAGGGCCCATCCGGCTGGCGGCACGAACGTTGACCTACCGTGTCCCGGCGGCCCCCGCGACGGCCGGCCGGCCCCACGGAACGGGGTCGACAGGCCACTTTCGGTCACTCCGGTGCCCGGGGTTCGGTGCCCGGGGTTCGGTGCCCGGGGTCCGGTGCCCACGGTCGGCGACCGGGCGACGACCGGGCGGTGGGTGGCGGCGGACCGGTGTCCGGAACCGGATCCCGCGACCGCTCGTCCCAGACCGCGTGTGGAACGCAACGAAGAGACGAAGAGTCCTGGCCGTCCTGTTCGCCCTGCTCGCGACGCAACTCGGGAGCCTCGTCAACCCCGCCTACGCCTGCGGTTGCGGAGCGATGGTCCCCGACGGGTTCTCCCGGATCGGGGTGGCCCGGGAGACCTCGGTCGTGCGTTGGGACGGCCGCACCGAACAGATCGTGATGCGGTTCACGGTCGGCGGTGACGCCAAACGCGCCGCCTGGATCATGCCCGTGCCCTCGCGGGCGGGCGTCGAACTCGGGGACCCGGACCTGATCCCCGAACTCGGCCGGCTGACCCGCCCCGAGCGCAAGACCCGCACCTACTTCTGGCCACGCGACCGCGACTGGCCCTTCTCCTCGGGCAGCCTCGACGGAGTCGGCGCCGCACAGCCCGGCGCCGGCGCCCCGTCCGTCGGTGTCGTCGGCCGTGAGCGACTCGGCGACTTCGACGTCGCCCGACTGACCGCCACCGACCCGAACGCCCTGGGCGACTGGCTGGAGAGCAACGACTTCAAACTGCCGGACCGGCTCGCCGCGGAATTGAAGCCGTACGTCGACCAGAAGTGGGAGTACGTCGCCGTCCGCCTCGTCCCCCGCGAACAGGGCGCGACGCTGGGCGGGGAGCTCGACCCGCTGCGGATCAGTTTCGCCAGCGACCGACTCGTCTACCCGATGCGACTGTCCCGACTCGCCAAGTCCGCCCAGGCGCTGGGCCTGTACGTACTCGCCGACCACCGCATGGAACCCGCGTCCCCGATCGGCGGGGCCGACCCGGAGGTCACCTTCGCCGGGACCGTCACGCCGGAAGGTTCCCTGGCCGAGTTCACCGGCAGCGCCGCGCCGGTGTTCCTGACCGCGATCGACCAAAGGTTCCCGGACCCGAGCCGCATCGACGGGGACCACGAACTGCGTGCCACCGCGAAGGACACCCCGTTCCGCCACGTCGTGTACCGGGACGAACTCCTCACCGCGGGCGGCGTGCCCGTCTGGCTGCTGACGGTGGCGGGAGCCCTGGTGGTCGTGGCGGGTACGGCCGTGACCCTTCGGTCCGTACGCCGGTCCCGACGTCGCCGCCACCCGTCGGCCACCACGGCCCCCCTGGCGGACTGACCGGGGCGGGGCGTGGGACGGTGTCCCACGCCCCGAACGGCGCTCGGCCCGCTCGACCCGCTCGGCCCGCTCGGCCGGCGGCCGGCGCTCGACCGTCGTGCTGCGTGCTGCGTCCTGAGTTCTGCGTTCTGCGTTCTGCGTTCTGAACAGCGGTTACGGGCGCAGTCCGGCGATCAGGGCCGCGGTCCGGACGAAGTCCACGGGCCCGGTGTTCCAGTCGGCGCTCATCGGACTGACGGCGATCCTGCCCGCGCTGACGGCCTCCACGTCGCCGCCCCGGGCGGCGGGTCTCAGGTCCACCTTGACGCTCGTCGTCCAAGTGCCGTCGCCGGCGTCGGTGAAGTCGGGTCGCAGCAGGGTCTGCGGGTCCTGGAAGGTCGAGGAGACCCCGGCCGCGGTGCCCTTGCCGTCGGCGCCGACGATCGGATGGTTGACGTTCAGCCCGACGCCCGCGGGCAGGAGCGGACCGGACCGGGGCGCCCGGGCGCGCAGCCGGTCGATCAACTCGACCGCGAAGTCCACCGTCGGGCCCATCGCGTTGACCGTGGTCACCGGATCGGGCGCCGTGACACCGCCCGTGCTCAGGGCGATGGCCGGCACGCCGGACTCGAGCGCCGCGACCGCGCCGCCCACCGTGCCGGAGTGGGTGGCCAGACCGGCCACGTTGGGACCAAAGTTGGTGCCCGACACCACCAGATCGGGGGCGCGCCCCGCGAAGACCTCGGACAGGCCGAAGGCCACCGAGTCACCGGGAGTGCCGTCCACCGCCCACACCTTGGGCGCGGGGTGACGCACCGCGATCGACGGTGCGCTCGCCATCTTGGTGCCCGTGCCGCTCTGGTTGGTGAGCGGAGCCACGATGGTCACGTCGTGCCCGGCGGCGGTCAGTCGCTCGAACGCCTTGCGGATGCCGGGGGCGTCGTAGCCGTCGTCATTGGTGAGCAGGATCCGCAACGGGGCGGCGGGCGTGGGGGCGGCTGCCGGTCGGGCCTGCGGTGCGGCGGCCGCAGGCGCCGTACCGGCCAGGGTCGGCGCACACAGCAGCAGGGCGGCCAAGGGCATGACGTGATGGCGTCGCACGGAAGGCTCCTTCGAGGGAGGGCGAAAGGAAAGAGAGGGGAACGGAGGGGCGGGGAGGGGTGCCGAGCGTCGAGAGGCGACGCCGGTGGTGAACGACAGATTGATTACACGTGTCAGCTGACGTGCTGGGACACTGTGTAGCACCCATCGAGGGCTCCCGCCAGGGGTGCGGACGCGCCCTCGCGCGGATCGTGACCCAACCGGAAACCCGCGGGCGGGCACGTGTAACCACCCCGATGGGTCAGCGCCCTTGACCGTCGCGTCCGACCGGCCGGCGAACCCGCTCTCCGGCTACCTGACGCGTGTAACCTTCACCAGGCCAAGCAGGCATACCAGGCAGGGTTCGATCATTCGCTCCACGGGAGCGTCGAGGGAGCACGTCATGGTGAAGGACACTCCCGCCCCGGCGTCGATCACCAGTGCCGACGTCGCCCGGCTCGCCGGCGTGTCCCGTGCCACGGTCTCCTTCGTCCTCAACGACACCCGGGGCCACCGCGTCAGTGACGCCACCCGCGCCCGGGTCCTCGACGCCGCCCGGCAGCTCGGTTACGTGCCCCACGCCGCCGCCCGCTCCCTGCGGGCCGGTCGGAGCAACCTCGTCCTCATGCCGGCGTCGATCTCCGCGATCGGCCGCCTCGTCAGTGACTGGGTCGACGAACTGCACAGCGAGCTCGACCGCCACGGCTACACCACCGTCCTCCACGCGGGCCGCTTCGGTGATCCCGTCGACGCGGCCCGGGCCTGGGCCGAACTGCGCCCGGCCGCCGTCGTCGCCCTCGACGGCGACCGGTTCACCCCGCAGGCCGCCGAGTTGCTGCGCCGAGCCGGGGTCCGGGGGCTGCTCGCGTTCGCCTCCCACCCCGTACCGGGCGTCCACACCATCGGCTTCGACCATGCCCGCATCGGCGTCACCGCGACCGAGCACCTCATCGCACGCGGCCGGCGCAGGATCGGTGTCGTCGTGCCCCGCGAACGCGGACTGGACGCCCTCGCCGCGCCCCGGCTCGCCGGAGCCCGATCGGTCGCCGCCCGGTCCGCGGCGACCGTGACCCCGGTGGAACTGGCCTACACCCGCGAGTCCGCCTCCGAACTCGCCCGGCGCTGGGCGAGGCTCGACCTCGACGCCGTCTTCGCCTACAACGACGAGTACGCCGCACTGCTCCTGCACGCGTTCCGGGCCGAGGGCCTGGTGGTGCCGGACGACGTCGCGATGGTGGGTTCCGACGACCTGGTCCTCTCCGCGCTCCAACGCCCCGCGCTCACCACGGTCCGCCTGGACCTCGTACCGGCCGCACGCATCGCGGACGCCGTCCACGAACTGATCGAGACGGGTGCGACGTCGCCGATGCCCGAGGTGGAGCCGATCCTGATCCACCGCGCGACCTCCTGACGGGCGCTCTGCCCAGGTGCGGGGGGCGACGGAGCGCCGGTCGGCGTACGGCCGTTACGCGTGACGGCGGTTGACGTGCGAGTGGGCGACGTACCGGTGGTCGACGTACGGCCGGTCGGCGTACCGGCGGCCCACGTACCGGCGGGGGACGTACGGGCGTTCCACGTACGGGCGTTCCACGTACCGGCCGTGGCCGTACCGGCCGTTCCACGTGCCTGCGGTGGACGTACCGGCCGTGCGCTGCGACGTGCCGGAACTCCTGGTGAGCCTGATCCGGTTCGGCAGGACTTCGGTCGGCGCGCCCGGCGGGAGGTGTCTTCGACGCGCTGTTCCTTCCGAATGGAGGTCAATGCGCCCTGTACCAGAGGCAATTGGAAGCCGATCCGGGTGGCGGTGGGTCTGGCTTACCCCCCGTCCCGGGCGCCGGGCGAGTGCCGCGCCCGATGCGCAGAGCGTGTACGCGCCACCGGGCAGCACGGACTCCGTTACTGCCGCACGACGCTGCGGGTGGGCGGATGCGGTGCGTCCGTCGAGGGCCTCGGAGGCGACCTCGGCCGCTTTGTCCCGAGGTCCCCCGTGCACGGTACGCGGGCCACTCGGCCGTCAGCGTGTGGGTGGTCCCGGTCTGCCTCGTGCCGGTCACCGGTGCCGCCGAAGCGGCGCCCGCTGCCACGAAGAACACGATGATGCCGCGCGACGGCTCTGTGCCGGGGGAGGGCCGGGGGCAGTCTCGCCCGCCCCCGGATCCCCGTAGGCGTGACGGAACCCCGTACGCGCCCGAGGCCGCCCCCCGGCGGCCTCGGCGCGTACGGGTTCCGCGTACGGGTTCCGCGTACGGGTTCCGCGTACGGGTTCCGCGTACGGGTTCCGCGTACGGGTTCCGCGTACGGGTTCCGCGTACGGGTTCCGCGTACGGGTTCCGCGTACGGGTTCCGCGTACGGGTTCCGCGTACGGGTTCCGCGTACGGGTTCCGCGTACGGGTTCCGCGTACGGGTTCCGCGTACGGGTTGTCGGGTGGGCGGGTGTGCCCGCAGCCACTCGGGACCCCGCCCTGGGCCTGCGGGCGGCGGGACCCGCGCCCCGTCCGCCCCCGCCCTGGGCCGCCCGGGCCCCCGCCCCGGCGGCTTCGCGGGCTGCTCGGCGCGACGGGCCGAGGCCAAAGCGGGGCCCCGCCCCTGGGCTCGGCGGGCTCGTCAGGCCTCGGGGCGGAGGTGGTGGGACAGGAACGCGACGCTCTCCGCGACGATCCGCGGGACGTCGGGGGAGCCGAGGAAGATGTGGTCGGCGCCCTCCACCGGCCGCAGGACGACCTCGCCGCCCGCGCTCTCCAGGGCGGCGGCGAGCAACTCGCTCTGGCTGTACGGGACCAGTCCGTCCAGGCGGCCGTGGACGAGCAGGAACGGCGGCGGGTTCGAGGCCACCGCCGCGTGCGTCACCGGGCTGGCGGCCTTCGCCAGTTCCGGTCGCGCGGCCACGCCCGCACCCAGGAGGGCCTCGTACGGGTCGGGGAACTCGACACCGGGCGGCATCGCCGGCATCGGGTGCTCGGAGAGGGAGATCAGGTCGGAGACCCCGTACCAGTCGACCACGGCCCGCACGCCGGTGTCCCCGGAGCCCACGCCGTGCGCGCCCTCCAGCGCCGCTCCGTCCGCGCTGTGGGGGCCGACCAGGCCCGCGAGCGCGGCCAGGTGTCCTCCCGCCGACTCGCCCCAGACGGCGATCCGGTCGGCGTCGAGACCGAGGACACCGGCGTACGCGCGGACGTAGCGGATCGCGGCCTTCACGTCGTGCAGCTGCGCCGGGAAGGGGGCTTCGAGGCTGTGCCGGTAGTCGATGGAGACGAGGGCCAGTCCGGCCCCCAGGACCGCACCGTGCAGCAGCGCGGCCGGAACGGTCGGCGGCGGGTAGCGCCGGTCGCCGTCCAACCATCCGCCGCCGTGGATCCAGACGACCACGGGGAAGGGCCCCTCGCCCGCCGGGACCCGGACGTCGAGCAGTCGGGGCCGGTAGCCGGGGGTGGTGGCGTAGGTGATCCCGTCGTGGTGGCGGATCCCGTGCTCGTCCGTCACCGGGGGCTCGGGGGACCGGTAGGGCGGAGGGGGCCAGGTCGTGTCGGCCGGGTCGAAGGCGACGGGCGCGGATGCGGCGGGAGGAGATGGCGTCATTGCGGCCCTTCCTGTGCGGCGCGGCCCGGAGGGCCGGCGGGTTCGGTGCGAGGCCAGGCGTGGTGATGCATGTCCGCAATGCGCGCGGCGGTCACCGGGGCGAGTGGTTCAGTTACACGTGTCATCACGACTCTAGCGACACGTTTCCGCCGACCACAAGCCCCACCGGGGTCCCGGTCCCGCCGGCGCCGGTTCGCCCGTCCGGGCTCCCTCGCCGGCGGTCACACGCGGACCGCGGGACCCCGAGGCGCTCCGTACCGAACCCTCGACGACGGCCAAGGTGACATCGGCCGACTTCACCGACCACGTGGCCGACGTGGTGCGGCGGGCCCACCGGCTCGGTGCGGTGGTGCTCGTGGGTCAGAGCATGGGCGGACTCACGCTGAACACCGTGGCCAATCGGCCAATCGGGTCAACCGGGTCCACTGGCGCTCCGGTGACCCGGAGTTCCCGCGCGTCGTCCGGGAGGGGATGGCCGCCGACCGCACGGACGACGAGGTCCGCACCCTGCTCAACATCCTGGAGCCCGACGAGTCGGCGCAGATCGGCACCGCCGACACCCGGGGCCTGCCCGGGGCGTGGGGTCGGATCCCGCGTACCTACCTCCGGTTCACCGAGGACCGGACCATCCCGCCGGAGCTTCAGGACCTCATGATCGAGGAGGCGGACGAGCTGACCCCGGAGAACCGTTTCCACGTCCGGTCCCTGGCCGCTCCGCACATCAGCCCCCGCGATCCGGGGGAGCTCGCGGCGGAACTGGAACTGGTGGCCGGGCTCTGTCACCGAGGCTCCGGCCCCCCGCCCGGAGGTTTCGAGCCGTGAGCCCCGCCCCGGGGCCTCGTCACTCACTCCCGAGGCTCACAGCCCGTGGACGACCTCCGCGAACCGTTCCACGCCGCCCGGGGCCATCGTCAGGAACAAGTTGGGCTCGATCAACTCCAGTTCCATCAGGACGGGGGTGCCGTCGTCGGCCGGCGCGAGGTCCACGCGCGCGTAGGCCAACGGGCCGGCCGTCCGGGCGGCCACTACGGAGAGCGCCGCGCCGGCCAGGGCGAGTTCGGCCTCCGAGGGCGTGTGCCCGGTCAGGTCGGGGTGCGCCACACGGGTGTTGTCGATGCGGCCGGTGTCCGTGAGCACGGGGCCCTTGCGGACCGCGTGACTGAACTCGCCGCCCAGGAACACCAGTGCCCGTTCCCCCTCCACGATCCGCCCCATGTACGGCTGGACCATCGCCGTCGCCCCGGCCCCGTGCAACATCCGGACGTGGGCCGAGGCGGCCTCCCGCTGGGCCGGGGTGTACCGGGCCGTGTCACGGGAGCCGGCCGACACCGACGGCTTGACGACGATCTCGCCGTCCGGCGGCAGCGTCACGGGATCGCCGGGCGCGATGAACCGCGTCGGGACCGTAGGGATGCCCCGGGCCGAGAGTTCCGCCAGGTATACCTTGTCGCTGTTCCAGCGCACCAGCTCGGCCGGGCTGTGCAGTGCCGTCACCGCGTCCACGCCGTCGACCCAGGCGAGGAACTCGGGCAGCCGCTCGGAGTAGTCCCAGGTCGAGCGGATGACGACGACGTCCGGTGTGGCCCAGTCGTACCCCTCCTCGGCCCAGTCGACCGCGACGGCGTCGAGACCCCTCTCGCGCAACGCGGCCACCAGGAAGGGCAGTTCCGCGTCCTCGGCGGCGCCGAAGCCGTCCGTGGCCAGCACGATCCGTCGCGTCGCCGACCCACCCGCATCCGTATCCGCACCCACACCCGCACGCGTCACGCGGCACCCATCCCCGACCTCGACCACACCCGGGGGAGTCCCGGAGCTGCCGCGAATCTACGCCGCCGTTCGGGGGGGCGTCGAGGCGAGACGGCCGCCCGTACCCGCGCCCACCCCACCCCCACCTGCCATCATCGGCAAGAGGGGGGTCGGGAGACGAGACCCGGCCCCGCCTGCACGGAACCCAGACCCCGCCTGCACGGAACCCAGACCCCACCTGCACGGAACCCAGCCCCCGCATCCGCGGAACCCCGGCCCCGCCCCGGCGAGCCCCCGGGGACCGACCCGCCCCGACGGAACCCCCGACGGCGACCCTCAGGTGACCGTCGCGATGGTGACGACCGTGACCGCGGCCATCGCGGCCTGCATGTCGCGGATGGCCCTGCGGACCTGCTCGGCGGCCCACTGTCCGTCGGCCACCTCCGCCAGGCGTGCGGCGGTTTCCTTGCGGGGCGCGTCGGGGAAGACCAGGCGCCCCAGCTTCGCGGAATGGATCAGCGCGATCAGCCCCGCCGTCCGCGCGTCCGGGTCCGCGCCGGCCAGGACGACCGCGTCGAGCCGGTCCCGCAGTTCCCGTTCCACCGAGCCGTCGGCCTCGGGGTGGCGACGGGTCGGGAACACGCCCAGCACCTTGTGCCGGGTCTCCAGGACCACACCGCGATCGCGCAGGCCTTCCAGGGTGGCTCCGACCGCCTTGGCGTGGTCCTTGGTCAGCCAGTCCGTCACCCGGCGTCTGCTCTTGCCGCGCATCCACGTTTCGAGCAGCTGGAGGCGGCTGTCGAGCAGCGGCTGCCCGGTGGCGGTCGTGTCGGTCAACTCCAGGTGCTTGCCCGTCACCGACACCCGCCCTGCCATGACCAGTTCGAGCAGGATCCCGCCCGCGACCGCCCACCCGGCGGCCTCTCGCTGCTTCGCCGCCCCGGACTCGTCGTCCAGGGAGAGCAGCATGATCTCCTCGGCCAGTGTGATCGTCATGTCCCGTCCCCCCGATGATCCGTCGTCAGATGGTCAGACGTCCGGCCGGCGCGGAGAGTTCCCGGCCGCGCCACGCCCCGTCCCGCGCACACCCGTGGTCGCCGCGCACACCCCGTGGTCCCCGCGCACACCCAGCGGTCGCCACGCGCGCCTGCGGTCCGTCCCCCCGGCCCCCCGCCCCCGCCCCCGCCGTCAGCGCTCGCCCCCGCCCCGAGGTCAGCGCGCGCGGGGCTCGGAGGCCGCCGCCGGCCGGATGACGGTGATCCCGTTCCCCGGCGCCGTGCCCATCGCGGCGAGCGCGCCCGGCGCGTCCTCCAGCGTGATCGTCGCCGTCACCAGCAGGTCCGGGCGCAGCGCGCCGGAGCGCACGAGCTCCATCATCGGAGGGTAGGCGTGGGCGGCCATCCCGTGGCTGCCGAGGATCTCCAACTCCCAGCCGATCACCCGTTCCATCGGCAGGACCGTCCGCCCGGCCGCCGACGGCAGCAGCCCGACCTGCACGTGCCGTCCGCGCCGGCGCAGCCCGGCGACCGATGCGGCCGCCGTCGCCGGGGACCCGAGGGCGTCGAGCGAGAGGTGGGCCCCGCCGCCGGTCAGTTCCCGGACGGCCTCCGCCGTGTCCGGTGAACGGGCGTCGACACCGTGCGCCGCCCCGAACCGTCGCGCCAGTTCCAGTGCGCCCGGCGCGGTGTCCACGGCGATGACCCGGGCCCCGGCCGCCGCCGCGATCATCACCGCGGACAGCCCGACCCCGCCGCACCCGTGTACGGCGACCCACTCGCCCGGCGCCACCCTGCCCTGCGCGACCACCGCCCGGAACGCCGTCGCGAACCGGCAGCCCAGCCCGGCGGCCGTGTCGTACGACAGTTCGTCCGGCAGCGGCACCAGGTTCACGTCGGCATGGTCCAGGGCCACGTACTCGGCGAACGACCCCCAGTGCGTGAACCCGGGTTGCGTCTGTCGGGCGCACACCTGGTGGTCGCCGGCCGCGCAGTCGGCGCAGTTGCCGCACGCGCAGATGAACGGCACGGTCACCCGGTCACCGACCCCGCGGCGGGTGACGCCGGTGCCCACCGCCTCGACGACACCGGCGAGTTCGTGCCCGGGCACGTGGGGCAGCACGACGTCCGGGTCGTGTCCCATCCAGCCGTGCCAGTCGCTGCGGCACAGGCCGGTGGCTTCCACACGGACCACGACGCCGCCCGCCGCCGGCGTCGGGTCCGGGACCTCGCGTACCTCGGCCGGCTCACCGAACCGTTCGAACACCACCGCGCGCATGGAATCCGCCCTCCGCCCTCGATCGACTGCCCCGCACGCTACCGGCCGCGCCCGCCCCGCGCCCGCCCCGCCCACGTCGTCGTCGGCGCCCGCCCCCGGCGCCCCGTTCCGTGCCCGTCCGGCCGTACTTGTCCGGCGCGGACCCCGGTGGGAGGCTGCGGGCACCGCCGGGAGGCCGGCGGGAGCGTCCGAACCACCAGGGGGAACCGTGAACCGCAAGCGTGCCGCAGCCGCCGTGGCCGTCCTGCTCGCGTCCGTCGTCACCGCGCTCGGCGTGAGCTCCCAGGCCCACGCCGCCGCCGGGGACAAGAAGGTCGAGGTCATCAAGTAGCGGCGGCCGGCCGGATCGTGGCGGCGGGGCTCAGACCGCCCCGTCGCCGTTCGCGTCCCCACTGCCGGCGCCGGCCGCCTCCTCGACCCCGATCCCCTCCTCGTCCTCGCGCGAGCGGGCCAGCGCCAGGATGCCGACCGCGATCAGGGCGATGCCGGCAAGTTGGGGGAGCAGCCACCAGCCGGACCTCAGGTGCTCCTCGTACACGAGGACGCCCAGCGCCACGCTGATGCCGGCGTCGCCCAACGTCAGCGCGGGCTGCGAGGCGATCAGGGGGCCGCCCTGCATGGCGTGTTCGAGGAGCAGGAGGGCGCAGATGCCGGTGGCGCCGAAGGCGTACGTCTGCCACGAGGTGAGGAACGCGCCGATGCCGCCCTCGGTCAGGATGTGCATGGAGGACTTCATCAGGCCCGCCGTGAGCGCGTAGCAGACGGCGGTGGCCGCCCCGAGGCACCCGGCCCGGGCCCGTCCCGGCGGCCGGCGCAGTCCGGCGGCGGCGAGGGCGGCCACGGCGACGGCGCACGCGAGGAGGACGGGGAGCCAGCGGTCGAGCGCCACGTGGGTGCGGTTCCCGGCCGGTGCGGCGCCGGCGAGGGCCAGCCCCAGCCCGGCGACCACCGCCACCACGGCGATCCAGAGGGCTGAGGGGAGCCGCCGCCGCGTCAGCAGGGTGGCAATGAGCAGTGCGAGCGGCAGTTCCAGCACGAAGAGCGGTTGTACGAGGGCCAGCGGGCCCGTCGCCAGCGCGGCGGCCTGCCCCGCCCCGGCCAGGATCACGGCCAGGATCCCGGCGAGCCACAGGGGTCGTTTCAACAGGTCGAGGACCAGCCCGGGCCGGAATCCGGAACTCTGCGGAACGGTGAGCGCGGCCCGACGCTGGAGCACGGTGGCGAGGGCGTTGCTGAGCGCCGCGAAGAGCGCGAGGAGGACCGGCAGGACGAAGCCCATCCCGCGATCCTCACGGCGATGCCCGCGCGCGCCCGGACGGGACACGGCGCCGTCCCCCGTCCGGCCCCGCGCACGGCGTTCCCGCGGGCCCCGCGTACGAGGATCCCGCGCGGTGCGTCAGCCGTTCCCGCGTACGAGAGTCCCCGCGCGGTGCGTCAGCCGTTCCCGCGGGCCCTGCGCACGGCCAGGGCGGCCAGTGCCTCGGGAGCCCCCGCCTGGCCGCGGATGCCGGGGAAGGCGTTGACGTCCACGATCAGCGGGGCGCCCTCGCCGGTGTCGATGACGTCCACCCCGTACACGTCCAGGCCGAAGACCTCGCCGACCCGCAGGGTCAGCTCCGCCAACTCCGGAAGCGGTTCGTCCGGGGCGTGCCCCGCGGCGCTTTCCTCGTCCGCGAGTTCGGAGCGGCGCAGCGCCGTGAAGACCCGGTTGCCGATGGCCCACAGTTTGTGGTCCCAGCCGTTGTTGGGGGCGAACGCCTGGACCACGACCGGCTCCTGGCCCCAGCCGCCGGCCAGCTTCCGCAGCCGCGCCGCGTCGTCGACCCGCGCCACCAGGTCGCCCTTGCGGCTTCGCCGGCTCTTGACCACCACCGGCCAGGGCATGCCGGGCAGCCCCGGTCCGGTGGAGTGCAGGGCCAGCTGACCCAGCGAGCCGAAGGTCCGCGTGGTGGCGAAGGGCAGCCCGGCGCGTCGGGCCAGCTCCGCCATCTCCGTGCGGTCCTGGCAGCGTTCCGTGGCATCGGCCGAGTTCACCACCCGGGCGCCCTGCCGCTCCAGCTCGCGCGCCAGTTCCAGCGCCCTCGGGGTCCGCGCCTTCAACAGGTACACGTCGGCCCGGTCGGCGGCCGCGCAGGCCGCCGCCCCGGGATCCGCCGGGTCCAGTACGCGTACCTCGTGGTCGCCGCCCAGCAGCTCCGCCGCCGTCGCCAGCAGCGGGTGCCCCGGGTCCGGTGTGATCAGACCGATCCTCATACGCCTTCTCCCGCTCGCGCCGAGGCCTGTGCCCCGATGGTCGCCGTCAGCGGCGCCGGTGCCGCGTACGGTCGCTGCTGCGGCCAGGAGGGTCCGGGTCCGGCGGGCTCCTCCACCCGGACACCGCCCACCCGCGCCAGGTCGAGCACCGCCCGCGCCACCCGGGCCGCCGCCTCCGGGACCTGACGGAAACTGGGGAAGTCGTTCACGTCGACCACCACCGGCCCCTCGGGACCCAGCAGTACGTCCAGCCCGTACAGATCCAGTCCGTAGACCGCGCCGACCTGCGCCGCGATGGCCGCGACCTCGGCCGACAGCGGCACCTGACGTTCGTGTACCGCACGGTCCGGGTGGAGGGGCGAGCAGCGTTCGGTGGCGAACATCTCCCCGCCGACGCAGTACACCTTGACGTCCGTGCCCGAATTGGGCACGTACGGCTGGGCGATGAGCATGCCCTCGCCCGCCAGCTCGGGGAGCAGGGCCGCGAGCCCGTCCGGGGCGGACAGCAGGTGCACCGACCGTCCGGAACTCCCGTCGGCCGGTTTGACGACCAAGGGGTACTCCGAGGTCGGGATCTCCGCCAGCAGTTCGGGCCGTGCCACGGCGTACGTCGGGGGCAACGGAAGCCCCCGTACCCGCCCGATGGCCGCGGCGAGCGCCTTGTCGCGCACGCCCCGGATGGACCGGGCGTCGTTGACCGTCGTCATCCCCGCCGCCGCCGCGGCTTCGAGCAGGGTCAGCCCGGGGCCGCCGGACACGGTCTTGAGCACCCAGGCGTCATGGGCGCCCGCTTCCACCAGGTCCGTCATGCGCAGCAGCGAGCCGCCCGGCCGCAGGACGTCCACGTGGTGCCCCCAAGCCGTCAGTTGCCGGATCACCTCGTTCGGCATGCCGTCGTGGCGGTAGTGCTCCTCCACCAGGAAGCAGAGCCTCATGGACCTTCCCCATATTCCCCGGACGTCCGCCGCCGATCCCGCCCGGCGAGTTGTGACGTCACAGGATGCCATGGTCGCAATGTGATGATCGTCCCGCAGGGTGCCATTCTTCGGATCCGATGCGGGAACGAACCGTCACGGTGCGCAGGCGCGCGGTCCACTGACGGTACGGGAGGGCCCGGTGCCGTGGCAGGAGAAGGGGAGCGGCGGCGCACCGCCGGGGACGGCGCGGGGGCGTGCCGCACGGGGGTTCGTTGCCCGAGGGGACGAATCGTGACCGAGAACAATCGGGGCGAAATCGCAACACAGGGGAATCTATCGCCCGTTACGCAGGGTGATAGTGGTCAAGGGCTATCCAAAGTGATCAACAGTTCTCCTATAGTTACGCCTAGTTGCCACAGGAACCCTCTCTTCCATTTTCGCCCCGGTTTGAGGCTTTGATTGATGACGGCGTCGCCTTCCCCCCTGCGCCCCTCCCTGCTCGCCCTCCTCGTCACCGTGGCGGCGTCGGGAACGCTCTGCACGGCGGCGGTGGCCGCGGCCCCCACCACCGTCCAGGTCCCCCTCGCCTGGTTCTCCGTCACCGGCGTGCTCCTGCTGGCGGTTTCGGCGTTCGCGGTGACCTGGTACAGCCACACCGCGCGACTCCTGCGCGCCCGGCTCTCCGGGCTCAACGCCGAAGTCCTCGCCCGTGACGGCCACATCGCCCGGCTGACCGCCGACGCGAACCGCGACGCCGCCGCCCACACCGCCGAACGCGGCCGCGTCAACCAGGCCCACGCCGCGGAGTTGGAACGGCTGACGCGCGCGCACTCCGCCGAACTCGACAACGTCACCGCCGCCCAACTCGTCTCCCGCGAGAAGCTCGGCGCCGAGCTGCGGCGCGCCGAGTCCGGACGGGCCGCGGCCATGGCGGCCGCCGCCAACGCCGCCGGTCGCATGCAGGCCCTCGCCACCGGCATGCTGGCCGACCTGCGGGACATGGAGCACCGGCACGCCGACGAGGACGTCCTCGGCGACCTCCTCCACCTCGACCACCGCACGGCGCAGGCCGGCCGCCTCGCCGACTCGATCGCCGTCCTCACCGGAGCGCGCTCCGGGCGCCGCTGGGCGAAGCCGATCGTCATGGAGTCGATCCTGCGCGGCGCCATGGGCCGGATCGGCGGCTACCAACGGGTCCGCCTGCACTCCACCAGCGACGCGGCCATCGCCGGACACGCCGCCGAGGGCGTCATGCACGCCCTCGCCGAACTCCTCGACAACGCCGCGAACTTCTCGCCGCCCACCGCCGAGGTCCACGTGTACGTGGAAGAGGTCCCCTCCGGGATCATCATCACCGTCGAGGACAGCGGCCTCGTCATGAGCGAGGTGCAGCTGCGCCGCGCCGAACAGGCCGTGACCGCCGAGTCGCTGGACCTGGCCGGGCTCTCCGGAACCCGCCTCGGCCTCGCCGTCGTCGGCCGCCTCGCCCGCAAGCACGGCCTGACGGTGTCCTTCCGGCCCTCCGCACGCGGCGGCACCGGCGCCCTGATGATGCTCCCCCAGGACCTGATCAGCAGCACCCGGAACGAGACCGCGCCCGCCACACCGGCCGCGACCACGACGTCCACCACCGAACCCGACGCGCACGACCGGCCCCCGGCCGACGCCGAAGCCACCGGGCCCACGGACGTCGGGCGCGCGAAGGACCGTACGGACAGCGAGAGCGCCACCCCGGTCGCCGCGCGCACCGCCGATCCGCACGACGCCGCGCACGACCCCGCGCCCGCCGGGGAGTCCCCGAGCCCCGGTGACACCGCACTGCCCCGACGGCGACGCGGCAGGACGCTCGCCGCGGCCCACCCCGAAGGGCCCGACCCCGCGGCCGCTCCGGCCCCCGCCAAGGCGGCGCCCACCGGTGCCTCCCGGTCGGCCGCCCGCTTCGGCAGCTTCCGACAGGCCGTACGCGGCGCGTCGGCGGCGCCGTCGACCGCAGAGAACCCCCCGCACCCGGAAGGCAACACGGAATGACCGGCTCCACCACCGACGAGACGCTCAACTGGCTCCTGGAAGGGCTCCTGGAACGCACTCCGGGCGCCCGACACGCGCTCGTGCTCTCCCGCGACGGCCTGAAGCTGTGCCGCACGCCCGAGCTGTCCGTCGACCAGGCCGACCAGCTCGCCGCGATCTCCGCAGGCATCCAGAGCCTCTCGCACGGCGCGTCCATCGAGTTCGGCGACGGCACCGGCGGTGTCCGGTCCGCCATGACCGAGTTCTACGGCGGGATCCTCTTCATCGTCGAGGCCGGCGAGGGCGCCCACCTCGCGCTCGTCGCCGCCGAGGACGCGGATGCCGGACTCGTCGGCCACAACATGTCCGAGCTGGTGGAGCAGTTGAGCGAACATCTGATCGCCAGGCCCCGGGGATGAGCCGCGGCAGGCCGGGCCGGGACGACTCCCCGGACCGGCTCTACACCCTCACCGGTGGCCGCAGCCGCTCCGGTTCGGACGCCTTCGACCTGGTGACCCTGATCGTCGCCGAATGCGACCCGGTGCCCGGCATGCAGTCGGAGCACGCGGCCATCCTGAGGATGTGCCCGTACCCGACGGCCGTCGTGGAGATCGCCGCCGAGCTGGGCCTTCCGGTGTCCATCGTCCGGATCCTGCTCGCCGACCTGCTGGGCACCGGGCGGATCAGCGCCCGGCACCCCCGGTCGACGTACCGCCTTCCCGACCTCGACATCCTGGAGCAGGTGCTCGTTGGACTCCGCAATCTCTGACGCGTCCCCCGAACCGCGACAGCCCCGCCAGACCCTCGACAGCACCGCCGACAACGGCCTGAAGATCGTCATCGTCGGCGGTTTCGGCGTCGGCAAGACCACGATGGTCCGCTCGGTCAGCGAGATCCGTCCGCTGAACACCGAGGAGACGATGACCAAGGCCGGCGAGGCCGTCGACGACACCGCCGGCATCGCCGCCAAGACGGCCACCACCGTCGCCTTCGACTTCGGCCGCATCACCCTCGACGCGCGCAACGTGCTCTACCTGTTCGGCGCCCCCGGCCAGGAGCGGTTCTGGTTCCTGTGGGACCGGCTCTTCTCCGGCACCCTCGGCGCCGTCGTCCTCGTCGACACCCGCCGGCTCGCGGACTCCTGGTACGCCATCGACCGACTCGAACACCACGGCACGCCCTTCGTGGTGGCCTGCAACGACTTCGGTGGCCCCGCCCACACCCCCGAGGACATCAGAGAGGCCCTCGACCTGCCGGACGAGGTGCCGCTCGTGTTCTGCGACGCCCGCTCCCGCGAGTCCAGCAAGCACGTCCTGATCTCCCTCGTACAACACCTTCAGACGGCCGTCATGGCCAAGACCCCGGAGCCCGCCCCGTGACCACCCCCGACGCCCGCGAGCCGCAGCCCGTCTACCTCGGCGGGCCCCGGTTCCAGACCGACCCCGTCGAGCTGTACCGCGAGATGCGGCGCGACCACGGCTCCGTGGCACCGGTCGTGCTCGACGGCGACGTACCGGCCTGGCTGGTCCTCGGCTACCGCGAGCTGCACCAGGTCACCAGTGACCCGCAGCTCTTCTCCCGGGACTCCGAACTGTGGAACCAGTGGGACCGCATCCCCGCCGACTGGCCGCTGCTCCCGATGATCGGCCGCAAGCAGCCCTCCATCCTCTACACCGTGGGCGAACGCCACCGCGAGCGCGCGGCCGTGATCTCCGACGCCCTGGAGTCCGTCGACCCCTTCGAACTCAAGGGCCACGCCGAGCGGTTCGCCGACGAGCTGATCGACCGGCTCTGCGGCAAGGGGTCGTGCGACATCGTCGGCGAGTACGCGATGCTGCTGCCCCTGCGCGTCCTCGCCCGCATCTACGGGTTCTCCGACGCACAGGGCCCCGGCCTCGTCACCGCCATGAACGACATGATCAACGGGCGGGAGGGCGCCCTGGAGGGCCAACGCCACCTGGGCGAGTCCATGTACGCGCTGCTCGCCGCGAAGTCCGCCGCGCCCGGCCCCGACGTGGCCTCCCGGATGCTCGCCAACCAGGCCGGCTTCACCCTGGACGAGATCGCCCAGGACCTGATGGTGATGATGGCCGCCGGCCACCAGCCCACCGCCGACTGGATCGGCAACACCCTGCGCCTGATGCTCACCGACGACCGGTTCGCCGCCTCCCTCGCGGGCGGCCGGCACAGCGTCGGCGAAGCCATGAACGAGGTCCTCTGGGAGGACACCCCCACCCAGAACGTGGCCGGCCGCTGGGCCTCCAGGGACACCCACCTCGGAGGCCGGCGCATCGCGGCGGGCGACATGCTCCTGCTGGGCCTGGCCGCCGCCAACTCCGACCCGCACGTACGCACCGACGCTGGCGCCCTCACCGGCGGCAACAACGCCTTCTTCTCCTTCGGCCACGGGGAACACCGCTGCCCCTTCCCGGCCCAGGAGGTCGCCGAGGCCATCGCGCGGACCGGCATCGAGGTGCTCCTCGACCGGCTCCCCGACGTGGACCTCGCCGTGCCCGCGACCGATCTCGCCCGGCGTCCGTCGCCCTGGCTGCGCGGACTGTCCGCACTCCCCGTGACCTACACACCGACCCCCGCCCTTGGAGCCCTCCGATGACGTGCCCGATCGACCACGCCGGCCCCGCCGCCATCACGCTCGACCCCTTCGTCACCGACCTCGCCGCCGAGAGCGCCGCGCTGCGCGCCGCCGGCCCGCTCGTACGCGTCGTCCTGCCCGGCGGTGTCGGCGTATACGCGGTCACGCACCACGCCGAGGCCCGAAAACTCCTCACCGACGCCAGAGTGGTCAAGGACATCAACGTGTGGGGGGCCTGGCAGCGCGGCGAGATCCCCCTGGACTGGCCGCTGATCGGCCTCGCCAACCCCGGCCGTTCCATGCTCACCGTCGACGGCGACGAGCACCGGCGGCTGCGCACGCTGGTCGCCCAGGCACTCACGGTCCGCCGGGTGGAGAAGCTCCGCACCGGCATAGAGGTCCTCACCACGGGCATGCTCGACCGGCTGGCCGCACGGCCCGCGGGGGAGACGGTCGACCTGAAGGCGGAGTTCGCCTACCCGCTCCCGATGAACGTCATCAGCGAGCTGATGGGCGTCGAGGCCGCCGAACACCCGCGCCTCAAGGCGCTGTTCGAGAAGTTCTTCTCCACCCAGACGCTGCCCGAGGAAGTCCCCCAGATGATGGCGGACCTCGGCGCGCTCTTCTCCCGCATCGTCGAGTCCAAGCGCGAGAACCCCGGCGACGACCTCACCAGCGCCCTGATCGCCGCCTCGCAGGACGGCGACCACCTCAGCACCGAGGAGATCACCAACACCCTCCAGCTGATGGTCGCCGCCGGCCACGAGACCACGATCAGCCTGATCGTCAACGCGGTCGTCGCCCTGGAAACCCACCCCGAGCAGCGCGCCCTCGTCCTCAAGGGCGAGGTGCCGTGGGAGAACGTCATCGAGGAGACCCTGCGCTGGTCCACCCCCACCTCGCACGTCCTGATCCGCTTCGCGAGCGAGGACGTCGAGGTGGGCGACCGGATCCTGCCCAAGGGCGAGGGCCTGATCGTCTCCTTCGGCGCCCTCGGCCGTGACGAGGCCCAACACGGCGACACGGCAGGCCTGTTCGACATCACCCGCACCCCGAATCGGCACATCTCCTTCGGCCACGGGCCGCACGTCTGCCCCGGCGCCGCGCTCTCCCGGCTGGAGGCCCTGGTGGCCCTCCCCGCCCTGTACGCCCGCTTCCCCGACCTGAGCCTGGCCGTCGCGGCCGAGGAACTGCGCAACAAGCCGATCCTCACCCAGAACGACCTCTTCGACCTCCCGGTCCACCTGGCCTGACCGACGCCCCGACACGCCCCGACGCCCCGCCCCCGACCGCACGGGGGCGGGGAAACACGCGTGCGCCCGCGACGAGGCCGCTGCTAGGTTGATCACGTGCCGAAGCTGAATCAGATAATCGCCGTGGAAAAGGGCGTCAAGTCCAAGTCGCTCCAGGAACTGACGCAAGCCCACCAGGACGTCCAGAAGCCCGCCTTGATGGCCGGCATCTCGCGGACGTACCAGCCCAAGGACGAAGAGGGCGAGCAACTGCCCCCGGAGTCCACCCGCGTCCAGCTCAAGGCCGAGGACGTGCTGCGCGCGACCGCCGGTACCCTCACGCGACTGTTCGACGTGACGGCGACCAAGGACTGGGCGAACCGCACCGCGGCGGCGGACGTCGTCGTCGACGGCCAGGTCCTGCTGCCCCAGGTCCCCGTCCCGTACCTGCTGTTCCTGGAGAAGCAACTCACGGACCTGCACACCTTCGTGCGCAAGCTCCCCGTGCTGGACGCGTCGGAGTCCTGGAACCTGGACCCCTCGACGGACTCCTGGAAGACGGACCCGGTGCGCACCATCCGCACGAAGAAGGTCCCGCGCAACCACGTGAAGGCCGAGGCCACGGAGAAGCACCCGGCGCAGGTCGAGGTGTACTACGAGGACGTGCCGGTCGGCTACTGGACCACCGTGAAGTTCTCCGGAGCCCTTCCCGCGCGGCGCGTGAACGAGCTCCTCGACCGGGTCGAGAAGATCCAGCAGGCGGTCAAGTTCGCCCGCGAGGAGGCCAACAGCGCCGACGTCACGGACCAACGGGTCGGCGACGCGGTGTTCGGCTACCTCTTCAGGTAGCCTCGAAAACGCCCCCCGTGCGAGCGAGGGGGTGCGCTGAAGAGCGCAAGCTGAAACTGAATGTCGAAGCTGAACACGGGGTGTCAGTCGGGGGTTCGAATCCCTCTCCCCGCACCACGTGCGGGGGTGGCCCAAGCCGGTAGAGGCGGCCCCATGAATCTCAGATTCTCGCTCCAGTCTCAGTATTCGCCGCCGAACACCGGATCGACCGGGCGCGGGCGATCATCGACGGATGGGGGTTCAAGTCCCCCCGGCGCCTCTGCCGCGGCGCTGTAGTTCAAAGGCAGAACACGTCGATCTCAAAATGATCCGCGGTCCTTAAACGCCGCCGGTGTGCGCAAATGGGTGGCAAGCAGGAGCCCGGGAGCTGGATATGCTCCCGGGCTCCGTCACGCGCGCCCGTCCCCGCTACGCCTTCGCGGGCACGGGTACCGACACGTAGGCCTTGCCCGACTCGTTCTCGACCAGGATCTCCTTCACGTCCGCCGGGTCGACGGCCGCCGAGCCGTCCAATGCGGCCCCCTTGCCCTCGCCGTGCTCCGCCGAGCCCACGACCCAACCGCCCGCGATGGTCCGCTTGCCGTTCCGGGAGACCACGATCAACCGGCACCGCTCACCCGCCGGGATGTCCGCCACGGCCGCGTGCACCCGCACCCACTGGGGAGCCGGCGTGACCCGTACGGTCATCCGCGCACCCGTGAGCCGATCCGTCGCGGAAGCCACCCGGGTCCCGGGCGGCGGCGGTGACGGCGTCGCCGACACGGTCGGGGACGGCACCGGAGGCACCGCCTGCACCTGACCCGGGCCCGACTGGGTCCCGGCCCAGAACACGGCGGCCAGCGAGGCTGCCGCGGCCAGCCCGGCCAGTCCCACACGGCGCCGGGACGCCGAGGCCCGCTCGTTGCGCACCTGCCGCAGCGTGCGCTGCAGCAACAGATCGCCGCCCTGGGGCGGTCCCTCCAGGAACGCCTCCTCGGGCACCTCGCCGAGCGCGGCTTCCATCTCGCGCAACGCGGTCACCTCCTCCCGGCACTGCACGCAGTCGCCGATGTGCTCCTCGACGCGTCGCACGTCCTGTTCGTCCAGGACTCCGAGAACATAGGGGCCGAGCAGTTCCTCCTCGTGCCGCTGCCGGTTCATGCCACCACCTCCCGCAATCCGCCGGGCTGCTGGGGCGGCCTGCCCGATCTTCTGTCCCTGTTGCCGTCCCTGGTGCCGTCCATGAAGGCTTCGCGCAAGGCCTTGAGGGCGTAGTGCGCGCGTGATTTGACCGTTCCCGCCGGAATCCCGAGGCGATCGGCCGCCTCGGCGACGCTGAGCTGTCGGTAGTACAACTCCGTCAGCACGTCCCGGTGTTCCGGAGTCAGCTGGTCGAGGGCTCCCAGTACGGTCATCGCGTTCACGACCGAATCGGCGTGATCCGCCTCGACCGGGGGAGCGGCCGCCGATCCGGAGACCTCCGGCGGACGCGCCGCCTTGGCCCGGAACCGGTCGGTGACGATGTTGCGCGCCACCGTGAGCAGCCAGCCGCGCACCGATCCCTTCCCGTTGACCAGGACCTCGGAGTGCCGCCAGGCCCGTATCAGGGTCTCCTGGACCACGTCCTCGGCGGCCGCCCGGTCCCCGGTCAGCCGGGTGGCGTACGCGAGCAGGGCATGGCCGTGCTCCTCGTACACCGACTTGATCAGTGCCTCATCGGTCGAGCCCCGCCGAGTGCGGGGCCACAGTGGTCCGGCCATCTCACCCTCTCCGTCTTCCGTGCTTCGCGTGGTGCGGTCGGAACACGCCGCCCGGCGCGATCGGGTTCATGTGACCTGCGTCACCCATGCCGCCCCGTGGGTCACATCCGGCACGTGCGCCCCGTGTTCACGCAGTCGACGACCGCCCGCATCCGGCCCTCGGTCATCACGTTCACGAACATCGCGTGGTCCGTCTTCGGGCTGTGCAGCTGTTCCGGGAAGGAGTCCAACGCGATCGGCGCGCCGGCCGGCACCTCGTAGGCGAGCGAGACGCGCAACTGCGGCACCGGGAAGGCTCCCTGCGGGCACACCCCGTTGTCCGCCGGGAACACCAGGTGCGAACGGTGCCCGGGGCTCTCGGTGTCCAGGCCGTTCCAGCAACTCGGGAAGACCAGCGTCCGGGTCAGCCGCTCGCCCGCCGGGCAGCGCGGATAGCGGGTGGTGGACCGGTCGGGCGAACCGGAGCAGCCCCAACGCGCCCGGACGTCGGCGTCGTCGGCCGCCGTGTACGCGACCGCGTCGCCGGTCACCGCGCGCAGGAACCGGGGCATCGGCACGACATCGCTCACGGGGTTGCCGCGGAACTCCACGCCCACCGTCGTCTCCGGCAGGATCTCACCGGCGTTCCCGTGCCCCGCGGAGCCCTCGTGGCCGTCCGTGCCCGCACGGTCCGTGCGGCGCAGCACGGGCCAGTAGTACGTCGACCGGTCGCCGCCCGTACAACTCGTGGGGGCCGCGGCCAGGGAGGCGTCGGTGGACATGGCGTCCGTGGACAGGTTTCCCACGTACGCGTGCGTGTGGTGCGCGCCCGCGCGCAAGCCGGGCGAGACCACCAGGTTGTCCTCGTTGTAGTGGTGTTCCCGGTTGCGCCCGCAATCGACCACCACCGACCCGGTGGAGGCCCCGGGACCCGCCGCCGGCGGCGCCGGCGCGGGCGCCACGTCGCGCATGTCGACGAAGCCCTCCGCGCCGACGCCCGCGTCCCGCGGCCCGGCGGCCCGTGAGGCCCCGAGCGCGGCAGCGGTCAGCCCGCCGCCCAACACCAGGCAGACCAGCAGCACGAGCAGGCGGTTTTCGTTCCCCATGGCGGTCACCGTTGCCGCTGTCCACCGCCCCCGTCAACCTGGCGACCGTACCGTGGTCCCCCCGACGCCCCGGGACCCCGTCCGGATCGAACCCCGGGTCCTTGCCGGGGCCGACCGGGACCGCGCAGAGTACCCCTCATGACTCCCACGGAACTCCTCCGGGCCCTCGCCCGCACCCGCGCCTCGCTCGACGGCGAGGAGGTCACCTTCTGGTGGACCGGCGACGTCCACGCGTGGGCCCCCGGGGAGCCGTACCGGCGACTCTTCGGCTTCGAGGGCGTCAACGTGGCCCGCCTCGTCGAGGAGGAGGGGGGCTACCAACTCCTGACCCGGGAGGCCGCCTTCTACCTCGACCCGCAGAGCCGCGAGATCCTGGACACCTGGCAGGGCAAACCGGTGGTCCACGTGTGGAACGATCCGGCCAATCAGAGGTGGCGTCCCTTCCCGGTCCCCATGACCGAGCTCGGCGACCAGGTCTGCTTCAGCCTGGAGATCCCGCTGGCCTACCCGTCGCCGCTGCCCGTCGAGCAGTACCCCGCCCAGTCGGCCGACGACACCTACCGGGCGCTGGAACTGTTCCAGTTCTTCGCCCCCGCGTCCGTCCTCACCACCGACGCGCCCGGCGTCCCCGCCACCATGTCCTGGACCCGCATGTCCCCGTGGCTGCCCTGGATGGAACAGGGCCAGCGCCCCGGCGGCCTCACCTTCCACTGTCGTGGCCGCAAGCTCGCCTCCTACGCCGAGGTCCCCGAACGCACCCGCGCCCACATCGCCGCCCACCACCCGGAATACGCCCACGCCCCGGAGAAGTGGACCGAGCCGAACGAGACGAGCTGGACCTACTTCCGCCGGCTCAACCCGCCCGCGTAGTCCGTCTCCGGGCCGTCCGCGCGACCCACCCGCATCACCCGTCCCCGTCGGGCCCCCGCGGGGCCCCCTCGGCCCCCTCGCAGGGGCCCGACAAGGGTTTTCCCCGTATCGCGTTCATCCCCGCGTTGCCTACTGTCTGCCCACCGGCGATCTTCCCCACCTCGAACTGCCCCCGCACCCACCCCACATGGTGCGAAGCCGTCCGCAGGCCGGGCCGATCGTCGGCGCACCGCCGTCGCCCTGCCCCGCCGTCGCGGCCGGGCGACGCGGCGCTGCGGTGTCCGGGACGGGTCTGACCAGCCCGTCCCCGATCCGCGGCCGCCGGTTCACCTCCCACACAGTTCAGACCGGCCGCTCCGGCCTGCCCGGAAACGGCCCGCGAAAGGGAACACCGTGCACGCAACCAGACGTCGGCTCATATCCGTGGCGGCCATCTCCGTCACCCTCCTGGCGGGCTCCGCCACCGCCTCGGTGGCCCTGACCGGCACCTCGGACCCCGCCGCCACCCTCCCGGCCGCCGCGGCCCCCGTCGGGGCCCCCGGCGCGGCGCCGGTCGAGAACCTCATCGTCGGATACAAGTCGACTGCCAGCGAGGCCAGTTCGAACTCCGCCGCCGCCGACGACGCCGCCGCCAAGGGGAAGAAGGCCGGCAAGAAGGCGACCTTCGACCGTCGCCTCGGCACCGGCGCCGCCCTCGTCAACCTCGGAGGCGCCACCGCGCCCGCCGCGGCCGCCGACGTGATCGCCCAGTTCCGCGCCGACCCCGACGTCGCCTACGTCGAGCCGGACTCCCGCGCCTACGCGCTGGCCACCCCGAACGACACCGAGTACGCCAAGCAGTGGGACCTCTTCGAGCCCACCGCCGGCATGAACGTGCCCGCCGCCTGGGACAAGACCACCGGCTCCGGCGTCACCGTCGCCGTGATCGACACCGGTTACGTGGCCCACTCCGACGTCGCGTCGAACATCGTCGCCGGCTACGACTTCATCACCAGCTCCTCCGCGGCCCGCGACGGCAACGGCCGCGACAACAACCCCGCCGACCAGGGAGACTGGAGCGGCGCCGGCGAGTGCGGCACCGGTTCCAAGGCCAGTGACTCCTCCTGGCACGGCACCCACGTCGCGGGCACCATCGCCGCGGCCACCAACAACTCCAAGGGCGTCGCGGGCATCGCCTACAACGCCAAGATCCAGCCCGTCCGCGTGCTCGGCAAGTGCGGCGGCGCCACCTCGGACATCGTCGACGCCATCACCTGGGCCTCGGGCGGCTCCGTCCCCGGCGTCCCGGCGAACGCCACCCCCGCCAAGGTCATCAACATGAGCCTCGGCGGCTCGGGCACCTGTGGCACCAGCTACCAGAACGCCATCAACGCGGCCGTCAACCGCGGCACCACCGTCGTGGTCGCCGCCGGCAACAGCAACGCGGACGCGGCCGGCTTCACGCCCGCCAGCTGCAACAACGTGATCAACGTGGCCGCCAGCAACCGCACCGGCGACCGCTCCTTCTACTCCAACTTCGGCACGATCATCGACATCGCCGCCCCGGGCGGTGAGACCCGTCGCGCCACCGACACGCCCGGCACCGTCACCACCCCCGAGAACGGCATCCTCTCCACGCTCAACGGTGGCACCACCACCCCGGGCGCCGAGATCTACAAGCCGTACCAGGGCACCAGCATGGCCGCCCCGCACGTCGCGGGTCTCGCCGCGCTGCTGGCCGCCGCCAAGCCCTCGCTGACCCCGGCGCAGATCGAGACGGCCATCAAGACCAACGCCCGCCCGCTCGCCGGCACCTGCACCGGCGGCTGCGGCGCCGGTCTCGCCGACGCGGCCGCGACCGTGAACGCCGTCACCTCCACGCCCACCACCCCGACCTTCGAGAACACCACCGACGTCGCGATCCCGGACAACGGCGGCGCCGTCTCGTCCTCGATCGCCGTCACGGGCCGCACCGGCAACGCCCCGGCCGCGCTCAAGGTCTCGGTCGACATCAAGCACACCTACCGCGGTGACCTCGTCATCGACCTGGTCGCCCCGAACGGCACCGTCAAGCGACTGAAGGGCTCCTCGAGCGACAGCACCGCCAACCTGGTCACCACCTACACCGTCGACGCCTCCGCCCTGCCCGCCAACGGCACCTGGCAGCTGAAGGTCCAGGACGTGGCCGCCTCCGACACCGGCTACATCAACTCCTGGAGCCTCGGCTTCTGAGCCCACCCGGCACCCGGTCCCCGAACCGGCCGACGCGGCGATCGGGAGCCCCCCAACTCCCGCCTGACGGGCCGATAGTACGGACCAACCGCACCCAGCGGACCTGCCGGTACCACTCGTACCGGCAGGTCCGCCGGGCTTTCCTGTCCACCGACTGAATTCTGCGTCACAAAAGGGGTCCGCCCGGCGGCTGACCTCGTATTGTCGCGTCTCACAGGAAAGGCACGGAGCGGGGGCGCGAAAGGCTGGTGGCTGTGCGTGGCGGCGACGGGGAACGCTGACACGACCGTCGGACACGGTGAACTCATCGAGGCGGTGGACCGCGCGCTGACCACGCACGGACGCGCCATCCTCACCGGACCGGCGGGCGCGGGCAAGACGGAAGTGGTCCGGGCCGTCGTGGCCGCGGCGGAGGGTCGACGGGAGAGCGTGCTCCACCTCGCCCCGGACGCCGCCGACCAATGGATACCCGAGGCCTCGGCCGCCGCCCTGCTCGCCTCCGTGCCCCACGGCGTACTGGACCGGCTCGCCGGACCCCAGCGCGCCGCCATCGCCCTGCTCCGGCGCGAGACCGACGAGCCCGGCGCCGGCCGCGACCACGTCGCGCTGCGCCTCGCCGTCGTCGAGGTCCTGCGGACCCTGGCCGCCCCGGGGCCCGTCCTGTTCGTCCTCGACAACGCGCAGTGGCTCGACGACGAGAGCACCGACCTGCTCCGGTTCGCCCTGCGCCTCACCCCACCCGGCGTCCGGGTCCTCGTGGCCGAATGCGTGCAGGGCGGAGCGCCCGTCGCCGTGCCCCTCTGCGGCCCCGACACCCCCGCGATCCGCGTTCCCCCGCTCGGCGCGGAACAGGTCGCCGAACTCCTCTGCCGACACGGCCTGCCCGCCCGGCTGGCCGGCCGCATCCACCAGGCCAGCGGCGGCAACCCCCGCCTCGCCCTGGCCCTCGGCCACTCCCTCGCCGAAGCCGCCGGATCCCGCGACGGAGGCGCCCACCACGCCGACACCCTGCCCGTCTCCGGGCAGGCCCGCGAGGTCGCCCGCCGACTGCTCGCCGAAGCCCCCGCACGGGCCCGCCGCACCCTGCTGCTCGCCGCCCTCGCCACCCGACCCACCACCGCCCTGCTCCGTCGGGCCGGCCGGCCCGACGCGGACGCGGAACTGGCCGAGGCCGAACGCGCCGCGCTGGTCACCGTGGCCGAGGACGGCACGGTGCGGTTCACCGCGGGCGCCCTGCCGACCGCGCTCGCCGCCGACGCGGGCTGGCCCGAGCGGGCCGCCGGGCACGCCGCGCTGGCCACCGCCGTGGACGACCCCGTCCAGGCCGTACGGCACCGCGCGCTGGCCGTGGACACCCCCGACGCCCGCCTCGCCGCCGAGATCACCGAGGCCGCCGCGTCCTGCCGGCGCCGGGGACAACGCGCCCTCGCCGCCGAACTCGGCCTGCTCGCCGCCGAACGCACCCCCGCCGACCTGCCCCGGGACGAACTGGCCCGGCTCGTCTGCGCCGCCGAGGACGCCGGATGGGCCGGCCGCGCCGACCTCGCCCGCCGCGCCACCCGCGCCGTGCTCGCCCGCGACGCCTCGCCCGCCGACCGGGTACGGGCCCGCCTCGCCGTGATCGACGCCGCCGGGCAGGCCCTCGCGGACCTCGACGAGACCTTCGCGTACGCCGTGGACGACGCCGCGGGCGACCCCTCGCTGCGCGCCGCCGTCCAACTGCGCATCGCCTGGAAGCACAACCTCAGCGACGGGGACCCCGTCCGTTCCCGCGACGCCGCCGCCGAGGCGGGGACCCTCGCCGCCCTCGGCGGCGACCAGGTCGCCGAAGCCATGGCCCTGACGGTGCGGGCCCGCATGGGCCGCATCCTCGGCGACCACGACGCCGAGGACATCCTGGCGGAGGCGCTGGCCCTGCCCGCCCCCGAGGTGCCGCTCGGCATGCGCAACGCACCCCAGTACCTGGCCGTCCGGCACGCCCTCTTCGACGACCGGCTCGACGACGCCCGCGGCCGGCTCCTCGTCCTGCTGCCCGCCGTCCAACGCACCGGCTCCGCCGAGGACGTCTTCGAGGTGCTGCGCAGCCTCTCCGAGGTCGAGCTGCGCCGGGGGCACTGCGCCGCGGGAGCCGCGCACGCCCGCCACGCCCTGGAACTCACCATCGAGGCCGGCCTGTCACCCGGCCCCGCCTGGTACGTCGCCGCGATGGCCGAGGCCACCGCCGGCAGCTTCGCCCGCGCCGCCGGCTACGCCCGCCGAGGCGTGCAGGCCTCCGAGGAGGAACAGGACCAGGTCTTCCTGTCCCGGGGCCTGTACGCCCTCGGGCTGGTCGAACTCGCCACCGGGGAAGCCTCGAAGGCGGTGGCCACCCTGCGCAGGGTGGCCGAGCTGGAGGAGGCCCAGCAGGTCGTCGACCCTTCCGTCCTGCGCTGGCACGCGGAACTCGCGGAGGCCCTGGTCGCCGCCGACGCCCCCGAGGAGGCCGCCGCCCTGCTGGAGTCGACCCGTACGGTGGCCGACGCGCTCGGCCGTACCGGTGTGCTCGCCGCCCTGGACCGGGCCCGGGGCCTGTACCTGTCCGCGCAGGGCGAGGCGGAGCCCGCCGTGGCCCTGCTGGAGGCCACGGCCCGGCGGTTCGCCGCCCTCGGACTCCCGCTGGAGCGGGCCAGGACCCTGCTCGCGCTGGCCCGCGTCGAACGGCGCCGTCGGCGGCGCGCTCCCGCCCGCGCCGCCCTCGGGGAGGCGGCCGACGTGTTCGACCGGGCCGGCGCGAAACCCTGGCTCGACCTGGCCAGGGAGGCCGCCCCCGACCCGGTCGCCGGCCGGAACCCGGGACCGGCGGCCCTGACCGAGGCCGAGACCCGACTGGCCCTGCTCGTCGGCCAGGGCGCCAGCAACCAGGAGGCGGCCGCCAAACTGTTCCTCAGCGTCAAGACGGTGGAGGCCCGGCTGACCCGGATCTACCAGAAGCTCGACGTGCGCTCCCGTGCGCAACTGGCCACCGCCCTGAGGACGGGACGCCTCAGCAGCTGAGGTTGTTCCCCGGCGTCACACCGAGCAGCTGGGTGAAGCTCTGGTACTTGCTCACCCGGCTCTGGACCTGCCCCGGATTGCCGCCGTTGCACTCCAGGGCCCCGTTGATGGAGCGGATCGTCTCGCCGAAGCCCGCACCGTTGACCATCGCGGCGTGCGCGGTCATCGTGCCCGGCCCGTTCTGGGTGTTCCAGTACCAGAGGGCCGTCTTCATGGCCACCGCCGGATCCTGCTCCACGAGGTACGGATTGGCGAGGAGGTTGATGCCCAGGGCGTCCCCGGCCGCCTTGTAGTTGAAGTTCCAGCTGAGCTGGATGGGGCCGCGCCCGTAGTACGCGGCCTGGCCCGCCGGACATCCGTAGGGCTGCGTGGCGTCGCAGTAGTGCGGGTAGTTGGCCGTGTTCTGCTCGACGATGTAGAAGAGCCCGCCCGTCTCGTGCGAGACGTTGGCGAGGAAGGCGGCCGCCTCGCGCCGCTTGACCGTGTCGTCGCCGGTGTTGGCGAAGGCGGGGTACGCGGAGAGCGCCGCGACCAGCCCGTTGTAGGTGTAGAAGGGGTTCCGGTTCGGGAACATCTGGTTGAACTGGGCCTCGCTGACGACGAATCCGCTCCCGTTCCCCGGGTCCGGGTCCTGGCCACCGCCGCCACCGCAGGCGCCCTGGTCGGACCAGACCCCCCACTGCCCGGTGGTGCCGGGCGTCTCGCCCTGCGTCCACCACTTGGCCTGCCAGTTGTGTCCGTTGTACGAGGCGTTCATGCCGCCCGTGTACACCGCCGAGGCGGCCCAGGAACCGGCGCAGGCGGGGGCGGCCGCGGCGGGGGAGGCGGGCAGGGCCACGGCGAGACCGAGGGTCACGGCGGCGGCCGCGGCCAGTGAGAGGGCACGACGACGAAGCGTCCGTATCACGTAACTACTCCTAGAGTGGGGGGAACTGCCGGGTGGGGACGACAACTACCGCCACTGAACCGAAGGTGGTCTGGACCTGTCAAGGTCTAGACCAAACCTTTCGGTGAACGCGCAGGGGTGAGCGCGCCGGAAACGCCGAACCGGCGTGACGAGCGAGTCGTCACGCCGGTTCCGGGTCGACCGGGTCAGCTGCCGGCGGAGAGGTTCCCGGAGAGGACCGGGATGTTGTCCACGATGTGCGACAGGGACTCGTCGCCCTTCGCCTGGGTGGAGTTCTCCGCGCACTGCTGGTTCTGCGGGTTCGACAGGACGTTGATGTCCTGGACGCCCACGTTGATCGCGGCGAGGATCGACTGGGCGTTGATCTTCGCGGGCAGGCCCACGCAGAGCTTGTTCAGCGAACCCTGGACGGCGCTGAGCTGCGGGCTCATGGCGCCTTCGGTCTCCTGGTTGCCGTAGATCTGCGAGGCGTTGTTGCCGTTGACCGTGTTCACGCCGTTGTCGTTGCCGATCGCCATAGCCGGGGTGGCCGCAACGGCGCCCGCGCCGATGACGGAGGCGGTGACTGCGGCGGTGGCCATGAACTTCTTGAGCATTGAGGATCCTTCTGTCGCATGAGCTGTCCCCGGCGGGACGCCCTGATCAACTGTCCTCACGGCATGTGGTTATCGCCCGTCACCCATGCGGCCCAACGATCCGTTTCCGCGCCCCGCGGCGACCCGCCCCCGCGGTCGGCGCGGTCGCCGCGCACGCCGCCGGGTGGAGCCTCCCGGCGGGGCAGCGGTCGGTCCGTGGTCAGCCGGTCTTGCGACGGACCTTCTTGTTCTTGCCGCCGGGGCCGCTGCTGGAACCCTGCACCTTCGCCCGGCTCTGGTGTGACTGCTGGGACTGGGCATTCGAGGCGTTGCGCTCCAGGGCCTCCCGGAACTTGCGCTTGGCCTCGTCGGCCGGGGACTCGTTCTGCGGGGTGTCGGTTTCGTCTGCCATCTTGTCCTCCTGGGGTGATCGAGCCGTTTCAGTCTGTCAGGTGGCCGTCCCCCTGACCAGCGAGTTCGCTCTGAGAGGCATCCGAGGAGGCGGGGTGGCTCGACCGAAGGCCCCGGGGCGACGGCCCCGGGCGCGCCGTGGCCCCCGCAGTCGCCGCGGCCCCGGGCTCCCCGCCCAGGTCACCGCCCCGTGAGGCGTCCGCCCACGGCTGCCGGGAGGGCTCAGACGGACGGGGCCTCGGCCCCGCCGCCGGCGCGGACGGCCGCGAGGGCCGCGAGGTGGAGGGCGTGCGCGTCCCCGTGCGGAAGGGGGCTGCCCGTGAGCGTGTACCACTCGTCGGCGTCCAGGTACTGGATCTCGAACCGGATCTTGCCGTCGGCTCCGGCGACCGTGCGCAGGGTCAGCTCTCCGGTGATCACGCCGACCTCGTCGGTCATGGCGCCGCCCGGGCCGGCCACGACCGTGTCCGTCCATTCGAGCGCGGTGTCGTGCCGCTCCGTCCCGGTCATGAGCCCGCGCAGGTGTCGATCATGGTGGTGAGCATGGCTTTCTCCGGTTCGGTGACGGTCAGCTCGTAATGGGACTTCACGGTGGTCCAGGCGCGTCCGTACTGGCACCAGCTCGTCTTGTCCGGCGGCTGCCACAGGTCCGGGCTCTGGTCGCCCTTGGAGCGGTTCGACGCGGCCGACACCGCCAGCAGCTGGGGGCGGGTCAGGTCGTTCGCGAACGCCTTGCGCCGGGCCGCGTCCCAGTCGGCGGCGCCGGAGCGCCAGCCCTCGGCGAGCGGAACCATGTGGTCGATGTCCAGCTTCGACGCCTCGTTGAACTCCAGCCCGTCGTACAGGCTCTTCCAGGCGCCGGACGAGGCACGGCACTCGGAGTCCTGGGCGACGTCCTTGCCGTCGCGCTTGAGGACGACCTCGCGGGTGTCGCACTTGTTGCCCTGCTCGGCCCAGTGCGTGAACTTGGCCCGGCTGTAGCCGGCCATCGTGCCGGGCTTGCCGATCTTCAACGCGGCCAGTTGCGTCCGGGCGACGGCCGCGCTGACCATGCCGGGCAGTACGTCGCCGGCGGTCGGTTTCGCGTCGTCCCCGGACGGCGCGGAGGGCGAGGCGGAGGTGCGCGGCGCCCGCGTGTCACCCTTCCCGTCGGCGTTCCCGCCGGCGCCGGTCTGGCTGCATCCGGTCACTCCGAGCAGCAGCGCGACGGCCACCACGAGGCCGCGCGAACCTGTCTGACGTTCCATGAAGCCATCCCGAGTCGAACTCCCGCACGCTGTCCCGGGGGAGCCTACCCATACCGGGACATCCGATCCGCGCGTGTCGCGCCGAGTGTCACGGGCCGTCAGGGAGGTGCCCCGGGCGGTCGGTCGAGCGGGGCGCGGACGAACGGGGCAACCGCGCGCCCACCGGGTTCGGTTGTGCCGATACCGACGAGTTCGACACCCTTCGTCACCTCCCGTGACCCGTCGTCGGGTGTGTCCGATCTCGCACGACCGGCGCGCTCCGATGCCTCCCGCGCCGGCGGAGCCCGCGCGGGAGACGCCGGCTCAGGACCAGGAAGCCGCCACCAACGAGCGTTCCGCCGCGCCGAGGTGCGTGGCCGAGGCGAGCCAGGCCCAGGCGTAGCGGTCGGCCGAGGCGTCGGTGAGGCGGCCGAAGGCGTCCCGGGGGCGCCGGTCCGCCTCGACGGCCAGGGCGGTGGCCAGATCCGCCGCCGCCCCGAAGCCCGAACGACGCAGCGGACCGCGCAGGCCGAGCGGCTCCGGCCCCCTGGCGGCCTCCGCCACGGCCCGGCGACCGCCCGCCACCCCGGTCTCCAGGAGCCGGCGCACCCGCCACAACGGCGACTCGGCCAACGGATCCGCGTCGCCCCCGGCCGGACCGGCGAGCGGCCCGCGGTCACCCTCCGCGGGCTCGGGCGTCCCCTCCGGAAGATGGGAACCCTGGAGGCGGTCGTAGCCGAGGTCGGCCCGGCCGAGCCACTCCTCGGGCAACCGCAACGTGTACGGCGCCCCCGGCACCGGCCCGACGGCCAGCGCACCCAGGGTGGCCGCCCGGTCCGGATCCGGACGGCCCAGCACCCGGATCGCCAGGCCCGGACAGCCCGCCAGCCGGCGCAGGTTGGCCGTGTGCGGCAACTCGGGGTGCGGATGCGCCGGGCGCAACCGGAGCACGGGCGCGTCCGCCCGCACGGTCCCGTCGGACGACAGCTCCCGTACCAGCAGGTGCTCACCGGCCCCGCCGACGACGCGGACGTCGCAGCCCAGCAGCCCGGGTTCGCCCTCGGGGTCGGCGAGCAGGCCGGCCACGGCCTCCGCCGCCGGGCGGGCGAACAGCGCGGCCGCGGGCTCGTCGGTCCAGGCGATCCCGCGCAGCGGAGTCGCCTGTACCCCGCGCCCCGTACCCAGACGCCCGTCGGCGGACACCGTCGCGCCGACGACCCGCAGACCCCCGCGCGCCAGCCCGGCGTGGTCGAGGGCGGCCCCGCCCAGGGCCACGGACGCGGATCCGGCGCCCCGGGCGCGGGCGAGCCCGCCGGGACGGACGTCCGACACGGAGTAGCGGGAGCCGTCCGCGCCCACCAGATGGGTGACCACACCGCCGTAGCCGGTGGCGGACAACACGGGCTCGCGGCACAGGCCGTGCACCCGCAGGCTCCCGCCCGCCTCGTAGGCGCGGCGGCCCGTGCCCGTCAGCGCGGGCCCGCCGGCTCCGGAGGCCGTCAGTCCCGCGACGTGCAGCAGTTCGCGGAAGGCCTCGGTGAGGGCGCCCAGCCGCTGGGCGGCGCTGCGCTCCCGCGCCGCCCGCAGCCCCCGCACCACGCGCAGGGCGGCGGCCTCGCCGCGCGGCAGTCCGGCGAGGCGGGCACTGTGCGCGGCCCGCAGCAGCTCGGCCTGCACCACCGCGCCGCCGGCCGCGACCCCGGCGGCCAGTGCGGCGGCGGCCGCCTCCCACAGCGCGGCCGAGGCCCGCCGTTGTGCGGCGGTCAGCGGTTCGGGCGCCGGCGGAGCCCCGGCGGAGGTTCCGGGCGTCGTGGCCCCGTGCGGCGCGGGCGCCTGTGAACCGGCCCCCACCACCCCACTGCTCTCCGACGCCACCCCCTCGCGGCCCGGATCCGTCGCCGCGTCGGCCGCCGGCTCCGCGGGGGCGAGCTGCGCCGGATCGGCGAGCGGCGCCGCCCCCAGCACGGCCGCCCGATGCAGGCAGCGCGGTGCCAGCAGGCAGCCGCAGACGGCCTCGTCGGCCGCCGTGACCACTCCCGAGGGGCCCGGGCGCAAGGTCACCACGGCATCCTCGCCGAAGCGGACGGTCACGCTCCCGTCGGGCCCGGCGACCGCCCCCGAGGCGCACGCCTCGATGGCCGCGTCCAACTTCTTGCGCAGCCGCGCGGTGAGGTTCTCCACCGCCTCCGCGAGGACCTCGGGGGCGACGGGCGGCAACAGATCGGTACTCAACGGACATCTCCACGGAGGCGTTCGCCCACCCAACGGGCGAGAGCGAGGGGACTGAGTGCGGCCACCGGCATGCCGGCCGCGACGAGTTGCCGTGCGATCGCCACCGAGTACCGGGGCGCGCCCGCGTCGTCGAGCGCGGCGCAACCCAACAGGTGGGCACCGGAAGCGGCCAGCGCGCGCACCTCGCCGAGCAGCCCGCCGAGCGGCGCCCCCTCCTCGAAGTCGCTCACCACGACGACCAGGGTGCGGCTCGGAACGGTGATCAGGGACCGAGCGTGCGCGAGCCCGGCGGCGATGTGCGTACCGCCACCGACCCGTACCTCGAGCAACAACGACAGCGGATCGTCGACGCGGTCCGTGAGGTCGACGACCTGGGTCGAGAACGCCAGGAAGTGGGTGGACAGGGTGGGAACCCCGCCCAGCACGGCCGCCGTCAACGCCGACCACACCACCGAGGCCTCCATCGAACCGGAGACGTCGACCACCAGGATCAGCCGCCAGTCGGCCTCCCGGCTCGCCCGCGTACTGAACACGGGCCGCTCCGGTACGACCACCACCCGCCCGTCGGCCGACCGGCGCGTGTGCGCCAGGTTGGCGCGCAGCGTCCTGGCCAGGTCCAGCTTCCCGCCGGGGCGGCGGGTCGGACGCGGTGTCGCCAGCCCCGAGAGCGTCGGGCGCAGCCGGGTGGCCAGCTCCCGGGCCAGCTCGTCGACCAGACGTCGCACCAGGGGCCGCAGCCGTGCCAGCTGCTGTTCGGGCATTCCGCCGGCCAGCGAGAGCACCGAGGTCAACAGCTCCATCGAGGGACGCACCGAGGTGGGGTCCAACTGGGCCAGCACGTCGACCCGGCCCGCGTCCGCGGCGTCGGCCAACACCTCCTCCCGGACGTCGGCGCCGAACAGGGCCTCCAACTCCTCGGACCACTCCCGGGCGGTCGGGAACGAGGCGTCGGTCCCCCCGCCCGCGCCGCGGCCGTCGTCCAGATCGGCGGAGCCCTCGCCGCGCCCGGCGCCGTACAGCTCGTCGAGCGCCCGCGCGTAGCCCCGCGCACCGGACGGCAGCCGGTCGCGCTGCCGTCCGAGCAGCAGCCGCCACCGGTCGGCGGCGGACAGGCGCCGCGTCCCGGGGTCGACGGGCCGCGGGGCGGCCGTCGCGTCCGGGACGGCGGGCGCGTCGGTGTCCGCGGCGGGCAGCGGCAGGTCCTTGAGGGCGGCCAGGCCCGCCGCGTCCGCCGCGGCCCAGAGGGCGAGCAGCCCGGGCGGCGCGTCGAGCGAGAGGTCCGGGCGGTCCCCGAGCCGCTCGGTGACGGTGTCCAGCAACCGGCCGCGGGCGGCGGGGGAGAGCGCGTCGAAGCCGCCGCGCAGCGCCGGCAGCCGGTCCAGGAACCGATCGTCCGCGAGGCCGTCCACCCGGTCCAGCAAGGGGGTGAGGGCGGTCGGGGAGGAGCCGAGCAGCGGACCGGCGGCCGTGAGCAGACCGGTCAGCCGGCGGGTCAGGGCACGCCGGGCCTCCGGAGTGCCGGCGCCGTCGACCCAGCCCGCCGCGCGGTCGCCGAGCCCGTGCGCCGGATCCAGGTCCAGCAGGACCCGTACGGCCAGGGCCGCGCCCTGCATCAACGGGGAGGCGGAGGCGGCCAGGTCCGCCAGGGCGGAGTCCAGCCGCAGTCCCAGGTGCCGGCCGGCGGCCCGGTCCGCGAGCGCCACCAAGGCGCCCGCGTCGGCGGGGTCCTCGCTGCCGGCGAGCCCGGGCAGGGACCGTACGGAGGCCTCCACCAACTCCTCCGAGAGCGCCTGCGCGCGCATCCGCGCCCCCTGCGACGCCCCGGGGAGGTGGCCCCGGCCCAGGCCCTCCAACAGGTCGAGGGCTTCGAGGAGTTCCGGCAGTCCGGCGGTCTCCGGGAGGATCGCGGCGGCCTCCTCCAGCCGTACGTCGACCAGCGCGGGCAGGTCACACCGCGCGGCCGCGCGCAGCCCGGTCAGGATCTGAGCCGGGGTCGGGCCCCCCTCCTCGGCCGCGCGGCGCGCGACGTCCCGCAGCGTCCCGGCGGCCGCCTGGGCGGCGCTCACGCCGCGGACGCCCACCAGGTCGAGCCGGGCGGGCACGGACGGGGTCCAGGACAGCCGCCACTTGCTGCCGAGCGCGGTGCCGTCGCCGGTGGCGGCCACCGCGACGGGCTCCCCGTACCCGGCGCCGCACACCAGCAGCCGTTGCAGCACGACCTCCCGCCGGCCGTCCAACTCGGAACGCAACGGATCCAGCCGGACCTCCCGGGGAGCGGGATCGCGCGGCGACGGCAGCCGCAGCGCCGCCAACTCCTCCTCGACGGCGGGACCGAGCCCCGATCGGGGGGCGTGCGGGGTGATCCTGCCCCGCCCCGCCCCGATCAGCACGGCCTCCAGGGCGCGGGCCAAGGCCCGCCCCCGACCCAGGGGTTCGCCCTGCCCGAGGACGGTCATGACCGCCTCCAGCAGTTCCCCGCGCCCGGGGGCGGGGAGCCCGCGCAGCACCGCCAGGTCGCAGGCGAGCCGCAGCGTCTCCGCCGCCTCCCCGGTCCCCGCGGTGTGCCCGACCCGGCGCAGCTCCCGGCAGACCCCGGTCACGGCGACCGAAGCCGCGTCCCGGACCCGCACCGGGTCCCCGCCGGCCTCGAACACGGCCTGCTGCCAGAGCGGGTCCCGGATGCCGGCCGGATAGCCGGAGCGGGAGTCGAGCAGGTCGAAGGAGTACGGCACGAACGAGGCCACCACGGCGTCGTCGCCGGGGCGCGCGCCGGAGCCCGTCCTCGATCCGCCCGAGTCCTTGACCGCCGCGCCTGTGTCCTTGCCGGCGGCCACCGCGACGTCGGTCGTCGGGGCTTCGCCCACCGCGGCGTCGGTCGGGAAGAGGGCCGGGGCGTGGAAGGCGCCGATCAGCGCGGCCACCCGGCGGCCCCCGGCGGAGGCGGCGGCGATCACGGCTCGCATGTGCGCCTCGCGGGCCAGGTCCCGCGCGGGCACGTCGGCGTCGGCGCGCAGCGCCCAGCCCACGCCGAGCGCCGCCCGACGCACGGCCTCGGGGGAGCAGCCCGGGGCCTGCACCTCGACCGCGCGGTCCCAGAGGTCGTCGCCCTCGCGCCCGGTGCCGGACGCTGCGAGCGCCTCGGCGAAGGAACGACGGCCCGCGGCCGAAGCTCCGTCGCCCGACGGGATCGCGGCGGCCGGTGCCGGCCCGTCGGGCGTGCCCGACTCCGGTGCCGGCCGGTCCGGGCCCACCGGCAGCAGGCCCGCCGGCGCGTCCGGAAGGGACCAGCCGCCGTCGGCCAACGGCAGGTCACAGCAGACCACCTCGACGCCGCGCTCCCGCGCCCAGCGGATCGCCGCCAGTTCGGGGGAGAAGTCGGCGAACGGGTAGAACGCCAGGCGCCCGTCCCGCCCCTGGCCGGCCAGCGCGACCGGGGCCACCGTCTCGGGATCCGCCACGTACTCCCACCACGACTGGAACTCGGCGGGCAGCTCCACGCAGAGCACCTCCGCGCCCGCCGCGTCCAGCAGCGCCGGCACCATCGCCGCGAGGGCCGGGCTGTGATGCCGGACCCCCAACAGGTAAGGCTCCCGGCACGCGGCGAGCGCCTCCACGGCGTCCCTCGGATCGACCATCGTCACCGCAGGCTCCCGCGCAGGTCCCACAGCCGACGCCACATCGCCGAACCGTCCTCGGCGCGGCGGCGGACCGGGCCGTCCCAGTACCCCAGCAACCGGCCGTGGTCGGCGGGGTCGTCCTTGCGCACGACGCCCAGCAGGTGCCCCGGCAGCAGATCGAGGACGTCACCGCCCGGCAGGTAGGCCGCGGCCACCCCCAGCGAGGCCGCCACCTGCACGGCCTCGGCGGTGGACATGACCGTGCCGGGCCGCTCCACGTCCCAGCCCTCGGCGCTGCGCCCCGAGCGCAGGTCCCGGAAGACGGTGACGAGGGCGTCCAGCACCGCGTCGTCCACGCCGAACGCGGCTCCGGCGCGCTGCACCGCGGCGACGGCCTGGCGCCGGATCAACGCGGCCTCGGCATCGGCGTCCGCGATCGGCGCGACCGTCTCGAAGTTGAACCGTCGCTTCAGCGCGGCGGACATCTCCGAGACACCCCGGTCGCGGAGGTTGGCGGTGGCGATGACCGTGAAGCCGGGCGCGGCGGACACCACCGCGTCCTCGGTCGAGGTCAGTTCGGGCACGCTCACCCGACGGTCGGACAGGATCGACACCAGGGCGTCCTGCACCTCCGGCAGGCAGCGGGTGATCTCCTCGACCCGCACCACCCGGCCCGAGCGCATCGCGGCGAGCACGGGGGAGTCGACCAGGGCCTGCGAGGTGGGGCCCTGGGCCAGCAGCAGGGCGTAGTTCCACCCGTACCGGAAGGCGTCCTCGGTGGTGCCCGCCGTGCCCTGCACGGTCAGGGCGCTGGTACCGGACACGGCGGCGGCGAGCAGCTCCGACAGCATCGACTTGGCGGTGCCGGGCTCGCCGGTGAGCAGCAGGCCCCGCTCGCCGGCGAGGGTGACCACGCAGCGTTCGACGAGGGCGCGTTCGCCGACGAACTTCGGCGCGATCGCCAGCTTGGTCGGCAGACCGGCGCGCCGCTTGGGCAGGGCCAGTTCGGCGCCTTCGCTGCCGCAGACGAACGTGACGACGGCGCGCGGGGTGAGCGCCCAGCCGGGCGGGCGGGGCCCGGTGTCGTGTGCGGCCAGGAAGGCGAGTTCGGCGGCGTGGCGCTCCTCCGCGGGCATGACCTGCCGGGCGGGGGCGGACGGTTCGGTGACGGTCATCGGGGGTCCTCCGGGTGGTGCGGGAAGGAAGCAGGGGGCGCGGGGGGTCTCACGGCGACCCCGCGCGGGTCGGGGCGGGAACGGGCGGCGGCTCCGGGGCGGTTGGGCCCGGCCGCGGTGGGCCGGTCCGGGCCGGGGCGACGGGCCCCGGCCCGGACCGGTTCAGGAGGGCGTCACCGCCGGCGTCGCGTCGTGCGCTTCACCTTCAGTTCCTCGAAGCGCGGAGTGTCGCCCTCGCGGACCCGCTCCCACGCGCGCCGGTACAGGTCCGCGGCCGGTTCGGTGGGCACCAGCACGCCCAGGACCGGGTTGCGTCCCGACGCCGTCGCGTACATCGGCAGCTTCCACAGCTCCACCGGCAGCGTCGGCGAGGGGATGTCCGCCCACCCGCCCGGCAGGAACAGGGAGCGTCCGGCGCGGCTGCGGCTCGCCGTCACCACCAGGTCGGTGGCGCCCAGCTCCGCGCGGGCCGCCGTCAACCGGGCCGGCTTCCAGCCCGTCCAGCGCGCCGTGTTGCGGTCGGTGGGGTCCGGCATGGCGAGCAGCGCGAGGTAGAGGACGGCGGCGTCCGCACCCAGGCCGTACAGGGCGCTCGCCTCCGCCACCAGGTCCGGCACCGAACGGCCCGCGTCCTGCGGCCACCAGGTCCCGTCCTTGTCCACCGAACCCGCGGCGGGCGCCCCCGGATCGGCGAGGAGCCGCGCGAAGCCCGGGTCCCGCGCGAGTCGCAGCGCCGTCTCCACGGCGAACGGCTGCTGCTCGGTGCCGCGCAGCGCCGGCAGGTACGGGTCGGAACCGGTGGAGTCCAGCAGCGCCGGCCGCAGGGCCGGGTACGACCAGTGCGTGCCCGTGCCGGGCAGCACCACCGCGCCGTAGCGCTCGTACCCCTCGCCCGTCTCGGTCGGCGTGCCCGCCGCCTTTCGGAACTCGGCGGGGTTGTGGTAGACGTCGATCCCGAGCAGCAACCCGGGTGCGGACAGCCGCTGTCGCAACGCCGTCAGCGCGGGTGGCAGCACGGCCCGTACCGGGTCGCCCGCCGGCAGGCGGTGCGCCAGCCACCCCGAGAGGGCGATCGCCCGGGTCAGCACCGCGGAGGTGAACGGGGCCGCCGCGGGCTCGCGGGGCGCGATCTGGTTCTCCCGCACCTCCCACGCCACATCGGTGTTCAGCTCCGGTGCCACCGTCGGATCGAGGAGCGCGGGCAGCGCCTGGTGCACCGACCACCGGTGGCCGTGGCTCGACCCGGCGCCGACGGCGCGGGTCGCCTCCACGAGCAGCCAGTCCGGTACGGGCGTGCGTCGGCCCACGCGCCGGTTCCACACCTCGGCGGCGGCCGCCACGTCCGGGCCCTCGCTCCACAGCCGCGCCGGCTCGGCGGGCAGCAGCGCGGCCACCAGCTCCCGCCGGACCTCGACGTCGAGGTTGCGCAGGTCGTCGCGGGCGTACGCCGAGTCCGCGGCCTTGACCCCGATGGCCGCCCGGAGTTCGGCCGGCAGGAAGTTCCGGTCCCAGGTGTCGATGTCGGGGAGACCGGCGAGCACCAGCCGGGCCGCGGGCCCGGAGACCCCGGTCAGGCGGGCGAACTCCTCGGCGGCCTCCGTGAACCACGGCGCCGCACCGTGCTCGGCCGCCGCGGCGAGGAACGCGGCGAGCCAGCCGGCCCCACGCCCCCGGCCCCCGAGCGGGGTGTTCCCGCGCGCGGTGTACGGCTGCGGCACCGCGAGTCGACCGCTGGGGTCGTGCAGCAGCGCCGTGAACTCGCGGCCCTCGTCGGTGGAGTCGCCGTGCTCGCCGGTGATGGCGAGCAGGGCCCCGCCACCGCACGGCAGCACGCTCGCGTGCCACTTCCCGCGCTCGCGGCCGTCGGGCTGCGTCGTGTGGTTGCGGCCGAGGTGGACCACGACACGCAGCCACCGGCCGGCGGACGCCTCGGTGGAGTCCAGGCCCAGCGCGACCACCTCTTCGAGCATCGCGCACAGCGCCGCACGCTGCGCGTCGTCCGCGCCGGTGACCACCGCGCGGTAGGCGACGGCGGCGGCCCCGTCGAGGAACAGTTCCGTCCAGGGCAGCGTCGTCCGCGCGAGCCCCGGCACGTCGAAGTGCAGCCGCCCGGGCACCTCCCGCGCGTCGGTGTCGGCGGAGACGGAGGCCAGCTCCCGCAGGAACCGGTACGCGGCGTCGGAGTCCCCGCCGTACCGCCGGTGCCCGCCGGCGACGAGCCCCTCCAGCGCCTCGGCCACCAGCTTGTCGGACGGGCCCCGTACGACCTGCGGCGCGGGCTCGCGCGCCGTGGTCGGGTTCAGGGCGGCGGCCACCTTGTCGAGCGCCGCCCGCTGCCGCAGGGCGTCCCGGAGCTTGTCGACCACGCCCCCGATCAGCTCGGGCGAGGTGATCCGCGGCAGGGCCGCGCTTACCAGGGCGGGCAGTTCGTCCCGGTCGGCGACGGCGCCGGCCGCCTTCAACAGCGCACCGCAGGTCTCCGCGTCGGCAGTCCGCAGCGCGGCCGAGCCCTCGGTGTCCCGGGCCCGCAGGCAGTACCAGTAGGGGAGCGGCGGGAGGTCCACGGTGGCCGTGGAGTAGGCCGGGTTGTCGTGGTCGGAGCTGACCTGGGAGGTGACGACACCGTCGTGGTCGCTGAGCGTCAGCGTGCGCCAGTCGCTGGACAGCACGCGCAGTCGGTCGGCACCGGGCAGGCTGAGCGCCCCCTGGGGCATGCGGTCGCCAGCCGCGGTCACCGAGCGACCGGCGGTGTCCGAGCCGTGCCAGCCCCGATCGGGGACGTGCACGACACGCCAGCCGAGCAGGCCGTCCACGGGGGCGCCGAACACCGAGCCCTCCACGGTGGGCGTCGGCCGCAGCCAGTTGGCGCCCGCGTGCTGCGGCAGGCTGCTGCCCTCCGGGTGCCCGCGCAGGGCGTCGGCGAGGAAGGCGGGCTGCGAACGCCGTCCCAGGGCGCCGCTCGCGGGGTCGTACTCGTGCCATCCCGCCGCGTCGGGCTCGCTTCCCGAGTCCCACACCCAGTACGAGGTCCCGTCGGACAGGACCGGGCGTTCGGTCGGGAGTTCGGTGTCGCCCGCGTGCAGGACGCCGTGGCCGGTGAACCGGCCGCCACCGGGCAGCGGCAGGGTGACCTGCTCGTTGCGGATCGACCAGTAGGACCCCGGGTGATCGAGGGTGAGGACGTCGTTCGGGGCGCTCAACCAGTAGCCCTCCACGGCGCCGCCGTACGAGACCCAGAACACCAGCAGGTCGCCGTCCACGTGGTGGAAGCCGAGGCGGTAGTGATCGCCGCGCGGGACCCGCAGGTCGTGGGTGAGCACCGTCGAGTCGGCGTCGACGACGCGGACCTGCGTGGAGTTGGCCACGATCAGGCGGGGCCAGGCGTCCATGACGACGAGCCCGCGGTCGCGCCGACCCCCGCGCGCCTTGGCGCTCGGCCGCAGTTCGGACACCGCCGTCTCCCAGGCGGGCCAGGTCAGTTCCTCGAACAGTCCGCCGCGCAGCGTCCGCGCGAGGATCCCGCCCACGTCGAGCGCCGCCGCCCTCGCGACGTCCTCGGGGGCCAGGGCCAGCGCCTCGGCCGGCAGCCAGGTCAGCCAGCGGATCGCCGCGGGCAGCGCCGGCAACGCGGCCGCCGTGGAGGAGGCGGCCACCTCGCGGACCCAGTCGGCGAGCAGCGCGCTGCTCCCGGGGGACAGGGCGAGGGCGCGGACGGCGCCTCGTCCGGTCGCGCGGCTTCCCAGCTCGTTCAGGGAACGGAACATCACCGGGCGGAAACGCTCGTCGGCGCACAGCGCGCGCAGTTCCCGCCGGGCGGTGTGGTCGCCCCAGGCCTGGAGCCCCAGCGTCCGGTTGTTCTCGGGGTCCGGGTCGGCGAGCGGCAGGTCCAGGGACAGCACCAGATCGAGGAGGTCCACGTCCTCGAAGCCGAGGCGCAGCCCCGTCTCGCGCTCCGGCGCGGCGAGTTCCGCGCGCAGCCGGTCCGCGGACCGCTCGACGAGTTCGAGGAGGTTCGGCAGTGCGGGGGGAGTGCCCCACCCGCTGTACCGGGCGGTCTGGAAGCGCTCCAGCCAGCCGGCCGTGCCGTCGGAGCAGCGCTCCTCGTCCGGCGCGTCGGCCGCGGACAGTCCGGCGGTGGCGCCCGAGTCGACCAGCAGCTCCAGCCACAGCGCGGCCATGGCGCCCGCGTCGCCGCCGCTGGGCGGGGTCAGTCCGAGCAGGGTGCCCCGTACGGAGGGCACGCGCCGGGCGAGCGCGAGCAACGCCGGGCGGTGGGCCCTCCACCAGCCGGCGGCGGCCCGCAGGGTGGCGGGCAGCGGCAACAGCTCGGCGAGGTAGTCCTGCTCGGGTTCGGTGCCGGTGAGACCGGCGGCGCGGGCCAGTCGGCGCAGCTCCACGGCGACCTGCGCGGACGGCGGCAGCCCGCCCGCGGTGCGGCGCACGCACAGCCGGCGGAACCGGTCGAAGGCCTCGGTGGGGGAGACCCGCAGCGCCAGCGCCTTGCCGTATCCGGTCAGCACTTTCACCGGCAGGGCGCCGGCCAGGGCGAATTCGAGGAAGACGGCGTCCAGCCGGTCCTCGTCCACGAGCAGGCCGAACTCGGCCTCGCTCGCGCGGGCCTTGCCGAACAACTGCGCGGCGTACGTGGTGTTCTCGACGGCCAGGAAGATCCGGGCGGCCTGCTCGTGGAAGACCGGCAGGAAGTGCGGAACGGAGGCCGCGAGCCGGCCGGCCAGCTCCAGGCAGGCGTCGAGGGCGGCCTTCGGCTTCGTCTTCGCCTGGCGGGCGGCCCGGTCCAGTTCCGGTACGACGGCCAGCGCGCGGTGCCCGTCCTCGGGGTGGTGCACCAGCACCCACTCGGGGAAGCCGAGGGCCTGACGCCGGCCGAGGCCCACCACGGCCGGTTCGCCGTCGGGTTCGAGGCCCAGGAATCCGGCGGCGAGGTCCTCCGCGGCGCCCAGTTCGGCCGCGGCGAGCCGGATCACGACCCGGTCGTCGCCGAGGGCCGGGTGGCGGTAGGCCCGCGCGGTCAGTTCTACGGCGGAGTCGCCCGCCCCGGTGGTGTCGGCGGGCAGCACGGCGCCCGCGTCGAGCAGCGCCCGGGCCCCGCCGGTTTCGGTGGTCTCGGTGTTCACGCGTTCCCGCCCTCCTCGATCTTGCGCCCGGCGTACAGCGCCGCGGCCATCCGCATCCCCTCGGACCAGGCCACCGGTCCGACCTCGTCGAGCCGCACGGCGCGACCCTCGGCGTCGTGCCAGTTCAGCCCGCCGGTGCTCGACTCGTCCTCCCAGTACGGTTCGCCGATCCACACGGCCGCCTCCACGGCGCCGCCGGCGTCGCGCACCTTGCAGGTGGCGTAGCCGCCGGAGACCCGGTAGCCGAGACCGGTGGCCCGTGCCGCGAGGCTGAAGCGGGAGGGGAACACCCCGCCCGCGTAGTCCCGTACCTCGGTCGCGTTGGCGGCGAGCCCCGCCGGCTTCTGCCAGGTCGCGCGGTGGATCTGCTCGACCTGCTGGGTGATGCCGAGTTCGGCGGCGAAGTCCCGTACGTCGTCCAGGTCGGGCAGCAGCACCGGGTGCGGCAGGGTCACCGTGCGCGGGGAGAGTCGCACGGTCTCGCCGTCGAGGTTGACCACCTTCAACTCGCCCGTCCCGGTGGCGTCGCGCAGGAAGCCCACCTCGTCGGGGTCGTCGTCGGCGACGATCGCAAGGTCGCGCAGGGCGCCCTGCCAGGCCTCGTCGGGCCAGACCCGGGCCAGCAGCGTGGTCGGCACCGGCAGCGAGGACACCATCCAGGCGTCCACCTGGGCGACACACGCGACCACGTGTCGATCGAGCCATTCCGAGAGCCGGCGCAGCCGGTCCACCTCGGGGTGCTCCCGCAGCGCCTTGGGCAGAGTCTTCAACTGCCGTTTCGTCGATCCCCGGGCCACGACCCGCCCCTCCACGAGGGCGATCTCGTAGCCCTCACCCGCCGCCAGCCAAGCCATCAGCCGTGCCTGCCCCTCTGCATGTCCCGTCGGATTCCGCGCAGCCCGAAAGAAGGCGCCAACGCCCTGTGAGCTGCGGTATGTCGGGAGACTAGCGAGGCCCACTGACAACGCGGCGGTCAGGACCGGTGGGTGAGCGGCCCCGCCTGGATATTCGAGACAGTTGGCCTGAATTCGATGTTGTGGCGAGCCGGATGCCGGTCCGGGAGGACGGCCGCGGCGACCCCGGGACACGAAGAACCGCCCCCGGTCGCGAAGGACCGGAGGCGGTGGGGGTGGAGCGGGCGGGAGGTCAGACGGCGTCGGCCGTCTCCACCGCCTTCAGCAGGGGTGCCTCGCTCGACGCGACCGGCTCCTCCACCCGGGGGCCGTGGCCCGACCGCAGACCGAGCCAACTGATCAGCGCGACCAGGGCGAAGGCGACGGCCCCGATCCCGAAGGTGAGGGTGAAACCGGACTCGGCGGGCAGTGCGGGAACGCCGGCCGGAAGGTGCTCGATGGTCTTCGAGGCCAGGATGGTGGTGACGATGGCGCTGCCGATCGCACTGCCGGTGGAGCGGGAGATCGAGTTGATGCCGTTGGCGATGCCGCTCTGGTGGTGCGGAACGCTGGACATGATCACGGCCGGCATGGCCGCGTACCCGAAGCTGACGGCCGCGCCGACGACGAGACCGGCGCCGATCACCGAGAAGGTGTGGGCGTGGTCCAGCGCCAGCCAGCCGAAGCCGACGGCGCCCAACACGGCGGCCAGGCCCAGGGCGACGCGGGGCCCGCGGTGGCGCACCAGTTGTCCGCCGACGGGGGAGGCCAGCAGCGAGACGATCGCGCCGGGGAGCAGGAACTGGACGGAGGCGCGCAGGATGGACGCGTCGAAGCCGTACCCGGTCAGGGCCTTCGGCATCTGGACCAGATAGGAGACGCCCAGGAAGTTCGCGAACATGCCGAAGCCCACGAGGATGCCGGCCAGGTTGGCCATCAGGACGGGGCGGTGGACGAACATCCGCATGTCCACCAGGGGTTCGCGCACCTTGCGCTCCACCAGGACCCACACGGCCGTCATGACGGCGGCGCCGGCGAAGCTCCCCAGCGTCCGGGCGGAGGCCCAACCCCACTCGTGGCCCTGCGAGATGGGCAGCAGGAGCAGCAGGAGGGCGATGCCCAGGGTCAGCGCGCCGAGGAAGTCCGTACGGCCTCCGGTCTTGTGGCGGGTGGCCGGGACCAGGAAGACGACGGCCAGCAGGGCCAGGGTCGCGAAGCCGGTCGCCATCCAGAAGGCGTTGCGGTAGTCGGCGTCGGAGCCGGAGGTGAGCAGGCCGGTGGCGACGAGCGCGAGGCCGCTGCCGAACGCGAGCGTGCCGCTGACCAGGGCCATGGCACCCGGCAGTTTCTGGGGCCGGACCTCTTCGCGCAGGACGGACAGGGCCAGCGGGAAGATCGCGGTGGCCGCGCCCTGGAGGACCCGGCCGAGGATCAGCAGCGGAAGCGACGTCGCGAGCGCGGCGATGACGGATCCCGCGACCATGATGCCGAGGACGGCCACCAGCGTGGGCTTCTTGCCGTGCTGGTCGCCGAAGCGGCCGAGCAGCGGGGTGAAGACGGCGGCGGACAGCAGGGTCGCGGTGGTGACCCAGCTGACGTTGGCGGTCGAGGTGCCGAGGTCGGTGCGGATCAGACCCAGGATCGGAACGGGCAGGGTCTGCATCATCGACACGACCATGGCGGCGAGGCTGAGGGCGAAGACGATGACCGTCTCGTTCCGGGGCCCGGCGGCGGGGGTGGATGCGGCGGTGCTCATGGTGGGCGGGACCTTCTTAGTGCTTCAGATCGCAGATGTTTGATGTCCTCAAGTACGTGGATGAAGGTAGACAGCAATAGTTAAGATGGTCAAGTAAAAGGTTGATAATATGAAGCTTCTCGGCGTACGCTCTCGTCATGAGCGCCACCGCCGCGGCCACCTCGCAGGGCCCCACCAAACTGCAACTCCTTGAACTGTTGGCTGCCATCGGCACCGCCCAATGGCGCGACTTCGCCACCGCCGCCGCCCGGCACGGACTCACGTCCACGCAGGCCAAGGTCCTGGCCCAGCTGGAGGGTCCGGTGCCGATGCGCGGGCTGGCCACCCTGCTCGCCTGCGACGCGTCCAACGTCACCGGCATCGTGGACCGGCTGGAGGCGCGGGAGCTGGTGCGACGCGAGCCGTCCCCGGCGGACCGCCGGGTGAAGCACGTGGTGGCGACCGACGCGGGTCGCGAGACCATCCGCCGCGTGCGCGAGGAGATGCAGGCCACGCACGGAGCGCTGGACGCGCTGGACCAGGCGGAGAGCGCGACGCTCTACGCCCTGCTGGAGCGCCTGCGCCCCACGCTGGAGAAGGACGCCTGATCGAAGGGGGCCGGCCGGACGGCCGGACCCGAACCGCCGCCCCGGGAGCTCACGCGCCCGGGGCGGCGGTGTTTCCGTCGACTTCGCCGTTCGCGGTGTCCATGCCGCCCCCGGCCCCCGGGTCCGCGCCGTCGGTGATCGCGCCGTGCGCGGCCGCGGTGTCGAGGGCCTCGGTCAGTCGGCTCAGTCGCGCCTGGAGGTCGCGGATCTCGCCGAGCTCGAACCCGGTGGCGGCGGCGATCCGGCGGGGTACCGCCACCGCCCGGGCGCGCAGCTCGGCGCCCTCGTCGGTGAGTACCGCGTGTACGGAGCGCTCGTCCTCGGTGCTCCGCTCGCGTCGGATCAGGCCGGCCGCCTCCAGCCGCTTGAGCAGCGGCGACAGGGTGCCGGAGTCGAGCCGCAGGTGTTCCCCGAGCTGCTTGACGGGCGTCGTGCCGTGTTCCCAGAGGACGAGCATCACCAGGTACTGCGGGTACGTCAGGCCCAGGTCCTTCAGGACGACCCGGTACAGGCCGCCGAACGCGCGGCTCGCGGCGTTGAGCGCGAAGCAGATCTGCCCGTCCAGGCGGAGGAAGTCCGGCTCGGTGAGGGTCTCAGGCTGCTGCTCGGTCATGTCGGCCAGTGTACCCGGGAACCCTTGCCAGCGATTCAGTTGTGCACAACCAATTTGCACACAACTCAAGTGTGTGCTTTATTGATGGAGCGGTCGGACAACGGCCGCACCGATCCACCCCTCCGAGAGGACCCCCGATGGACGCGCTGTACACCGCTGTCGCCACCGCCAACGGCCGCGAGGGCCGCGCCGTCAGCTCCGACGGCCAGATCGACCTCGCGCTGGCCATGCCCCCGGCGCTCGGTGGCAACGGCCAGGGCACCAACCCCGAGCAGCTCTTCGCCGCCGGCTACGCCGCCTGCTTCGCCAGCGCGCTCGGCCTCGTCGGCCGCCAGGCCAAGGTCGACACCAGTGAGGTGTCCGTGACCGCGGAGACCTCCATCGGCAAGGACACCGACGGCGGCTTCGCACTCGCCGTCACCCTGCGCGTCGAACTCCCCGAGTCCCTCGCCGGCGCCACCGGCGCCCAGCTGGTCGAGCAGGCCCACCAGGTCTGCCCCTACTCCAAGGCCACCCGCGGCAACATCCCCGTCGAGCTCGTCGTCGAATAGCCCGACCGGTGGCGCCGCACGCGCCGCCCCACCGTTCACGGCGCCCCTCCCGAGGGGCGCCGCAGGCGTGTGCACCCACACCCCGCTGCATGGCGCCCACACACGACGCCCACGCACGTCCCCACGCGCGACGCCGACACGTTCCCACGCGCGACGCCCCCACACACGTCCCCACTCACGCCGGCCGCCGAACCGCCACGACCGCGCAGACCGCGGCCAGCGGCAGTTCCGCCACCGCGGCGAGCGCCAGCGCCATCCCCTGGCCGCTCGTGCCGGCCGAGGTGGTGACGTCGAACCACGCGTCCATCACCAACAGGGCCGCCGTCGCCCCCGCCACCGCCGACACCCGGGGGTCGCCCCTGCGCAGCAGCGCACCCGTACCGGCCAGGCCGGCCACCAGCATCGCGTCCAGACCGATCCACGCGGTGGACCAGTACGACACCTCGGTCGTGTGCGGCACCGTCTTCGCCAGCACCACCATCCACGGGACCAGCGCCAGCCCGGCGCCCGAGAGCACCGTCGAGAGGCGCGGGACGCGGACGTCGGACCGGCGGAGCCGACCGGCCGCCGCCCGTCGGGTCGGGGGTCGGTGCGCGACGCGCTGCGGGGAGACGAGGGCCATGGGTGCGGAACTCCTTCCGACCCGACGGTCCGTCCGCCGGGCACTCCACGACTCTCGTGCCCGGGGCGCGGAAGATCAGTAGCTCCACCGTCCGAACCGGGGGTGGTGCCAGGTACACCCCGGGGCGGGCGCCAGGGTGGTCGAACACCCCCTGACGTGCGATTAACGTACGACGCATGGCATTTCGCGGTGCGTTGAGGCGTACGTACACCTGGATCGCCGCGCACACCCCGTGGTCGGCGTGGGCCCGGGGCAACACCGCCTTCTGCGCGGCCGCGATCCCACCCGCCCTGCCCGTCCTGCTCGGCGTGGTCTTCCTGTGGGTGTGGCCCCGCAGCCCCGTCCCGCTCCTCCTCGCCCTCGCCTGCGGTCCCCTCCTCACCCGGCTCCAACGCAGCCGCTTCCGGGCGCTGTTGGACCGCGACGTGCCGGAGGTCGCCCGCGCACACCCCTGGCGCACGGTGCGCGGCCTGGCCGAACGGCTGACCGCCGAGTCGACCTGGCGCCAGTACGGCTACCACCTGTTGGTCAGCCCGGCCGCGGCCCTCGGGGGAGCCGTACTGGTCCTCCTCTGGATCGGCGGCCTCGCCGGCACCTCCGTGTACGCCTGGTCCTGGATGCTGCCCACCGACGACCCGGAGTTCGGGCAGGGCGTGACGCGTTCGTACGACACCCTCACGGTCGCGGGCGCCCTGCTGCTGCTCGCCGCCCCGTGGTGGGCGGCGCTCCTCACCCGACTGGACACGCTCGCGGGCGCCGCCCTGCTCGGGCCCAGCCGGGCGGGGGAGTTGCTGCGCCGGGTCGAGGACCTGGCCGAGAGCCGGGCGGGCGTCCTGGACGCCGCCGACCTCGAACGTCGGCGCATCGAAAGGGACCTGCACGACGGAGCCCAACAGCGCCTGGTGTCCCTCGCCATGAACCTCGGCATCGCCCGCGCCACCCTGACCGACCTGCCGCCCGAGGTCAGGGCCGTCATCGACGAGGCGCACCGCGAGGCGAAGGAAGCCATCGAGGAACTCAACAACCTGGTACGGGGCCTGCACCCGGCCGTCCTGGAGGACCGCGGGCTCGACGCCGCGCTCTCCGGGATCGCGGCCCGAGCCCCGCTCCCCGTCGAACTGTCGGTGGACATCGCCGTGCGCCCCGGCTCGACCATCGAGGCCGTCGCCTACTTCGTGGTGTCGGAGGCGCTCGCCAATGTGGCCAAGCACGCCCGCGCCACCCGCTGTTCCGTGTGGATCGGCCGGATCCCGGGGCGACGGGGGGACCTGCTGCGCGTCGTCGTCACCGACGACGGTGTGGGCGGCGCCGACCCGGCGGGCGGGACCGGCCTGACCGGACTGCGCAAACGCATAGGGTCCGTCGAGGGAACCATCATGATCGAAAGCCCTCTCGGGGGCCCGACCGTCGTCACCGTGGAGCTGCCGTGCGTGCTGTGATCGCCGAGGACTCCGTTCTCCTTCGCATAGGACTCGTCAAACTCCTCGACATGGCCGGATTCGAGGTCGCGGCCGAGGTCGACGACGGCGAGGCCCTGCTCGCGGCGGTCGAGGAACACAAGCCGGACCTCGCCCTGGTCGACGTGCGGATGCCGCCCGACTTCACCGACGAAGGCGTCCGGGCCGCCCTCGTGATCCGCCGCCGACACCCCGACACGGCCGTGCTGCTCCTCTCCCAGTACGTCGAGGAACGCTACGCGGCCGAACTGCTGACCACCCAGGGCGGTGCGGGCCTCGGCTACCTCCTCAAACAACGCGTCGCCGACGTCGAGGAGTTCGTCGCCGCACTGCGCCGGGTCGCGGCGGGCGGCACGGCACTCGACCCGCAGGTCGTCGCCCAACTCCTGCTCCGCCGCGGCGGCGGCAAGGACCCGCTGGAGCGACTCACCCCCCGCGAACGGGACGTACTGGCCCTGATGGCGGAGGGGAAGTCCAACGCCGGGATCGCCGCCGAACTCGTGGTGAGCGAGAGCGCGGTGGCCAAACACATCAACAACATCTTCGCCAAGCTCGACCTGCCGCCGGCCGACGGCGCCCACCGCCGGGTCCTCGCCGTCCTGCGCTTCCTGGACGGCGCGTCGTGACCGGGACCGCCGCGACCGGGACCGCCGCGAGGGGGACGGCCCCGCCGCGGGCGGGCCGGCGCACGGCATGGCTCGCCGCCGCGTGGCTCGGCGCCGTGCTCGTGGTGATTCCCGCCGCCTGGCAGGCGTGGACGTACGGAAACACCCGGCAGGGGAGCGTCGCCGGGGGCGACGACGGCCGACCGGTGACCGCGCTGGAGATCGTGGCGGGCGGCTCCGACGTCACCGTCACCCCGCGCGCGGACCGGCAGGTCTCCTACCGGGCGGACCTCGGCTGGTCGTTCCGAAGGCCCACCATCGAGGAGAGCCGGCTCGGGGACACCCTGCGGCTCACCCCGCACTGTCCCGGCGGCGCCGGCGACTCGGGCCTTCCCGGTCTCCGCTGCTCCGTGCGGCTGTTCGTGACCGTACCCGCCGACATCCCGATCAAGGTGACCGCGGGCTCCGGCCGGGTGGACATCGGCGGCCTGGGCGGCGCCGTGGACGCGGACGTCGACTCCGGCACCCTCCACCTCACCGGGCTGCGCGGCCCGGTGCGCGCCCGCGTCGGATCCGGGCAGCTGGACGCCACCGCCCTCACCTCCCCCCAGGCCGAGCTCCGGGTGGGCTCCGGCCGCGCCGCGGCCGCCTTCCTGACCCCGCCGGGGCAGGTGACCGCCCGCGCCGGCTCCGGCCGGCTGGACCTCACCTTCCCGACCGCCACCCGCTTCCGGGTCGACTGCGAGGCGGGCGCGGGCCGCTGCGAGGTGGACGGGGCCCTGCGCGATCCGGCCGCCCCCGGCACCCTGACGCTGTCGGCCGCCTCGGGCCGGGCCCAGGCCGGGTACGCCACCCCCTCGACCCCTTGGACACCGGAGCACCCCTCGACTCCGGCCCGGTGACCGAGTACGCCTCTTCGGTGCTCCGTTGACGGCCTTCCGACGTCTCAGGCCGAGGCGCGGCGCACGAGGACCGTCGGGGTGATCACCGGGCGGGGTGGTCGGGGAGCCGTCTCGGCCCGGTGCAGGGTGTCCAGCAACAGACGGGCCATCAGCCGCCCCATCCCCTCCACGTCCTGGCGCACCGTGGTCAGCGGCGGATCGGCCGCCTCCGCCACCAGTTCGGTGTCGTCGAAGCCCACGAGCGCCACGTCGCCGGGGACCGACCGGCCGTGCTCGCGCAGCACGGCGAGGGCCCCCGTGGCCATCAGGTCGTTCGCCGCGAACACCGCGTCGAGCGCCGGACGGCGGTCCAACAGCTGCCGCATCGCACGGGCCCCGCCCGCCGAGGTGAAGTCCCCCTCGGCGGTCAGCGCGGGATCGGCGTCGCGCAGTACGTCCCGATAGCCGTCGAGCCGGTCGGCCGCCGAGGTCTGGTCCAGGGGGCCCGCGATGTGCGCGATGTGGCGCCGTCCCTGGGTGAGCAGGTGGCGTACGGCCTCCCGCGCGCCCCCGCGGTTGTCGGCGTCGACGTACACCACGCCGAGGTCCCCGGATCCGGCCGTCCAGCCCGGCCGGCCACCGTAGACCGTGGGCATGCCGATGCGTCGGGTGATCTCGGGGAGCGGGTCGTCGGTGTGCAGGGAGAAGGCCAGGGCGCCGTCGACGTGCCCACCGGCCAGGTACCGCTCGATCCGGTCGTAGTCCCCGCGATCCTCGACCAGGAGCAGGACCAACTGCTGGTCCTGCTCGGTGAGTTCCTTGCTGATCCCGCGCACCTGGCGGGAGAAGAAGGGGTCGGAGAAGATCCGGACCTCGGGTTCAGCGATGATCACGGCCACCGCTCCGGTCCGCCGCGTGACCAGGGTGCGCGCCGCCGGGTTGGGGACGTAGCCCAGTTCCAGGACGGCCTTGCGGACCCGGTCCACCAGGTGCGAGCGGACGCCGTCCCCGCCGTTGACGACGCGTGACGCGGTGGCTCTGGACACCCCCGCTCGCGCGGCCACGACCTCCAGGGTCGGTCGGTTGACGGGAACGCGATGCTGTTCGGGCACGTACGCTCCCTCATGCGTGACCGCGGGCGGTTGCCTCGCCGGGCAGCAGGCTAACCCGTACCGCCGGGAGCGCGAGGGCGCTCCCGGCGAATTCCGGTCGTACGGGGCGGTGCCGAGGAGGCGTCGCAGGAGGGGTGGGTGTCCGGCCGTCGGGACCGCGGTCCCGGATCGCCGGGCACGGCGCGGGGGCGCTGATGCCCCGGACTCCACTAGGTGCGGAGCGTCGCCGCTACTTGCAGAACTTCGAATTCAGCGCGGCCGTCACGCCCGCGTTGAAGCCCTTCTCGAAGTTCGGGTCGACAGCCTGGAGGTTCTTGTTCGCGTTCGGCTTCTTGCACAGTTCCTTCGTGTCCTCGAAGCCCTGCTTGAAGCCCTTGCGGAACTGGTCCTGGGTGTCCTTCTGTTCGGCCTGCTTGACGGTGCCGCACTGGGTCCTACCCTTGCTCCCTTCCTTCACGGAGAACGAGCTGCCGGCCTTCTGGCCGACCAGCTTGAACGTGCCGTCCGCGCTGGTCCGAACCTGCTGGTTGCCGCTCTTGGACAACACGAGGACGTCGACGGCCGGTTTGAACCCGTTTCCCTTGACGTCCACCCGCTTGGCATCGACGGTGTTGGCCGTCACGGTACAGGTGGCGGAAGGCACCGCCGCCTGCGCCGGGGCGGCCACCAGCGCCGCCGACCCCAACGCCAGCAAGGACACCCCCACCGGGGCGACCACGGCCATTCGCATACGCCGATTCATCGTTTCTCCTCTCGTCGAGGAGATCACGGGCAGCCCGGCAGCCGAATGTCGCCGAGCCCGGAGAGGCGGGCCCGCCGAGCGGAACCCTTCGAGCGGGATCCTGGCCCCGACCCGCACCCTCGCACGGCCTGCACCTCACCGGCGCCGACCCGGGTGATCTCACGAGATGTCTCCATCGTCCCGCCGTCGGCCCCCCGTGTCGACCGGGGCGACCGCCGGCCGAAGCGACCGGTGCGCCCCGGTGGAAGAGGCACCCCGGGCACCGGCCTCCCGGGCCCCCGACAAGGCCGCCGTCCTCGTTCAGGCGCGGTAGAGCGCCCGCGCCCGTTCCAGGTCCACGGACCCGTCCCCGGGCAGCGCGAGGAAGTGCTCCAGCTGCCAGGACCGGGTGCGTTCGGCCTGTCGAGCGGTCGGCGACGCCCACGGCGGATAGACGCGAAAGCCCCGCTTCCCGCCGACGCCGTCCCGGGACACGACGTCCCGCGCGCAGAGCACGGCGGACGGGAAGACGAACTGCCCGTGGTCCGCCCCGTCCCGGCAGTCGATGACGAACAGGCCGACGCCGTCGCCCGTGTCGAACGGCCGGATCGGGCCCTCCGGGGACCGCTGCCACACCGTGACGAACTGGCCCACCTTGGTCGGTGTCGTCCTGGCGACCCGGAACCTGACCGGACGACCGTTCACGGACAGCGCGTACGCCCCGTAGTCCGCGCTCTCCTCCTCGGCGACGGGCGCCGGGCAGTCGAACCCGCAAGGGTCGTAGACGAGGGACTTCGCCGCGACGAGCCCCTCGGGTACGGGGCCGGCGGTCGGGTCGCCCCAGGGCTGTGCGGGTGTTGCGTGGTGCGCGGTCATGCCCCGATCCTCCCACCCGTCGGTGACAAGAGCCCGGGGACCCCGCCCCACACGTCGGCCGCTACCGCGCGGCCGCGCCCCGGGAGAACTTCTCCCACTGGGCGGTGACGATCTCCCCGGGCACCCCGCCGAAGTCGTCCACGCCGAGCATGTCGGAACGGAAGGACAGGGTGACCGCGTCGGACCGCACCAGCGTCAGATACGTGTACAGCGAGGCGCCCTTGTCCTTCACGTCCTGCACCACGATCCGGTAGGCCAGCGCCTCGTCTCCCAGCTTCGGCGCCGGCACGGGCTCCACCCGGAGCACCTTCGCGTCGACCAGGGTGCGCTCCTCCGTGTACCCGGCCGCGCACCGCTTGCCCGCGTCGGCCAGCGACTTCATGACCGAACCGGCCGCGCCCGCGTCCTTGTACGAGCGCAACAGCACGTCGGTGTCGACCCCGAACACCTCGTCCGGGACGCTGACCGGCGCGTAGGCCTGCGCCGTGTGGCCCGCCCGGCCCAGGCCCGTGAGGGGTTGGCAGACCGCCGGAGCGGCGTCATAGATCTCGTCGAAGGGCTCGTCGAGCAGTGCCGGGCCGCTCTCGTACGGACCGGCCTTCTCTCCCGACGCCAGCACCAGGCGGCCCAGGCGCTCCGCTTCCGGTCCGGAGGTACCGGCCGGGCTCGGGGTGCCGCTCGCCGCGGTCGCGGTGGCGGCGCCCGCCGCGGGCCGCGTGTCGCCGGTCGCCCGCGGGGTGGCACCCGAGGCGGCGGCCTTCGCCTTCCGGTCCGTCCCGTTCTCGTCCGTCTCGCCGGATCCACCGCACGCGGCGCTCCCGAACAGCAGGGCCGCCCCCATCACGACGGCCGTCGCGCGACCGACCCGGTTGTTGTTCCCCACCCCGTGCATGTGCTGTTTCCCCCCGAAGGCTCGTACCGGAGCCCTGATTGTGCAGGACGCCGGGCTGCCCTCCCACACGGGCCCACCCTCAGGTCCCGAGGACCCCCTCAAGGTGGCTGACCAGCGCCTTCCCGGCCGGCAGGGCGATGCGGGCCCCCAGGTAGCCGTCCGGCCGCACCACGAACAGCGTCGACCCGCGCGCCGCGTAGAGCCGGGCGAACTCATCCCGGTCGTCGCGGTAGACCGGCACGGGGGCGCCGTCGGCCGGGACGCCGTCCGCGACCACGGCACAGACATCCGCCCCACCCGCCGGGAAGTCCCCGGCGAGGGTGGCGAGTTCGGTCATCGCGTCGGTGTCCGGGCCCGTCAGGTACAGCACGCACACGTGGTCCCGATCCCTCAGCAGGTCGTACAGACGCAACGGGTGGGCGGCGATGGGTGTGGTGAGGCCGCCGCAGTCCGGAGCCCGGTCACCGGGCTGCGGACCGTCCGTCCCGTCGGCCTCCGCTCGTCCCACGATCGGGCTGCCGCGGTAGCCGACGAGGAGTTGGGCCTCGCGCATCATCACCGTCGCCGGGTCGCCCGGATCGGCCTGCACACCCTCGGCGGCGTGCCGCACCGTCCGGCCGACGACCTCCTCGCCGATCGGGCGCCGCTCCGCGTCGTAACTGTCCAACAGCAGCGGAGGGGCGGCGCCCCCGACGGCCAGGGCGAGCTTCCACGCCAGGTTCCACGCGTCCTGGATCCCGGTGTTCATGCCCTGCGCGCCGGTCGGCGGATGAATGTGCGCGGCGTCTCCGGCGACGAAGACCCGCCCCTGGCGGTACCGGTCGGCGATCCGGTGGCTGATGCGGAACACCGACGACCAGCGCATGGTCGAGGCCACGGTAGGCCGCGGCGACATGCGGTCCAACACCGCCTGGATGTGGGAGAGTTCAGGGGCCCGGCCACCGTCCAGCCCGTGCGCGATCCCGTCCCCGGTCCGCTCCGCCGCGGACGACAGCTCGTCCGGGACCGACATCGACACGCGGTAGCGGCGGACCCCGGGGAGCGGGATGCACACCAGGACGTCGTCCACGACGCCCCCGCCGTCGCGGTGCATGGCCCGCACCCCGTAGCCGTACGGCAGGTCCCAGTCGACCTCGATGTCCGCCAGCATGTACTCCGCGGGGAACGCACCCCCCGCGAAGTCGAGCCCCAGCCCCTTGCGAACGGCGCTGTGCGCGCCGTCGCAGCCCACCAGGAAACGGGAGCGGACCTCTTCCTCGGCGCCGGTCACGACGTCCACCAGTCGACTGGTCACCCCGTCGGCGTCCTGGGTGAACGACACCAACTCCTTGCTCCGCTCGATGCCGGTCCCGAACCGGTCGAGGAACTCCTCGAGGATCCGCTCGGTCTCGTTCTGCGGGAGGGCGGCGAACCCGTACGGCACCTCGGGCGGCAGCTTCAGATCGAGGCGGGGCTGCTCGACGCCGTTGACGTACGTGAGCTGCCCGCGCATCGGGACGGCCGCCTCCAGCACGGCGCGGACGAGGCCCGCCCGGTCCCAGAGTTCCAGGGTGCGGGGCTGGATGCCGACCGCCTTCGCGTACGGCAGCCTCGCCGGGAGCCGGTCCACGAGACGACATCCCACCCCGCGCCGCCGCAGCTCCGCGGCCGCGGTCAGACCCACCGGGCCCGCGCCCGCGACCAGTACGTCCGTGTGTCCGTCGGTGTGCGCCACTGGTCACTCCCCGGCCGAGTCCCCCGTACGGAAGCAGGTCCCCTCCATGGTGGCCCGACGACCGGACCCCGGCCACCGCTCCCCGGGCGGGGCGGTGGCCGGGATCCGGAGGCCGCCACCCGCTCGCGGCCGGACGCGCATTCCGGTGGGGGCGCTCCCGCCCGTCAGTCGGTGCTCGTCCCGGCGGCCGCCTGGCGCTGGCGCTTGCTCAAGGGGGCCAGGGTCATGTCCTGGGCATGGGTCCTGAAGTGCTTGAAGGCGTACCCGCGCTCGGACAGCCAGGCCTCGGCGGCCAGCTCGGCGCGTGCCGTCGCGTCGTGGATGTCCTCCTCGGTCTCGCCCGACTCCAGGAAGCGGAACGTGTAGGAGTCCCGCGCCGTGATCTCGTACGTGAGGTGCCCCTCGGGGGTGAAGCCCGCGCGCAGCAGGTCGTGCTCCGGGGCGGCGGCCAGCAGCGTCGCGCGCTGCTCGTCGGTGAGCCGGACGAAGGAGCCGCGGACGGTGATGCGGAAGGTTCGGGTGGTCATCGCGTCAGCCTAGGCGGGGGACGTGGCGGACGCACGGGTGTTTCGGATCCGGAGGCGACCGTCCGAGGGCGGGGCACCCGGGGTTTCCCGGGGGCGGGGGCCGCGTGGAGGGGCCACTGCACCAATCGAGTGGCCGATATCTCACGGATTAACGATTCTGCGGGGCGCCGCGCCGTGCAACCGGGTGAGGCCGCGTGCCCTTCCGGCCCCCCGGTCGTCCCGAGCGCTATCCATGGCAACGTGATCAAGTCACTGCGCACCACACTCACCGCAGCCCTCGTGACCGGCACCCTCGTCACGCTCGCCCCGGGCGCCGGGGCCACCCCCGCCGCGCCGACCGACCGCGTCACCGTGGACGTCGCCTCGGTCAACGGATCGGGCTGCAAGCCCGGTACCGCGACCGTCGACGTGGCCCCGGACAACTCGGCGTTCACCGTCGCCTACAGCGAATACCTGGCCCAGGCCGGCGGGGGAGTCCCCGTCACGGAAGGCCGCAAGAACTGTCAGCTGGCCCTGACCGTGCACGTACCCCAGGGCTTCACCTACGCGGTGTCCAAGGTGGACTACCGCGGCTACGGCAACCTGGAGCAGGGAGCCACCGGCACCCAGAAGGCCAGCTACTACTTCCAGGGCATGAGCCAGACCGCGTCCCGCACCCACACGTTCCAGGGGCGGCTGAACAACAACTGGCAGGTGACGGACACCACGGACATCGAGGCGCTCGTCTTCGCGCCCTGTGGCGCGCAGCGCAACTTCAACATCAACACCGAGCTGCGCACCACCGCCGGGACCGACACCTCGAAGACGAGCTACATGGCGGTCGACTCCACGGACGGCACCATCAACAGCGTCTACCACTTCTCCTGGAAGAGCTGCCCGGACCGCTGACCCGCCCCGGCCACCGACCCACCCCCGGGCCCCGTTCGCGCGATGTCCGTGCCGTGTCCCGTCCGCGCAGTGCCGTTTCGGCAGTGAACTCCGCCACTCGATCAGGTGAGTTCGGGTGTGGCGCCGTGTCGTGTGCGGGCACCGGGGGACTAGACCCATGGGTGATCACCTTTCCCGCGGGCACCCGGGGCGACATCCCCGAGTGCCCGTGCTTTCCCCTGTTTCCGACCATGAGAAGGCCCTCGTGAACACCACCCTGCGCCGCATCGCCGGCACGTTCGCCGCGACCGCCGCCCTCGCGTTCCTGACCGCCGCACCTTCCGACGCCGCTGCCGCCCGACGGGTCGATACGCAGTGCGGCACCTACATCTGTGTCCACACCGCCCACCACAACCGGTTCGTGCAGGACATCACCGTGCAGACCAAGGACGGGGTGTCCGGCACCCTGCGCGCCTACTGGGGCAACTTCCACAGCGGCCGGGTGAACGCCGCCTCCCGGCGGTGGGAGGTCGGCTACGAGCAGGACGGTGCGAGCCTCGTGTGCGGCGGCCTCGAACGCGACGGGCGCAGCATCGAGGACGGCATCTGCGTGACCATCTGAGCGACGGGCGGTCGAACCGGCTCCGGGAACGATCCCGCCGTACCGTCCTGGCGGCGGGATCGCACCCGACCCGACCCGACCTGAAGCGGGCCGAACCGGACCGACCGCGCCGTCACGCCGGCGCCGCGCCGTGCTCCCGGTAGCGGCCCGGAGTCGTGCCGAACTCCCGGTTGAAGGCGTGCGAGAAGGCGTACGGAGTCCCGTACCCCACCCGGCGTGCGATGGCCGCCAGCGGGTCCGGGGTGTCGCGGAGCAGGGCCGCGGCGGCGGTCAGCCGCCACCAGGTCAGGTAGGCCATCGGAGGCCGCCCCACCAGGGCGGTGAACCTGCGGGCCAGCGTCGGGCGCGAGACCCCGACCTCGGCGGCCAGGCTCTCGTTGGTCCACGGCGCGGCCGGGTCCGCGTGCAGGGCCCGCAGCGCGGTGGCCGTCACCGGGTCGCCGAGCACCGCCGACCACACGCCGGTACCGTCCTCGGCCATCCACGAGCGGATCATGTAGACGAACAGCAGGTCGAGCAGACTGGGCACGGCGATCCCCGCGCCCGGCCGCAGGCCCCCCAGCTCGCCCCCCAGCAAGTCGATGGCGGAGCGGAGTTCGGGATGACGGCCCACACGGTTCGGCAGGTGCGCCACGGTCGGCAGCTCCCGCATGAGGGGGTGGGCACGGCTGCGGTCCAACCGGTACTTGCCGCAGAGCAACTCCACCGCCCCGGCCTCGGACGCCGGGTGGTGCGCCGGGCCGTCCGGCCGCCAGTCCTCGAAGGGCACCGCCCGCTCCAGGCTCGCGGCGTCGGCCCGGACGTCGGCGAGCAGGTGACCCGTGCCGTGCGGCAGCAGTACCGCGTCGCCCGTCCCCAGCCGGACCGGTTCCCCGCCCTCCGGGAACAGCAGGCACGCGCCCTCCAGGACGACGTGGAAGCCGGCGCCCTCGTACGGGTCCAGACGCGTTGCCCAACCACCGCTCACCCGGACCCGGTTGGAGGAGGGCCGTCCCGTGCGGACGGTCGAGATCGCATCGCTCACCACATCCATGACGTCAGCGTAGTCCGCGCGTCAGCGGTGAGAGCCTCGCGTATTCACATGAGCAGGAAGAGCATTGAGGGGCTCACCGGACCCCCCTAGGATCGTGATCATGAAGAGTGACAGCGAGCAGGGCATCGTACTGGGCGACGTCGAGGTCATCCGGGTCGTCGAATGGCAAGGGGCCTTCGCGTCCGCCCTCGACGTCGTCCCGGATTCCGGGACCGAGGTGTGGAAGGACAACGCGGACTGGCTGTCCCCGGACCACTGGGACCCGGGGACCGACCGCGTGACGGTCGCGCTCCAGACCTGGGTCCTGCGCAGCGCCGGACGGACCATCCTGGTCGACACCGGCGTGGGAAGCATGCGCGAGCGACCCGGCGCGCCCGCGTTCCACCACCGACAGGACGACTTCCTCGGCGCACTGGCCCACGCCGGTGTCCGGCCGCAGGACGTGGACCTCGTCGTCAACACCCACGTCCACGCCGATCACGTGGGCGGAAACACCGTCGACGCCGCGGGGGAGTGGGTCCCGGCCTTCCCCAACGCCCGGTACCTCGTCCCGGCGGCCGACGACTTCCACTTCGGCCCCGACAACGGGTACGCCCGGGGTCTGCGGGCGGACGACCGGCTGATCTACGAGGACAGCATCGCGCCCCTCCACCGGTCGGGCCAGGCCGTTCTCTGGGAAGGTTCCCACCGCATCGACGAGAACCTCGTGCTGGAGCCCGCTCCCGGCCACACCCCCGGCTCCTCCGTCCTGCGGCTGGCCTCGGGACGGGACCGGGCGGTCTTCGTCGGGGACCTCCTGCACAGCCCGGTGCAGATACTGGAGCCCGCCTGGAACAGCTGCTTCTGCATGGACGCCGGGCAGGCCGCGGCCAGCCGCCGCCGGATCCTCGAACAGGCCGCCGATCTCAACGAGTTGGTGGTGCCCGCGCACTTCGGCGGTGGCGGCGCGGTGGAGGTGCGACGCCGGGGAACCGGGTTCGCCCTGGGGGCGTGGGCGGACTTCGAGTGACGCCGCCGGGGGAGCGTTGTCAGTCCCCGGACCTAGCGTTTCACCCATGACCCTCCCGATGAACGACGTCCTCGACGCGGTGCGCGCAGGGCGCACCGAGCGCCTCCCCGCACTGCTGGGTCCCCTCACCCCGGCCGAGCGCCGCGCTGTCCTCGGTGAACTCACCGCGTTGCGCCGGGAGGTCCGGGGATGGGGCTGGGACCGCGGCTCCGAACGCGACCGGATGCGCGGCGCACTGCTCGTCGCGGGGGCCGGCTGCCACACCGGAGCCGCCGCCGCGGCCTCCTGGATCGGCTCCCGTGAGCTGCGCGACTGGCGGGAGCCGCCCGCCGCGCTCATCCTCGAACTGCTCGCCGACCGCGACCCGAAGTGGCTCGGCGACGTCGCCCACCGCCTCGCGGCCCGCGCCGCGACGGCCGAGGCCGACTACCCGCTGATCCGGGAACTGGTCCGGCTCGCCGACTGCGCCGTCCCCACCACCGACGCGTTCGTGTCCGGCTGGGTCCGCTCCCTGGTCCCGCAAGGCCCGGGCGCACGCCTCCCGCTGTCGGCAGCCCTGCGCCGGGACCCGTTCGTGCGCCACCTCGTACCCCGCCTCTTCGAGACGGCCGAGCCCCCCAACGCCCTGCTCCGGTACTCCCATCCGCGCTCCCCGAACCACTGGCCCACCGAACTGGCCGCCCTCGCGGAGGAGGGGATCGTCGAGCGCCGGGAGCTGATCGACGGATGCGTCTCGCGGCTCCTGCGCGGCGGGCGCCCGAACCCACTCCGCTTCTACCTGGTCCTCCTGGAGCGCCTTGCCCTCACCCCGGCCGAGGAGCGGGACCGGACCGCCGACTGGATCGCCATGGCCGCCGACGCGCCGTCCGCCCTCGCCGGACACGCGCAACGGGTGCTCGCCCGCCTGACCGTCGCGGGCGAACTGTCGGCGGAGAGGCTCGCGGAGATGTCGGCCGCCGTGCTCTTGCGCCCGGAGAAGAAGCTGGCCCGCGCCCAACTGATCCTCCTCGGGAAGGCGCTGCGCCGCGCTCCCGACGACCGCCACCGGCTGTTGCCGGCCGTCGCCCACGCCTTCGGGCACGAGGACACCGCCCTCCAGGAGCGCGCGCTCGGGCTCGTCGCCGCACACCTGCGGCCGCACGACGAGGAACTCCGCGCGGAACTCGCCGTGCAGAGCGAGCTGTTGAGCCCCGGCAACCGACTCGCCGCCGCGGCACACCTCGGGGTCGCCGCGGCGGCCGAGGAGGAGCCGTACGAGGAGATCCTGCCCCCGCCGCCGGTCCGCCGCCGGGTCGCCGCCACCCCGTCGACCGTCGCCGAAACCGTCGAGTTGGTTGCCGCGCTGATCGGCTCCCGGAGCCCGGACGCCGCCGAGTTCGAGACGGCGTTGGACGGGCTCGTCCGCCACGCCCACCGGGACCGCGCGGCCCTGGTCGAGGCCCTCGCGCCGGTCCTGGCCGGCCGCGGCACATCGCCGAACCCGACGGTCGACGAGAGCGGGCCGCGCGGGCTGGAGCTGGTGGCCGCGGCGGTCCTGGAACGGTTCACCCCGGAGGCGCTGCGGCCGGGCACGCGCCCACAGGTGCGCGGGTTCCACGACTCCTGCGTGCACGGCGCCCTGCGGGGGGTGATCGCCGCCCGACTGAGGGAGGTCGCCCACCGCATGGTGACCACCCCGTTGCCGTTCCTGCTCGCCACGCCCACCTGGGAGACCGGCACGATCGAGCCGGACGAACTGGTGGAGCGGCTCACCGCCTACCACCGGCTGGGCGTGGAGCCCGCGGAGGCGGACTTCGCCCAGGCGCTGCTCAGGGTCCGCCGCGACCCCACCGCCGCGGCGGCCGCGACCGCCCTCGGCACCCCTCCCGGTGCACGCCTCGCCGCATGGCTCACCACGGCCGGCGAGCCCCCGATGCTGCTGCGCCGCACGCAGGGACCCGATCCGAAGGCCGCCCACCCCTGGTGGGGACGGACCTGCGGGGCGGTGCGCAGGATCGTCATCGACACCCGCGAACGGCTGGTCCTGCAAAAGGAGTTCCCGCCCGCGTTCCGAAGGCTTGGCCGCCCGGTCGACGACCGCGGACGCCGCTGTTGGCACTGGCACGGCGACACGCTCGCGGAGCGCATGGTGCTGCCGGAGGACCGCGAGACCCAGGCGGCCTGGCTGCTCCCCGACCTCACCGCCGGCGCCACCGGCGAGGAACGCGGACCCGGCGCGCTGCTCCCGGGTCTGGCCGAGCTGGGCGGCCCGGCGGGCCCGGTACTGCACCTGGCCGTGGCCACCGGGCTCGGCTCCCGTCATGCCGAGGACCGGCTCGGGGCGGTCGACGCCCTGCTGGTGCTCGCGGGGCGGGGCGAGCTGGACGCGCCGCTGATCGGCCGGGACCTGGCCGAACTCGTCGGCCTGGGGACCGTGAAGGCGAACCGGCTCGCCGACTCCGCGCGCACGGCCGCCGCGACCGGTGCGTACGCCACCACCTGGACCCTGCTCGCGGGGGCGATCCCCGCCCTCCTGGCGCGGGACGCGGCGCCGCCGCCCGGCACCGGTGAGCTGCTGGCCGTCGCCGCCGACTGCGTGGAGCGCTGCCGGCCGGCCTCCCCGGACCCCGAGGGCCTGGCCGTGCAGGCGTCCCGGCCCGGCTCCTCCCGGCTGGTCGCCCAGGCCCGTCGCCTGCGCACCGCCCTGGCCGTGGCCGCCGCGTAAGGGGCTCTCCAACACCCAGGCACGGGAAACCTCATCGACTGATGAGCAAGATGAAGCTATCGTCATTGGCACCATGTTGCTGAGGTTGAACATCTCCGACAGTCGCCCCCTGCACGAACAGGTGGCGGGCGCGATCCGGCGGGCCGTCGTCGAGGGCGAGTGCGCCCCGGGCGATCGACTCCCGCCGGCGCGCGACCTCGCGCAGGCCCTCGGGGTCAACGCGAACACCGTCCTGCGCGGCCTGCGATCCCTGCGAGACGAAGGGGTGCTGGAGTTCCGGCGCGGCCGCGGGGTGACCGTGGCCGCCGGCGCGGACCAACGCTCCGCGCTGGTGGAGCGGATCCGTGAACTCGTCCAGGAGGCGGCCCGGTTGGGGTACGGCAAGGCCGAACTCACCCAGATGATCAGGGAGGTTCCGTGAAGGACCACGCAGACCGCGAGGGGCCCGCAGACCACAAGGAGCACCAAGGCCGCGAGGACCGCGAAGGTCACGCGGCGGGCAGGGCCACCGCCTGGGGCGCCGCCGCCTGGGCCTCGGGCGTCGGGATCCTGCTGGTCGCCATGCCGCAGGCCGCGCGGGGGCGGCTGCCGGACCGGCTCGCCACGCACTGGGGCGTCGGCGGGGCGCCCGACGGCTCGCTGCCGCTGGGGGCGGCGGCCTCGTTACCGGCTCTTGCCTGGGTGTTGCTCGTGTCGGCCGTGGCACTCGCCGCCCGGCGGGGAGCGGGGGTACGGGGATGGGCCGGAGCGACCCTGCTCTCGGTGGGCGTGGGCCTGATCGGCGCGCAGGCGGTGATCGTACGGGCGAACCTGGACCGGTCGGACTGGCATCAGGCGCGGTCCGCGACGCTCTGGTTCGGCGTCCTGATCGCGGGGATCGTGGCGGCGGCCCTCCTCGGGGTGCTGCTCGACCGTCGAGCGACGGCCTCGGCGCCGCCCGTGCCGGTCATACCCGGTGACCCCGCTCCGGAGATCCCCGAGGGGGAACGTTTCGTCTGGCTCTCGCGGGCGACGAACCCCTGGTTCCAACTCCTCGCCGCCGCCGGCGGCCTGGTGGCCGTCGCGGGTGCGCTCGCCGGCGCGGCGGGTCTCATCGGCGCCCCGTGGCCGCTGATCGCGCCGTTCGCCTTCGTCTCGGTCGTGATGTCGGCCTGCTCGTCCGTGCAGGCCCGGGCCACCGAGAAGGGGCTGGAGGTCGGCTTCGGTCCGCTCGGGTGGCCGACGCGACGGTGGGCCGCCGGCGACATCGAATCCGCCCGCGTCGAACGACGCACCCCCGCCCAGGTGGGCGGATGGGGGTACCGGCTCAGCGGGCTGGGCACGACGGTGATGCTGCGCCGCGGCGACTGCCTCGTCATCCGGGCCCGCGGCAAGGACTTCGCGGTCAGCGTCGACGACGCCGCCCGCGCCGCCGCCCTCCTGAACTCGTCCCGCGCACGCACCTGACCGGCCCGACCGGCCGGCCTACCGCGCGTCGGTGGCGGGGAGGTCCTCGGGGTGGTGTGACTTCCGCTCCCCGGTGTCCGTCAGGGCGTGGGAGGCGAGCCGGCACACGGTTCGTTGCTCGTCGGGGGCCACCCCGAGGCGGTTGAACAGCAGGTGCAGGTGCGAGGCCCACAGCGAGGCGCGCACCGCGGTCCACACCGAGGCCTGACCCGCCGCCCACACGGCCGAGCGGTCCGCGCCGTCGTCGGCCGCCGCGCGCCCGGCCACCTCCTCCAGGCGGGCGTCCGCGTCCCGCAGCCCCGCCGCCCAACGGGCCACCGGCCCGACGCCGATGCCGTTCGCCACCCCGTGCCGGACGGCGTCGGCGCGTCGCATCAGCTCCTCACGCGCGGGCCCGCCGTCGGGTTCGGCGCGCGGGGAGGGCACGGGGGCCGGGGTGTGCAGGACGTCCTCGGACCAACGCCAGCCCGTCGTCTGCCAGCGCAGCCAGCGGGCGGCCTCGTAACGGTCCATCCCGAGCGCCGCCGCCGTGGCCTGCGCGAGGTCCCCCGCCAGGGCGAGTCGCTCGCCGCCGTGCCCGGTGCGCGCGAGCCCGTCCAGGGCCACCCGGGTGGACAGGGCGAAGACGTCCTCCGTCACGGGCAGGGCGGCGGGCCCGCCGAAACGTTCCGTCTCGGGGACGTAGGGCGCCTCGTGGACCTCCGCTCCCTCGCCGAGCCGCTCCTTCACGAGGAGCGTCGCCTCGGCGTGCAGCGCGGCCACCCCGGCCGGGGTGAGGTCGCGCACCCGGACGCGCAGGTGGGGGCCGTCCACGTCGACGTGACGGACGTAGAACCACGAGGTCGCCCTGCGGTCCGACACCAGCCCGTCCAGCAGGGGAGCGAGGTCCTCGACCAGGAAGGCGTCGGTGTCCTCACCGGTCGCGCGGGCGAAGCGGGGGAAGAGGTGCAGGCTGAACCAGCGTCCGCCGGTCGCGTCGATTGCCTCGGTCACTTCGGCTCCTCTGGGGAAGAAGGGGCGGGGGCGGGGCGGGAGTTCGTCATGGGGCGGGCTCGCGTGGGGGTTCGGGTGGGGGTCGATCCGGTGGGGGGCGGATCGCTGCGCCGGGTGCGGTCGAACGGCGTGATCACCACCGTAACCGCATGCCGTGGCACGGCCGAGAGGGCGGTGTCCGGAAGTCAGTCACACTCCGCCGCGGATCGAGGGAGCCGGTGGGACCGGTGCGGTCGAAGGTACCCGGGCGCGCGACACGCGCCCGTGCCGGCGCGGACGCGCGGGGACCGGGGAGGGGCGGGCCGGCGGGGGTGCGCGCCGGGTGTCGCACCGGCGCCGGCGGTGGGCATCGGCGCCGGTGTCGGGGGTGTCGCCGTCGCCCCGCGTCGGCCGCACGCGCGGGCTCACGGGACCGGACCGGTACCCGAGGCGGTGTCCGCCACCGTCGCGCACGCGCCGGGCCGGCTCGGCGGAGGGTACGGCGGGGTCCCTCGGGCGCTCGATCACCGGGAGCCGGCGCACGATTGGCGCGGTCTCGGCCCGTCCGCCACGGCGCGGTCCCGGCTCGTCCGCCTCCGCGCGGTCACCTGGCGATCCCGCCACGGCGCGGTCACCTGGCGATCCCGCCGGGGCACGGTCGTCGTGGCGGGCCCTCGTCCGACCGCCCGCGCCCGATTGGCCCTCAGCGGGATCCGGGGTTGCGCGGAGCCGCCCCGATCCGCCGGGGTGTGCGCCCGCCGGCGGCTATCGCCTGCGCGTTCCCGCGCCGCCGCTCACGACGAGGGCGTCGGTGATGAGGCGGACCCCGCGGGCGAGCCGGCCCAACTGTTCGAGTTCGACGGCGTACATCCGGATCGTGTTCTCGATGACGGACTCCGCCACACCCATCGCGGGCAGTTCGGCGCGACTCGTCTCGAGCGCCACCCGCACCGCGCGCATCTCGTGCTGGAGCTGGAGCTGGGCGTGCCGGGTGAGGAGTACCGGATGACGGGTCAGCGTCGAGTAACCCGCGTACCGGGCCGGGAGCAGGTCGCGCAGCCAGCGCGTCGCGGTGCGTTCCCAGTCGTGGCTCCCGGGGGCCTTGACCTGACAGGGCCAGTCCGGGCTGAGGGCGGTGGAGGCCAGTTGAGGCATTCTCGTCGCTTCCGAGTGGGTGTCGAACTCTGATCGAGAGGTTGCTGGGCGGCCTCGACCCAGGGGTTGATCGAGGCCGCCATGGCGGTCTTCGGGATCCGAAAGCCCGGATCGAACACCCGGAAGCGGACTGAGGAGGCAGCGCGCGCGGTTGAGTGTTCGTTCTGGGACGGCGTGGGGACGCCCTCCTTGGCATCTGGTGGATCCCGGCCGCGCCTCAGTAAACATATATACCGTTGAGTAAGCAAGCGTATGAAAAATTACATGCGCCCCGAGGGTGTGGTGAAGCCCCGCCGACCGTCGTGCGGCAGCGGGGCTAGAGGAAGAATCCGTGCAGGTCGGCGACCTGTTCGTACCCTTCCAGGCGGGCCTGCGTCCGCTCGGGGTCGGCGTCCGCCATGGCCTGCAACAAGGCCGCGGACAGGACGTTCGGGGCCGCGTAGGAGTCGAACACGAGCCGTGACCCGGTGCCGGCGGTCAGCGCCACATCAGCCTCGTCCACCAGGGGCCCCAGTGTGGGATCGGTGATCAGCGCGATCCGCAGCCCGGCGCTGCGGGCCGCTCGCATCGCGGCGAGGGTCTCCTTGGCGTGCCGGGGCATGGCGAAGGCCAGTACCCACGTCCCACCGGCGGCCCGGGACTGGAGCAGCGCGTCGTAGGCGACGCTGCCGCCGCCGGTCACCAGGCGCACGTCGGGGTGGATCCGCCGGGCCGCGTACGCGAAGTACTCCGCCAGCGACACCGAGATCCGCAGGCCGAGGACCGTCAGGGGGACCGAGAGGGCCAGGTCGCGGCCGATGGTCAGCACCTGATCCGTGTCGGCGAGCAGCCGCCGCACGTTCTCCAGGTTCTCGATCTCCGCGTCGACGGCAGCCTGCAGCTCGTTCTGCCGTATCTGCTCGCGGCTCTCGGGGAAGCCGGCGACCGCGCTCAGGGCGATCGGCTGGAGGATGTCCCGCAGCGCCGGATAGCCGCTGTACCCCAGGGAGGTCGCGAAACGGGTCACGGACGGCTGGCTGACGCCGACGCGCTCCGCCAGTTCGGTGATCGACAGGAACGCGGCCTCGGTCAGGTGGTCGATCAGGTACTGGGCGATCCGCCGCTGGCCGGGGGAGAGCCGGCGCCCGTCGAAGAGCGCGCGCACCCGCTCGCCGGGGACGCGCTCGTGGTCCGAGGGCTGTCCGCTCGGCGTGATCGCGGCCGCCTGTGCGCGTGCCTGCTGCCCCGATGACACCGGCGGGCCTCCTTCTCATGTCACTCTTGATCAAACATAGCTCACTCATGGTGGTGGACCGGTCGGTGGTCCGCCGACGGACGGGCCCCGCGATTCCATGGTGGCGCGCCGACGTCCCGTCGTGGACCGTACCCGGCGGTCACTTCCCGTGGTCACTTCACCAGGGGGTGCGAGGGGGCGAGGGCGGCCGCGATCCGCTCGGCGACGGTCTGGGCCGTGTTCCCCTCGGGCGCGTTCGGGCCGATGGTGGTGGCGACGGCGACGGCGATGGCCGGCCGTTCGGCCGGGAGGTAGGCCTGGATCGCCGCGTACCCGGCGAACGAGGGGGTCTGCGTCACCCAGCCGTTCTGCACGACCACCCCGAGCCCGAAGTGCCGGTCCGGTTTCTGGGCGAAGCAGACCGAGGCGGGGCAGGAACTCGTGGCCGTACCGAGTCCCACCGTCCCGGGGTTCAGCTGGGTCCGCAGACCGCTCGGCGAGATCAGCTCTCCCGCCCCGATCGCCCGTGCGGAGCGTGCCAGGTCGCACACGTTGGTGGTGAGGACCGCGCCGCGCGCCGTCGTCCAGGACGGGTTCCAGAACGTGGATTCCTCGTACTTCCCGCGCTCCGCGTCGAAGGAGTGGAGGACGGGTGCGGGGATCGCGGCCGGGAAGGCGTTGGCGGTGTTCCGCATCCCGAGCGGGCCCGTGACGCGTTCCTGGAGGAGTCGGGACAGGGATCGGCCGCGTCGGGCGGGTACGTCGATGCGTGCGGGGCTCACCCCTCGATGGAACCCCCCGTCCGGCGAACCGGCCATTCGGCGCCGGAGCGCGGCGTTCTGGGGCGCGTCGAGGGGTGGCCTTCGGCCGGACCGCCGGGGATCATGAAGGGGCGCCGGCCCGCCGGGTCCGCGCCCGCCTCGACTCCAGGGGGAATGTGTGTCCGTCGTGCCGAGCCACGCGTCCGGGTCCGCCGAAGTGCCCTTGCTGGACGACACGATCCGGGAGAACCTCGACCGCGCCGTGCGGTCCTTCCCCGAGCGTGACGCCCTCGTCGACATGGCCGCCGGACGCAGATGGACGTACGCCGAACTGGCCGCCGACGTCGACGCCCTCGCGCTGGGCCTCCTCGACCAGGGCATCGTCAAGGGCGACCGGGTCGGGATCTGGGCCCCGAACCGGGCCGAGTGGACCCTGGTGCAGTACGCCACGGCCACGATCGGGGCGGTCCTCGTCACCGTCAACCCGGCCTACCGGGCGCACGAGCTGGAGTACGTGCTCGGCCAGTCCGGGATCCGCATGCTGGTCGCGGCCGAGCGGGTCAAGGCCTCCGACTACGCCGGGATGATCGAGGAAGTCCGGTCGCGCTGCCCCGACCTGGAGTTCGTGGTCCTGCTGGACGGCCCGCGGTGGACCTCCCTGCTGGAGCGCGGACGTCAGGCCGATCCTGCCGAACTCGCACGTGCGCAGGCCGAGTTGAGCCCGGACGATCCGGTCAACATCCAGTACACCTCGGGGACCACCGGCTTCCCCAAAGGGGCGACGCTCTCCCACCGCAACATCCTCAACAACGGCTTCTTCGTCGGCGAGACCTGTCACTACACCGAGCTGGACCGGGTCTGCATCCCGGTGCCGTTCTACCACTGCTTCGGGATGGTGATGGGAAACCTGGCCTGCACGAGCCACGGAGCCGCGATGATCATCCCCGCGCCGTCCTTCGATCCCGGCGCGACCCTCGCAGCGGTCGAGGCGGAGTCGTGCACCTCCCTGTACGGCGTCCCCACCATGTTCATCGCCGAACTGGCCCATCCCGACTTCGACTCCTACGACCTCTCCAGTCTGCGGACCGGCATCATGGCGGGTTCGCCCTGCCCGGTCGAGGTGATGAAGGAGGTCATCGACCGGATGGGCATGACCGAGGTGTCGATCTGCTACGGGATGACCGAGACCTCCCCGGTCTCCACCCAGACCCGCGTGGACGACTCCATCGCACACCGGGTGTCCACGGTGGGCAGGGTTGGCCCGCACCTGGAGGTCAAGGTGGTCGACCCGGACGGCGGTGGGACCGTGCCGCGCGGGGAACAGGGGGAACTGTGCACCCGCGGCTACTCGGTGATGCTCGGCTACTGGGCGCAGCCGGACCGGACCGCCGAGGTCGTCGACGAGGCGGGCTGGATGCACACGGGCGACCTCGCGGTCATGGACGACGACGGCTACCTGGCCATCACGGGCCGCATCAAGGACATGGTGATCCGGGGCGGCGAGAACCTCTACCCCCGCGAGATCGAGGAGTTCCTCCACGCCCACCCGGACATCCTGGACGTCCAGGTCATCGGCGTGCCCGACCCGAAGTACGGCGAGGAGCTGATGGCGTGGGTACGGATGCGCGAGGGGGCCGAGCCGCTCACCGCCGACGCCGTCCGCGCCTACTGTGACGGCCGGTTGGCCCGGTTCAAGATCCCGCGCTACGTCCACGTGGTGGAGGAGTTCCCCATGACGGTCACCGGGAAGATCCGGAAGATCGAGATGCGGGAGATGGCCGTGCACCTGCTCGCCCCGCCGCCGGACGCGCGAGCCTAGCGATCCGGTCGACGGGGTGAGGCCGCGGGCCGTCCCTGTGGAAGCGTCAGTGGCGTTCCGGCGCCCGCCCGTCGGCAAGGCCGTCGGCCCGACGCTCCGTACGGCCGTCCGCGCGACCGTCCGCAAGGCCGTTCGTGCGACCGTCCGTACGGCCGTCGGCGCCGTCGGCGAACACGGGCGTGAGCCGCGGGCGTTTCGCGGCGCGGCCGTCGCCCGATGAGCGGCCGCGCAGCCGGCGGGCCGTCCAGGGGCCGAGGAAGGACGCGGCCCAGCGCACCTCGCCCGTCGCCTGCCGCCATCCGACCGGCACCGCCGGCCGGGGTTCGGACAGGGGATGCGTCCAGGAGTCGTCCGTTCCCGGCACGGCGAGCGCGTGGGCGACGGCCGCGGCGATCCGGGCGTGCCCCAGCGGGCTCGCGTGCAGCCGGTCCGGGCTCCACATCCGCGGGTCCCCGACCACGGGGTGCGCGGCGGTCTCCGCGACGACCACCCCGTGCCGCCGCGCCGCCGACCGGATCCGGTCGTTGAGGGCGGTGACACGGGCGCCCACGGGGCGGGCGATCGGGATCAGCGTGGCCACGTCCGGGAAGGTGACCGTGGCGACGCGCGCCCCCTGCGCGGTCAGCGCGGCGAACATCGACTCCACCCGGCCGGCGACCTCGTCCGCGTCGAAGCGGGGGCGCAGCAGGTCGTTGACCCCGGCGACGACGGTGGCCAGATCGGGCCGCAGGGCGAGGGCGGGGGCCAGTTGCTCGTCGAGGACCTGCCCGGCGAGGCGGCCCCGGACGGCCAGGTTGGCGTACCGCAGACCGGGGTGGTGCGGGGCCAGGGTCTCGGCGAGCCGGTCGGCCCATCCGCGCAGTCCGGTGAGGTCGTCGCCGTCGCCCACGCCCTCCGTCTGGCTGTCGCCCAGCGCCACGTACCGCAGGTATTCATCGTTCGGCACGGTCGGCCCGCCTCTCCCGCACGATCGTGATCGTCCGCTGGTACCAGTCGAGGTTGGCCCGTTCGAAGGCCAGGCCGCGCAGGCAGGTCAGGTAGGGGCCGATCCGCGCACCGCGGCGGAGGAACTCCTCCTCGTCCGAAGCGCCCCGCATCCTGGCCAACAGCGCCTCGAACAGCTCGATCCTGGTCCGCGCCCAGGTCGAACGCTCGGAGAGCCGCTCGATCAGCACCTCGGCGTCGAGGTGATCGGCGGCCTGCACCTTGACGAGCAGGTCGTCCCGGATGAAGGACGGTTTGCCGGGGGACTGCGCGAACCGCTCCAGCTCGGCCGCGCCGGCGTCGGTGACCCGGAAGAGCCGCTTGTTCGGACGGGTGTCCTGGAGCACCTCCCGGCCCTGGACCAGACCCGCCTCCTCCAACCTGGTCAGCTCGGCGTAGAGCTGCTGGGGCAGCGCGTGCCAGAAGTTCGCCACTCCCATGTCGAACGCCTTGGCCAGCTGGTATCCGCTCAACTCCTCGTCGAGCAGTGCCGCCAGTACGGCGTGCCGCAGAGCCACCCGATCACCCCTCCTCGCCCGGTCGCCTCTGTTCAGCGACCCGACATCCATGATAGTCAAGAATATGAGTAATCGCATTCTTGAGTAGCAAGGGGGAGACATGAGCACTGCGGACCGATTCCGCGCCGCCGTCGACAACCGTGACCTCGGCGCGATCCACGACCTGCTCACCGAGGACGTCCGGCTCTACAGCCCGGTGAAGTTCGGCCCGTTCGAGGGCAAGGCGATGGTGATGGGCCTCTTCGGCGTCCTGCTGCGCACGTTCGAGGACATCCGCTACATCGGGCGGCTCGACGGTTCGGCGGAGACCGGCGTGGACGGCGAGCCGGCGCCGGCGGTGATGCTGCCCTTCCGGGCCACCGTCAACGGGAGGCAGATCCACGGCATGGACCTGCTGCACCTGGACGGGGAGGAGCGGATCAGGGAGATCACGGTGATGGTGCGCCCGCAGACCGCGGTGCAGGCACTGGGCGAGGCGGTGCTGGTGGGACTGGTCGCCGACGGCCTCGTCGACGGCTGAGCGGGTCGACGGCCGAGCACGTCATCGGCCGAGCGCGTCACCCGGCACGGACATCGGCGGTACGGGCGGCGCGAGCCCCGGGCGCCATCGGCCGCGGGCGTCACCGGCCGCGGGCGGGGTCGGGGCGTGGGCCCGACGCCGCCCGCAGCGCGTCGGGCCCCGGGTTCCGTGGGCTACTCGAAGCGGGCCGTGTCGCCCGCCCCGTGGCGCACGATCTCGGCCTCGCCGCCCGAGAAGTCGATGACGGTGGTCGGCCTGGTCCCGCAGTCGCCGGAGTCGACCACGATGTCCAGCACGTGGTCGAGGCGCTCCTTGATCTCCCAGCCCTGGGTCAACGGCTCGGGCTCGTCCGGCAGGAGCAGGGTGCTGGACAGCAGCGGCTCGCCGAGGTCGGCGAGCAGGGCCTGGGTGACCGCGTGGTCGGGGATGCGGACGCCGACCGTCTTCTTCTTGGGGTGGAGCAGCTGGCGCGGCACCTCCTTCGTCGCCGGCAGGATGAAGGTGTAGCTGCCGGGAGTGGAGGCCTTGATCGCGCGGAAGACGTCGTTGTCGATGTGGACGAACTGCCCCAGCTGCGCGAAGTTCTGGCAGACGAGGGTGAAGTGGTGCCGGTCGTCCAATCGGCGGATCGACCGGATCCGGTCCAGGCCGTCGCGGTTGCCCAGCTGACATCCCAGCGCGTAGCAGGAGTCGGTCGGATACGCGATGAGGGAGCCGGAGCGGATCATGTCGGCGATGTTGCCGATGGAGCGTTGCTGCGGATTCTCGGGGTGCACGTCGAAGTACTTCGCCATTCACCGAGACTACGCGACCCGGACGCTCCACCTCGGTCCGGGACCCGCGTCCGTACAGGTCGCCTGGCGCGGCGGCCGGGGCCGCGTGTCGGGCGACCGCGCCAACGGCCGGCCCCCGGTCCTCGGTACCGAAGGTCGTTCGACACCGTTCAGGCGCGCGGGTCCACGGTCGTCTCGATGTGGTCCGCCACCGCGACGAGCAGGACGCGGGTGCCCACCTCCAACGCCCGCCAGCGGTGCCGCACCCCGCCGGTGAGGTAGAGGGTGTCGCCCCTGCCCAGGTGGTGGGTGCGCCCCTCGGCCTCGACCTCGACGCTTCCGTCGGCGACGTACATCAACTCGTCGTTGCGGTGCCGGAACGCGCGGTCCGCGTCGTGGTCCCCGGTGAACTCCAGCGCGTGCATCTGTTGTTGGCCGCGGACGAGCGGGCGCACCCGCGCCGTGGGATCGAGCCCGGGGTCGGCGTCGGCGCGCACGATGTCCACGCTCCGGGGGGTCTCGGCCGCCGTCAGCAGCTGGACGGCCGTGGTCTCCAGCGCGTCGGCGATGAGTTGCAGCGAACGCATGCTGGGACGGGCCCGGTCGTTCTCGATCTGGCTGAGGAACGGGGACGACAGCCCGCTGCGGCGCGCCACCTCGGCGAGGGTGAGGTCCAGCGCCCTGCGTCGCCTGCGGATGCCCGCCCCGATCAGGGGCGCGGGCGGTTCGTCCGTCACGTGGTTCCTCGATTCCTCCGCTGTGTGGATCATCCTCTCGCAATCGGTCGCGGGCTTCGCACTGCCTTCACAGTGCCGCAACACTCCGCCGCTAGTTTCTAAGTCGATTGATCCCATCAAAGAAAGTTTCACAGGAGGATCGCATGTCCCCGATCGACCAGAACCTGCGTCGCCGCCGCGGCACCGGCCTGATCGCCCTCGACCCTTCCGCCTCGGAAGGGGGCTACACGCTCTTCGCCCCGCTCACCGGGACGGGCGAGGTGTACCTGATCGACCCGCACGGCGAGGTCGCCCACGAGTGGAAGCTCCCCTACCGGCCCGGTCGCCACGCCCGCGTCCTCGCGAACGGGAACCTGGCCTACAGCGGTGTGCTGCCCGACCAGCGCGCCCTCTTCCCCATGTGGCACAAGTACCGGGGCGGCGTCATGCTCGAAGCCGCCCCCGACGGCGCGATCCTGCGCGAGCACCGCGACCCGCTCCAGCACCACGACGCCCACCACCTCGGCGAGGGCCGCGTCCTCTACACGGCCCTCGAACCCCTGCGGGGCGCGGACGCCGCCGCCGTGCGCGGCGGGGTACCGGGCTCGGAGCCGGACGGCACGGTCTGGGCCGACACGATCAAGGAGGTCGACGCGGACGGCTCCGTCCGCTGGTCCTGGAGCGCGGCCGAGCACCTCGACCGCGAGGAGTACGCGCTGCACCCCGACTACTCGCGCGAACACTGGCCCCTGATCAACAGCGTCGTCCCGCTCGCCGACGGCAACGTCCTGGCGAGCCTGCGCAGCGTCTCGGCCGTCGTCGTCATCAGCCGGGAGACCGGCGAGATCCTCTGGCGCACCGAACCGGGAACGGTCTCGCAGCAGCACGCCCCCACCGAACTCGACAACGGCAACATCCTCGTCTTCGACAACGGCGTCTTCCGGCCCGGATCGGACGTCCCCTACTCCCGTGTCATCGAGATCGACCGCTCCTCCGGAAAGATCGTCTGGGAGTACCACGACCCCGCCCGCGAGTCGTTCTTCGCCCCGTTCATGGGCAGCGCCCAACGCCTCGCCGGCGGCAACACCCTCGTGACGGACTCGCCCGCCGGCCGCCTCTTCGAGGTGACCCCCGAGGGCTACCTGTGCTGGGAGTACGTCAACCCGTACTTCGGCGGCTACCGGGAATCCGAGGTGCGCGGCCTCTTCCCCGCCGAACACAACGCGGTCTTCCGCGCGTACCGGTACACCGCGCGGGAACTGCCCTGGCTGACCGCGGAGGCCGGCTCGTGACCACCGCCGACACCACCACCGGCCCGGTGCGGCCGGTCGACGAGCGGCTGCCTCTGGCCCGGCTCGCCCCGCTCTCCGCGCAGCACGTCCTGGCCATGGTCGCCGCACCCGTGTCCACGACGTTCCTCACCGGACAGGCCCTCGGGCTCGACGTCGGCAGCACCGCGTCCCTGCTCAGCGCCACCCTCGTGCTGTGCGGCGTCGGCGCGCTGCTCCAGTCCCTGGGCCTCCGGGGCATCGGGGCCCGGCTCCCGTTCGTCATGCTGCCCGGCGGCGCGGCCACCGCGCTCTTCATCCAGATCGCCAAGGACCACGGGCCCGCCACGGCGACCGGATCCGTGCTCCTCGCGGCGGCGCTGCTGTTCGCGATCCTGCCGTTCTACGCCAGGATCGTGCGCTTCTTCCCGCCGCTTGTCATGGGCACGGCCGTGCTGCTGATCGGCATCGCCATGATCCGGGTCGCCGCCCAACTCATCACCGGTCCGCGCACCGCCGCCGGGTACGCGGCGCCGTCGGCGGTCCTGCTGGCCGCCGTCACCATCGGGGTGACGGTGCTGCTGCTGTTCCTGCTGCGCGGGGTCTGGAGACAGACGGCGGTCCTGCTCGGCATGGGCGCCGGCACCCTGATCGCCGTCACGACCGGGCTGGGCACCTTCGCGCCCGCCGCCGGCAGCGGACTGGCCCTCCCGCACCTTCTCCCGTACGGAGCACCGCAGTTCAACGTGCTCGCCGCGCTGCCACTGCTGATCTTCAGCCTCACCACGCTCGCGGAGATCACCGGACAGACCGTCCTGAACAGCGAGACCGTGGGCAACGCGTCCGATCCCGGACGCGACGTACCGCGCGTGGCCAGGGCCGACGCGCTGGTATCCGTCCTCGGTGGGCTCTTCGGCACCTCGCTGATGGTGACCAGCGCCGAGAACATCGGGATCGGCCGGATCACCGGCGTGCGCAGCCGCTACGTCACGGCCGGGGCCGGTGTGCTGCTCGTGATCGTGGGACTGCTCGCCCCCCTCACCCGACTGCTGGCCGGCATACCCGCTCCGGTCGTCGGAGGGTCCGCGCTGGTGATCTACGGGATCATCGCCGTGATGGGCGTCGACATGCTGACGCGCGCGAACCCGGGGGAGAAGACCCACTCCACGGTGATCGCGCTCGCCCTCACCGTCGGACTGCTCCCGGTGGTCGCGCCCGACATCTACCAGGGATTCCCCGGCTGGGCCCGCACGGTCCTCGGCAGCGCGGTGGTGGCGGGCACCCTCACCGCCGTACTGCTCCACGCGCTGTTCCGGCGTCGAGTCCGCGAGGCGGAGACGACGCCGGAACAATCGACCGAGGCCCGGTCCGACTAGAAGGTGTCGGCCCAGTTCGACGCGTCCAGCAGCGACATCGCGGACGCGGCGCCGGCGACGGCCGGCGGCGCGGTGCCGTCGTTGGAGCCGACGGTGTTGTCGCGGCCCGCGTTGAAGTTGTCGTCCTGCGCGTACTGCACGTTGGTGCTGCCGACGATGTAGACGTGGTGGACGTCGCCGTCGGCGGTCGCGGCCAGCGCCGGGGAGGCCACGGCGGACAGCGCGCCGGCGGCGGCCAGCACGGTCAGGGCGGCAAGGGCACGGCTGCGCATCGTTCGCTTCACAACATCGCCTTTCACAAGGGGGACTGGGGTCAGGTCGACCGTAAACCCTGCCGAATGCGGGCAATTGACGACACACAGGGCACTTCGGTTGATGGCACCGTTCGGCGGCGAATCGGGCATTCACGGTCCCATGAGCGGTTCAGCCGATCGTCATACCGGGAGATCTGTCGGGGAGGCCGGCGTCGGGGCGGGCGTCGACGCGGGGCGACGGGCGCGGCAGAAGAAGTGCTCCTCCGGTTCGACACCCCCGCCGGCGCCCTCGCGGGAATCGGCGGACCCGGCCTCCGGCGTGAACACCGCCGTGTGGTGGCCGAGCACCTCCAACCCGGCGCCCTCCACCCTGCTCAGGTACTCGCTCGCGGACAGGCTGCTGACCGTGACCTCGTGCCCCATCCAGACGATGTCCAGATCGCTGATGTCCCCCGGCACGGTCGCCATGACGAAGTACCCGCCGGGCGCCACCCACGACAGCATCCGCTCCAGCGACGCCACCACGTCCCGCCGGTCCATCACCAGCAGCGGGAAGAACGCGCACACCGCGTCGAAGCCGCCCTCCGGGGCCGTGTACGACCGCACGTCCGCCTGCTCGAACCGGGCCGACGGCACCCGGGCCCGCGCCAGCCCGACCATCTCCGCCGACACGTCGATGCCGGTCACCGCGCAGCCGGCCCGCGCCAGCGCCTCGGCGGTCGGTCGACCGGTGCCGCTGCCGACGTCCAACACCCGTGCGCCCGGCTCCAGTCGGGCGGCGAGCCAGTCCAGCGCCGCGAGCTGTCCGGGCACCCGCCCGAACACCTCCTCGTAGTGCGCGCCCACCTCGTCGAATACCTCCGCCGCAGTCTTCCGATCACTCATCGAAGCCCCTCGCTCCCGGGTCCGTGTGCCGTGGGCTCCCCGGTCGACCCGGGGATGCCGTGGGGTTCGTGCCCCGGGTCGGGACGGCACAACCGCCGGTTGACATCGGGGGAGCCCCCGTTCAGAGTCGTGATCGACAACAGCTCGGAGGGAGCGCGCGATGGACACGGCGAGTCGAGGCGTACTGGTCACCGGCGCCTCCCGGGGCATCGGCCGCGCGATCGCGACGGCGTTCGCCGAGCGCGGGGACCGCGTCGCGGTGCACTGCTCCACCCGTGCGTCCGAGGCGCGTGAGGTCCTGGGGGCACTGGCCGGGGAAGGCCACGTACTGGTCTGCGGCGACCTCACCGATCCCGCGCGCGTCGAGGGGCTCGTTTCCGAGGCCGCCGAGGCGCTCGGCGCGCTGGACGTCCTGGTGAACAACGCCGCCGTGATGATCCCCCACCCCCTGGCCACCACCCCGTACGCGCAGTGGCAGGAGGCCTGGCAGCGCACCGCCGCCGTCAACCTGTTCGGCGCCGCCAACATCAGCTACTGCGTCGCCCGCCGGATGATCGACGAGGGGCGAGGGGGCCGCATCGTCAACGTCGGCTCGCGCGGCGCCTTCCGGGGCGAACCCGAGCACCCCGCGTACGCGGCGACCAAGGCGGCCCTGCACGCCCTCGGCCAATCCCTTGCCGTCTCCCTCGCACCCCACGACATCGCCGTCGCCTCCGTGGCGCCCGGCTTCGTCGCCACGGAACGGGTCGCCGATCGGCTGAACTCCCCGGAAGGCGAACGGATCGCCGCGCAGAGCCCGTTCGGCCGCGTCGCCGAACCGCGCGAGATCGCCTCGGCCGTCCTCTACCTCGCCTCGCCCGAGGCGACCTGGTCCTCCGGCACGATCCTCGACGTCAACGGAGCCTCGTACCTCCGTACGTGACGCACGGCGTCCGAGGCCCGCCGGCCGAGGCCCGCGCACCGGCTCGCGGGTCGAAGGCGGTCTCCCGGTGGGGCATGATCGGGGGATGTCTGATCGCATCATTGCCGCCTGCGACGGGGCGGCCAAGGGGAATCCCGGGCCCGCCGCATGGGCGTGGGTCATCGCCGACGCCGACGGGCGCCCCGAGCGCTGGGAGTCCGGCCCACTGGGGCGGGCCACGAACAACGTGGGCGAACTCACCGCCCTGCAGCGCCTCCTGGAGGCCGTCGCCCCCGGCGCGGTCGTCGAGGTGCGCATGGACTCGCAGTACGCGATGAAGGCCGTGACCCAATGGCTCCCCGCGTGGAAGCGCAACGGCTGGAAGACGGCGGCGGGCAAGCCGGTGGCCAACAGGGAACTCGTCGAGAGCATCGACGCACTGCTGGCCGACCGGGACGTGGAGTTCCGCTACGTTCCCGCCCACCGCGAGGACGGCGACCACCTGAACGCGATCGCCGACCAGGCGGCCAGTGACGCGGCCGTCAGCCAGCAGGCCGCGGGCACCGCCCTGGGCGACGCGTCCATGCCGGTTCCCGCGCCCGTGCGCAGCGCGCCGGCCCGCGGCTCCGCCCCGCGCTCCGCCGCGAGCCGCTCCTCCGCGCCCCGGGCCGCGGCCGGCGGCAGGGCGGCGCCCGCGCGCGGCGGCCGGTCCATCAAGGCCAAGTTCCCCGGCACCTGCCCCTGCGGCAAGCAGTACGCGGCCGGCGAGATGATCGCGAAACTGGGCACGCGCTGGGGACACCCGGACTGCCCGAGCCCGGTGCCGGAACCCGCCGCCGGCTCCTGACCGCGCGGCCGTGTGCATGAGTACGCGTACTCATGCACACGCCGACGCGCGTGGCGACAGTGGGAACATGACGACATCGACGGGGCCCGCCCCCGAGCGCACGGACGTGGCACGGGGCGGGTCCGGGTGCGCGGCCTTCGGCCTGGTCCTCCTGGAACTGCTGGCCGTGTGCGGGGTGGCACTCGTCTGGCTCGGGGAATCGTTCCGGCTGGACACGTCGCGGGACGAGCCGGAGGTGCGGCTCGACGGATACCTGGGCGCCCTCGCCGTGGTGTTCCTCGTCGCCCTGGTCGTCGCGCTCCTCGCGGGATGGCGCGGGGCGCGGGCGGTGGTGTGGAGCCAACTCGTCATGATGGCCCTGCTGCTCGCCGTGATCGTCGCGGGAGGCGCGGCTCAGCGACACGAGGACGAGCGCGATCACCCGGCCCCGGGGTTCACCGGCATGGTCGGCTGCCGCAGCGGCGGGGACGACGGCGAGTGCGCGCACACCGGCCGATGACCCCCGCGGAGTCGAGGGAGACCTCTACCCGGCCCCGGCCGCGGTGAGCACGGCCGGGGTCGGACCGTCCGGGCGGACCGTGACGCTGTACGCGGCCCTCGTCGGAGCGGAGCGGAAGGTCACGGTGTGGCCGGGCAGCAGGTGTTCGAGCAGGACCGTCGACTCCAGAAGGGTGAACTGCAACCCCAGGCAGGCCCGCGGCCCGAGCCCGAACGGCAGGTAGGAGCCCGGATGGGTGGGCCGCCCGCCCGGGTCCGTGAACCGGCGCGGGTCGAAACGCTCGGGGTCCGGCCACAGGGCCGCGTCGCGGTGCGCGAGGTAGGGGCAGACCAGGACGTCGGTCCCCGCCTCGATGGCGTACCCGGCCAGCGTGTCGTGCGCCGTGCTGCGACGGGGCAGGATCCAGGCGGACGGGTAGAGCCGGAGGGTCTCGCTGACCAGCGCCCTGATCGCCGCGCGCCGCTCGGGCGACCCCTCGTCGCCGGCGGCCAGGACCCGTTCGCGGGCCTCGGGGTGGCGGTCGAGGAGCAGGTGCAGCCAGGTCAACGTGGTCGCGGTGGTCTCGTGGCCGGCGACCAACAGCGTCACCAGTTCGTCGTGGACGAGCCGGTCGGTGTGCCCGGAGTGTTCGGCGGACGCCGTGGACGCGTCGAGCAGGACGTGGAGCAGCCCGGGGCCGGTCGGGCCGGCCACTCGCCCCCGGGCCGCCTCGACGGCGTGCCGGACGAGGAGGTCGATCCTGGCGAGGTCGGCCGCGACCGCCTCCCGCGCGTCGAGCGCCTCGGCGGGCAGCGTCGGCAGGGCGGCCACGAGCGTTCCCACGAGGGCCAGTTCGCGTTCGGTGTCCTCGTCGAGGGGGTGGCCGGTGAGGGAACGCCAGATGGTGTCCAGCGCGAACCGGCGCATCTCCTCGCCGACGTCGAGCGTGTCCCCGCTGTGGCCGTACTCGGTCCAGCGGCGGGCGGCCGTCCGGGCGGCCGCGACGATCCGCTGTTCGTGGCGGCGCATCCCCGCCCCGGTGAACTGGGACTGGAGCAGCCGTCGTTGGCGCTTCCACGCCTCACCGGTCGCCGAGAGCGCGCCGTCGCCGATCAACAGCCGGGCGCGGTGCGAACGCTTGACGTACCGGTCCCCGTGCTGGGCGAGGACGTGCTGCACCGCCCGCGCCTCCGTGACCAGGACCGTGGGCCTCGACCCGAGGCGGACGGCCACCACGCCGCCGAGGAGATCGCGCGCCAGCGCCAGCAGCTCGATCAGCTCGCCCCCCTCGCGGCGCCACCGTTCCACATGGGCGGGGTCCAGCTCGGGAGGCGGCCGACGGGCCCGGGGGACACGCGGCGGGCGGGCGGCGGGGTGTGTTCCGGTGGCCACTGGTCTTCTCCTGTTCGACCGCTGGAATCGGTCCTCTAGGAAGCACGGGCGTCACGGACCGTACGCGTGTCCGCGAGTGCGGTGACATGGGCCCGGTGCGTCCGGGGCCGAGGCCCCGCGCGACGCTCCGAGCGGCGCCGGCTCTGCCGTGCCCGCTCGCCGGGAAACCTGCCGGTCGACTCCTCATCGTGATCGCCCGAGTGCGTTCCGTGGGATTCGGCGTCACCGTCCGGATTCCGCGGTCGGACGAAATGTACCCCTCTTCGATCGCGGGCAGAATTGGAGGAACGGCCCGTGATCGACTCGCGGGCGCCGGACAGCCACCCGTGAGGGGATCTGCCGATGCCGACGGACCGGCCTGGGGGAGCGGGGGGAGAGCAGGGTCCCGAGCCGCTCCGGTCCGAGCCGGGATCGCTCCTGGAGCACGTGTCGGTCGCGGTCTTCGGCATCGATGACGAGGGCCTGATCCGGTACTGGGGCCCCGGCGCCCGGAACCTGTTCGGCCACGAGGCCGCGGACGTGCTCTCCGGGCCCGCCGCCGCCCTTTTCCCGGCCTCGGAGCCGGACGCGGCCGCGCACCTCGCGGAGCGGGCGCGGACCCTCGGGTACTGGCGCGTGCGGCTGCCCGTCCGCCACCGGGACGGCACCGTCTTCGACTGCGGCTTCCGGGTCTTCCCCGTGGCCGGCGCCGAGGGCGACTCCGTGATCATGGGCCTGGCGAGCAGGAGCGAGGAACTCGACCGGGTGAAGACGAACCTGTCCTTCCTCGACGCGCTCTTCGAGACCTGCCCGATCGGCCTGGTCATGCTCGACGAGGACCTGCGTTACGTCCACCTCAACCAGGCGCTGGCCGACATGGACGGCATCCCCGTCGCCGAGCACCTCGGACGGCACATGGCCGACGTCATGATCACCTCGGACGACGGCGAGTACCGGCGGATGCTGCGCGGGGTGGCCCGGGACGGCCGCCCGGTGGTCGGCACGCTGGTGGGCCTGCGGACGAGCGGACATCCCGACCGCGACCAGGTCCGGTCGGTGAGCTTCTTCCCGCTGAGCGGCGCCGTGGACACCCGGCGCGGGGTGGGAGGGCTGCTGATCGACGTCACGGACCGGGAGCGGGCCATCCTGGAGGCGACGTCCGCCCGCCGCCGGCTGGCGCTGTTGGACCGGGCGGCGGGACACATCGGCACCACCCTGGACGTCGAGGTCACCGCGCGGGAACTGGTCGAGGTCGTGGTGCCGGACTTCTGCGACGGATCCGTCGTGGAACTCGTGGAGTGGATGGACGAGAACGAGGACTTCGATCCACTGCTCCCGCTGTTCACCCGCAGGATCGCCTCCGGCACCACGCTGGACGCGCCCGCCGTCGAGCTGGTGAGCGGCCTGCGGGAGGTGACCTACCCGCCGGGCTCCGGCATCCACCAGATGCTCAGCTCGGGCCGCCCGATCTGCGTCCGGGTGGACGAGGACTTCGTCGCGCGGACCGTCGTGCACCGACAGCGCGCCCGGCTGCTCAGGGAAAGCGGCCTGGTCCGCATCCTCATCGCCCCGCTCATCGCACGCGGCACGGTGCAGGGCCTCGCCATGTTCGGGCGTTCGGCGGCCCGCCCCGACTTCGCCGAACAGGACCTCGGGCTCGCCGGGGAGCTGGCCTCGCGCGCCGCCCTCTGCCTGGACAACGCCCGCCTCTACAGCCGGGTCCAGGACATCGCGCTCACCCTCCAGCGTTCCCTCCTGCCCACCGCCCCGGCGGCCGGACCCCACGTCGACATCGCCCACCGCTACCTGCCCGGCGGCCGGGGCACCGAGGTCGGCGGCGACTGGTACGACGCCGGAACACCGGCCGACGACCGGGTGGCCCTCGTCGTCGGCGACGTGATGGGCCACGGGGTGCCGGCGGCGGCCGCCATGGGCCGCTTGCGGATCACCGCGAAGGCGCTCTCCCGGCACACCCGCGACCCCCGGGCACTGCTGGAGGAACTCGACGCCTGCGCCCAGGACGTCGGCATCGAATGGGCGACCTGCGCGTACCTCCTGTACGACGCCCGCACCGGGCACGCCGTCATCGCCAACGCGGGCCATCCGCCGCCCCTGGTACGGCGCCCCGACGGGACGGTCGAGACCCTCGCGGAGGGCCTGGGAGTGCCGCTCGGGGTGGGCGGCGTACCCTTCGAGTCGATCGAGGTCGAACTCCCCGAGGGCGCCGTCGTGGCCCTCTACACCGACGGGCTGATCGAGGCCCGCGGCCGGGACATCGACACGGGCCTCGACGCGCTCCGCGAGGAACTGCGCGGCCCCATGGGGTCGTTGGAGGAGGCCGCCGACCGGATCCTGTCGAACCTGCTGCCCGACGCCGCGACCGACGACACGGTCCTCGTCCTGGCCCGGGTGCGCCGCGCCCGGTGAGGTGTCCGGCGTCGGGCGCCGAGTCGCGCCGCGTGTCGGGTCGCGTGTCGGGTCCGGCCGTGGGTCCGGCCGTCGCCGGTCACCGCCGCGCGGGCCGGGCCCGTACGGCCTCCAGGTGCCGCTCGAAGGACACGACCTCCTCGTCCCCGTCCGGCGTGGGGAAGGCCGGGCCGCCGGCCGGCGGTCTGCCGGCGGCGAGCAGGGCCGCCAACTCGGCCGCCGACCGGCCGATCCGGCGGGGCAGCTCCTCCGTGAAGGGGTCACCGGCGTTCCCCCAGTCGGAGGTGGCCGCGTAGACACCGGTGGGCACCACCACGGCGCGCAGGTAGGCGAACAACGGGCGCAGGGCGTGCTCCAGCACCAGCGAATGCCGGCTGGTCCCGCCGGTCGCCGCGATCAGCACGGGACGGCCGGTGAGGGCCGTGTTCTCGACGAGGTCGAAGAAGGACTTGAACAGGCCCGAGTAGGAGGCGGTGAACACGGGCGTGACGACGATGAGCGCGTCGCAGCGCTCCACCGCGCCCAGCGCGACCGCGAGGCCCGGCGGCGGGTACCCGGTCACGAGGTGGGCGGCGATGTCACGTGCCAGCGGGCGCAGTTCGACGAACTCGATCGCAGAGGCCACCCCCAGCGCGTCCAGTGCCGACCGCGTCGCGGCGGCGAGCCGATCGGCGAGCAGCCGGGTGGACGACGGATCGCTCAGACCGGCCGCGACCACCGTGATCCTCCTCGGTGCGCCGTCACCGGAGAGCACGGCGGCCGGGTTCTCGATCACGGGGCGACCCCGTCGCGCGCCGCCAGCCGGCCCGCGTGGGTCGGCGCGGCCGCCGTGGCCGCCGGGCGCACCGCGGCGAACTCCCGCCGCAGCACCGGCACGACCTCCTCGCCCAGGATGTCGAGCTGTTCGAGGACGGTCTTCAGCGGCAGCCCGGCGTGGTCCATCAGGAACAACTGCCGCTGGTAGTCGCCGAAGTGCTCACGGAACTCCAGGGTGCGCTCGATCACCTGAGCGGGACTGCCGACCGTCAGCGGGGTCTGCTCGGTGAACTCCTCCAGCGAGGGACCGTGCCCGTACACCGGGGCGTTGTCGAAGTAGGGCCGGAACTCCCGCACCGCGTCCTGGGAGTTCTTCCGCATGAACGCCTGCCCGCCGAGGCCGACGATCGCCTGCTCCTCGGTGCCGTGGCCGTGGAAGGCGAACCGGCGCCGGTAGAGGCGGATCAGCCGCTGGTAGTGCTCCTTGGGCCAGAAGATGTTGTTGGCGAAGAAGCCGTCACCGTAGTAGGCCGCCTGCTCGGCCACCTCGGGACTGCGGATGGAACCGTGCCACACGAAGGGCGGCAGTCCGTCGAGCGGGCGGGGGGTGGAGGTGAACGCCTGGAGCGGGGTGCGGAAGCGTCCCTCCCAGTCGACCACGTCCTCCTCCCACAGGCGGCGCAGCAGCGCGTAGTTCTCCACGGCCAGCGGGATGCCGTCCTGGATGTCCTTGCCGAACCACGGGTACACCGGACCGGTGTTGCCGCGTCCGAGCACCAGGTCCACCCGCCCGTCGGCCAGGTGCTGGAGCATCGCGTAGTCCTCCGCGATCTTCACCGGGTCGTTGGTGGTGATGAGCGTGGTCGCGGTGGAGAGCAGCAGGCGTTCGGTGCGCGCCGCGATGTAGCCCAGCACGGTCGTGGGGGAGGACGGGACGAACGGCGGATTGTGGTGCTCGCCCATGGCGAAGACGTCCAGCCCGACCTCCTCCGCCTTGAGGGCGATGGTGGTGATCGCCTTGATGCGCTCCCGTTCGCCGGGGGTGTGGCCCGTCGTCGGGTCGGTGGTCACATCACCCACGGTGAAGATGCCGAACTGCATGCGGCCCGCTCTCTCTCGCACCGGCCGTGCGCTGCGCCGGCCGGTCGTCGTCCTTGTCGGCATGGAGCGTACGAAGGGGGAGCGGCCCCGATGTGCCCGAGTGCGCACGCCGAAGTGACCCACCGCGCACGACCCGCGCGAGGACCTCGACGGGGTCAGCGAACTCCTCGTCCGGCCCGACGGACACATCGCCTGGGCCACGCGCACCGCGGACCCGCGCCCGCGCCGCCGAACGGGCCGCCGCCCTCGCGGCGGCGATCGACACGGGCCGTGTGTGATCCGGCGGCCGAAGCGGCCGATGTCGACGCCGTGTGATCGGCCGGTAACCGCCTTATTCCGCAGGGAGCGCGGTCTCTAGCATCCAGAGCGTTCCGGTACTCGTTCCGCGACGCGGCCGGACGGTCGAGGTTTCCACACGCCGCGGCCCCACCCGACGATTCCCGCTGTCCGGGTCGACGGAGCGGGACCGCGCGCTCGGCCGGACCCCCCACCTCAGGCAAGGCCACCGACAACCGATCGGAGCATCATGCCCGGTGCCTTACTCGCCGGCGGCGCGACCGCCGTGTTCCTCGCCGGCACGTTCCTCGCCCCGCAGGCCCCGGCCGGCATCACCGTGCCGCCCGACAAGATCGTCATCGAGCTCGCGACCGTCAACGGGTCCGGATGTCCGCTGGGCACGGCGGCCGTCGCCGTGTCGGCGGACAACACGGCCTTCACCGTCACCTACAGCCAGTACCTGGCACAGGTCGGAGTCGGCTCCCAACCGACGGACTTCCGCAAGAACTGCCAGCTCAACCTGATCGTGCACGTCCCGCAGGGCTTCACCTACGCCGTCGCCAGCGCCGACTACCGCGGTTACGCCCACCTGGAGAGAGGGGCCAACGCGATCCAGAAGGCCTCGTACTACTTCCAGGGCTCGCCCGAGACGGCCACCGGGACCCACCGCTTCAACGGCCCGCTCGACAACAACTGGCAGGCCACCGACACCACCGACTGGGCCCAGCTGGTCTGGGCGCCCTGCGGCGCGCAGCGCAACTTCAACATCAACACCGAGCTGCGGGTCAACGCCGGCACCTCGGACCCGAAGAAGACGAACAGCTTCATCGCCATGGACTCCACCGACGGTGCCATCCAGACCGTCTACCACCTCGCCTGGAAGACCTGCCCCGCACGCTGACCCCGAACGCCGGCCCCGGTCGGCGGTCGACGTACCCCGGCTGCGGGCTCGGCGTACGCCGAGCCCGCACCACCGGCCCGACCGCCCCGTGGCCCGTCGGCGGGGCGGCCGGCACCACACCGATGCGGTGACGGCGCCGGGGCCGAGGCTGCCCGACCGGCGGACAGGCACCGCCGGACGTCGGCACAATCGGGGGGTGATCGAAGACGACCCGTACATGTGGCTGGAAGACGTGAGCGGCCCCCGCGCCCTGGCCTGGGCGGCCGAGCGGACCGCGGAGACGACGGACCTGCTGGCCCGCGGCCCCGAGTTCGCGGCCCTGGCCGCCGAACTGCGCGAGGTCCTGGACGACGAGCGCCGGATTCCCCACGTCCGTCGCCGCGGCCGGTACCTGTACAACTTCTGGCAGGACGCCGCGCACGTGCGGGGCGTCTGGCGCCGCACCACGCCGGAGGAGTACGCCAAGGACCTCCCGGGCTGGGAGACGGTGCTGGACATCGACGCCCTGGCCGCCGAGGAGGCCGAGGACTGGACGTGGTCGGGCGCCGAGGTGCTGTACCCCGGCCACCGGCACGCGCTGGTGCACCTCTCCCGGTCGGGCGCCGACGCCGTGGTGGTGCGCGAGTTCGACCTGGAGACCCTGGCGTTCGTCACCGGCGGGTTCGAGGTGCCCGAGGGCAAGACCAGGATCGACTGGATCGACGTGGACGAGGTCTACGTCGGCGCCGACCTCGGCCCGGGCTCGCTCACCGCGTCCGGCTATCCCGCCACGGTGCGCAGGTGGCGGCGCGGCACGCCGCTGGACGAGGCTCCCCTCGTCTTCGAGGTGGAGGGCGACGACCTGGCCGCGGCCGGCTGGTTCGACCCGACCGAGGGCTTCGCGCGCCACTTCCTGTCCCGACAGAAGGACTTCTGGGACCGGACCCTGTTCCTCCTGGACGAGGACGGTCGACGCATCGAGATCGACATCCCGGGCGACGCGACGGCGTACGCCCACCGGTCCTGGCTGGTGGTCGCCCCGAAGACCCCCTGGCTCGGTTGGCCGGCGGGTTCCCTGCTGGCCTTCGACTTCGACGCGTTCCTCGCCGGGAACCGCGAGGCGGCCGTGCTGTTCGAACCGGACGAGCGCACCGCCCTCGCCGGCCACTCCTGGACCCGCCACCACCTCATCCTGCAGACGCTCCGCGACGTCTCCACCCGCATGGAGGTCCTGACGCCCACGCCCGAGGGCTGGCGCCGGGAACCGCTGGCGGACGTACCGCCGCTCGCCGCGGCCTCGATCACGGGAACCGACCCGTACGACAGCGACGAGTACTTCCTCCACGTCTCGGGACACCTGCGACCCGCCACCCTCCACCGGGGCGAGATCGGCGGCGACAGCGCGATCGTCAAACAGGCGCCCGCCCTCTTCGACACCACCGGGCTGACGGTCCGGCAGTACTTCGCGACGTCCGAGGACGGCACCCGCGTGCCCTACTTCGTCGTCGGACCCGAGGACGGTCCCGGCCCGACCCTGCTCTACGGCTACGGCGGGTTCGAGGTGTCCCTGACCCCGGGGTACGACGCCGTCACCGGGCGGGCCTGGCTCGCCCGCGGCGGTACGTACGCGATCGCGGGCATCCGGGGCGGCGGCGAGTACGGGCCCCGGTGGCACCGGGCCGCGCTCAAGGCCGAGCGGCCGCGGGCGTTCGAGGACTTCGCCGCCGTCGCCGGGGACCTCGTCGCCCGCGGGATCACCACCCCCGACCGGTTGGGCATCGAGGGGCGCAGCAACGGCGGCCTGCTCATGGGCGCCATGACCGTCCGCTACCCCGAGCTCTTCGGCGCCGTCGTCATCGGCTTCCCGATCCTCGACCTCCTGCGCTTCCACCGGCTCCTCGCGGGCGCGTCCTGGACCGCCGAGTACGGGGACCCCGACCTGGTCGAGGACCGCCCCCACCTGGAGGAACTCTCCCCGTACCACGCCTTCCGGTCGGACCGGCCCTACCCGCCGATCCTGCTCCTCACCGCGACCAGCGACGACCGGGTCCACCCGGGGCACGCGCGCAAGGCCGCCGCCCGGCTGCGGGAGCTCGGTCACGTCGTCCACTTCCACGAGACGGCCGGCGGCGGACACGCGGGCGCCGGCGACAACGCCCAGGCCGCCGTGAACGAGGCGCTCACCCACACCTTCCTCTGGAACCGCCTGGGGTGAGGGCAACGTCCCCGGGCGGCCCGCGGCATCAGCGTGCGGGGGGCATGTCGTAGGTCACCCACATGGTCCGCGTCGCCACCCGGTCGTACTTGGAGCGGGCCCGGTGGTTGTCGTCGGCGGTGATCCAGCGGACCACGCTCCAGCCGCGCTCGGCGGCGATCTCCGACAGCCGCGCCAGCAGCAGGTCGGCGGCGCCGCCGCCGCGGTGTTCGGGGGCGACGAACAGGTCGTCGAGGAAGCAGCCGACCGACGCCGAGAGGGGACGCGCGTACGGGCGGTAGTGGGCGAGGCCGACGAGCCGGCCCTCGCCGTCCTCGGCGACCAGGGCCTCCACCTCGTGCGCGGGGTCGTGCACCCACGACCACACCAGCGCGGCGGCCTCCTCGGTCTGCTCCACCCGGTAGAAGTCCGCGTAGCCGCGGTAGAGGACACGCCACTGCGCGAAGTCCGCCGGTCGTGCGGCACGGACGTGGACGGTGCTCGAACCGCGGTTCGCGTCGGCTGCCATGGGGGTGTCTCCTCTGCTCGAACGGGCACTGCGGTGGGGTGCGGCGGCGATCGCGGCACCGCCGTCGTCGTCCTCGCCCGTCGATCATCGTCGACACCGAGGCCCGCCGAACGCGCCGGGGTGTCCAACGACGGCCCCGCGGTGCGCCACCGCGGCCGGATGACGGGACGGCGCGGGCCGGGCAGCGGGCTCGGTCGTGCGCGGCCGCATGGAGGAAGAGGGTTCGGGTAACCGCGTGTTCGGAGCGGCCGACCCGGCGCACCGACGCCCGGAGGATCGGGCGCTCCGGCACCGACCTGTATGGAAGGGGTACTCATGGCGCACGTCGAGGAGTACGTGGAGGTCAACGTCCCTGTTCGGACGGCCTACAACCAGTGGACACAGTTCGAGAGCTTCCCCGCGTTCATGGAGGGCGTCGACCGGGTGGAGCAGCGCGACGACACCCTCACCCACTGGGTCACGAAGGTCAACGGCGTGGAGCGCGAGTTCGACGCACGCATCACGGAACAGGTCCCGGACCGCCGCGTGGCCTGGACGACCGTGGACGGTGAGACCCGCCAGGCCGGACTGGTCACCTTCGAGGCGGTCGACGCGACCACCACCCAGGTGTCCCTGCACATGAACTGGATTCCCGACGGTCTCGCCGAGAACGCCGCCGACAAGCTCGGCCTCGTCAAGCGCCGGGTGAGCGGCGACCTGAAGCGGTTCAAGGTGTTCATCGAGTCTCGCGGTGCCGAGACCGGCGCCTGGCGCGGTGAGGTGTGAGTACCGCCAGAGCGGGCGTGGTGGGCGAGGGCGTCCGGTCCGCCTCGCGCGGTGGTAAGGCCCGATCCGTCACGGCCCGGTGCGGGTTGGTGGCGCGCGGCGCGCTGTACATCCTCATAGGACTGATCGCCGTCCGCGTCGGCTTCGGCAAGGGCGGCGGCGAGGCGGACCGGCAGGGAGCGCTCCAGGAACTGGCCGGCAAGCCGTTCGGGAGCGTCCTCGTCTGGGCCGTCGGTATCGGTCTGATCGGGATGGTGCTGTGGCGCCTGTCCGAGGCGGCCTTCGGCGCGGCCGGCCCGAAGGGCGACAAGGCCACGAAGCGTCTCACGGCGGCGGGGCGCGCCGTTTTCTACGCGATCGCCGCGTTCTCGGTGCTGTCCTTCGCGACGGGTTCCGGAGGGGGCACTTCCGGCGGTGACGAACAGTCGCGCGACCTGACGGCTTCCGCGATGGAGCTCCCCGCCGGACGGTGGCTGGTGGGCGCCGTCGGACTCGGGATCGCCGTCGCGGGCGTGATCATCGCGGTGCGCGCGGCCCGCCGTACGTTCCGCAAGCACCTGGACATGGTCGGGGTCGCCGATCACTGGCGCAAGGTCGTGGACGTCCTCGGGGTGACCGGCGGCGTGGCCCGCGGCGCGGTCTTCACGGCGGTGGGCGGATTCGTCCTGTACGCCGCGTGGCGCTACGACCCGAGCCAGGCGAAGGGCATGGACGACACGCTGAAGACCTTCACCCAGACCCCGGCCGGCCCCTGGCTGCTCATCGCCGTGGCCATCGGGCTGGTGCTGTTCGGTGTGTTCTCGTGGGCCATGGCGCGGTGGCGCAAGGTCTGAGTACGGCGCCCCGGCCTCGCTCCGGGGCGGCAACAGCCGGGCGACCGGCGTCATCGAGGCCACTGACCCCATGGGGTCAGTGGCCTCGGGCGTCAGGCCGGGCCGCCCGAACCGTTCTTGACCATCTCGGTCATGTCGGCCGTGTCACCGGCCGGCGGGGCGGTGATCGTCCGCGCGACACCGAAGGACAGGAAGTCCATGCTGACGGTGGTCGTCCCGAAGGTCTGGTTCATCCGGGCGGGCATGCCCTTGTCGTCGACCCAGACGTCCGCCACGAGCTCTCCGCCCGTGCCCAGCGCGTTGTAGACGGCCGCCGCGTCGCCGAGCTTGTCCGCCGGAACCGAGGCGTGGTAGTGGACCGCCTTCTTGCCGTTGACGTCCTCCGTCCCGACCTTGGTGACGCCCCGGGCGTACTTCAGCGACTTCAGGCCCGCGGTCGGGTCGCTCTCCGCCTGGGTCATGCCGGCCGCGCCCGCCTCGCCGAGAACGGCGGACGCCTCGATCTTCAACCAGGTCTTGCCCTTGAACGGGCCCGCCTCCGCCGGGTCGACGCCGTAGTAGTACGCCCCGTCCACGAGGCGCATCGTGATGGTGCCGTCCGCGACCAGGTCCTCCATCTGGAGGTCCTTGGCCGGCATCTCGGTCTCCATCGCGAGGCCGTTGCCCCAGGAGTAGACGCCCTTCATGGAGACCGGCTTGCCACCCGTGTCGGGCGACGTCACGGTCATGTCTATGTCCGCCGAACCGGCCTTCGACGCCTCGTCGGACGCCTGCGACAGCGCCGCGACCAGGGCCTCCGCCGAGTCCGCCGCCTGCTGGGCGACCGGGCTCGCCGAACAGCCCACCACACCCACCGTCATGAACAGCGCCGCGGTGACACCCGCGGCAGCCTTGCCTGCCTTCATCCCCACCCCTATTGCCGACCATCCGTCGTTCATCTTTATGACGAGCCTACATTCGTGCGGAGCTCCGGTCCGCCGGCTCCTCGGGGAACCGCACCCCGGCCGCTCCGCGTCGTGGTTCACGGCAAGGACGCGCCGCCACCGGGCGCCGCGCCGTGACTCCGGGGGGATCACATGCTCACGTTCCACAGGCGTACCGCGGCCGCGGTACTCACCGCCTCCGCCCTCGCCGTGGCCGGCCTCGCCGCCGGCGCCGCGCCGGCCGCCGCCATCCACGGCGGGCAGAACACCACCGCGGCGCTGCACCCGTACGCCATGATCATCGCGACGGCGGAGGGCGCACAGGTCTGCGGGGGCACGCTCGTGGCCCCGAGGAAGGTGCTGACCGCCGCGCACTGCGTCGCCGACGTGCCGGCTCCGCGCGACCTCCTCGTCATCGGCGGGCGCACCGACACGGGCAGCGCCAAGGGCACCGTCCGGCACGTCGCCTCGGTCAGGATCGATCCGAAGTACGTCCAGGGCACTCTCACCCACGACGCCGCGGTCCTCACCCTCACCGGGTCCATGCCCTACCGGCCGATGGCCGTGGCCGGCCCGAAGGACTCGGCCCTCTACGCCCTCGGCACGAAGGCGAGGGTGGTCGGCTGGGGACGCACCGACACCGACACCCCGGGTACGCGACTGAAGTCCGCCGTCCTCACCGTGGCGCCGCTGAAGAGTTGTGAGCCCTACACCGAGCCCGGCGAGTCCCGCGCGTTGAAGGTCTGCGGAGCCTCCGCACCCGGCACCGACGACAGCATCTGCCGGGGCGACTCGGGGGGCCCGCTGGTCGCCGGCGGCAAGGTGATCGGCATCGTCTCCACCGGCAACAAGTACTGCGACGACCAGTACCCGGTCTCCGTCTTCACCCGGGTCAGCGCGGTCGCCGCGGGACTCGGCCTCCCCGTCGGATAGCGCGTCCGGCGTCGGCCGGCGCGGCGCTCCCGGTTCCCCCGTCGAGGGCGGGAGAGCCGGGACCGCGCCTCACGACGCGGCGGGACGGGAGGCGGGCACCACCGGCTTGCGGGCGACGACGTAGGCCTGTGGCACCTTCTCCACACCCTCCTCGGGCTCCCGCAGGAGCCGCGCGCGAACCGAGAACCCGGCCCGGCCGAGGGCCTCGGCGATCCAACGCGGCCGCTGCCGACGGAAGTCGAGCGCCACCTCGTGGCCGAACGGCCGGTCCACGCGCAAGGGAGCGTCGCCGACCTGGAACGACAGCATCAGGTGACCGCCCGGGGCCAGCACCCGATGGAACTCGGCGAACACCCCCGGCAGCCGCTCCCGCGGCACGTGGATGATCGAGTACGAGGCGAGGAGGCCGCCGAGGGAACCGTCCGCCAGGTCCAGGGCGGTCATGGAACCCTCCTCGAACCGCAGGTGCGGATACGTCCTCCGGGCCAACGCGACCATCGCCGAAGACAGATCGAGCCCGAACGCGGACAGCCCCAGCCCGTCCAGGTACGCCGTCAGGTGCCCGTGGCCGCAGCCGATGTCGGCCACCGGCCCGGCGGCGCCCGCCCTCACGAGTTCGGCGAACCCGGCCACCATCGCCCGGTCGAGCGGTCTGTCGACCAGCCAGTCGCCGAAGTGCTCGGTGTAGTCGAGGGCCACGGTGTCGTAGAACACCCGGGCTGCGGCGAGGAAGTCCGATCCGGTCATGGCCGAACACCCTATCCGCCGGCCCCGAAGCCGTCCCCGGAACGCCCCCGGCGGACGCCACCCGTGCGGACGACCCGCCGGGCACCGATCCGACGGGGGAGGCCCGAGGAGACCGGTCCGACGGGGGAGGCCCCAAGGGGAAGGCCCCCGATCGCCGGGGCGGTCGGGGGCCACACGTCAGTCGGACGCGCCCCGGGCGTCCACCGCTGCGGGCACGCGGGCGTACCCCACGGGCCGGGAGGTGAAGGTGCCCCGGCCCTGGCTGCGACTGCGCAACCGGGACGCGTACCCGAACAGTTCGGCCAGCGGAACGGCCGCCGTGATCGAGGTGGTCCCGGTCCGCGTGGTCGAACCCGCGACCCGACCGCGCCGCGCCGCCAGGTCACCGAGCACGCCGCCGACGGCCTCGTCGGGAACGGTCACCACGACCTCGACCACTGGTTCCAGCAGCTCCATGGTCGCGGCACGCAGCGCCTCGCGCAGCGCGAACCGCCCCGCCGCCCGGAACGCCATCTCCGAGGAGTCCTTGGAGTGCGTGGCGCCGTCGGTCAGCGTGACCCGCAGCCCCGTCACCGGATGACCGCCGAGGGGACCCTCGGCGAGCGCGTCCCGGCAACCCGCCTCCACCGCACGGACGAACTCCTGCGGCACCCGGCCGCCGACGACCACGGACCGGAACACGAAGCCGTCGGCTCCGCCCGGACCACCGGAGCCGGCGCCGTCGCGGGCGCCGGACGGGTCGGCGATCTCGTCGTCCAGGGGGTCGACGTCGATGACCACATGGGCGAACTGGCCGGCGCCACCGTCCTGCTTGACGTGCCGGTACACCAGCCCGGACACCCCGCGAGCCACCGTCTCCCGGTAGGCCACCCGGGGGCGACCCACCTCGACGCGCAGCCCGTGGCTGAGCCGGATCTTCTCCACCGCGACCTCCAGGTGCAGCTCTCCCATCCCCGACAGCACCGTCTGCCCCGTCTCGGGATCCGTCCGCACGACCAGGGAGGGATCCTCCTCGACCAACCGGGCCAACGCCGACGACAGTCGACCGATGTCGGCCCGGGTGCCCGCCTCGACCGCCACGGACACCACCGGCGCGGCGACCGTGGGCGGTTCGAGGACCAACGGCGCGTCCGGAGCGCACAGGGTCGTCCCGGCGCGGGTGGACTTGAGCCCGACCACGGCGACGATGTCCCCGGCCACCGCCTGCTCCACCTCGGCGTGGCGGTCGGCCTGGACGCGCAGGATGCGGCCGATCCGCTCGGTCCGGCCCGCCGTCGCGTCCAGCACCGTCTCCCCCTTCCGCATCGTTCCCGAGTAGACGCGCAGACACGTCAGCCGCCCGGTCGCCGTCGCGTTCACCTTGAAGGCCAACGCGGCGAACGGGGCCGCCGGATCGGCGACGCGCTCCTCCGCCCCTTCCGCGCGGACCCCGCGGAGCGCGGTGCCGCGCACCGGCGGCATGTCCGCCGGCGAGGGCAGGTAGTCCACGACGGCGTCGAGCAGCGGCTCCACCGCACGGTTGCGGTACGCGGATCCGCACAGCACCACCACGCCCTCACCTCCACGCGTCAGCTCGCGCAGCGCGGCGACCAACGTGGAGGGGGAGAGCGCCGACGTGGCGCAGTACTCCTCCAGCGCGGCCGGGTGCAGCTCCGCCACCCGCTCGTCGAGCAGCCGGCGACGTCGCAGCGCCTCCTCCCGCAGGGCGTCGGGGACCGCGCCCACCTCGAACGTCCCGGAACCGGACCCCCCGGCCGCCGCGTTCCACACCAGGGCCCGCATGCGGACGAGGTCCACGACTCCGGTGAAGCCGTCCTCCCGCCCGATGGGCAGTTGCACCACCAGCGGAACGACGTGGAGCCGGTCGCGCAGCGACGCCACGGCGGCGTCGAGGTCCGCGCCGACCCGGTCCATCTTGTTGACGAACGCGATCCGGGGCACCCCGTGTCGGTCCGCCTGGCGCCACACCGACTCGCTCTGCGGTTCGACGCCCGCGACGGCGTCGAAGACGGCGACGGCGCCGTCGAGGACGCGCAGCGAACGCTCCACCTCATCGGCGAAGTCCACGTGCCCCGGAGTGTCGATCAGGTTGATCCGGTGCTCGTTCCACGTACAACTCACCGCGGCCGCGAAGATGGTGATGCCGCGGTCACGTTCCTGGGGGTCGTAGTCGGTGACGGTCGTCCCGTCGTGGACCTCGCCGCGCTTGTGGGTGGTCCCGGTCGCGTACAGGACCCGTTCGGTGAGCGTGGTCTTGCCGGCGTCGACATGGGCGAGGATGCCGAGGTTGCGGACGGTGGTCAGAGGTGTGGTGCGCATGGCCCGAGGCCTTTCATGGGGCAGGGGAGTGAGGGCGGCGCGATGGGTGGAGGAGGCGACGGAAGACGACCCGGATCCGCTTGCAGGGCATGGCGGCGTACGGGCGTACCGGCATACCGGCGTGCCTGCGTGGCGGCGCGTGCCGCGTGGTGGCGGCATGCCGCATGCAGGGGGCCGGGTGGGCCGGAGCGCCGCGACGGCGGGCCGCGCACACCGCGCGACCGGCTCGTTCGCCGGGCGGATCAGGTCTTCTTCGTCACTTCGTCTCGGACATCCGGTGACGGCCGCGCAGCCGTTACCGGGAAACCGAAGACACCAGGATCACGTCGTACCGGGACCGGGGAGCATGGACGGCGATGCGGTGACACATGGCCGGGCTCCCCTCGTGGACTGGTTCGACGAAACACGCGCCGCGCTCTTCGTGGCACACACGGGTGAGTCTAGGGACGCGCGTCCGACGGTGCATCACCTTTTCCGACAGGCATATCGGGCCCCGGCGCCGGGCATCACGTCCTGGTGAAGTCCGGCAAGTACAGGGGCGGTCGGCACGGGGACGCGCTCCCGCCCTGGTTGCGGGCGCTGGTCGTCCTCGGCGCGGTTTTCGCCGTCCTCTTCTCGGCGCGGGCCCTCGACCGGGGCCACGACGCGACCGTCACGTACGAGCGGGCGTTCGTGTGCGGCGGCGAGGAGTGCCTCCACGAGGAAACGGGCGAGGTACGTGACCGAAGGACCGGGGAGACCTGTACGTCGAACGGCACGAGCGGCGGCACGACCGCGGGCGGGGCGCCGGCGACCATCGGCGGCGTTGCCGCCGGCGCGGGCGGGGCGGGCGGCGCACCCGTGACCATCGGGGGCGGGGGCGGCAACGCCGGCACCAGCTGCACCAGGTACCACGACGTGAAGGTGGCCTGGAGCGGTGGCTCCGACTGGTTGGGGGTGGCCCCGGAGACCTACGAGGAGGCCGGGGCGGGCGATCGCGCACGGTTGCGGACCTGGAAGGGACAGGTGGTCCGACTGGAGATCGACGGGCACGTCCGCACCTATCCACCCGCGTCGGAATCGGGCCTGTGGTGGCGGGTGTTGCTGCTCTGGCTCGGCCTCGGGGTCGGCGCGTGGGCGCTGGTGAGCGGTCGGCGGTCCGACTTCTACGGTCTGGCCGTTCCCTGGGCCATGGTGGCCATGGCGACCGCGCTGTTCGGGCCGGCTCTGTTGATGTGGTCGCCCCCGGCGTTCTGCGGGGCGCTGGCCCTGCTGACGCTGGGCCTGGCGTTCGGGGCGCGGGCGGCTCACCGGCTCTGAGCCGCCCCGCCGATCGCGTGCCTGATCAGCCGTGCCGCCCCGGCTGGCCGGTCGGCCGCATCCCTCTGCCGTGAGTTCCTCCCGGGTGCGGCATGACATGGGTCAATGCCGCACGCGCGAGGCCCCGTTGGCCTGAGCGCCCCCTGCCGGGGGCGCCGAGGTGATCGTCAGGTCCCGGGCTTGTTCCCGTAGACGTAGACGTCGTCGCCGTTCTTCAGCATGTTCCAGTACGCCTTGGCGTCCGCGATCCGCATGTTGACGCACCCACCGGACCCGGGCGGGTTCCACATGCTCTTGTCCACGGAGTGGAAGGCGATGCCGCCGTCGAAGAACTGTGAGTAGGGCATGGCGACGTTGTAGATCGTCGACCAGTGGTTGATGTTGCGGTAGTAGATCTTCTTCAGGCCGGTCCGGGTCTCCGTGCCGTCCTTGCCGGTGCGCACCGGCACCGGACCGTAGACCAGCTTCGCCCCGTCCTGGACCCAACTGAGTTGGCGCGTCAGGTCGACACAGGCTATTCGCCCCAGATTGGTCGGACACTTGCCCGCCTTGTTGGGGGTGGTGCCCGCCGCTCGCTGGTCCAACATCGTGCTCATCGTGCGCCAGGTGAGCGGTCCCGCGTAACCCACGGTCGGCGTGATGCCGTGGGTCGCCTGGAACGATCGGATGGCGGTGCAGTCGGCGGACGACTGCACCCCGTCGACGGGCCGCCCCAGGAACTGCTCGACCTGTCGCTGGTACGGGCCGGTGGTCACGTTGCAGCTGGCGGCTTGCGCCGTCCCGCCACCGGCCACCACCAGCGGCGCCGCCAGCGCCACCGCCCCGCCGACCACAGCCGCGGTCCTTCGTCTCGTACGCATGCGCGTGGATTTCACATCGGCCTCCCCATGGGGTTGTTCCCACCTGTGAGGCGGAACGTACAGGCGATCGCCGCCGGTTGGGATCCGGGTGCCGTAAATCGCCTCGTACGCATGCCGTAGGGGTGTGGACGTGACCGGAAGGATCCGTTCCATCACCCGATGTGATCGGCCGGGGGGCTCGGGAGTGGTCTCGGGAAATGGTCTCGGGGGTGTGTCAGACCTCGGACCTCACGCGTCGGGCGCGGCCGTGGCCCGGCGTACGGACTCGACCACCGCCGCGCGATGCCGTGACAGGCGCTCGGCCGGCCAGTCGACGCCCTGGCCGCCGGCCGCCGGGCCGCCCACCGCGCCGAACCAGGCCTGGGACAGCCCCATCACCAGCGTCAGCACGTCGGCGGGATCCAGGGACGGGTCGACGCGACCGGCCCGCTGGGCCCGTTCCACCTCCGCGATCTTGTCGCGGTAGGACTCCGCCTCGACGTCCGTGCTGCCGGGGCGCTCCAGTTGCTTCCACAGTACGAGCCGCATCAGTGACGGCCGCTCGACGAGGTGGTCGAAGACCGCGCCGGCGTACCCCGCCAGGTCGTCGGCGTCGAACGGGACGGACTCCGCGCCCGACTCCAGCGCCCGCAGGAGCACCGCGTCGAAGAGCTCCTCCTTGTTGCCGAAGTACACGTAGATGAGTCGCTTGTTCGCCTGCGCCGCCTCGGCGATGCGGTCCACCCGCGCACCGGCGATGCCGTACGTCGCGAACTCGGAGAAGGCCGCGTCGAGCAGACGTGCCTTGGTTGCGCTGGAATCCCGTGCCATGCCCGCAGCCTAGCAAGTAACTATCTGGTTATTGACATCCCTCGGCGGTCGGATGCATGGTTGACCTATCCAGTTAGTTACTTACCTGTAGAGGGGCATGTCATGGAGATCCGCGCACTGGGCGGTCAGGGACTCGAGGTCGGCGTCGAGGGCCTCGGGCTGATGGGAATGAGCGCCCACTACGGCGCCACCGACGAGACCGAGTCACTCGCCACCATCGACCGGGCGCTGGAGCTGGGGGTGACACTGCTCGACACGGCCGAGGGCTACGGCCCCTTCGTCAACGAGCAGCTCCTCGGCAAGGCCCTGGCCGGCCGCCGCGAGGCGGCCGTGATCGCCACCAAGACGGGTGTCGAGTTCACGGACGAAGGCGCCTTCCGGGGCCACAACGGCACGCCGGAGTACATCCACCGCGCGGCCGAGCGGTCCCTGCGCCACCTCGGCACCGACCACATCGACCTGTACTACCTGCACCGCGTCGACCCGAACGTGCCCATCGAGGAGAGCGTCGGCGCGATGGCCGAGCTCGTCACGGCCGGCAAGGTCCGCCACATCGGCCTGTGCGAGGTCGCGCCCACCACCATCCGGAGGGCCCACGCCGTCCACCCGCTCGCCGCCGTACAGACGGAGTACAGCCTCTTCGAGCGGGGCATCGAGCACGACGGCGTCCTGGACGTCCTGCGTGAGCTCGGCATCGGGCTCGTCGCGTACTCGCCGCTCGGTCGGGGGTTCCTGTCCGGCGCCGTCACCAGCCCGGACGACTTCGCGGCGGACGACTTCCGGCGTACCGACCCCCGCTTCCAGGGCGAGAACTTCGACCGCAACCTCGCCGTCGTCGAGCAGGTCCGCCGCCTTGCCGCCGAGAAGGGCGTCGCCCCCTCGCAGCTCGCCCTGGCGTGGACACTGCGCCGGGGCGCGGTGCCCATCCCGGGCACCAAGCGCCGCCGCTACCTGGAGGAGAACGTCGCCGCGACCACCGTGACGATCACGGACGCCGAGCTGGCGGCCATCGACGCCGTGGCCCCGCACGGCGTGGTCTCCGGCGACCGGTACGCGCCCGAGCTGATGGCCGCACTGAACGGCTGACCGGCCGAGTGCTGACCGGCTGAGTGGCTGACCGGCCGAGCCGGCCGTCGGCTCGCCGGGCGGCCGTGTCCGTCCCGCGGGGGCGGACACGGCGGCGCGGGGCTACTGCTTGTTCTTGGCCAGGTCCTCCTGGAAGGCCTTCGCGCAGGTGGGGCCGTTGTCCACGGCGATGAAGGAGATGACCAGCAGGCTGCCGGCCTTGCCCTGGTGGCTCGCCTTCAGCGTCCAGCCGCTCTTGTCCAGCGACTTGATGACGGACATCGGCTGGTCGGAGGTCCGCGTCTCCTTCCAGCCCCCCGTGACGAGGGCGGCGACGGTGCCGTCGAAGGACTGCTTGGAATCGGTGACCTTCTTGCCGTCCGGGCTCCAGGACACCATGCAGGCCTGGAGGCTCGCGGGGACGTCGTCCCCCGACTTCTCCGTGAATCCGGCGCCCGTGGCGGCCCCCGCGATCTCCTTCTTCACCGCGGCGGCGTCCAGGGTGCCCGCACCCTGCTCCGCCGGGGTCGCCGCACCGGACGCGGGGGCCTCACCGCCGCCCTTGCCCTGGTCGGCGCCGCCTTCGCTGCCACAACCCGCGACCAGCAACACCACACCGGCGGCCGCGGCCACCCACTTCACCTTGCGCACAACGCTCCCGATTCCGCCCGTACGAAGGCCCCTTGCCCCCGTGATCAAGGAGGGAGTCTGTCAGGGCACGACGACGGCCGAGGGCAGCGGCAGGGCCGACGGCGACGTGAGACCGGTCACTCCGAGAGCCGTACGGCCACCCTCGCCACAGCCTCGTCCACCTGCCCGTCGGGGCACCGCCCGCACCCGCTCTGACGTCGGAGTATGACCGAACGGTCACAGGATGGGGGAGGGGGAACGCCCCGGGTCCGTCGCGCATCTAGACGTCCGGCGGGTTCCGTGGGATCCGCCGGTGAACGGTATCGGCGAGAGCCGGCGGACCGCCGTCATCGCGTGGGCGATGGAGCGGCCGCCGGAGGCGAATGTCAAGGCGGGGCTGGGATGAAGGCGGTAACGGTGGCGGACGGTTCCTCGGACCCTGCGCAGGCTCCGGAGACTTCGGGCACTACGGAGCCCGAGGCGCACCCGCAGACCTCGGAAGCGGGAGCGGGCCGGGCGCCCGCCGTCGCGCCCGTGCGGGGGGACGGCGACGGCACGAGTGGGGTCGGGCCCGGGGAAGCCGGTCCGACCGAAGACGGTCCCGAGGAGGCCGGGGGCGCCGACGCGCCCGAGCCCTCGGGGCGGGCCGCGACGCCCGGCGACGGCCGGGAGGAGCCCGAGCCGACGCCGGAGCCCGCGGCGACGGCAGGGCCCGGAGCATCGGGTGAGCCCGAGGAAGTGGCAGTGCCCGAGCGGCCGGCCGGTACCGAGGAGACGGCCCGCCCCGACCAGGCGACCGACCCCGAGGACGCGGCCGACCCCGACCCGGCACCGGAGGGGACGCCGGAGCCCGCGCGGTCGACCGATTCCGAGGAGTCGAGCCCTGCCCCGGAGTCGCCCTCCGAGCCCGGGCGGAAGCCGCGGACCGAACCCGCAGCTGCGGACGTCGGGACGCCCCCGGACGTCCCGACGACCCCGAAGAGCACGGAAGCCCCGACGACCCCGAAGCCCGGCGAAGGCTCCGCCGGCGAGGCGACCGGGGGAGCCGCAACGGGCCCGGACACAGGATCGAAGGCGGCACCGAAGGCACCACGGACAGCGGCACCGGCTGTAGACCCGGACGCAGGATCGAAGGCGGCACGGACAGCGGCACCGACGGCAGACCCGGACGCAGGACCAAAGGCAGGCCCGGGCGCAGCCCCGAAGACGGGGCCGCGCGGCGGATCGCCCGTGCCCACCTCCGCCTCCGCGTCCGCGCCCGTACGCGTGCCGTCGTGGGCGCGGGAGAACGCGCACGACGCCGAGCGGACCAGCGAGTTCGTCGCCCTGAAGGCACTCGAAGCCCCGACCTCGACCCCGACCCCCGCCCGCACCCCCGTGCCCGCCCGCACCCCGATGGCATCCGCCCCGACGGCTCCCGCCCCGGCCGCCCTCGTCCCGGAGCGCACCCGGGAGGTCCCGCAGCCCCCACAGCCCCCGCTGGACCTGTTGGCCGAGCTCACCAACACCCCGCCGCCCACGGAGACCACCCGCCGGACCGCGCTGCGCCGCGTCAAGATCTGGACGCCGATCGTGCTGGTCCTCGCCGGTTGCTTCACCGGCGCCCAGCTGATGCGTCCCCTGCCCGAACCGAAGCTCGTCGCCGCGGACTCCGTCCACACCGTCGACGGACAGCTCACCCTGCCCTGGCCCACGGAGGGGCAGGGCGCCATCCGCGTGCCCGGTTCCGGTGACATCGCGGTGTTCGGTGAACAGAGGCCGGTCCCGACCGCGAGCGTCGCCAAGGTCATGACGGCCTACGTGATCCTCAAGGACCACCCGTTGGCCAAGCCCACCGACAAGGGCCCCGACATCACGGTCGACGCGGCGGCGGTGGCGGACGGGACCTCCGAGGACGAGTCCCGCATCGAGGGGCTCAAAGCAGGAGCCACGTACAGCCAGCAGGACATGCTCAAGATGCTGATGATCCCCTCGGGCAACAACGTCGCCCGTCTGCTGGCGCGTTGGGACTCCGGCACGGACTCGCAGGACGCCTTCGTCGCGAAGATGAACGCCGCCGCCGCCGAACTCGGCATGAAGGACACCGTCTACACGGACCCCAGCGGCCTGGACAAGGCGACCGTCAGCACCGCCGTCGACCAACTGAGGCTCGCCGAGGCGGTGATGAAGAACGACGCCTTCCGCGCGATCGTCAAACTGCCCAACGCGACCATCCCGGGGCTGCCGAAGCCGATCTACAACAACAACGACAGCCTGCTCACGGCGGCGGACCTCAGCGTCAAGGGCATCAAGACCGGGTCGAGTACGGCGGCCGGCGGCACGCTCCTGTGGGCCTCGTTCAAGTCGGTGGGCGAGGAGACACCCCTGATCCTCGGCACGATGATGGACCAGCACGCGGACGGCCCCGACCTGAACGGCGGGGACAGCCTGAAGCTGGTGAAGGAGAACAGCCGGAAGGTGATCGAAGCCGTCCGCAAGGCACTCGCCTCGACTCCGGTCATCCACAAGGGACAGGTCGTCGGTCACGTGGACGACGGACTCGGCGGCCGTACCCCGCTCGTCGCCACGAAGGACCTGAACGCGATCGGCGTTCCGGGCCAGCAACTGCGACTCACCCTCGGCGGCGGTGCCGCCGCGCTGCCCCACACCGCGAAGGCGGGCGCCGAGGTGGGGGTGCTGACGGTCGGTGACGGCGCGGGCGCCAAGACCGTACCGGTGGCGGTGGGCGTCGATCTGGCCGAGCCCTCGTTCGTGAACAGGCTCACCCGACTCGGCTGACGGTCCCCGCGGGGTCACCGCCCGGGCTGCCCCGGGTGGTGACCCCGCGCGCCGGATCGGCGCGTCAGGACTGGGGCTTCGCGCGTACGTGCATGCGTTCGCCCTGCCGTCCGAAGAGGCTGAGGACCTCGACGGGCCGTCCGTCCGCGCTGCTGAACCAGTGGGGCACCCGGGTGTCGAACTCCGCCACCTCGCCGGCGCCGAGAACCAGGTCGTGTTCGCCGAGGACCAGGCGCAACCGGCCGTTCAGCACGTACAGCCACTCGTAACCCTCGTGGGTCCGCGGGGAAGGGTCGGCGCCCCGGTCAGTGATGATCATCTTGTACGCCTGAAGGGGGCCCGGGGTGCGGGACAGGGGCACGTACACCCCGCCGTTCGGCAGGGCATGGGACGTCAACCGCACCCGGGGATCGCCCACTTCGGGCGCTCCCACCAGGTCGTCCAGGGGTACGTGGTACGTGCCGGCGAGCGGCAGCAGCAGTTCCAGACTGGGGCGGCGCTGCCCGGACTCCAGCCGGGACAGGGTGCTCTTCGAGATGCCGGTCGCCTCGGAGACAGCCGCAAGGGTGAGTCCGCGCGCGGCGCGCACGCGCCTGAGCCGGGGGCCGACCTCGTCGAGGACCGCTCGGTAGGGCTGTGGTCTGTCCATGGGGGCATTCCATACCGTCGTCCCGGAACCGGCAACAAAGATTGTCGTCCCACGAGGGCCGGCGCACGCTCCCCGGCAGCGCACCGAGGCCGAACACCGGCCCGGGCCGCCGGCCACGCCGCCTCCCGCCCCCCCGCCGCCACCCGGCGGCCGGGCCGGCGGAGGCCGTGAGAGAACGGAGTTCGTGTTGACACCGATCGACGAGGGACGCGGGAAGGTCGGCGCCGGCGGCGCCGAGGACGCAGGGGGAACGACCTCGCCGGGAGGGGCGCTCGCCGCGCTCTCGCTGGCCATGGTGCTCTCCTCGCTCGGCGCCGGCAGCGTCAACGTCGCCCTGCCCACACTGGCGCACGTGTTCACGGCCTCCTTCCCGCAGGTCCAGTGGGTCGTCCTCGCCTACCTCCTGGCCGTCACCGCCCTGATCGTCGGCGCCGGACGGCTCGGCGACCTCGTGGGCCGCCGCCGGCTGCTGCTCGCCGGGATCGCACTGTTCACGGCGGCCTCGCTGCTGTGCGCCTCCGCGCCCCGGCTCTGGCTGCTGATCGCCGCCCGGGCGGCGCAGGGCCTCGGGGCGGCCGTCATGATGGCGCTCACCATGGCGTTCGTGGCCGAGACGGTTCCGAAGGCGCGGATCGGCAGCGCCATGGGAATGCTCGGGACCATGTCCGCGATCGGTACCGCCCTGGGTCCCTCGCTCGGCGGCGTGCTGATCTCCGGCCTCGGATGGCGGGCGCTCTTCCTCGTCAACGCACCGCTGGGCATCCTGACCCTGCTCCTCGCCCGCCGTCACCTCCCGATCGACCGGCAGGTCCGTGAGCCCGCCGGCGCACGGTCCGGCTTCGACCGCGCGGGCATGGCGCTGCTGGCCCTGACGCTCGGGGCCTACGCCCTCGCCATGACTCTGGGGCACGGCGGGTTCGGCGCGGCGAACGCGGCCCTGTGGGCGGTCGCCGCGCTCGGGGTCGTCCTCTTCGTACGGGTCGAGGGGCGCGTCGCGTCCCCGCTGATCCAGTTGGCGGCGTTCCGCGACCCGATCCTGAGCGCGGGCCTCGCCGCCGGCACGCTCGTCTCCACCGTGATCATGGCGACGCTCGTGGTCGGGCCGTTCCACCTCTCGCGCGGGCTCGGGCTCGACGACGCCCTCGTCGGACTCGTCCTGGCCGTGGGGCCGGTGGTGGCCGCGCTGACCGGTGTACCGGCCGGGCGGCTGGTGGACCGCTTCGGAGCGCGTCGCACGATCTGCGCGGGACTCCTCGCGATGGCCGCCGGCGCCTCTGCCCTGTCGATGACACGGGTGTCGTCGGGGGTCGTGGGATACGTCGTCCCGCTGGTGGTCGTCACCGCCGGCTACGCGCTGTTCCAGACGGCCAACAACACCGCCGTCATGGCGGAGATCGCCCCGGAACGCCGGGGCGTGACCTCCGCGCTGGTGAACCTCTCGCGCAATCTCGGGCTCATCACCGGTGCGTCCGTGATGGGCGCGGTGTTCACGTTCGCCTCGGCCGCGGACGATGTCACGACGGCGAGCCCGCAGGCCGTGGCGACGGGTGTGCGGTTCACCTTCGCGGTGGGGGCCGCCCTGATCCTCTGCGCACTCGCCCTCGTGACGGGCGGCGGTTTCCTCGCGAGGGCGTACACGTCGCGGGCGACCGCCGGTACGGACACCGGCCCCGGTGGTACGGACCGCGCCCCCGCCGGTACGGACACCGGCCCCGCCGGTACGCACAGCACCCCCGGTGGTACGGACACCACCCCCGGCGCGGCGGGGACGCCGCCGGCCCGCGCGGCCACCGACCCCGGCACGGGCCGGCGCTGACCACCCCACCGGCCGGGTCCGCTGCGGCCCGACCGGCACGTGCCGCCCACGAGCGTGCGTGGGCGGCGGTGCGGGAGGGCCGCGAGCGGGCGCGGCGCCGCCGTCAGGCCGTGGCCAACTGCGGGATCAGGCGGAGCGCGTTGTCGTGGTGGATCCCCCGGACCTGTTCGGGGGTGAGGGCCGGGTCCGCGTCGAGCGCGGGCAGCGCCAGGTCCAGCACCGTGTCGGCGGGCGCGGCGGGCCAGTCGGTGCCGAACAGGATGTGGTCGGCGGGCGCATGGGCGAGGAGGGTCGCGGCCGGCGCCATCGGGCCCGCCGTGTCGTAGAAGAAGCGCCGGAGGTGATCGCGGACCGCGGCGGGCTCGATGGGCGGATCGCAGAACCGTCCGAGAGCCTCCAGCCGCGGCGCGATGTACGGGAGGAAGCCGCCGGCGTGCGGCAGGATCACCGAGATGTCCGGGAAACGGTCCAGCGTCCGCCTGCTGATCATGTTCACGGCGGCACGTGTGGTGTCCAGCAGGAAGTCGCACATGAAGTTCGGGATCCCGGGGACCGTCGGCGCACCGGGGGGACCGCCCGGCAGGTGGTGCGGGTGGGTGTCCACCACCGCGGAGGCCTCGTTCAGCTCGGCGAACACCCGGTCGTAGGAGGGGTCTCCGAGGTAGACGCCGCCGTAGTTCGCCGTCACGTTCACGCCCACGGCGCCGAGCTGCCCGAGTCCGCGGCGGATGGCCCAGGACGACGAGTCGAGATCGTCCAGGAAGAGCGGCACGTAGTGCAGGAAGCGGCCCGGATGGGAGGCACTCACCTCGACCATCGAGCGCAGCGTGATCGTGATCGCCTCACGGAGCTGCGCCGACGACCGGTAGCGGGCCGGCAGCATCGGCTTGAGCACCGCCGTCGTGATGCCCGCGCCGTCCATGAACCGGACCGCTTCCTCGATGCCGAGCCCCGCCCAACGCGGCAACTGCCTCGGATCGATCAGCTCGTGGCGCTCGGCCCACTCGCGCCACTCCGGGGCGCAGTAGTGATGGTGCATGTCGATCTTCGGCCGGGCCCCGTGCTCCGTGCCGAGTACCGGCGGGGAATCGGCCGTGGCGACCCGCGCGAGGTCACCGACGAGGTCACCCGTGGCCACCGAGGGGACCAGGAGCCCCTCGGCGGGCGCGCGCACCAGGCGCAGGCCGGAGGTGGTGTTCATGGGGTTCTGCATGCCAAATCACCGTCCCTCGGATCGGGTCACCTGTGGGCGGAAACGGAGGTCGCGGGCGACCGGTGCGTCGGGGCGAGCGCCTCGACCGGCCGCGACGGCTCCAGGACGAGCCGCAGCCGCTCCAGCCCGCGGAACGCCGCCATCGGCCCCTTGAGCCACGCCCCCGCGGGTTCCTCGTCCGGTGCGATCTCCATCTCCGGGAACTCCCGCAGCAGGCAGGAGAGCGCGATCTCGAGTTCGAGTCGTGCCAGTGGCGCGCCCAGGCAGTAGTGCGTCCCGTGGCCGAAGCCGAGGTGCGTGCCCTGGAGTCCCTCGCGCGTCACGTCGAGGTCGTCGGGGCGGTCGAACTTCTCCGGATCCCGGTTCGCCGACGAGAGGGCGATCTGGACGAGCGACCCCTTGGGGATCACCGTGCCCCTGATCTCCGCGTCCTCGGTCGCGTAGCGGAACGTCGACGTCTCCACCGACCCCTCGAAGCGCACGATCTCCTCGACCGCCCGGGGGATCAGCGTGGGGTCGGTGCGGAGCGTCGCCAGCTGATCGGGGTGGAGCAGCAGATCGAGTACCGAGTTCCCGATCTGGTAGGCGGTGGTCTTGTGCCCGGCGAAGAACAGGACCCACAGCGACGACACCAGCTCCGCGTCGTCCAGGGCCTCCTCCGCCCTGATGATGTCCCCGAGGAAGCAGTCCGAGGGGTTCGCCCGCTGGTGCGCGATCAGCCGCCGCAGTCGATCCTGCAGCCACTCCTCGGCGGCCTTCAACTCGGCCTTGGCCGCGGGGTTGAACCGGGAGCGCGTGACCACCGCGAACTGCTCCAGGATCTCGGGGCGATCGGCCTCCGGGATCGTCATCAATTCGCACAGGACCGAGATCGGGAGGGGGAACGCGAACGAGGACATCAGGTCGACCGAGGCGCTCTTGCGGCACTCGGCGAGGAGCCGCTCGGCGATCTCGGTGATCCCGGCCCGCATCTCCTCCACCCGCCTGGGGGTGAAGGCGCTCCGCAGGACACGGCGCAACCGGGTGTGCCGGGGCGGGTCCGAGAACAGCACGTTGTCGTCCAAGGCGTCGAAGAAGTCCCCGAACACGGCGTGGTAGATGTCCATCGCCCCGCGCATGTTCTTGCTGAACCGCGGGTCGGACAGGGCGTCGCGGGCGTCGTCGTAGCGGGTGATGAGGTACGTCGCGACGCCGTGCGGAGGCGTCAACCGGGCCACCGGGTCCCGCTCGCGCAGAGCGGCGTAGACGGGGTGGGGACACGAGCGGTACTCCGGCGCGCCCTTGGACACGGCCGCCACGAGGTCGTGCACGGCGGCGGCGCCGTCCGGTGTCGTCGCGTTCTCCTGCGTCATGTTCCGCACCCTCCGTGCCACTCGCCTGTGTGGACTCAGCGGTTCCCCGACGGGAGCGTTCGCAAAACGGGCCTTGGTGCGTTCGAGTCAGGAGGCCTCCGCCGGATGCGCGGCCCGGGCCGACCGCCCGCACACCACCGCCGGCCCGGCCCGGGCCGACCGTCCCCACGTCACCGCTCGGCCGTTTGGCGGTCCGTCGTCCGGTCAGCCGCGCGGACGGGTCGCGTGGCGGGTCCGACGGCCCGGGACATCATGCTGCTCGTCGAGCAACCAGACCGCCACCGAGGAGTCCGCGCATGGCTCGCAGCACCACCCTGGTCCTCATCACGACCGCGACACTCGCCCTGACGGCCGCCGCCGGCCCCACCGTCGCGTCCGCGGCCTCCGGCGCGGACACCGGCAGGGCCGCCGCCGACCGGGCCGTCACCTATCGGGCGACCGCCCCCTATCTCCGGCACGCCGGTGGCGTGAAGGCGGGCTACGTCCCGGACAAGTACTGCGTGGCCGACCCGGCCGGCACGGGCGCCCTCGGCTACCCGCACTTCAACCACGCGTACGACAACTCCGTCGATCCCGCCAAGCCCGCCGCGCTGTACTACGAGGACGACGGCCGCGGCGGCAAGCGCCTCACCGGGGTCCAGTGGCTGGTCTACGACAAGGACCAGGACCTCACCACGGACGACGACCGCCCGAAGCTCTTCGGCAGGTCCTTCACTGGCCCGCTGCGCGGCCACTTCCCCGGCCAGCCCGTCCACTACGCCCTGCACATGTGGCTGTGGAAGGAGAACCCCAAGGGCACCTACCAGACCTACAACCCCGCGGTGACCTGCCTCCCCGGCACCACCCGCCCGAAGCCCCAGACCTGACCCCGGACCCGACCCGGGTCCGGGGTGGCTCGATCCGCTCGGCGGCCGGCCGCCGAGCGGATCGCCGCACTACCGCAGATCGGCTTGGAAGAGGGTGGTCAATTCCTTCTCCACCGTGCGGACTTCCTCCTGACGGTCCATGTGGATCAGCTGCTCCCTGTACAACGTCAGCGAATGGACGAGGAGTTCCACGCGCTCGGGCTCCAGTGCGCACATGCGGCGCGCGGCGGCGACCGATTCCGTGTGGAGGGCCAGCGCGATGTCGGGGCGATCGGTGAATTCCCGCCGCGCGTACTTGCCCAAGGCGACGGCCAGCAGCGGGAGGTACGCCAGGGGGCTCACCTGGGCGAGCACACGGTAGGCGGCGACCCGTTGGCCGAGGGGCGGCTTCCCGGAACCGAGGAGAGCCACTCGTGCCCGAAGGACCGCGTGGTGATTGATGTGCGCCGAGGGATTCATGAGGGAGATTCTCAGATCCGAACAGGCCCCCGAACAAGGGAGATCGGCTGTGTCGTCAGTCCTACTGAAAAGCCGTCTGACCTGTCATGATGGAGTCACCTTCACCCCTGTGAGCCCCTCGAACACCGGCCGTCGGACCGCTGAGGGGGCGAATCCCGTCGGTGGGGCAACTCGATTCCGCCCGGCGCCGACGCGTCTCGCGCGCCGCCGCGAAGTCCAGGGGGCGACCGACCGACCGGGGGACACCGGGAGCAGGACCCCCAGGCCCCCAGGAGCGCCGCCGCAACGAACCGCGTCTCCTCCCGGCGTGCGATGTCGGCCGGCGTGGGCGCACCGGACCCTGCCGGCACGACCGCAGGCCCACCCCGGAGTGCGGGGTGGGCCTGCGTGACGTACGGCGTGGTCGGCGGCGTTACCAGCGGTACCAGCGTCCGCTGCTGCCCTTCGGCCGGGCGACGAAGCCGATCAGCCAGAGGATCAGGACGATGATCGCGACCCACCAGAGGATCTTGAGCGCGAAACCCGCACCGAAAAGAATCAGTACGAGCAGAAGCACGAGAAGAAGGGGAACCATGGTTTATCGACCTCCGAATGTCCGTCTGCCCGACCATGCGTTCGGCATTTTCTCTTCTTACCCGATTCTTATGCCGGACAGGCGGGTGGATACACCCGCCTGGTCGACACGGTAATGGAACCGGTGAAAGCGAAGCCGGGGCGTTTGAAGTCCGATTTTCTGGTCAGGTGCCGCGGGGTAAGCGTTTTCAACCGCATGGGAGTGATGACCGTGTCCGGTGACCAGAAGGCAAAGGCCAAGACCGAGCAGGCCAAGGGCAAGATGAAGGAAATCGCCGGCCGTGCGGTGGGGAACGAGCGTCTTACCGCCGAGGGCCGGACCGAGCAGGTCAAGGGCGATGCCCGCGAGGCGAAGGAAAAGCTGAAGGACACCTTCAAGCACTGAGCGAAGCACTGACCGAAGCACTGACGGAAGCGCCGGCCGAAAGCGCCGAGGTCGAAGCGTCGACCGACACCGCGTCCACCACAGGGGCCGGACCTCCCTCCGAGAGGTCCGGCCCCTGTCGCCGTCCCCGGCCCCCACCCGCGGGTGACCCGGCTCCCGGGTGCTCCGGCGGCGCCGCGATCGGCGCACGTGTGAGAACCGGGGCCCTGGGCAGGCGGTGATCGAAGGCGTCCGCCGCCCCCGCCGCGCGGTGGTCGGGCAGGGCGGACGCGTCGATCCGGAGATGAGGGAGCAGCTCGTGAACGTGAACGTGTGGGGATACCGCGAGACTTCGGGCCGACTGGAGGCCATCGACCTGACCGGCTTCAAGGTCGAGGCGGCCGACGAGGACATCGGCAAGGTCAGCAAGCACTCCGACGACGCGGGGTCTTCCTACATCGTGGTGGACACCGGCCCGTGGATCTTCGGCCGTGAGGTCCTCCTGCCCGCCGGCACGGTCATCCACGTCGACGTGGCGCAGGAGAAGATCTACGTCGACCGCACGAAGGAGCAGATCAAGTCGGCTCCCGAGTTCGTGAGCGAGCAGCACATCGGCGACAGCGACTACTACAGCCGGATCGGCGGCTACTACGGCGGTTTCCTCGGCTGACACCCGGACCGACACCTCGGCCGCGCCCGTAGGCTGTGCCCCATGGTGATCAAGGTGCACGAGGCGGACCGGGACCGGCTGCTGTACGGATGCATGGCGCTCGGCGGCGGATGGAACACGGAGCCGTACGGGCCCGGCGACATCGACGCGGCCGAGGCGGCGATCGAGGCGGCCCTCGACAGTGGCATCACGGGATTCGACCACGCCGACATCTACCGGCACGGCAAGGCCGAAGCGGTGTTCGGCGAGGTCCTCTCCCGCACCCCCGGTCTGCGGGAACGCATCACGCTCCAGACCAAGTGCGGGATCCGCCTCGCCGAGGGCGATCGCCCCGGCATCTACGACCTGCGCGGTCCCACCATCGTGCGGCGGGTCGAGGAGAGCCTCTCCCGGCTCCGCGCGGACGTCATCGACGTCCTCCTCCTGCACCGGCCCGATCCGCTGGCGGACCCGGCGGAGGTCGCCGAGGCGCTCACCTCGCTGCGCCGACAGGGGCTGGTCCGGGAGTTCGGCGTGTCCAACATGAGTGGCGCCCAGATCGCGCTCCTCCAGTCCCACCTCGAATTCCCTCTGATCGCGAATCAGTTGGAGATGAGCCTGGACCGTCGGGACTGGCTTGAGGACGGCGTGCTCGTGAATACGCCCGCCGCGGCGCAGAGCGGATTCCCCACGGGGGCGATCGAGTACTGCCTGACGCGGGGCGTTCGCCTCCAGGCCTGGGGGGCCCTGGCGCAGGGCCGGTTCACCGGCCGTCAGGAGAGCGAGCGGGAGCACGCGACGGCGCGCCTCATCGCCAAGCTCGCCGGTGAGAAGGGCACCACCCCGGAGACGATTCTGCTGTGGTGGCTGCGCCGGCATCCGGCCGGGATCGTGCCGGTGGTGGGCAGCGGCCGCCCGGAGCGCATCCGGGCCTGCGCGGACGCCGCGCGACGAGACCCGGAGCTCAGCCACGAGGAGTGGTACGAGCTGTGGCTCACGGCGCGCGGCGTTCCCCTGCCCTGATGGAGTCGGCATCGAGTGGGCCCCGGCGGGATCCGAACGGCGCGGCCCGGGGCCCCGGCGCACGGCCGCCGTTGCGGAGCGCGGAGGTTTCCGGCCGTCCGCTCGGCGCCGGCCTCAGCCGACGCTCCACGACCAGGTGCCGTCCGCGTTGATCAGGTACGCCAGGATCGCGAGGTCGGCGACGCCGAGCACGAGGCCGAGGCGGGCGCGGCCCGGTCGGCTCGTGCCGCGGTACAGGGCGAGCCCGGCGAGGACGATCGCGATCGGTCCGAGCACGAGGTTCATCACGAGCAGACCCACCAGGCCCGAGAGGAACGAGACGACGGCCATGTCGTCGGCCTCGCGGGTGGTCCCGGTGCGTCCGGTCCCGGCCTCGTGGTCGGGGGCGTCGGCGCGGCCGGCCGGCCCGTGGGCGGATCCGGATGCCGTGTCACGGGCGGCGGTTGCGCCGCCGGCCGCGGTGGTGACGTCGGTTCGACGGTCGTCGAGGTCGGTGTGCTCGTGGGTGGTGCGGTCCAGGGTCGTGCGGTGGGATGTCATGAGGAACCCTCCTGACGGCTCGCGGATCGGTGGTGGCGCGTGGTCCGTTCACGTACGGCGAAGATCAGCAGCCAGGCGGCGATCACGGCCGTCCCGGCCAGGGTGACCGGCGCCGGGACGTGGGCCACGGTTCCCAGCAGGACCCCCAACAACATGAGGGCCGCGACGAGGAAGAGCATCGTGCTTCCTCCCAAAAATGGGTGACAGTTGTTCACTGACTACCCAGTCTAAATGGTGGCATGCGGTTGTCGGGGGATCGGGGTTTACTTTCCGACATGAGTCAGACCGTCGGGGCCCGTCAGGCCCAACGCCACCGCACCCGCCGGGCCTTGCTGGACGCCGCCCTGTCGCTCCTGGAGGAACAGAGCCTGGGGAGCTTGGGCCTGCGGGAGGTGGCCCGTACCGCCGGCGTGGCGCCGACCGCCTTCTACCGGCACTTCGCGGACATCGAGGAACTGGGGATCGCCCTGGTGGACGAGGCTCTGGAGAACCTCCACGGCGGTGTCCGCTCCCTCCTGGAGACCTCGGAGGAAGCCGATCGGCGCCTCGACGAGGCCGTCGATCTGATGGCGGAGCTGGTGCGCACGTACCCCGGACACCTGCGTTTCATCGTCCGGGAACGACACGGCGGGGTGCGCGGGGTGCGGGAGGCGATCGCCGGTCGGCTCGACGCCTTCGCCCGGGAAGTGGCCGAAAGGCTCGCCTCCGATCCGCTCGGCGCGGGCTGGAGCCCGGCCGACCTCCTGATGCTGGCCCGCCTGTACGTCGACCACATGGTGATGACGGCCTCGGCCTACCTGGCCGCGGCGTTGGAGGACAACGAGTGGGCCGAGGTGACGGACACCGCCCGCCGTCAGCTGCGGCTCATCCACCGGGGGCGACTGAACTGGCTCGCCGGGACGCGGCCGTGACCACACGGAGCGGGGCCGACCGGGTGACGGGCAGGCGTGTCAAGCACCCGTAAGGCCGATGCCGTGGTGATAGTCGGTCCGGCGGTGCCTGGAGGGGCCGCCTACGGCTGGCCAGGGCGACGGGAGTGTTGAGCGATGGTGAAGAAGACGGCGACGGCCTGCGTGCTCGCGGCAGGCCTGCTGATCGGGCCCCTGGGGGCCTCGGGTTGGGCGGCCGGCGCGGGTACCGCGGCGGGTGCGGCCCACCGGGCGGGGGTGGAGGCGGCGCCGAAGCCCGGCTACACCTTCGGCGTCGTGGTGTCGCGGTGGGGCGTCAACGTGCGGAGCAAGCCCACCGTCTACTCGAAGGTCGTGAAGACGCTCGCCCCCCGGCAGCGCATCGGCCTGGTGTGCGAGAAGCGCGGCAAGTGGGTCGACGGCAACCCGATCTGGTACCGCGTCCACGGGGTCAACGGCTGGGTCGCGGCCCGCTACGTGCACAACCTCCAGCCGATCAAGCCCTGCTGATCCGAGCGCGGGACGGGTCGCGCCGGCCGGGCGGTCTCGCCCGGCCGGCGGACCGATGACCGCCACCGCGCCGGCCACCGGGAGGAACCGGGGCCGGCGCGGACGTCACCGCCGCACGGCCGCGTGTTCGAGGACGGCCCGGACCTCGGAGGCGATCGCGCTCTCGTTGCCTTCGAACTCGGGGCCGGTCAGGACCCGGGGATCGGCCGGCAGCCCGGTCAGCACCGGGGTGTGCAGGTGCCCGCCGGGCATCCCGGGTGCGAGTTCGGTCCGCAACCGGTTGGAGCGGTAGGCCACTTCGTTGGAGAGGTAGCCGCCACCACCGCCCTCCACGGCGCGCGACCCCGCGGTCGGACCGTCGGTACGGTCCACCGGCGCCGTGCCACCGGCGGGAATCTCGGTGACGGCGCGGTTGAGGAGCACCGGATAGGGCGTCTGCACGGCGGCGGTGACCGCGTCGGCCGGCAGGGTGGTCCGGATGAACTCCGCGCCCCTGCCCAGACCGGGAGCCGTGACCGGATGCTCGCGGGTGCCCCCCGAGAGCGCGCGGACGTTGTCCGGGTACGGGTCGGCCGAGCGTGCGCGCCCCGCCCAGTCCTCCAGGGTGAAGATGCCCGGGTACCCCTGACTGACGGTGGTGATGACGTCCGCCTTCTGGGCGCCGGCGGCCAGGTGCGGGGTGAAGGCCCGTTCCACCATGCCGGAGTCGAAGTCGGCGTAGCGCACGGGGAGTACGACGGCCCGGATCTCGGCGCGGCTGCCGTCGGCGAGGGTGATGCGGAGGCCGTTGAGGCGCAGGGCCGCGGATCCGGACGGGTTGGCGCGGCGGATCTCGGCGTCCAGCCCGAACGGGTCGAAGCCGCTGATGAACACGCGCCGTACGCCGGTCGCCGCCCGGAACCCGTTGTCGGTGAGACCCCGGGAGGCGTCCTCGAAGCGGGCCCGCAGTGCACGCCGGTCGACGGCGAAGCCGGGCTCCCAGCGGGCGAGCGCGGCGGTCATGGCCAGCCGGGTCCAGTACAACGGCCGGTCGTCGCCGGTCGCGAGATCACCGCCGGGCCGCTGCCCCTGCGCCCGGCTCACGGCCGACTGCCACAGGGCCTCGCCCCAGCCGTCGAGGAGCCGTTCGGCCTCGTCGGGGCCGCGCACCCCGCACAGCGCGGCGGGGAACCGTCGTACGAAGTCACCCAACCCGGCACGCTCGATCAGGGCCGTGGTCCGCGGGTCCGAGAGCCGCGCCTGCTCGGCGTCGAGCGGCGCGGAGGGCGAGGTGGGGCAGGGGGAGCGCTCGTCCGCCGTGGCGGCGGTGGCGACGGTCAACGGGATCAGGGTGGCGAGCAGGGCCGCGGCCGACGCGGTACGCCGTAAGAACATCATGCGATGTGACATTACGCAGGCTCCCCGGCCCCCGACAGGCACCTTCGCGCCGGAACCGATCGGAACCGACCGGCCGCGCGACACGGAGGTGTTCCACGCGGTCAGGCCCCCCGAAGCGACAGACTGTGCGCGACCGTTCGCCCCCCAGACACCGGGAGGGACCTGTGGCAGACCGTGCCGGAGCCGACGCCGTGCGCGGCGATCCCGTGAGGCGGCTCGCCGTGCGGTGCGGCCTCGTCGTATCGCTGACGGCGCTGCTCCTGACAGCGGGCCCGGCCCAGGGCGCCGAAGCCCCGCCCCGCACCGGCTTCGAGACGACGGCTGGCGCACGCTGGACCACCGAGGCGCAGGAGCGGGACTTCCTCGACGCCGTCGACCGGGGCAGCGACAGGGCCGCCCTGCTCCGGATCGGCACCACCCCACAGGGCCGTCCGCTGCGGATGGTCGGCGTCGGCGACGGCAGGACGCCGGTCACGGTGCTGCTGGTGTGCGGCCAGCACGGCGACGAACCGGCGGGACGCGAGGCCTGTCTGACCACCGTGCGCGATCTCGCGTACGCATGCGACCCCGCGACCCTGCGCCTCCTCGCCACCGCCACGGTCCTGGTCGTCCCGAACGCGAACCCCGACGGCCGTGCCGCCGGCACCCGCGCCAACGCCGGCGGCGTCGACGTCAACCGCGACCACGTCGCCCTGATCTCACCCGAGGCGCGGGCGGTCGCGGGCGTGTTGCGCGACCGGCGCCCGGACGTCGTGTTCGACCTGCACGAGTACCGGGCGACCCCCGGCACCTACGACAAGGACCTCCTCGACCTCTGGCCGCGCAACCTCAACACCGATCCCGCCGTGTACGCCCACTCCCGCCTGCTCTCCGAGGCACACGTGCGCGAGACGGCCCGCACCGCCGGATACTCGACCGGTACCTACGGAATCCGGACCGACCCCGTCACCGGCGCCCCGATCGGGCAGACGGCGGGCGACGGACAGGAACACATCCTGCGCAACGCGGCCGGCCTCAAACACGCCGTCACCCTGCTCGTCGAAAGCCGCCTGGAGCCGGCGGGCGAAGCGGAGAAGGCCGAGCCCACCCTCAACCATCGACGCCGCTTCGACACCCAACTCACCGCACTGCGAGGCCTGTTCCGCTACACGGTTCGAGAGGCCCGGCCGCTCGCGGCCGCCACGGGAAGGGCGCGAGCCGCCGGACACCGGGACGAGGGGGCGATCCGCTGGGCCGGCGCGGACCAACCGGCCCGCGTCCCCGGCCGAGACCCTGACCGCGCCGCCGTGCGGATATCGCCTCACCGCCGCCCGGTACGCCGAGGTGCGGGGGCGGCTCGCCCTCCACGGGGTACGGGTCACCACCTCCGGCACGGGCGCGTTCGTTCCCCTGCGCCAATCCCTGCGCACCCTCGTCCCCCTGCTGCTCGACGGCCGGGCCGCGCACCATCTCACGGCAGGGGAGCCGGTGTTCGGCTGCTGAGGTCGCCTCCCGCGCGCCCCCTCCACCGAGGATCGGACCGGCCCCGCCGCGGGCACCCCCTAAGATGCCTGGGTTCGGTAGGGCGGCACATCGGGGGAACGTGACATGAGCGGTTACGGCAGTGGCGGGTACGGCGGCGGTGGGTACGGAGATCCGGCGGGCGGCGGCGCCGCGCACCCGCCGCCAGGACCCCCCTACGCGCCACCGGTTCCCCCGCAGGGGTACCCGTATGGCCGGTCCGGCCCCCCGCCGGGCCATCCGTACGCACAGCCCGGACCGCCGCCCGGATACCCGTACGGTCCGCCCTTCCCGCCGGGCCCGCCCCCGCGCGTCGAGCAGTCACGGGCGCGGAAGATCCTGCGGGGGCTCTACAACCCCCTGTACGCCGCCCAGCGGACCTTCCGTCCCTCGCGCCCCGGGATCGTCGACGACCGGGAGGTGCGCAAGCTCCAGTTGTGGCGGACCGGCCTGGGGCTCGTGGCCTGGGTGGGCCTGATGGTCACCTACAACGCCGTCGCGAGCGCCGCCGACGTCCACGGCGTCGCGAGCGAACGCCTCGACCAGAGCTGGTCCAGCGTCCTGGTCCTCGTGTGCACCTTCCCCGTGGTGGTCGGCGCCTTCGTGGCGGCCGCGCGCGACGGGCTGCGCCGCGTGTACCTGCGCCGGGCCCTGCGCCCGCTCGGCTCGGTCCTGGCCATGATGGCGTCCATGGGCACCGCCGCCCTCGCCATGGCCCCGGAACTGGCCGGTGTGCGGGACGCCGTGGGACTGCCGGGGAAGATCGTCATGGTCGTGCTGTGCCTGTGGTCGATCGTCTTCGCCCTCTACGGCATCGGACTGTCGCTGGTGCACGTCTTCCGCACCGCCGACATCCACGAGGTGCTGCCACCGATCCTCGCCGGCGTCCTGGTGTGGGAGATGGCACTGCTGGACGTGATCACCGGGTCCTACGGCGAGGTTCCGGCGGGTGCGCGGGTGGCCTTCATCCTCGGGGCCCCGGTGACGGTGACGGCCCTGTCCTGGTGGGAGCTGCACCGGCTGCGGCGCCACCACGGACTCACGCTCCGCACGGCCCTGCGCCGCTGACACCCCCCCGCCGAGGGTCAACGCGCCCCCGGTCGTTCCCCGAGGCGGGAGGGGCGCGGCACGACCAGGTGGCGGGCCAGGGCCAGTGCGGCGAGCAGGGCCACGAGCACGCACACGCCTCCCCAACCGGCCCGGTCGTGGATCCGCACCCCGAGCCAGGACCCCGCGCTGCCCCCCAGGTAGGCGCAGGTCATGTAGGCGGTGTTGAGCCTGCTGCGCGCGTCGGGACGCAGGGCGAAGACCCGGGACTGGTTGGCGACCATCCCGGACTGCATCGCGACGTCGAGCAGTACCGTCCCCAGCGTCAGGGCCGCGAGGCCCGCCACCCCGCCGGCGGCGCCCGCGGCGAGGATCGCGGCGGACAGGAGGACCCCGATCAGGGAGACCAGGTTCACCCGGTCCGGCCCCTCGCGGTCCACCAGCCGTCCGGCGAGCGGGGTACAGAGCATGGTCACCGCTCCGACCAGCGCCAACATGCCCACCGCCGAGGCGCCGAGGCCGTAGCGGGGGCCCGTCAGGAGCAGCGCCACGCAGGTCCAGACGGCCGAGAACCCGGCGAAGACGGTCGCCTGGTAGAAGCAGGAGCGCCGCAGTTCGGGCTCGGTGCGCAGCAGAGCGAGCGACGCGGTCAGCATCTCCTTGTACGGGCCGCGGGCGGAGGGAGCGGTGACGGGCAGCGTACGGGCCAGGACCCACGCCAGCAGCAGCCCGACGGCCGCGGCCGCCAGATACGGGGCCCGCCATCCCAGCCACTCGCCCAGCGTTCCGCTGAAGGTGCGGGCCAGCAGCATGCCGCCGATCGATCCGCTCAACAGGGTGCCCATCACCGCGCCGCGTCCGTCGTCGGCCACCAGCCCCGCTGCCAGGGGCGCGATGACCTGGGCGGCCACGGTCGAGACCCCGACGGCGAGGGAGGCGGCGACGAGGAACGGCAGGGTGGGCGCGCAGCCTGCGGTGAGCAGGCCCAGCCCGGTGAGGGTGAGCAGCGTGACGAGGAACCGACGGTGCGGGAGCCGGTCACCGAGCGGAACCAGCAGGAAGAGCCCCAGCGTGTAACCGATCTGCGTGGCCGTCACCACGAGCGAGGCCGCGTCGGGGGACACGTGCAGGCCGGCGGCGATCAGCGGGCCGACGGCCTGCGGGAAATAGATGTTGCCGACGGCGACGCCGCAGGTCACGGCCAGGAGCAGGAGCAGCCGGCGGCTCACGTGAAGTCCGCCGACCCACCCGCGGCGCCCGGGCGGCGCCCGGGGCCGTACGTCGAGGCCGGGTCCTTCTTCGGGTGCTGCCGGGCAGCGGTCGGTGTCATGTGCCGAGTTCACGGCACCTTCCGGCGGCCTCCAATGGATGTAGCGTATGGCTTGATGATCAGCTTCGTGTTGGGTGTCGAGGACCTCGCGGACACGCGCTTCGCGCTCTCGCCGCTGGGCGAGACGGTCTTCAGCCTTCGGGTGCTGCGTGACCCGGGGCTGTCCGCGCTGCACCTTCCCTGGCGCAGGTCCGTGCTCGGCCGGCTCGGGGCACTCGACACCGGTCTGCTGATGTCACTGGTCGCGCGCAGACTCACCCTCCCCGACTTCCTGACGCCACGACCGCCGGGCTTCGCCCCGACCTTCGAGGAGGAGTTGACCCACGTCCGCGCGACGCCCCCCGACCGGGTGCGTCGCGACCTGACCGCCGCCCACGCGCCGGATCCGCTTCCCGAGGCCCTGCGCGCCGCCGCGGGCGCCGACGACGCGGCGCTGGCCGTGCTCCGCGACGCCGTCTGCGATCTGCTGCGCCGCTACTGGGAGCTCGCCGTCGAGCCCGCGTGGCCCCGGATGAAGCTCCTGTTGGAAGCCGACATGACCTACCGGGCACGGCAGTTGGCCATGGGCGGCGCCCGTCGCCTGTTCGCCGGCATGCACCCGAACCTGCGCTGGGAGAACGGCGTACTGCACATCGACCGGATGATCGACAGCCACCGTGCCGAGGCGCGCGGGCGAGGGCTCCTGCTGGTGCCGTCCGTCTTCGCCCACAAGCCCGCGCCCCCGGTCGACCCCGGGGAGGCGCCGCTGTTGGTCTATCCCAGTCGTGGAGTGGCGACGCTCTGGACCGAACCGGCGAAGGCCGACTCGGCGGCCCTCGTGTCGCTGCTCGGCGCGACCCGGGCCCGACTGCTCGACCTCCTGGACGAACCGCTGCCCACGGTCGAGATCGCCCGTCGCTTCAGGGTCACCCCGAGCGCCGTGTCCCAGCACCTGCGCGTGCTGCACGCCACGGGCCTGCTGACCCGGGCGCGCGACGGACGGCAGGTCCTGTACCGGCGCAGTCCGCTCGGCGACCGGTTGGCCGGCGGGCACTGACCGGGCGGCGCGGCGAAGGCCGCCCCGGTGTGCGAGACGGGCGCCCCGCTCTTCGCGGGGCGGCGCGCGTCACCCCGTAGCCGACCGTCACTCGTAGCCGACCGTCACTTCCTGGAATCCCAGAGAGCGCAGGAGTCCCTCCAGCATGGCGCTGGTGTTCTTCTCGGTGCGCTCGACGAGTCCGCTGTCGCGCGCCGCGTCGGTGATGTGTTCGGCGGCCAGGCGCTGTACGCCCTGCGCTCCGGCAGGATTGTCGGAGAACAGGTCCCCGAGCCGGTCCAGGAGGCCGCGTTGCTGGGACACGGCGTACGAGCGGTCCAGGTCGAGGGCGGCCGGCCCCAGGACGGCGTGCGGCAGGCGCAGCGTGGCCTTCGTGCGGTCCTCGTTCACCGTGACGCTCCGCTCGTCGAGGGCGCCCAGGTCCACGTAGCCGCTGACGGTGCCGGCTCCGACGTACAGGGTGCGGGTGCCGCGGATCGAGTCGGGGAGGAACTTGGCGTCCTTCTCCAGGTCCACCACGACCTGGAAGTTGCCCGCCGCGCCCTCGTAACGATGCATGTCCTGGATCGACTTGAGGAGCACGGGGCCGGTGCGGTCCCGCGTCTTCTCGCCGAAGAGGTCACCGAAGCCGGGTATCAGGTCGAACCGGCTGACCAGTACGAACAGCAGGGCCAGCGCCGCCAGTACGCCGACGATCCGTCCCCACAGGGGCAGACGCCGCGGACGTCTTGGGTCGTCCTGCCGCTCCGAACCGAGCGATGAGTTGTCCATGCCCTGCGGATGCCCCGAAAAGCGGCGGCCTCACCGGTTCCGGTGCGCGCCGGCATCGGCCTCAACAAGACGTCTGCGCAAGGCCGTTCAGCGCTGCTTCGTCAGGGTCCGCAGGAGGACGAACAGCGCGAAGGCCATCACGAGGAGGTGCAGCCAGGCGGGCCCGGGGGTGGGGGTGAACGCGAGGAGCTGATTCGATGTCATCTCCCGCGCCTGCCCGCCCCGGAGGGATCGACGCACCCGGATGTGCCCCAGGTGTCCGCGCGGGGTCGTGCGCGTTGTTCGCGCGGGGTCGTGCGCGCCGGCCGGTGAGATCCAGGCAAACCCCACCCATGTCACTCGCCGTGTTTGATGACCGGGCTTCAGGTAACACTAGGTAGTGACACGTTGTCAGCGCCCGACGAAAGGAACGAGCATGTCGATGTCCATCGTGGTGATTCTCGTCGCGGTCGGAGCCCTGATCGCCCTTCTCGTGGCTGCCCCCGCGGCTCCTGTCCGGTCGAACGCGCCCCGACGCGGCGTCCAGGCGCGCCGGCTGCGGACGATTCCCCCGCAGCGTGGCGGCCACCGCCGCAGCGCCCACTGACGCCGGGCGGAGTGCCCCTCCGACGAGGGCACTCCGCCCGGCTCGGCCGATTCGACGCTCAGCGCGCCCCGTGGTCCTCGCTCCGGGGTCGGTCACGGAAGCGCTCCAACGCCTCGACCACGAGGGCGTGGTCGTCGAGTTGCGGCAGCCCGGACACCGTCACGGCGCCGATGACCCCCGCGCCCTCGACGGCGATCGGGAACGAACCCCCGTGCGCGGCGTACAGGTCCGGGTCCAGGCGTCCGTCCGTGTCGAAGTCCTTGCCGCGGGCCCGGAAGCGGGTTCCGATCAACAGCGAAGAGGCGCCGTAGCGTTCGACGACACGACGCTTGCGCTCGATCCACGCGTCGTTGTCGGCGCTCGACCCGGGGAGCGCGCAGTGGAAGAGCTGCTGGGCGCCGCGCCGGATGTCGACGGCGACGGGAGCCGACCGCTCGCGGGCCAGGGCGACGAGCAGTGAGCCCAGTTCCCAGGCGTCGTCGTGGGTGAAGCGGGGCAGCGTGAGCCGCGCCTCCTGGGCCTCCAGCTCGGCCACGTCGGGGGCGGGAGCGCTCACGGCGTCACCTCCGTCCGGGCGGCGGCAGGGCCGGCGGCCTTGCCGGGGGTGGTGAGGTCAGCGGTCGAGGCAATCATGCCGCCACTTTGGCAACACTGTTGCCGAAGTGCAAACGGGCAGGTCGGCAAGTGCGCCGCGGCCCCCGGCCCCTGCGGTTCCCCGGCTCATCCGCCCCGGTGCTCCGCCAGCCACTCCAGGGCTTCCTCGCCGCCGCCCAACACCGAGATGTGGCCCTCGTCCGGGCTCGTGCGCAGTTCCGCCCCGGGGATGTGGTCGGCGAGCCACCGAGCGTGCGCGCTCGGCACGACCCGGTCCCGCCCGCCGTGCAGGAGGAGCGTGGGCACCGTGATCGAAGCGGGACGGAAGCCCCAGGGCGTGACGTAGGCGAGATCGTCGTCGATCAGGCCCCCGGGGCCTGATTCCACGGCCGGGCCGACGACATCGGCGAACCAGGACCAGGGACCGGCCAGCGCGGCGTGATCGGCCGCGGTGAACATCTCCGGGTCGAACACCGCACCGGACTCGTGCCGCTCCTTCGCCCCGCGCCCGTGCGCGGCCGCACGCAGGGACGCCGCGCAGGACGGGATCATGCCGGCGAACCAGTCGAGGCCCTCGGCGTCGAAGGGCGCCAACCCCGCCACGCTCACCACGGCGAGGACCCGGTCCGCGAGCAGCGCACCGCAGGCCAGCGCGTGCGGCCCGCCCCCCGAATGGCCCATGACCGCGAACCGGTCGATGTCCAACGCGTCCGCGACGGCCCGCACGTCCGCCGCCGCGGACGCCACGCTCCGCCCCGGGCACGGCGTCGAGCCGCCGTATCCGGGGCGGTCGTGGGACACCCACCGGATGCCCAGTCGGGCGGCGGCGGGGAAGAGCGGCGCGGGGGGCGCCCCGATGTTCGGCGTGCCGTGCTGCCAGAACACGGTGGGGCCGTCGGCGGACCGCCCCGCTCCGGTGTCGTGGACGTGCAGGACGCGCCCGTCGGCCGGCCGCAGGTCGCTCTCGTTCATCACGGTCCCTCCGAGGTGCGGACGGGTCGGGCCGTGGCCGCCCGGTGGCGTCAAGGTACCGGCCCCGCGACCGCCGCACACCCCGCCCCTCGCCGCGCCCCTCGCCCTGCGGCGGGCGTCGATCCGCCATGCGATGAGCGGACGCGGGGACCGTCGCGGCGTGAACACGCCCGCCGGGGGGACCGGCGCCTTGTAGCATCGGTGCTCATGTCGAAGCCTGACGTTTTGCTCGTCGCCATCGCAGCCGCGGTGGAATCGGAGCAGACCAACCAGATGTCACTGACCGTCCTGGTGCACGGCGCCGTGGTCACGGGCCGCCTCGCTCCCGAGAGCGTGTGGCGCCGGCGCGTGGCCGAGGTCCTGATCGATTCCGACCGGCTCAGCCCGTTCGCCCCGCTGTTCGCGGACGCCGAGACGGCCGACCCCGCCTCCCGCCAGGAGTCGCCCTCCTACCTGCACTTCCACGTGGCCAGGATCCTCCAGGGCACCATGGGCATCCCCGAGACCGGAGGCATGTACCGGATCGCCATCAAGGACGTCAGCGCGTGGACGATGGGGGACTTCAGCTACTCCGAGACCTGATCGCGGTCCCGGGAGCGGCCCCGGCCCGACCTGAGGGAGCGCAGCCGGCGCGTCAGACGGTGCCAGCGCGGGTACCGCTCCAGCCGCAGACGGGAGTGCTGGTCGAGCTCCTCCATCAGGCGCTGGGAGCGCTTGTCCACGCCGAGTTCGTCCAGTACGCGGTCCGCTTCGGCCAGCAGCGCCCCGTACAACTGCCACATCCCGGGCTCGGCGCGGACCCGCTCCAGCAAGAGCACGGCGAGCCGGTCGCGGCTCATCCGGGCGATCTCCAGTTCCCGGGTGAGCCGGCCCTCGGCCTCCTCGGCGTTCGCGCTGACCTGAGCGGTGATCAGTTCGGCGAAGCTCTCCATCGCGATCGCCAGGTGGCCGTACAGCTCCTGTAGGGCCTGGGTGACGAGCGGCGGGAAGAGGGTGTCCGCCGGCCGGGTCTTGGCGAGATCGGTCAGGGTCCGGCAGGACACGCGCAGCACCACCGCGCAGATCTCCAGGGTGTCGAGCCCCGTGCGCAGCACCAGCCGGAAGAGGAGCCCCTCGCGGACCCTCGGATTCAGCCGCAGGCTGTCCTCGGCCTGACGGAGCGCGGCGTCGACCAGCGCGATGTCGTTGTCGAGGCGTCGTGCCTCGTGCAGCCGGGCGGCGGCCTTCTCCACCGTGGTGGGACCGCCGAGTTCCGCGCAGATGTGCGTCAGCAGGGTGCTCATGCCCGCCGCGAGACCGGTGATCGCATCGGAGGCGGGACGGATCCACACGGGCGGCACGAACAGCACGTTGAACAGGAGGCCGACCGCGGCGCCGATCAGCGTCTCCAGGACACGGTCCCAGGCGGTGTCGGCGACCCTCGTGACGCCGAGCACCAGCATCGCGCTGATCGCGACCTCCGGGACGAACTCGCCGGCCCGCACCACGCGGCCGATGACGAGCGAGGCCAGGATGATCAGACCGAGACTCCACCAGGTCAGTCCGACCAGGGCGCTGAAGCCGATCGCGATCAGCACGCCGGCGACGACGGAGTTCACCCTGCGGATGCCGGTGGTCAGCGTGGTGTAGAGCGTGACCTGGACGACGAGCAGTGCGGTGAGCGGCGCGGTCAGGGGCGCCGGCTCGTCGCTCACGGCCAGGGCGACGACGTACGAGACGACGGCAGCCGCTGTCGAACGGATCGCCTGGACGACCGCGGGTTCCCGAGAGCGGTGGGCGAGCCGACGGAGAGGTGTGATTGCCAGTGTCATAAGCCCGCCCCTGCCCAGTCCTCGGCGTGATCAACAAGCGCACCGGTCACCCGGCCCGCGCGGGGCACACGTGAACGGAGCGGAACGGCGCGCGTCGAGGTCCGGCGCGCTTCCGGCCCACCGCCCGCAGGCGATTGCATCATCGGAGACCGGTGCACCGAGGAAGAGGAGAGCCCCACGTGGCCATCGCGACGATCAACCCCGTGAACGGCGAGACGCTCCGCACGTTCGACGAACTGACGGAAGAGGAGGTGGAACAACGGCTCACGCTCGCCGCCGAGACGTTCCGGACGTTCCGGATCACGGAGTTCGCCGAGCGCGCCCGGCTCCTCGACCGCGCGGCGGACCTCCTGGACGAGGATCAGGACGACATCGCCCGCACGATGACCACCGAGATGGGCAAACCGATCGCGGCGGCCCGCGCCGAAGCGGCGAAGTGCGCCAAGGCCATGCGGTGGTACGCGCGCAACGCCGAGAGCCTGCTCGCCGACGAGTTCCCGGCCGAGGAGGAGGTGGCGGACTCCGGGGCCGCCCGCGCCCGGGTCCACTACCGGCCGCTGGGGGTCGTCTTGGCCGTGATGCCGTGGAACTTCCCCCTCTGGCAGGTCGTCCGCTTCGCGGCTCCCGCCCTCATGGCCGGCAACGTGGGCCTGCTCAAGCACGCGTCGAACGTGCCCCAGACCGCGCTGTACCTGGGCGACCTCTTCCGGCGCGCCGGGTTCCCCGCCGGGGCCTTCCAGACGCTGCTCGTCTCCTCCGGCGCGGTCGAGAGGATCCTGCGCGACCCCAGGGTGGCCGCCGCGACGCTGACCGGGAGCGAGCCGGCCGGCCGCGCGGTCGCCGCGATCGCCGGCGACGAGGTCAAGAAGACGGTCCTGGAGCTCGGCGGCAGTGACCCCTTCGTGGTGATGCCGTCGGCCGACGTCGAACGCGCCGCGCGGATCGCGGTGACGGCCCGGGTACAGAACAACGGCCAGTCCTGCATCGCGGCCAAGCGCTTCATCGTGCACACCGACGTCCACGACGAGTTCACCCGGATCTTCACCGCCCGCATGGCCGAACTGGCCGTCGGCGACCCGATGGCGGAGTCCACCGACGTCGGCCCGCTCGCCACCGAACAGGGCCGCGACGACGTCGAAGGACTCGTGGACGACGCGGTGCGCCGAGGAGCCCGGGCCCTGTGCGGCGGGAGCAGGCCCGAGGCGCACCCGAAGGGCTGGTTCTACGCGCCGACGGTCCTCACCGGGATCACCCCCGACATGCGCATCCACCACGAGGAGGCCTTCGGCCCGGTGGCCACCGTGTACCGGGTCCGCGACCTGGACGAGGCGGTGGACCTGGCCAACGACACGCCCTTCGGCCTGAGCTCGAACGTGTGGACCCGCGACGAGGCCGAACAGCGACGCTTCGTCCGGGACATCGAGGCGGGCGGTGTCTTCTTCAACGGCATGACCGCTTCCCACCCCGCACTGCCGTTCGGCGGAGTGAAGCGCTCGGGTTACGGCCGGGAACTCTCGGGCCACGGGATCCGCGAGTTCTGCAACACCACGACGGTGTGGCACGCGGCCGAACCGGCCGACAAGCCCGCGTAGCCGCTCAACCGGACGCGCCCTGCGGCGAGACGATCGTGAACAGGGCGCCGTCCGGGTCCCCGATCGCGACCCGGCGGCTGTCGCCCGACGTCTGGACGGGAGAGGCAGTACGGCCACCGAGCCGGACGGCGGTGTCCACGGCCGCCTCCAGGTCGGGCACGTCGAAGTGGATGTGCCAGCGCGGGCGGATCTGCGGGTCGGGAGCCTCCTCCACGGCCCCGCCGCTGATCCGGGCGACGGTGTCGTGACCGCGCCGGATCACCACGTGGTCGTGCTCGTACGAGACGTCGCAGCACCCCGGGCGCTCGCACGCCCAGTCCAGGACGTCCCCGTAGAACACGGCGGCGGCGAACGCGTCACGCGTGCGCAGTTCGAGCCACGCTGCGGCGCGGTGGCGGTGCGCCGTCCAGTCCGGGATGACCTCGCCCTGCCAGAAACCGAAGACCGCTCCGTCCGGGTCGGCGGCGAGCGCGGCGCGCCCGGTACCGAAGGTCAGCGGGCCCACGGCCATGGTCGCGCCCCGTTCACGGACCCGCGCCGAGGTGACGTCGGCGTCGTCGACTGCGAAGTACGGGGTCCAGGCCACCGGGACGCCCAGCCGACCGGCCAGCGCCCCGATGCCCGCGATCGGCACCCCGTCACGCATCGCCACCGAGAAACCCTCGCCGAGCCGGGTCGGCCGGAAGGTCCACCCGAGCACGGCCCCGTAGAACGCCTGCGCGTTCTCCATGTCGCGGGTCATCAGGCTCACCCAACACGGCGCACCGAACACCTCATGGCTTGACGTCGACACCGGCACCGACCTCTCTGACGCTCACCCGGCGCCCACCGTAGCCCCGCTGTCGACGCCAGGCCGCGAGACACGGCCGCGCGCCCGGTGCCGCCATTGGGGTGGGATCGCGGGCACCGACCCGTCCGCGCGGGCCCGGCCGTCGAAACAGACGCGAACCCGCCCGACACCCCGGGCGGGCATCCCCCGAACCCTTGACCCTGGAGAGCCTCATGCGCACGCGCAAGATCGCCATCGCCGCGTCCGTCGTCCTGGCCGCGGCCGTGTCCGCGCCCGTCCTGGCGTCCGCCGACGGCGGCGACCACGCCATGGACCGAGCCGGGCAGCGGGCGCTGACCGCGATCGGCCTGACCTCCGACCAGCGGCTGGTGGAGTTCACCGTGGACTCGCCGGCCAAGCCCATGGGGATCGGCCGGGTGTCCGGGCTGCGGGGCGACACCAGGCTCGTCGGCATCGACTTCCGGGTCCAGAACGAGAAGCTCTACGGCGTCGGCGACAAGGGCGGCATCTACACCCTGAACACCGGGAACGCCAAGGCGACGAAGGTCTCCCAGCTCACCGTCAGCCTGTCGGGGACGCGGTTCGGAGTGGACTTCAACCCCGCCGCGAACCGCCTGCGGGTGATCGGCGACACCGGGCAGAACCTGCGCCACAACCTCGACGACGCCGCCGCCCCGCTGGGCACCACCGTCGACGGAACCCTCACCAACCCCACCACCCCGCCGTCCACCGCCATGGGCGTCACCGGCGCCGCCTACACCAACAACGACCTGAACGCGGCCACGGGGACCACCCTCTTCGACCTCGACACCACGGCCGACCGGGTCTCCCTCCAGTCACCCGCCAACGCCGGCACCCTCGCCCCCACCGGGAACCTCGGTGTGAACGCCGGTCCCGACGCCGGATTCGACGTCCACTACTCGGCCAAGCACGGCACCAACCAGGGATTCGCGAGCCTCGACACCGGCCGCGGCTCCCGCCTCTACCAGATCGACGTGCTGACCGGCGCGGCCCGCGACCTCGGCGCCTTCCCCGCGAAGCAGCAGGTCACCGACCTGGCCCTGCCGCTGGGCCAGAACTGATCCACCGCGCGGTGGGCCGTTCGGCGGACCGGCCCACCGCGCGGGCGGCGGTCCCCGCACAGACCGGGGGAGCGCCGCGACACGTGCGCGGCCTACTCCTCGATGGCCCCGCCGATGCGCCGCAGGTGCCGCCGGAAGGTGTACGAGGGATCGGCGTCCCGCAGGACCAGGTAGTCCTCGAAGGCCGTCTGCCGGCGCAGCGTCTCGCCCGATCGGATCCGGTGCGCCTGCTCCCGCTCCGTCTCGCGGATCCGCTCGGCCGTCGTCAGCACCTTCTCGACGTGCTCCGCGGCGACGAACAGCACGCCGTCGGCGTCACCGAAGACGAAGTCCCGGCCGTCCACGAGGTGCGCCCCGAACCGGGCGGTGACCAGGGCATCGGCCTCCCGTTCGTCCAGCCGTACGGGTCCGGGCGGGTAGGTGCCGTAGCTGAACACGGGCAGACCGATCTCGGCCAGCTCCGGGGTGTCGCGGTGCAGTCCCCACACCACCAGGCCCGTCACCCCCGCCGCCGCGGCCTCCAGCACCGCCAGGTCACCCACGCACGCCTCGTCCGACCGGCCGCCGTTGTCGATCACCAGGACGTCGCCCTCCTCGGCCCGGCCGTAGGCCTCCAGGAACACGTCCACGCTCCCGAAGTGACGCACCGGCAGCACGGGCCCCGCCACCCGGTGCCCCTGCACGACCGCGCCGATGCCCGGCGGTGCGACGCGCAGCGGCGTGTTCGTACGGACACAGGCATCGGCCAGGAGCGGGGTGGACAGGTCGGCGAAGGCTTGCAGCATGCCCTCTCTCCTTCTCGAAAAGAACGGTTTCGATCGCGTACCGCCCTCATCGTGCCCTGCCACCCCCTCCGGCCCGCCGCGCCGGCTCCGCGCGTCCCGGTCAGGCGCCGACGTACGCCGCCAGGTGCTCGCCGGTGAGCGTCGAGCGGCCGGCGATCAGATCGGCGGGCGTGCCCTCGAAGACGATCCGGCCGCCGTCGTGGCCGGCCCCGGGGCCCAGGTCCACGATCCAGTCGGCGTGTGCCATGACCGCCTGGTGGTGCTCGACCACGATCACCGACTTGCCGGAGTCGACGAGCCGGTCGAGGAGACCCAGCAACTGCTCGACGTCCGCGAGGTGCAGACCGGCGGTCGGCTCGTCGAGTACGTAGATCCCGCCCTTGTCGGCCATGTGGGTCGCCAGCTTGAGCCGCTGCCGCTCGCCGCCCGACAGCGTGGTCAGCGGCTGACCGAGGCTGAGGTAGCCCAGTCCGACGTCGGCGAGACGCCCGAGGATCCGGTGCGCGGCCGGCGTGTGCGCCTCCCCGGCCCCGAAGAACTCCTCCGCCTCGGTCACCGACATCGCCAGCACCTCGCTGATGTCGCGGCCGCCGAGGTGGTGCTCCAGGACCGCCGCCTGGAACCGCTTCCCCTCGCACTCGTCACAGACGATGGCGACGCCCGCCATCATCGCCAGGTCGGTGTAGATGACGCCGGCGCCGTTGCAGTTCGGGCAGGCACCCTCCGAGTTCGCGCTGAACAGCGCCGGCTTCACGCCGTTGGCCTTGGCGAACGCCTTGCGGATCGGGTCGAGGAGGCCGGTGTACGTGGCCGGGTTGCTCCGGCGCGAACCGCGGATCGCGCCCTGGTCGATCGACACCACACCCTCGCCGGCGGGGATCGACCCGTGCACGAGCGAGCTCTTTCCGGAGCCGGCGACACCGGTGACGACGGTCAGCACCCCGAGCGGGATGTCGACGTCGACGTCACGCAGGTTGTGCGTCGTCGCGCCGCGGATCTCCAGCGTGCCGGTGGGCGTCCGTACCGTGTCCTTGACGGCGGCCCGGTCGTCGAAGTGGCGGCCGGTGACGGTGCCCGCGGTCCGCAGCTCCTCGACGCTGCCCTCGAAGCAGACCGTGCCGCCCGCCGCGCCCGCGCCGGGACCGAGGTCCACGACATGGTCGGCGATCACGATCGTCTCGGGCTTGTGCTCCACGACCAGCACCGTGTTGCCCTTGTTGCGCAGCCGCAGCAGCAGGTCGTTCATCCGTTGGATGTCATGGGGGTGCAGGCCCGTCGTGGGCTCGTCGAAGACGTAGGTGACGTCGGTGAGCGAGGAGCCGAGATGGCGGACCATCTTGACGCGCTGCGCCTCGCCGCCCGACAGCGTGCCCGACGGGCGGTCGAGCGAGAGGTAGCCGAGCCCGATCTCCACGAACGAGTCCAGGGTCCCGCGCAGGGTCGAGAGCAGCGGCGCCACCGACGGCTCGTCGAGCCCGCTCACCCACCCCGCCAGGTCGCTGATCTGCATCGCACAGGCCTCGGCGATGTTGAGCTTGTCGATGCGCGAGGAGCGGGCCTCCTCGCTGAGCCGGGTGCCGTCGCATTCGGGACAGGTGGTGAAGGTGACCGCCCGCTCCACGAACGCCCGGATGTGCGGCTGCATCGCCTCCTTGTCCTTGGACAGGAACGACTTCTGGATCTTGGGGATGAGACCCTCGTAGGTGAGGTTCACGCCCTCGACCTTCACCTTGGTCGGCTCCCGGTAGAGGAAGTCCTGCATCTCCTTCTTGGTGTACTTGCGGATCGGCTTGTCCGGGTCGAGGAAGCCCGACTCGGCGTAGAGCCGCACGGTCCACCAACTGTCCGACTTCCAGCCGGGGATGGTGAACGCGCCCTCGGAGATCGACTTGGAGTCGTCGTAGAGCTGGGCGAGGTCGATGTCGGAGACGCTGCCCCGGCCCTCGCAGCGCACGCACATGCCGCCCGTGCGGCTGAAGGTCGCCTTCACCGTCCTGGTGGCGGCGCCGCGCTCGACGGTGATCCCCCCGCTGGCCCGGACCGAGGGGACGTTGAAGGCAAAGGCGCCGGGCCCGCCGACGTACGGCTTTCCGAGGCGGCTGAAGAGGATGCGCAGCATCGCGTTGGCGTCGGTGACGGTGCCGACCGTGGAGCGGGGGTCGGCCCCCAACCGCTGCTGGTCCACGATGATCGCGGTCGTCAGCCCGTCCAGGACGTCGACCTCGGGCCGCGCCGGCGTCGGCATGAAGCCCTGGATGAAGGCGCTGTACGTCTCGTTGATCAGCCGCTGCGACTCCGCCGCGATCGTGCCGAACACCAGCGAGCTCTTGCCCGACCCGGAGACGCCGGTGAACACCGTCAGCCGCCGCTTGGGGATCTGGACGCTGACGTCCTTGAGGTTGTTCACGCGCGCGCCGTGCACGCTGATCAGGTCGTGGCTGTCGGCGTCGTGCGGCGCGGACGACCGCGTGTCCGTCCTCTTGGCCATGCTTATCGTGTCTCCATCCGTCGATCGGGGCCGGGCGCCTCGTTCCCTGCCCGCGGGGCTCGATGCCCGTGGACTTCACGCTACGGCCGGCGGGGCGGGTCACGCTTCTCCGATCCTGATCGGTGGCACGGGCACGCGGATCCTCGACGCCTCGCCTTCGTACGCGCCGTACCCACGTCCCGCGGCCGATGTGTACGGAAGTCGGCCACTACCCGTCGGTACCCGACCGGATCGTGTGCGGGTTTGATAAATGTGGGTGCTTCGGATGCGCGCCGGTTCGGTGGGAGGAAACGGTCATGGTGGAGCTGCCGGTTCCGAGAACACTCGTGTGCGGATACTGCGGGGCCGGGCCCGTCGACGGCGTGGCACGGACGATCGCGGCGGGCCCGGGCTTCCTGACGGTGACCTGGCACGCGGAGCGGTGCCCGCACTACGCGGCGGACCGGATCCTCGCGGAAGAACCGTCCTGACCGCCGTCCCCGCCGGTCCGCCGCCCCGTCCGCGCGGGCCCGGGGACCGCACCGGTGGGCGGCTGCTCCGGGGCCGCACATGCGAGTGAATCGCACCTGGTCACAGGGCGTATGACGGCTGTAGCCGCAATGGGTGCGATGTGCCACCGTGGGGTCATGGAGGGGAATCGGCACGTACACGATCACCGTCAGGACCACCACCACCACGAACACGACCGGCACGACCGGCACGACCGGCGCGACCACGAGCACGACGAGCGCGCGGGGCTCGGTCGGCGCCTGGCGCACCTGTTCCGGCCCCACGGCCACGAGGCGGCCGACAGGATCGACACGGCCATGGAGACCTCGCGCGAGGGCATGCGCACGCTGTGGCTCTCCCTGCTGGTCCTGGCGGTGACCACCGTCGTCCAAGCGGTGATCGTCGCCCTGTCGGGATCGGTGGCCCTGCTCGGCGACACCGTCCACAACGCCACCGACGCCTTGACCGCCGTCCCGCTCGGCATCGCGTTCGTGCTCGGCAGGCGCGCCGCGAACCGGCGCTACACCTACGGCTACGGCCGGGCCGAGGACCTGGCCGGGATGCTCATCGTGGCGACCATCGCCGCCTCCGCGGCGTTCGCCGCGTGGGCGGCCGTCGACCGGCTGCTGCACCCCCGCGACGTCACCCACCTGTGGGCGGTGGCCGCCGCCGCGCTCGTCGGGTTCGCCGGCAACGAGTGGGTGGCCCGCCAACGCATCCGTACCGGGCGCAGGATCGGCTCCGCCGCCCTGGTCGCCGACGGCCTGCACGCCCGTACCGACGGCTTCACCTCCCTCGCGGTCCTCCTCGGCGCGGCCGGCTCCGCCGCCGGGTGGAAGGCCGCCGATCCGGCGATCGGGCTGCTGATCACCGTCGCGATCCTGTGCGTGCTGCTCGGCGCCGCGCGGGAGGTGTTCCGGCGGCTGATGGACAGCGTCGACCCCGGCCTGGTGGAGAGCGCGGAGAACGCGCTGCGCTCGGTCGGCGGTGTGCGGGGCGTGGGACAGGTCCGGATGCGCTGGATCGGCCACGCCCTGCGCGCCGAGGCCGACATCGTCGTCGACGCGCACCTGACGGTGGTGCAGGCCCACGAGCTGGCCGAAGCCGCCGAACACGCCCTCGTGCACGCCGTTCCGCGGTTGATCGCCGCGACCGTTCACACCGACCACACGCCGGTCGGGGCGCGGCCGAGGGTTGCCTGAAGCGGCCTCCCGTCGTTGGGTACGTCGTGAACGAGACGAGAAGAACCGTTCCGGCAGCCTGGCCGGGCCTCAGCCCCCGAACCGGCGAGCACGCCCGCCCCTCGGGGACCCCCATCTACGACGCCGTCGTGCGCCAGTGGCGCGAACAGGGCCGGGAGATCCCGCGCCCGCCCTCCCCGCCGCGCCGCTGGGCACGGGTGGAGAGCGCCGACCTCTTCCTGCGCGACTAGGGCCTGTCATGTGGAGCAGGCCCCAGGGCCGTCCCTCGGATCAGGTCCTGGTCGATCGCGGGATCAGCCCTGCCGGGCGAGCACCCACAGGCGGTGGTCCCAGCCGATGTCCGTGAGCTCGCGGACCGACAGTCCGGCGCGCGCGACGAGTTCCGCGAACGCGCCCTCCGAGCGCACCCCCGAACCGAACGCCGACGCCAGCCGCAACTGGTTCAGCGCCGCCTCGACGTCATCGGTGTCCGGTCCCTCGACCTGCTCCACCAAGAGCAGCGCGCCCCCGTCGGGGAGCGCCGCCGCGGTCTCCGTCAGGGCCAGCACGGCGTCCTCGTCGGGCAGCAGCTCCAGCAGCCGGCACAGCAGTACGGTGCCGTCACCGGGAGGCACCGGTCCGGTGCGGGCGAGCAGGTCCACCCGGGGGAGCACGTCGGCGTCCAGCACCCGCTCCCGCACCACCCGCAGTGCCGACGGCTGCGCGGCGATCCGGGCCCGCAGTTCGGGGAAGACCTTGAGCAGCGTGTTGACCACGGCGCCCGCGCCGTGCCCGGCGGCGGTCACCGATCCGACCGAGGACCAGTCGTACCCGCCGGCGACACCGGGCGCGATCCACAGCGCCTCGTCCTCGACCGCCTCACGGGCCGAACCGCCGAGCCGCTCGTCGTCGACCATCGCCTCCGCCAGCGGCAGGCCGGACAGGGTGCGGTAGCCGGCCTTGCCGCTCCACAAGGTCTCGGCGAGACCCGACAGCGACAGATCGAGGGCCGTCGCCTACTGGCCGGCGACGGCCTTGGCGAGGAGCGGGGTCAGGTGCTCGACCGCCCACGGCGCGTTCAGCGCGTCCGGGTAGCCGGGGGCGGCGGATGCAACCACGACGTCTTGTGGACGGAACGCATCCCCCGCACCCTCCTCGGTCCGGCCGTCGGCGCCTCGCTCGGCGCCTCCGGACTCGTGATGCAGGCACTGACGATGAACCCGCTCTCCGATCCGGGCATCCTGGGAGTGGAGCCGGGCGCCGCGATGTTCGTGGTCCTCGGCATCCTCTTCCTCGACGTCAACGACGCGAGCGGCTTCTTCTGGCTGGCGCTCGTCGGCTCGGCGATCGCCGCGGGGGTGGAGCAGGATCTTGACGGTCTCCAGCGCCGAGATGTCGCGTGCGCCGTAGCCGACACTCGCGATCACCACCGTCGCCAGAAGCAGGCCGGCGAACAGGGTCAGCACCGTGCCGCGGGAGAAGCAGGTTCTCGCGGGCGACGGCAACGGCACTGTCACCCAATCGTTCAGGGGTCAGGATTCGCCCCCCCCGCACGACGAACGGGCCCGCCCCCTGCGCAGGGGGCGGGCCCGTTCGTCGTGCACACCCGCCGGCGGGTGGGACCGCCGGCGGGACGGCCGGGTGGGTCAGGCGGTGGCGGGGCTGGTGCGCCGGTCGTTGCCGGCGGTGTCGGACGCGGGCGAGCCGATCGGCGCGCCGACGGACGTCCGGGAGGGCAGCAGCCGCTCCACGGCGAGGGCGCCCGGGCCGGTGAAGACCAGGAGCAGGAAGGCCCAGCAGAACATGGCGGAGGACTCGCCGTTGTTCTGGATCGGCCAGAGCGCGTTCGGCTGGTGGGCCGTGAAGTAGGCGTAGGCCATCGAGCCCGAGGCGATGAAGGCGGCGCTGCGCGTGCCGAGCCCGAACAGCACCAGCGTGCCGGCCACGAGCTGGATCACCGCCGCGTACCAGCCCGGCCAAGTGCCGACGGGGACCGTGCCGCCGCCGTGGGCGCCGCCGAGCACGCCGAACAGCGAGGCGGCGCCGTGGCAGGCGAACAACAGGCCGGTGACGATCCGGAACAGACCCAGCGCGTATGGCTGGGCGGTGGAGAGACGGTCGTTCACGGTGACTCCTTCGGTTGGGGACGGGTCCCGAAGTGGGGGTGACGTACGTGGCTCAAGTTGACTCCCGCCGCGCGCCGCAGCACAGCCGGCACGCCCAAGTTGGCAAGTTGCTGCCTGGTCCGTCAGAGGGATTCTCGGTCGAGGCGGGGCGCCGGGGCGGCAGCGGGACCGGCAGGACCGCCTGGGCGTGCGACACGGGGGCCGGCCGGCCCGCGGCGCCGTGCCGGCCCGCCGAAGGGGCGCCCGGCAGCGGACGCGGGCGGGCCGGCCCCGTTCTCACCAGGCCTCGCAGACCCGGTCGGTCGTGGTGACGTACGCGCAGCGCCCGGCGGCCCATTCGAGCGCCATCCGGTGCTCCTGCGCCGAGAAGTCCGCGACCGCGTCGGCGACCACGAAGGCCTGCACGTCCTGCATCCAGGCGTCGCACGCCGTCATCAGCACCCCGATGTGGGCGTACACGCCGGTGATGACCAGCTGGTCGCGACCGAGCGCCCGCAGCCGCTCCAACAGGTCCGTACGGACGAACGCGCTGTACTTCCACTTGGTCAGGACCGTGTCGCCGGGCCCGGGGGACACGGCCGAGGCGATGGCCTCCGCCTCCGGGTCGAGGGGCAGGCCGGGCCCCCAGAAGTCCTGCTGGAGGCCGCGCTCCTCGGCGCTCTGGCCGCCCTGCTGTGCCGTGTAGAAGATCGGTACGTCGGCCCGGATCGCCTCCTCGCGCAGCCGGGACGCCTGCCGGAGCAGTCCGGTGAAGGGCTCGCTCGCGGTGTCGAACGAGGACAGGAAGTAGTTCTGCAGGTCGTGGGGCGCGGGCCGGCCGTGGACCGGCGGCTCGGGGTCCGGGTCGAGGGGCACCTCGGACAGGGCGGTGAAGGCGCCCGGGTCGCCGCCCGTCACGAACACGTGCCGCAACTCGGGGGCGTCCTCCCGTACCTGCGCGGCGAGTTCGCGGTAGTCGAAGCCGCCGTGCGCGGCCGGGATCACGTACGCCACCGCGCCGGTGAAGGAGCAGAAGTAGCCGATCTCGGTCCGCCGGTGCGCGGGCAGCGCGAACACCGGGAGCGCGCCGATCCGGAAGAGCCCGAAGACCACCTCGAAGAACGCCGCCACGTTGGGGAGCTGGACGACGACCTTGTCCCCGGCGCCGATGCCCCGGGCGGTCAGCCCGGCCGCCATCCGGTCGGCCCACAGGTCGAGTTCGCCGTACGTCCAGGTGCGGCGGCCGCCGTCGGGGCCGCCGGTCGGGTCCACGATCGCGATCCGGTCGGGGTGCGCGCCGGCGCGCTCGCGCAGCATGCCGCCGAAGGTCTCCCGGCGCCACCAGCCGGCCGCGCGGTAGCGCTCGGCGGGCTGGTGGGTGCCGCGGCGGTCACAGCGCCGCCCCCACGGCCTGGAGGAAGGTGCGGAACTTGGCCGCGGTCTCTGCGGTCTCCGCCCGGGAGTCGATCCCCTGGAGTGGTGTTCGCGTGCGGTGCGGACATTCCCATCCTTCCTCTGGCACCCGGTACTTAGGTAAGGCTGGCCTAACATTGTCGATGGTGGGGGGCGTGTCAAGTTGGCGGAAGGTGACCGGATGTCGAACCGGCGGACCGTCAACGTGCCCGTCCCGTCAGGGAGATGAGGGCGTGAGGGGTGAGGGCGCGCCGGCGACCCCGGCGCCGAAGCCTGCCGGGGTCGTGTCGTGGAGATCGGTTGATCAGTGCGTCACGGTGACGGTCACGGGGCCACCCCGTCGGTCGGCAGTCCCAGCGTCTCCGGCAGGCCCAGCGCGATGTTCATGCTCTGCACCGCGCCGCCCGCCGTCCCCTTGGTGAGGTTGTCGATGGCGCACACCGCGACGAGGCGTCCCGCAGCCGGGTCCACGGCGATCTGAACCAGCGCCGTGTTGGAGCCCGCCACCGCGCCGGTCGTGGGCCACTGCCCCGGCGGCAGGAGACGTACGAACGGCTCCTCGGCGCAGGCCGACTCGTACGCCGCGCGCAGTCGCTCCTCCGTCGTGCCGGGCAGCAGGCGGGCCGAGCAGGTCGCGAGGATCCCGCGCGCCATGGGGGCCAACGTCGGGGTGAAGGAGACCCCGACCGGCGTGCCCGCCGCGAGCGAGAGGTTCTGTTCCAGTTCGGGAGTGTGCCGGTGGCCGCCCCCGACGCCGTAGGGGCTCATCGACCCCATCACCTCGGAACCCAGCAGGTGGGGGCGGAGCGCCCGCCCGGCCCCCGAGGTGCCGCTGGCCGCGACGACCACGGCCTCCGCTTCCAGCAGCCCGGCGCCGTAGCCGGGCCACAGGGCCAGGGTGACGGCCGTCGGGTAGCAGCCCGGCACCGCGATGCGGGTGGCGCGGGCGAGGGCCTCGCGCGCGCCGGGCAGTTCCGGCAGGCCGTACGGCCAACTCCCCGCGTGTTCACCGCCGTAGAACCGCTTCCAGGCGTCCGGGTCCCGCAGTCGGAAGTCGGCCCCGAGGTCGATCACCAGCGTCGTCTCGGGCAGGCGCGCGGCGATCGCGGCCGACTCGCCGTGTGGCAGGGCCAGGAAGACCACGTCGTGTTCCGCGAGCCGGTCGGGGGAGGTCTCCTCCAGTACCCGGTCGGCGAGCCGGTGCAGGTGGGGCTGGACGGTGGCGAGCGTGCGCCCCGCGCTGGTGTGCGCCGTCAGCGCGCCCACCTCGATCCCGGGGTGGGCGCCGAGCAGCCTCAACAGCTCACCGCCGGCGTATCCGCTCGCTCCCGCGACGGCTACCCGCACGTTCATCTCCGCCCGCCTTCGCCCGTGTTCGGTGCAGTGGTCATCAGAGTTCCAGTTCGTCGATCAAGGTGGTGGTGGTGCGTACGACGGCTCCGCGCGCGGCGGACCAGCGCAGCGCGAGGGCGTGTTCCTCGGCGGACACGTCGGCCACCGCGTCGGCGACGACGAAGGGCTGGATGTCGTTCATGTACGCGTCGGCGGCGGTCAACAGGACCCCGGAATGCGCGAAGAGACCGCAGACGATCAGCTGGTCACGCCCCGAGATCCGCAGGATCCGTTCCAGATGGCTCCGCAGGAACGCGTTGTCGCGGGTGTTCGTGATCACGTGTTCGCCCAGGGAGGGCGCCGGAGTGGCGGCGATGCGCCCGTCGGGAGGCGTCGCGACGCCGTCCTCGGGGGGACCGGTCGGCCGGAGGGCGGGGCCCCGCCGGTCGGGGGAGGTCGGGGGTTCCGCGCTGAACACGACCGGGATGCCGACCCGGTGGGCGGCGGCCCGCAGCCGGGCGACGTTGGCGACCAGGTCGACCAGGGGTGAGACCCCGGGCGGGAAGACCTGGAGCAGGTGGTGCTGCATGTCGTGGATCAGCAGTGCGGCCCGACCCGGATCGATCTCCCACGGTGCGAGGGACCGCGGCAGCGTGTCCTCGTCGGGCATGGCGTAGCGCTCGGCCATCGGAAGCCCCATGGCCGCATTCCCCCTTGGTCCGGTCGGGCGCAGGCCGGTTCCCGCCCCATCGAAACTTAGCTTAGCCTAACCTAAGTGGGTTCGATCTTGGCGGCGTCGGATCGCCGGGAGACCCCGGTGGTCCGACGCCGCCCGGGGGTGGGCGCCGCTCGGGGGGTGCGTCCGTCGAGCGGGCTCAGTCGGACAGGGCCGCCGAGACCACGCTCCGGGCCTCCTCCTGGACCGTCGCCAGGTGGTCGGGGCCGAGGAACGACTCGGCGTAGATCTTGTAGACGTCCTCGGTGCCCGACGGGCGCGCGGCGAACCAGGCGTGTTCCGTGGTCACCTTGATGCCGCCGATCGCCGCCCCGTTGCCCGGCGCCTGCGTCAGCACCCCCGTCACCGGTTCGCCCGCGAGCGTGTCCGCGGCGACCTGGTCCGGGGACAACCGGCCGAGCACCGCCTTCTCCTCGCGGGTGGCGGGGGCGTCGATGCGCGCGTACGCCGGTTCCCCGAACCGGCCGGTGAGTTCCGCGTACCGCTCGCTGGGCGTCTGCCCCGTCACCGCCAGGATCTCCGACGCGAGCAGGGCCAGCAGGATCCCGTCCTTGTCGGTGGTCCACGGTGAACCGTCGTGCCGCAGGAACGACGCTCCCGCCGACTCCTCCCCACCGAAACCGAGGGCGCCCGAGGCCAGCCCCTCCACGAACCACTTGAAACCGACGGGCACCTCCACCAATTGGCGCCCCAGGTCGCCCGCGACCCGGTCGATCATCGCCGACGACACCAGCGTCTTGCCGATGCCCGCGCTCGCCGGCCAGTCCGGGCGGTGTGCGAACAGGTAGGCGATGGCGGTCGCGAGGTAGTGGTTGGGGTTCATCAGGCCGGCGTCGGCGGTCACGATGCCGTGCCGATCGGCGTCCGCGTCGTTGCCCGTCGCGATCTGGTACCGGCCCGCGCTCTCGATCAGCGAGGCCATCGCGTAGGGCGAGGAACAGTCCATCCGGATCTTGCCGTCCCAGTCCAGGGTCATGAACCGCCAGGTGGGATCGGTGTACGGGTTCACCACCGTCAGGTCGAGGCGGTGCTCCTCGGCGATCCGGCCCCAGTACGCCACGGACGCGCCGCCGAGCGGGTCGGCCCCGATCCGCACGCCCGCCGCGCGCACCGCGTCCAGGTCGAGCACGGACGGCAGGTCCGCCACGTACGCGCCGAGGAAGTCGTGGCGCCCCGTCGTCCTGGCGGCCAGCGCCCGCGCGTACGGGATCCGCCGCACCTCCTTCAGCCCGCCCGCGATGATCTCGTTGGCGCGCGTCTCGATCCAACCGGTGGCCGCCGAACCCGCCGGCCCGCCGTGGGGCGGGTTGTACTTGAAGCCGCCGTCTGCCGGCGGATTGTGCGAGGGGGTGACCACGACGCCGTCGGCCAGGCCGGCGGAGCGGCCCCGGTTGTAGGTGAGGATGGCGTGCGAGACCGCGGGCGTCGGCGTGTACCCGTCGGCCGAGTCGATCAGCACCGTCACGTCGTTGGCGGCGAACACCTCCAGGGCGGTCACCCGGGCCGGTTCCGACAGCGCGTGCGTGTCGGCGCCCAGGAACAGCGGCCCGTCGGTGCCCTCCCGCGACCGGTACTCGCTGATCGCCTGGCTCGTCGCCGCGATGTGGTCCTCGTTGAAGGACGTCGACAGCGACGACCCGCGGTGCCCGGACGTGCCGAAGGCGACCCGCTGGACGGGATCCGAAGGGTCGGGGCGCAAGGCGTAGTACGCGGTCACGAGCCGGGCGACATCGATCAGATCGCCCTGCTCCGCCGGTCGGCCCGCTCGCTCGTTCGGCATCCGCCGGTTCCTCCACACTCGTCGGGGTGATCGACCCGGTTCGGGTCGCGCGGAACACCGGACCCGCGGGCCTCGGCCCGCGCCGCCCGCCGCGTCATCGTCCGCCCAGCCTTCCCCGTACCGGCGCCCGTCACGCCTTCGGCCGCGGCCCGAACCGGCCGGTGAAACGGCACGGGGGAGCGCGATCGGGAACGGCCGGGGCGACGACCGGCTCCGGCCCGCCGCGGATTCGACCGTCCGCCGGACGCCCACCTGGCCCACCGGGGGTGTGCCGGACGCCGCCCGACGGACCTGCGGACCGCCGGCCCCGGTCAGTCGCGCGCGGCGCCCAGCGCGGCCACCGCCGCCACCATCCGGTCCCAGAAGAGGTCCGTTCGCAGACCCACGGCCACCCGGGCGTTCGCCGGCCGGCCCAGGCGCCCGTGCAGGTCCACCACGGTCGCCCCGCGCGTGTGCCGTCCGTGCAGCTCGACGGCGACGTGCGCGTCGACGCAGTCGACGATCCGGGGATCGATGACACGGGCCACCGCCACCGGATCGTGCACCGGGGGAGCGGAGAACCCGAACAGCCGGCGGTAGGTTCCGGCGAAGTACCGCAACAACTCGACGCAGATCCAGCCGAGTTCCGAGTCCAGTGCCTCGAAGCGGGCCAGTACCGCGGGGGTGGCGAGCGCTTGATGGGTGACGTTCAACCCGCACATGGTCACCGGGACACCACTGCGGAAGACGATGTCCGCGGCCTCCGGGTCCACATGGATGTTGAACTCGGCGGCCGGGGTCCGGTTCCCCCGCTCCGTCGACCCGCCCATCAGCACGATCTCCTTGATCCGCCCGGCCACTTCGGGATGGCGGGTCAGCAGGAGCGCGATGTTCGTCAGCGGAGCCGTCGGCACGAGCGTCACCGGCTCGGGATGTTCCGTCAGGACCCGCCGCAGCAACTCCACCGCGTGTTCGGGGACCGCCTCCACGGTCGGTACGGGGAACCGCGGACCGTCGATCCCCGACACCCCGTGCACGTCCTCGGCCACCTCCAGCGGCTCCACCAGCGGGTGCGCGCACCCCGCCGCCACCGGCACGCCGGTGATGCCCGCGACCGTGCACACCCGGAGCGCGTTGAGCGTGGTCTTGTCCAGGGTCTGATTGCCCGCCACCGTGGTGACGGCCAGCAGGTCGATCGCCGGATCCCCCGCCGCCAGCATGATGGCCAGGGCGTCGTCGTGCCCGGGATCGCAGTCGATGACGATCGGAACGGCCAACGCCGGCCCCTCTCCTCGGCCCGCCGAGCAGGCGGGTCTCGTCCTGGTCCCAGTGTGCCCCCGGTTCCCGAACACGGGCCCACACGAACCGGCCGTCCGTGCGCCCCCGTCACCCGCCGCGCCTCGGCCGGATGGAGCAGGCCGCAGGCGGCGGCCCGGACGTGACCCGATGCTGGGCCGAGACATCGCCCGGGCCCGCCGGGGCCCGAAACCGAGGAGGTACCAGCGTGCGTCCGCTGCACACCCCGAGCCGATCCGCCGCCCGTCCCCGTCCCCGTTCACGCGGCCTGCGGCGTGCGGCGGTCGCCGCCCTCGCCGCGACCGCGCTCGCCGGCAGCCTCACCCCGGCCGCCGCGGGAACCGGCCCGGCCGAGCCGCCCCGGGACCGGTCCCTCCAACGACAGCTGCTCGCACTCGTCGAGGCTCCGGGCGGCCCACCCGGAGCCATCGCCGTCCTCCGGCGCGACGGCCGCCAGGAGGTCTACCGGGCGGGCGTGGCCGAGATCGGCCGCCGTGAGGCACCCGGCCTCGACGACCACATGCGGATCGCCAGCGTCGCGAAGGCGTTCAGCGGCGCGGTCGCCCTGAGCCTCGTCGACGACGACCGGCTCGGCCTCGACGACACGATCGGCCGGCGGCTTCCCCGCCTGCCCCGGGACTGGCACGCGGTGACGCTCCGCCAACTGCTGAACCACACCAGCGGTCTCCCCGACTACACCGAGGACCCCGAGTTCCTGGAGATCCTCACCGCGGACCCCCGCCACCGCTTCGACTCCCGCCGACTGCTCGACTACGTGGCCGACGAGGACCTCCGTTTCGAGCCCGGCTCGCGCTACCAGTACTCCAACTCGGACAACATCGCCGTCGCGCTGATGGCCGAACAGGCCACCGGCCGCCGCTACGAGGAACTGCTGAAGGAGCGGGTGTACCGGCCGCTCGGCCTGCGCGCCACCAGCCTGCCGCAGGGCTACCGGCTGCCGGAACCCTTCATGCACGGCTACGCCGTCGAGCCGCCGGCCCCGCCGGAGGACGTCAGCGAAGTGCTCGGAGCCTCGGGCGTCTGGGCCTCGGGCGGCATCGTCTCCACCCCGCGCGAACTCTCCGCGTTCATCCGCGGCTACGCGGGGCCCGAGCTGCTGTCGCCGCCGACCCGACGCCAACAGCAACGGTTCGTGCGGGGCGGCGCCTCGGAGCCCGCCGGCCCGGGCGCCAACGCCGCCGGACTGGGCATCTTCCGCTACACCACGCGCTGCGGGGTCGTCCTCGGCCACACCGGAAACTTCCCCGGCTACACGCAGTTCGCCGCGGCCACCCCGGACGGCAAGCGATCGGTGACCGTGTCCGTCACGAGCCAGGTGCCGCTCGACCCGGAACTCCTCGACCGGCTCCGCGCCACCGAGGAGAACTTCGTCTGCCGCCTCCTCGGGGATCACTGACGGCGGTCCGCACACCGGGGGCCCGGCCGAGGCCCGACCCCCGGGCGACCGACGGGGCGTCACCCGACGCCCCGTCACCCCATCGGTGCGTCCGCCTCGCGCGTCTCCCCTCCATCGCACAGGGTGATGATCATCGGCTGCCCGGTACGCCCTCCCCGGTGTCGCCCGGCCGCGCCCCCCTTCCCTGCCCGGAGGACACGTTGCACAGCCCGCCCTCCCCGCACCACCCCACCCGCCGCACCGTCGTACGGGCGGGCGCCTGCGCCGCCGCCCTCGCGGTCGGGATCCCCGGCACCGCGGCCGGCGCCGCACCGCGCGTGGGCGCCCCCGGCGCACCCCTCGCGCCACCGGCGTCCCGGGCCGCGGCGCAGGCCCTGCCGCTGCGGGCCGACACCACCACCCAGGGCGACATCCTCGCGGGCTTCCGCAAGGACCACGTCTGCCTGCTCTTCGTCCACTTCCACCACGCGGGCCAGGCCCGTCGCTGGCTCGGCGGCCTGCTGCCCGACCTCTCCACGACCGATCAGGTCACCCGTTTCAACGCCGAGTTCAGCAGGGCGCGCACCCTGCGGGGCGGCGTGGACCCGGCCGGCATGGCCACCCTGTGGACCGGCCTGAGCCTCACCCACCCCGGCCTGCGCCTGCTCGCCGGCAAGGACCCCTTCCCCGCCGTCCCCGCCGGGGGTACCGCCGAGGCCTTCCGCGACGGGGCCGCCGCCCGCGCCGAGGCACTGGGCGACACGGGACCCAGCGGACCCGACTCCTGGCTGTTCGGCGCGTCCGAGGACGACGTGCACGCCGTCCTCACCCTGGCCGCCGACGACTCCGGGCGACTGGCCGAGGCCGTCGACCGCCACCGCCGCTCGCTGGACGGCGCCGCCGCCACGGTCCTCTTCGGCCAGGACGGCGGCACGCTCCCCGGCGCGCTGCGCGGCCACGAGCACTTCGGCTTCCTCGACGCCATCAGCCAACCCGGAGTGCGCGGCTTCGACGCGTCCGACGCCGCGAACCCCGCGACCGTCCAGGGCAAGCCCGGCACCCGGCTGGTGCCCGCCGGCGAGTTCCTGATCGGGCACGAACGCGTCGGGGCGCGTCCCGCCGGGCTCCCCGCGTGGGCCACCGGCGGCTCGTTCCACGTCGTACGACGGCTCGCGCAGGACGTGCCCGGGTGGTGGAACCAGGCCGCCGAGTGCCTCGCCGAACTGAAACGCTCCGGTGCCGCGCCGGCCGACGCCGACCCGAAGTGGCTCGCCGCCCGCATGATCGGCCGCTGGCCCGGTGGCGCACCGGTCGCCACCTGCCCCGTCGCCGAACGCGTCCCCCTTCCCGGCGAGGACATCGACGGCGCGCTCGACTTCCACGACGACCCGCAGGGTTGGACCACACCGCTGTTCTCGCACATCCGCAAGAGCAACCCGCGCGGGGGCCTCACCCCGGCCCCGGGACGTCCGCCCCTGCCCATCGCCCAACTCGACTCCCGCCGCATCATCCGGCGCGGCATCCCCTTCGGCCCACCGCACCGCCCGGAGGGCGACGACACCGCGCGCGGCCTCCTGTTCGTCAGCCATCAGGCCGACCTCGTCGAGCAGTTCGAGTTCATCGCCAAACGCTGGGTCAACGACGTGGACTTCCCGCCGGCCCGCCACCCCGTCCCGGGCGCCGACCCGGTCATCGGCCCCGGCTCCCAGGCCGCGTTCGAATGCCCCTCCGAGAGCGGCAGCCGCGCCACCACGCTCTCCTTCCGGCGGTTCATCCGCACCGAGGGCGCCGTCTACGCCTTCACCCCCTCCCTCCCCACCCTGCGCGCCCTGGCCGCCGGCAGGCTCGACGACTCCATCGAGGTACACGCCGGCACCGTGCTGCGCGCCGGCGACACCCTGGACGCCGGCGCCGTCCGCCTGAGCATGGACAGCAGCGGCGACCTGGTCCTGTACGACGGCGACGGCCGTTCCGTGTGGAGCGCGGGCACCTCGGGCACCGGAGCCGAGGCGCGCTTCACCGCCGACGGCGAACTCGCCGTCCTCACGGCGGCCGGCCGGTCCCTCTGGTCCTCCAAGACCACCGGCCACCGGGGCGCCCGCCTGCTGATCCGTCCCTCCGGCGGGGCGGTCATCGTCCAGGGGGACAAGACCCTGTGGCACGTGGGGTGAACACGGCCGGTCCGAGGGCGCGTTCGGGGGCGCCGCCCCGGGACCGGGGCAGGCCTCCCGGGGTGCCCCCGGCCGCGTCGGCGGCGCCGACCGGTCGCGGGCACCTCCCGCGCGGGTGTCGGCCCGTACGGATGTGCCGCCCGGCGCGGGCGAACCGGCGGCCGGCCGGCGTTCGTCGGGACGGGTGTGAACGACATTGATGAGCGGTACGTCGCGGAACCCGGCCTCGTCGTCTTCGACGTGACGGGCGGCGACGAGGACACGGTCCGCGCGGCGGTGGTCGCGCTGGGCCGACTCTGCGCGACATCGGGGCTGGGCCGCGTCACCTGGGAACCCGGCCGGCCCGGGGTGACGGCGCGCGTGTACGCGGACCTGCTGCGCCCCGGCGGCGGGTCATAGCCCTGGCGCGCCCCGCCCGGCGGGGCGCGCCACCCGGCGGGGCGCGCCACCCGGCCGCCCCGCGGAAAGTCGGGGCCGAAGGTTCCCGGCGAGGAGATCGTCCGGTCGCTAGCCTGGGCGGCATGACCGCCTCCGCCGGGAACGATCCCGCCTCCGCTCCCCGTCGCTACACCGTCGTGCTGCGCCCGGGCCCCCGCCCGGAGGGCGGGACCGGGCGCGAGGGCATCCTGCGCACGGCCGCCGTGGACTTCACCGGTGAACTGGGCACGTCCGGTTACCCGCGCTACGAGGGCGAGGGCGTTCAGGCCGACATCGATCCCGAGACCCGCACGGTCGAGGCGGTCACCCTCGACGGTTCGGAGCTCCCCTACGGGTGGGTGGCCCAGATCGCCGAGAACTGAGCCGCGCACGCGGACCTACGCGGTCCCGTCGCCCGGTTCGGCCATGCCCGCCTCGAACGCCACCACCGGACGCCAACCCAGGTCCCGGCGCAGCCGCGCCGAGTCGGCGGTGATGTGCCGGACATCGCCCAACCGGTACTCGCCGGTGACGACGGGATCGGGGCCCGCGCAGGCGGCCGACAGCGCCTTCGCCATGTCGCCGACGGTACGGGGATCGCCGCTGCCCACGTTGTAGGCCACGAAGCCCGGGGCGTCCCGCGCCGCCTCCAACGCCACGGCGTTGGCCGTCGCGACGTCCCGTACGTGCACGAAGTCCCGCCGCTGCCCGCCGTCCTCGAAGACGCGCGGGGCCTCCCCCCGCGCGAGTGCGGAACGGAAGAGCGCGGCTACTCCCGCGTACGGGGTGTCGCGCGGCATTCCCGGCCCGTAGACGTTGTGGTAGCGCAGCGAGACCACCCGCCCGCCGGTGGCCCGTGCCCACGACGCCGCGAGGTGCTCCTGGGCCAGTTTGGTGGTGGCGTAGACGTTGCGGGGATCCATCGGGGCGTCCTCGGCGACCAGCCCGGGCGCGAGCTCGGCGCCACAGGCGGGGCAGCGCGGCTCGAACCTGCCGGCCCGCAGGTCCTCCTCGGCGCGCGGTCCCGGGCGGACGACCCCGTGGGCCGGGCACTCGTACCGCCCCTCGCCGTACACGACCATCGACCCGGCCAGCAGCAGCCGCCGCACCCCGGTCTCCGCCATCCGAGCCAACAGGACGGCCGTGCCGAGGTCGTTGGCCGACACGTAGGCGGGTGCGTCGCCGAAGTCCTTGCCCAGCCCCACCTTGGCGGCCTGGTGGCAGACCGCGTCCACCCCGACGAGGGCCTCGCCCACCTGCGCCGAGTCCCGTACGTCCCTTCCGTTCTCCTCCGCCAGGTCGAAGACCACCGGGTCGTGCCCGCGTTCGGCCAGTGCGGAAACGATGTGCGAGCCGATGAAGCCCGCTCCTCCAGTCACAAGTACGCGCATGCCCCGACGCTATGCCGGGCGCGGTCCGCCCGGGCTCCCACCGGGCCGCACGTCACGGATCCGTAAGAACCGCCACCCGTCGCTCCGCGTGCGGAGTGGTTCCAGCGGCGGTATGAATTGATTCGTCCCATACGTGATCGGAGTGACTCGTGGACGACTACCCACTGCTCAATCTGTTCTGGACCATGCTCTGGCTCTTCATCTGGATCATGTGGTTCTTCCTGCTCTTCAAGGTGATCACGGACATCTTCCGCGACCACGAACTGCACGGCTGGGGCAAGGCGGGTTGGCTCATCCTGGTCCTCCTGCTGCCGTACATCGGCGTCTTCATCTACCTCATCGTCCGAGGCAAGGGCATGGGCAAGCGGGACGTCAAGCAGGCCGAGGCGCAGGAGCAGGCCTTCCGGCAGTACGTCCAGAAAGCGGCCGGGACGCCCGGTGGCAGCGGTGGCGCCGCGGACGAGCTCCACAAGCTCTCCACGCTCAAGGACAAGGGCGACATCACCCAGGAGGAGTTCGAGCGGGCGAAGGCGAAACTGCTGGCCTGACCCGATCCCGAACCGCCCCGGGCGGGGCCCCGACACGGACACCGGAGCCGACCACGCCGCCACGATGCCACCGCGCGACCGAACCGCGCGGTGGCATCCGGCAGGTGTCCGGGCCGCCCCTCACCGGTCCGGGGCCAGGGCGGCGCCGAGCTGGGTGCGGGAACGGACGTCGAGCTTGCGGTACACGCGGCTGAGCATGCCCTCCACCGTCTTGACCGACAGGAACAACTGCTGGGCGGCCTCCTGATTGCTGGCGCCCCGGCAGATCAGACCCGCGAGCCGGAGTTCCGACGGGGTGAGCCCTCCCGCCCGCGACCCGTCGCCCGGCCGACCGCCGGGCAGCCGGTCCAGGAGGGCCGCGGTCACCTCCCGCCAGGGCCGGGCGCCGGTCGTCCCGTACAGCTCCGCCGCCTCCTCCCAGGCCGTGCGCGCCGCGGCCTGCCTGCGGCGCGCCCGCTCCACCCGGCCGCGGGCGAGGTGGGTGCGCGCCTCCTCCAGCGGCAGCCCCGCGCACCGGAACCCCGCGGCGGCCTCCCCGAGACGGGCCACGGCCTCGTCGGGCCGCCCCTCGCGGGCCAGCAGCACCCCGCGGGCCCGGACCAGGGCGGCCACCGTGCCCGGCCCCCGCCCGCGGATCCCCGGCGTGGCCTCGGCCCCGGCCAACAGCAACCCCGCCCGGTCCGTGTGTCCGCCGGCGGTCAGCGCCTCCACCGCGTCCGAGCGCCAACGGAACATGCTCGGATCCGCCACCGGCCGGTCCCCTTCCAGGCGGGCGACCTCCGCGAACGTCGCGGCCGCACCCGCGCCGTCGCCCGTGTGGAGCCGGACGCAGCCCCTGACCCACAGGCTGCGCGCGAGGTACAGGGCGTCCCCCTCTTCCCGGGACGCCTGGATGCCCCGCCCGGCCAGGCGCGAGGCCTCGGCGAAGGACCCGCCCACGCTCTGCGCCAGGGCGGCCGTGTACCAGGCGGGGCCCGGCGACAGGCGGTGGGCGGCCGAGTGCGCCAGCGCCCGATCGGCCCACTCCAGGGCGCGGGCGCACGATCCGAGCCGGACGTCGACCTCGCACAGACTGCGCCAGAGATCCACCAGATCTTCCGGATCGCCCTCCCGTTCGGCGATCGCCAGCAGTTCCAGCAGTTGCCGCCGCGCGGGCGGCAACCGGTCGTCGAAGACCGCGTGGCGCGCGGCGAGGTACTGGGCGCTGTTGCGGATCCCGTACTCCTGGGCCGGCACCCCCAGGGCGAGTGCCTCGTCGAGGGTCCGCGCGGCGTCGGGGACACCGAGCACGCGTTCCATGCGGGCGCGCATGGTGAGCGCCGCCGCGCGCAGCGGCGGCTGCCCGCCGGCCCGGGCGAGTTCCGCGGCCCGCGCGGCCGCGCGCAGCGCCCGCTCCGGATCCTCCTGCGAGATGTTCGCCGCGATGGCGGCGCGCAGTTCGACGGCCGCCAGCAGTCCCGGGTCGTCGCCCGCGAGCTGCCCGCACCGGTGGAAGAGGGGTTCGAGTTCGGCGAGGGCCTGACCGTGGGAGTCGATCAGGGCCAACAGGACCGCGACGTGCCGGGCGGGTTCGACAGCCGCCTCCGTCACGGCCTCCACCGCCTGCCAGGCGAGATCCGTGCGGCTCGCCGCCGCGGCCTCCCGCGCCGCCGAGGTGATCCGCCGCGACCGCGCCTCGGGCCGATCCGCGGGGGTGAGCCCGGCCGCCAGCAGGAACAGCTCGGCGGCCAGGGCGCGGTCGCCGCCGGCACGGGCCGAACAGGCGGCGCGTTCGGTGTCCTCGGCCGCGGCCCGGTCCGGGCGGTCCCGTACGAGAGCGTGGTGGCGGGCCCGGTGCGCGGGGTCCAGGACCGCCGAGGCCAGCGCCCTGTGCAGTTCCGTGCGCTCGCGGGGCCCACCGGCCCGGGCGGCGGCCGACGCCAGCAACGCGCCCTGGAACACCACCTCCCCGGCGGGGCCGTCCCGCAACACCCCGGCGCGCCGCGCCCGGGCGAGGTCCTCCTCGGCGTCCGCGCAACCCGCCCGCGACAACAGGGACGATGTCGGACGGTGCGCCAGCGCCGCGAGCGCCAGGGTGCGCCGGACCGGACGGGGGAGCGTCTCCAGCCACTCCCGGGCGGCGTCCCGCAACACGGCCGAGGTGGCGAGCCCGCGCCGTTCGGCGGCGGGCAGCGCCGCCAGGGACGTACACGCCAGCGAGGTCAGCAGGAGGTGGCCGCCGCACAGCCGGTCCACCGGGGCCGCCCACCGCGCGGGCAGGCCGTGTTCGGCGAGGAGCGCCGCGGTGCCCGTCACGTCCAGCGGCGCCGGCGCGACGTACGGCGCGTGCGCCCCGACCAGACGGCCGGCGACGCGCGGCCGGCCGCTCCCGCGTTCGGTGACCACGACCGTCAGTCGCCCGGCGGGCAGCGTGCGCAGCGCGTACCCCAGGACGTCGGCACTGAAGTCGTCGAGCCACTGGACACCGTCGACGACCAGCAGGACCCCGGGTTCGATCCCGCCCAACAGGGCGGTCACCGCCGAGCGGGCGACCGCCGGTCCCGGAGCCCCGTCCTGTCGATCCGTCAGGTGCGCGAGCCGCTCCAGGACACCCCGCCGAGCACCCGTCAGGCCCCGCGCGCGGGAGGCCACATCACCCGACAGGAGCTGGGCGAGACCGCCCCCGGGGTACGCGCCGTCCCCTTGGGCGCCGGTGACGCGCACCAGCGCCCGTCCGTCGGCCACCCCGGCGGCGGCGATCCTGCGGGCGAGCGTGGACTTCCCGGCCCCCCACGGTCCGGTGACGACGACACACCCGTCCCGGGCGAGCGCCTGACGCGCCGTCTCGAAGGCGGGGTCCGGCGGACCCGCGCAGACGCCGCCCCGGCGGCCCGTCACCTCGGTCTCCCACGTCACGAGACGGCACCGTAGGTTCGCCGTCCGCCGAGCACAACGGTCCCCGCGCGATCGGCGCCGCGGACAAGGGTTTCCTCCGATGCCCCGTTCCGCGGGCCACCAGCACTCTGTTGGCCACCACCCCGGGGTCGGGAGGCCGCCGCCGGCCGCGGACACCGGCCCCGGGAGGCCGCCGCGCCCCGCCGCGGCCGTGCCGGCGCCCGCCGGCGCGCCCCCCATGAGAGGAACCCGTCCTCGTGCGCACCGTGAACCCCAGGCCCGTGTGGGCCTGTCTCGCCGCCGTACTCGCCCTGGGCTCGCTCGCCGCCCTGCCGTCCCACGCGGCCGCCGCCGACCCCGGTCCGCAACCCTCGCCCGCCGTCGGCCCCCGCCTCCTCGACGCGATGCGCCGCGACCTCCACCTGAGCGAAGCGGGTGTCCGGGAGCGTCTCGCGGACGAGAGCGCGGCGAACCTCGCGGCGGCCCGGGTCCGGGCCCGGGCCGGCGACCGGATATCGGGCCTGTGGTTCGACGCCGCCACCGGCCGGCTCACCGCGGCCGTCACCACCGGCGCGGACGAGGCCCTCGTCCGGGCGGCCGGAGCCGTACCCGTACGGGTCGGGCACACCGGCGCCCGACTCGACGCCACCACCGAGGCCATCACCCGTCAGATCGGCGCCGGCATCGACGGAGTGGTCTCCTGGGGGCCGGACGTCCGCAACAACCGTGTCGACGTGAGCATCGACCGGGCGGCGAGCACCGCGTCCACCGAACTCTTCATCGCCGCCGTCGAAGCCCTCGGCCCGATCGCGCACGTCACCTACACCTCCGACACCCCCGTGCAGCAGTCCGACGTGATCGGCGGGGAGAAGTGGACACCGGGCAGCGAGAGCCCGTGCTCCATCGGCTTCCCCGTCACCCGCACCAGTGGCGGCACCAAGGCGTTCCTGACCGCCGGGCACTGCACCAACGACGCCAACCAGCTCGCCTACGGCAAGGACGGCACCCGCGTGGGCACGTCGAACAGGAACGGCACCGGCAGCGTCAACGCCCGCGAAGGGGACATGGGCATCGTCGACGTCGACCAGAGCGGCTGGAACGTCGTCCCCACCGTCGCCGGATACGGACAGGGCGACATCACCGTCACCGGTTCCGCCGACGCGGTCGTGGGCACGGCGATCTGCCGCTCGGGCCAGACCACCAGCCTGCGCTGCGGCGAGGTCACCAAGGTCGACCAGAGCGTCGACTACGGCAACGTGGTCATCGACGGCCTGTCGTACTCCAGCGCCTGTTCCGCCGGCGGGGACTCCGGAGGTGCCTACGTCACCGCGACGGGAGGCAAGGCCATCGGCCTGCACTCCGGCGGCGGCAGCGCCACCTGTAGTTCCGGCAGCGGCGAGAAGTTCACCATCTTCCAGCCCGTCAACGAGGCCCTGACCCGATTCGGCGCCACCCTCGTCACGGCCACCCCGCAGCCCGGCGCCGTCACCGTCACCCCCGTCCCCGCCCAGTCCACCCCGACTCGGCACCCCGGTGGAACTCGGGAACACCGCGACGGGCGGCGCCGCCCCCTACACCTGGACCGCCGCCGGGCTGCCCGCCGGCCTGGCCATCGCCTCCGCGACGGGCACCGTCACCGGCGCACCCACCACCGCGGGCACGTCGAACGTCACCGTGACCGCGACCGACGGCGCCGGCAGGAAGGCGTCCGCCTCCTTCACCTGGACCGTCACCGCCGTCGGCGCGGGCGCCCCGGTCCTGCGGAACCCCGGCAACCAGATCGCCTACGTCAAGAAGCCCGTCAGCCTCCCGATCCAGGCCACCGGCGGAACCGCGCCCTACCGCTGGGCCGCCGACGGACTCCCGGCCGGCCTGACCCTCGACACCGCGAAGGGCGTCGTCACGGGCACGCCCACCACCTGGGGGATGCGCACCAGCCGGATCACCCTCACCGACGCCGCCGGCCGGACCGCGACCACCGACATCACCTGGAACGTCTACTTCTGACCACCGGGGCCCGGGAGGGCCGGATCGTTCCTCCCGGGCCCTCCCGCAGGGGGCCGCGCCGTCACCGAGGAGGGGCGATGACGGGCTCGGCCCCCCGTCCGTCCGGCCGTCACCCGCCGTCCCGCGGGCGGCGGCCGCTTCCGCGCGGGGCTTCGACAGCGTCCGGCCGGGGCCAGGGCATCGGGACCGGCCCGGTGAAGAGGCCGTCGGGGAGTTCGCGCGAGCCGAGAAACCCCAGCGCGGCGGCGACGGCGGCCTCGTGCCAGCGCGCCGACCGGCGGAGCATCGCGTGCCCGCCCTCGGGCATGACGATGCCCGCGGCCCGCGCCCCGGCGGCGCGGGCCCGCCGCACGTGGTCCCAGCTCGCCCGGGCATCGGTGACCCGGTCCGCCTCGTCGTGCAGGAGCACCACCGACTTGCCCGCGAGCTGTGTCACCGACTCACCGGGCGGGCACCACGGCGCCAGCCCGATCACCGCCCGCACCGAAGGGTCGACGGCCGCGCGCAACGCCGCCCGACCGCCCATGGAGTGGCCCACCAGGACCACGGGGACGGGCCCGGCGGCGCGGCGCAGCTCGTCCAGGGCGCGCAGGGTGTCCCGTACCGGATCCTCCCGGGCGCCGTTCCAACCTCGGTGGCGGTACCGCACCTCGGCGACCACCACGCGGTCCGGCCCGGTGGCCCGCACGAGCGCCCGGGTGTACGCCCTCATGCGCACGAGGGGCAGGTTGAGGGCGGGGGGCGCGGTCAACCCGTCGGCGCGGCCCCCGTGCAGCACGAGGATCGCCGCCGTCGGATGCGCCGGATTCCGCCGCAGGGACAGCGCCGACGGCAGCTCCCGGCCGGGCGCGGCGGGAACGTGGACCGACTCGGGGCTCATCGAGGAACTCCTTCCGGCGCTCATGCCCGCGCTTGCGACTCGTACCAGCTCACGGGTGTGGCCGGCATGTCGCTGCGCCCCTCCCGGGACGGCCGGACGGCGAGGATCTGGTCGACGCCCATGCGGCGCTCGGTGAACGCGAGCGAACTGCCGGCGAGGTACAGACGCCACACACGGGCCGTGGTCTGGCCGACCAGCGTCTCGAAGTCCACCCACCGTTCCTCCAGGGTGTGGCGCCACGCGTCGATGGTCCGGGCGTAGTGCTCGCGCAGGGCCTCCACGGAACGCACCTCGAACCCCGCGTCCTCGATGAGGTCGACGGTGCGTCCCACGGGCCGCATGTGCATGTCGGGCGCGATGTAGGTCTCGATGAAAGCGCCGCCGCCGGGAGCGTTCAGACCGCGGGACATCTGCTGGATCAGCAGCCGTCCACCGGGTCGCAGCACTCCGTGAAGCCGGGACGTGAACTCGGGGTACTCGACGTCCCCCACGTGCTCGCCCATCTCGACGGCGCTGACAGCGTCGTAGCCCCCGCCGTCGATGTGACGCCAGTGCCGCAACTGCACCTCGACCAGATCCGACAGGCCCTCGCGCGCGACCCGGTCGGTCACGAAGTCGCGCTGCGCCCGGGACAGGGTCACGGCGGTGACCTGGGCCTTGTGGGCGCGTGCGGCGTGGACGGCCAGCGAACCCCAGCCGCAACCGACGTCGAGGAGGCGGGAGCCGGCCCGCAGGCCGACCTTGCGGCAGATCAGTTCCAGCTTGTCGTACTGGGCGTCGGCGGGCGTGTAGTCGGGGTCGTCGGGGCGGGACCAGTAGCCGCAGGAGTACGCCATGGACGGGTCCAACAGCAGGGCGTAGAACTCGTTGGACAGGTCGTAGTGGTGGCTGATGGCGGCCCGGTCACGGGTGGAACTGTGCAGCCTGCCGCTGAGGCGGGCCCGGGGGGCGTCCGGGGCGTGCGGCGGTATGCCGGCGACACCCAGCCCCACGGCGAGCGCCGCGGCCCGGGCCCATCCCGTCGGGCCCGGCGTCGCGGTGCCGTGCTCGCGCACGGACTGCCAGGCGCGGCCGAGGCCGTCGGCCAGGTCCCCCTCGATGTCCAGGTCGCCGACGATGTAGGCCTCGGCCAGGCCGAGCTCGCCGGGCTGCCACAGCAGGCGGCGCAGGGCGTCGGGGGAGCGGAGCACGACCAGGGGGGCGTCCTCGGGGCCGGATTCGCTGCCGTCCCAGGCGCGCAGGCGCACCGGTGGGGGTCCGGCGAGGAAATGCCCGAGGAGTTCGGCCAGTCGGTCTGCCACGGGCCTCATCGAGGCTCCTTCCGCCAGAGGGACCCTCGTACACGGTTCGGGCACGAGGACACGGCCGCGCCGCCGGAGCGGGCGTACACAGGCACTTCGCGGCCGAGGCCGGGTCGGATTGGTCGCGGTCCCGTGCGCGCCGCATCCGACCCGGACCCGGGCGGCCGGGGAACCTACCGCCCGTCCGGGTCGCGTTCCGCCGCCTCGGCGACCCGTTTGACGATCGCCAGCCGTCGGTCCCAGTCGGCCGCGAGCGCGGCCATCCAGTGCGCCGTCGCGTTCAGCGCGGTCGGTCGGACCGTGTAGCGCACCTCCCGCCCGACCCGGCGGCCGGAGACCAGCCCGGCGGCGTCCAGGACGGCGAGGTGCTTGACGACGGCCTGCCGTGACACGGGAAGCCCCGTGGCGAGCGTGGTCGCGGTGACCTCGCCCCGTTCGGCGAGGAGGTCGAGCAGCCTGCGCCGCGTCGGGTCGGCGAGCGCGGCGAGGACGCCGTCGACGGCGTCGCCGGCGCCCCGGTGCTCCTCCGTCACGCGGACGACTGTTCGGCGCGCTTCTTGAGCGCGTCGAACACCTGGGGCCAGCCGCCGGTGTTGTCCGCCACCGCCTTGCGGCGCAGTTCCTCCGACCCGGCCAGCGCGGAGAACCCGCTCTCGACCACGCGCAGCCGCGTCGCGTCGCCCTCGGGGGTCAACGTGAACTCGACGAGCGTGCTGTTCTCCTCGCGCGGCTCCTCCCCGGGGAACGCGCTGGCCCAGCGGTACGACACACGGGTCGGCGGCTCGACCTCCTCGACCCGTACGGGGAAGTCGCCGTACTCGGCGCTCTTCGCCACCACGCGGGCTCCCGCTTCCGCCACGGCGCCGGTCCGGCCGGCCGCGTCGGACACCCAGAACCCGGGGTCGGCCACCAGCGACCACACCCGCTCCACGGATGCCTCGATGAGGATCTCGCGTTCGATTCGGTCCTCGCTCATGAGGGGCCTCCTTCATCGCTTCCAATGAGTGCAACTCCAGGGTTGCACGTACCGGCCCCAGGTGCAACCGAACGGTTGCGTCATGGTGCTTCCGCCGTGCCCATCCGCACGGGTGGGCACCGGGGCGTTCACTCGAATGGCCCTGCCCGGGTGGTCGTGACGGTCGGGGCGGCGGATCGTCGGCCTCACGTCGCAATCGCCGGCGTGTCCATCTGCTCGGGGTGTTCGGCCAAGGAGGCTGTCATGGCGCAGACCGCGACCCCGTCCGGGGCGCCGACACCGGAACCTTCCCGCTGGAGTGAGCGGGGCGGTGGCGGTTACACGGGCTCGGGCGTCATGTTCGCCGGTGTCCTGCTCTTCGTCGACGGAGTGCTCGCCGTCCTGAACGGCATCGGGGCCCTCGCCAACGACGAGGTCTTCGCACGGGTGGGCAGCTACATCTACCGCTTCGACCTCACCGCGTGGGGCTGGATCCACCTGATCCTCGGCGTGATCCTGCTCGTCGCCGGTGTGGGGATCCTCAAGGGCGCGGCATGGGCGCGCGCGCTCGGTGTCGGGCTCGCGGCCCTCAGCATCATCGTGAACTTCCTGTGGCTGCCGTACCAGCCCCTGTGGGCGATCATCGTCATCGCCATCGACATCTTCATCATCTGGGCCCTGCTGAAGGAGCCGACCACCCACGCACACGCGTGACCTCCAAACGACCGCACCCGCGGGTCCGACCCGCGGTGGTGGACGCCGCCCCCGGCCCTCGCCGGGGGCGGCATCGCCGCGTCCGGAGCCGACGTGCGGGAAGGCGGCGTGGGCCCGAGCCGGTCGTGGTGACGGGGGTCACGTCGGGGCGAGGGAACGCGGCAGACTGGTTGAGCGTTCATATAGATGTGACCGCGGAGGGCACAGCGTCCCTGGCAGCACCCCCCTGGCCACACCCCCGAGCCGCCCCGGCCGGTCACCCCCCAGACCGGCCGGGGCTTCCCCTTGCCCCGGCCCGTACCTGCCCGCGAACGCCGAACTGCCCCCTCCCTGGGGGAGGGGGCAGCGGAATGTCACGGTCGCCGGTGGGGACGCGCCGGGTGAGCGGGCGTCACCGGCGGGAGCGGGGTCAGTGCTTGACCGGCTCCAGGCAGAGGACGAACTTCTCCTGCTCCCACTGCTGCGCCAGGGCGGCCTCGCCCACGGTGCACGCGCCGGTGTCGAAGGTGTTCTCCACGACCTTCAGCACCTTGTAGTTGGCGTCCTTGTCGCTGCAGCCCTTCGTCTCCACCTCGGGGCTGTTCTCGCTGCCCGTCACCTTGACGCAGTCGCCCGCCTCGGCGCGCACCGGCGAGTTGAAGAAGTACGAGATGCCGAACTTCACCACGATGGCGACGACGACGATGGCGACGAACCTCAGGAACTTCTTCGCTTTGGAACCCTTGGGCTTCGCGGCCTCGGGAGCGGGCGTGCCAGGGGCCGGGGGAGCGGTGTGCTCGCCCTGAGGCGACGGCGGAGTCGACATGGTGGGTCCTTCCAAGGGAACTTCTTCGAACGCGTGAACGTTACAGGCCGCGAAAACGGCAAATCAGGCGTCGAGGCAACCCGGGAGATCGGATGCCGAGTTGTGATGCGTCCATGGCGAAAACGTGATTGCCGCAGGTCGCTCCGGGGATCCCAACCGACGGTGCGGATCGCGATACAGGCGCTGCCCCTCGGCGCCTTCGATCCCGCGGAATCGCCTTCGATCCCGCGGACCCGTACTGGTTCTGCCGCCCACTCAGCCTGACAATTCCGTGCCGTCCGGACAGCGTCCGAACGGCACGTCACACAAGCTCAGGACGCGATGGCGAACTCCCTGCTCGCTTGCGCGAGGTCGGCAAGGAACTGACCACGGTCGAAACCCTCGTTCTCGACCGTGCCCGGTGGCGGCGTATCCATGAAGCTGAAGTGACCAGCCCCCGGCACGACGCGAAGGTCGACCCGAGCCGGCGCGCTCTTCAAACGGACGGCCTGCTCCACGGGTGTGACGGTGTCCATCTCCCCCGCAAAGACGAGCATCGGCGCCGTCACCGCGTCCAAGGCGCCCGGAGCGGCAAACCAGCCCGTAGCGGGCGCGTACAAGACGAGACGGCCGACGCGTGGCTCGCGTGGGACATCCAGCGGTCTGCCGTCCCGCCCCCAGGGCGTCGCACCGGCGAGACAGAGGCCGGCCCAACCACCGATCGAGTGGCCGACCACCACAACGTCCGCGTCCTCGGACGCCCACCGCTGGAGTGCCTCGATCAGCCCAGCCGGGCGTGCAAGCAGCTCAGCGGTGGTCGCCTCCCGAGCGGCAAACCGCTCGAAGTGGGGTGCGATGACCTGGCAGTCATCGGCTGCCAGATGTTCCAGGAGCGGGCGGTAACGCTCCGGATCGCCGCCTGCTCCCGTAGCGAAGAGCACGACACGCTCATGCTTCGGGGGACCAAGCGTCAGCGCCTTCATCTCGCTCCTTCACCACGGGGCCGTTCCCCGAAGCCGGTCCGCGGGTCACTCCGTGCTCTGTTATGGCCTCAGATTAGCGCGCAGCAGATCGCTGCATCCGATCGCTGCATCCGAACGCCGCATCGGGTCAGCAGGGGCAAGATTCTCTGACAGGACCTAGGCTTCCTCGGGCTCCGGCAAGGCCTGTTCGGACCAGAGGACCTTGCCGTCGGGCGTGTACCGGGCGCCCCAGCGACGGCTGATCTGGGCCACGAGGAAGAGTCCGCGGCCACCCTCGTCCGTGGTGGTGGCGTAGTGCAGACGGGGCGAACTGCTGCTGCCGTCGAAGACCTCGCAGGTCAGCATCCGGTCGAACAGCAGCCGCACGCGCACCGGCGCGGAGCCGTGGCGGATCGCGTTCGTGACGAGTTCACTGAGGACCAGCTCGGTGCCGAACGCCAGCTCGGACAGGCCCCATTCCTCCAGCTTCCGCACGGCATGGGCCCGCATGGCGCCGACCGAACTCGGTTCGAAGGGCACCTCCCACTCGGCGATCCGGTCCGCCGGCAGCGCCGATGTCCGTGCGACCAACAGCGCCACGTCGTCGCGGGAGCGGACGGGCAGGAGTTGCGCGAGAACAGCCCGGCATGTGTCCTCGGGCTTGCGGTCCGCGTGGGCGAGCGCTGCCCGCAGCAGATCGAGACCCTCGTCGATGTCGCGGGCGCGGTCCTCGATCAGCCCGTCGGTGTACAGCACCAGCTGGGAGCCTTCCGGCAGCTCCAACTCCGTCGACTCGAACGGGAAGCCGCCCAGTCCCAGGGGTGCGCCGGCGGGGAGCTCGGGGATCTCCACGCTGCCGTCGGGCCGCACGATCGCCGGGGGCACGTGCCCGGCGCGCGCCACGGTGCAGCGCTGCGTCACCGCGTCGTAGACGGCGTACAGGCAGGTGGCCCCGAGCAGGCCGCCGTCGGATCCGCCGTCCCCGCCCTGGTCGATGTACTGGACGAGGTCGTCGAGCCGGCTGAGGAGTTCGTCGGGGGGCAGGTCCAGCGAGGAGAAGTTGAGCACGGCCGTGCGCAGTCGTCCCATGGCCGCCGCCGCGTGCAACCCGTGGCCCACGACGTCGCCGACGACGAGCGCGACCCTGCTGCCGGGCAGCGGGATCACGTCGAACCAGTCGCCGCCCACCCCGGACTGCGCCGGCAGGTAGAAGTGGGCCACCTCGACGCCGCTCTGCTCGGGCAGGTCGCGCGGCAGCAGACTGCGCTGGAGGGTCACGGCCAGGGCATGCTCGCGGGTGTAGCGGCGGGCGTTGTCGATGGTGACACCGGCCCGGGCCACGAGTTCCTCGGCGAGTGACAGGTCCTCCTCGTCGAAGGGCTCGTCCTTCCGCGACCGCCAGAAGTTGACCAGGCCCAGTACCGCGCCCCGCGCCTTGAGGGGGGCCGTGATCAGGGAGTGGACGCCGTAGTCGAGGATGGCCTGTGCCCGCTCCGGGTCCTGTGCGTACCAGCCCGGAGCGTCGGCCAGATCGGGGATCAGCTCGGCCCGGCCGGTGGTGAGACCGCGAGCCTGGGGCGTGGACGGCCGGAAGTCGATCAGCCTGCCGCGCGGGTAGAGCGGCACGTCGTCGGCGATGCCGCTGAAACCGGTGCGGAGCAGGTCGGGCGCCGTGCTGTTGGGCTCGTCCCCGTGCAGGACGGCTTCCGCCAGTTCGACGGTCGCGAAGTCCGCGAACCGCGGAACGGCCACGTCGGCCAGTTCCTGGGCCGTCCGCCCCACGTCGAGGGTGGTGCCGACGCCGACCCCGGCGTCGTACAGCAGCCTCAGCCGTCGCCGGGCCGCGTCGGCGCGGGTGCTGAGGACGCGCATCTCGGTGGAGTCCCGGATGGTGACCGCCGCGCCCTCGGGCCCGCCGCCGGGCCGCGTCGGCCGTTGGTTGATCACCAGGAGTCGTTCCCCGGCCTCATGTACCTCGTCGGTGGCGACCCGGCCGGACAGCAGCAGGTCGCACACGGTCCGGTCGAGACCGGAGAGGTTCCCGATGTACTGGCCCTCGGCGTCGGCCGGCAGTTTCAGCAGGCGTTTCGCCTCGTCGTTCGCGAGGAGCAACCGTCCGCCGCCGTCGGTGATGAGCACCCCCTCGCGGACCGAGTGGAGCACCGCGTCGTGGTGCTCGTACATGCGGGTCATTTCCTCGGGGCCGAGCCCGTGCGTCTGGCGGCGCAGTCGCCTGCTGATGAGCCACGCGCCCACGGTGGCCAGGGCGAGTCCGGCCGCGCTGGCGCCGAGGATGACGGGGAGCTGGCGGTCGACGACTCCGGACACGTTCTTCACGGTGAGCCCGGCCGACACCAGTCCCGTGACCTTGCCGTCGCAGTAGACCGGCACGATGGCCTGGATCTCCTTGCCGAGAGGGCCCTGCACGCTCTCGGTGTGCACCTCGCCGGCCAGGGAGGGCTCGATGGTGCCCACGAACCGCTTGCCGATGCGGTCGGGCAGCGGATGGCTGTAGCGGATCCCCTCGGTGTCCATCACGACGATGAAGTCCACCCCGGCGTCCTTGCGCGTGGACTCGGCGAGCGGCTGAAGGGTTTTGGCGGGGTCGGACGACCGCAGCGCGGCGCACATCCCGGTCGAATGGGCGACCGTCTGCGCGACCGACACCGAGCGGGTGCGGGCCTCACGGTCGACGTCGTGGCGGGACTGGAGCACCAGCGCCAGGACCGCTCCGGCCGCGAGCAGCACCACGATCGCCACCTGAAGGACGAATACCTGTCGGGCGACGCTTCGCGGCCGATTCCGGCTCAGTGACCGCACCGACGTCCCCGGCACGGGTTGCAAGGATGGGTCACAGACTATTTGTAGCACCGCATGGCCGTCGGGGTCGTGATTCGCGCTGTTCTCTCGGCCGACGGGGCGGTTCACGGGGCCGGGGCGGCGCCGGTCGAACGGGGCGCGGGGCCGGTCGGGAAGGCGCCGGAGGCGGCCACGGGCCCCTCACGCGGCCTCACGCGACACGCTGTCCCGGCGCAGGCACATCGAGTCACCACGACCCTCTCGCCCGGTCACGGGCCGGCGGAGAGGCCGATCGGAGGGGCCGATCGGTAGAGCCGGACGTGCCCGGGGCTCGGCTCGTGGTCGCCGCACCGGCGGCACGCCCCCGGCACGTGGCGCGTGACCGGCCGGACCCGACCTCCACCCCGACCCCCGTCAGGCTCCGGAGGCGAGGGCCGCGAGCTCCCCGTCGAGTTTGTCGCCCTCCGCTCCGGCGCCCTTGTAGAGCACCTCGCCGTCCTCGTCGAGCAGCACGTACGTGTTGATGCCCTCGGCGTGGAAGCGGTCCCGCAGGGCGTGGCCGACGTCGGAGAGGTGCGGGAGGCGGCCCGCTCCGGCCGGGGCGGCGAAGCCCTGGAGTCCGTTGCCCGTGCCCGGTTCCGCGACGGCCACCACGTGGACGCGCCCGACGTAGCGGTCGGCCTTGGCCGCGGTCTCGAAGGCCTGGGCCGGGCACTCGGCGCACGCGGCCCCGTAGAACCAGAACAGCACCGGCTTGCCCGCGAGCGCCGCTCCGTCGAACACCGCGCCGTCCAGGGTCTTGGCGGTGAAGCGCAGATGGGAGGGGGCTGCCTGACGGCCGGGGGCCGGTGCGCCGGCGGCCCCCCGGGTGGCGGGGTCCGCCCCGTCGGACGAGCAGCCGGTCAGCGGCAGGCCCAGTGCGAGGAGCAGGACGGCGGCGGCGACACGAGAACGCATGGCACTCTCCCGGGCGGGACCGGACCGTACGCCGACGGTCGCAGCGAAGGGGACCGGTCTGTCGCGCCGGTGCTCCCCGGACGCAAGGGAATCTACGGCCAGTCAGATGATCGGACGGGAGGCGGCGCGCTGCGAGCGGCTGCTTCACCCCGACAGCCCATCCGGCCACGCCCCTCGGCCCATCCGGCCACGCCCCTCGGCCCATCCCGCCCACGCCCCTCGGCCCGCCCCGGCCGTGCCCCCGGCGCGCCCCGCGATCGCCTTCCCGGGCCGCCAAGTGACTCGTGCGTACTGCACACCCGATCGGTGACAGCGGCGACTGTCGGGGCCGTCGCTCCGCGTGACACCTTCGTTCCTGTCACCGACCGAGGGAGCAGGAGTGAACAAGGGGTACGCCGCGTTCTGCGACGCCGACCGTTGGTTCTACGACGCCCCGTACCGACGGGCCGACGAGAACTACGGCCCGGCCCTCGCTCCCGTGCCGACCGGGTGGCGTTCGCACCGCACCGGCGACTGGTACGCGCTGCGCCCCCTCGGTGTCGAACTCCCCGCCCAGGGCTGGAAGATCCACGTCTCCGCCCGACTGGACAACGCCGAGTCGATCCTCGACCGCGTCCACGCCTACTGCGTGCCCCGGCGCATCGCCTTCAAGTTCGTGCCGAGCCGCCACCTGCTGCACATACGCAACGCCAAGTACGCCGACCGCGCGGCCAGCGGGAAGTTCATCACCGTGTACCCGGCCGACCAGGAGCAGTGCCGGCGCATCGCCGAGGACCTCGACGCCCTGCTGACCGGCGAGCCCGGACCGTACATCCTCAGCGATCTGCGCTGGGGCGCCGGACCGGTCCACCTGCGCTACGGAAGCTTCACCCTGCGGCACTGCTACGACGCGCGGGGCGAACTCGTGCCGGCGATCGAGACCCCCGACGGTCGACTCGTCCCGGACCCCCGCGGGCCGTCGTTCCAACCGCCCGAGTGGGTCGACCTCCCGGCGTTCCTGAAGCCGCACCTCGACGCGCGTTCGGCCGTGACGCTCACCGACGTGCCCTACACCATCGAGCGCGCGCTCCACTTCTCCAACGGAGGCGGCGTCTACGCCGGCACGGACAGCCGCACCGGCGAACCGGTGGTGCTGAAGGAGGCCCGCCCCCATGCGGGACTCGCCGCCGACGGAGCCGACGCCGTGGCCCGGCTGCACCGCGAGCGGACCGCCCTGGAACGGCTGGAGGGCCTGGACTGCGTCCCGTCCGTCCGCGGCACCTTCACCGTCGGCGACCACCACTTCCTCGTCCTCCAGTACCTGGAGGGCAAGCCGCTCAACACGTACTTCGCCCGCCGCCACCCGCTGATCGAGGCGGAACCGGACCCGGAGGAGCTCGCCTCGTACACCCGGTGGGCGCTGACGATCCACCGGCGGGTGACGGAGGCCGTGGAGGCCGTGCACGCCCGCGGGGTCGTCTTCAACGACCTGCACCTGTTCAACATCATGGTGGCGGAGGACGAGGACGGCGAACCCTCCGTGGCGCTCCTGGACTTCGAGGCCGCCGCCCACGTCGACGAAGGGCTGCGGCAGACCGTCGCCAACCCGGCGTTCGTCGCTCCCGCCGGACGACGCGGCTTCTCCGTCGACCGCTACGCCCTCGCCTGCCTCAGACTCGCCCTGTTCCTGCCACTGACCAGCCTGTTCGTACTGGACCGGGCGAAGGCCGCACACCTGGCCGACATCGCCGCCGAACAGTTCCCCGTACCGAGGGCCTTCCTCGACGAGGCCGTGGAGGAGATCCTCTACGACCCGCCGCCCGGCGAGCCCGGCCATCGCCCGACCGTGCCCACCGGCCCGTACCTGCCCGTCGAACCGGGGGACTGGTCCCGCGCCCGCGCGTCCATGACGGCCGCCCTGCGCGCCTCGGCCACCCTGGACCGCGAGGACAGGCTCTTCCCCGGCGACATCGCCCAGTTCGCCGCGGCCGGCGGCGGAATCGGCTTCGGACACGGCGCCGCGGGCGTCCTCTACGCCCTCGCCGAGACCGGCGCCGAACCCTGGCCCGAGGCCGAGAAGTGGCTGCTCAAGCGGACCGAGGAGCCGGACTCCGGCACACCCCTCGGCTTCTACGACGGCCTCGCCGGCACCGCCTGGACCCTCGACCGGCTCGGGCACCGTGAACGCGCCCTCGCCCTCGCCGAACAGCTGCTGCGCCAGCCGTGGCAGACCGTCGGCCCCGACCTGCACAGCGGCCTCGCCGGAGTCGGCCTCGCACTGGACGCCCTGGGCACCACGACCGGGGAGAGTGCCCTGCACGACGCCGCCCTGCGCTGCGCCGAACTGGTCGCCCGCTCCGCCCCCGACCTCACCCGGGCGGGACTGCTGTACGGCAACGCCGGTCCCGCACTGCTCTTCCTGCGCCTGTACGAACGCACCGGCGACACGGAACTCCTGGCGCGAGCCGCACAGGCCCTGCACCGCGACCTCGACCGCTGCGTGACCAGCGCGTTCGGCACCCTCCAGGTCAACGAGGGCTGGCGGACCATGCCCTACCTGGGCGAGGGCAGCGCCGGCATCGGCATGGTGCTCGACGACTGGCTGGAGCACGGGGCCGACCCGCGCTTCGAGGAGGCCCGGCGCGGCATCGTGGCGGCCGCCCAGGCCACCTTCTACGCCCAGCCCGGACTCTTCCGCGGCGCGGCCGGCATGATCCTGCACCTCGCCCGGACCACGACCCCCGGACCGGGGACGCGGCCCGACGACATCGCGCGGCAGATCGACGCCCTCGCCCGGCACGCCGTCCCCTACCAAGGCCAACTGGCCTTCCCCGGCGAGCAGATGATGCGCCTGTCCATGGACCTGTCCACGGGCACGGCCGGCGCTCTCCTCGCCCTCGGCAGCGCCGCGCCCGGCGGGCGCGCGCACCTGCCGTTCCTTCCGCCGCTGCGCGACGCCGCAGCGGCCCCCAAGCCGGTCCCGCAAGGGGCCGTGACCCATCGGTACATCCCCGGAGAAGAAGAGGAACTGACATGACGCTTCTTGACCTGCAGTCGATGGAAACCCCCAAGGAAGAGATCACCGAGGCCGCGATGACGGGCGGCGGAAGCCGCGCGAGCCTGCTGCTCTGCGGAGACAGCAGCCTGAGCATCACGACCTGTAACTAACCAGGTCGTCAGGCCTGTACGGGGCTCGGACGGTTCGCCGTCCGGGCCCCGACCCACCTCTCAGGAGCCGCCGCGGATGACCCCGCACGACGACCCGCCGGAACCGGCCGTCCTCACCCACGAACGCTCCCGGGGCAACGCGACCCCCACGGGCCCCGAGGACCCCCGCTCCGCCGATCGCGCGCTCCGCGACGCCGCCCGCCACAGCACCGGACGGGCGACCGCCGTGCTCGGATGCGCGACCGCCGCCTCCGTCGCCGCCCTCGCCGAACCCGCTCTGCTCGGCCTCACCCTCGACCTCCTGCTCCGCCGCGATCCGGCAGCCCCGTACTGGACCCTGTTGTGCGCCGCCGTCATCGTGGCCGAGGTGCTCCTGGACGCCGCCACGACCCGGCTCACCGGCACGGTGGACGCCCGCTCCACAGCCTGGCTGCGCCGGCTGGGACTCTCCCGGCTGCTGCGCACCGCGCCCCACCGGGCCGCCCGGCTCGCCCCCGGCGAGATCGCGGCGCGACTGACCGCGCACGCCACCGAGGCCGGCACCGTACCGGCCACCCTCGCGACCGGGATCGCCGCGCTGCTGCCGCCGATCGGGGGACTCGTCGCGCTGTTCGTCATCGACCCCTGGACCGCACTGGCCTTCGTCGCCGGCCTGCCCCCGCTCGTCCTCCTGCTGAGGGCCTTCGCCCGAGACTCCTCCACCATCGTCTCCCGCTACCAGCGGGCCCAACTCGCGACCGCCGGCCGGCTCGTCGAGGCCCTGGCCGGGGCGCGCACCATCGCCGCCGCCGGCACCGCCGCCCGGGAACGCGCCCGGATCCTCGCCCGACTGCCCGACCTCGACACCGAGGGGCGCCGGATGTGGCAGGTCTACGGCGCGACGATGGCCCGCACCACCGCCCTGATGCCGCTCCTGCTGTACGTCGTCCTCGGCGTGGGCGGCATCCGCCTGTCCGCCGGCGCGCTCGATGTCGGGGAACTCCTCGCCGCCGTGCGCTACGCCGGCCTCGCCGCCGGCATCGGGGCCGTCACCGGCAAGCTCAGCGCCGCCGTGCGCGGCCGGGCCGCCGCCCGCCGCACCGCCGAACTCTTCGACCTGCCCGCCCTGGAACACGGCGACCGGCGGCTGCCCGACGGCGGCCCCGGCACCCTGGAACTGCGCGGCGTACACGTGACGCGCGACGGAACCGCGGTGCTGCGCGACATCGACCTGCTCGTCCCGGGCGGGACCACGGCGGCCGTCGTGGGCGGCTCGGGCTCCGGCAAGACGCTGCTCGCCGCCGTCGCCGGACGACTCGCGGACCCCGACAGCGGGCAGGTGCTGCTGGACGGTGTCCCGTTGCGGGAACTGACCGCCGAAGCCCTGCGCCGCGACGTCGGGCACGCCTTCCACCGGCCCGCGCTGCTCGGTGACAGCGTCGGCGACGCCATCGCGTTCGGCGCCGGTCCGACGCCGGATCCCGAATCGGTGCGCGGGGCCGCCCGGGCGGCCGGCGCGGACCTGTTCGTACGACGCCTGCCCCGGGGGTACGACACACCGGTGGCCGAGGCCCCCATGTCCGGCGGGGAAGTCCAACGCCTCGGCCTGGCCCGGGCGTTCTGCCGCGCCGGCCGACTGCTGATCCTCGACGACGCCACCTCCAGCCTCGACACGGTCACCGCCCGCGAGGTCGAGCGGGCCGTCGCGGAACAGGTTCGGGCAGGCACCCGGATCGTCGTCGCGCACCGGATCTCCTCGGCCGCCCGGGCCGACCTCGTGGTGTGGCTGGAGGAGGGGCGCATTCGGGCCACCGGCCCGCACGTCGAGTTGTGGCGCGATCCGCACTACCGGGCCGTGTTCGCGGCGGGCGCGCGCCCGGATCCCGCGCCGGAGCCCGGTCCCGGATCCGCGCCGGAGCCCGGACCCGCTCCGGAGCCCGCCCGCACGGCGGACCCGAGCGGTCAGCCCGCCCGCACGGCGGACCCGAGCGGTCAGGGGGCGGCCCGGTGAACGAGCACGGCACCTGGCGGCGGGTGAGCCCCGACGCGCGCCGCTTCCTGCGCGGCCGCACCCCCGCACTGGCGCGACTCGGGGGCTGGTCGCTCCTGGAGTCCGCCCACACCTTCCTCACCGGCTACGGCGTGGCCCGAGCCCTCGACGACGGCTTCCTCGCCGGCCGCACCGGGGTCGGCCTGGGCTGGCTCGTCGTCGCCGGACTCGGCGCCCTGCTCGGCGCCTTCGCGCTGCGCGGGGTCTTCGCCGCCCTCGCCGACCTGGTGGAACCGCTGCGCGACGGACTCGTGCGCAGGGCCGTGCGACACGCCCTCGACCGGGCCGTCGCCGACCCGTCCCGCGCCGCGGACGCCGGTGCCGTCTCCCGGCTCACCCAGCAGACGGAGATGGCCCGCGACTCCTTCGCGGGGATCGTCCTCACGGCCCGTTCGTTCGTCTTCACGGCCGTCGGCGCGCTGGCCGGCATGGCGGCCCTCGCCCCCGTGCTGCTGCTCGTCGTGCTGCCCCCGCTGCTGCTGGGCCTCGGCCTCTTCCTCGCCACGCTGCGCCCCATGGCCGGCGTACAACGCGACTCCCTCGACACCGACGAGGCGCTGTCCCGCGGGGTGGGCGCGGTCGGCGAGGGGCTGCGCGACATCGTGGCCTGCGGCGGGGGAGCGAGCGCGGCCTCCGGGGTGGAGACCCTGATCGGGGCACAGGAGCGGCTGACCCGCCGCCTCGCCCGGTGGGCGGCCGTGCGTACCGTCGCCCTCGGGGCAGCGGGCCGGCTGCCGGTGATCGCCCTGCTGGTGGCGGCCCCGTGGCTGCTGGACCGGGGGGTGACCGCCGGGACCCTGGTGGGCGCCCTCACCTACCTCGTACAGGCGCTGCTGCCCGCCCTGCACGCCCTGATGACGGCCCTGGGATCCGCCGGCACCCGGCTGCTGGTGGTCCTGGAGCGCTTCTGCGAGCCCGAGGCCGAGGCCGAGCCCGAGCCCGAGCCCGAGCCCAAGCCCGAGGCCGAGGCCGAGGCAGCGCCCGCCCCCGCCCCCGACCCGAGGCCGTCGCGTCCCCCCGCGCCCGCTGCGCCCGTACCGGCGCCCGCGGCGCCGTCCGTCCCGCCGTCCGCCGCGGAGCTCCGCGGCGTGACCTTCGCCTACGGCCCCCGGGCGGCCCCCGTACTGGAGGACCTCGACCTGGTCGTCCGCCCGGGCGAGCACCTCGCCGTCGTCGGCCCGAGCGGCATCGGCAAGTCGACGCTCACCGCGCTGCTCGCCGGGCTGCTCAGCCCCGACCGGGGCACGGTCCTGGTCGCCGGGGCGGCCGCACGCGGCGAGCGGGACGCCTCGGAGCCGGATCCGCGCCGCACACTGCTGCCCCAGCAGGCCTACGTCTTCACCGGCACCGTCCGGGAGAACCTGACCCACCTGTGCCCCGGGGCGCGTCCACCCGACGACGCCCGGGTGCGCGAGGCGGTCACCGCCCTGGGTGTGGGCGGCCTCGTCGAGCGGCTCGGCGGCCTGGACGGGGCCGTCGCGCCGCAACGACTGTCCCAGGGCGAGTGCCAGCAGCTCGCCCTGGCCGCCGCCCACCTCTCGCCCGCTCCGCTGCTGCTGCTCGACGAGGCCACCTGTCATCTGGACCCGCGCACCGAGGCGCGCGCCGAAGAGGCCCTCGCCGCCCGCCCGGGCACCCTCGTCGTGGTGGCCCACCGGATCTCGTCGGCGGCCCGGGCCGACCGGGTCCTCGTGCTGGACGGGACCCGGGCGGTGTGCGGCACGCACGAGGAACTCCCGGCCCGATCACCCCTGTACCGGGACCTGGTGGGGCTCTGGAACGCCACCGGGGAGGACTGAGACGGGCGCCGCCCCCGGGCGGGGCGCTCTCGGCCCCGGCCTCGGCTCGCGGGCGGCCGCGGTCTCAGACCCAGCCCTCCCTGCGGGATATGCGGATGGCGTCGATGCGGTTGCGCGCGCCGGCCTTGCGCGTGGCGGCGGCCATGTAGTTGCGCACGGTGCCGCTGGCCAGGTGCAGGGCACTGGCGATCTCGGCGATCGAATCGCCCTCCGCCGCGCGGGCCAGCACGCTCAGTTCGCGGGGACTCAGCGGTACCGGGTCCGCCTCCATGCAGGCGGACGCGAGCGAGGCGTCGACGAAGCGCTCACCGGCCGCGACCCGGCGCACGGCCCGTACCAGGCGGCCCGGCGAGCCGTCCTTGTCCACACACCCCAGCACCGGTGCACGGAACGCCCTCCGCAGCGATCCGGGCGTACCCGCCGAGGCCAGTACCAATATCGGTGAGGACGCGGGGGAGGAGGGGGAGTGCCGATCCCTGCGACCCATCCCCGCCAGGAGCGGAGCGGCGCCCGGACAGTCGAGGTCGACGACCGTGACGTCCGGCCGTAAGCACTCCGTCTCGCGTACGGCGGCCCGCCAGCCCACGGCGGTGACTTCGAAGGGGCCTTCGGATCTCAGCAGGGCTGCGAGGGCGGATCGGACCAGGCGGACGCTGTGCACGACCAGGACCTTCGTCATAGCGGAACTGCTCCTTCGGTAAGCGACAACAGCATGAAGCGGCTGCCCCCGCACCGGTCTGCTGGAACGTCACTGTGGGGGCGCTCTGGGGTGTTCGGGAACGTTGGCCGAGATGCCTCGGGGATTGCCTTCCGCCTTTGGCGGGGAACGTACTTGAGTGTGGCGCCGCACCGCGTCCGCGCCCGCGCACCCTCGTACAAACGTGCCTTCGATTCGAACGGGTTCGATCGGTTCGGCGTGCCGGTGGCCCCGCACCGGCGCATGCTGGTGGTGGCGGTTGGCGGTTGGCGGGGGCTGCGGACAGGACGTGCTGATGGGCGTGGACGAGGTGGCCACCGGATCGCGCGGGCGCCGGCTGTTCTCCGGCCGGGACCGCGCCGTCATCGCGGCGGCCTCGCTCTCGATGCTCCTGGTCCAGATGGACTGGTTCGCCCTCAACCTGATGCTGCCGGTGATCGCCCGGGACTTCTCCACGCCCACCACCGACCTCCAGTGGCTGGTCAGCGGCTACATGCTGACCCTCGGAGCCTTGATGATCACCGGCGGCCGGGCCGCCGACGTCCACGGCCGTCGTACCGTCATCGTGTGGGGGCTGACCGGCTTCGCCCTCGTGTCCGTGGTGTGCGCCGCCGCGCAGAACGAGCTCTGGCTGGTCGTCGGACGCGTGGTGCAGGGCGCCACGGCGGCGCTGATCTTCCCCGTCGCCGTCGCGGTCGTCACCGCCCACTTCCGCGACGACCGACAAGGCCGCGCCGTGGGCACGGTGTTGGCCTTCAGCGCGATCGGCACCGCGCTCGGACCGTTCGTGGGCGGGGCCTTCGCCGAGCACGTCAGCTGGCGGGCGGTGTTCCTGCTGAACGTGCCCTTCTGCGCCGTCGCCGCCTTCCTCATGCTGCGCTTCGTCACCGACACCCGCGACGAGGAGGCCGGACACGGACTGGACCTGCCCGGCGCCGTCACCGTGGCCGCCGGTCTCACTGCGATCATGATCGCCGTCGACCAGGGCGGTCGCTGGGGCTGGGCCTCGCCGGCCACCCTCGGCTGCCTGGTCGCGGGAGCCCTGCTGCTCGCCCTCTTCGTGGTGATCGAACGGCGGACCGCCGAGCCGCTGCTGGACCTGTCCCTGCTGCGCAACGGGCCGTTCGTGACCGTCACCCTGGCCGGCTCCGTGTCGAACATCGTGTACTGCCTGGTGGCGGTCCTGTCCGCGCTGTACCTCCAGCAGGCCCGCGGGCTGTCCCCGCTCGACGCCGGACTGATCTTCCTCGCGCTGTCCGTCGGCGCGGGCGCCGCCAGCTACTGGTCCGGGCACCTCGCCCACCGGTGGCGGCCCGAGACGCTGATGGCCGGCGGTCTGGTCCTGAGCGGCCTCGGCCTCCTGCTGCTGACGTGGACGAACCCGCTCGCCCTCTACACCGCCGTCTTCGCGGTCGTGGGCGTCGGACTGGGGTTCGGCTGGGCCCTGACGAACGTGGCCACCCAGTCGTACGTCCCCGAGAACCGCCTGGCCGCCGCCTCCGGGCTGGTCCTTACCTCGCTGGTCCTGCTCGGCGCCATGGCCGTGGCCGTCGCGACGACCGTGCTGGAGGTCCTCAGCGGATCGGCGGAGCGGGCCGCCTCCGACGGACCGGCCATCGAGGAGGTGCTGCGGGTCGCCGCACTCCTGTCGCTCCTGGGCGCCGCCGCCCTCCTCCCGCTGATCCGGGCGGGCCGCCGGTCGCCCCCGAGGACGACCGGAACCCTTCCTGCGCCGTGACCGTCACCCCGCCGCCCCGTCAGAGGCGGCAGGGCGGGACCACGGTCCCCGTCGCTCGATCAGGCGTTGACGCAGGTGTTGCCGAACGCCGGGTTGAGCAGGCCGATGACGCTGACGGAGTTGCCGCAGGCGTTGATCGGGATGTGGACGGGCACCTGGATGAGGTTCCCCGACAGGACACCGGGGGAACCGATCGCCGCGCCCTGCGCACCGGCGTCCGCGGACGCCATCGAGGCTCCACCGATCACGACGGCTCCGGCGGCGAGGGCGAGACCGGCGGTCTTCAGAACACGCGACATGAGAGATCTCCTTCAAAGGTGGTGACGGACCCGCCCCGCGAAGGGGCGTGCCCCGGGGCCCCGTCGGGACCCACGCAAGTGTTTCGTTCCGTACGCCCGGTCCGGCTTGGCCCGGCCCCGGTCATTCCCTCGCACGAGTGACTCCGTGGGCCAAGTGCGCCCCACCACGGGGGAGTCCCCGGACGGGCGCCCGTCCCGTCAGTCCCCGAGATGGACTTCGAGGGCGGTGCGCACGGCCGACTCCAGCGCGCCCTCGATCCACGCCGGCTTGACGGAGGTGTGGCAGCCGGCGAAGTGCAACCCGCCCTCGGCGCGGTGGACGTGCGGGAACAACTCGGTGTGCTGCCCGGGAAGGAGCACGGAGGCCTCGCCGTACGCGTACGGGTCGCGCATCCAGGACTGGGTGGCGCCGACGCCCGTGTAGAACACCTCGATCCGCTGCCCGTACACGTCCTGGAGGCCGGACAGCGCCCTCGGGTACCGCTCGGCGTCGTCGAGGGCGTCCCACTTCAGGGCGTCGTCGGCCCAACTGTAGGAGGCCAGGACCACACCGCCCGCGCTGCCCGGGACCGGGTGCGAGGGCTGGAACATGAAGCGGTTGGGGTTGTCGCTGGTGGAGCCGCCCCCGACGACTCCGGCGGCCTCGGGCTGGTCCCGGGCGACGAGCCTGCAGGCCGCGTAGTGCGCGCGCTGAGCCTGCGTGACACGGCCCTTCGGCGTCGCGGGGTGGGCACCCAACAACGAGCCGTCACCCGGGGTGCGGCCCGTCTGGTAGTCGGCGTGGAGGCCCTTGCGCACGGCCTCCAACTCCCGCTTCCAGTCCGCCTCGGTGAACTCCCACCAGCGGCGGCTGAATTCGAGCAGCACCTTGGTGGCGGCGTCGTAGTGCAGCTCGGTGATTGCGCGCCGCTTGCCGTACGACAGGGCGGGCGTGACGGGGATGTGCCGCAGCCCCGAGAACGGCACGGTGACGATGGCGACGTCGCCGGTGAAGGTCTCCCGCACGACGGGGCGACCGCCGCGCCCCTCGGACACCGTCTCCACCGTGACGGACCTGCCCGCCGCGCCCCGCGCGATGCGGGTGACCCGCCGGTCCAGCCTCACCAGGTCCTTGACCCGTGCGTACATGGCGTCCGCGAGGGTGCCGGTGCCGTCGGGGAGTTCGAAGAAGCGGGTGTCCGGGCTGATCAGGGCGGAGGAGATGAAGGAGTGCAGGAACGTGAGGTGGAGCCGGGAGGTGAGGTTCTCGACCGTGCCGATCAGGTCGACGGTCCGCTCGTCCAGCTTCGCCTCGTCGGTGAGGTAGCGGTACATCGACATGTGGCCGTGGCGCTGGATCACCCGCGCCCAGCCCTCGACGAGTGCGCGCCCCTCCTTGCCGTCGATCTCCTTGCGCACGGGAGCCAGGGCGCCCCGTACGATCTGCGCGGCCGGGACGTTCTCGTACGCGGCGGGGACGCCGAAGGAGCGGTTGACGGCGCGCGGGTCGCGCGCGTAGTCCGCGCGGCGCACCCTGATGCCGTTGACGAGGATCCAGGTACGGGACGCCGGGCGGCCCGCGCGGTCCACGTCGACCAGGTGGAAGGGGCGGCGGTTCAGCCCCAGCGAGTCGATGAGTCCCGTCACCAGCGGGTGGCTGTCGGGGATGCGCATGGCCCCGGCCTCGGCGTACTGCTTCGGGTCGGCGAACGGGGCCGCGGCGCGCTCGTGACCGCCCGCGCGGAAGGTCTTGACGCGGCCGCCGACACGGTTGGCGTTGGCCTCGATGACGGTGACCCGGTGGCCCGCCGCGTTCAGCAGGTGGGCGGCGGTCAGGCCGGCGGGGCCGGCTCCGATCACCAGCACCTTCCTGGGGGCCCTGCGGGACCTGGGCAGACCGGACTTCAACAGGACGTCCGCGTAACGCGGCACCAGCGACTCGTCGTTGTCGTCGCGGACCAGGACGGAACGGGCGACGGCCAGACAGGTGTCCCAGTCCGCCGAAGGAGCCGCGGCGGGCGCGGTGGTGGTGACGGCGGAGGCGGGGGCGGCGCCGGCGGCGACCCCGCCGGCCACGGCCAGGGCGCCCGCGCCGGCGAGCAACGAACGCCGGGAGGTCTGGCCCGCAGTGCCGGAGGAGGATTCAATGATCATGAAGCCACCCTCGGGGCGCCGGCCCGATCTCCCCGCGCCGAACGCGCCCGGGAGACGACGAACCACCCGAACGTGATCTTGAGGGCGCGATGCTGACGCCCCCTGTCGGCTCGCTCAGCGCACCTGGACCCCGACGAGGCAGGTGTCGTCGTCCGTGTCCGACCTGCTGTGGGTCAGCAGGCGATCGAGGCGGCTCTCCAGCGACGGGGACTCCCGCTGCGCGAGGCCCAGGAGTTGGGTCAGGGAATCCATCATGGAGGTGTCCCGGCGTTCCACGAGCCCGTCGGTGTACATCAACACGGTGTCCTCGGCTTCGAGCTGCACCACCTCCTCCGTGTACTCCGCGTTCGGCACCGCACCGAGCAACAGACCCTTGGCCAGCGGGAAGGCCGTGGCCCGAGCGCCCCGCACGAGGATGGGCGGCAGGTGTCCCGCGCGCGCCCAACGCAACACCCGCCGGTCCGGATCGAAGATCCCGCACACGGCGGTCGCGGTCAGGTCGCTGGTCAGGTGGTGGGCGACCGCGTTCAGCCAGGTGAGCAACTGGGCGGGCCCGGCGCCGGTCACCGCGAGGCCGCGCAGGGCGTTGCGCAGGACCACCATGCCGGTGGCCGCCTCGATGCCGTGGCCGGCGACGTCGCCGACGCACAGGAGCACCTGCCGGTTCGGCAGGACCACCGAGTCGTACCAGTCCCCGCCGATCAGGGCCTGCGACTCGGCAGGCCGGTACCGCACGCCGATGCGGATCCCCGGCGCGTCGAGCGGCGCGGGCGCGGGCGGCATGATCGCGTGCTGCAACTGCAACGCGAGACGGCTGCGCTCCGCCGACTCGGCCTCTGTGTGGGCCAGTTGATCCCGGGTGGCGGCCAGAGCCACCTCGGTCCAATGCTGTGCGGAGATGTCCTGGTAGGCGCCCCGTACGGCGAACAGCGAGCCGTCCGCGTCCTGGACGGGCTCCGCGACGATGCGGATGTGCCGGGTCACCCCGTCCGGACGCTGGAGGCGGAAGGCCACGGAGGCCTCGCGCCGGTAGTGCATCAGCGTGCGCAGGAACCGACTGATCGAGGTGATGTCATCGGGGTGCGCGTGACCGGGGAGCGCTTCCAGAGGCACCGGCGAGGCGCCCGCCGGCAGCCCGTACAGCGAGAAGAGCTGCCCGTTCCAGGTGATCTCGCCCGTGGTGAAGTTCTCCTCGAAGCCGCCGATCCGGCCGAGCCGCTGCGCGTGTTGCAGCAGGCCGGCCAGCCGCGCGGTCTCGTCCTCGATCCGCCAGATCAACAGGAGCGCGGCGCCGTGCCGCGTGATGCTGGCGTCGGCCACGCCGGTGAGCGGCACGTCGTCGATGAAGGCGGTCAGCGTCATCCGCCGGGTCTGGAAGGACTCCCCGGTGGCGTAGACCCGTTCCAGCTTCTCGAAGAGTCCGTTGTCCTCGGCCGCCAGGGGATAGGCCTCCAGGAACGTGGAGCCGCTCACGGCGCTGCGGGGTCGACCGGCGGGGTCGGTGAAACGGTCGTTGGCGTGGTGGACCCGGAAGTCCGTCAGGCCGCCCGCGGGGCCGAGGATCGGCGTGAGGACGAGCGCCGGATCGTGCAAGTGGTCGGCGAGAGAAGTCAGTTCGGCCACCGCCGCGTGCGGCGTCCGGCCCGGCACCGAGGGCGTGCCCGCGCCCGTCGGATCCTCCAGCGTGTGGGCGCACAGCTCCGCCAACGCCTCGATCTGCCGGATGATCCGCGGCGGCTGCGGCGCCAGCGGCTGCGGCCAGCACACCTCCAGCACCCCGTGGATGCGGCCGCCCGTCCCCGCCGGTACCGCTATGCGTCCCCCGTGCGGATGCCGGCGGCGCCCGATCGAGGGCATGCCGGAGTCGGACAGACGCGAGACGAAGGCGGGCCCCCGCTCGACGAGCGCGAGACGCGCGCAGGTGGCGACCTCGGGCGGCACGTACCGCCAGCGGAGCGCCTCGTCCTCGGTGAACCCGGCCTGCCCGGCCAGCGTCAGCGAGGAGTCCGCCCCCGCGAGCCAGATGACCACGCCGTGCGCCCCGAGCGGAGCCAACGCGTTCTCCAACAGCGCGGTCGCCACGGCCTGGGCGTCCGAGGCGGACAACAGCCCGCTCTCGGCCGCGCGCAACCGCACCGCCGCCGCACCGTCCGGGCCGTCGCCGTCCGCCTCCGCGCGCTCCAGGAACTCCGCCGCGAGCTCACTGACCCGGTCCCGGGACGCCTCGTTGATGATCTCCACCGAGAGACCGAGCACGGTCGTGCCCGACTGCTCGGCCAGGATCGCCAACTGCCGCGCCGCCTCGGCGGGACCGCACCCCAGTTTGCCGACGAGAACGCCCTTGGCCATCTCGATCAGGGCCCGCCCGTCCGACGCGGACTGCGCCTCGCGCACCTCCCGGCGCAGGCGTTCCACGGTGGCGGCCAGCGGGCCCACGTCGGCGCCGGGATCCAGCCGGCGGGCCGCACCGGGCCCACCGGGCCGGGAGCCGCGGGCAGCGGGAACGGTGACGTCGTCCGCCTCCAGGGATGACTTCTCACCCCGCGGTCCGTCTTGGTGCTGAGGGCTGTTCACGGTGAGTCCGGGCTCCTGGGCGAGTACGTGAGGGGCGGCGGGGAGTCAGACACGGGCGCCCCCCGAGACGTCCCGCGGCAGCAGCCAGTGCCGGACACGGGCCATGAGGTCGTCGGCGTCCACCGGCTTGGTGACGTAGTCGCTGGCCCCCGACGCGAGGCTCTTCTCCCGGTCTCCGGGCATCGCCTTCGCGGTGACCGCGATGATCGGCAGATCGGCGTACGCGGGCATGCGACGGATCTCGGCGGTCGCCGCGTACCCGTCCATCTCGGGCATCATCACGTCCATCAGGATCAGATGGATCCCGGGATGACCGGTCAGGGCGTCGATGGCGGTCCGGCCGTTCTCCGCGTGCACGACCTGGATGCCGTGCAGTTCGAGGATGCCGCTGATCGCGTACAGGTTCCGCGCGTCGTCGTCGACCACCAGGACGGAACGGCCCGCCAGACCGTCGTCGAGGAACGCGGGAACGGCGGCGGGGGAGTCCTGCGAACGCACCAGGGACGGCACGTCCCCGGGCTCCTGGGCGGACAGGTGCAGCGAGATCCGTTCCCGCAGCTCGTCCAGGCTGGCCAGCACCTCCAACGGCTGCGACGCCGTGTGCTCGTGCAGTTCCCGCTGCTGCGCCGCGTCGAGACGACGGTTGTCGTGGGCGAGGACGGGCAGGGACGCCAGCGCCGAGTCCCCGGCCAGCGCCCGCAGGAACCGCAACGCCTCCCCGTCCTGGCCGAGTTCGAGGACCACACAGTGGAACGGCGTGGCGGCGAGGACCTCCGCCGCCTCCTGGGCGCTCACGGCCGTCACCACCTCGACGGGCTCGTCCGCCGCGAACGGCGAGCGACCCAGCGCGAGGTCGTGGGTGGCGCTCTCGGCAACGAGCGTCAGCAGTCCGTTGCTGCGCTCTTCGATCACCAGCAGCCGGCGCGGGCGTCGCTCGGGGCCGGGACCCGGTGTCCGGCCCCGCTGCTCGCCGACGGTGCTCGCGGTCGGCTCGGCCCGGGGGCCCACCAGGGCGCGGTCGGCGAACTCGGTCCGGGCCACCGGCAGGTAGAGGGTGAAGACGGAGCCCTCGCCGGGGTTGCTGAGGGCGGTGACGGCGCCCCCGAGGAGCTGGGCGATCTCCCGGGTGATGGAGAGCCCCAGTCCGGTGCCCCCGTACTTGCGGCTGGTCGTGCCGTCGGCCTGCTGGAACGCCGCGAAGATCGATTCGAGTTGGTGCTCCGCGATGCCGATGCCGGTGTCCTTCACGCGGAAGGCGACCATCGGCCCGCCGTGGCTCAGCCCGGCCGGCAGGTCGGCGACGGCCACGGGTTCGATCCGCAGCTCCACCCGGCCGTGCTCGGTGAACTTCACCGCGTTGGAGAGCAGGTTGCGCAGGATCTGACGCAGTCGCGAGTCGTCGGTGAGCAGGTCCACCGGCACCCCGGTGGCGGTCGTGATCTCGAACTCCAGGCTCTTCTGACTGGTCAACGGCCGGAAGGTGGCGTCGACGTAGTCGAGGAGCCGCCTCAGCGGGACCCGTTCGGGGTTGATGTCCATCTTCCCGGCCTCGACCTTCGACAGGTCGAGGATGTCGTCGATCAACTGGAGGAGGTCGGAACCGGCCGAGTGGATGATGCCCGCGTACTCGACCTGCTTGGGGGAGAGGTTGCGGCTGGGGTTCTGCGCGAGCAGTTGGGCCAGGATCAGCAGGCTGTTGAGCGGGGTGCGCAGCTCGTGGCTCATGTTGGCCAGGAACTCCGACTTGTACTTCGAGGCCAGCGAGAGCTGCTGCGCGCGGTCCTCCAGTTCCTGACGGGCTTGCTCGATCTCCAGGTTCTTGGTCTCGATGTCGCGGTTCTGGCTGGCGAGGAGGGCCGCCTTCTCCTCCAGTTCGGCGTTGGAGCGCTGGAGTTCGTCCTGCTGTACCTGGAGCTCCTCGGAGCGGGCCTGGAGTTCGCCGGTCAACCGCTGGGACTCGCCGAGCAGCTCGTCGGTGCGCGCGTTGGCCACGATGGTGCTGACGTTGACCCCCACGGTCTCCATCAGACGGCCCAGGAAGTCGCGGTGGACGGAGGTGAACTCCTTGAACGAGGCGAGCTCGATCACGCCGAGCACCTGGTCCTCCACCACGATGGGCAGCACGATCAGGCAGGCGGGCGCGGACCGGCCGAGGCCCGAGGAGATCAGGTAACCGGCGGGCACGTCCTCGGCGACGATGATGCGGCGGCTGCGGGCCGCCTGCCCGACCAGCGTCTCGCCCGGGGTGAGGCGGTCGCTCTCGGACCGGCCCGACGGTCGCCCGTACGAGCCGATGAGGGTGAGCCAGGACTGCCCGTCGGTCTCGTCGGCCAGGTAGAAGGCCCCGTAGCTGGCGGCCACCAGCGGGGTCAGCTCGTCCATGACCAGTTCCGCCACGACCGAGAGGTCGCGGTGGCCCTGCATCAGGCCGGAGATCCGGGCCAGGTTGGACTTGAGCCAGTCCTGTTCCAGATTGGCGCGGGTCGTCTCGCGCAGCGAGCCGACCATGGAGTTGATGTTGTCCTTGAGTTCGGCCACCTCGCCGGACGCGTCGACCGTGATCGAGCGGGTCAGGTCCCCCTCGGCGACGGCGCTGGCGACCTCCGCGATGGCGCGCACCTGCCGGGTCAGGTTGCCCGCCAGCTCGTTGACGTTCTCCGTCAGCCGCTTCCAGGTGCCCGACACGCCCTCCACCTCGGCCTGTCCGCCGAGTCGGCCCTCGCTGCCGACCTCGCGGGCGACGCGGGTGACCTCGGCCGCGAAGGAGGACAGCTGGTCCACCATCGTGTTGATGGTGGTCTTGAGTTCGAGGATCTCGCCCCGGGCGTCCACGTCGATCTTCTTCGACAGGTCGCCGTTGGCGACGGCGGTGGTGACGAGGGCGATGTTGCGGACCTGGCCGGTGAGGTTGTTGGCCATCGAGTTGACGTTGTCGGTGAGGTCCTTCCAGGTTCCCGCCACGTTGGGGACGCGGGCCTGGCCGCCGAGCCGGCCCTCCGTGCCCACCTCGCGGGCCACGCGGGTGACCTCGTCCGCGAAGGCCGACAGCGTGTCCACCATCGTGTTGATCACTCCGGCGAGCGCCGCCACCTCGCCCTTGGCCTCGACGGTGATCTTCTGCGAGAGGTCGCCGCGGGCGACCGCGGTGGCCACCTGGGCGATGGAACGGACCTGCCCGGTGAGGTTGGACGCCATGACGTTGACGTTGTCGGTGAGGTCCTTCCACGTGCCCGAGACGCCCCGGACCGTGGCCTGACCACCCAGGTTGCCCTCGGTGCCGACCTCGCGGGCGACGCGGGTGACCTCGTCGGCGAAGGCGGAGAGCTGGTCGACCATCGTGTTGATGGTCTCCTTCAGCTCCAGGATCTCGCCGCGCGCGTCCACCCGGATCTTCTGCGTCATGTCGCCCCGGGCCACCGCCGTGGTGACTTCGGCGATCGACCTGACCTGCGCGGTGAGGTTGTCGGCCATGAAGTTGACCGAGTCGGTGAGGTCGCGCCAGGTGCCGGAGACGCCCTTGACGTCGGCCTGTCCGCCGAGGCGGCCCTCGGTGCCGACCTCGCGGGCGACGCGGGTGACCTCGTCGGCGAAGGCGGAGAGCTGGTCGACCATCGTGTTGATCGTCGTCTTCAGTTCCAGGATCTCGCCGCGCGCGTCCACCCGGATCTTCTGCGACAGGTCGCCCTTGGCGACGGCGGTCGCGACCTGGGCGATGGAGCGCACCTGGGCCGTCAGGTTGCCGGCCATGAAGTTGACCGAGTCGGTGAGGTCGCGCCAGGTGCCGGAGACGCCCTTGACGTCGGCCTGGCCGCCCAGGATCCCCTCGGTGCCCACCTCGCGGGCCATCCTGGTGACCTCGTCGGCGAAGGCGGAGAGCTGGTCGACCATCGTGTTGATGGTGTTCTTGAGTTCCAGGATCTCGCCGCGGGCGTCGACGGCGATCTTCTGGGACAGGTCGCCCTTGGCGACGGCGGTGGTCACCTGGGCGATGTTGCGCACCTGGTCGGTGAGGTTGCCGGCCATGAAGTTGACCGAGTCGGTGAGGTCGCGCCACACGCCCGCCACACCGGGCACCTCGGCCTGGCCTCCGAGCCGGCCCTCGCTGCCGACCTCGCGGGCGACGCGGGTGACCTCGTCGGCGAAGGAGGAGAGCTGGTCGACCATCGTGTTGACGGTGTCCTTGAGCTCCAGGATCTCGCCGCGGGCCGCCACGTCGATCTTCTGGGACAGGTCTCCGCGGGCCACGGCCGTGGCGACCTGCGCGATGTCACGCACCTGGGTGGTGAGGTTGCCGGCCATCGCGTTGACGGAGTCGGTCAGGTCCGCCCAGGTTCCCGACACGCCGGGCACCTCGGCCTGCCCGCCCAGCGTTCCCTCGGTGCCGACCTCGCGCGCGACGCGGGTCACCTCCGAGGTGAAGAGCGAGAGCTGGTCGACCATGCCGTTGAACACGGTCGCGATCTCGCCGAGGAGACCGTCGGCCTCGTCGGGGAGCCGGGTGCCGAAGTCGCCGTCGCGGACGGCCGTCAGGCCGGCCAGGAGCTGACGCAGCTCCGGTTCCCCGACGACTCCCGGCGCGGTGCCCTCCACATTCGAGCGCACGCCTGCCTGCCTGGCCATTTGTCCCCCGCTCAGTTCCGGATTCCCGCGGTGCCGTTGACGGGCGGTGCGGCACTGCTTCGTCCGGCCGCCGGACCCCCACGGGTCCCGGTCGGTCGGCGAACAAGGTGAAGACTATCCGGCGAGGTCCCCGGTCCCGCTTCGTTCTCCGGAGGCCGGCGCGGGGCTCCCGACCACGACATCGACTCCCGCATCGCGCGGGCCCCGACTCCGACATGCGGACACCCGCCGCATCAGAACCCATCAGATCAAGCCAAGACTGACCGAAAATAATCGATGAAGGACCGTGTAGCGCCCGAAAGCGGGGGCAAGAGCGGCAACGAAGCCATCCGCACCAGGGAGGGAACGTCGCCATGCCTCGCTCTGTCGCAGTCGTCAGCCCCGTACGTGAGACAGCCGCCGAGGTCGTTCCCCCGACCGGATTCCAGGCGGGGGAGTCCTTCACGGAACTGCCCCCCGTGGCCAACGCCCGCGAGGTGGCGCCCGGTGACGCGCGCGAACTGTCGCGCCTGTTCCTGACCCGGCTGCGGACCCTGGAGGAGGGGACGCGCGAGTACCAGTACGCGCGCAACACCCTCATCGAGATGAACATCTCCCTCGTCCACTTCGCCGCCCGACGCTTCCGCGGTCGGGCGAGCGGCGGCGGTGTCGAGATGGAGGACATCGTCCAGGTGGGCACCATCGGCCTGATCAAGGCGATCGACCGCTTCGACCCGGACCGGGAGGTCGAGTTCTCCACCCTCGCCCTCCCCTACATCACCGGCGAGATCAAGCGCTACTTCCGCGACACGACGTGGGCCGTGCACGTACCCCGCCGGCTCCAGGAACTGCGGACGGAACTCGCGAAGAGCCAGGAAGAACTGACGGACGTGCTCGGCCGGGCGCCGACGGTCAAGGAGATCGCCGAGCACCTGGAACTCGGCGAGGAGGAGGTCATCGAGGGACTGGTGGCCGCCAACGGCTACACCAGTGGCTCCCTGGACGCGTCCGCCGACTCCGACGAAGCGGCGATGAGCGGCCGCAAAACCCGTCCGCTCGCCGAGAGCATGGGCGAGGCCGACCCGGCCGTGGAGCTCTTCGAGGAGATGCACACCCTCGCCCCGCTGCTCGGCCGGCTGCAGGAGCGCGACCGTCTGATCCTGCGGATGCGCTTCGGCCAGGAGAAGACCCAGGCCGAGATCGGCGCCGAACTCGGCATCTCCCAGATGCAGGTCTCCCGCCTCCTGACGCGGATCCTCACCCAGCTGCGGAGCGGCATGCTCGCCGCCTGAACCCGTCCTGCGGGCGGCACCTCCGGACCCTTCCGGCGGTGCCGCCCTTCCGCGTGTCCGGCAGGCCCGACCCGGTTCGACGGACCCGCGACCGGGGGCCTGCGGCGCCGGTAGAATCCTTGCGCCAGCCGATGTCGATTTCGTCCCGCCTACGAGGGAAGAGCGTGCCTTCACCCCACCACCGCCGGCCCTGCTCACCCGGCGCCGCCGGCGAGCACGCGTTCCTCCCGTACGAGGACGACGCGGCACGGGCCGAGGCCGTGGTGCGCCGCGTGGGCCGGCCGCGAACGTCGGGAACGCCGCTGGGCGCCGTACCCCCGCGCGACCGACCGGGCATACGATGCGCCGGCGGCGTAGACCTCGACGCCCGTGAGGTCACCTCATGATCGACACGGCCTCCCCGGCAACCGCCCCCGGAGCCTTCGTCCACCCGGCCCTCTTCTACCGGGACCCCGAGGAATACACGGCCGGCGTCGGCGACTTCGTCCGCACGGCCCTCGCCGCCGACGAGCCCGTCCTCGTCGCCGTCCCCGGCCCGAGCCTGGAAGCGCTGCGCCGCTACCTGGGCTCCGACGCCGACCACATCGACGCCGTGGACATGACGGAGCTGGGCCGCAACCCCGGACGCATCCTCGCCGCCCTCCAGGGGTTCGCCGACCGACACCCGGGGCGCACCGCGCGGATCGTGGGCGAGCCGATCTGGCCGGGCCGTTCCCGGGCCGAGGTCCTGGAGGCCACCCGCCACGAGGCGCTCATCAACACCGCCTTCGCACACCGGTCCGCGACCATCCTGTGCCCGTACGACACGGGCGCGCTGGCCCCCGAGGTGATCGCCGACGCCCGGCGCACCCACCCCACCCTGATCGAGTCCGGCCGGGAACTCGCCAGCCCCGCCTACACCGACGCCGCCGTCGTCTGCGCGGACTGCGACGTCCCGCTGACCGAACCCGCCGCCGAGGCCGTCCTCGTCGACTACGCGGCGGGCCGGCTCGCCGACGTACGCGGGCACGCCGAATCCTGGGCCCGACGGACGGCGCTCGACGCGGGACGGCGCGACGACCTGGTCCTCGCCGTCAGCGAGGCGGCCGCCAACTCGGTCGCCCACGGTGGCGGGAAGGGACGGCTGCGCCTGTGGACCACACCCGCGGGCGACGTGGTCGCCGAGGTCAGCGACGACGGCCGCCTCCGCGACCCGCTCGCCGGCCGCTCCCGCCCCGCCCTGGCCTCCGGCAACGGGGGCCGCGGCCTGTGGATGATCCACCAGTTGTGCGACCTCGTCGAGGTCAGGGCCCTGGACACGGGACTCACCCTGCGCCTCCACATGACGATCAACCGGCGGTCATGAGCACGACCAAGAGTGACGAACCGGCTGTAGAGTTCAGACGCGAACACGCGCAACGGAAAAGACAGTGCATCGGAAGGCTGACGTGGGAACTCGCGACCTAGGGGACAGTGACGTGCCGCCCCGCGCCGACAACGAGACGGCCGAGCCGCGGCGGGCCGAACTCCGGCACAGCGAGCCGGACGCCGTGGTGTGCGCGCTCTCCGGAGACCTCGACCTCGACAGCCTGGGATCCGTCCAGCCCGTCCTGGACGAGGCGATCGGGTCGGGCCCGTCCCGGCTGGTGATCGACCTCTCGGGAGTCGGATTCTGCGACTCCTCGGGCCTCAACCTGCTGCTGAGCCTGAGACTCGACACCGAACGGGAGGGCATCGCGCTGCGACTGGCGGCGCCCACCGACCAGTTGTCGAGACTTCTCCAGCTCACCGGCGCGGACGGCGTCTTCACCATCAGCCGCACCGTGCCGGACGCCCTCGCCGCGGGATGAGCCCCGACACCGCCTCGCACCTGCCGTGACTCCTCACAAGAGGGGGACCGGCACCCGCATCCGAGGTGTTCAAGAGGACAGGGCGGGTATGCGCGGGGTCTGGGACACCGAAACGGTCGATCCGGACTTTTACCGGGCCAGGACGGCAGGAGTACGACATCAACGACAAGACCAGTGCCCCAGGGGGTGAGACCACAGTGACGCCCATCGGACCGGAGACCGGCGATCCGCTGCGCGCGGACATCAAGGCCGTGACCCAGCGCCGGCGCCTCGCGCTGAGCGGGACCCGCGGCCAGGTCGCCAAGGGACGAGATTTCACCCGGGAAGCCCTGCGTGACTGGGGATGGGACGGTCACGAGACCGCCGAGGACGTCCTGCTCATCGTGTCGGAGCTGCTGACCAACGCCGTCATGCACGCCGGCGGTTGCCAGGAGTTCGTGATCGCGGCCGCCGGCGATGTCCTGCGCATCGAGGTCTTCGACGGGGAGACCGAACTGCCGCGCCCCCGTCCCCGGCAGCAGGGAGCGACGCCGGGAGGCCACGGCCTGTACATAGTGCGGCGGCTCTCGGACCGTTGGGACGCCCAGGCCCATGACCACGGCAAGGTGGTCTGGGCCGAGGTCGACGTGGTGCGCCTGACGACCGGTCTGCCCGCGCCCGCCCCGGCGCCGAGCACGCTGCCGACCACCTCGGCCCCCGCCGCGCCCCTTCTCGACGGTGTCCCTCTCCAGGCGGACACGCACGGCTGAACGGCGATCGCGCACCGGACACGGCGGACCCGACGGGTCACGTGTCCCGGTCGCGCGGCTTGTGGCGGGCCCAGGGATGGCGCAGTCGGATCCAGATGTCCCGGGCCTGCCGGCCGGCCGCCGTGCGGCTGCGGGCCACCAGGGCGTCCGCCTCGTCGGGCGTCTCGACCATCGGACCGGACCCGCGCAGCGGCTTTCCGGCGGTCTCGTGCAGGAACAGTGTCGACACGAACCCGATGACGCCCGCGACCATCAGGTAGTACGCCGGGACCATGTCGTTGCCGGTGGCCTCCACGAGCGCCGAGGTGAACAGCGGCGTCGTGCCTCCGAACAGGGACACCGAGATGTTGAAGGCGATCGACAGCGCCGCGTACCGCAGTCGGGTCGGGAACAGCGCGGGCAGCGTGGAGGCGGCCGTCCCCGCGAAGCAGACGAGCAGCAGCCCGAGGATCGCGCAGCCCACGGCCGGCAACAGGATCCCGCCCTCCCGGATCAGCAGGAACGCCGGGATGGCCAGGGCCACCAGGGCGACACTGCCCGCGAGGAACACCGGTCTGCGGCCCCAGCGGTCCGAGGTGTGGCCCACGGTCGTGATCGTCAGGACCACGAGCAGCATCGTCCCGAGGACAAGGAGCTGGGCCGTGGTGTCGTTCTCGCCCAGGGTGACGGTCATGTAGGTGGGCAGGTAGGACGTCACCATGTAGTTCGTGACGTTGTACAGCAGGACCAGCCCCATGCAGATGAGCACCGCGTGCCAGTGGCGCGTGAAGATCTCCTTGAGGTGCCCCCGGCCCGCCGCCGGGACCTCCGCGCCCGCCTCCCCCTCGGCGGCCGCGTAGGCGGCCTCCTTCTTGAAGGCCGGGGTCTCCTCCAGCTTCAGCCGCATGTACAGGCCGATCAGACCCAGCGGGCCCGCGATGAAGAACGGGATGCGCCAGCCCCAGTCCTCCAGGCCGTCCGAGCCCATGACGAGGGTCAGGATGGTGACCAGGCCGGAGCCCATGGCGTAACCGACGAACGTGCCGAAGTCGAGCCAGCTGCCCAGGAACCCCCGGCGCTTGTCCGGCGCGTACTCGGCGATGTAGGTGGTCGCGCCGGCGTACTCGCCGCCCGTGGAGAAGCCCTGGACCAGCCGGCAGACCAGGAGCAGCAGGGGCGCGACGAAGCCGACGGACGCGTACGTCGGGAGGAACCCGACGGCGAACGTACTGGCCGCCATCATGATCATCGTCGCCGCGAGGACCTTCTGCCGGCCGATCCGGTCGCCGAGCGGCCCGAACACGAGGCCGCCGAGGGGGCGGACCAGGAAGGCGGCGGCGAAGGTCGCGAACGTCGAGACGACCTGGGCGCCCGGCGAACTCGACGGGAAGAAGACCTTGCCCATGGTTCCGGCCAGGTAGGCGTACACGCCGAAGTCGAACCACTCCATCGTGTTGCCCAGGGCGGCCGCGGTCACGGCGCGGCGCACCTGCGGCTGATCGGCGACCGATACGTCCTCGCTGGTCAGGGCCTTCTTGCGGCGCCGGAGCAGGGTACGGAGCATCCGATCGGTCGACGCGTGACCGCTGCGCGAGGGCTGCGGGCGGCGGGACGGTCCTGCCATCGTGTCGACCTCTCTGCCCGGGTGCGCCGTGCCGAACCACAGCGGCCTCTGATTCTTCGGGCAGGCACGCCACTCGGCATGTCGGCAGGTCCGACCGTGTGACGGGACGGCCGCGGGACACGACGGCCCCGGGTCCGGTCCCACGACGACGGGGCGGCTGGCGGCACCGACCGTGTGGTCGGTGCCGCCAGCCGCCCCGCGGGGTCGGGCGGTTCAGCCTCGGGGAGAGGGAGTGGGCCCGGCGTCCTGGAACCGGTCCTCGTCGCGCAACACCGGGGTGATCTTCACGGCGTGCAGCGTCAGCCGCTGGATGCGCGTCTCGTGGTTCGATGCCGTGCCGCTCGCGTCGTCGGTCCCGGTCGGGGCCGCGCCCGTCAGGTCCCAGGCGGTGACCACCTCCCGGCCGTTCGCCGTCGTGGCGTCGATCCGGACGGTGCGCTGCCCGTCCGGCTCCCGGCCGAGCGCCCAGGCGAGGGCCTTCGGGGTGTCGGTCAGGACGCAGCCGGTGAGCGTCACGGTCAGCTCCTGCCCCGGCAGGCCCCCATCGCCCTGGGGACCCAGCCCCTGGGCGTCCTCGCAGGTGAAGCGCTCACCGTCGACGGTGACGCGGTACTCGGTGGCGTGCTGTGTGGAATCGTCCATGGTGGCGCGCCTGCCCGACGCCCCGCCGGGTATGCGGGCGCCGGTCATCGGTCCTCACCGTGGGCGTGCAGGACGGCTCGTACGTTCTCGATGCTGCCGCAGTCGGCCGCCAGGTGCTTCTCCCGCTCGCGCAGGAACGCGACGCCCAGCTCGGCCCGGCGTTCGTCCGGGACGTTCTCCCTGGCACCGTTGAGGATCGTCCGTTCCTCCTCGTCGATGTGGTGCGACACCGCCTTCGACAGGTCTTCGAGGCGCTCGTCCCACTCCTCGGAGCCGACGTCGGCGACCTCCAGGAGGGCCAGCAACGCCTCGTTGCCCTCGGTGTGCTCCTCGGCCCCGTGTTCCACTTCCTCGTCGTCCACGTTCTTGAACCGCTTCAGCGCGCCGTACACCTCGGACTCCTCGGCCTCGGCGTGCGCGATGAGCAGCGCGGAGAACTTCTTCAACGCCTCGGCGCGGTCGGCCTCCACGCTCCGCATGCGGCGAAACAGTTCCTCCATGGTGCGGTGGTCCTTCAGGATCACCGCGACTACATCGTCATTCGCCGTCATGGCGTGCTCCTGCCTGTTCTGTCGTGCCCGGCGTGGTTCTCGCGGCCCAGGGCCGCAGGTCAGCGTCGTCGGCCGCCCGTGACGAGGCGGTAGACGAGCAGCAGGATCATCGAGCCGACGACGGCCGCGATCCAGGTCGAGAGGTCGAAGAAGCCGTCGATCGAGTCGACCCCGAACAGCACCTTCCCCAGCCAGCCGCCGAGGAGACCACCGGCGATGCCGATCAGGATGGTGACGAAGAAACCGCCGGGATCCCTGCCGGGCATGAGCGCTTTCGCGATCATTCCCGCAAGCAGTCCGATGATGATCCAGGCGATGATTCCCATGGTGTTGCCTCTCCGGGCTCCGATGAATTTCCTACGTTCGCCGAATGCTCCCTGCGGAGGAATTCAAACCCGGGCGAAATGCCCGGCGAAAGGAGAGGGCCGCAGGCCCGCCCGGGACGCGTGCCCACCGGGGAAGTGGGCAGACGTCGGACCAGGAGCCGGCGAAAGGGACCGTATGCGCAGTGTCGGTGTCGAGGAAGAACTGCTGCTCGTCGATCCGCGGACCGGTGAACCCGCCGCGTCCGCCGGCGCGGTGCTGGCCTCCGCGATGCGGACGGGGGGCCGCGCGGCGGGAGCCGACGGCGAGATCCCGCTGGAGAAGGAACTCCACAAGCAGCAGGTCGAATTCGCGACCAAACCGGTGACGATGATGGGCGAGCTCGGCGAGGAGATCCTGCGCTGGCGCGCCGAGGCCGCCCGGCACGCCGAGGCCGCGGGCGTGGTCGTCGCCGCTCTCGCCACCTGCCCGACCCGGGTGGAGCCCTCACTGAGTGTGGGGGAGCGGTACCAGTGGATCGGCCGGCAGTTCGGCCTGACGGCGCAGGAGCAGCTGACCTGCGGCTGCCACGTGCACGTGTCGGTGGACTCCGACGAGGAGGGCGTGGCGGTCCTGGACCGGATTCGCCCCTGGCTGTCCGTCCTGACCGCCCTGAGCGCGAACTCACCCTTCTGGCAGGGAGAGGACACCGGCTACGGGAGCTATCGCAGCAGGGTCTGGAACCGGTGGCCCTCGGCCGGCCCGGTGAGCGTCTTCGGCTCCGCCGACCGCTACCACGAGCGGGTCCGGGCCATGCTCGCGACCGGCGCCCTCCGCGACGAGGGCATGATCTACTTCGACGCTCGGCTGGCAGCGTCCTACCCCACGGTGGAGATCCGGGTGGCGGACGTCTGCCTGGACGCGGGGACGCCGGTACTGCTCGCCGCACTGACCCGCGGGCTGGTGGACACGGCCTCCCGGGCCTGGCAGGCCGGAGAGCCCCCGTCCCAGGTCGACACCGCCCTGCTCCGGCTGGCGGCGTGGCGGGCGGCCCGATCCGGGCTCGACGGGCCCCTGATCCATCCGGTCACACTGGCGGAGACCTCTCCCGAGGACGTCGTGTGGGCGTTGTACGAGCACGTACGGGACGCCCTGGAGGAGAACGGGGACGCCGAACGGGTCCGGGCCGGCCTGGTCGAACTCCAGGAGCGGGGCACCGGGGCCCGGGTGCAGCGGGCCCTCCTGCGCGACGAGGGGGACCTCTCCGCCGTGGTCACCCGGTGCGCCCGCCTCACTCTCGGCGGTTGACGCGCCGCCGGCCCCGGGGGGTGGCGCGCCGCCGGCGCAGCGCCGCGTCGAGGGACAGGGTCGGTGCGCCCGCGAGGACCAGCGGGGTCCAGGCCATCAGGTACGCCAGGTCGTTTCCGTAGTAGTACGGGGTGGCCTGCCAACTGACGGTCAGCCAGAGGCTGAGCGAGATCAGGGCGCCCCCGAGGGCCGCGATCCGGGTCAGCAGGCCGGCCAGGACCCCCAGCCCGACGGCGGTCTCGCCGAGGGCCATCGCGAGGCCGAAGCCACCAGGGTCGTTCAGGGCGACCGCCACCAGTGCCGGGATCGCGGCCGACCCCTTCACCCCTTCGAGCTGTTGGCCGATCGAGCCGTCGCCGGTGGCGGAGAGGAACGCCGGGTCGAGGAGTTTGTCGACGCCCGCGTACACGAACGTGATGCCGAGGAAGAGGCGCAGGGGCAGGAGCGCGTGCCGCGTGGCGGCGGACCGCGGCCCGGAGGATGTCGTGTTCACACGCAGCACACGTCGCGGCCGGGCCCCTGGTTCGGACCGCCTTCGGGACACGGGCCCGGGCCGGCCCTTTGCTTCCCCGTCAACGCCCTTGTCCGGGCCGGCGGTTCGGGAAGCGCCGAGTCCCGGGGCCTGGGCCCCGGGACTCGGTGTGGTCCACTTCGCTGACCGTTCTTCTCAACGACCGTCCGGCCGTGGGGACACCGCCTGCCGGGACCGCGTTCGCGGACATCGGCCCGTGGCAGGCCACCGGTGCGCTCCACAAAGCGGAACGAACCCGCTCGAACCATCGCATGCGTCGCACTACGCAGCGTGCTCGTCGTGACGCCGGGTGGCGGGCGAGCCCCTGCGCGAGGGTGCGGGACCGCGCCGCGACCGACCGGGGGCGCGGTCACCGCATCCCCGAACGCCCTGCCGGCGCCTCACGCGGGGGCGGCGGCCACGCAGAACTCGTTGCCCTCCGGGTCCGCCATCACCACGTGGTGCCCCTCGAACTCCGTCACGACCCGCCCGCCCGCCGCCACCAGACGACGGGACTCCGCCCCGATCCGTTCCCACCGCTCGGCCGGACCGCCGTGCCCCGGCACCCGGATGTCCATGTGCAGGCGGTTCTTCGCCCGCTTGGGTTCCGGAACCCTCAGGATCGAGAGACGGGGGCCGACGCCGTCGGGATCGCAGAGCCACGCCCCGCCGCCCGCGGGGTCGGCCGCGTCCGGGTCGTCCTCCGGGGGATCGAAGTGGGCGGCCCACTCCTCGCGCGTGGCGAAGGGTGCGGGTGGCGGCTCGTCGACGTAGCCCAGTGCCGTCTTCCAGAAGGCGGCGAGCGGCCGGGCATCGGCACAGTCAAGCGTCAGATCGATTCTGGTGGCCATGGCCCGACCGTAGCGCGCACCGCGGGTCGACCAGCGGTCAGAAGCCCCCTCCGACCTCGTGCGCCGCGCCCCCGGCCGTGGTGGCCGTCGACGCGTACGTGTCCTTCCCGGCGTCCCGGCCGCCCTCGGCGTGGTTGTACTGGGCGGCGAAGACATGGCGGCCCGCCGGCACCGTTCTGCCGGCCTTGAGGGTCCACCGGTAGACCAGGGCGCCGCCGGACTCCCGGGCCACGACGTCGAAGTCGCCGGCCGGCAGGGTCTGCCAGGTGCCGGTGGTGGCCACGCCTCCCGTCTGTGCGATGCGGACCTCCAGGCTGAACGCGGTGAGCGGCTCGCGGGTCTGCAGGGTGATGTTGCTCTGAGCCCAGTAGGTGTTGCTGTGCGGGTCGACGGACCCGTCGGACCACAGCGGCCCGTTCTCGGTGCTCGGCGTGCCGGCGCCGTCGGGCGCCGACACCACCTGTCGTGCGCCACGCTCCTCTTCACCCGTCACCGACGCCACGGTGTGGGCGCCGACCACCAGGGCCGCGCCGGCGGCGAGAGAGGCGAGGGTGACGCGGGGCCAGGAGAGGGCCTGCCGCCGGGCGGCGGGGGGCGGCGCGTCGGCCATGCCCCGTTCCACGCGCGCGAGCATCCGCTCCCGGTCCGGTACGTGGGCCCGTGCGGCGGCCCGCAACTCCTCGTGCAGGTCGGTCATCGGGTCCTCCCTCCCGTGAGTTCGCCGGCGGCCCGCGTGCCGAGCAGCTTCTGTAGTTCCGCCATCCCCTTGGAGGTCTGGCTCTTCACGGTGCCGACGGATATCCCGAGGGCGAGCGCGGTGTCCTTCTCGGACAGGTCGAGCGCGTGGCGCAGGACCACACAGGCCCGTTTGCGAAACGGCAGCCGGGCCAGGGCGCTTCGTACGTCGAGGACGGAGGCGACGTCCGCGGCCTCGACCACCTCGGGGCGGTTCGACCAGAAGAGACTCACCCGCCGCCGCTCGCGCACGGCCGCACGGATCCTGGTACGGGCCATGTTCGCCACCACGCCCCGGGCGTACGCGAGGGGGTGATCGGCGCCGCGCACCCGGTCCCAGCGGTGCCATACGGCGACGAGGGCGTCCGCGGCCAGGTCGGCGGCGGCGTCCGGTTCACCGATGAGCATCGCGGCCAGCCGGGAGAGTTCGGCGTGGTGTTGTTCGAAGAAGGCGTGGAACTCGGCGGAGGCGTCGTGGTGTACGAGGAGCAAGCCGGGGCCTCCGTGCGATGTGCCGTGCGATGTGCCGGTGCCGGCAGCGGGCGGCAGGTGGGTGACGGTAGCAGCCATGGACGGGGGACCTCCGCTCACGGGGTCCGGACGTCGGTACGGGCGAGGGCCCCGGAGGCCGTCAGCACGCCGGCGCCGGCCGTCCGGCCGAGCGAGGCGGGAAGGCCGGCGGCGGACGTCTCCAGGCCGGCGGAGAGCACGGGCCGCCAGTTCACCGTCGGCCGGATCTTCTTCTTCGGGTTCGCGGCGTTGTACGCGGCCACCAGGTCGGTCACGCGCCCGTTCACCAGGTTCCCGGACCCGGCCAGCGCACCCGTCCCGTCCCCGGTCAGCAGCCGGGAGGTCGTCCCGGCGCCGGGAAGCGTCCAGTTGTTGTACTCGGCGACCACCTGGGCGCGTGCCCGCGAGCTGATGGAGTAGGCGAAGGCGTAGCCGTCGCGCTCGGTCGTGTCGAAGTGGTTGTTGTACAGGTGTACTTGTCCGACACGGGCCAGCGGGGCCCGCTGCACGATCCCCCGGAAGACGTTGTGGTGGAGGGTGACCCGCAGCCGGGTGTCGTTGTCGCTGCTGCCGATGAGCATTGTCTTGTCGTGGTCGGAGAACCGGTTGTACGACACCGTCACCAGGTCGGAGGCGTTGGTGATGTCCAGGGCGCCGTCGTGGACCTGGTATTCGCGCCCGAAGCGGCGGGGGTTGGCGGCGTCGAGGCCGGGGCTGTCGGTGAACGTGTTGTGATCGGCCCACACATGGGTGGAACCGCGCAGGGACAGCGAGTCGTAGGCGGAGTTCCAGTTGCCGGTCGAACCGTCCGTGGGGTCCCACTGGGGGAAGCAGTCGCGGGTGTCGGAGAAGGCGAGGTTGCGGATGATGACGTTGTCCGCCTTCTTCACCTGGAGGCTGCCGCCCTTCAGTCCGGCGCCGGTACCCGGGACCCCGACGATCGTGGTGTTCGACGGGACGTCGAGCACCATCCGTGCCGCCTGCCGCTTCTGTGCGGTGGCCCGCGCCGACTCCTGGGCGCCGGAAGGCACCTTCGAGCGGCCCCAGTTCGCCGGGTCGTAGGCCTTCAGGTACGAGGCGAGCGAGTACCCCGTGCCCTTGGCGTAGTCGTCGCAGCCGAGGGGGCGACCGGAGTCGTCGACGTTCGTGTCGATGGCGCCCTTCACCCGGACGACGCGCGGAGCCGTCGCCGACCCGGTGGTCAGCGCCTTGGCGAGCTCGGCCCGCGTGGAGACGGTGAACACGCGGCTGCCGGAGGCCGCCGAGCCGCCGGTGGTGCCCTTGCCGTCGGACGCCCAACCGTCGTGTGCGGGGAGCGCGGCGTGCGCGAGATCGGGGGCGGCCTGGGCACTCATCGCGAACGGAACGGCGCCGAGCACGCACGCCGCCGCGACGGAGCCGCCGGCGAGGACGGCGATGCGGCGCGTACGGGGACGACGGTGGGAGGGAGTGGGCACGTGAGCTTCGTTCCTTGCCTCGGGCGGTGACCTGACACCCCCAAGTCGCCGCCCGCGCGCGATACGTTGCCGTGATCCACGCCACTCGGCGGACGGGCGTCGCCCTGTGCCGCGAAGGACGCGGTTCGGGCCGCGGGCGGGTGGGCGTGCGTCGCACACGACGGCCACCCGGCCGCGGCCCCCGCCGGGTCAGGACAGCTTGCCGCCGTAGTCGGGCAGCTTCACGGTGCGTTCGGCGTGGCCGCCGACGAGGTCGCTCGCGTTGTTCCCGATGTTGGCGATGATCGTGTAGCCGCGGGCCTCGATCTCGGCGCGCTTGCCCGTCTTGTACGTGCTGACCTCGTGGAACAGGTCCGGCAGGTCCCGGACGTACAGGCCCGAGACCGGGTAGCCGACGGCCTTCAGGTTGCGTTCGGTGAGGGAGTACACGATCCCCGGGCGCGCGGTCACGAAGAAGACGGCGACCCCACGCTCGTTCGCGTACCGGGTGAGGTCACGGACCTTGCCGATCGCGGGAGTGGGGAAGGTCCAGAACCAGTGGAAGTCCGTCTCCAGCGAGCTGTTGTCGATGTCGAGGACGAGCGCGGGCTTCTCCCCGGCGGGCGAGGCGGCGATGCGCTGCTCGATGGCGGGGCGGGCCGCGTCGATGACGTCGGCGACGTCCCGCTGCCAGGTGGCGTAGTCGATGCCGAGGATCGCGGCGTTGCCGCCGGGCGCGGACGCGGCGGGGGCCGAGACCGCGGGCGCGGACGTGGGCGCCGATCGGTCGGCCGCGTCCGCGGCGGTGGCCGGAAGCAGGGTCAGGACGGTGGCCGCGGCGGCCACCGCGGCGGCGGTGGCGGTGCGGGTGGTGCGGGGGCGGGTGCTGCGCATGGGGGACGCTCCTCGTCACACGTTGGCATGTACGCGCCCATGCTTGGGGAGCGTCGCCGCCATGTCTACTGGCCGGTAAGAAACATTTCGTGGCCGACGGATGAATGCCTGGTCGCGAGGGACGGTCCGGACGGAGCCGGACGCGCGGGCGCGGACGGTGTCCTCGTGTCCCGGCCGAATCGCCGTACCCGTCACCCGGCCAATCCCCTCGTGGGGCCGCTCCGAATGACCGACGAGGCCGGGCCGGCTGCCCGTCCGTGAGTGAGCGACCGAGAGAGCGGACGCGGCGGCGGCCCGGCCCTCGCGCCCCGTCATCCCGGGGAGACCGGCCCGGCGGGCACGGTGACGGCGCCCGCTGACCGGCTGTCATGTCCGAGGCGACACGGACGGCGCCGCCGCGATCCGAACGGGCTCACGGACCGGCTTTGCGCGCGAACGCTCGACCTCACGGCCCGCCAGGGGGCAGACTCGGGGCAGCAGTCGATCGAGGGAGCGTCCCATGAGCGCGCAGCCGGTTCACCCGCACGGACCGCGGCGGATCCCGCGGCACGCCGAGGGCATCGCGGCGGCGCTGTCGGGGGAGTGCCGCCGGGAGTTCCACGCCGAACTCCTGCTCGCCGCGCCCGACGAGGCGAGGGGCGTACTGCTGCGCTGGTGGGGCCGGGCGATGCTCGACGCCGACGCCGACCGGGGCCCGCGGGTCGCGGTCGCGCTGGCCGGGCACATGCCGACGGTGTCGGTCGGGGAGATGCTGGAGCGTCGGCGGGCCGCGGGCCTGCCCTAGGCCGTTGCTTTCGGATCTTGCCGGGGTCGCGGCGCCCGGCACCGCGCCTGGCGGCGTTGTCGGGGCGCCCGAGTACGTCCGGTACACGGGCGCCGCTGCGCCTTGCCGGGCACGGCACCGGACACCGCGGCCCTCACCGACAAGATCCGAAAGAGACGACCTCGTGACCCGCAGAGTGCCCCGGTCGGCCCGGGACACCACGAGGTCCCGGATGCGGGGGCTCCGGGACCTCGTGGTGTTCGTTTCGCCGAGCGTCGGGTTCAACGACCGATCGACGAAGTGGTCACCGGCGTCGACGGGAACCGGTCACCTCGGGTCGAGGGCGGTGTCCCCCCTTCCCGGCCGGTCACGGCGCCCCGGCCTCCCCGGCCGGCCCCGTCCGCGCGGCGAGGCCCGAGGCCTCGTCGGCGGGTGCGGTGTCGGCCTGCCGGGGGAGCCATCGGGTGCTCCAGTCGTCCTCGCCCACCAGATCGGCGGGGGAGGACACCAGTGCCGCCTCGATGCGGCCCCAAGTGCCGTCACCGACCCAGATCCGGTACCGCTCGGCCATGCTGTGCCAGGGGCCGTACCGGGCGGGTAGATCCCGCCAGGCGGCTCCCGTCGACAGTTTCCACACGATGGCCTCGACGGCCGTGCGCTCCACACGGGCCGCGGGCCTGCCGAGCCGCGTCTCGATCGCGGTCCAGGCCTCGTCACTCAACTGAAATCGGCGCTCCACGGGAGCATCAACGACCGGCCGCACCCCACCGGCACGCCCCAAGGGCCACCGGTTCCCGCACGTTGCCTTTCCGGGGGGTTTCGGGGCAATGAACGCAGTCCGGTATGGAGAGCGGATAAACGGGCAGGAGCGTGGTTGAAGGCTGCCCCGTGCGCCCCTTCGGCGCACGAATTCGCTGGGAGGGCGCCATGCTGATCACCCTCGGGCTGATCGTTCTGATCGCCGCGGTCGTCGTCGCGATCGCCGGTGTCCTCGGCAACGCCGGGGTCGGCCTCGAGATCGGACAGGGATTCGACGTCTTCGGTTACCGGGATCCCGCGACCGGCGTCACGCCCACGCGGGCCCAGGCAGACCCGGACCCCGCCAACGCCCCCACCACCCAAGCCCCGCCCACCGACGAGTCCCGCCCCGCGGGAGGAGTCCCTCGAAGGCGGCACCTGTTCGGACACTGAACCGTCCCCCCACCCCGGAGCCACGCGGCCACCGGGCCCACAGTGAAGAATCATCACGCGAAGATCGGAGGGCACCGTGATCATCCTCGGAGTAATCCTGCTCATCGTCGCGATCGTGGCCCACATCAGCATCCTGTACACCATCGGGATCATCCTCATCGTCGTAGGCCTGATCCTGTGGATCCTGGGCGCCATGGGGCACGCTCTGGGCGGACGGAAGCACTACTACTAGGCGACGCAACCACCGGACGCCGGTAGGCGGTGTCCTTCACGGCGTCACACATCGGCCCGTACGCGGGCAACCACACGCACCGGGCCGGTGGTTCGTTCCATCGCACGGCCGAGGGGCGGACACCGATCGCGGTGTCCGCCCCTCGCGCGCACCCGGCGACCCCGACGGCGCCCTCCACGGGCGCCGCGCGCGGATCCGATGGTGGCGCGCGGATCCGACGGGTGTCGCGCGCGGATCCGACGGGTGTGAGACGCGTTCGCCCGGGCATGCGTTCGATGATTTCGGGAGGTCCCCTCCCCACCGCGGCCCCGCGGACTCACGCCGCGCGGCCGGAAGGCCGCCAGAAGGGACATCATCATGGCGGACCCCGCACAGGCCGCGTCCGACGACGAGGGCAAGACCCCCGTGGCCGGACGGGGGCGGTCGCACGACGGCAGAGGCGAGAGCCCCGAGGAGCGCGCCGACCGCCAATGGCAGGAACTCGTACAAGAGATACGCGTGGCCCAGACCGGAGTGCAGATCCTCTTCGGCTTCCTGCTGACGGTCGTGTTCACCCCGCTCTTCCACGGGCTCCCGTCGACCGACAAGACGATCTACATCATCACCGTCGTCCTGGGATCGCTCGCCACCGGCGCCCTGATCGCCCCGGTCGCCTTCCATCGGATCGTCTCGGGCCGTCGCATCAAGCCCCAGGCCGTGGCCTGGTGCTCCCGGCTCACCTTCGTCGGACTGGTCCTGTTGTTGTGCACCCTCGTGACCGCCCTGCTGCTCGTCCTGCGGGTCGCCACCCACAACATGCTCGCGCCGTGGATCGTGGCCGGGGTGTTCCTCTGGTTCCTCGTCTGCTGGTTCCTCCTGCCCCTGTGGGCCCGCTTCCGCTACACCGACGAGGACTGAGGAACCGGCCAGGCATGAGGGGGCGTTCCGAGGGCAGGCGGAGGAATCCACCGCCCGCGTTCCGGAGGCCCCTGTGAAGACCTGTGTGTCGGACACGATTTCGATGCGTCTGGAAGAAGAGGAAGCGGGACTCCCGCTCGTCGTCGAGGCCCGGATGACCTACGAAGGCAGCGACCCGCACGCGGTCCGGGCACAGTTCGTGTACGGCGAGACCTTCCTGGCCCAGTGGTACCTCGACCGGCAGATGCTGGCCGACGGGCTGCGCCGGCCCGTGGGGGAGGGAGACGTCTCCCTGCGACCGCAGCGGGACGGCGCACATTCCGCCGTCCGCTTCGAGCTGCGGGGCGACCCCTCGTCGGGTCAGGGACGCGCGGTGCTCCTCGCGGACGCCGGCGCGGTGTCGCGGTTCCTGGAACAGACCTACGCCATGGTGGCCGCGGGTGAGGAGAACCAGGACGTCGACGGCTTCCTCGCCGAGGTGTTCGCCGCCGAATGACGACGCTCGCCGGCGTGCCGGCCGCCCGAGGGGGCACGCTCGACACGGCGCCGGGCAGGCGGGCGGACGGCCGGGCAGCCGGACAGCCGACAGCGCCATGAGAGACAGTCACACCAGAGCCGGCCACACCAGAGCCGGCCACACGAGCGACGGGTACACGGGCGACGGGTACACGAGTCACGGGTATCCGGGCCGGTCGGTCCGGGAACAGGCGGGAGGCGGAGCCAGTGGTCATGAAAGCGGTCGGATGGGCACGCTCGTTCCCCATCGCCGAAGGAGTCCGTGCGGCGCGCCGCTGGACCGACGAACACCTCGACACCCTTCCGTGGGCACGGGAGGAGCCGGACACCGTGCACTCCGTCCTGCTCACCGTGTCCGAGCTGGTCACCAACGCGCACCTGCACACCGAGGGCGCCGCACATCTGGTGCTGACCTGGGACGGCAGTTGCCTGCACGTGAGCGTCGCCGACGGCGACCCCCACCTGCCCGAGCCGCGCGAGCCCGGCGAGGGAGCGACCTCCGGGCGCGGCCTGGGCATCGTGGCGACGCTCGCCGACACCTGGGACGTGCACGCCTGCCACGGCGGCAAGGCGATCACCGCCTGCTTCCACCCCGCCGGGCCGCCCCACGCGCACACGAGCTGACACGCGCCGCGCGTCCCGCCGAGGGGTGGACACACCACTCCCGAGGGGCGGCGCGCGCACCGGTGGCCCCTGCCACCCCACCCACTTACACCCACTCATCTCGACTCCACCCGGGCGGGTTTGTGCCCGGGGGTTGCGGGCAGCCGCCACAGCAACCGAAGAGACGAGGCCGCGGCCTGGAGGCCAACATGTCCACAAGCACGCTCATCGCGATCATCGTTCCCGCCGCGCTGGTGCTCATCGCCCTCGCCGCGGGAGTGTGGTTGTTCACTCGCCGCAGGAACCTCCAGCGGCAGTTCGGCCCCGAATACGACCGGACGGCCGAGGCCGCCGGCAGCCGGATGGCGGCCGACCGCGAGCTGAGGGCGCGCCAACAGCGCCACGACACGTTCGAGATCAAGGACCTGCCCGCCGAACGCCGGACGGAGTACGCCGAGGAGTGGCGCGGCGTACAGGAAGCCTTCGTGGACCGCCCGGAAGGGTCGGTCGCCCGGGCCGACGAGCTGGTGTCCCGGCTGATGCGGGAGCGCGGCTACCCGGCGGACGGGTTCCACGGGCAACTGCGTGACCTGTCCGTCGAACACGGACGCACCCTCGAACACTACCGCGCGGCCCACGAGGTCAACGTACGCAGCGGCGAGGGCGAGACGACGACCGAGGAACTCCGCGGGGCGATGGTGCACTACCGCGCTCTGTTCGACGACCTGCTGACCAACACGAACCAAGGGAGCCGATGACATGCGGGAGAACGAAGACACGACCGGCCGACCCGTCGAGGGCCGCCTGACCACGGAGAACCTCGCCCACCCGGGTACCGAGCGCGGCTCCGGCGTGTATCCCGGCGGGGCCGACACCACCGCCGGGACCGAGGGCGACGTCATACGCGACGACCCGCGCGAGGACCCGCGAGAGTTCGGCCGGGACGGCCTGCCGGCCGACCCCCTGGACGGCGTACGGGACGACCCGCGCGAGGTCTCGGCGGGCGACCCGCGCGAGTTCGGCCGGGACGGCCTGCGGGACGAGCCGGCGCGCACCGAGGCGCACACCGACGAGGTCGGCGCCGGCGAATCGGACGAGCCCCTGCTCGGGGGAGCCGACGCGGACGGCCTGCGCAAGCAGTGGAGCGAGATCCAGGGGCGCTTCGTGGACGACCCGCAGGAAGCGGTGCGGTCCGCCGACACCCTGGTGGCCGAGGTGATGCAGGAGCTCGCCCGGACCTTCTCCGCGCACAAGCAGGACCTGGAGGGCCAGTGGGACCGGGGCGAACAGGTCGCCACGGAGGACCTGCGCCTCGCACTGCAACGCTACCGCTCCTTCTTCAACCGCCTCCTCAACACCTGAGGCGCGCACCGGGTCGGGGCACCGCATCGAGCCCTTGACCCCCACGCTCCCGCCGGTCGCCGCGTCACGCGCGGATGCCGGAGCGGGCCGGATGAACCACGCTGTACCTCCCGGGGCGAGTCGCCCCGTACCGGACAGCGGAGGGAAGCCGTCGTGGACCGCGCAACCGCACCACCCAGGGCCCGGCGTCGGACACACGACGCCGGGCCCCGCGCCGTGTGAACCGACTTCCGAACCGGCTCCCGAACCGACCGGGGCGCACCCGGCTGGGGGAGCAGATCGAGGGCAGAAGGGCAACGACACGGAGGGAGGTTCCGAATGCCCGGAATCCACAGATGGCTCGACCGCGTGAAAGAAGGCGCGACCGCGCTCGGCGAGCGCCGCGCGCAGGCCCAGGCGCGCCGCGACGCGGAGTACGGGGAGAACGCGGAGGAGGAGCGGGCGGCAGAGGCCCGACGCGCCCGCCCCCGTACACCGGATCCGGCCGTGGCGGTGCCCTGGAGCATTCGGGTGGCGGCCGAGGCGGGCTGGCGGTTCCTCGTGCTCGCGGCCACGCTGTGGGTGCTGATGCGGGTCATCGGCGCCGTCCGACTCGTCGTCCTCGCCTTCGTCGTCGCCCTTCTGGTCACCGCGCTGCTCCAGCCGACGGTTGCCCGACTGCACCGAAGCGGCCTGTCCCAGGGCCTGGCCACCGCGGTGACCGCGATCTGCGGGTTCCTCGTGCTGGGCCTGGTCGGCTGGTTCGTGGTCTGGCAGGTGCTCGACAACCTCGACACCCTCTCGGGGCGCCTCCAGGAGGGCATCGAGGAACTGAAACAGTGGCTGCTCGACAGTCCGTTCCACGTGACCGAGCAGCAGATCAACGACGTCGCCAAGAACCTGAGCGACGCGATCGGCACCAGCACCAGCGAGATCACTTCCACGGGCCTCCAGGGCGTGACCGTGCTCGTGGAGATCCTCACCGGCATGCTGCTGGCGATGTTCTCCACGCTCTTCCTGCTGTACGACGGCAAGCGCATCTGGCAGTGGACGCTCAAGCTGGTCCCGGCCGTGGCCCGGCCGGGCGTGGCGGGCGCCGGTCCGCGCGCTTGGCGCACGCTCACCGCGTACGTGCGCGGGACGATGATCGTCGCCCTGATCGACGCGCTCTTCATCGGCGTCGGCATCTACCTCCTGGGCGTCCCGCTCGCCGTGCCCATCGGCGTGGTGATCTTCCTGGCGTCGTTCGTGCCGCTGGTCGGCGCGGTGGTGTCCGGGGCCCTCGCGGTGGTCGTCGCACTCGTCACCCAGGGCGTGTTCACCGCGCTCATGGCCCTGCTGGTGGTGCTCGCTGTCCAGCAGATCGAAGGGCACATCCTCCAGCCCTTCATCCTGGGGCGTGCGGTCCGGGTCCATCCCCTGGCCGTGGTCCTGGCCGTCGCGACCGGTGGACTGGTCGCGGGGATCGGCGGCGCCGTCGTCGCCGTGCCGCTGGTCGCCGTCGCCAACACGGTGATCGGTCACCTGCGCGCCTACGCGGGAAACGAGGGCGACGAGCCCCCCGCCGAGGACGGGGCGCAGCCCGGTACCCGGGCCGCGCCGGAAACCGGGTCGGCGCCCCCGGCCGACCCGGGGCCGACCGCTCCCGTCGCCGGCGGCCCCGCCTGAGGCTTCCGCCGGGTCGAGCCGGGACCGTCGTGCGCGTCTCAGTAGCGCAGGGCGGTCCCGGTCTCGGCCTTCACCTCGCCCGAAAGGCTCCGGGTGCTGCGGGCCGTGCCCGCGCCGGTCGCGCCGGCCGCCACGTCCGCGACGGTCACCACGACGGTGTCGAGCAGGTTGCCCCCGCTGTCGCGGAAGTCGACCTGTACGGCGAAGGACTTCTGGTCGCCGGCCGTGTTGGACACCGTCACGGGGACGGTGGTGCGCCCGTCGGCGTCCCGGGCGACGGTTCCGAGGGTCACGTCGTTCTTCGCGTTCACCCCGTCCTTCACCCCGTCGAGCTTCTTCTTGGCCTCGGCCGCCGCGGAGTCCAGACCCGCCCCGACCGACTGCACGGCGGACGCCGCCTTCGACGCGACATCGGACGGCGTGCTGCCGTCGGAACACCCCGTCGCCCCGGCGGCGAGACCTGCGAGAACGACCAGCGAGAGGGTGCGCATCCACACACGGTTCATTCGGCTCTCCATTGAGCTCGGGCCGGCCACCGCGGGTGCGTGGGCGGGCCGGCGGACGATCCATCGAGGGGTGGTTCGGCAACGCCATGATGGATCCCCGGGCCGTGAGCGGGCGGCCCCGTGTGCCGGTGTCGCGGTGAACCCCACTGATGGCGCGCGGGGAGGGACCCGGCGCGATGGCCGGTTCCCTCCCCGCGTCGTCGGTGGGGTCAGCCCAGCGGCTTGTCCAGGACCGCCTTGAGGTGGCTGAACGTGGCCAGGGACCAGTGACCGTGGTAGTTGCCCATGCCGCTCTCGCCCACCCCGCCGAACGGGAGGTCGGAGACGGTCAGATGGGCCACGGGAAGGCCGAACGTGAGACCGCCCGAGGAGGTCTCCTCGGTGAGGCGTTCGCGCGTGGTCCGCGACTCGGTGAAGGCGTACAGGGCCAACGGCTTGTCCCGGTCGCCGATGAACGCGATGGCCTCGTCCAGCCCGGCCACCTCGACCACCGGCAGGATCGGCCCGAAGATCTCCTCGGCCATCACGGGGGAGTCCGGGGACACGTCGGCCAGGACCGTGGGGGCGATGTAGCGCGCCGCGCGGTCGTGGTCGCCGCCGACCACTGTGCGGCCCGACGCCAGCAGGCCCGTGAGGCGGTCGAAGTGACGGTCGTTGATGATGCGGCCGTACGCGGGGGAGGCGGCCGGGTCGTCCCCGTACAGCGTGTGCACGGCGTCGGCGAGGGCCTTCTCCAGCTCCCGGGCCGTCTCGGGGTCGGTGAGCACGTAGTCGGGGGCGACGCAGGTCTGGCCTGCGTTCATGAACTTGGTCGACGCCAGCCGGGTGGCCACGACGGCCAGGTCCGTGCCGCGGTCCACGAACGCCGGTGACTTGCCGCCGAGTTCCAGTGTCACCGGGGTGAGGTGCTCGGCGGCGGCACGCATCACGATCCGGCCGACCGTCCCGTTGCCGGTGTAGAAGATGTGGTCGAAGCGCTGCGCCAACAGCTCTGTCGTCTCGGGGACGCCGCCCTCCACCACCGCGACCGCGTCGGTGTCCACGTACAGCGGCAGCAGCTCGGCCACGGCCCTCGACGTGGCCGGGGCCAGTTCGCTGGGCTTGGCGAGGACGCAGTTGCCCGCGGCCAGCGCGCCGACGACGGGGGCCAGCAGCAGTTGCAGCGGGTAGTTCCACGGGGCGATGACCAGGACCACGCCCAGCGGATCCAGCACGGTGTGCGCGGTGGCCGGGCTCAGCCGCTCGGGAACCTCCACCGGCCGGGGGCGGAGCCACTCGGCGAGGTGGTCCAGCGTGTGGTCGATCTCCCGCACGACGAAGTCGATCTCGGTGCGGTAGGCCTCCTCGCGCCCCTTCCCGAGGTCCGCGTGGAGCGCGGCGGCCAGCTCCTCCCCGCGTTCCTTCAGCAGGGCGCGCACCGCCCGGAGCTGTGTCGTGCGCCAGGAGAGCGACTTGGTGCGACCGGACGCGAAGCCGGCGCGAAGCCGCTCGACGGTGTCTGCGGGCTGCTCCGGGGGGTGGTTCGACATGGGGGTGACTCCTGAGGGAAGGCCAGGCCGGGCGTTGCCGTCGCCGGACGTGCGGATGTGCGGCGATCGTCGGGCGGGCGTGCCCCTCCGAGGGAGGGGCGACACACGCGTCGATCGATGTATATAGCAACTAGTGTGGCCGGATTATTCCGCTCCAAACGCGGACTTCCCCGGGGCGGGTCGGATGCGGTCACGGGCGCCGAGGTCGCCGCACCGCCCTCGCTCACGACCTGCCGGCGTCGGATTCCAGGGCGGCCTTGAGATTGCGCAGGGTGACGCGGATGTTCCGGCGCTGGAAGTCGGCGAACGTGTGGCCGCCCGTCGCGATCTTGTCGAAGACGTTCGCGACGAGATCCGGCCACGAGCGGCGGTCGTCGGTCCAGGTCTCCGTCACCTTCGTCCCCTCGGGGACCGCCTCGAACCGGTACTCCCAGGTGGCGATGGGGCCGCGCAGGCGCGGCCGCTTCAGCCCGATGGAGTGGACCCGGAAGCGGAACAGCTCGTCCTGGTCCGCCGCCGTCACGGTGCAGCGCGTGGTCCAGCGGAAGGCGCCGCGCTTGTTGTGTCCGTCGAAGACCGTCCCGACCGGTACGGGACCCGGTTCGCGGGTGAGGGTGGCACCCAGGTTCTCGGGGCTCCAGCGGCCCATGAGAGAGGGGTCGCACACGTGCCGGTACACCGTTGACGGGCTGGCCTCGACGATGACGCTGTCGGAAACGCTGAGCAGGCGGGTCATGGAACTCCAATCCTCGGAGGCCGACGTTACCGCCTGGTAGCCGGGGTGGACGAGGTGCCCCCGGCCGGGGGGTTTCAGCCGGCCGTGCGGACCGGGAAGGTGAACGCGTAGCCGTGCTCCGTGAACCACGGCAGGAGCGTGCGCAGGGCCTCCACCGTCTCGCCCCGGTCGCCGCCCCCGTCGTGGAACAGCACGGTCGGCTCCGCGGGCAGCCCGCTCTCCACCGTGGCCACGATCGCGGGCGTGCCGGGCCGGCTCCAGTCCTTCGGGTCCACGCTCCAGCCCAGGGGCCGCATCCCGTGCTCCGCCGCGATCCGCCGGCCGGCCGGGGAGAAGGCGCCGCCCGGTGCGCGGTAGTAGTCGACGGTCGCCCCCGGGGCCGCCTTCTCGATCATGTCCTTGGCGTCGAGGATCTGCCGCTCCTGATAGGCGACGGGCTTCCTGTCCATGGTCATGTCGTGGCTGACGGAGTGGTCGCACAACCGGTGTCCGTCCGCCACCACCTGCCGGACGAGATCGGGGTACTTCTCGGCGTTCGCTCCGATCATGCAGAACGTGGCCTTGGCCCCGTACCCCTTCAGCACGTCCAGGACCTGCGGCGTCCAGACCGGGTCGGGTCCGTCGTCGATCGTGATCGCGACGTCCCGTGCGCCGCCGTCCGCGGTCCGGGCGATCGAGAGCGGCACCGTCGCCGCGGCGGGCGCCGTCCGCGCCTGCGGTGTCGAGGGCCCCGTGGTGGCGGAGGCCGCCGTGGCGCAGCACAGGGAGACGAGGGTGAGGGCCGTCGCCGTGAGGGCGATCCCGGCCGTGCGGCGGGTGGCCGGCAAGCTGCTGATTCTCATGAAACCGCTCTTCACTGGTGACGGGACGGCGCCCCCGGGAGCCGGGGGCACCGTCCCAGGCTAGGAACCGCGCGCCGCACCCGGCCTCATTCCTTCGGCCATTTCCGGTACCTGTCCGCCGCCGCGCCCCTGCGGCGCCCGCCGGCCTGAACTCGCCGTCCATCAGCCTTGTTTACGCGCTCACAGCGGGATTCGCACGGCCTTAACCTGTCGCGCATGCCCTTGTTCCGCAGAGCGAAGAAGGCCGCGCTCCCCGCCGACACCGGGCTGCCCGTCCCGCCGTGGTGTCCCTGGTTCGGGCCCGCCGAATGGCAGTCCTTCCTGGCCCTCCTCAACGGCCTCTTCCTCGACGGCGAAGGCTCCGACCAGCCGATGCGGTTCGGCGCCGAGCAGCACCTGCAACTCGGCATCGGCAGCGGGATCCCGCTGGACCTGGCGGAGCTGGCCCTCCTGGTGCGGCCGCTGCCCCGGGCGCAGTGGCGCGAAGCCGCCGTGGGGCACCTCAACGGGCTGCTGGAACTCGGCGACCGCCGCAGGGCCCTGCACGAGGCGGGCTACGAGGAGGTCCGTCCGCTGCTGCTGCCGCGGGTCGTGCCCGCCCGTACCGTCGCCGAGGACTTCGCCCTGGTCAGACCGCTGACCGAGGACCTGGCCGTGGTCCTGGTGGTCCGGGTGGACGGCGACCGCTCGTCGCCCGTGCCGGCCTCACAGTTCCGTGCCTGGAACGTCGACGGGGACGAGGTGTGGGCGCTGGCCGAACGGAACCTCGCCGCCGAACCCGTCGCACGGGACGACAGCGGCGCGGCCAACCCCATGGTCTCGGTGACCTGCGAGACCGGCTTCACCTGCACCCACCTGCTGCGGGCCGGCGACCTCCTGGGCCGTCCCGCCCCCCTGGGCATCCTCGCGATGGTGCCGCACGAGGGGTTCCTGTACTTCCAGGCCGTGGACGGCCCCGATCTGCACTCCCAGCTCGTCGGCTATTCGACGGTCACCCTCGACAACTGGGAGAAGGCCCCGCCGGAACAGCGGCTCAGCCCGAGGGTGCTGTGGATCCACGAGGGTGGCATCGAGGCCGTGGGCGTGGAACCCGCCCCGGCCGGCAGCGGACGCCCCGGGGTGATCACCGGGTCCGCCTCCTTCATCGCCCTGCTGTCGTCGTTCCGCCCGCCGGACCCGGAGCGCTGACCACTCCCGGCCCGGTGACGGGCTGGGACACTGGGCTCGTGTCGTTCTCCCGTGAACCGATCCGCAGCGAGCCGCCCGTCTCCTCGACGCGTGCGCTGTTGACGCAGTCCTGGCTCGACCTCGCCTTCCTGCACTGGCCGGCAGACCCGGCGGACGTGGCTCCGCTGCTGCCGCCCGGGACCGTCCCCGACACCCTCGACGGCGTCACGTACGTCGGCCTCATCGCCTTCCGGATGGACCGCGTCGGCTGGCTGGGGCTGCCCGGCGTCCCGTACCTCGGGTCCTTCCCGGAGACGAACGTGCGCCTGTACTCGGTGGACGCCCGGGGACGACGAGGGGTCGTCTTCCGCTCCCTGGACGCCTCGCGCCTGGTGTCGGTGGCGGTCGCCCGGACCGTGTTCCGGCTGCCCTACCAGTGGTCGCGGATGTCCCTCGACCGTACCGGTGACGTCCTCACGTACACGGGTGTGCGCAGGTGGCCCGGCCCGCGGGGCGCGCACTCGCGGATCGCCGTCCGTGTCGGGGAGCCCATCGACGAGCCCACGGAGTTGGAACACTTCCTCACCGCCCGCTGGTGCCTGCACAACGACTTCCCCGGCGTTCCGCTGCACCTGCCGAACACCCACCCCCGCTGGCCCCTGCACCGTGCGGAACTGCTCGAATGCCGGGAGGACCTGATCGCCGCGGCCGGTCTGCCCGCCCCGGTCGGGGACCCGGTCAGCGTCCTGTACTCACCCGGCGTCCCGGTCCGCTTCGGGCGCCCGGGCCGCATCGCGGCGGGCTAGGCCGTCTCTTTCGGATCTGCCGGTCAAGCCCGCGCGGTCGGGGCCGCGGCGCCCGCCCCGCGCCGGGGCTCAGGACGCGGACGGCGAGGGCGCCGTCGGTGGGTGGCGCAGGAGGTACAGGCCCGTCGCGGCGGCCAGTACCGTCGCGCACACGGTGAACGTCAGGCCGGCGCCCACCAGTCCGAGCGACAGCGTCAACGCGCCCACGCCCACCACCGGGAGCGAGATGCCCGTGTACGCCACCACGAAGAACGAGGAGATCGTGCCGCCCCGGTGCGCGGGCGGCGCCGCGTCACTCACGGCCGTGAGCCCCGCGCGGAAGGCCATCCCCTGCCCCAGCCCCCCGCACACCGCTCCCGCCACCAGCAGCGGCATCGACTCGGTCCACAGCGAGGCGCCGACCAGCAGGAGACCGCCCACCAGGACGAGGCAGCCCAGCGGCAGCGCCCGCCCCACGGGCATGCGCCCCACCAGGACCTGACCGATCGTCGAGCCGAGGAACACGGTGAAGACCACCAGACCGGCCGTGGCGTGGTTGGTCACGCCCAGGGTCTCGGACACGAAACTCGGCGCGATCGAGGTGAACAGTCCGAGCAGCGCGAACCCGGCGAACGCCGCGAGCGCGCACGGCACGAAGACGCCGCGGATGTCCGGTGGAACGGACAGGCCCTGCGGCTTCAGGGGAGGCAGGCGGCGGGGGTGCTCGACCGTCTCGGGCAGCAGCAGCACGATGGCGCACGCGAAGGACAGCAGGACGAGATGGGCCAGGAACGGCAGGACCAGCGGCAGTGGCGCGTACTCGGCCAACAGCCCGGCCAGCAGCGGACCGCAGCCCAGGCCGCCCATGTTGGCCGCGGTCGCGGCCAGTCCCGCGCGCCTCTTGCGCTCGGGGGGCGCCAGTTCCAGGACCGTGACCGTACCCACGCCGCTGAGCAGACCCGCCGAGAACCCGGACAGCACCCGGCCCGCGAACAGCAGCGGGAGGCCGCCCTCCAGCAGGAAGCAGCCCGCGCTCAGCGCCGACAGCCCCAACGCGTACAGCAGTACGGGCCGGCGGCCCGCCTCGTCGGAGTAGTTGCCGGCGACGAGCAACGTGACGATGACCCCGACGGCGTAGGCGGCGAAGACCAGCGTCACCATCAGCTCGGAGAAGCCGAGTTCCTGCCGGTACAGCCCGTAGAGGGGAGTGGGGAGCGTCGTGCCGGCCATGCCGATGGCGAACACCGCCGCCGCGCTCAGGTATCCGAGCCGCCGCCGGTCGTGTCCACGGGCCGGACTGATCTTCGCTGCCATGGGGCACACAGTAGAGCGCCGACCGCGAAAGCCCGGGCGCCCCCGGCGTGCATGTCGGCGGGCGGCGGGGGCAAGCGGTGGAACACAGCCTTAATCGGAGCCGCATGGCGGAGGTGTCGAGGGTGACAGGTGCGAAGGTTCTCGAGTTTTTTCCCGCCGGTGGTCCGCGCGGAAGCTGGCCCGCCGAGGAATCCGCGGCGCGTCGCCGCGCCCACGGCGAGGCGGTGCGCGTCGTGATGGACCTGGACCAGGACGCCTTCCTCGTGGTGGCCCAGGACCAGGACGCGGGCGCCCTGACGGGCTGATTCCCCGCCCGGGACGCTCACTTCGCGCGGAAGCCGGGCCCCTCGCCGCAGGCTGGTCCGGACGGACCGCCGCCTCCTGGCGTCCGGCGACCACGCCCGGTCACGCCACACCCTCCACCTCGGCCCGGCCGGCGCGTCGGCCCTCGGGCAACGGATGCCCCGAAAGCGCGCCCGCGGCCACCGGTTTCGGCGCCAACACGATCACCGAATCCTCCGCAGCCAACCGGATCCGCTCCCGCTTGTCCGGGTTGATCCGGACGCCGTACGAGGGGCCCTGCGCGCCGCCCTCGTGGAGCCGGAACCCGATGACACAGTGCCCCTGCCTGAGACCGGACTCCACCACCGTCGCGAAGGTGACCGCACGGTCGGGCAGCACGTATCCCGTCGCGGGCTTCAGATGAAGGGTGTCACCGCCCACCGTGAACAGGCCCTCGAAGACGTCGGCCAGGTACGGGTTCTCCGCGATCTGCGTCATCAACAGGCTGATGAGCCGCCCGCCGACGATGAAGTCGGCCCCTTCCCGCGCGGGCGCGAGAAGGCGGTTGCGGTCGTCGGTCATCTCGGTCACGACGGCCAGTTCACGCCCGGAGGCCTCCTCCAGCGCACGCAGGTGGAGCAGGGTCACCAGGGTCCTGTCGTCACCGCAGAGCCCCCCGGGAGCGGTGGACACCTCGTCGTACCCGAGGACGATGGCCCGGTCGAACGAGAGCACGTCCAGCTCGTCGAGGTTCCGCGGGTCGGTGATGTCGCCGCTGTGCACGGTCACGCGCATGCGGCGCCCCGGTAACCGCGCGCACCGCCCGGCCTCCTCCAGCGGTCCCTCGCCCTCCGCCATCACGACGAGGGTCGAACCGTCGGGGACGCACCGGTCGAGTTGGGCCACGACGAGCGGAGCACGGTGGTTCCACCCGAGCAGCAGGAACCGCTCCGGGGGCCACGTCGTCGTGCGCGGCACCACGATCGCCTCCTCGTCCACGGTGGGCGGCCGCTCCGCCCTGGTCGCGGTGTCGTCGTCCTCGGTGATCAGCACGATCCGGTCGTCCGCCCCGAGCACACGGTCGGCGGGCGGATTGAGTTCCACGCCGCCCGCACCGCGCAGGACGCCGATGACGCTGGAGGTGTCGTACGCGAGCAGCAGGTCACCGAAGGTCCGTCCGACCAGGGCGGGTTCGTCGACCATGTAGATCTCGTCGCCGTCGAAGTCCAGCAACTCCTGGTAGACGAGGGAGAGCCCGGGCCGGCACGAGGCCTGGGCGATGAGGCGGGCGGTGATGTCCTCGATGTTCAGCACCCGGCCGTGGGCCCCCGCGGCCAGGTCCGCCGCGCGTTGGTGGCGCCCGTCGCGCACCGCCGCGACGACGGAGGGGCGCCCCCGCCCGCGCACCGCCGCCTCCAGCGCCAGCAGCGTCTTCACCACGTGGGCGTCACCGTCCTCGCCCTCGTGGGTCAGGACCAGGACGGCGCGCGCGGTCTCGGGGCTGACCAGGGAGAGGACCGCGGGATCGGTGGTCACGCCGCTGCGACAGATCAGCCGGGTGTGACCGAGGCGGCCGAGCGCGGTGTCGATCTCGTCCTCCATCTCCGCCTTGTCCCTCGGCCCCAGGACGGCGATGACGGCCCTGCGCTGATTGGAGTTGGCGACGGTCAGTTCCGAGACGATCGGGAAGACCTGGTCCGACCAGCCGAGCAGCACGGTGTGCCCCGACTCCAGGACGGTGGACCGGCCGCGCCGCAGGGCCAGCACCTTGTCGTTGAGGCCGGTGGTGATCAGGCTGACGAGGGTGGAGACGAACAACAGCGCCACCAGGGCCAGCAGGACCGAGATGACGACGTACAGGGGGCTGCCGACGGCGCCGCCGATCTTCAGGGTCTGGCCGACGCTCACCCAGACGGCGACGAGCTGCCCCGACCAGGTGGTCGGCGCGTCCTGGTCGGCCCAGACCAGCGCGATGCTGGCCGGGACCACGATGGCCAGACACATGAGGGTGAGCCAGCCGATGAGCAGCGCGGACCCGCGCGCCACGATGGTGTCGAACCAATAGCGGGTACGCGGCCAGGCGGGGTCGGCGCGTTGTTCCGTCGTCCTGCGACCTGTCAACCGGGGTTCCTCGGTCAGCTGTCGGTGCCGGGTGCGCGTCGCGTGCACGACTGCCCGGCATCGGTGGTTTTGTACAGGATGCAGGCTAGTGCGCCCGCTCGACGCGAACGGAGCGCCGTCGCGGAATCCGCCCATCGCGTGACGTGTCGATCTTGAGTTCGGGCCCGGCACACGGCGGGGTCCGGGGGCGCGTAGGAACGGCCACGAGGGGCATGAGCGCCCCGTGGCATCGAACACTTCCCCCACCGCTCCCCGCACCACCCCGGCGATCCGGGGGAACGGCGCCGTCGCGCTCGCCGTGCGCACCCGCTCCGCCCTGCGCGACACCGCGGTGCGCGTGTGGGACGACAACATCGCCGACTATGCCGCAGCCCTCACCTACTACGCGGTGCTGGCCCTCGTGCCTGCCCTGCTCGTCTCGGTCTCCCTGGTGGGGCTGGCCGGTCCGGGCACCCGCGAGCGCCTCATCCTCGACCTCACCTCCTACGCCCCGCCCCAGTCCGCGGCCACGCTCCGCGAGGTCCTCGACTCCCTGACCGCGGACCCGTCCTCCATGTGGCTGCTGCTCGCGAGCGGGATCGTCAGCGCCCTGTGGTCGGCGTCCAGTTACCTCGCGGTCTTCCGTCGCGCGCTGCACGCGATGTACCGCCTCCCCGACACGCGACCGCCCCTGCGCGCCGCCCACATCCTCGTCCTCACCGCCGCCCTGCTGCTGGGCCTGCTGGTGACCGGCGCGGCCAGTCTCGTCGCCTCGGGCCCCTTCGCGCGCCGCCTCGCGGCCGCCGCGGGCTACGAGGGCGTGGACACCATGGCCGTGCTGCGCTGGCCGACCCTGCTCGTCATCGCCATCTCGCTCATCCTGATCCTCTTCCGCACCGGCCCGGCGCGCGCCCGGGGAACCCGCCGCGGCCTTCCGGGCGGCGCTCTTGCGGCCGTCCTCTGGCTCTCCGCCTCGGCGCTCTTCACGCTCTACACCGAGTTCGGCACCTACAGCCGGCTCTACGGTTCGCTCGCGGGGATCGTGGTGTTCCTCATCTGGCTCTGGTTCACCAACCTCGCGCTGCTCACCGGCGCCCAGTTCAACGCGGTCCTGGCCCGTGACACGCCGCGGACGGAACCCGAGGTGTCCTGACCGTCCGAGGCGCGCCGCGGCCGGCGGGGTCGTGTCCGCGCGGGTGGCGGATCGTTTGGGTGGGCATGGCTCCGAAGCACTCCACGATCACCGGCACGGCTCGGCACCGCGGCGCGGACGACGGTGTCCTGGCCACGCGCGTTCCCCGGCAGGCGATCCGTACCGGCGCCGACGGGGCGCCCCTGTACGAGGAACTCGCCCGGGAGTGGACCGCGCGCGGCGCCACCGTACCGGGCGAACCCGACCCCCTCTGGCAACGGCTCGTCTCCTGGGACCACCTCCAGCGCGAGATCGCCGCCACGGTCCGGGACCTCCACCTGCGGGGAGCCGACCCCGCGCCCGCACCCCTGCCCCCGGGCGGCGGGTCGCGGCGACGCCCGGGCTGACGGCCCCGGAGGGCCGCGCGGGGCGCGAGGGACTCCCGGGGCGTACGCGGGGGACCAGGAAGGACTCAAGGGCCCATCCGTACGAGAGGCTCCCGGGGGCCGTCAGCGCCGCCGGACGGATGATCACGAACCCGGGCACGGTCGTCGAGGGTGTCCGGCGCGGCTTCACGAGTGTCGGGGTGCGGCCCCCGTCGCGACCCTGATGGCCAAGGCCGCACCCCGTACCCACGAACGTACCCCGAATCGGCCGGCGTGTGCGTTCAAGGTGCGTTCACCCACGTCAGAGCCGGGCCGGGCGCTCCGCGTCCGGCGGACCGGAACCGGCGGGCGGATCTTCGCTAGCGTGTCGGCCGGAACCCTCTGGAGGACGCATGAGCGCACGGCCCGAGTACGCGCCCGCCCTGCCCCCGGCACCCGCCCCCACGGCGGCGGCCGAGCTCCTCGGCCGTATCCGAGCCGACCGCAACGCGGAGCGCTGGGCGCCCGCCTTCGAACGAGACTGGGCCCAGGCCCTGGAGTACGCCCGCCACAGCTACAGCCTCGCCCCGCTGCACGACGTGGTCCGCACCTGGCAGGTCCGCCTGACCGCCGCCCCGGCCGTCGACGCCTTTCTGGCCTCGGACAGGGACGACGGCGACGGCACCGCCCTGGAAGACCTCTTCGGACCCCGCCGGTGAACGGTTGGCCGGTCCGGCTGTCCCCGCACGCGGCGAAGGCGCTGGCGGGACTTCCCGAGTACGCGGTGGAGATCGTCCGTGACGTCCTCGACATCGCCTCCCGCGACCCCTGGTCGTTCCCGGCCTTCGACAACCGGGACCCCGAGGGGGAGGACGTCCGCTCCGCGACGATCGGACAGCTCGCCGCCGTGTACTTCGTCAACAGGTCCGCGGGTCGCCTCTACGTCATCGACGTCGTCTGGCTCGGCTGACCGAACCGAGCTCCGTCGGCCGTCTTGCCCAGCCCTGCGGGGCCGAAACGGTCGCAGGTTTGCGGGATTGTAACGATCGCGAGGGCGACGCGCAGGCGAAATGCAGAAGTTACAGCCTCGTTATAAACAGCTTCGCTGGGATGACATGTCGTGATTCGGCACGATATGAAGATCATCAACGAGGGGTATCAGAAGGGCTCTCCGCGCCCGCACCAATAACATGCCGACCCTCCATCCGGAAGCTTGTGGACCCATGCATTTTTTTCTCGTGCTGGGTAACTTGCGTCGGCATGACCACTGCACATGCAGACCTGGACCGCAGCCGAAGCGGCTACCTGGAACTTCCCCAGGAGTTGCGCCTCGACAGCCCGGACGTGGAAGACGGAGCTTCCCTCTGGCGTATCGCTCGTGACTCGAAGACCTTGGACCTGAACTCCTCGTACAGCTACCTCCTGTGGTGCCGTGACTTCGCCGGCTCCTCGGTGGTCGCCCGTGACGAGAGCGGACGGCCCGTCGGGTTCGTCAGCGGATACCGCCGGCCCGAGGCCCCCGACACCCTGTTCGTGTGGCAGGTCGCCGTCGACGAGTCCCGGCGGGGACAGGGCGTGGCCGGAGCGCTGCTCGACGGCCTGTCCGTCCGCGAGGCCGCAAAGCGGCCCCTGCGCTGTGTCGAGACGACCATCACGCCCGACAACGCCGCCTCGGAGCGACTGTTCGCCGCGTACGCCGCACGCCACGGCGCGCGGCTGACCCGCGAGGTGCTCTTCGCGCCCGGCGACTTCCCCGAGGTCGACGCGCACGCTCCCGAGGTCCTGCACCGCATCGGGCCGCTGGCCTTCTGACCCTTCCCGGGCCCGGTTCCCCCCACCGTTCCACGACACCCCCACGTGGCCGGCCGCGTCGCCGATCCGTTGCCGCGCCGCGCCACGTCGCACCTCCGCACGCCGCACGTCGCACATTCACAAGGAGATTTCGTTGACCATCACCGAGCCGCTTCTGAGTGTTTTCGAGACCGTCGAGTCCGAGGTCCGCAGCTACTGCCGGGCCTGGCCGACCGTCTTCGAGAAGGCGAGCGGCAGCCGACTGTACGACGAGCGGGGGCGTGACTACCTCGACTTCTTCGCCGGAGCCGGTTCGCTCAACTACGGACACAACAACCCCGTGCTGAAGCGTGCCCTGCTGGACTACATCGAGCGGGACGGCATCACGCACGCCCTGGACATGTCGACCACCGCCAAACGGGCCTTCCTGGAGACCTTCCAGTCCAAGATCCTGGCCCCGCGCAGCCTCCCGTACAAGGTCATGTTCCCGGGCCCGACGGGCACCAACGCCGTCGAGGCCGCGCTGAAGCTCGCGCGGAAGGCCAAGGGACGCGAAGCGGTGGTCTCCTTCACCAACGCCTTCCACGGGATGTCCCTCGGCTCGCTCGCCGTGACCGGCAACGCCTTCAAGCGCGCCGGCGCCGGTGTCCCCCTGGTCCACACCACGCCCATGCCCTTCGACAACTACCTGGGCGGCCAGACGCCGGACTTCATCTGGTTCGAGCGGCTGCTGGAGGACCAGGGGTCCGGGCTGAACCACCCCGCCGCCGTGATCGTGGAGACCATCCAGGGCGAGGGCGGCGTGAACGTCGCCCGCCCCGAGTGGCTGCGACAGCTGGCGGACCTGTGCCGGCGCCGCGACATGCTGCTCATCGTCGACGACGTCCAGATGGGTTGCGGCCGCACCGGCGAGTTCTTCTCCTTCGAGGAAGCGGGCGTCACCCCGGACATCGTGACGCTGTCCAAGTCCATCAGCGGTTACGGACTGCCCATGTCGCTCTGCCTGTTCAAGCCGGAACTGGACATCTGGGAGCCCGGCGAACACAACGGCACCTTCCGCGGCAACAACCCCGCCTTCGTCACGGCCACCGCCGCCCTGGACACGTTCTGGCACGACGGCGGCCTGCGGGACCGCACCCTCCTCCAAGGCGCGCGCATCGAGCAGACGCTCAGTGAGATCTGCGCCGAGGACGGGCGTCCGGGAACCACCCACCGGGGCAGGGGCATGGTGTGGGGCCTGGAGTTCGAGGACAGCACCCGGGCGACCGCCGTCTGCCGGCAGGCCTACGAGCACGGCCTCCTCGTCGAGACCTCCGGTCCCGAGAGCGAGGTGGTCAAGCTCCTGCCGCCGCTCACGCTGACCCCCGCCGAACTCGAAGAGGGTCTGGAAATCCTGACGCGCTCCGTCCGTGAGACGGCCTGACCACCACGCGCGTCGCATGTGAAGAGAGGTGAACGAAGAATGATCGTCCGTTCTTTCAAGGACATCGAGGGGACCGACCGGCACGTGAAGGCCGCGTCCGGGACCTGGGAGAGCAAGCGCATCGTGCTCGCGCGCGAGCGCGTCGGTTTCTCCCTGCACGAGACCGTGCTCTACGCCGGCACCGAGACGTCGATGTGGTACGCGAACCACGTCGAGGCCGTCGTGTGCACCGAGGGCGAGGCCGAACTCACCGATGAGGAGACGGGCGAGAAGTACCTCATCACGCCCGGAACCATGTACCTGCTGGACGGCCACGAACGGCACACCCTGCGGGTCGCACGGGACTTCCGCTGTCTGTGCGTCTTCAACCCGCCCGTCACCGGGCGCGAGGACCACGACGAGAACGGCGTCTACCCGCTGCTCACCGAGCCGCACAGCGCCTGAGGCAGCCCGCGAAGACGAGAGGAGAGGCAGGCAACATCATGATCACCACAACCGCGCGCACTGTGGACACGTATCCGACCCGGGGCCCCGAGGAGGTTCTGATCGGCCGTCAGGACCCCGTCGTCTGGTCGGCGTCCGGGACCCCGGGGCCGCTGTGGGGGCATGAGCTGGAGACTTTCGAGCGGCAGGGCTTCCACCCGGTGGACCAGCTCATCACCCCCGAGGAAGTCGACGTCTACCGGACCGAACTGGACCGCCTCGTCGCCGACCCGGCGGTACGGGCGGACGAACGGTCCATCATCGAGCCGGCCTCGGACGAGGTCCGCTCGGTGTTCGAGGTACACCGGATCAGCGAGGCCTTCGCGCAACTCGCCGCCGATCCACGGGTGGTGGGCGTCGCCCGACAGATCCTCGGGTCGGACGTGTACGTGCACCAGTCCCGGATCAACGTGAAGCCCGGCTTCGGCGCACGCGGCTTCTACTGGCACTCCGACTTCGAGACCTGGCACGCGGAGGACGGACTCCCGCGCATGCGGACGGTCTCGGTGTCGATCGCGCTGACGCCGAACTACCCCACCAACGGCGGCCTCATGATCATGCCGGGCTCCCACCGGACCTTCCTGGGCTGCGCCGGCGAGACGCCCAAGGACAACTACAAGCGGTCCCTGCAGATGCAGGACGCGGGCATCCCCTCGCAGGAAGCGCTCACGAAGTTCTCGGAGGCCTGCGGCATCAGGCTCTTCACCGGCCAGGCCGGCTCGGCCACCTGGTTCGACTGCAACGCGATGCACGGCTCCGGGGACAACATCACCCCCTACCCGCGCAGCAACGTCTTCTTCGTGTTCAACAGTGTGGAGAACGCGCCAGAGGAGCCCTTCGCGGCTCCCGTCCGCCGCCCCGAGTTCATCGCCGCGCGGGACGTCGTCCCGGTGCGCTGACCTCTCGGCGGGCCCGCCCGCACGTGTGACCTCACGGGGAACACCTCGCCGATCGGCGCGGTGTTCCCCGCACTCGTGCGCGGCGATCACCCTCCTGCCCTCTTGCGCGACCGCCGGTGAGCGGCTTTGGTGGCACGGGTTGCCACAGAAGGCCGACGGAAGGCTGGGTCCCATGGCGGACAGCACGCGCATCGACGCCCGGCAGGGCGAGAACCGTGCGCCACGCAAGGCGAGTTGGCGCCACATCGGCCCCGGCATCGTCGTCGCGGCGACGGGCGTCGGCGCCGGTGACCTCGTCGCGACACTCATCGCGGGCGGCAAGTTCGGCTACACCCTGCTGTGGGCGGCCGTCATCGGCTGCCTGGTCAAGGTCTCCCTCGCCGAGGCGGTGGGCCGCTGGCACCTGGCCACCGGCCGGACCCTCTTCGACGGCTGGCGCAGCCTCGGACCCTGGACCACCTTCTACTTCGTCGGCTACGTGGTCGTCTGGGGGTTCGTCTACGGCGCCGCCGCGATGTCCTCCAGCGCCCTTCCGCTGGCCGCGCTGTTCCCCGACGTCATGGACCTGAAGGGCTGGGCCGTGCTGTGCGGCCTGGTCGGACTGGTCTTCGTCTGGTTCAACCGCTACGCCGTCTTCGAGAAGGTCATGACCGTCCTGGTCGGCGTGATGTTCCTCGTCACGGTCTACCTCGCGATCCGGGTCACCCCCCACCTCGACGAGGCCCTCGCCGGCCTCGTGCCCGTCCTCCCGGACGGTTCGCTGATCTACACGCTCGGCCTGATCGGCGGCGTCGGCGGCACCATCACGCTCGCCGCGTACGGCTACTGGGTCAACGCCAAGGGGTGGACCGACACGGGCTGGATGAAGGTGATGCGGCTCGACAACCGCGTCGCCTACGTCACCACCGGCATCTTCGTCGTGGCGATGCTCTTCGTGGGCGCGGAGCTCCTGTACTCCTCCGGCGCCGCGCTCGCCAAGGGGGACAAGGGGCTGCTGGACCTCAGCGGCATCCTGGAGCAGCGCTACGGGAGCGCCACCGCCAAGCTCTTCCTGGTGGGATTCTTCGCCACCTCGTTCACCTCGCTGATCGGGGTGTGGCACGGAGTCAGCCTGATGTTCGCCGACTTCACGAGCAAGTACCGGCCCTCCCTCGTCCCGGCCGGAACGGACCGCGAGAAGTCCCTGCCCTTCCGGGCCTACCTGCTCTGGCTCACCTTCCCGCCCATCAGCCTGCTGTTCCTGGACCAGCCCTTCGGGCTTGTCATCGTCTACGGGGTGATCGGCGCGTTCTTCATGCCGTTTCTGGCCCTCACCCTGCTGTGGTTGCTCAACTCCAGCCGTACGCAGGCCGATTGGCGCAACGGCGCACTGAGCAACGCGATGCTCGCGGGCGCCGGGCTGCTGTTCGTGGTCCTGTGCGTCCAGCAGATGCGCGAGCTGCCCTGGTAGCCGCGTCGCCGCCCCGGTGGCGGTAGGTGTCAGGGGTGCGTCGCGTGGTCGTAGGCGCCGATGATCCGCTCCAGGAAGGCGGCCACGGTGACCTGCTCCTCGGGCGTGAGGTTCGAGGCGGCGGCGGTGACTCCCTGGATGAGGGGGGAGACGTACGCGTAGGAGCGGGCCTCCCAGTCGTCGGCGGGGGTGACGATCACCTTGCGACGGTCCGTGGGATGGGGTCGGCGGGTGGCGTGGCCTGCGGCCACGAGCCGGTCGATGACCAGCGTCATCGCCGCGGTGGAGGTGCCCAGCGCCCGGGCGAGGTCGGTGGGGGAGGTCGGTCCGACGCTGACGAGATGACCCATGACGGTCAGCCCCGCCGAGTCCGTGTGCAGCTCACGCCCCAGGTACCTCTCGAAACGCTGCTGGCGCAAGGTCATGTTCCGCAGTTGCTCGCGGAGCGTGTTCGCGTCCACGTCCGGCCCGGCGGCTGAATCGACATTGACATCCATGCGGCCAACGATACTCTGCATATTGCTAAGAACATTGGTAATCAAGGATCCGAGGTAAAAATGGACACCACTCGACCCGCAGGCGGGGCCGCCGCGCCCTACCGGTGGAGGTGGATGATCCTGGCCGTGATGCTCGTCGCCGAGGTCATGGACCTGCTGGACGCGTCGATCGTGAACGTGGCCGGACCCGCTCTGGAGGAGTCCTTGGGCGCCACCTCCACCGGCCTGCAATGGGTGATCGGGGGGTACGCCCTCACCCTGGGCGCCGGACTCGTCCTGGGCGGACGCCTCGGCGACCGCCACGGCCGGCGCCGCATGTTCCTCATCGGCCTCGGAGCCTTCACCGCAACCTCCCTGCTCTGCGCCCTCGCACCGAACATCGAGCTGCTGATCTGCTTCCGGCTGCTCCAGGGCACGGCCGGCGCCATGCTCCTGCCCCAGGGGCTCGGGCTCCTGCGGGAGAACTTCTCGGGCGCCGAACTCGCCAAGGTCTTCGGCATCTTCGGGCCCGTCCTGGGACTGGGCGGCATCATCGGCCCGGTCCTCGGCGGCGCACTCATCTCGGCCGACCTCTTCGGCCTCGGCTGGCGGCTGGTGTTCCTGGTCAACCTCCCCATCGGCATCGCCGCACTCGTCGTCGCCGCCAAGGTGGTCCCGAGGAAGCCGGGCGATCGCACCGTCACCGTCGACGGCGTGGGCGCGGCACTGATCGTCACGGCCTGCGCCCTCCTCGTGCTCCCGCTCAACCAGGGACAGGAATCCGGCTGGCCGCTGTGGACCTGGATCTCGATGGCCGGCTCCGCACTGTGCTTCGCCCTGTTCGCCGGCCGGCAGCGGCGCGCGGCCGACGGCGGCCGCGAACCGCTGGTGACGCCCGGCCTGCTGCGCAAGCCCGCCTTCACCGTGGGGCTCGGCGGCATCGCCCTCTTCTTCGCCGGACTGGTCGGCACCCAGCTCGTACTGACCCTCTACCTCCAGATCGGCCGGCAGTTCACGGCGGGCGAGGCGGGGTTGGGCAACCTTCCCCTGGCGGTCGGCACCGCCATCGGCGGCGCGCTCAGCGGCGCCTTCCTCGCGGACCGGATCGGCAGGGCCGTCCTCCAGGTGGGCCCGCTCGTACAGCTCGGGGGAGCGGCGCTGCTCTGGTACGAGCTGGGGCGGGTGGGCACGACCTTCTCGCTCGGGGACATCGCCCCGGGCGTGGCGGTCGCGGGCATCGGCTCCGGCATGGTGATCGCGGCCCTGTTCAGCTTCATCCTGGCCGCGGTGGACGACGACGAGATCGGCTCCGCGTCCGGCGTCCTGTCGGCCGTCCAGTCCATCGGCGGCTCCATCGGGGTGGCCGTCTTCGGATCGCTCTTCTTCGACCGGGCCGGGACCGGTGACTTCACCACGGGGTTCCGGCACGCACTCGTCGCCCAGGCCTGCCTGTTGGTGGCGTTCCTGGCCGTCACGTTCCTGCTCCCGAAGAAGGGGCGCCCGGAGATCGAACAGCACGAGGAACCCGCCGTCGCGGTCCCCGCCCCCTGACGGACGCTAGACGTCGCCCGGGGGAGCCGGGGGAGCCGCCCACAGGTGCCGCAGCGTGGTGAGGACGAGGGCGCACACCTCGTCCGGGTCGGCGCCGGCCAGCGGCTCGCGGGCCACGACCGTCCGCATCAGGCCGATGCCGAGCAGCCAGGCCATCGCCAGATCGGCGCGCAGGGCACCGTCCGGCGCGCCGGACAGCGATGCCAGCGCCCGCTGATACTCCTCGCCCAGCTCACGCAGGGTCCCGGCCGCGTCCTCACCGCGGCCCACCGACCGCAGGTACACCTCCAGGGAACGGTCGCCCGTGCCGGCGGCGCTGCTCGTGAGCATGGAGCGCAGCGCCGTCTCGAACAGCTCCTCCGGCGGGGTGGTCCGTACCTGCTCCAGGCCGCCCCGGGCGAGCACCTCGGCGAGCAGCCCCTGTTTGGAACCGAAGTAGCGGAACAGCAACGCCTGGTTCGAGCCGGCCACCTCCGCGATGTCGCGGACGGTGGCCCGCTCGTACCCCCGCTCGGCGAACAGGTCGCGCGCCGCGTCGAGTATCCGGCGGCGGGTGGCCGAGGCGTCGCGGCGGCGCTCGCCCGCTCGCGGGCCCGTGGCTTCGTCCATCGTCGCTGTCCTCGCTCCGCCGTCTCGTCGTCGCTCCGCGTCGTGCGCCGGCGTGTTCCCGCGCGCGCCGGCCGTCCGCGGGCGGCCTGTCAGGATAACGACGCCGAGGCCCCGTTGACCGTCCGGAGGGACCGTCCTACGTTTGTAAGCAGTCGCTTACATATGGAGGCCGCGATGCCCGCACCGGACACCGACACCACCGCACCCCTGGCCTACCCCTTCAACTCCGCCGAGGGGCTCCGACTCGCCGACGCCTACGAGCAGGTCCGGGAGCGCCCCGGACTCTTACGCGTCCAACTGCCCTACGGCGAGAGCGCCTGGCTGGTCACCCGCTACGCCGACGCCCGCCTCGTCCTCGGAGACCGGCGCTTCAGCCGCGCCGAGGGCGCCCGCCACGACGAACCCCGCCAGTCCGAGGGACGATCCGACAGCGGCATCCTCGCCATGGATCCGCCCGACCACACCCGACTGCGCTCCCTGGTGGCCCGCGCGTTCACCGTGCACCAAGTGGAGAAGCTCCGGCCCCGGGTACGCGAACTCGCCGCGGAACTCCTCGACGACCTGGAGGCGGCCGGCCCTCCCGCCGACCTCGTGGACCGGTTCGCGCTCCCCCTGCCCGTCGCCGTGATCTGCCGGATGCTCGGGGTCCCCGAGGAGGACCGACCCCGCTTCCGGGTCTGGAGCGACGCCGCGCTGTCGACCAGCTCCCTCAGCGCCGCCGAGTTCGAGGCCAACCGCGAGGAACTGCGCGACTACATGCGCACCCTGATCCACCACCACCGGGCCCGGCCGCGGGACGACCTGATGACGGCCCTCATCGAGGCCCGGGACGGATCCGACCGGCTCTCCGAGCTGGAACTGGTCGACCTGTGCGTGGGCATCCTGGTCGCGGGCCACGAGACCACCGCCTCGCAGATCCCCAACTTCACCCTCACCCTGCTGGAGCACCCGGAACAACTCGCCCTGCTGCGCTCGCGCCCCGAACTCGTCGCCAACGCCGTCGAGGAACTGCTGCGCTTCGTCCCGCTGGGCAGCGGCGCCAGTCAGCCGCGCTACGCCACCGAGGACGTGGAGGTCGGAGGCACCCTGGTGCGGGCCGGCACCCCGGTGCTGGTCGCCACCGGCGCCGCCAACCGCGACGCGCTGCGGTTCAGCGCCCCGGGCGTCCTGGACATCACCCGCGACGGCGTCCCCCACCTCGGCTTCGGCCACGGAGTCCACCACTGCCTGGGCGCCCCGCTGGCCCGCCTCGAACTCCAGGAGGCACTGGCCGCGCTCGTCACCCGATTCCCCGGTCTGCGCCTCGCGGGTGATGTGACGTGGAAGTCGCAGATGCTGGTCAGGGGCCCGCGTGTGATGCCGGTCGGGTGGTGAGCGCCATGCCCGGGAAGTGGACCGTACGCGCGGACCGACAGCTGTGCATGGGCTCGGGGATGTGCGCCGCCGTCGCCCCCGACGTGTTCGCCCTGGAGGACGAGCACGCCTCGGTGCGCCGGCCGGAGACGGACGAGGACGCGCGGGTGCTGGACGCGGCGGACATCTGCCCGGCCCAGGCCATCACGGTGCGGGAGGCGGGAACGGTGATCGCCCCGCGCCCGTAGGTCGAGTCACGACCGTCGCGTGGCCGGTAGGCCCCGGGGCGAGGGTGTTCAGTGGCCGGCGGCGACCTTGACCAGGGCGACCGCCGTTCCGATGATCGCGTCCAGGACCCCGGCCAGTACGGCGAGGGCCGTACCGGCCCCCATGCGGATGCCCCCGTAACACCCCCAGGTGAACAGGCCGGCGACGTTCACCGCGGCCGCGATCAGCAGCGCGGACTCCACGGTGACGGCGGTGAGCGCCGCCACGGCGAGGAGGGTGAGGGGCCCCACCGCGGACAGCAACAGGGGGCTGCTGACGGACACCATGTGGCGCAGCTCGCGGCCGGTGGCGAAGCGGCCGTGGACGACGCGGTGGGCCTGTTGGTCAGCGACCAGGGCGGCCAGCCACAGGCCGACGGCGGTCGTGAGGATCGTGGCCGCCGCTTCGGCCGTGTCGGTGTGGCCGAAGCCGGCGAGCCCGACCACCACCGAGATCATGGTGATCGTCGCGTACAGGCGCTCCTTGAGCCGCGCGGCGGCGAACAACGGTTCGTCGTCGAGGGCCTTGTCGGGTGCGGGACCGTGAGCGGGGGACCCGGCCGCAGGGGTCTCGTCGTGGGCCATGGTCCACACCGTAGGGGCGGTCGGCCGTCCTGACCGGCAGGTGGGGCGGGGATGCGCGCCGTGTCCGACGCGTCCGGCGTGCGCCCCCCGACGTCGGGCCTCGATGTCGTATTTCTGTGTCGGCCAGGACAGAAAGAGCGGAAAGCTGCGGGGAGTCTTTCTCGCCTCCCTGGAGGGTCGGGATTCGCGGCCGATTTTGTCGAGTCAGGGCGTGCTACTGTGATTTCAGTTGCAGTTGTGGTTCCCAAACTTCGAGGGTGCTCATCGGTCGTTCAGACCGGTGAGGGTGCTTTTGTGTTTCCGGCATTTTCCGGACGGGAAGATCATGCGGCGACTCGAAATCCGCAGGGTGTGGATTTCTGGGCTGTGCCCCGAAGGAGATTGACATGGCTAATGGCACCGTGAAGTGGTTCAACGCGGAAAAGGGCTTCGGCTTCATCGAGCAGGAGGGTGGCGGACCGGACGTGTTCGCCCACTACTCGAACATCGCCTCCCAGGGCTTCCGTGAGCTCCAGGAAGGCCAGAAGGTCAGCTTCGACATCGCGCAGGGCCAGAAGGGCCCGACGGCCGAGAACATCGTCACGGCCTGACGTTCGCGATCACGCGTGGGCCGGAGCCCGCACCTTCGGGTGCGGGCCCCGGCTTTTCGCGTTCGCGCGCTCACGTGAGGGAAAACGGCCTGTGGGCGGCCCCGACTCGATCGGGGCCGCCCACAGGTCGTTTTCGGATCCGGGCGTTCCCGGAGCCCGAGGAGGTCAGTGCTTGAAGGTGTCCTTGACCTTCTCCTTGGCCTCTCGGGCATCGCCCTTGGCCTGGTCCGCCCGGCCTTCGGCGGTCAGACGCTCGTTGCCGACCGTGCGGCCCGCGGCTTCCTTGACCTTGCCCTTGGCCTGCTCGGTCTTGGCCTGGGTCTTCTCTTCAGCCGACACAACCATCACTCCCCAACATTGAGAAAGTCTCTTGCCTCGGTTCGTGTGACCGGTTCTCGGGCGCTCAAACGGGGTGAGTCGGAACGGATGTCGGGCGAGCGGGGTGACAGGGGGGGACATCGACTTCCCGCCTGGGGCGATAAAAAACAAATAAGTTTTGTGCGCATGGTCGGGCGGGGTGCGGGCAGTCGGCGTTTCGGAGGTTGATAACAATGGTTCCCCTGCTTCTCGTTCTTCTGCTCGCTCTGATTCTCTTCGGTGCCGGTTTCGCGGTGAAGATCCTCTGGTGGGTCGCCATCGCGGTACTGGTGCTCTGGCTGGTGGGCTTCGTGGCCCGCCCGAAGGGTGGGAGTGGCCGCTGGTACCGCTGGTAGCCACGTTCGTCCATGCACGACGGTGGGGCCCGCTCCTCGACGAGGAGCGGGCCCCACCGTCGTGTTCGGCGGACACAGTGAGTGAGCCGGGAGCGGTGGCTTCCGGCGGATGGTGTTGAATTCTCTCGGGGCCCCGGTGCCACATGGCATCGGGGCCTTGACGCGTTCCCGTCCGATGAGGTGGAAGTGACAGCAGAGAACCCGCTCGATCGTCTCGACGACGACGACTACCCCGCCTACACCATGGGCAGGGCCGCCGAGATGCTCGGAACCACGGCCGGCTTCCTCCGCGCGATCGGCGAGGCCCGCCTGATCACGCCGCTGCGTTCGGAGGGCGGTCACCGCCGGTACTCCCGCTACCAGCTGCGGATCGCCGCCCGTGCCCGAGAACTGGTGGACGGTGGAATGGCCATCGACGCCGCCTGCCGGATCGTCATCCTCGAAGACCAGCTCGAAGAGGCCCAGCGCCTCAACGCGGAGTACCGAAAGGCCGTGGCGCAGTCGCCGGCCGACCGCGACCCCCGCGATGCCGGCCAGGATTCCGGTCGCGACCGGAACTCCGACCCCGGACGCTGAGCCGCCCGGCGAGCCCGAGGCCCGATCCGCTCCCCCTGCCAGGTGACGGGCCCCGGGCCCCGACGTCCCCGATCGGTCGAGGAGTCCGTGGCAGCATCGGCCCCATGCGTTACCGATACGCCACCGAGGCCGACGCTCCGGCCATGGCCGCGCTCTTCTCCGCCAACCACCACGACGCCCTGACGGCGGAGCAACGCCGCGCCCAGGGGTTCGTACAGGGGGCCTTCGACGAGGCGGCGCTGCGCACCATGGCCGGGAACGGGGAGTTGCTGGTCGCCGACGAGGAGGGCCGGCTCGCCGGTCTCCTCGCGCTCTCCGTGGCGGCGGACCTGCCCGACCCGCCGCCTCCCGTCCTCGGTCTGCTCGCCGCCCAAGAGGTACTGGAGTGGCGCGGACGCGCCCTGAGCGGCGTGCGCTGGTTGCTCTACGGGCCCGTCGTGGTCGATGCGGCGTTCCGCGGGCGCGGGGTGGCGCGGGAACTGTTCGCGAACGCCGTCGCCGAGGCCTCCGGACGCGCCGAGGCCGTCGTCGCCTTCATCGAGGAGGGCAACGAACCGTCGTGGCGGGTGCACGTCGACGGCTTCGGGATGACCCCGCTCGGCACCTACGAGGCGGGCGGACGCACCTACCACGCCATCGCGGCCCCGGCGGACGGCCCTTCCTGATCGGCGCCGCGGCCGTGTCGACCTCCCGCCCGGATGCCCCGTACGCCACGCCGAGGGAATCCGGCGGATCGATTCGCCTGGCGGGCCGCTCCTAGGGTCGGTTACCGAATCCCCCCACGGAAGGTACCGATCCGCTCATGAAGCTCCGTCACACCGCCGCCGCAGCCCTCGCCTCCCTCGCCCTGATCCTGACGATGCCGGGTTCGGCCTCGGCCGCCGTGGGCGATTTCCACTACAAGTACGTCGACGAGTACGGCAAGGAGCAGCGCGTCGTCCTGCACAACCCTCACAGCGGCAAGTGCGTCAACCTGCACGCGGTGGGGGAGGACGACGAACTGCCCGGCTACGGACCCCAGAACTCGACCGACTCCACGGTGACGGTCTACCTCGGTGCGGGGTGCACGGGCCCGGAATGGCGGCTCCGCCCCCACGGCAGGCCGGCGACCGACGAACTCGAAGTGCGCTCGGTGCGGTTCGAGGTCAGGGCCGCCTAGCCCGTCTCTGTCGGACCTTGCCGGGCAAGATCCGAAAGAGACGACCCGGCCCGGCGCCGCCAGGATGTTCCCGCCTCCGACACGCTGTCGTCCGGGGCGGGAACACCGAGTCGCACACACCACCGGCCGGTCAGCGGGTGGTCGTCACCACCTGGCTCGAACCGTCGGGGAGGCCGGCGATGGCGACCTGGTCTCCCGCGAAGGCGCCGGTGCGGCCCGGCCAGGGCACGGCCCGGAACGGCGCCCACGCCCCGGAGCGCCCGCGCGTCGCGTGGTGGACGTTCCCGTCCAGCCCCACGGCGAGGACCTGACTGCCCCCGTCGGGCATGCACCGACCAACCGGTCCAGGAGCCGTCGGCCCGGCGGGTCCCCAGGCGCATGGCTCTGCGCGGAGAGGCCCCAGGCCCACGGGGTAGGTGGTGTCCTTGTCGTCGATGAGGATGACGTGCCTGCCCGCCGCCATGTACGGGTCGTAGGTGGAGGTCGGGCTCAACGAGTCGTCCGCGAGTGCCGGATTGCCGGCTCCGCCACCGAGCGCCTGGCCCAGGGCGGTGACGGCCTCGGTGTTGTCGGCCCGCTCGGTCTGCGGGGACGCCGCGGCCGACAGCCTGATGATGACGATTTCCTTCGGGTATTGCCTGATCCACTCCGCGACCTGGTTCACGTCGCCGCGCACGCCACCGCGGCCGTCGGGGGCGTCGAGGAACTGGTTGCCCATCGGGCCGCCGTGATAGGTGAACCACTTGTCACCCTGCTTGCACAGACGCAGATCGAAGTACCGTGCGCCGCGCTCAAGTTGGTCCACCAAGGTACCGCTCTGCGTTCGGGACATGCTCGCCGCGATGGAGGGGAACCGGCGGGCCAGGTCGGCCTGGTCCCCGAAACCGCACACGCCGCTGTTCCTGGTGAAGCTCCAGGAGCCGGAGTCGTGACTGCCCGGCATCACGATCCGGTTCAGCGGGCGATCGCCGATGGTGCCCCGGAAGCCGCCCATCCAGGCCCCCGGATCGATGGCGGGCGCGGCGAGGCTGCCGGCGACCGACATGGGCTGCGCTACCGCCGTGCAGCGGTGGCCGCGTCGGCGGGCGTGGCCGTGTCGTCGGGCGGGACCGTGTCGGCCGCCGGGACCGGTGTCGCTGCGGAGACGCCCGGCGCCTGCCCAGCCCCAGGCCCACGATCAGGGATCCGGTGGCCAACCGGAGGCGAAAGCCCATGTCGGTTCCCTTTCGATTCGATGCTGTCGGTGTGTGCGGTGTGCTCGCTGCGAGCGGCACCCGGTGTTCGACGGGCGTGGTCGGGGTGGTCCGCGGGATCACAACTCCCGGGCCGGCGCCGCCAAGTGGGAGCGGACCAGGGCCAGGTAGTCCGCCGCCAGGCGGTGGCAGTCGCCGGGCCAGCGGGCGGAGAGGTAGTTCCCGTCGCGGACGGTGAAGCCGCGCCCGGGCTTCGCGGCGGTGTCACGGACGGGCAGCGGCGGTCCGGCCAGGAAGTGGCTCGGATCGGCGAGCGCCGCGGTCACCTCGGCCTGGACGGTGGTCGGATAGGTGCGGTAGTACCGCCCCAGCCACAGCCGGGTGAGGTTCCAGGCGGTGAGTTCCAGCAGCGAGGTCAGAGCCGTCGTCCGCCGTCCGTACAGGACCGACCGCCCCGTCGAGGGGTCCTCGGCGCGGGCACCCAACAACACGCCGTGACACACCGCGCCCACCGGCAGCCCGACGGTGAGGACCCGGGCGAACAACCGCTGGGCGGTGGTGTTCTCCAGCAGGGTACGCATCCCCGTGGCGTGCCCGCCCGGGACGAAGAGCCCCGTCAGCGCCGCCGGGTCGACCTGCGCGTAGGACAAGGGCGCCTGGAACCGCGGATCGTCGGTGAGCCGCCGGTACGCGTCGAGTTCGGCGCGGCGGGTCATCAGCCACGGGGAGAGCCAGGAGAACCCCACATCGGTGAGCCGGTCGTCGGCCAGGGCGACCTTCCCGTCGGGCGTCGCGAACCGCACGTCGAGACCGGCGTCGTGCAACGCGGCCCACGGCACCGCCGCCTCGGTCGGGTCGTAGCCGGAGGCGGGCAACAGGAAGACGATCACGGAGTACTCCTCGGGCGGGCGGTGTGCCGGCGGGTGCGGGCCAACTCGGCGGCGACGCGCGGTCCCTTGTCACGCAGGGTCCGCAGGGCGAGCCGGCCGGCGGTGATGACACTGGTACGTCGACCCCGACGACGCAGCGCGGAACGGTCGATGGTGAAGCCCAGACCGGGGCCGGTCGGCAGGGACACGGCGGCGCAGACGTCGGCGAACCGCCGGGCACGCGCCCGGTCCCACAGGGGAGCGTCGGCCACCGCCGTCACCCGCCACCCCTGGTCGGCGCGGGACGGAACGGCGTCGGCAGCGGTACCGCGACGTGGTACGGCTCGATGCGTGACAGGACGGGCACGGTGATCCTCTCGGTTGTGCGGCCCGACCCTAAGAGCGCCCGCGGACCCCGGTCATTGACCGCGGTGGCCGGCTCGTTGACTTCCCGGACCGACGCCGGAACTTCAGCGGGCCGATGCCGGACCTTCAGCGGCCGACACCGGGCGGGGGCCCGGCGGCGTCCGGACCGTCACGGCCGGTTGACGGGAGCCGCGCCCCCGCATTGACTGACGGCCATGTCCGGCATCGAGCCCTCCACCGTCGCCGCGTGCTACGCCCGCGCGGTCCTGAGCGCCACCACGAACGGCGCCGACGAGCCCGGTGCCTGGAACTCGCCCAAGGACCGGCTGGGGTTCACCGAGATGCGCGAGCTGTGGGCGACGGTGATGGGCACCGAGGGCGCCGACCCCCACACCGGGCTGCTCGTCGGGGACCGGATCCGGCCGGGGAGCCTGCACGTCCTCGGCCACGTGGTCCTGACCTGCGCGAGCCTCGCCGACGCCGCCGACGCAGCGGCGCGCTACCACCCGCTGGTCAGCCAGGCCGGCACGGTCACCCTGCACCGGGGCGATGACCGGACCCGCATCCGCTACCGGCCGACCGTGGATCCCGCGACCATGCATCCCCAGCAGGTGGAGGCGATCCTCACCGGCATGGTCAGGGCCGCCCGCTGGGTCGCCGGAGACGACTGGGCACCCCTGTCCGTGTCGTTCACCCACCCGCGCGCCGGCTCCCCGGAGCCGTACACCCGTGTCCTCGGCTGCCCGGTCACCTTCGACGCGCCCGAGAACGCGATCACGGTGGGCAACGAGGACCTCGACCGGCGCCGCGCCCCCTCCGACCCGGAACTGGGCGCCCTGCACCGGGCCTACGCCGACCGGCTGCTGCACGAACTGTCCAAGGCCGTGACGATCGGGGAGCGGGTGCGCCAGTGGCTCGAACACGCCCCGCTCGACGGCACGGGCCCCGCCGACCCGGGCCGGGAACTCAACCTCAGCGCCCGGACCCTGCGCCGGGCCCTCCAGGGGGAGGGCACCTCCTGGCGGGCACTCCTCGACGCCGCCCGCCACGCGCGGGCCCGGTGGCTGCTGGAAACCACGGACCTGCCGTTGGACAGGATCGCCCCTCTGCTCGGACTGAGTGGTGCGACGGCCCTGGTCCGGGCCTTCACCCGCTGGGAGGGCATCACCCCGGGCAGCTACCGCGGCCGGCACACGGGAGCGACCCGTTGAAACGCAGACGTGCCCGGCCGCCCGCCGTGCGTCGGCGGACGCGGCGGGCAGCCGGACACGGGGCGGCCGCCGGACACGGCGAGGGGGTTCTCGCGTTCGTGCCGTGCCGACGGACGTACGGGGTACGGGGTACGGGTGACGGGTGACGGGCTAGCGGAGCGCGCCGAACGCCTTCGTGAAGGCCAGCGGCTGCTGGAGGATCGAACTGCACGTCGGATCGGCGTGGTTCACGGCGCCCTGCGCGCACTGTCGGTCCCGCGTCGCGGACCACATCGCCAACCGGCCGATGCCCTTCGACCTCGCGAAGTCCACGAGCTGCGTCGCGTCCGAGACGGTGAAGACCTCACCGGCCACGTCGTTGACACCGATCATGGGCGTGACGGCGACCGCCTTCCACGCGGCCGCGTCGGTGAGCCCGAGCACTCCCTTGATCTGGGCCTGCGTGGCCGTTGCGGCCTGGACGGCGTACTGACCCATGTCGCCGCCGTACGCGGGCCCGTAGTCCATCGCCATGATGTTGACGCCGTCGACGCGTACGCCGGCCCGCTTCGCGTCGGCCAGCAGGGCGACGCCGGGCTGGGTGAGCCCCTCCGGCATCACCGGCAGGGTGAACGCCACGTCCAGCCCCGGGTGCGACTTCTGGAGCGCGGCGATGGCCTGGCCGCGGCGCGCGTTGGCCGCGGTGTCGGGCAGCGCGGCGCCCTCGATGTCGAAGTCCACCTTGGTCAGGCGGTACTGGTCGATGACCTTGCCGTACGCGGCGGCCAGCGCGTCCGCCGTCGCACAGTTCAGGGCCAGTTCGTGCCCGGCGGCGCCACCGAAGGAGACCCGGACGTCACCGCCCTTGGCCCGCAGCGCGCCGATCTGCGCGGCGACCTTGTCGCTCGCGAGATCCGTGACACCGCCCCACAGCGGCGCGCAGCCGCCACCGGAGGTGATGAAGGCGAGGTGGAACTCGTTCACCCCGGTCTTGGTGGCGGTGTCGACCAGGTCGTAGGCCGGGTACAGCGAGGTGTCCACGTACGGGGCGAAGCGCGCCCCTCCGGCCGGGGCGCCGGTCACCGGCGGGGGAGTGGGGGTCGAGGTGGCCGTCGCGGTCGGCGTGGGCCGGGTGGAGGGCGCCGAGGTGACGGGCGCGCTCGCACTCGCGCTCGCCGTCGGGGTGGGGGTGGGACGTCCCCCGGGCGGGGGTGTCGCCCCCTGCTCCACCGAGCACTTCACGCCGTTGATCAGGCAGGCCGTCGGGTTCCCGGGGGCGCCGGTCCCGCTCGCCACGAAGCCCACCGTGACGGAGGCACCGGCCGCGAGCTGCTTGTTCCAGCTCGCGGGCTTGACGGTGACGTGCTGACCGTCCACCGTGTGCGTGCCGTTCCACAGGGAGTCGATCCTCGTGCCGGCGGGCAGGTCGAACCGGAGGGTCCAATCGGCCTGCGCCTGCGCGGTGTTGTTGGTGATCACGTACTGGCCGGTGTAACCGCCCGTCCAGGAACTGGACTTGGTGTAGACGGCTCCGACGGCGGCGGCCTGTGCGGTCCCGGTGAACGCGAACGCGGCGCCGGCGATCACCGCCGCGGCCGCGATCGCGCCTGTCGCCTTCGCCGTCTTGCTCGTCCTGCGCCGGTGGCCGATCGTGCTGCCCATCGCGTGCCTGCCTCTGAGTTGCCGGGAATCCGGGTCACCGGGGATCCGAGGTGCGTGGAAACCGGGGTGCCGGACGTCCGAGGTGCTGGAGTTCCGAGTTGCCGGACATCGGGGGTGCCGGAAATCGGGGGTGCGGCAGCACGCTAGCCGCCCCGAAACGGACAGCGGTTCGATTCGGGGCCGTGGCTGTGACTCTTAGGTTCCGCTTAAGGCGGGGGTAAGAGGGGGCTGAGGAAGCGGACCGTGGGGAGGCGTCCCGGGCGGGACGGGGTCGGGTCAGACGTAGTCCGGTCAGACGGAGGGGTCGGGATCGGGACCGGGGTCAGGCGTCGCCGTCGAGGCCGAGGTCGAGGAGGGCGTTCTCGACGACCTCGGTGAGGGCCGGGTGGATCCAGTACGGCTCCTTGGCGAGCGAGAGCGCGTCGATCCCGCGCGTCATGGCCAGTACGAGGGGCTGGATCAGGATGGCGGCCTGCGGCCCCATGATGTGCGCGCCGAGCACCCGCCCGGTGCCGGGCTCGGCGAGCACCTTGCAGAAACCGGTCGCGCACCTCCCGCCGGCGCACGGCGCGCAGCCGCGCGTCCACGTCGTAGGTGTCCGCGCCGAGCACGGTGCGGGCCACATGGGCGGTGTAGGGGAGCATCTTGCTCGGAATGCATCCGGCGTTCAGACAGGTCCCGCCGAACCACTTCTCCTCGACGATGGCCACGTCGAGGTCGGCGAACGACTCGTCGACGACCGCGTTGCCGGATCCCGCACCGATGACAATCAGATCGTGATGACGCATCGCTCCGGCGTACGAGGGGCACGCGCCGTCTGGAGGACACCCCGCTCCGCGGGGGTGCGACCGGGCGAGGATCGGGCGAGCCGTTCTCCCGTGCGCGTCGGGGATGGGTCCATTCGGTCCCCCGAAGTGGACCGTTTTGATGCGTGTGGGTGGGGTAGATGGCATTTCATCTGGTAATCAAACTCATCGGTGGAAGAATCCCCGGATGTCACCCGAGGCGTCAGCCGAGGCGGTTCGGGACGACCACCGACCGCGTTGCGAATGGAGAACCCCGTGTCCGTCGTGAAGAGTGCCCTCCCGGCTGCCGACCTGAAGATCGTCGGCGAAGCCCTGCAAGGCGCGCTGGTGGATCTGGTCGACCTGGCCCTGGTCGCCAAGCAGGTGCACTGGAACGTGGTGGGCCCCCGCTTCCGCTCCGTTCACCTCCAGCTCGACGATGTGGTCGTCTCGGCCCGCACCCACTCCGACGTGGTGGCCGAGCGTGCCTCCGCCCTCGGCGTGACCCCGGACGGACGGGCGGCGACCGTGTCGTCGTCCAGCGGCATCGCCGGCGTACAGGGCGGGTGGATCAAGGACGCCGAGGCGGTGAAGATCCTCGTGGACGCGCTGGCCGCGGTGGTCACCCGGATGCGCGAGCGCATCCAGGCCACGGGCGAGGCCGACCCGATCACCCAGGACATCCTCATCGGCCTGACCGGCGACCTGGAGAAGCACCACTGGATGTTCCAGGCCGAAAGCGCCTGACGGGTCCGGCGCGTTCGGCGCCGTCCCGGTTCTCAGACCGAGCCCCGGCCCGGGGACATCCGGGCCGGGGCTCGTCTCGCATCAGACGCATCAGGGGGACGACGCCTCACGGGGCCGACGGGCCGGTCACGCCGACACGGCCGAGACGCGGCCCGCGGCGATCGCTTCCGTGAGGTGGGTGTGGTCGCGCTCGTTCAGGTCGGCGTAGCCCTCCGCGAAGCGCAGGACCGCACGGTCGAAGACGTCGCGCCGGCCCAGGTACGCGCCGATGGCGATCCGGTCGCCGGAGCGGGCGTGCGCCCGCGCCAGGGTGACACCGCACAGCTCGGCGAAGACCTTCATGCCGCGCGGCACCATCTGCGACGGGTCCACGATTCCCTTCCAGTCCAGCAACTGGCGCACGTAGAAGTCCCGGCGCCGGCCGTCCATGCCGTGGACCTGCTGCCAGCCCAGGAAGATGTCCCCGGCCGCCTGCATCAGCCGCTGCCCGGCGACGACGCGTTCGCCCTGCGTGGCGAACTCGCTCCCACCGGCGTGCGCGGCGAGCACCGATTCGCCCGCCTCCTTGGCCTGGAGGATGAGCGGGTCCTCGTCGTCCCGGCCCAACAGCAGCACGACCCAACACCTCATGCCGACACTGCCGACACCGACCACCTTGCGGGCCATGTCCACGACGCGGAACTGCCCCAGCAGGTGGCGCCGGTCGGGCGTGAGGCTGTTCCCGTACTCCTTGACCAGGCCGCGGATCTCGTCTTCGAGCGCGGCGCGTTCCTTGTCCTGGATCAGCTCGGAGATCGGTGTGATCAGTCGTGGGGCGGCGGCGAACCGGCGCTCGCCCCCGACGACCTCGGTGAGCTTCTCGAAGGCCCGCATGCTGTCGCGTCCCCGCGCCTTCGTCAGTTCCGCGGAGACGCGCTTGCGACCGCGCGTGTGCAGCGCGCCGGCCGCCACGGCCTGGAGCTGCGCCTCGTCGACCCGCGCGTACCAGACGTCGAGGGTGCGCATGGTGGCGAAGCGGCGCATCTGCTCGCGGTAGGACCGCACCCCGGCCCGTACGATCGCCGCGCACTCGTCGTCGGTGAAGGAGTTCTCCCGCGCGGCGATGACCAGGCTGACGGCCAACCGCTTGACGTCCCACTCCCACGGGCCGGGCAGCGTCTCGTCGAAGTCGTTGATGTCGAAGAGCAGGTTCCGCTCCGGGGAGCCCAGCAGGCGGAAGTTCAACAGGTGTGCGTCGCCGCAGAGTTGGACGCGGATGCCGGAATCCGGAGTACGGGCCAGGTCGCCCGCCATGATGGCCGCCGCACCGCGGTAGAAGCGGAATGGGGACTGGGCCATCCGTCCGTAGCGGAGCGGCACGAGTTCCTGCACCCGGGTCGCCGACTGCCGCTCGATCACGTCGACCGGGTCCGTCCGGTCCGCGGACGCGTCGAACTCGCCGTGTGCGGAACGGGGCGTCCGCCGTCGTGCGGCCCGTCCGAGGGCGACGCGTTCGTCGGCGGAGAGCGGCGGCCCGGCACCGGGCGTCTTGGAGGTCGTCTTCGAGGTCGCCTTACGCTTCGTCATCCTGTGAACCTCCAGGCCGCCTCCGGGCCGCCGTCTCCCCGTGCGGGCGCGGCGCTCCGACAACGGCTCCGTGCCCGGGTGCCTCCGGTGGCGCCGTCGGCTCCGCTCAGTAGAAGAGCTTGTACGTGACGTCCTTGGGGATGGGGGAGGGCACGGTGTCGGTGTAGAGCAGCCGGACCGTCGTGAACCGCTGGACCTCGGGGTGCGCGGGCCACGGCTTCGGATTGCTGAAGGTCACGGTCACCGGGTGGGGGTGGAACCGACCGGCCGCGCAGTAGGGGCGGCAGTCGTTCACCATGTTGGTGCCGGTGGCCGTGGCGGTCTTCGGGCCCCAGGACTCCCAGTCGAGTCGCACGAGGCGGCTGTTGCCGTCGCCGCACGCCAGCAGGTAGTCGTCGGGTCGCACCTGGGCCTCGTTGGCACAGTCGAGCACCACGAGGGGTTCCGGTGCGGCGCGCGTCTGCGCGGAAGCGGGCACGGCGCCGGCCACGAGGGCGGCGGCCGCGCACAGCAGGGTGGCCGTCCTGACCCCGGCCCGGGGCGTTGCGGGAGTGAGCCCGCCGTCTCCTGAAGTGACCACAAGACCCTCCTTGACCGGGCCGTCCCGACATCGGTACTGCCGTAGCCCTGATCAGCTTCCCCCATCCGGACGTACCGCGCACCCGCTGCGCGCCCGACCCGCCCGGACGCGGGCCACCGGGGGCGGGACGGTGCCCCCGGAGCCGGCGGGCGTCGCGTCCTACGCCTGCGGCAGCGACTCGCCCTGTACGGCCTGGATGTCCAGCTCCACCTTCAGCGTCGTCCCGATGGCGGCGATGCCCGCCCGCACCACCTGGTTGTAGTTCATCGCGAAGTCCTCGCGGTGGAGATCCGCAGTGGCGCGGAACGCGGCGCGCGTGCCGCCCCACGGGTCGGCGCCGGTGCCCAGGTAGGCGAGGTCCAGGTCCACGGGCCGTACGACGCCGCGCATCGTCAGCTCGCCGTGCACGGTCCAGCGGTCGGACCCGGCGGGCGTCAGACCCGTCGAGCGGTAGGAGAGCTCCGGGTAGGTCTCCACGTCCAGGAAGTCCGGCGACTTCAGGTGGCCGTCGCGCAGGTCGTTGCCCGTGTCGATGGACGCGGCGCCGATCCTCGCCTCCACACGGGACGCGGACACCGCGTCCGGGGAGATCTCGATCCGGCCGGTGAACTCGGTGAACCGCCCGTGCACGCTGGAGATCCCCAGGTGCTGTGCGACGGCGCCCACGGAGGAGTGCGCCGGGTCGATCGTCCACGGCCCGGGCGGCGGCAGCTCGGTACCCCCCTGACGGGCGAGGACGACCTTGCCGACCTCGGTGCGTCCGCCGGCCGTGACGATCGCGCTCGACGCGCTGGGCGCGTAGCCGACCGCGGTGACTATGACGGTGTACGCCCCCGGTGCGAGCGCGGTCGCGTCGCGTACGGCTCCGTCGGCGTCGGCCTCGGCGCGGACCACCTGCGTGCCCGTCATGTCGGTCACCGTGACGACCGCGTGCGACACGGCCCATCCGTCGCGCGTGAGGATCCGTGCGGTCAGTCCCATGCCGTTTTCTCCCTGCCAAGCATGTCGAGATCGTTTGAACATGGCCGGCCCGCGGGGCGCGCCTCCTGCTCGGGGGGCGCCCCGCGGGTCGGGGTCCGGCTACTCGCCGGGGTGGGCCAGCTCGATGTCGTGGTCGTCGACACCGCGGGCGCCCACGCTCAGGGCCGTGGCCACCGGCGGGTAGCTCGTCGCGATGACGGTGTACTCGCCGCTGTCGAGGTCGGTGAAGGCGTACGCGCCGTCCGCGCCGGTCCTCGCCGTGTCGACGACGTTGCCCGCCGTGTCGATCAGCGTGACCCGCGCGTCGCCGAGCGGGCCGTGCGGCGCCCGTACGACGCCCTGGACCCGTGCGCCGGGGCTGAGCTCGACCTCGACCCGGGTGACGCCGGCGCCGCCGACCTCGACGGGCAGGGCCGCGGGGCGGTGCCCCAGGGCGTTGACCGCGATGGTCACCGAGCCCGGCACCATCTCGGCGAAGGAGAACTCTCCCTGCTCGCCGGTGGTCGCGGACGCCAACACGTCACCGCGGACGTCGGTCACGATGACCATCGCGTCCTTGACCGGGTCACCGCTCCCGGCGGCCCGGACGAGGCCGCTCAGCCCGCTCGTACCGCTCAGCAGGATGTCGTACGCGACCGGCTCGCCGTTCACCACGATCGTCGACGCCTGCGGCTGGAAACCGTCGGCCGAGGCGATCAGGACGTACGAGCCCGAGCCCGGGGCGTCCACGGCGTACGAGCCGTCGGCCCGCGAGACCGACCGGCCCAGCTGGCGTCCCGCGAGGGAGATCAGCGTCACGGCCGCCTGGGGTACGGGCGCGCTCTCGGAGCCGCGCACGTAACCGCCCACCGGAGTACCACCGTTCACGGGACCGGTCCCTTCGTTCGCCACCGCGGTGGCGGTGGTCGTCTGCTGCGTCGTCCCGGGCTCGACGTCGCCCGTTCCGCGCCCGGTGTCGACCGAGGCCGAGGCCGAGGCCGTGGGTACGGGGTGCGCCGTGCGCTCCTCGCCGGCGGTCTCGGCGAATCGCGGAGCCGAGGTCGTCACGGCGGCGGGGGCCGCGAGGTCATCGCCGCGTCCCGGGCCCGCCTCGACGGGCGAGGCGGCCTGCTCCAGACCGCCCGACGTGCGCAGCGGGACCTCCTTGATGAAGATCGTGACGAGGAAGGCGATCAGCGCGAGCGGCGCGGCGATCAGGAAGACGTCCGCGATGCCGTGGCCGTACGCGCTCTCCATGACGGTGCGCAGCGGGCCCGGCAGGCTGTCCATGTCCGGGATGCTGCTGCCGGAGCTGGAACCGGCGGCGGCCGCCGCGTACTTCGGGTCGAGGGTGGCGAGCCCGTCCTGGGCGTAGTGGGTGATCCGGTTGGCCATCACCGCGCCGAGCGCGGAGACGCCGATCGCGCCACCGAGGGAACGGAAGAAGGTCACCGTGGAGCTGGCCGACCCGAGGTCGGACGGCGCCACCTGGTTCTGCGTGCACAGCACCAGGTTCTGCATCATCATGCCGATGCCCAGGCCCAGCAGCGCCATGAAGATCGCGATGTGCCAGTACTCGGTGTCGTAGCGGATCGTGCCGAGCAGGCCCAGACCGGCGGTCACCAGCACGCCGCCGCAGAGCAGCCACGCCTTCCACTTGCCGGTCTTGGTGATCACCTGGCCGGAGACGGTGGAGGAGACGAACAGACCGGCGATCATCGGGATCGTCATCACGCCCGACATGGTCGGGGACTTGTCGCGGGCCAGCTGGAAGTACTGGCTGAAGAACACCGTGCCGGTGAACATCGCGACACCGACGAACAGCGAGGCGATCGACGACAGCGCGATGGTGCGGTTGCGGAACAGGCGCAGCGGGATGATCGGTTCGGCTGCCTTGGATTCGACGAGGACGAACAGCAGCCCGAGGGCGATCGACCCGCCGACCATGGCGAACGTCTGCCAGGAGACCCAGTCGTACTTGTCGCCGGCGAAGGTGACCCAGACCAGCAGCAGCGACACGGCGGCCGAGATGAAGAACGCGCCGCCCCAGTCGACCTTGACCTCGCGCTTGACGACGGGCAGGTGCAGGGTCTTCTGGAGCACGATCAGCGCGATGATCGCGAAGGGCACGCCGACGTAGAAGCACCAGCGCCAGCCGAGCCAGTCGGTGTCGGTGATGACGCCGCCGAGCAGCGGCCCGCCGACGGTGGCGACGGCGAAGGTCGCGCCGAGGTAGCCGCTGTAGCGGCCGCGCTCGCGCGGGGAGATCATCGCGGCCATCACGATCTGGGCGAGGGCCGACAGGCCGCCGACGCCGATGCCCTGGACCACGCGACAGGCGATGAGCATCCCCGCGTTCTGGGACAGGCCGGCGGCGGCCGATCCCAGCACGTAGATGATCAGGGCTATCTGGACGAGTGCCTTCTTGCTGTACAGGTCGGAGAGCTTGCCCCACAGGGGGGTGGCGGCCGTCATGGAGAGCAGTGCGGCGGTGACGACCCAGGTGTAGGCGGACTGGCCGCCGCCCAGGTCGCCGATGATCTCGGGCAGGGCGTTGGAGACGATCGTCGACGACAGGATCGCGACGAACATGCCGAGCAACAGCCCGGAGAGCGCCTCCATGATCTGCCGGTGCGTCATCGGTGCGCCGTCGTGGCCGCCTCCGTGCTTGGCGTGAGAGCCCCGCACACCGGCTGGTGTGGTCGTTGCCATGGGCTTCCTAACGTTCTTGGTGCGGGTGTACGGGTGATCAGTTCAGTCGTGTGCGGTGGACGCCGCCGGAGCGGCAGTCACCGAAGCTTTCGCGCAGCCGGGACATGAGCCGGACGAGCCGGCCCACCTCCTCGTCGGACCAGTCGCTCAACCGGTCGGCGAGCAGCTGCGAGGAGCGTCGGGAGAGCTCGTCGAGTTGTTCTCCCCCGGCGGCGGTGAGGTGCAGGATGCGCGAGCGTTTGTCGGCCGGGTCGGGTCGCCGTTCGATCCAGCCCCGGTCCGCGACGTGCGCGACGTGACGGCTGGTGACGGACATGTCCACGGAAAGCAGCTCGGCGAGCCTGCTCATGCGCATGTCCCCGTGCCGACCGAGGAGGTGCAGCACGGCGGCGGATCCGGCCGGGCAGTCCTGGGGCAGGATCCGACCCAGGTCCCTCTTGACGGCGCCGACGGCACTGAGCTCGCGAGCCAATTCCTCGTACTGCGCCCGCTCGGCCATCGCACCTCCTGCATCGTTGCTTCAGGCAACCGTAAAAGTAGTTGGTTGCTCCAGGCAAACCAGGAGAGCCGTACGGAGCTAAAAAGTTGACAAAGGCAAGCATTGGCGAACGTAAACCCGCAGGTGAGCGGCCTCGGGGTCCGGGGTGGGGACGGAGAGGCTCATTCATCAGGCAATCCGATGATCACACTGCGCAGTCGTGGGGTCCTCGTGCCGGGCCACCGCGGCGTCGACGGTCGCGATGTTGCCCCCGCAAAGGGGCGACGCTCGACCGGGGGTGCGTGGGGCGCCTCGGTCGAGCGTCGTCCCCGGGCCGGGCCCGGGTGGTCGGGAAGGGTGGGGGCGGTCGGCGATCAGCGGCCCTGGAGCGCCTTGACGTTGTTGCCGAAGGTCCAGTTCTTGGCGCCGTCCCAGTTCACGGACCAGGTCATCAGGCCCTTGAGGCCGTTCCCGTACGTGTTCCAGGCCTGCGCCACCAGGTTCGGGGCCATGTGGCCGCCGCCCGCGCCCGGCTGGGCCGGGAGTCCGGGGACCTGCTTGTCGTAGGGGACCTTGATGGTGGTGCCCTGGACGACCAGGCCCTTGTTCAGGCAGTCGGTCTGCGCGGTGAACCCCTGTACGGTGCCGGCGGAGTAGGAGTCGCCCGAGCAGCCGTACATGCTGCCGTTGTAGTACTGCATGTTCAGCCACCACAGGCGGCCGTTGTCGGCGTACTTCTTCACGATGGGCAGGTAGGCGCCCCAGATCGAGCCGTACGCCACGCTGCCGCCGGTGACGTAGGCCGTCTCGGGTGCCATCGTGAGGCCGAAGTTCGAGGGCATCCGGGCGAGCACGCCGTCGATGATGCGGATGAGGTTGGCCTGCGAGGCCGACAGCGTGGTGATGCTTCCGCTGCCGACGAGGCCGGTCTCGATGTCGATGTCGATGCCGTCGAAGTTGTACTTCTGCAGGATCGGCACCACCGTCGCGACGAACCGGTCGGCGACGGCGCCGGAGCTGAGGTCGATGCCCGCCGCGGCGCCGCCGATGGACATCAGGATGGTCTGGCCGGAGGCCTTGGCCTGGCACATCTCGGCCGGCGTGGCCACCTTCACCGTGGAGTCCATCCCGTCCTCCCACAGGACGGTGCCGTCCGAGCGGATGACCGGGAACGCCGCGTTGATCACGTTGTAGCCGTGGCCCTGGATGCGGCTGTCGGTGATCGGGATCCAACCGAGCGGCGGGTGCACGCCGTTGGCGGCCCCGTCCCAGTTCTCCCAGTAGCCCTGAAGGACTTTGCCGGCGGGCCTCGACTTGACCGCGCAGGTGTCGGCCCGCGGGGCCGGGGCGGGGCCAGGGGTGGCCGCGATCAGGTTCGGCAGGGCGAGGGCGGTGGCCAGGGCGGCCATCAACAGGCGTGAACCGCGAGAGAGCATGGCGAGGTGCCTCCTGGACTGTGGGGAACCCGGGGAGGTGCGTGGGGTGATGGACCAGACGGTAGGGAGGTCCACCACCGACGGTCAATAGGTCTGGACCAAGTCCCCTGAGAGTCAAGGGGAGTTCGAGAACGGCGGGAACAGGACATTCCATTTGCCGGGCCCGCAACTTCGCTCAAAACCGGTTAAGTTGACCTCCCGCCCGGAGCGTCGACGACGCGCGACGCACAGCGCACACGCACGCCCGACGGGAGCGACTCCGCCCCGGGGAGGGCGAGTCGCGAGCGGAGACCCGAGAGACAGAAACAGGCATGTACGCGAAGAACGAACACGGACAGGTACGGCCGGCGGCCGGCGGGGGCAGGGAGCCGGCGTGGAGCGGGGAGTCCGGGCGGCCCGGGGAACCGGCGCGGGGCGCCGGCGGCGACCGGGACGTCCCGGAAGCGGCGCGATGGTTCGAGGCCCTCGCCGCGTACGCCCCCGCGCCCGCCTTCATCCGCGACGGACAGGGCCGGTACCTGTGGGTGAACGCGGCCTACGCCCACCTGTACCGCATGGAGCCGCACGCCGTGGTCGGCCGGACCGTGGAGGAGATCGACGCCCCCGACGACGCCGCCGTGTTCCGGGCCCTGGACCGCGAGGTGCTGTCGTCCCGCCGGCCGGTCCGCCACACCCTCGTCTTCCGCCACCCCGACGGGACGCCCCGCCAGGTCACCGGGCACCGGTTCGTCCTGGACCACGGCCGGGGCCTGCGCGTGGGCGGCATCTACACGGACGTCACCGACCAGGCCAGGGCCCTGGAGGACAAGGCCGTCGCCGCCGAGGAACTCCACGCCCTGTGGGAGCGCTCGGGGCTGGCCATCGTGACCCTCGACCTGCGCGGCCGGGTACAGCGGGTCAGTGGAGGAGTCGCCGAACTGCTCGGGGGCGACCGCGCCTCCCTGGAGGGCACCCGAGCCATCGGACACCTGCGCGGTGACGCCCGGACGGTGCGGCGCGCCTGGGTGGACCTGGTCGCCGGCAAGGCGTCCCGGCGCACGTGCTCCGTCGTCTGCGGCACGGCCTCGGGCGAGAGCAAGGTCCTGCGGGCCGACCTCGCGGTGGTCCGGCGCCAGGGCGCTCCCGACCGGGTCTCGGCCGTACTGACCTCCCTGAGCGTCGGGTTCGACGCCCCCGCCCGGGTGAGCCCCGTCCAACTGCGGGTCCTCTCCCTGATGGCGGCCGGCCGGTCCAACGGGGCCATCGCCACCGACCTGGGCCTCTCCCGCCAGGCGCTGGACTACCACTTGCGCCGACTGCGCGGAGCACTCGACGCGGAATCACGCCCGGCCCTGGTGGCGCGCGCCTACACGCTCGGCATCCTCGACACCGGGGTGTGGCCCCCGCGCGCCGCCGTCCCGGCCTGTCAGGGCTGACCGACGGCCTGCCGCACCCCGTCACGCCGCAGCCGCCACAGCACGACGCCCACGACGAGCAACAGCAGACAGGTGCCCACCGCCGCGTGCACGAGGAGCGCGTCCAGGCGGTCCGCCGCCAGGTAGGCGCCGACGGCCAGTGCCACCAGCGCGCACACGCCGCGGTCGATGATGGACTCCACCGAGAGCAGGGTCGCCCGGTACGGGGTCGGCGGGATGGCCGCGTTGATCAGGTTGCGTTGCACCGGGTACGCGAGGCCCGCCGCCGCGGCGAACACGCACAGCCACGCGATGGTGCCCAGGGCCCCCGACAGCGTGGTGGCCGCGAGGGTGAGCGCCATGACCACGCTCAGGACGGTCACCACCGTGGTGTCGGAGAGTCTGCTGCGCAACCAGCCGGTCCGGGCCGATCCGACGGCCTCCGCGACCGTCATCGCCGACAGCACCGCACCGTGATCGGCGACCGGCAGGTCCTTCTCCAGGAGCAGCGGTTGGAAGAGGTTGACCTGGCAGATCCGCGCGAGCGTGAAGATGGCCACGCCCTGCACCATCAGTGGCCCGAGCGACCGCGACGTCCCGAGCACCTTCAGGGCCTGGCGGGCCGAGTCGAGGAGTCCGACGCGTTCCGCGGTCGGCCGCGGCCCGCCGTGTCGTTCCGCGATGGCCGGAAGGGCCGCGGCGCAGGCCAGCGAGCCGAGCGTGGAGAGCGCGGTCAGCACGTACGGGGCCTCGTGCCGGACGTGCATCAGGACGCCGACCAGCGGCCAGCAGGCGATCTTCGCCCACAGGCCGAGCGCCCGGGCCGTCCCCTCGGCCTGTACGTAGTGCTCTCCCGCACCGTGCTCGTGCAGGTACTCGTACAGGTACGCGCTGGACGCCCCGGAGACCAGCGAGCGGGCTGCGGCGATGGCCAGGAAGTGCGCCATGAAACCCGCGAAGGAGGGCGAGGCGACCGGCAGGAGGTTCGCCGCCGTCATCACGGCCGCCCCGAGCTGCATGCAACGGCGCTGTCCGATGCGGTCGGCGATGAAGCCGGTGGGTATCTCCAGCAGGCAGAACGCCACGTAGTAGACGCTCTGGATGCCGAAGATCTGGCTGTCCGAAAGACCCGCCTGCTTCTGGTACTGGTAGAAGACCGGCATCCACCACAGCAGGTTGAACAGGAGCTGGAAGCCGTTGTTCAGGCGGATCACACGGAGCACCGCGGCGGGTGGGCGGACGCGGCGTTTCACGCGCGCACGCAGGGAGATGGGCATGGGAGTGACCTTCGGATGGGGCGGAACGCGGGGGAGTGCGGGCAGGATCAGGCGCTGTACGGCCTGAGCTGGAGGATGTGGAGCGCGCCTCCGGGCCCGAGCAGCCATTCGACGTCGAGCGGTCCGGCGAAGGTGTAGTCCGCGGCGAAATGGGACTGGAGCAGGCGGCCCGCCAGCGCCAGCCGGCCCAGGTGGGCCTGCGTCTCCAGGTCCAGGTCCTGCTCGGCCGCCCCGAGCGAGATCGTGCGACCGCCGCCCTCGACCGTGTTGTACAGGTACTGCAGGGGCATCGTCCGGCCGTCGACCACGTCGGCCGTGGAACCGTGCGCGCAGTTGAGGTACACGTTCCGGAAGTCGGCCCGGTTCGTCGGGTTGCAGGTGACCATGACGCCTCCGAGCGGGGACGGCTCGTAGCGCTGGACGATCACCCCCATGTACGTGTCGTCCAGCGAGATGCCGGCCTGATGGCGCAGCCGCACACTGCGCGGGGACAGCAGGGACGCCCACACCTGACGGATCGCGTCCAACAGGCCCGGCAGATCGGTGACCTTGGTGTGGGACTCGTAGATGCCGGCCGCGGAGAAGCCTGGCAGGTCCTCGGCGTTCGACGAGGAGCGCACCGCGAAGCGACTCGTGCCCGCCAGGTGCTCGACCAGCCGGGTGTCCAGGGCGCGCACCAGGTCCTCGGGCACCGGGAGGGTGCGCACCAGGTGCTGCAACTGGACGCAGACCGTGTCCACGGCGTCCATGGCGTTCAGCTCCAAGGCCATCTTCAGCTTGCCGATGCACTGTTGCACGGCGGGCGAGGAGTCCAGGAAACGCTGTTGGACGGAGAAGGGCACGGCGATCCCCGCCGGTGCCTGGACGTGCCGGGCCAGGAACTCCCCGGCGTACTGGGCGAGATCGCCGTCGGCGGGCATCTCCAGCCGGGCGCCCAGGTGACCGAGCAGATCGGTCCGGGGCGGGCGCGGCACGGAGTAGTAGCCGGTCAGCCGGCCGGAGCCGTGACGCAGCACGTGGTGCAGTTCACCGAGATTGGCCGCCTTGGTGCCGTAGCGGTTCCGGTCGCGGGCACGCAACGCGGACAGCGGCACGAGCGGTACGTCCGTCACGTGCGGGGCGTCGAGACGGACCCGCTGCGTGTGCCAGGTCGGCTCCGCGAGGTCCGACGGCTCCTCGGCGCGTTCGACGACGAAGCCCTCGGCGGTGACCTCGTAGCGGACCCAGGCGCCGTCCAGCTTCTCGTCCGCGATCGTGTCGAGGATGCCGCGGACGATGGCGTTGGGGATGCCCCAACCGGCCGCCAGCATGTTGGTGTGCGACAGCGGGGTGGTGGGCAGGGCGTTGAGCAGCCCCGCGAGGCGCGGGATGTCGTCGGGGACGACGGGCATGGCAACGATGTCGTACCAGGTCAGGTCCGCGCGTGCGGCCCGGTACTCCTCGCCGGAGGCGAAGGCGCGCAGCCGGCCGGTCGCCGAGGCGAGCGTCAACGGCACGAAGGGCGCGGTCGCGAACAACGCGTGCCCCCGGGCGCGGGGCACCACGGTCTCGGGCACCGCCGCGAGGGCGTTCTCCTGCCCGTGGTTGGCCGGCTTCACCAGCAGTTCCAGCGCGGGATCCAGGTGTGCCCGCACGAAGGCGTGGAACTCGATCAGCAGGTCCGCGCCCATGGTGTCGGCCTCGGTGGTCTCCAGGACCATGAACGGCTCGTCCTGCTCCGGGCCTCCCCGGGAGTGCAGCGACAGCACGCCGAGCAGGAACCGTCGCTCGGGATCCTGGTAGACGTCGTGGTTGAACCGATCGAGCCGGGCGTCGAGCTGTTCCAGGGTCAGTCCCACGACCTCGGTGGCTATGTAGTTGACGTGGAAGGAGTGCACGGCGCTGTCGAGGACGTGCCAGAGACCCTGTTCCCGGTCGACGACGACCTTCACGTACGGGTGCCCGCCCAACACCCCGGCCAGCTGCTCGAACAGGGGCAGCGTGAGCAGGGTGTCCACGGCCGCGCCCCGGGGGGACGGTACGGGGATGGTGCCGGCGTTCGTCATGCGGTGCTCCCGGGCGTCGGAAGGTCGGCGGACGGGGCGCCGAGGGCGTGCGGCAGGGCCGCGAGGATCCGGCCGCAGTCGGCCAACAGGTCCGGCCCGGACTCGGCTGTGAGGAAGCACAGCGCCGCCATGGAGTTGGCGCCTCCCGCCTCCTCGTACACCGGCACCCGGCTGCCCGGCGGGAGGCTGTGCTCCCGCACCAACTCGACGCGGGAACCGGGCGCGAGCAGGGCCGGCCAGTCGACCGCCTCGAAGTCCCAGGTCGGGAGCTCGCTCCAGGGCCGGCCCTCGGGATCGACGGCGAGGACGACGAGCGACCCGGCCGCGCCCTCGCCCTCCGTCAGCATCCGCCGCGGGTAGTCGACGTCCCGGCCGAGCAACTCGCACACCAGCATGCCGATCATGTCGAGGCCGAAGACGGTCTCCACCTGCCGTGTGGTCATCACCCCGCCGAACCGGGCCGCCGTCTCGATCAGCCACATGGCCCCGTCCGCACCGAGTTTGATCTCGGTGTGGGTGGCACAGGTGTCGAGCCCGAGCGCGTCGACGGCGGCGCGCGAGACCTCCTCGATCCGGCGCTGAAGGGCATGCGGGAGGGCGGCCGGAGCCAGGCTCGCACGCTCCGTGAAGGGCGCGATGGTGGGCATCCGGCCGGTGATGCACAGCGGGTGGTACCGGCCGTCGGCGACGATCCCCTCCACGCTCGCGTAGTCGCCCCAACCGGCCTCGTCGAACCAGTCGGAGGCCTCGCCGGTCACGATCTCCTCCAGCAGGAAATCGCTGACGCCCTCGTCCGCGGCGTGCAGTTCCGCGTATCCCTGCGCGGACGAGGCCTCCATGACGGAACGGCCGGTCTTCCACGCCTCCTCGGCCTGCTGCTCGTTCCACACGGTGAGGTGGGCCGTGGAGCCCGCGCTCCAGGCGGCCTTCAGCAGCAGCGGCGGCGTCAGTTCCTCGAAGGCGGCCGCGATGTCCTCCGGCGTGTGGACCTCCTTGAACCCCGGTACCGGCACCCCCGCGTCACGCCAGATCCGGCGCATCAGGCGCTTGTCCCGGGCCCCCGCGACCCGCTCACCGGCGCCGCGCAGCCCGAGCCGCAGACTGGCGTGGGCCACGGCCACGACCGCGTACTCCGACAGCGTCAGCACCGCGGCGGCGCCGACGCGGCGGGCGTGGGAACAGATCAGATCGACCAGTTCCACCCCCTCGCGGGGCCGCACCGAGGTGACCGACGCGCACGCGGGCAGCCACACCGACTCGGTGGTGCGGGGGAGCGGTGCGAGCGCCAGGACGTGCACGTCGGCGTGGGCCGCGATTCTCGGTATCGCGTACTCCAGCGGAGGGCCGCCCTTGGCATAGACGAAGAGGATCGGGGTCATGGTGCTCCCGGGGTCGAGGGGGACGCCGCGTGGCGCTGCGGCGGCGTCGGGGGACGATCCGTACGGGGTGACACCGCGTACGGACCAGGGGCAACTAGAGCACGACGGGGAACGGTGGACGCACGTCTGTACCCCTACTCGGTTAGGCGTTCGCCAAACAACCGAGCCCGTCAAGTGGGCGCGGAACGAGGGAGTTTCAGCCACCCGCACGGAGCCGGAGACGATCACGGGTTCTCGACGTCGACCGGGTGGTCCGGGCCGGGAGCCGGGTCCGCGGCAGGCGGGTCCGTGTCGGGAGGGCGGCAAAAGGAGGCCGGTAAGTGGGGGCGGGCGCCGAGCTGGAACGCAGGCGCGCCGAAGCGCGGGGCGCGGGGCGTGTCGCGTGAGGGGAAGGGCGGGTGCGGCGCCGGGTCCGGGTCCGGGGCGGTGGGCGCGCGCACCCGGGGGCGTTCAGTCGCGGTGGCGCAGGACGTGTTCCGCGTAGGGCAGGTCGTGGACGTCGGCGGCGGATCCGGTCAGCGGAAACATCGGGGTGTACGTGCACCGGCCGGGAAAGGCGTGGTCGACTTCCCATTGGGCGGCCGTCGTGCCCTCGCCGGACTCCCGCGTGCTGACCGTGTAGAGGGGATGCGAGCAGCCCTGGCAGGCGGGCGGGCCGATCACGCTCGGGTCCGGGGGGCGTCGCCGCGGCCTCGGGCGGGCGGGTGAGGTCGCGAGGGGCGGGACGGCGGGGCGCCGGGGGCGGAGGTCGCCGGGTCGGGCGTGGTGATCATGACGGAAGAACGATTCTGCGAGGGCGGGGGACACGCCCCTCCGCTGCGGAATGTTGCCTTCCGCAACGCTGGGGCGGACTGTTCCACCCGTGCGGACGGGGGCTACGCGGGATACTTCGCCGATCCCGACGGGCATCTGTGGGAGATCGCCCACAATCCGGGCTGCCCCCTGGCCGAGGACGGCTCGATCACCATCCTCGACTTCGGTTCCCTGTAGCACCGGCGGTCGTGGCGCGGACCCCGTGACGCCGGTTCCCGTGGCCCCGATCGGGGGCCGGCCCCGGTCGCCTCGCCGGGAGCCGGCCCGCCGCCTCAGTTGGTGGTGACGGTGAGGATGGCGCTGATGACCGTGAGCGTGGAGAGCGCGAGCATGCCGTGACGCGCCAGCCCCGTCGCCCTGTTGTCGGCGGCGGGCCGTCCCGTGACCGGGGCGCCGGGTGTCGATGCCGCGGGTTGGGGTGGGTGCCGGCACGTACAGCTGTCCTGGTGGGTCAAAGCGTCGCGCCAGAGTTCGCCGTCGAGTGGTGCCCGCGAGAACGCGGCCTGTTCGGACTTCATACGCGATTCAACTGTCAGGCGCCCGGAATGGTCACGCGCACCGGGCAATGCGCCACTGGTCGCCACCTTCCGCCAGGGGCGGGGGCGCGAGGCGTCGCCGCGCGCGCCGGGGGTGCGGAAGGTGAACTGCGTGTCCTGCGAGGGGTCGAACAGGGGAGTGGGGCGAGGACGATCCGGTACGGACGCGAACGCCGCCGATGCCTCGGGAGGGTATGCGTCCCGTCGAAGGGAGCTGCCCGGCTTGGCACGAGCCGCAGGCCGGCGGGGTGAGATGGAGCGGATGGCAGGGATCGCACACTGCGTTTTCCCCCTGGAAGGGGGACGTTCTGCTACTGAACTACATCCGCACGCATGAGGAGGCGGTCCGTGGCCGATCCCCTCAAGGTGATCACCATCCTAGACGACAATCGGGGTGGGTTGGCAACTCGGCGCGCGGGGAGGGGCGGTCGGTGTCCGACTAGGTCACCGAGGCGGAACAGCGGGGTTTCTGGTGGGGCGTCGGAGTACCGGGGCCGGGGGCAGGGCCGGCGGTCTTAGGGCCGTACTCCCCGGAACGGAAGCCCCGCGGTCCGGTCCGCTACTCCTCGGTGGGCAGCCAGGCCCCGTGGAGGCCGAGCGGCACGCGGACCGGGATGCGGATCCGTGCGCAGGGGCCCCGCGCCGGATCGTGGGCGGGGATGACGAGCAGCAGGCTGGAGTTGTCGGTGCGGTCGGTGGCGAAGGTCAGCCAGTAGCCGTGTTCGCCGTCGCGGGTGCCGGGCGTCGGCGCGTAGACGGGTTCGCCGACCGAGAGGTCGCCCGCGTCCCAGGTCCGTGCGCCGAGGCCCGTCTCGTCGGTGGAGTACCAGCGCAGGGCGTCGTACTCCCCGGGAAGCAGTCCGTCGGTGCGTCCGCTGCCCGCCGCGACGGCGATCGTGCCGTGGGGGCGGGTGAGGAGGCGGTCGTCGACGCGGGGGAACTCGACGGGTGCGTCGTCGAGCTGGGTGCGTCGTACGGTGCCCGCCACGGGGTCGATGACGGCCCGGGTCAGACCCCGGTGCGCGGTGGCGCCCCGGACGAGGTCCTCGCCGAGGGAGAGCGCGGGCCACTGGACGTAGTCGAGGACGACGACGCCGGCGGCCGTGTCCTCGTACGCGTTCACGGTGTGCCAGGCCCAGAACGCCTCGTCGCTCGCCCAGCGCACCGGACCCCCGTCGCGCGGCACGAGTGCGATGCGGGTCCCCCGTTCAGGACGCCAGGTCAGGAACGAGTCGCCCCGCATGGCGCCCGCGATGTCGAAGAACGCCGGCGCCAGGATCAGCACGAGATGGCGGGAGGTGAGGGCCATGTCGTGGATCATCAGCGGCTCGTCCACCCCGTCGATCGGGGTCGGGCCGCGCCCCACCGTCCCGTCCGGGTCGATGACGGACCAGGTCAGATAGGGCGGTTCGAGGGCGTAGCAGAAGACGACCATCTCCCCCGTGGCCGGGTCGATCTTGGGGTGGGCGGTGATGCCGGCCGGCAGTCGCCCGCCGAAGGTCTCCTTGCCGAGCGTCTCCAGGTCGGGGCCCATGCGGAAGGGGCAGTCGGATTCGGCCAGGGCGAGCAGGCGCCCCGCGTGCCGGACGACATTGATGTCGGGGAGGTTCTTGAAGGTGTGGGCGAGGTCGGGGCCCACGACGTCCGGACCGGGCGTGATCATGGATTCCAGCCCGCCCCACAGGGCATGGCCCGCCTTCTCCTCCGCGAGGACCGCGGGGGTGCGCACGAAGCGGTTGCCGTAGCGGGCGCGGCCTCCCGAGAGCCACACGCCGTGCAGCATCCCGTCCCCGTCGATGGGGTACAGGAAGGACCCGATCGGGGTGAAGCGAGGGTTGGGGCCGTTGCGCAGGTAGAGGCCGTCCAGATCCTCGGGCAGCTCCCCGACGACGTCGAGGTCGACGACGTCCACCTCCTCGGTGACGGGGGCGAACCGTCCGTTGAGATGGGCCGTGCGGGTGGGGTCGAAGGCCGTGGCGTGGGTGGTCATGGGGACCTCCAAGGGGCGGAAGGCGTGCGGCTGCCCTCGAAGCCAGTCAACCGCCGCGAGCGGTGCACTGCCACTTCCGGGCCGGCCGGCCACCGGGGAGGGCCACGCGGGTGACGGGGGCGGGGCCGGCCGCGGGGGTGCGCGCCGTGGGGGTGGGTAGGACAAGGCCACGACGCGCGGGGGCCGTTGGGTGGGGCGGGGGGTACGCATGCTGAGGAAGGCGCTGCGGGTCGGGGGGTGGATCCTGCCGCCGGTGATCGCGGCCGCGACGGCCTACGGGTCCGTGCGGGTCGTGTGGGCGGGAAACGGCGGCTGGACCACGGTCCTGGTCTTCGTCGGTACGACGCTCGCCCTGTGGGCCGGCATGGCCTGGTTGGCCAGGCGCGACGCCATGATCGCGGTGGCGGCCCTGCTGGTCCTGAACGTGGCGTGGCTCGCGCTGACCTGGATCCGGACCGACATGCGCGAGGAACAGGCGATGCACGACCGGGGCGTGACCACGCAGGCCGTGGTGACCGGGTGGATCCGTACGTCCGACCCGTTCGGCGGCGTCGACAAGGAGGTCACGTCCATCGACGTGCGACTCCCGGACGACGGTGGGGTGCGGCGTTTGGAGCTGATGGGGGCAGGGGCGCCCGACATGGGTGCGTCCGTGGAGGTGACCCGCGATCCCTACGGTCGGATACCGATCCGCCTCGGTCCGCGCCCGGACGCGCCGGGCGGCGTCCTGGCCGGCATCGCGCTCGTCGTCCTGATCGGAAGCGGCCTGGTCTGTTCCGTGGCGGCCTTCGCCGCCCTCACATGAGGCCGCCGCCCCCGGGGTTGGGGTGAGAGGCGGAAGGGCCGGGCGGCTTCGACCGTCAGGCGTCGAAGCGCTGCCTGGACGCCTCGATGTGACCGAGGTACTGGTGAGTCCAGTCGCACATGCCGTGGACCGTCTGCCGCAGGGCGCGGCCCGGCTCGGTGAGGGTGTACTCGACCCGGGGCGGCACGGTGGGGTGCACGCACCGGTCGACGAGGCCGTAGCGCTCCATCATGCGCAGGTTCTGCGTCAGCATCTTGTGGCTGATGCCCTGGATCTCGCCCCGCAGCTCACTGAACCTCAGGGTTCGTTCCGCCAGCACGTCGATGATCAACAAGGCCCACTTGTTGGCGATGTCGGAGAAGATCTCGCGCGCGAGGGAGTCCGCGCGCGTCAGGTCCGCTTCGTCGGGCGAGCCGCTGAACTGCTGGGTCACCATGAGGTTCCTCAGTCACTGGAAAGTGCGTTCTTCCATGTCAGCCCACACTCTCCTACGGTTCCCGAGTAACCACAAGAGAGCGAGCGCGCGCGCCGTGCGCTCGCGTGACGAGGAGGGCAGCATGGCCATCACGCTGGTGAACCCCGACGGACTCCCGAAGATCGATGCCTACCGGCAGGTCGCGGTCGCGACCGGTTCGAGGCTGGTCTTCATCGCCGGGCAGGTCGCCTGGGACGCCGACGGCGCCACGATCGGTGAAGGGGACCTCGCCACCCAGGTCGAGCAGTGCTACCTCAACGTCGCCACCGCCCTGGCCGAGGTCGGCGGCACCTTCGACGACGTGGCGAAACTGAACGTCCACGTCGTCGACTGGACGCCCGACAAGATGCCCTCGTTCATGGCAGGCGTGGCCCGGGCGGCGGCGAAACTGGGCGTCACGCCGATGGCGCCGGGCACGCTGGTGGGGGTCGCGGCGCTGGACGTGCCCGACCACCTCGTCGAGGTGGAGGCCATCGCCGTCCTCGACTGAGCAGGTGCCCCTCGAGCGGGTGTCGCGGGTGCCGCGGGGGCGTGGGGCGTGGGCGTCCGGGGCGCGGCGCGGGGGCGTGGGTGTCCGTCTCGGCGGGCCGGCTAATCTTGCCCCCATGACGATGCACCAGAGCGCGGGCGTGAGTGTCGACGCGATGATCGAGGACCTCAGGAAGCTCGTCGAGGTCGAGTCCCCGTCGCGCGACGTCGACGCCCTGGCGGCATCGGCCCGTGCCGTCGCCGCTCTCGTCGAAAGCCGTCTCGGCGGGCGGGCCGTCCTCGTGGACAGCGAGGCCGGACCGCACGTCCACTGGTCGGGCGGCGGGGAACCGCAGGTCCTCGTCCTCGGCCACCACGACACGGTGTTCCCCCTCGGCACGCTCGCCCGCCGCCCCTTCACGGTCGAGGACGGGCACGCGACGGGCCCCGGGGTCTTCGACATGCTGGGCGGACTGGTGCAGGCCGTCCACGGCCTCGCGTCGCTCGACGACCGGTCGGGCGTCGAGATCCTGGTGACCGCCGACGAGGAGGTCGGCTCCGGCTCCTCCCGCGCCCTCATCGAGGAACGGGCCCTCGCGTGCGGCGCCGTGCTCGTCTTCGAGGGAGCGGCCGACGGCGGCGGACTGAAGACCGGCCGCAAGGGCTGCGGCACCTTCCGGGTCTCCGTCACCGGCCGGGCCTCACACGCGGGCCTCGAACCCGCGGCCGGTGTGAACGCCCTCATCGAAGCCTCACACCAGGTGTTGCGCATCGCGGAGTTGGGCCGACCCGACATCGGAACCACGGTCACCCCGACGGTCGCGGCGGCCGGCACCCTGGACAACGTCGTCCCCGCCGAGGCGACCGTCGTCGTCGACGTCCGGGTCGAGTCGACCGCCGAGAAGGAGCGCGTCGAGTCCGCGTTCGCGGCGCTCGCCCCGCACCTGGACGGAGCGGAGATCAGCGTCGAGGGAGCCGTCGGCCGACCCCCCATGCCCGTGGAGGCGTCCGCCGAACTCTTCGCGCTGGCACAGCGGTTGCTTCCCGGTATCGAAGGCAGCTCGGTCGGCGGCGGAAGCGACGGCAACTTCACCGCCGCGCTGGGGGTGCCCACGCTCGACGGCCTCGGAGCGGTCGGCGGCGGCGCCCACGCGGACCACGAGTACCTGGTGATCGACGCCATGGCCGAGCGCGCGAACCTCGTGGCAGGACTGGTGCGCGCGATTCGCAACGCACAGGAGGACGAGCGACGTTCGGCCACCGACGCCCCGTAGCCCGCGCCGAGCGGCGTGCCCGTCGTACACCTCACGGGCCCCGGGACATCGAAGGATGCCCGCCCGGTCGTCGCGTTCCGCAGCGGCCCTTAGGGTGAGTTGCCCCACCCCTGACGAGAAGGCATCCAGCTCACCGTGACCGGCACACGCGCCCACGCCCTGTTCTCCTTCGGCACGCTGATGGACGAGCGGGTACAGACCGCTCTCTTCGGCCGAGCCGTGCCCACCGGCCCGGCGTCCCTGGCCGGCCACACGACCCGGCCCCTGCCGATCACCGACCAGGCCGTGATCGCCGCGAGCGGCCTGGACGTACACCTCACCCTGGAGCGCAGCTTCGGCGCCACCGTCGACGGCGCCGTGCTGCACCTCACCGATCGGGAACTCGCCGCCGCCGACGCCTACGAGGTCGACGACTACACCCGCAGGCGCGTCCGGCTCTCCTCGGGGGAGACCGTCTGGGCCTACCTGGACGCGAAGCCGTTGCGTGCCGCGGCGCGCATCGTGATCGTGGGCGACAGCATCGCCTACGGACGCTGTGACCCGCGGGGAGGCTGGGCGGCCCGCCTGGCGGCCACCCACATCGCACGGAACGAGACCGACCACCGGGTCTTCAACCTGGCCGTCCCCGGCAGCACCTTGGCCGACGTCGCCGAGCAGACCCCCGCACTGTTGGACGCACGCCTGCCCGACACCCTCCTCGTCGCCGCCGGCATCAACGACTCGGCCCGGCCGCTCGCCGCCCCGAGAACCGGACGCGACGCCGCGCCGGACCTCACGGCGCGTCTCGGTGCCCTGGCAGCCGCCGCCCTCGATCGCAACGCGCGCCTCGTCGTCGCGGGACCGTCGTGGATCGACGAGGAACGCACCCGCGACTACGAGGGCCTCTGTTTCACCCGGGAACGGGCCCTGGAACTGCGCGAGTCGCTGCGGACCTGGTCCGAGGACAACCACGTCGACTTCCTCGACCTGTGGGAGCCGCTGCGGGACCGCCCCGAACTCCTCGCCGACGGGCTCCACCCCACACCCGAGGGCCACGCGGCTCTCCACCGACACCTCGAAGCGATCGGTCACTGACCGACACGGGCGCCGCGCGATACCGCCGGTGGGTCATGGTGGGCGCGTACGGCCCACCGGACGCTCACCCGGCTGCGGCGGGGGAGCCCGTCGAGCCACGGCCGAGGCGCTCGGCCCGGAACCGAGCGGGCATCCATGCCGCAACCCGGCAACGTACGGACCTCGTGGACGCACGTACGGACCTCGTGGACGCACGTACGGGACGGGCCCCGACGTCGGCGGACAGCCGCCCGGGGCCCGCCGTCCGCCCGCGGGGCAAGGTCAGCGGCCGGGGGCGACCGTGTCGCCCGTGCCCCTGTCGCCGGTGACCGTGTTGCCGGTGACCGTGCCGTCCCCGCCGGACAGGGTGACGGCGTGCCGGACACCGTCGGGCCCGACCACGACGGCCAGCCACGCACTGCCGCCGCCCTGCTGGCCGACGACGCGCAGGCTCTCCACCGAGCCGCCGCTCACCGCGCCGGCCGCCTTCTCGACCGCGTCCTTCGCGGCCAGCGAGGGCAGCGGCGCGGGCGCCGCCCTCGGGGCGGTCACCCGCCCGCCGGTGTCCTCGCCCCCGCCGGGCAGGGCCGGGACGGCGTGCTTCCTCCCCGACTGCCGGTCGCCGGCCCGCCGCTCCCCGGGGCCCGGGACGGCGTGCTCCTCGCCGTCCCCGTCGTGGATCCACGGCCCGAGGATGCCCACGGGGCGCCGGTCCTGGTGGTGTTCGGACACGGCGACGGCCGTGACCGCCGCCGCGCCGCCGACCAGCACCACGGCCGCGCCGAGCACGGCCCAGCGGGCTCCCCTGCTCCGCGGTACGACCCGGGCGAACCCCTTGCGGTCCCCGGGAGCGGTCTCCGCGGCGTGCACGGGGACCTGCGACCGGTCGGTCGATACGGTGGGCGCCGCCTGGGCGCCGCTGTCGGGCCGGACGGTCGGGTCGGGCTGGGGCGAGGGTGGGACGGACTGGGACATGCCTGCGACTCCTCAAGACGAACGGCCACCGCGGCCGGTGCGTGCAGAGCTTGCGCGACCCCACCTGAAGCCCACCTGAAGCCGCCTGAAGACCCCTTCAGCAAGCCGGCGGCCGGGCCTGAGACCCTGTTCGGCATGCGCGTACTGGTGGTGGAGGACGAACGACGACTGGCCGTGGCCCTGCAACGGGGGCTCCAGTCCGAGGGCTTCTCCGTCGACGTGGCCTTCGACGGGCCGCAGGGACTGTGGATGGCCACCGAGCACGACTACGACCTGATCGTCCTCGACATCATGCTGCCCGGCCTGAACGGCTACCGGGTCTGCTCCCGCCTGCGGGCCGCCGGCAACGAGGCCGGCATCCTGATGCTCACCGCCAAGGACGGCGAGTACGACGAGGCGGAGGCGCTGGACACGGGCGCGGACGACTTCCTCTCCAAACCGTTCTCCTACCTGGTGCTCGTCGCCCGACTCCGGGCGCTGGGCCGCCGCACCGGCCGACGCACCCCCCAGGCCCTCGCGTTCGGCGACCTCGTCGTCGATCCGGCCCGACACGCGTGCTCCCGGGCGGGTACGGAGATCCGATTGACGGCGCGGGAGTTCGCGGTCCTGGAGTGCCTCGCCCGGCGTCCGGGCGAGGTGGTGCCCAAACGGGAGATCCTCGAACAGGTCTGGGACAGCGCCTTCGAGGGCGACCCCAACGTCGTGGAGGTCCACGTGAGCGCGGTCCGGCGCAAGATCGACGCCCCGTTCGGCCGGGCCGCCCTGGAGACCGTACGAGGCGCGGGCTACCGCCTGGCGGTGGACGGTGGCTGAACCGGAGCCCACCCCCGGCCCATTCCCGAAGCCGTCCTGTCCGCCGAGACCGCGCCACCTCCCTAGCCCGACCGACCTCCCGAGCCCGACCGACCTCCCGAGTCCGACCGACCCCCCGAGGCCGCGACGGTTCCCGGCGGCACGCCGCCCGGCGCGGCGGATGGCGCGGTGGGTGGTGTCGCGGCGCTGGTGGCCGACCACGGTTCGGGCCCGGGCCACCGTCGGCGCGAGCGTGGTGGTCGCCGCCGCCCTGACGGCGGCCTCGTTCGCCCTGATCGGTCTGCTGGAGAACAACCTGCTGCGCAACGCGGAGAACGACGCCCGGCGGCAGGCCGAGTCGGTGGCCGCGCTCGCCGCCACCGGCAACCTGGGAAGGGTCCGACCGCTCGCCCCCGGCGTCGAGTTCCTCCAAGTGGTCGCCGCGGACGGCACCGTACTGTTCTCCAGCCCCCGACCGCTCGCCGCCCCCGGCCCCTTCCGCGCCGTACCCGACCCCGTCGCCCCCGCACCCGACGTCATCACCCCCGCGCCACAACGCCCGGGGCTGCGCCTGCACACCTGGAAGGACCGACCGTTCGGCGGCGAACAGCGCGTGCGCGTGGCCCAGGTCGTCGTCGACACCCCCGACGGGATCGTCACCGTCTACGCCGGGGCCTCACTGCGCGCCGCCGACGCCGCCGACGACACGACCACCGCCGCGCTCGCGATCGGCATGCCCCTCCTCCTCGCGACCGTCGCCCTCGTCACCTGGCGCGTCACCGGACGGGCACTGCGCCCCGTCGAGCAGATCCGCGCCGAGGTCGCCGGAATCTCCGACCGGGACCTGCACCGCCGGGTCCCCGTGCCGCCCACGCGAGACGAGGTCGCCCGCCTGGCCCAGACGATGAACGCCACCCTGGACCGGCTGGAGGCCTCCGGGATCCGCCAGCGGCGGTTCATCGCCGACGCGTCCCACGAACTGCGCAGCCCCATCACCGTGCTGCGGACCCAGCTGGAAGTGGCCATGGCGATCCGGGACCCGGAGCTGTGGCCCGAGCTGATCGGGGGCGCGCTGGAGGACGTGGAACGACTCCAGCAACTCGCGGCCGACCTGCTGCTCCTCGCCCGGATCGACGCCGCACAGCCCGTACCGACCGTGCCCCTGGACCTCACCGAGCTCGTCCGGGACGTCGTCGCGGCCCGCGCCGGCGACCGGGTTCCGGTCGGCACGGCCCTCACCGCCGGCGTCCGGGTCACCGGCAACGAACTGTGGCTGACCCGGATCGTCACCAACCTCCTCGACAACGCCCAGCGATTCGCGGACGGTCGGGTGGACGTGGTGCTGCGCAGCGCGCCGGACCCGGACGGCGCGCCGGGCGCCGTACTGGAGGTCGTGGACGACGGGCCCGGCATCCCGCCCGCGGAACGGGAGCGGGTCTTCGAACGGTTCACCCGCCTCGACGACGCCCGCAGCCGCGAACAGGGCGGGGCCGGGCTGGGGCTGGCCATCGCCCGGGACCTGGCGGCCCATCACGGCGGCTCCGTCACCGCGGAGCCCCATCCTCGCGGCGCCCGCCTCGTCGTCCGCCTCCCGTCAGAGCCGTCGGCCTCGGCCTCGGCGTCGGTGTCGGCAACGTCGACGGGGCGCCGGGGAGATCGGGGCGGCGGGTCCGGTACGGACGCCGCACCCCGGTAGGGGGCGCGGTGCCGGTCGGTTGCCGGCGCCCGGCGTCGGGGACCGGTTTCCGGCCCCTCAGCGGTCGGAGCGGTCGGAGCGGTCGGATCGGTCGGGCTGGTCGGGACGGTCTGTGGGGGCGGTCGTGGGCCCGGTGGTCCGCGCCCAGAGGTTGGCCAGGTGGGCGTGCAGGACGTCCCGCGCCGCTCGCGGGGTGAGGTGGCCGATGAGCACGTGCGTGGTGAGACCGTCCGTGAGGGCGAGGAGGGTTCGGGCCTCGTGCGACGCGTCCAGGGGCGCGTCGAGGGGTGTGCGGCCGTCGGCGCTCGGGGCGGCTTCCGCGACGAGGTGCGTGAACGCCTCTTGCAGGGCCGCGTAGTTGGCCTTCAGGGTCGCCGCGAGGGTCTCGTTGACGGCTGCCTGGGCGACGAACGCGAGCCAGACCCGGGCCTCGGCTCGGTGTTCCTCCCGGAGCAGCGCGATCTCGGTGGCCGCGTGACCCAGGGCGGTACCGGCCGACTGCGCGGGGCTCGCCACCAGCCGCGCACGGATGCGCTCGCCGATCCGGTCGCCCACCCGCCCCAGGGTGAACGCGAGCATCTCCTCCTTGGTGCGGAAGCAGCGCTGGACCGCGCCCATCGACACCTGCGCGCGGGCGGCGACGTCGCGCAGGGTGACGCCTTCCAGTCCGCGTTCGTCGGCGAGCCGGCAGACGGCGTCGGCGATGAGATGGCGGCGGTCCCCGTAGTCCACCTGCTTGGGCATGCCCGTCCCTCCCTGTCTCCGGTGCTCCCCGATCCCCGCACACTTTATGTGATGCGCTCGCATCGATTCCCGGGTTACTGTTTCGATGCAGACGCATCGGAACGTGTTTCGGGAAGAGGTACCAGACGTGCAGGACGCCCTGTGGAGGATGACGGCCGCCGAGCAGGCGGCGGCGGTACGCGGCGCGGACGTCTCCGCCCTCGAACTGGTAGACAGCCACCTGGACCGGATCGCCGAGATCAACCCCCGGGTGAACGCCGTGACGCACGTCCTGGCCGAGCGCGCCCGCGCCGCCGCGGCCCGAACGGACCGCATGCGGGCCGCGGGTGAGGTGTTGGGTCCGCTCGCGGGCGTGCCGTTCACCGTCAAGGAGAGCACCGCCGTGGAAGGGGTGCCGACCACGTTCGGTGTGGAACGCTTCCGGGACCTGGTGGCGACGGCGGACGCGCCCCCGGTGGCCCGCCTGCGCGCGGCGGGCGCCATCCCCGTCGGGCACGCCAACATCCCGACCCTGATCCTGGCGGGGATGCACACGCGGAGCGAACTGTTCGGGGACACCGTCAACCCGTGGGACCCCGACCGGACCCCCGGCGGCTCCAGCGGGGGCGACGGGGTGGCCGTCGCCACCGGCATGGCGGCGCTCGGCCTCGGCAACGACTCGGGCGGATCGATCCGGATCCCCGCCCAGTTCAACGGGGTGGCCGGGTTGAAGCCGACCAGCGGACGCTTCCCCGCCGACCACCGCGTACTGGGCCCCGAGGACCCGGGCCCTGCCTCACAGTTCCTGGTCACCGACGGCCCGCTGGCCCGCAGCGTGGGCGACCTGAGGCTCGCCTACGAGGTACTCGCCGGGACCGATCCGCGTGACCCGAGGGCCGTGCCGGTGCCCGCCTACGGCGAGCGGCTCCCCGGCCCCCTGAAGGTCGCGGTCGTGGCGGACCCCGGCGGCCACGGGGTCCACCCCGCGGTGCGCCGAGCCGTCGAGGACGCGGCCGAGGCCCTGCGGGACGCCGGGTACGACGTACGGGAGGTGCCGGACGTACCGAGGCTCGACGAGGCGCTCGACGCCTACGGCCGGATCGTCGTGACCGAGTTCGCCCCCACCTGGCCCGTGGTGCGCGGGCTGCTCGGGGAGGGCGGTGACCGTTACCTCGGCATGGCCATGGAACGGACCCCGCCCGCGAGCGCCGACGCGTTCATGAAGCTGATGGGCACCTGGCTGAACATCCGCCGCTCCTGGGCCGAGTTCCTCGACGCCTACCCCCTGCTGCTCGGGCCGGTGTTCACCGAACCGCCGGTCGAGCCGGGACTGGAATCGCGCGACAGGGCGGGACGCGACCGGGTCGCCTCGGCCATGCGGCTGTGCACCGTGACCAGCTTCGCGGGCGTCCCCGGCGTGGCCGTCCCGACCGGGGTGGTCGACGGACTGCCGACCGGGGTGCAGGTCGTCGGACGGGCCTTCCGGGAGGACCTGTGCCTCGCGGCGGCCCAGGCGATCGAGGACCGGCTGGGGGTCCTCACCCCGATCGACCCGCGCGGGGGCGGTCGGGGCTGACGGGTGCGGCGGGTGTGGTGGTGGTAGCAGAGCCGACGGGCGGGCTCGTCGCGGCGCGCGCGTAGCGGTGGGCGAGGTGCGCGAAGGCCTCCCTCAACTCGGGCGGCCCCACGACCTCGATGTCGGCGTCGAACCTGCCGAGGGTGGCGGCCAGTCCGGCCCAGGACCACGAGCCCAGCACGAGCCGGCAGCGGTGTGGGCCGAGTTCCTCGACGAATCCGTCGTAGGCGTACCGGGACACCGCGGCGGCCGGCAGATCGAGGATCACCTCGCCGCGACAGGGCCAGTCCCCGGAGGCCCCGGAGCCGTTGAACCTGCCGGCCACATAGGCGGCCACATCGCCCCCGGGCACCTCGCGCGGAACGAAGCGGGGCCCCGTGGGGACGCGCGGGGTGATCCGGTCCACGCGGAAGGTACGCCAGTCCTCGCGGTCGAGGTCCCAGGCGACGAGGTACCAGCGACCGCCCCACGTGACGAGGTGATGGGGCTGCACCCGACGCGGAGGGGGCGACGGACGCTCGGCCTCCCGCTCCTCCTCGCCGACCCCCGGCACGGTCGCGGGAGGGTAGTCGAAGCGGAGCACCTCGCGGGCGTGGACGGCGGCTCCGAGCGCCATCAGCACGTCACCGTCCACCCGGGTCGACGCACGGCTCGCGGGCCGCTCCACCGCGGTGACCTGGAGGACGTCGATCCGATGGCGCAGCCGTGCGGGCATCACCTGCCGCACGGTGTTCAGCGCCCGGGCCGCCGCCTCCTCGATGCCCGCGCCGCTGGTGGTGGCGATCCGCAGCGCCACGGCGAGGGCGACGGCCTGCTCGTCGTCGAACAGCAGGGGAGGGAGCTCCGCGCCCGCGTCGAGCCGGTACCCGCCGTCGGGGCCCTTGAAGGCCGCGATGGGATAGCCGAGCTCCCGCAGACGGTCCACGTCGCGGCGCACGGTACGGGCGCTGACGTCCAGCCGTTCGGCCAGCAGCGCTCCCGGCCAGTCCCGGCGGGCCTGGAGGAGCGAGAGCAACGAGAGCAGTCGCGCCGAGGTCTTCTGCATGTCTCCCAGGATGCCCCGATCAGCGGACACCACCTGTCCTCTACCTCGGCGATTGTTGTCCCGTACCGCGAACGCGAACACGAACGAAGACGTGAACGCGACGGAAGACGCCGATCGGAAGGACGCCCCCATGACCACCACCAAGACGCCCCGCTCGCACGAGCCCGCCTCGGCCACGCCGCCCCCGGCCCTCGACGCCGAACGATCCGACCTGCTCGCCGCGCTCGGGACCGCCCGATCCGCCCTGCTCAACACGGTGCGCGGGCTCGACGACGATCGGATCGGCGAGCGCCCGACGGCCAGTGACCTGTGCCTGGGCGGGCTGATCAAGCACGTCACGTCCATGGAGGCGGGATGGCTGCGCTTCGTCGTCGAGGGCCCGTCGGCGATGCGGTTCGACCTGCCCGACGGCGTCACCTGGGACGAGATCACGGCCGGCACGGCACGCGAGTTCCCGCAGTGGGCCATCGACCACCGCAACGACTTCCAGGTGGCACCCGGGGAGACACTGGCCGGGATCCTCGCCCGCTACGAGCAGGTCGCGGCCCGCACGGAGGAGATCGTCCGGGCGGTACCCGACCTGTCGGCGACGCACCCCGTCCCCGACGCGCCGTGGAACGAGCCCGGCGGGGTGCTCAGCGTCCGCGGCACACTCATGCACGTCATCGCCGAGACCGCCCAGCACGCCGGCCACGCCGACATCCTGCGCGAGACGCTCGACGGGCAGAAGTCGACCTGAGGGCCGGGGGCACCCCCGAAACACCCGAGCCCCCGAAACCCTGCGACTCGAAACCCCGAAGTCCCGAAACCCCGAAGTCCCGGGCCGCCGAGCACCCCGTGGTGCCGGCCCCCGGGCGGCCAAGGAGCCGCGCATGCCGCACGCCCCGCGCGAGGAGAACCGGACCGGCGCCCCGCCGGTGGGGGGATCCCGATGACCGTCCTCGACACCCGCGCCCTGGGCCGCGCCACACTCGCCCGTCAGATGCTGCTCGACCGGGCCCACGTACCGGTCCTCGATGCAGTGGCGCACCTCTGCGGGCTCCAGGCCCAGGAACCGCAGGAGCCCTTCGTCGGGCTCTGGTCGCGGCTGCGCGCGTTCGACCCCGCGGGGCTCTGCGATCTGCTGACCGGACGAGCCGTGGTGCGTACCCACCTCATGCGCCGCACCGTGCACCTCGTCACGGCCGACGACGCCCTGGCCTGGCGCTCCCGCCACGACGCCATGCTGCGCCAACGGGTGCTGGGCACCTACCGCGCCGACTTCGCCGGTACGGACCTCGACGAACTCGCCGCGGCCGGTCGCGCGGTGATGGCCGACGGCGAGCCCCGCTCGATGACCGAACTCGCCCGAGCCCTCGGCAGGCCGACGCCCGGGCCGCGGCCCCTGGGGGAGATGCTCGTCGCCGCCCTGCTCCCCATGACGCAGATGCCGCCGCGCGGGCTCTGGCGGACGAAGGCGGGCGTACGCAACGTCCTGCTCTCCTCCTGGCTGGGGCGCGAGGTCGACCCTCCGTCCCGGGACGCCTCCGATCCCGTGGGGCAGGCGCTCGTCCGCCGCTACCTCGCCGCGTTCGGCCCGGCGGCCTCGGCCGACGTACGCGCCTGGTGCGGCCTCGCCGGCCTGCCGGCGGCTATCGCCGCGATGCGCGAGGAACTGGTCACCTTCCGGGACGAGCGGGGGCGAGAACTCCTGGACCTCCCCGACGCGCCCCGGCCCGACCCCGACACACCCGCCCCCGTGCGGTTCCTCCCGGCGTTCGACAACGCGATCCTCGGCTATCACGACCGCGGCCGGATCATCGACGACGCCCACCGGGGGCTGTCGGTCGCCGGTGAGCGCGTGGTGCTCCTCGACGGCAGGGTCTCCGGCACGTGGACCGTCGAGGACGGCACGGTGACGGTCACCCCGCTGCGCCGCTTCTCCCGGGCGGACCACAGCGAAGTGACCGAGCAGGGAGAGGCGTTGGCGGCGTTCCTCTCCGACCACGAACACCACCGCGCCCGGATCGTCGCATCCCCCCACTGAACGACTCGACCAGGGCCAACGGAGATTCGGGAGACGATCTGGTACTCCGGCTGTGATGTGTGATGATCCGTGAGGCAGAGTAGGGGCATGCCACCGTACGAGACGATGTCCTTCCACCTCGAGACCGAGCGGCTGATCCTGCGGCCGTGGGCCGAGTCCGACGCCGCCGAGTTCACCGCCCTCCTCACCGAACGCGGCAAGGGGACGCCCGCGGTGGAGGACATCCGTACCGCCATCGCGAACCTGCTCGCCGCGACGGCGACCACGGGCATCGCCCTGCTGCCCGTCCAACGCCGCGTCGAGGGCGACTTCATCGGCTACTGCGGGTTGATCATCGGCCGTTCCACCATCGAGGAGCCCGAGATCGCCTACGAGTTGTGCCGGCGCGTACACGGGCGGGGCTACGCCACCGAGGCGGCCGCCGCGGTCCTCGATGCCGCCGTCGCGACGGGGCGCAAGCGGCTCTGGTCGACGGTCGGCACATGGAACGCACCGTCGCTCCGTGTCCTGGAGAAGCTCGGGTTCGAGCGGGATCGCGTCACCACCGAGGACGCCGGCGAAGTGGCTTGGCTCACCCGCTCGTTGTCCTAGGCCGTCTCTTTCGGATCTCGCCGGGGCCGCGGCGCCCGGCACCGCCCCTGGCGGCGTTGCCGGGGCACCCGAGTACGTCCAGTACACGGGCGACCCTCTGCCTTGCGATGCACGGCACCGGACACCGCGGGCCCTACCAGAGCCACTTCGACGACAGGACCTAGGCGGACCGGACGAGTCGCGCGTAGGCCGCGGCCAGTTCCGTGGTCACCTTGCCCACCCGGTACGTCCGTTCGTCGACGCCGCTGACCGGCTGGACCTCGTACGCCGTGCCGGTGAGGAAGACCTCCTCGGCGCGGTCGAGTTCACCGGGCTCGATGCGGCGCTCGACCACCTCGATGCCGAGTTCGGCGGCGAGGACGATGACCGTCTGTCGGGTGATGCCGTCGAGGAAGGAGTCCGGCGTCGGCGTGTGCAGGGCGCCGTCGATCACCAGGAAGAGGTTGGCGCCGGTGGCCTCCGCGAGCCCGCCGCGCAGGTCCAGGAGCAGGGCGTCGTCGTAGCCCGCCGCCTCGGCCTCGTCGCGGGCCAGCGTACAGATGTTGTACAGCGAGGCGGCCTTGGCCCGGACCGGCGCCGTCGCAGGGTCGGGCCGGCGCCACTTCGAGGTGCGCAGCCGGATGCCGGCACGCGCCGCTTCGGCGGAGAAGACGTGCGGCCAGTCCCAGGCGGCGATGGCCACGTGCGGGGTGCTGCCGGCCCCGGAGACGCTGATCTGCTCGCTGCCCCGCCAGGCCACGGGCCGGACGTACCCGTCCACGATGCCCTCGCGACGGACGATCTCCCGCGCCGCGGCGTCGAGTTCGTCCGCCGAGTAGGGAAGGGAGTAGTTCAACTCCCGGGCGGAGGAACGCAGCCGTTCGGCGTGCTCCCGCGACTTGAACATCCGGCCGTCGTAGACGCGCACGCCCTCGAAGACGGCTCCGCCGTAGTGCAGGCCGTGGCTGAGGACGTGCAGCCGGGCCTCGCGCCAGGGCACGAACCGGCCGTCGACCCAGATGGTGCCGTCGCGGTCGTCGAAGGGGAGGGAGGCGGTCACGAAGGGTTCTCCTCGGAGGTCGCGGGAGCGTAGTCGATGCGGATGGCCCGCTCCAGGTGGTCGTGGAACTCCTCGGCCTCCGTGAGGTCGGCGTGCCGGGACAGGATGAACGCCGGGTAGCCGGTGAAGTCCGGGTAGGGGCGGACCACGTCGCCCGGAGCGAGCATCCGCACGACGTGGTCGACCCGCGGGTCCGCCTCCGTTTCGTCGAGGCCGTGGAGGGCGGTGATCGTGCCGTGTCCGCCGCACGGCACGATGTAGTTCGCGGACGCGGCGACGGGCTCGGTGAAGCCCTGTTCGACGGCGCGGAGCGGCGGCAGGCCGGCCGCGATGCGCAACGTCTCGGCGGCGAGGTCGACGCCGGTGACGTTCTCCGCGATGTAGTGGGACACCCCGGAACCGCCGATCCGTGCCCCCATCTCCAGGAGGTACGGGGTGGAGCCGCCGCGCAGGCGCAGTTCGGTGTGGGTGGGGCCGAGGGTGATGCCGAGGGCCGCGTGGGCGGCGATCACCTCGCGCACGACGTCGGCCCGGACGGCCTCGGGCAGCGCGGCGGGCGCCCGGTAGACGCTCTCCTCGAAGTACGGGCCCCGCGGGTCGCCCTTGTAGCCGATGGACAGGACCTGCACCCGGCCCTCGTGGACCAGGGACTCCACGGCGAACTCGGGCCCGTCGAGGTACTCCTCGACGATCAGCCCGGCACCTCCGTCGGCGGTGCCGGCGGACACCCGGCGGACGTCCGTCACGACCGCACCGAGCGCGTCACCGGAGTCGACCCGGGTCACGCCGAGGCTGGACATGCCGAGGGCGGGCTTGACCACGACGGGGAAGGCCAGGCCGGCGTCCGCCACGGTCGCGGCGGGGTCGTCGGCGGGGTCGAGCCGCACGAAGCGCGGCACGTTCAGACCGGCCGCCGCCAGCCGCTCGCGCATGATCCGCTTGTCCTGGGCGTTGCGCGCGACCGTCGGGCCGATGCCGGGCAGTCCGAGGAGTTCGGCGGCGTCCGCGGCGAACGGCACGAACGGGTCGTAGAGGGTGACGATGCCGTCGAAGGGCGTGGCCTCGTGCCGTTCGCGCAGGGCCTTCAGCGCGCCTGCCGGGTCACCGGCCACATCGAGCGGCAGCAACTCCACGACCGCCGGCGGCAGTCGGTCCGGGTCCACCCGCTCGTCGGATCGCGGCACGAGGACCAGGTCGATGTCGGCGCGCACCGCGGCGTCGAAGAGCCAGGGCAGGCCGACGCGCTGGTGGAGCAGGACGAGGGTCGGACGGGAGGCGGTCACGATGAGCTCCTTGGGGGGAGGGCCTCGGCCGTGGCGGAGGCGCGGTGATCGGGCCTGCGGGTCTCGATGTCGGCGGCGGGGCCGGCAGGGTTCGCGGGGGTGGCGGCCCCGTCGCGCCGGCGACCGCCCACGGTGAGCCACACACCGGCCGCGGACGCGACGATCAGCAGGACGGGGAGCACGCCCGGCGCGCCGGCCGTGCCCAGGCCCCATTCGCCGACCCGCACCAGGAAGGGCACGACCAGCCCCAGCGCGGAGGTGAACAACGGCCCCTTGCGCAGGATCAGTTCGTGCGAGATGAGGAAGACGGGGGCGGTGAGGACCGCGCCGAGCACGGCGACGCCGCCCCAGTCGGCGGCGGAGACCCCGCCGAGCGGTACGAACAGCACCGCGGTGAGGCCGAGCATGAGCGTGCCGGCCCCGGTGATGGCCGGGAGGGCCGCGAGGGCCGGTACGTCGGACATGCGCTGCCGGTAGACGTACCCGTACAGGGCGTAGGTGAGGGTGCCGCCGAAGGCGAGCGCGCCCCCCGTGAGGAGGGTGGCGGCGCCGCCGTCCGAGCCGGTCCCGGTGCTCGCGGCGCCGTCGGCCAACAGGAAGCCGATCGCGCCCGCGCCGGCGAGGACCGTTCCGAGGACCTTGCGGCGCGAGGACGGCTCACGGAACGCGAGGATGCCGATGACGAAGGTGACGCAGGGCAGGAGCGAGACGATCAACCCGACCCGGGAGGCCCCCACGTACCGGGTGCCGAGCAGGGTCCCCGAGTAGTAGGCGAAGAAGCCGAGGAACGCGAGGACCAGTACGGCGCGGGGCCGGGCGGCGGCGGTCCGGGCCCCGGTGCGGCCGCGCGGGGTCACCAGCGCGATCATCATGATCACGACGAAGGCCGTGGCGGTCCGCCCCGCGGCCACCGCGAGCGGGGGCACGCCGGCCACCAGGTGACCGGAGAGCAGCCAGCCCGCGGCGAGCAGGAGGACCATGCACGCCGCGAGGGCGGGCACGACCAGCCGTCCGCCCCCGCCCTCGCGACCGGTCCGGGCGGACGTCACCACTGCGCCCGCGCGAAGGCGAGCGGTGGCAGGCGGTCGAGGTCGCTCTTGGCCCGGCGCAGTACGAGCTGGTCCGCGGTGAAGGAGAACCGCTGCCGGGGCTCGCCCTCGGGAAGGTAGCGGCGCACGAACTCCTTGGCGGCGGCGCGGTACTCGTCGTCATCGGTCACTTCGGCCTCCAGCTTCTCCACACGCGTCACGAACGCGCGCAGGGCCTCCAGGGCCTTGGCGCGGTCGAACCGCAACAGCCCGCCGTCGGCGGGCGATCCGACGAGCGCCTCGTGCTCGCGGAACCAGGAATAGAGGAACACACCGGTGCCGGAGTCGAAGTTGCGGGTGGCGTCGTCCGCCTGCGGATAGCGGAACACCCGCTCCAGCAGCACCATGTCGATCTGCTGCTCGGCGAAGGGGACGAGCCCGCTGTCGGCGCAGGCCAGCACGGTCTTCGCGTCGACCTTGATCTCCTCCAGGAGACCGACGAACCAGTTCATCTTCAGGGCGATGTTCTCGTCGAACGGCCACAGGCCCTGGTAGTGCATCGAATCGTGGAGGTAGCCCCAGATGGCGCGGGCCTCGAAGCACACGTCGGGGGCGAGGCCGCTGGAGGCGCCCGGCAGCGAGTCCGGGGTCAGCACGGCCGCGGCGGCGGGCAGCGCGTACGTCTCGTGGATCTTCCGCATCTTGTTGTAGAAGAACATGGCGTACGGCTGGTCGGTCACCTTGTCGTGCGCGGCGACGTTCTCCGGGAAGAAGACGAGGCAGGAGCCCTGGGCGAAACCGGCGCTGCCGGTGACGAGCACGAGGGACTGGCAGTTGTTCTTCGGGTGCGGGAAGTCCGCCGCCATGCCCGCGAGGGCGTCGGGCTCCTTGCGCAGGGCGAGGAAGCAGTCGAGGCGCTTGCCGACGGGCGGGGCGCTGTTGGTGCTCTGCAAGGGGGCCAGGAAGAAGACCGGCTCGCCGTCGGCGGGGACCCGCAGGGCGTCCCGGGAGCGGGCGAAGTGGGGACGGGAGTCGAGTCCGGCCCCCAGCCAGCCGTCGACGTCCTCCACCAGTGCGTCGGCCTGTCCGTCGAGCCCGTGACGGCGGTACCAGGACGTCGCCTCGTCGCGTATCCGGCCCAGCAGTTCGGCGTCCTCGGGGGTGGGATCGGCGACGGTGCCGTCGTCCCGCTGGCGGTCGCGGAAACGATTCACCATCGGAATGAGCGCATCCGTCAACAGGTCGGCCTCGGCCAGGAGGTCCGCCGACACGGGCGCGGTCGCGGAGGTGAAGCCTCCGGTGCTCATCGGGCGGCCCCCACGGCGAGAGGCCGCTCGTCCTCGGCGCGGACGGCCAGTACCTGGTGGACGGTGAAGACCATCGGCACCGGGCCGAAGTCCCGCAGGACCCGCAGTCCGTGTCGCTCGGCGGCCACGATGGTGGTGATGCAGCCGTCGACGAGCCCCTCGGCGCAGTCGATGGCGGCCTGCGAGTTGCTCAACACCTCGCGGATCCGCGCGGGCTCGGGGACGAGGCCCTTGGGCGCGGGGTGGGAGGCGACGGTGGCCGGGTCCTGCGCGCCGCTGCTGGCGAGCACCATGTTGTGGGTCGGCATCACGAAGCTGTCGATCATGTGGAGCCGGTGCAGGTTGGAGAAGACCAGGGTGTGCAGGGCCGGATAGACGGCGCAGGCGGTCAACGCGTGCCGTCCGTCGTCGGGTACGGCCTCCAACGCGGACTCGATCGAGGCGTGGAGTTCCACGGTCCCCTCGACACCTCGTCTGCGGAACCATTCGTGGGAGGCGGCTTCCAGATTGGTGCCGTGGGGACCGAGCGTGTGCAGGTGACGGACCTCGTCGGGGCGCGCATACATCGTCTGCCCTGGACCTTTCCTGTGGTGGTGCGGAATTACTGCTTCCGGACAGCGGTGGGTGAGGACGGCGATCGCGGAAGCGAGAGGCAAGATCCTTTTCTATCACCGCATCACGGACGGGGAGATATCCGGGAGGTGGGGACGGGTGATCGCATGGCATGCCCGGGGCGCGGCGATGGATTCGACCCCATGTGAATCAGCCGGCGTTGCCTGAATTCGCCCTTCATTCGGAATGTGAGCCTCCGAATTCACGTACGCCGCCGCCGCCGCCGATTGCCACGCCTCGACGTCGTGCGCGGCGGGGCAAGTCGGCGTGCACGAGGGCGACACGGAAGGCGAGGGAACTCGTACGTTCCTCGTTCCCGGGCGGTCGTCACCCACGTGCTCGGGAAACCGCCATCGATCCATCCATTTCATCCATCCATCCTCGATCCCGCATTTCCGTGCCGGGAGAGAAGGGAAACATGCTCAAGAGATCGTGCTCCGCGTTCCTGTCGCTTGCCATGGCCATGGGGCTGGTCACCGCACTGAGCGGAACGGCATCCGCGACGAACTATTCGGTCATCGACTGGAACATCTCCAGAATCACCGATGTCGGAGAGGGGCACGCCACCCGCTATCACCAATTGGTGGACCCTGCCGCCGGACCCCACTCCCGTAGGGTCGGCGCATGCTTGTGTGGATCAACGGCCCCTTCGGCGGCGGCAAGACGCAGAGTGCGTACGAGATCCGACGGCGTCTTCCCGGCAGCGTCGTCTGCGACCCGGAACACGTGGGGTTCGGCCTGCACCGGATGCTGCCTCCCGCACTGCGCGCGGACTTCCAGGACCTTCCCGCCTGGCGGCGGAGCGTGTACGAGATGCTGGACCTCGCCCTGACCGCGTACGAGGGCACGGTGATCGCACCGATGACGGTGGTCGAGCCCGCCTACTTCCGGGAGGTCGTCGGGCGGCTGCGTGAACGCGGCCACGACGTCCGGCACTTCGCCCTCCTGGCCGACCGCGAGACCGTATTGCGACGCCTGAGGGAGCGCGGCTTCGGGCACGCCGTGCGGCTCTTCGCGGGGAAGGACGCCCCCTTGCGGCGCGAGAGCTTCGCGGTGTCGAAGCTCGACCACTGCCTGGAGCGCCTGCGCGGTGAGGAGTTCGCGGAGCAAGTGTGGACCGACCGGCTCACCGTCCCCCAGGTCGCCGACCGCATCGCCGCCTCGGCCGGCCTGACCCTCGCCCCCGACACCGACCAGGCGCTGCGGGGGAGGCTGCGTCGGACCTGGACCGGGGTCAAGCACATCCGGTTCGACTGACGCCGGCGAGTGGGCGCCGCGCGGGAACGGCCGCTGCCGGCGCGATTTTATGGAGACGCGACAAAGAATCGCTTCCCGAATCCTTCGATGTCGGCCATGACGGACCTTGCCCTGTCTTGTGATGATCGATACAAGGTCGAGAGCGGCCTTGTGGGATCTCCACACACACAGGAGGCAGGGATGACGGGGGAAGCCCGGGTGCTGGTGACGGGAACCGGTGCGATCACGCCGGTCGGCGCCGACGCGCCGTCGACCTGGTCCGCACTGTTGGCCGGCAAATCGGGGGTGCGCCTCCTCCAGGAGGACTGGGCACCGGGCCTTCCCGTGCACGTCGCGGCCGGGTTGCAGGTGGACCCGGCGTCCCTGCTGCCGCGCACCGAGGCGCGGAGGCTGGACCGGGGCGAGCAGCTCGCGATCCTCGGTGCGCGGGAGGCCTGGCGGGACGCCGGCGCCCCGGACGTGGAACCGGAGCGCCTCGCGGTGGTCATCGGCACCGGAACGGGCGGCGTCCTCACCACGCTCGGCCAGGACGACCTGTTCGAACGCTCGGGGATGCGCCGGCTGTCGCCCTTCGCCGTTCCGATGCTGATGGCGAACGGGCCGGCCGCCTGGGTCAGCATGGACCTGGGTGCGAAGGGCGGCGCCCGGACCACGGTCAGCGCCTGCGCCTCCGGCGCCGAGGCGCTCTCCCTCGGGATGGACCTGATCCGTGCCGGACGGGTGGACGTGGTCGTCGCCGGCGGGGTCGAAGCCTGCCTGCACCCCTTCACCCTGGCCGCGTTCGCCCAGATGAAGGCGCTGTCGACGGCTTCCGAGGACCCGGAGTCGGTGTCCCGCCCCTTCGACGTGCGCAGGTCCGGCTTCGTCATGGGGGAGGGGGCCGCGATGTTCGTCCTGGAACGCGAGGGCTTCGCCCGGGCGCGGCGGGCCCGCGCCCACGGCGTGCTCGCGGGCGGTGCGGTGGGCTCCAGCGCCGGCCACATCACGGCCTCCGACGCCGACGGACAGGCCGCCGCCATCACCCTTGCCCTGCGTGACGCCGACATCGCCCCGCGGGACATCGGGGTCGTGCACGCCCACGCCACGTCCACCGAGTCCGGTGACCTCGCGGAGGCCGAGGCGATCGGCCGGGCCGTCGGCACCCACGCCGCCGTGACCGCGACCAAGTCCATGACCGGCCACATGATGGGCGCCTCCGGCGCGGTCGGCGCACTCGCCGCGGTGCTCGCGCTCCGCGACGGCTCCGTGCCGCCCACCCGCAACCTCGACGAACAGGACCCGCGCGTGGAGCTGGACGTGGTCCGGGGAGAGAGTCGTACGGGCCGCTGGGACGCGGCCCTGGCCAACTCCTTCGGCTTCGGCGGCCACAACGTCAGCCTCGTGTTCACCCGCGACCGGGGCGGGGTCCAGTAGGTCGGGCATCGGTCGGGGCCCGGCCGGCAGCGGGCGGCGAGGGGGCGTCACGGGCGCCGCGACGGATGGTCAGCGCAGGTCGAGGCGCATCAGGACCCGAGGGTGGCCGGCCAACACGGAGGTGGTGTCGGCGGCGTGGGTGAAACCCGCGCGCTCGAAGTTCCTGCGGATCCCGGCGTACGCCATGGTCAGGTCCACCTTGGCGGCGCCGTTGTCGAGGGGATAGGCCTCGACCGCCGGCGCGCCCTGGGAGCGGGCGAACCCGACCGCGCCGGTGATGAGCGCGTGCGAGAGCCCCTTGCCGCGGTGACCGGGTCGTACTCGGATGCACCACAAGGACCAGACCGGGAGGTCGTCCACGTACGGGATCGTGCGGCTGCGCGCGAACGAGGTCTCCGAGCGCGGCGCCACCGCGGCCCAGCCGACGGGCTCGCCGTCGTCGTAGGCGAGCACCCCGGGCGGCGGATCGGCGCGGCACGACTCGGCGACGTACTCGGCCCGGGCCGGTCCGCGCAGCTCGTTGTTGAGCTTGGACGGGATCCGGTGGCTCAGGCACCAGCAGACGTTGGCCCCGGGTGACTTGGGGCCGAGCAGGGCGCGGACGTCCTCGAACACCGAGGCCGGGCGAACGTCGATGGGCATGGCGTCACGATGCCACGGAACGCCCGGCGTCGCCGTTCATGGTGTGGCGTGTGCCGGGCACGGCGCACGCCAAGGAGCGCCCGGAGCCGCCGTTCAACGCGTGGCGTGCGCCGCCGGCACCCCGAGGTCCGGGCCGTCGGCGGCGAGGGCCGCGCCGACCGCGAAGAGGCGGGCGCAGCGCCGGGCCATGGCGTCGGGGGACTGGTCGGGGTGTCTGACCCACCAGCGGACGAGGGTCGCGACCAGGCCCTGCCAGACGTGGTTGAGGGCGTCGGCGTCGAGCGGGTCGGTGGATCCGGCGGCGTGCAACAGGTCGGCGGTGCCGCCCGCGGCGAGCCGGTCGATCGAGGCGCGGTACGCCGCGGCCCGCCGGGCGCCCTCGCCGTCCGGGGGGAGCGAGGTGTCGTAGAGGACGAACCAGGACTCGCGCCGGCCTTCGAGGGCGTTGAAGATCGCGCTCAGCACCCGCAGGGGCGTTCCCGGGGCGGTGGCCCCGTCCTCGGCGACGGCCTCGCGCATGGCGGCCACGAGCCGGTCGCCGACGGGGAGCAGGCAGGCGAGGTGGAGGTCCTGCTTGGTGCCGAAGTACTGGTGCAGCAACGTCTTCGTCACGCCGACGCGCGCGGCGACGGCGGCCAGGGACGCGCCGGCGTAGCCGTGGGCGCCGAACTCCTCGGTGGCCGCCGCGAGGATCTGCTCCTCACGGAGCGCCCGCGGTACGCCCTTGGTGCCCGCTTTCGAACGTGGGGTTGCCATGGCCCGATATTATCAGTAGGTAATTTACCTCCAGGTAAGTTCTCTCGATCCTTTGGAGCCCCCATGGCCGGCGCCACCCGGACGACGACGCACCCCACCGCCCGCACCCGCTCCTGGTGGGGCTGGGGGTGGGCCGATGCCCACCCCGACGCCGCCGAGTGCACCGCCATGGGCGCCCTGTTGCCCGGCACCCTCGCCCGACCGCTCCCCGTGCCCCGGATATCCGACCTGAGCATCGAACGCCCCGCCGTGGAAGCCCCCCGCAGCCTGTCGGACACGGTCACCGCCGACCCCGGGGTGCGGGCCGCGCACGCCATGGGCAAGGCCTACCGCGACGTGGTCCGCGCCCTGAACGGCCGCCCCGGCCGCATCCCCGACCTCGTCGCCCACCCCGAGAACGACCGCGAGGTCGCCGACCTGCTGGAGTGGGCCGGCGAACACGGCGTCGCGGTCATCCCGTTCGGCGGCGGCTCGTCGGTGTCGGGCGGCGTGGAGTACCGGGGCGACACCCACCGGGCCGTGCTGTCCATGGATCTGACCGCCATGAACCGGGTCTTGGAGGTCGATGCGACCGGGCGGGCCGCCCGGATCCAGGCCGGGGCCCTCGGCCCCTTGCTGGAGGACCAACTGCGTCCCCACGGACTGACGTTGCGACACTTCCCGCAGAGCTTCGAGTTCTCCACGCTGGGCGGTTGGCTGGCGACCAGGGCCGGCGGTCACTACGCCACGGTCCACACCCACATCGACGACTTCACCCAGTCCCTGCGGGTGGTCACCCCGGCCGGCGCCGGCACCTCCTGGCGGCTGCCGGCCTCCGGCGCCGGACCCTCCCCCGACCGGCTCTTCCTCGGCTCGGAAGGCGCCCTCGGCGTCATCACCGAGGCCTGGATGCGCCTCCGGGAACGGCCCGTCCACAAGGCCTCCGCCGCCCTCGCCTTCGAGTCCTTCGACGCCGCGCTGGAGGCGGTGCGCGCCATCGCCGCGTCCGACCTCGCCCCCGCGAACTGCCGCCTCCTGGACTCCGGAGAGGCCGCGCTCTCCGGTGCCTCCCAGGACGGTTCGTCGGTCCTCGTCCTCGGATTCGAGTCCGCCCACTTCCCCGTGCACACCCGCCTGGAACAGGCCGTCGATCTCGCCCGAACCCACGGCGGCCGGACCGGCGAGTCCCCCGACGGCGGCCGGGACGCGGTCGGCGCCTGGCGCTCGGCGTTCCTGCGCATGCCGTACCTGCGCGACGGCCTGGCCAGGATGGGCGCCATCGCCGAGACCTTCGAGACGGCGGCCACCTGGGACCGCGTCCCGGGCCTGATCGACGCCGTACGCACCGAGGTCGGTGCGGCCGCCCTCAAGGCCACGGGCCATCCCGCCCTCGTCAACTGCCGGCTCACGCACGTCTACCCGGACGGAGCGGCCCCCTACTTCACCGTCCTCGCGGCCGGTCGCCCGAACGACGAGGTCGCGGTGTGGGACCACCTCAAGGAGGTCGCGGGAGAAGTGCTGCACCGCCACCGCGCCACGATCACCCACCACCACGCCGTCGGCCGCGACCACCGCCCCGGCTACGACCTCCAGCGCCCCGAACCCTTCGCCCTCGCCCTGCGCGCGGCAAAAGCCGCCCTGGACCCCCACGGCATCCTCAACCCGGGCGTCCTCGTGGACCTCGTGGACTGACCCGCCGCACACTCACCGGCGGGGCCCGTCGGGTCCGGGGCCCCGCCGGCGAGCGTCCGCATGCGCGCCCGCGTCGACGGTCGGCGCGCGCCGACCCTACGCGCCCGGCCCGTGGTACGCCGTGGACTACCCGCCCGTGAGGCGGCGGTTGACCTCCTCGGTCACCCGGCGGTGGAGTTCCGCCAACTGCTGCGGGGTGAGCTTCGAGAGGTCCTCGCCGGCGGGTGGGGTCGAGGTCTCGCGTTTGCGTTTCTCCTCCTCCCGCCGTTTGAGCTCCTTCTCCTCCGGCGAGCCCGGCGCCGCGTACGCACAGCGGATGAGCGTGCCGTCGGCGCTCTTGAGGCAGGTCGCCTCGCGGCCCGCGATCTGGCCCCTGCCCTCCACCCGGTAGCGGATGTTCTGCTCGCTGCCGACCGTGGCCGTCCAGGTGCTGCCGCCCGTCGGGACGATCTCGAAGACCCTGTCGTCGTTGTAGCAACAGACGTCCCGGTACTCGGCCTTGACGAGGGCGACGATCGTCTGCGGCGAGGACCAGGTCGGGTCGAGCCGGTGCACCGTCAGAGGGGCGAGCCCGCCGCCCCGGTGGCGCGTGGGCACGGTCGAGACGGCCACGACCGAACTCGCCTCGCCCTGCGGGGTGAGGGGAGTGACATAGGCACTGAGACCACTCTGGTCGCGGTAGCGGAGGGTGAACTCCGATTCGTTGCCCTCGTTGGCGCCGTCCTCGGACTCGTCCCAACCACTGCGCTCGAAGAGCCAGTCGGGGAAACTGCCGACCGCCGCCGTGGCCTCGCGCTGCCGGCTCGCCAGACTCAGCGGGTACGAGGGGCCGGGGACGGCCGTGGAGTCCTCGGCGAGGGTCAGCTCGCCGGTGCGCCCGTTGTACAGGGCCACCCCGGCGGGCCGCTCCGTGATCACGAAGAAGCCGGTCTGGCGCTTGAGCGGAACCACGACCGTGGGTGTGTCGCCCGAGCAGGTCACGTAGGCGTCCGAGGCCTCGAAGCGCACCCACCGCTTCTTCGCGGAGATCTTCCGCCCGAGGTTGTGCGTGAACCAGCCGCTGATCCGCGCGTCGGCGACGTCGGTGTCGAAGGCGCAGCGTTGCTGGTTGCGGCCGGTGCCGCCGAGGGGCACGTCCTGGACCAGCCCGACCTCGTAGCCCGCGAGCCAGCCACGTCGCTCCACGAGAGTGGAGAACCGGTCCGCGTCGGGCAGGTAGGTGACGTCCGAGATCTCACCCGTCACATCGCCCAGGTTCGGGGCGGCCTGCGCCTTGCCGACCACGTAGGGGGCGCGTGCGGTGAGTTCGGGGACGGGCTCGGCGACGATCCGCGTGCTCTCCATGTAGACGAGGTCCTGCTGGTACGAGCCGTAGACCAGCCACCCGATCGCGACGCCGAGGGCGAGGACGAGACCGACACAGCCGAGAGCCTGTACGCCCGATCCCGCCTCCTCCCGCCCCGCGGAACGCAGCCGTCGCACCAGCCACGGCAGCCCGCCGAGCCCCGCGACCAACACGGGCGGAGCCAGCCACGAAAGGATCTTCCGCCCCTCCCACACCATGATCGTGGTGTAGTACGAGGCGTACCACAGCACGAATCCCGCGAAGACCACGGCCAGTGCCACCCGCAATGCCCGACCCATCGGCGCGCCTCCCCCTGTTGCCCCGGCCTCCATTCTGCGTCCGTGCGGCGGTAGTTGGCAGGTCTGTGACCAAACCGGGGGCAGGGATTCCGGCGGCGACGCCGACGGGGTGGACCCGCGTTCCGGGTCCCGGGGTGCCCGGGTCCGTCGGGCGCCGTCAGCCCGTGGCCGTCGCCCGGTACGGACGGAAGAAGGTGCGCAGTTCCTCGGCGTACAGCTCGGGTTCCTCGAACGCCGCGAAGTGCCCGCCGCGGGCGGGCTCGGTCACGCGGACGACGTTCGTCGTGCGTTCCAGCCACGCCCGGGGCGGGCGGACGACGTCACCGCGGAAGAGGGAGAAACCGGAGGGCACCTCGACCCGGCGGGCGTGCTGCGCGAGCGGGATCGCGGCGTTCGCGCGGTACGTGCGCATCGACGAGCCGATGGTCCCGGTGAGCCAGTACACCATGACGTTCGTGAGGATCTCGTCCTTCGTGAAGCTCCGTTCGACGTCGCCGCCGCAGTCGCTCCACGCCCGGAGCTTCTCCACGATCCACGCGGCGAGCCCGGCCGGCGAGTCGGTCAGCCCGAACGCGGCGGTCTGCGGCTTCGTCCGGTGCAGGGCGGCGTAGGCGCCCTCGGCGGCGCCCCAGGCCGCGGCGTCGGCGAGCCAGGCGCGTTCCTCGGGCGCGAGGTCCGCCGGGTCGCCCATGTACAGCGGCAGCCCCGCGTCGGTGCGGTGGACGGCCACGACCCGATCGGAGTGGTCCAGCCCGAGGTAGCGGCTCACGTGGCTGCCCATGTCCCCGCCCGCCGCGCCGAACCGGGCGTAGCCGAGTACGCCCATCAGCTCGGCCCACAGACCGGCGACGGCGATGGTGTCGAGGGGGGGTCCGACGGGGCGGTCCGAGTAGCCGAACCCCGGCATGTCGGGCACGACCACGTCGAAGGCGTCCGCGGGGTCGGCGCCGTGCGCGCCGGGGTCGGTGAGGAGCGGGATGACCTTCGTGTAGCGCCAGAACGAGTCCGGCCAGCCGTGACTGAGGACCAGGGGCAGGGCGGGCCGGGACCCCTCCGGCGTCACGGCCCGGACGTGCACGAAATGGATCCCCAGCCCGCCGAGCGCGACACGGAAGTGGGGGAGCCGGGCGAGCGCCGCCTCCTGCGCGGGCCAGTCGAAGCCGTCCGCCCAGTGGGCGACGAGCCCGCGCAGGTAGTCGAGGTCGGTGCCGAGCGACCACCCGGCGTCCTCGGGTTCGTCCGGCCAACGCGTCGCCCGCAGTCGTGCGCCGAGGTCGTCGAGGGCCGCCGGGGCGGTCCGGAGGGTGAACGGCTCGGGGCGGGGAGAGGCGTCCGGCATGGGACACATCGTACGAGCCGTACCCCGCCCCGGGCCCGGATCCGCGCCCGGAGACTCGCCGAGGATCCCGCGCACCGGGTTCAGCGGCGGTGGAACACGACCTCCGGGTCGGTCGCCGTCGGTCCGTCCAGGCGCGGCGCCGGGATCCCGCGCAGGTGCAGGTCGAAGAAGTCACCGACGTACGCCCGCGTGATCTGCTGGGAACGGGTGCCCGAGAGGGGGGTCTCCGGGGGGAGTAGCCCACCTGATCGCCGAGCACGGGCCAGTCGGTGAAGCCGGGTGACCCGCGCCCGTGACGGTCAGCCGGCGTTTCGAACCGTCCAGGTGCGGCCAGTTGTCCTCCCAGGAGGTGTCGGGGAGGTCGGGCGGCAGGAGGGCGGGATCAGCCGCGAGCATGAGGAACGGGCGCGCACCGAGGCCACCTTGCGGTATCGGGGTGAAGAACGTGCCGTCCATGTTCACTCCGGCGTCCATACGCGGGTCCACGGCCATGGTGGCCGATGCCGCCGCGCCACCGATGGAGTGCCCGGCCATGCCGATGTGGCGGGAGTCGATCAGCCGGGAGTACCGCCACGCGGAGCGCGGTCCGGTGAGACGGTCCAGGACGAACGGAACGTCGCGGGCCCGCCCGTCGGAGACCCGATGCAGTGATCCGCCGGGAAAGACCTGCTCACAGGCCTTGCACGTGAGCAGGCGCCCGCCGGGGAAGACGGTGCCGTCCGACTCGTACGCGTGGTCCACCGCCGCCACGACGTACCCACGCTGGCGGCGAGTCGTTCGGGCGTGACGTGCTCGCCGAGTTGCCCCCGGTCGGTCAGCAGCGCCTTGGCCTCGGGAACGGCCAGGTACGGGGCGGGAGTTCCGGTGTGCGCGAGCGCCGGGTAGTACAGCGACAGCAGCAGTTCCCGGTCGGCCGTGGGCACCCAGGGGCCCTTGCGCTCGCGGTCCACGAGGTGCAGGGTGTCGCGGCCCACGGCGAACGCGCCGGTGGGGCAGGGGAGTTCGATGCCGGACGAGCCGCCGGCCGGGGCGGCCGCGGCCGGGCTCGCGACGGCGAGGGGTGCGGCCAGGGCCGGCCCGGCCGCCACGGCCGTCAGCGCACGAATGAGTTGGGCGCTCCGCTCGGCTCGCGGAGCCGGGAGTGTCACCCCCGCCCCGACCGCCTCGGACGCGACGGCGCTCGATGAGGGGCGCGCGGCACGGCGATGGCCCGGGAGTCCCGGGTGTCCCGGGTCCGGGTGGGGCTCCGGGCACGGACCGGCTTGCGGGCGGGGGGAATTGGCCTGTTGCCGGGCCGGGGCGCTCGGGTAGGTTTCTGGAAACATTTCCAATTTGATGGGGCTGACGTGTCAGAGCTGAGGGGGAGCGGGGCCGGACCGCTGGAGACGGGGGATCCGCGGCGGATCGGGTCCATTCCGTTGGCGGGACGACTCGGCGCCGGCGGTATGGGGCGGGTGTACCTCGGGGTCCATGACGGCCGGTACGTCGCCGTCAAACAGTTGCTGGCTTCCGTCGTGGGCGAGGACGAGGACTTCCTGCGCCGCTTCGGACACGAGTTGGACAACCTTTTGCGGCTGCCCGCCGAGGCCACCGCACCGTTGCTGGCCAGTGACCGGACCGCCCGGCCGCCGTGGTTCGCGACCGCGTACATCCCCGGGATCACGCTGAGCAAGGCCGTGGAGTCGTACGGCGGCGGACTCCCCGCCGACGCGCTGTGGCTGCTGCTGCGCGAGGCGGCCGCCGGACTGAAGTCGGTACACGGCCTCGGGATGGTGCACCGGGACCTGAAACCGTCCAACGTGATGCTGACCCTGGACGGTCTCACCCTCATCGACTTCGGCATCGCCCGGGCCGCCGAACAGAGCCAACTCACCAGAACGGGCATGGTGGTGGGCACGCCCGCCTACATGGCACCGGAACAGGCCTCGGGAAAGCGCGAGGTCAGCGGCGCCACCGACGTGTTCGCCCTGGGCTCGGTACTCGCCTTCGCGGCATCCGGCAGGCCTCCGTTCGGCGATGAGTCGGGGCACGGCGTGCTGTACCGCGTCGTCCACGAGGAACCGGAACTGGACTCCCTGCGGGAAGTGGAGCCCGACCTCGCCGACCTCGTCGCGGCCTGCCTCGACAAGGATCCCGAGGGCCGCCCCACCGCCGCCGAACTCCACGAGCGCGCCGCGCGTCGGGGCCCGGCGGCCGAGCCCTTGTGGCCCGCGGCCGTCACGGCGAGCCTGCGGGAGCGGGCCGCCTTCGCCGCGGGCGTGCCGGAGATCGACGTACCGACGCTGCCGCTCACCGGCCGGGATCCCCAGCCGTCGACGGACCCGGCGCCCGAGGCAGGCGGGGAGCCCGCCCCGAAGGCCGGTGCGGAGCCGGACGCGAAACCCGCGCCCGAGGTGGTGCCCGAGGTCGTACCCGTGCCCGGGCCCGTACCCGGGACCGGCGCCGAGGCCGAGGCCGAGGCCGCGAAGGGGCGGCAGCGGTCCGAGCGGCCGCGGCGCCGCACCCGGGTCCTGCTCGCCGTCATCCCCGTCGTCGTGGTCGCGGGGGGCACGACGCTGGTCATCCAGAACCTGCCGTACACGTCCACGCCGCAGGCCGGCGCGCGGGGCGAGCAGTCCGCCCCCGCCGCGGTGCCCCCCGGCGGGAAGCCGTCGACGTCGAGCGGCGCCCCCTCCGGTCAGGCGTCCCCCGACCGGTCCCCGGCCCCGGCGAGTCCCGGCACGGACGCCAAGGACGGAGGTCAGGTGGGAGCGGGCGGACCCGTACCCGTGGGCGCCGGCGGCGCGGGGACCGGCGCGAACGCGGGCGTGGGCACGGACGCGGGCGTGGGTGCGGGGCCCGGCCCCGCGACGGGCCCGGGCCCCGGGGACGGCGCCCAGAACGGCGCCGGAGGCTCCGCGAACGGTGGCAACCCCGGCGGCGCCGGCAGCCCCCGCCCTCCCGGCGGCGGATCGTCCACCGCCCCGGTACCCCCCAAGACACCCGACTCCGGTACCTACCGCTACCGGAACGGCGACAAGGCGATGTGCATCACCCAGGTCTTCGGGGCGTCGGACTTCGGCGACTGCGCCGACTCCTCCGCGCGATGGACCGTGCGGAGCGCATCGAACGGCAGCTTCAAGCTCGTCAACCGGCAGAGCGGCCAGTGCCTGTACTCCAACGGCCTCGGCCAAGCCGTCTTCGTGGGCGACTGCGCCCAGGACATCGGCCGGCTGTGGCGCACGGGCTCGGGCGGCAGCCTCCGCAGCGAGTTCGGCGGCGGTTGCCTCGACCTCGGCATGAGCAGCGGCCTGATCACGAACACCTGCGCCGGCGAAGCGTCACAGCGCTGGACGAGGCAGGCCTAGCCCGGCCGCGAGAGGCGGCGCCCTCGACGGCCGGGCGGGGGCGGGCGGTTCAGGCCAGGAACGACAGCCGTACCGTGCGGTGGGGGTTGTCGCGGTTGGTGTCCACCAGGACCACCGACTGCCAGGTTCCCAGGGCCAGTTCGCCCCCGACCACGGGCAGCGTGGCGTGCGGGGGGACGAGGGCCGGCAGGACGTGGTCACGCCCGTGCCCCGGGGAGCCGTGCCGGTGGCGCCAGCGGTCGTCGGCGGGCAGCAGCGAGCGCAGTGCCTCCAACAGGTCGTCGTCACTGCCGGCGCCCGTCTCGATGACCGCCAGCCCGGCCGTCGCGTGCGGGGTGAACACGTTGAGCAGTCCGTCGCGACCACGGGCGGTCTCCCGCAGGAAGGCCGCGCAGGCCGAGGTCAGGTCGTGCACGGTCTCCGCGGAGCCCGTGGTCACGTCGATCGTCCGGGTGGTGAAGGTGTCTGTCACGGACCCATCCTCGCGCCCCGCGCGGCGAACCCGCGCCGCCGCCCCACCGCGTCCCGCACGCACACCCCGTCTCCCGGTGGCCTCCGCTCCTCCCGGCGGCCCGCCGGTGGGGGAAGACGGCGCCGCCGGACGGGTCGCTGATTGAGGGCGCGTATCGCGGACATCCGCTCGGTATGGCAGCGCTATGGGAACGCAAGCACCACCGGCAGGACCGGAAGGACGGCCGGCCGCCACACCGGCCCGTGGCCGCGGACGCCGACCGGGAACCGCCCCGCGCGGCCCCGCCCGGCGACCGCGTCGGGACTCCGGGCGGGCCCCGTGCGGACGGGGTGCAGCGTGAACCGCTCCGGCCGGATCCGAGCGCGGAGCGTGAACGGCTCGGGTCGCATGCGAGCGCGGAGCCTGAACGGGTCGGGCCGGATCCGAGCGTGGAGCGCGACGAGCCCGACCGGCCCACGGAGATGCCGAAGCGTGCCTGGGGCAAGGTGCTGAAGGGCACCTTCAAGGAGTTCGGCGACGACGAACTCGGCGACCGGGCCGCCGCGCTGACGTACTACGGCATCCTCGCGCTCTTCCCGGCCCTGCTCGTCCTCACCTCCCTGCTCGGGCTGGCCGGCCCGTCCACCGCGCAGCGGGCACTGGAGCAGTTGGAACAGCTCGCGCCCGCCTCCGCCCGCGAGGTGATCGCCGACGCCGTGCAACAGTTGCAGGGCCGCAGCGGTGTCGGGTCCGTGGTCGCCGTCGTCGGCCTGGTGCTGGCCGTCTGGTCCGCCTCCGGATACGTCGGTGCGTTCATCCGCGCCGCCAACGCCGTCTACGACATGCCCGAGGGGCGGCCCGTCTGGGTCGTGCTGCCGGTGCGGCTCGGCGTCACGGTCGTGCTGATGGTGATGGCCGTCGCGAGCGCCCTGATCGTCGTCTTCACCGGCGGGGTCGCCCGCCGGGCGGGTGACGTGCTGGGCCTCGGCGACACCGCGCTCACGGTCTGGTCCATCGCCAAGTGGCCCGTGCTGGTCCTGCTGGTCACGAGCATGATCGCCCTCCTGTACTGGGCGACCCCGAACGCCAAGGGCCGCGGCTTCAAGTGGATCACCCCGGGCAGCCTGCTCGCCCTGCTGATCTGGCTCGCGGCCTCGGTCGGATTCGCCGTCTACGTGGCGAACTTCGCCTCGTACAACAAGACGTACGGCACCCTCGCGGGCGTCGTCGTCTTCCTGGTCTGGCTGTGGATCACCAACCTGGCCATCCTCCTGGGCCTGGAGTTCGACGCCGAGATGTCCCGCCGGCGGGCCATCATGGGCGGCCATCCGGCCGACGAGGAGCCGTACGTGCGCCCGCGCGACACCCGCGCGTGGAGCCGGGAGGAACGGGAACGCGCCGAGCACCACCCGGAGCCGGGCGACGGGCCGGACGGGCACGCGGAAGACGCCCGGGTCTGACCGTTCGTCGGCGCGTGCGTGCCCCGAGACGGGGAAGACGCCACCCGTACGGCCCAGCCGCCTGCGCGACCACGAACGAGGCCACACGACGTACCGGGCGAGGCCACCGGCCCCCGCCCGAGCAAGGAAGGCAGATCTCCGACGATGCACCCCTCAGTCGATCCCTCACCCCACGACCAGGCCGACGACACCGCTTCCGCCTCGACGAGCGCCCTCGTGAAACAGGCGTCGGAACAACTGACCCTGCTGGTCCGCCAGGAACTGAACCTGGCCACCGCCGAGATGCGCGCGAAGGGCAAAGGCCTGGGCCTCGGCGCCGGGCTCCTCAGCGGAGCGGGACTGTTCGCCATCCTGGCCCTCCAGGGCCTCGCCGCGACCGGCATCGTCGCCCTGGCCCTCGTCCTGCCGCTGTGGGCCGCGGCCCTCATCGTCACCGGCGTCCTCGCCGTGATCGCGGCCGTCCTGGCGGCGGCCGGCAAGAAGCAGGCGGTCCGGGCGACCCCGCCCGCCCCCGAGCAGGCCATCGACAGCGTGAAGGCCGACGTGGCCGAAATCAAGGAAAGGGCACATCGATGAGCGACGACCACACCCACGCGGACAAGGACCCGGCCACCCCGGACGAGTTGCGCGAGCAGATCGAGGCGACCCGCGACGAACTGGGCCGGACCGTGGAGGCGCTGGCCGCCAAGGCGGACGTCAAGGCCCGCGCCCAGGAGAAGACCGCCGAGGTCAAGGCCGAGGCCCGGGAGAAGGCGGCCGAGGTGAAGTCGAGCGCCCAGGACAAGGCCGCCGAGCTCAAGGCCCGCGCTCACGAGAAGGCCGTCGAGGTGAAGGCGGGCGCCCAGCAGAAGGTATCGGCCGTGGTCCACGCGGCGCAGGACAGGATCCCGGAGCCCGTGGCACAGAAGGCGGCGTCCCTGACCGGTGCCGTGGAAGCCGGGATCCGTGACGTCACCCCCGATCGGGGGCGTGCGGAGGCGAGCCGGGCGGCCGAGGTCGCGCGCCGCCACCCCGCGCTCGTGGCGGCCGGGTGCGCCGTCCTCGCGTACGGCCTGGTGCGCCGCTACCGGGGACGCCGGGGGAGGTGACTCCTCGGCGCGGGCCGGCAGGTCCGGGCGCGGGCCCGCCGCCGGCTCGCCCGCGCCCCGCTGTTCTCCGATCGAGGGCCTGAGCGGCTTCGAGCCCCTCGCACGTCGCCAGCGTTCTGCGCAGCACCTCGATGCCCCGCACGATGTCCTCGCCGCGCCGCTCGACCATGCCGTCGGTGTAGAGGAGGAGCAGGTCGCCGGGCTTCAGGGAGAAGGTCGCGGTCGTGTACTCGTGGCCGGGCAGCAGACTCGTGGCCGGGCAGCAGGCCGAACAGCGGCCCCCGGTGCCCCGTGTCCGGTGCGATGGCCTCGGAACCGCGCAGCAGCAGGGGCGGCGGATGACCGGCACAGGCCCCGTCGAGGTTCCGCTCCGCGTCGATGGGCCCGATGACCGCGGTCGCCGTCTGGGCGGCCGGGCGCGCCGTCCTGCCACAGTCCGGCCCCGCGGCGCGCCGCGGCCCGCAAGGCGCTCACCTCGCGGGCGATGAGGCGCTTGAGCGTCTCCGGATCCTGAGGGACGAACGGCGTCACGGACCTTCACCGGCTCGGCCGGCAACACCTGCCGGACGCGTCCCGCACACGGCGACGGCGTGCTCCGCCCGCTCCCGCGGGCCCGCCTGCTCGGCCGTCCTCGTGCATCCGCGCCGCACCCGCTCAGCCGCCGATCTCCCCCCATGAAACATGCGGGGAGGGCGCGCCGCCCGGCGGAGTGGTCGGGGGAGCAATCGGATGATTGCGACACCACGAGCCGGGCAGGCGCTGGGATGCACGGTGAACCCACCGGCCCGGACCCAGCCCCACCGCACGAACGGCGGGATGACGCCGGAGCCCCCAACCGAAGGAAGTGAACGCGGTGCGCATCGCATTCCTGACCGCGCCCGAGGGCGTCGAGGAAGTCGAACTGACCGAGCCGTGGAAGGCCGCGCTGCAAGCCGGCTGGAACCCCCAACTCGTCTCGACGGAACCGGGACAGGTACAGGCCTTCGACCACCTCGACAAGGCCGGCAAGTTCACCGTGGACCACGTGCTCGCGGGTGACACCTCGGACGCCTTCGACGCGCTCGTGCTGCCCGGCGGCGTCGCCAACCCGGACGCGCTGCGGACCAACGAGCGCGCCGTCGGGTTCATCCGGAGCTTCTTCGACGCGGGCAAGCCCGTCGCCGCGATCTGCCACGCCCCCTGGACGTTGGTGGAGGCCGAGGTCGTACGCGGCCGCACCCTGACCTCGTGGCCCAGTCTCGCCACCGACATCCGCAACGCCGGCGGCACCTGGGTGGACGAGGAGGTCCACGTCTGCCACGCCGCCCCCGGCACGCTGGTGACCAGCCGCAAGCCCGACGACCTGGACGCCTTCTGCGCCGCCTTCGTCAAGGAGTTCGCCGCCTGATCCGCCCACGACCCCTCCCGTGCGCGGGCCGCCACGACCCTCCTCGGCCGAAGGAGGGCCGAACGAGGGCCGTGCGGGAGCCGTACGGGCGCCGCGCACGCACGGGCCGCATACGGGTCCATGCCCCGGGCAGGCGAAGGGGCATGGACTACTCCACCCCCACGCATCCCCCTCGGTTCCACGTCACCGTCGAGGGAGAGCGCTTCACCTGTGAGGAAGCCCAGGGACTGGATCCCCGGGACGGCCGCGGCGCCCCCGACGGCCGCGACCTCACGGTGACCCTGACCGGCTGTGTCCTCACCGACACCCCCGACGCCCTCTCCTGGGCCCTCGCGGAGGAAGCCGACGGACCGCGCCCCGTCTCCGTCACCATCGACGAGACCGACGCCACCGGGCGCGAGGTGCTCACCACCTGGCAGCTCACCGACGCGGCCCCGGCCCAGCTCCAAGGCGCCGAGACGAGGGAGGCGGACCACGAGGGCCGCATCCGGCGGCTCACCCTGGACGCCGCCCGGATCACCGCGGTGCCGCACGCGGCGGGAACCTCCACGACCACCCGCGTCCAGGGAGCCTCGGCACCCGCGGACAGGCGATGACGCGGTCCGCCGGGACGGCGAGCGAACGCGACGGCGAAACCCGCATCACGGTGTGGGTGGCCCTCGGCGCGAACCTGGTCATCTGCGTGGCCAAGGGCGTCGGCGGCGTCATCGCCGGCTCCCCGGCCCTGCTGTCCGAGGCGGCGCACTCCGTGGCCGACAGCCTCAACGAGGTCTTCCTGCTCGCGTCGGTCAAACGCAGCAGGCGCCCGGCGGACAAACGCCACCCCTTCGGCTACGGCAAGGAACGCTTCTTCTGGTCCCTGCTCGCGGCCGTGGGCATCTTCGTCACCGGCGGCTGCTTCTCGGTCTTCCAGGGCATCGAGGCCTTCCGTTCCGGCGGCTCCGAATCGCACAAGGGCTACGTCATCGGCCTGATCGTGCTCTTCGCGGCGCTGCTCGCCGAAGGTGCCTCGCTCGTCCGCGCCGTACGCCAGGTGCGCGGCGAGGCCCGTAAGGCCGGGCGCAGCACCACCGAGGAGATCCGCCAGGTACGGGATCCGGCCCTGCGCACCGTCCTGGCCGAGGACAGCACGGCCTGCGCCGGCGTCGTCCTCGCCATGATCGGCATGGCACTCCACATGGTGACCGGTGAGGTGGCGTACGAGGCGTGGGCCTCCATCCTGATCGGTGTGCTGCTCGTCTACGTGGCCTACACCCTGGGCAAGGGAGCCCGGGCCCAACTGATCGGCGAGGCCGCCGATCCCGCCATGCAGAGCGAGGTACGGGCCCTGCTGCGGCGCCAGCCCGAGATCGACTCCGTCACGGCGCTGCTCACCATGCAGCTCGGGCCGGATTCGGTACTGCTGGCCGCCGGCATCGACCTGACCGCCGGCTATGACAGCGAGACCGTCGAGGACGCGATGGTTCGCATCCGGGACGAGCTGAAGGCACGCTGGCCCGAGCTGGACCAGGTGTTCCTCGACGTCACCGACGCCGCGGCGGCCCGCCGCGCGGCCGAGCGCGAGGAAGCCGAACACCCGGCGGCGTGAGCCCCCGACCGCGTGGACGCGGGAGCGGGGCGAGCGGGGGATCGGGGGAGCACGGGCACGGACCCGGCCGCCGGCGCGCGTCGCGCGTCGACGGCGAAACCCGCCCGCGTGTGGTGCACTGGATCCACCGGCGCGGGAGATGAGTCTGTGGCGATGGATCGGCGGGACGACAGCCTGACCATGCTGACCGGCCTCCTGGCTGCCGGTCACCTCATGCCGATGGACCTCCTGCCGGCCAAGGTCGCCGAACACGCGGCCCGGGTCGGCTTCCGTCACGTACGGATCTACGTCGCCGACATGCAGGAGCGCGTGCTCCGGATGCTGCCCCTCCCACCCGAGGCCGGGGCGGAGCCGACGGCCGGCGCGGACGACCGCGAGATCAGGATCGAGGGCACGCTCGCCGGGCGGGCCTACCAGCACGGCGAGATCGTGCGCACGGCGGCGGACCCGCTCCACGCCCAGTGGTGGGTGCCGATGCTCAACGGCAGCGAGCGACTCGGCCTGCTGCGCCTCACCCCGGACGGGAACGGCCCGCCGGTCCGCCGCGACGCCGAGGCCCTGGCCTCCCTCATCGCCCTGCTGATCGTCACCAAGAGCGACCAGAGCGACGCGTACGCGCGACTCGTGCGGACGGCTCCGATGAACGTGGCGGCCGAGATGCAGTGGCACCTGATCCCGCCGCAGACCTACGCGGACGGCCGGGTCGTCGTCGCCGCCACGATGGAACCCGCGTACGAGATCAGCGGGGACGCCTTCGACTACGCGATGGCGGGCCCGGTCGTACACCTGTCGGTGTTCGACGCCATGGGTCACGACACGGCGGCCGGACTGGCCGCGAACCTCGCCGTCGGAGCGTGCCGCAACGCCCGCCGGCAGGGTGCGGACCTCGTGGGCATGAGCGAGCGGGTGGAGGAGATGCTGATCGAGCAGTTCCGGCGCAGCATCTACGTGACGGGCGTCCTCGCCGAGCTGGACACCCGCACCGGAGTCCTGACCTGGGTCAACCGAGGGCATCTCCCGCCGCTCCTCATCAGGGGCGGCCGCTGGGCCGGCCAACCGGCCTGCCCACCCGCCCACCCCATGGGCACCGACCTGGGGCTGCCCGTCCGCACGTGCAGGGAGCAACTGGAGCCGGGGGACTGCCTCGTCCTCTACACCGACGGCATCACGGAGGCGCGACGGCCCGGCTCCACCGAGTTCGGCCTGGCGAACTTCACCGACTTCCTGATCCGCCACCACGCCGACGGGCTGCCCCTCCCGGAGACGTTGCGGCGCCTCGTCCAGGCGGTCATGGCCCACCACGACGGACGGCTCCAGGACGACGCGACCGTGCTGTTGTGCGAGTGGTTCGGCCCCGACGCCGAACCCACACGGACGGCGGCGGCGCGCACGGGCGTGGTCCGATCCTGACTGCCCCGTGTGGGTCGTGCCTTTCAGGGCAGGCGACCCTGTGGCGGTTCCGCGTCTCTCCGGATCATCGAGGACGCCGAGGAGAAGAAGGGCCGTCACATCGATTGCGTGAAGGGGTTGTTCACATGACTGAGAACGTATGGGGTTACCGCGAGACGTCCGGCCATCTGCCCGATGTCGATCTGACGGGCTTCAAGGTCGAGGCCACGGACGGCTCCATCGGCAAGGTCGACAAGCACTCCGACGAGGTCGACTCCTCGTACATCGTGGTCGACACCGGTCCGTGGATCTTCGGCAAGGAAGTGCTCCTTCCCGCCGGCACGGTCAGTCGGATCGAGGTGGACGAGCGGCGGATCCACATCGACCGGACGAAGGAGCAGATCAAGCACGCTCCCGAGTTCATCCAGGACAAGCACCTCCAGGACGCGGACTACCACCGTCAGATCGGCGGCTACTACAACGAGCCGCGCGTCTTCTGACGGGGCCGCCTCCCGACGGGGACGGCGCACGGGGCGGGGCCGGGGCGACACCCCACATGTGGGGTGTCGCCCCGGCCCCGCCCCGTGGTGCGCCGAGTGCGGTGTGGAGTGAAGTCGTCCGGTCAGGTCTTGAGGAGTCGGTTGAAGAAGGAGCGGTAGCGCTGAAGTGCGAGCCGCAGGTCCTCCGTGGCGACCTGCTCGCCGCGGCCCCACTGGCCCTCCAACTCCTGCTTGTGGGCGGAGAAGGTCCGGGCGAGCTCCTGCATCACCTCGGCCACCAGGGTGTCCGCGGACGTCACGGCCTCCTTCGGGTCGTCGACGAAGCGCCCCTGAATCTCGGCCCACCGCTCCCGGAAGCCCTCCGTCTCCGCGCCGGCCAACAAGGGCTCGTCCCGCTCCTCCGGGCGCCCGCGTCCCTCGCCGCGCTCCGGACCCTCCCCGAGATCGTTCGGAGCCTCCTCGCCCCGTGCACCGTCCTGCGCCTCGGTGCTCTCGCTCGCCAGGGCCGTCGCCTCGCCGGGGTACACGGCCTGGCCACCGGTCGCATCCGGATGGGCGATGTTCTCCGTGGTCAGCCGGTCCTCGTCGCCCCGGCCCGCCGTGTCACCGTGTTCCCGCATGTCATCGGCCTCCTTCGCTGCTCAGCAGTTCCTCGAACAGGGCGCGGTAGTGGACCATGGCGCCGCGGAGTTCCTCCGTGGTCGCCTCGGCTCCGCTGCCGCGCAGGTTGATCTCGTGGGCCGCGCGGTAGTGCTCCAGGGTGCGGCCGTGCTCCACCGACAGGTCCCGGACCTGCCCTTGGTAGCCGTCGGCCGGGTAGCCGCGTTCGCGCATCAGGCGCGTCACCAGTTCGTCCGCCTGGGCGACCGATGCCTCGGGGCGGTCCACGAAGCGTTCCTGTACGTCGCGCCACTCGTCGGTGTACTGGGCGCGCCGCTCGGCGGGCAGCTCCTTGATGTCGAGCGTGTCGTGGCGTTGCTCGCGCGCCCGCAGCTCGCGGTCGGCCGCCCTCCGGCCGCCTTCGGCCTCGACCGTCCGGTCGTACTCGGGTCCGAACTGTTGTCGCAGGTGACGGCGGCGCGAGAAGGCCCACAACGCGGCGATCAGGGCGATCAGTACCACTGCGGCGATGATGACGATGAGCGTGGTTGTCGACATGACGGCCTCCAGACCGGGGCCTCGTCCTTCCGGCTGTAGGCGACTGCCCACGAGCACTGCGCGCAAACCACTGGCCAAGGGTGCGGGGTGGTCGGGCACGGGCCGCGCGACGAGCGGTCCGCCGGCCCGACCATCCGACTCCGGGCACCCGCGGCTACGCGATGTCGGTCCCGGTCCCGGTGTCGGCCGCGATGCGGCCCAGCACGTCCGTGTAGCGCGTCCGCCGGTCCGGGCGGGCGTGGTCGGCGGCGCGCCTGAGCGCGGGGACCGCCGGAGTGCCCAGCCGCGCGAGCCCGTCGGCCGCGGTCCGGCGGACCTCGGGACGCGCGTGGTCGAGCAGGCCGACCAGGGCGGGGATCGCCGGTTCCCAGGCCGCTCGGGACAGGCTCCGGACCGCCATGCGGACCACGTCCGGCTGGGGGTCGTGCAGCAGGACCTGCGTGTGAAGAAGGTGGCTCCGCCGGTCCAGCACCGCCCGGGAGGTCCGGTGCGCGTGCAGGCGGACCCCCGGCTTGGCGTGGTGCAGCAACTCGCCGATCAACTCCCGCACCACGGGATCCGGATCAGGACCCCGGTGCTCCTCGACCAGACGGGTCAGGACCCGGCGGATCCCGTCGGGAGTCCCGGTACGGGCCAGGTCCGACAGCTCCTGCCGGGTCGGACGGCGCGAGGAGGTCGGGGCCGACGCCCGGGCGCGCTCGCGGAGCGAGGCCAGTGCGGCCGCGTCCCGACGTACGGCCTCGGGGCCGCGCAACGGGCCGTCGACCAGCAGGATCCGATCCGCGAGGTCCTCGCGTCCCTCGGCGCGGAGCCGCCGGCAGGCACGCGTCAGGGCGGGAGTCCGCAGCACCGCCCGGCCGGCGATCAGGCCCACGAACCCCGGGGCGCCCGCGTCGAGACGTGCGCCGAGACCGTGGGCGAGCACGTCGACCGGAACCCTGCGCAACTCGACCTCGGCGGCCTGGTGGACGGCGGGCGGCCCGTGCTCCCACCAGTGCGACAACAGCGGAAGCAGCGGTACGAGGTCGGGTGGCGCGAGCCGTGAGGCCACGCGCAGCACGTTCTCGGGCGGAACCTCGTCGGCCCGCAGCTCCGCCGGGTCGAGCGTGGTCATGATCCGGGCCAGATCGGCCCCGACATCGACCGTCGTCCGGCCGCGCAGGGCCGCCCGGAGCACGGCGAGCCGGATCCCCGGCTCGGGCCAGCCCAGCAGGGCCCGGGCGGCGGCGTTCCGGCGGTCCGGGGCGGGGGAGTCCACCATCGTCAGCAGGCGGTCGCGCAGTGCCGCCGAGCGCGGCTGGTCGAGGTCGTCGGCGTGCACGCGGCGCGGTACGCCCCCACGCCCCGGCGCCGGCCGTGGGCCGGCGGCGCTCTCACCGATCGTCCAGGGAGGTGCGTCCAGGGGCTGGAGGGACGTCATCCAGTCGAGCAGGGGGTCACGGACCTCGGGAGCGGCGCCGGCGTAGACGTCGATCAGCGCGGACAACCGCTCCCGGGAGCCGGGCGCGTCCTCGTCGCGCACGCCGCGAAGGTCACGAAGGTGGTCGAGGTCGGGGAGGTCGTGGGGGTCGCCGACGGCACGACGGTCACGGAGGTCGCGGCGGCGGAAGTCCGCGAGCGCGGCCGGTGTCCGCGCCGCCGCCTCCAAGGCGGTCCGCCAGGCTCCCGCGGGCAGGGACGGTACGGCGAACGCCTCGCGCAGCACCTCGGTCCGGGCCCGCCAGGGGTCGGCGCCGAGGCCGGCCACCGCCAGCGCACGATCGAGGTCCGCGCGCACCAACACCGCGCCGCAGCGCCGCAACAGCGTCAGCGTGGGCCGGTCGGGCGTGTGCGCGGCCGCGGGAGGCAGGGCGCGTACGGAGTCGACGACGGCCGCCGCCGACGCCGGCGTGAGCAGCGGCGCGACCGCTTCGAGCACCGCGACGAGGCCCGGGCGGTCCTCGCCCGCCCCGCCGGTCAGGGCGTCGGCCAGGAGCCGGGCGGACCGCGCGTAGGAGGCGAGCTCCCCGTCCGTCCAAGGTGCGGGGCAGAGCCGCAGGGTGAACCGCAACACGGCCGCGCGGGCCGCCCGCGGCGCGGAGTCGGCCAGGCGGAGCCAGTCCGAGAGCAGGGGCCGCAGCTCGCGCAGCCGGTCGGCGTGCGGGGGCTCGGGGCGCTCGGCGACGCGCAGCGCGACGGCGGGATTCCAACGACCCGCCGCCAGCGACGCCACGTCGAAGTCCGTTGCGTCGTCCGACGCCGGCGCCGACGACGGCCCGGCCGGGGAGGCGATGCCGTGCCGGCCCAGCGCCGGCGCCAACTCCTCCCGCGTACCGGACGACAGACGGACCCGCCCGCACGCCACCAAGGCGAGCAGCGCCGGCGCGACCGGTGACGCCTGGTCGGACAGGGCGAGGATCGACCGCGCCGGCAGGGCGCCGTCCAGAGCCTGCGCCAGCAGGGCCCGGGCGCGATCCGTCGCGCAGTGCTCCGCCGCGGCGAGGACGGTGGCCGCGTACGCGCCGCCGAGGATCGCCCGCAGCGCCTCGACGAGCGCGACGCGGAGCCCCGGATTGTCGTGCCGACCCAGCACGCGGAGCAGGTCCGCAACCGCCGGGGGCGCGCCCGCGCGCACCAGGACCTGGGCGGCCGTCTTCTTGACGTTCATGTTCGGATGGGCAAGACACGCGGCGATCGCCGTACAGGCCCAGCGGGCCCGCGCGTGACCGAGGGCGAGCAGCGCCCTCCGGACGGTCTGCACGTCCCCGGCGCGGGTCAGCGCGATCAACGTGGCCGACAGGGCCTGCGCGTCGTCCCCCGTGACATCGCGGGCGAGCAGCGCGAGCGCGTGCTTGCGCACGTGCCGGTCACGGTGACGCAGCAGGCGGTGCACCCGGGCGCGAACGCGGGGACCGGGAGCCCGCGACAACAGTTCGAGGAGGATGGACTGTTCACCGTCCGACAGCCCGGGCCGGTCCAACAGCTCCCCCACCAGATCCGCGAGCAGCGCCCTGCCCGCATCCGGCGCGTTCGCGGCGTCGAGCAGGCACGAGGGCCGGATCCGGCGCCGCTCGTACAGGCGGGAGCCCAGGGCGGTCAGCGCGTGCTCGGCTTCCCGGGGAACGATCGGTTCGGCGTTCGGCGTCTCGCCCTCGAACCGTGTGACGTCGCCCCCCGGCTCCCGGAACGCCGCCAACTCGCCCACGACGCGCAGCAGCAGGTCCGCGAGGGCGGGCAGGGTGCCCGCCCCGCCGTGGGCGGCGAGCCGGCACAGCGCCGTCAACGGTTCGTCCGGGTCCAGATGGGATCCGAGGAGGGCCAGCTCCTCCTCGTCGGGGCCGCCCAGATCGGCCGCGATGCGCGCCGGCAGATCGGTGGGGTCGAGGCGGACGAGGAGCCCGCGCCGCCGGTCCCGGGCGTCGGTCAGATGCCACAGCAGTTCCAGCGTCCGGTCGCGCACCGCGCGCAGGTGGGGCGCGATGACACCAATACCCCCACCGTCCTGTGCGGCGTCCTCGTCGGCGGGCAGCCCGAGCCCCTCCCGCAGCGCCCGCACCGTACGGTGCCCGCCGATGGCCTCCAACGTGTCGAGGGCCGCCGCGGGGGCCGTGGGCAGGAGCGCGATGACCACGTCCTCGGCCGGCGTGTACCGCAGTTCACGGATCGCGGCGAGGAACGGTTCGGGTGCGCCGGCCGTCGCGAACACCCGGGTGATCTCCTCCCCGACGGGAAGCTCCCGCGCCCCCTGCCCGGCCAGCGCGACCAGCAGGGCGAGCCGCCTCGACCGGCTCGGATCGTCGTCGGCGTCGATCAGCACCCGGAGGGTCGCCTGCCGGCCGGTGAAGAGGATCGTGGCGACCTCGTCCGGCGTGATCGCATGGTCGGCCAGCGCCAGACCGACGATGGCCGGTACGTCCTCGTCGGCCGGGAAGTGGCCGCGCCGGTGGAGCCCGCGCAGGCAGGCCACCGCGGGGGCGCCGAGCAACAGCGGGTCCCGGGCGGCGAGCGCGGTCAGTTCCCGGATGTCACCGCGGTCGGCCAGGTCCCCGAGGAGTTCGAGCGCGCGGCGACGCAGCGCGGGCGACCCACCGGGATCGCCGGCGACGCGCCACACCACGTCCCGGTGGCCGTGGCGGGCGGCAGCCGTGAGCGCGGCCTCGGCGACCTCGACCGGGGTGGCTTCCGGATCGGAGGTGAGGAAGACGGACAGCCGTCCTTCCGGCAGCGGATTCAACATCGCCCACGGCTCGCCGAGTTCACGCAGCGCGGCCACCACGACAGCGGTACACGAGCCGCCCGATGAAGAAGGATCCGGTGAAGTGGGATGCGGCGAGGTGGGATCCACCGAGCCGGGGTCCGATGAGCCGGGGTCCGTGGTGCCGGGGTCCGTGATGCCGGAGCCATGTACTCCGACGCCCCGCACCCCGGTGTCCAGCAGGGCGAGGACGTGTTCGCGGACGCGCGCGGGGGTCAACAGCCCCGCGTGCAGGCCCTCGCGGGCCAGCCGCAAGGCCTCGGCGCGCAGCACCCGATCCCCGCTTCCCACGAGCTCGGCCACCAGCTGCTCCGGCCGGTGCGCGGCGGTGATGCTCGTCTCCCGGACCGCCTGGTAGAGGAGTTCACACCGGACCTCGTGTCGAAGCACCGTCGGGTCGTCGAGGAGTTCGGCGCGCAGCCAGGCGATCCGTACCCGCACCGGCAGGCCGGCCGTACGCCACGAAGGTCGAGGCCGGCCCCGCAGGTGGGGTCCCAGGTGGGCGTGAAGGTTCGCCTGGAGGAGAGCGGCCTCGGGCGGATCCACCACGAAATGGGGGAGCAAAGAAGCCAGTTCGGCCGTCTCCCGCTCGTCCGCCACCGGCGGGGTCGAGGTGACCCGTCCGCTCAGCAGGAGCAGGCCCAGATGGCGCAGGCGCGGGTCCGCGTGCCGGCCGAGGCGTCCCAGGACGGCCGGCGGGCAGGACCGGGCGTCGAGGTGGTCGGACAGCCACTCCACGTCCGACCGGTGCAGCGCGTCGTCGATGAGGTGGTCCGCCGAAGTCGTCATCGTCGGATGGTAGGTCGCCCGCCGACCACCCCACCAGCGGGTTCGGCCCGGCCGCGCGGAGCGGCGTGCCGGACCCGCGTGCTACAGCCAACCGTTGCGGCGGAAGGCCCGGTACAGCGCTCCCGATGCCAGTGCCATCAGTCCCACGGCGAGGGGATAGCCGTAGGTCCAGCTGAGTTCCGGCATGTGCTCGAAGTTCATTCCGTACACGCCCGCGACCATGGTGGGGATGGCGAAGATCGCCGCCCACGCCGAGATGCGCCGCATGTCGTCGTTCTGCCAGGTGCCCACCCGGGCCTGCTGGGCGTCGAGCACCGAGTTCAGCAACTCGTCGAGAGTGCGTACCTCGGTGTCGGTGCGGTGCAGGTGGTCGGCCACGTCGCGGAAGTAGGGTTCCGCCTTCGGCGCGTGCCGCTCCTCGCCCGGCCCGCTCAGGAGACCGTTCAGGACCGGCACCAGCGGCTGTACGGCGTCACGGAACTCGCGCACTTCCCGCTTGAGCGAGTAGATGCCCTCGGTGTGATCGACGCGAGCGGACGAGAACACCTGGTCCTCCAACCGGTTGAGCGCGTTTCGCACCTTGACCGCTGCGTCGCTGTAGGCGTCGACGACGACGTCCAACACGGCGTGCAGCACCGACAGTGGACCGAAGCGCAGCATGGTCGCATCGGCGTCGAGCCGGCGGGCCGCCTCGGCCGTCGGATCGACGGCGCCGTGGCGGACGGTGAGGACGTAGCGGGGGCCCACGAACATCATCATCTCGCCGGTCTCCACCGCGGTCTCGTCCTCGACGTACCACAGCGTCTTGATCGCCACCGCCAGCACGTCGTCGAACCGCTCGCGCTTCGGACGCTGGTGCGCCTGCACCGCGTCCTCGACGGCGAGCGGGTGCAGACCCAGTTCCTCGGCCAACTGCACCAGCTCGGACTCGTCGGGGTCGACGAGCCGGATCCATCCGAACTCGCCGTCGTCCAGGCCGTGCAGCCGCTTCAGGGCGGTGCGGCACGCCTCGTCCTCAAGGCCGCACTCGACCGTCTCCGACCTGCCCGACCGTTCCTCGTACACCACGCATTCCATCCCCCGCGCATGCTTCGAACAGGCGATTTCATGCGCCGCCGCCGAACAGTCGACTCCGTCACCCCTCACGACGAACGCAGAGACGGCGATCAGCGAGACGGCGATCCGTGATCGGTCAGCAGCCGGAGCGCGTACGCGTTGTCCGGGGCGATCTCCCGGACCGTACGAGCGGCCTCGGGGGTCCTGTCCGTCGCGCACAGCAGCCGTACGAGGTGGAAGAGGGCCCCGCGGTCGCCCTCCTCGGCACGCCGGCGCAGCGCCGTGTCCATGCCCCGCTCGCCGAGCGCCCGGTTGAGTCTCCGGCGTGCGTGGATGTCCGTGCGGGCGAGGTCCGCGAGTTCCGCGAACCGTTCGGCGGAGGCCAGCAGGTCCATGTGCCACAGGTGGTTGCCGTGCGCGAAGGAATCGGCGTGGCACTCGGCGCGTGCACTCACCAATCCGATGGCCGCATCCCAATCACCGAGCTGCTCCGCCGCCTCTGCCCGCTCGAACCATTCCATGGGCCGAGTATCGCCGACGGCTCAGTAGCCCAGTTGGAAGGCGAGGTGGGTGAGCTGCGTGCGGTTCACCGCGCCGGTCTTGCTGCGCAGGCGCCGCAGGTAGGTGTCGACCGTGTGCGGGCTCAAGCCCATCCGCCGGGCGATCATCCGGTACGTGTCGCCCTGCGCGAGGTGGGCCAGGACCTCCCGTTCCCGGGGGGTCAGGCTGGGCAGGTCCCGTGCGGGGGCGGCGAGTGTGCTGTCGAGCATGAGGGGCTCCGGATCGAAGTCGGTGGAGGGGAGGAGGGGGGAGGGGAGGAGCGAAGGGGAGAGAGGGTGGTGCGGAGGGGCGCGTCGGTCCCGACCCGTCGGCCGAGGAGACCGGGAGCGCAATCACGCCAAATCGGCGGCCCGAGGTCCTGAAAGGGTCGATCCCCCGCAGCCGTTCGTCCTGTACAGACTTTCGCCTTGCTTATCCTGACGCCAGGGGGCGGGCACCTCACCAAAGTGCCTGGCAGTAAAGCGACCGGGGGCGAAAAGGGCGAAGTGGGCCAATGCTGACTACTGATGTGGTGTCTGAATCGAACGATGTCGACCTCGACGTCTACGGCTGGGTGCTCGAACACCGCACGGCGGACGTGGACGCGCTCGCCGCAGGGACCGGCCTCGACGCGGACGTGATCCGGCGCAGTGTCGCGCGGTTGTGCGCCGCGCACCTGCTGCACGTGAGCCCCGACGAGCCGTCGGTGGCCTTCGCGGTGGCCCCCGACACCGCCGCCGAACAGCTCGTCGCGCCGTTGGAGGCGCAGATCCGGGAGCAGGAACGGACGATCAGCGGGATCCGCGAGGACCTCGGGCGCTTCCTGCCGCACTACCTGCGACGCCGGTCCGCCGGGGACGCCCTGGAGGTCCTGGCGAACCTGGAGGAAGTGCGCGGGGCCATCCGCCGGGCCTCCCTCGCCTGCGCGACCGAGATGCTCAGCTCCCAACCCGGCGGCGGGAGCCGGATACCCGAGGCGATGCAGGAGGCGCTGGGGCGGGACGAGGCGATGCTCAAACGCGGCATCGCGATCCGCACCCTCTACCACCACACGGCGCGGTTCAACGGACCGAGCCAGGCGTACGTCGCCGCGGCCTCCGCGCTGGGCGCGCAGTACCGGACCGCGCACGAACTGTTCGGACGGCTCATCGCCTTCGACCGCGAGATCGCGTTCATCCCGCTCAACGACGGCAGCTACGGGGCCGTGGTGATCCGCGAGCCGTCCACGGTGGCCTACCTCTGCGACATCTTCGAGCAGACCTGGGACCTGGCCTCGCCGTTCTCGGCCGCCGTCGGTCAAGGCCTCGAAGAAGTCGCCCGGGAGATCCACGAGACGATCATCCGGCTCCTCGCCGCCGGCCTGAAGGACGAGGCGATCGCCCGCCGCCTGGGCATGTCGCTGCGCACGGCCCGGCGCCACATCGCCGACATCATGCAGGAGTTGGGTGCGGGCAGCCGCTTCCAGGCGGGGGTCGCCGCCGCGGCACGCGGACTGCTGGAACCGAATCCGGTCGCACCGGTAGCCGTCCCCATGTCGCGTGCCGACGAAGTCCCGCCCGCTGACGACGTCCCGTCCTCCGCCGGGGCTGCGGTCGCCGCCACAGCCCTGCCTGTCGCCGGGGCCCTGCCCGTCACCGGAGTTCCGGCCGCGGGCTGAACCTGAGCCGCCCCGCGCCCCGCGCCCCCGTCCCTTCCGGCCACACGGGCCGGGAGGCGGGGACGTTCGCGGGTACGCCCCTGTCACGCGTTCTCGTGTCTGTCGCGGGCGCGGGGGGTGGCGTCATGCTCCTCGGATGGGAGCTGTGGAGAGGGGCACTGAATGAACATGCCGGACGACGGCGACGAGCGGTCCACCGCGCACCTGCGCGAGCTGGAGCTGTTCCTGTCGGTCCATCTGGGCCGGGCGCCGGGCGTGCTGTGGCCCGAGTACGACAACCCGGCCTTCGGCCGCGGTGACGTTGGTGAGGCCGGTGAGGCCGGAGACGTCGGCGACGTCGGCGACGGAGACGACACCTCTGACGCCTGTGACGCCGGCGACGGCGGTGATCGTGACGGCGAAGGCGGAACGGTGCCGGCGGACGACGGGCCCCGGGCCGCGCGGCTGGAGGCCTTCACCGGACGACTGGGCGCACTCACCGGCCTGGCCGTCCGGGCGGAACTCATCGACACCGGGGCGCACGCGCGCGTGGACCCGCAGACCACGGCCGCCGTCTCCTCCACCGACCACCTGCTGATCCACCAGATCGACGGCGCCGTGACCTGGCGGCTGACCGGACCCGGCGAGGACGGTGGTCCCGCGTCCTTCCAGTGCAGGCTGTTGCCCGGAGAGGTGCTGTACGTGCCGGCCAGGTGGGACCGTCGGGCCGAGTGCGCGCGGGGAATCAGGTACGCCGTTGTCTCCCTGCGCCGCGCGGGGGAATGACGCTTGTCCGCCTGAGCGGGCACGCGGGAAGGGGGGCCACTCGCATCCGCGAGTGGCCCCCCTTCGCACCCCCCCGCGCCGGGTGGTCAGCTGCCCCAGGAGCTGTCCTTCGGGTCGCTGAGTCGCGTTCCGCCGGTGGTCGTGCCGGGGGTGATGTGGACGGGGTGCACCGGGGTGGTCGTCGCCTCGCTCTCGCCGGTGGCGGAGATCGTGGTGTCCGACGGCTGCGAACCGCCGGCGATCGGCAGCAGGGCGGCGGCCGCGACGGACAGGGCGACGATGAAACGCTTCAGCATGGGTTCCCCCCGGGTTGAGGTCTTCTGGTCTGCTCACGCCCACCTCGGGGATTGCCCTCGCCGGTCGTGCTCGCAGGACCAACCCTGCCGTGCTCCGGGCCCCTCGATGATCGGTCCGGGCGCTCATCAACCTGCCTGGCGTTAAGGTGAGGGGCGGCAGATCGGGAGGAATCAGATGGATTCGGACGTCAGGGTGGGTGCCGAGACGGGCGTCGGGGTGGGCTTCGGAACGGCGCGTGAACCGATCAGGGCATCGCCGGCCGCCCCCGCGGTTCCGTCACCCCCCGCGGTCCCGCCGCCCCCCGCGGTCCCGCCGCCCCCCGCGGTTCCGCCGCCCCCGGCGGTCCCCACGTGTCCCGCGGTCCCGCCGGCGCCCGTACGTCCAACTCCCGCCACACCGAGAAGACCAACGGTGCCAACGTGACGCCGAGATAGACCGCACCCGTGCCCAGCAGCGCCGCCACCAGACCCCAGGCGTCGAGGACCAGCCCCGCACCGAGCATCCCCACCGGAGTCGCCGCCAGGGCGCACGCCACCAGCAGGCCGAACACCCGGCCCCGCATCTCCTCGGGCACCCGCTGGTAGGCCACCGACATCATCAGCGGCCCCACGACACCCGAACCGACGCCCGACACGGCCAACACCGCCAACAGCACCGCCACCCGCGGCTCGGAGGCCAGCGCGGCGCACCGCACCGCCCCCACCAGGACGAACGCACCCACGAAGACGGCTCGGCGGGGCATCCGGTGCCCGGCCCAGCCGTACAGGGCGGCGCCCAGCAGCGCGCCCGCTCCCACCGAGGTCACCATCGCGCCGAACAGCGCGCTGCTGCGCAGCACCTCGGTTCCGTAGGCCGGATAGAGCACCCCGTTCAGTGCCCCGTCCAAGGCGTTGGTCAGCAGCAGCACGCCGGTCATGGCACCCAGGAGCCGGTCGCCGCGCAACTGCCGCAACCCCGCGCGCAGTTCCCCACCGTACGAACCGCGCTCCTTCGCGCCCGCCGAACGGTCGCCCGGACCCGCCGGCACCAGCACCGCCACCAGGAGCGCGCACAGCAGCATGGCCGTCATGTCGGCGCACAGGGTGCGCACCGGGCCGACCGTCGCGATGAGCAGACCGGCCAGCGGCGCCCCCGCCATCAGTCCGATGCGGCGGGCTCCCTCGACACAGCCCGTGGCCCGTTCCGTCGTGACGCGGGCCCGGCGCATGGCGTCCGTCAGCAGGAGCTGCTTGGAGGTGTCGGCCGGTCCGCGAGCGGCTCCCACCAGGAAGACCAGGACGATCAACACCGGCAGCGGCAGGGAGTCCCAGGCGTGCAGCAGGGGAATCAGGCTGATCGCGACCGCCGTCAGCAGGTCGGCGCCGACACTGGCGGCGCGTACGGGCAACCGGTCGACGATCGGGCCCGCCAGTACGGCGGAACAGAGCAGCCCCAGCACCTCGGCGGCGGCCACGAGCCCCGTCCGGGTCCCGCTGCCGGTGCTCTGCAGGACGAACCAGGGCACGGCGACCAGGGTCATCGCCATGCCGAGGGAGGAGATCGCGGAGACCGCCACCAGGGCGGCCAGCGGGGTGAGGCGTCGCGGGGACGTGGGAGCCCCGGTGTGTGCGGTGGTCATGGAGGTTCCTTCCGGCACCGTGGGCGCCGCCCGGCAGCCCGCGGGTGCGGGCTGCCGGGCGGCGTGGGGTGCACACGGATCGTCGGGTCAGCCGGCCATGCTCACGCGGAGGCTGAGCGGGCGCATGTCGGTCCACACTCGCTCGATGTGCGCGAGGCACTCCTCCTTGTCGCCGCGCACGCCCTGGTCGTGCCAGCCGAGCGGGACCGGCCGGTCGGCCTCCCACAGGGAGTACTGCTCCTCTTCGTTGGCCACGACGAGGAACTGCTGCGGGGACGAGTTGTTCACGGGTTTCTCCTTGATGTGTTGCGAACGGTGCAAGGGATGCATCGCGTGGAAGGGGACGGATCGTGTGGAAGGGGCGTCTCGCGTGGAAGGGACGTCTCGCGGGTGTAGGGGACGGATCGGGTGGTGGGGACGGATGCCGTGGAGACGGGCCGTCAGGAGGGGAGGACCGCCGTGAGCGCCTCGGCCAGCGCGGTGCTGTGCGGCGGCTCCACCAGGTCGTGGTGGGTGCCCGGGACCACGGCCCGCACGACGGTGCCCGTCGTCCGGGGGCCCCACGGCGCCGGGTCCACGAGGGGCGTCGCGAGTTCGGGATGCCGTTCGGCGACCGTGAACAGGTGCAGGTCCACGTTCAGCACGGAGTCGGTGCGGTACGCGGCGGACGCCGTCCCGTTCGCCTCGGCGACCCGCAGCAGGCGGCGCAGCGCCTGCGTGGGGGACCGGCGGGGCAGGGTGCCGTCCTCCCGGCCCCGCCGCACCAGGACGTCGAGCAGCTCGTCCTCGTCCAGTTCGCGCGCCGAATCGGGGTCGAGGCCCGCAGCGATGCCGTACCGGAGCAGATCGGGGTCGCCGGGTTCGGCGTTCGACCCGGGAGCGGCACCCGGAGCGGCCGAGTCGATCAGCCCGAGGAAGGCGACCTCCTCGCCGGCCGCCTCCAGCCGGGCTGCCATCTCGTAGGCGACGGTCCCGCCGAACGACCAGCCGGCCAGCAGGTACGGGCCGTGCGGCTGCTCCTCGCGGAGTGCGGCCAGGTAGCGTTCCGCCATCTCCGGCACCCGCTCCAGCGGGGTCTCGTCGGTGTTGTACCCCACCGACTCCAGGCCGAGGACGGGCCGGTCGCCGCCGGGTGCGGCGCCGAGGTCCCGCACCAGGTCCCGGTAGCAGACGACGTCGCCGCCGCGCGGATGGACGAGGACCAGCGGCGCCTTGGAACGGTCGCCGTCGGCGAGCGGAACCAGCAGCCTGGCGGCCGCCGCCCCCGCGTCGGGCAGCGCCTCGCACAGCAGCTCCACGGTGCGCCGACGGAACACCATGTTCAGCGGCAGTTCCACCCCGAACTCCCGGCGGACGGCGGCCATCAGCGCGAACGCCTTCAAGGAGTGCCCGCCGAGCGCGAAGAAGTCGTCGCGGACCCCGATCGGGGCCGTCCCGAGCGTCTGCTCCCACAGTCGCGCCATCCGCAGTTCCGTGGTGTCGCGCGGAGCCACCCGCGGCGCACCGTCGCCCCGTGCGGCCTCCGCCGAGGGCGCGGGGAGCGCCTTGCGGTCGAGTTTGCCGTTGGGTGTGAGGGGCAGCCGTTCCAGCCCCGTGAGGACCGCCGGAACCATGTACGCGGGCAGGTCGCGGCGCAGGAAGTCGCCCAGCGCCCGCAGGTCGCCCTCCTCGTGCCGCCAGGTCACGTAGCCCGCCAAGACGGCGTCCACGCCCGTGCCGTGCACGGCCACGGCCGCCGCGAGGACCTGCGGGTGACGGGCCAACGCGGCCTCGATCTCACCGAGTTCCATGCGGTGGCCGCGCACCTTGACCTGACCGTCCGCGCGGCCCCGGTACTCCAGGGTCCCGTCCGCGAGCCGCCGCACCAGGTCCCCGGTGCGGTACAGCCGTCCGCCCGCCGTGTACGGGTCGGGCACGAACCGGTCGGCGGTCAGACCCGGCCGGCCGTGGTAGCCGCGGGCCACACCGTCGCCGCCGATGAACAGCTCGCCGAACACCCCGACCGGCACCGGCCGCAGGGCCGCGTCCAGCACGTGTAGGCGGGTGTTGGCGAGCGCCGAGCCGATCGGCACCGGCCCCTCGCCCACGGGCCCGGACAGGTGGTGCGCGGTCGACCAGACGGTCGTCTCGGTGGGCCCGTACACGTTCCAGACGGTGCCCAGCGCCGTGCGCATCCGCTCGGCCAGGGCGGAGGGCAGCGCCTCGCCGCCGCACAGGGCCCGTACGTGGGGCGCCTGCCAGCCGCTCTCCATCAACTGGTGCCAGGTGGCCGGCGTGGCCTGCACGACCGTGACCGCCGCGGAGTCCAGTTCCTTCGCGAGGAGGGCGCCGTCCCGCGCGGTCTCCCGGTCGACGACCCGTACCGCGGCCCCGCACACGAGCGGCACCAGCAGTTCCAGCACGGCGATGTCGAACGAGGCGGTGGTGACGGCCGCGACCGTGTCGCCTGCCGTCAGTTCCAGCCGGCGCACCATGTCCCGGGTGAAGTTGGACAGGGCCCGGTGCGGGACGGTGACCCCCTTCGGGCGTCCCGTCGAGCCCGAGGTGTACAGGGCGTACGCCAGGTGCTCCGCGTCCAGTGGCACGGGCCCGAAGCCGGCCCCCTCAGAGGCGCCAGGGAAGCCTCCGTGCCTGTCCCCGCCCGTGTCCCCGTCGACGAGCAGGGCGTCCAGGTCCACGACCGAGACCCCCTCGGGCGCCTCCGGGCTGCCGCTACCGCCCGACACCACCAGGACGCGGGCGCCGCTGTCCGTGAGCATGTACGCGATCCGGTCCGCCGGGTACTCCGGGTCGACGGGCACGTACAGGCCCCCCGAGCGCAGGACACCCAGCAGCGCCGCGGGCAGCGACACCGAGCGGTCCACACAGACCGCCACCGCCGTGTCCGGGCCCACCCCCAGGTCGGCCAACCTCCGCGCCAAGCGGCCCGAGACGTCCCACAGCCCGGCGTACGTCAGGCGTCGCGTCCCGTCGTCGACCGCGAGGGCCCGCGGCGTACGGGCCGCCTGTTCGGCGACCAGCGCGTGCAGCGGCAGGTCCGCGGTCGGCTCGCCGACCCCGTTCCCGGCGAGCAGCAACCGGCGCTCCTGCGCCGCGTCCATCAGCGGCAGCGAGGCCAGTGGCGTTCCGGGATCGGCGACGGCCGCGCCGAGCAGCTCCACCAGCGCCGACGCCATCCGGTCGACGGTGTCCCGGTCGAAGAGATCGGTCGCGAACACGGCCTCGCCGTGCAGGGCGCCGGCCTCCTCCACGAAGTACAGCGACAGGTCGAACTTCGAGGCGCCGCCGGTCACCGTGAGCGGTTCGACGTCCAGTCCGGGAAGCGGCGCGGGCGCGGCGGCCTCCTCGTCCAGGACCAGCATCACCTGGAAGAGCGGGTTGCGACTCGGGTCGCGCTCCGGTCGCACCTCCTCCACCAGACGCTCGAACGGCACGTCCTGGTGGGCGTACGCCCCCAGGGCCGTCTCCCGGGCCCGCCCCAGCAGTTCGCCGAAGGCGGGGTTCCCGGACAGATCGGTGCGCAGCACGAGACTGTTGACGAAGAAGCCGATGAGCGGCTCCAGTTCGGCGCGGTCCCGGCCCGCGATGGGGGAGCCCACCGCGACGTCCTCGCCGCCCGACCAGCGGGCGAGGAGTGCCTGGAAGCCGGCCAGCAGCACCATGAACAGCGTGGCGTCGTGCGCGCGGCCCAGGTCGCGAAGTCCGCGCAGCAGCGGTTCGGGCAGGACGAAGGAGAGTTGCTCCCCGCGCCCCGAGGGGGTGGCCGGTCGCGGCCGGTCGGTGGGCAGGTCCAGGGGAGCGAGGCCGCCCAGCCGGTCCCGCCAGTAGCCGAGCGTCCCGGCGAGCGCGTCACCATCGAGGCGTTCGCGCTGCCAGGCAGCGAACTCGCGGTACGAGACGGGGAGTTCCGGCAGCGGATGGGTGTCCGCCCCGGTGCGGACGCGGTAGGCGGCGAAGAACTCGCGCCAGAACACCCCCACCGACCAGCCGTCGAAGGCGATGTGGTGGGCCACGATCACCAGCAGGTGCTCACGCGGCGCGATCCGCACCAGTCGGGCCCGCAGCGGCCCGGCCGCCGCCAGGTCGAAGGGCAGGGCGGCGTCCTGCGCAGCCAGCTCCCGCGCCCGGTCCCCGGCCGCGGAACCCAGCGCCGACAGGTCGGTGAACACGGGCGTGAACATCCCGACCGGGCCGGGCACCACACGGGCCGCACCGCCCTGTTCGTCGGCCTCCTCGATCCGCGAACGCAGCACCTCGTGCCGGGCGACGACGTCCTCCAGGCCGGCCAGGGCCGCCGCGGCGTCGAGGTCCCCGACCAGCCGCACGGCGCCCGGCATGTTGTAGTCCGGCCGGCCCGGCTGGAGCCGGTCCAGCAGCCACAGCCGCTGCTGGCCGAAGGACAGCGGGCCGGGACCCGCCGGCAGCGAGGGGATCTCGTCCCCCGTGGACGCGCCCAGCGAGCCCAGGGCCCGGGCGAGGTCCTCGGCGACCGGATGCCGGAACAACAACTGCGTGGGCACGTCCAGTCCCAGCAGCGTCCGCAGCCGGGACACGACCCGGGTGGCGCGCAGCGAGTGCCCGCCACGCTCGAAGAAGTGGTCCCGGGCCCCGATCGGGCCCTCGCCGAGTACCTCTTCCCAGACCTCGGCGACCGTGCGTTCCAGCGGGGTGCGCGGAGCGACGTGGGCGCGGTGCCCGGCGGTGGCGCCGGGACCCGGGGCGGGCAGCGCCCGACGGTCGGTCTTCCCGTTGGGGGTCAGCGGCAGTGCGTCCAGGACCACCAGCGCGGACGGCACCATCGCGGCCGGCAGGGCCTCCCGCACGAAGTCCAGCACGGCGGCCGGATCGCCCGCCCCGTCCCGCCAGACCACGTACGCGGCGAGCACGCGGTCGGCGCCGTCCCCGTGTGCGGCGGCCACGGCCCGCCCGACGCCGGGGTGGCGCAGCAGCGCGGCCTCGACCTCGCCCAGCTCGATGCGGTGGCCGCGGACCTTGACCTGGTTGTCGCGGCGGCCGTGGAACTCCAGCACCCCGTCGGACCGCAGCCGCGCCAGGTCACCGGTGCGGTACATGCGCGCACCGGGCGGACCGTACGGGTCCGGCGGGTAGGCCTCGGCGGTGCGCGCGGGATCCCCGAGGTAGCCCCGGGCCACCCCGCGGCCGGCGATGAACAGCTCGCCGATCGCGCCGCGCGGCAGCGGTTCGAGGTGTTCGCCCAGCACGAGCACCCGGGCTCCGGGCAGCGGGCGCCCGATCGGGATGCGGCCGGAGTCGATGTCGGCGTCCGTCACCCCGTGGTACGTGGTCGTGTTGGTGCACTCCGTCGGACCGTACTGGTTGACCAGCCGCAGCCGCCCCGGCACGCCCAGGGCGTACGCGGACCGGGCCAGGCCGGCGGTGAGCGCCTCACCGGTGGTCATCACCAGCCGCAGCCGCAGGGCGGGTCCGGTGACCGACTCCACCAGCGGCCCCAGCATCGAGGGGACGATCGACAGCAGCGCCGTCACCTCCCCGTCCTGCAGCAGGCGCGCCAGCGCGTCGGGGTCCCCGGCCTCGTCCTGCGTGGCGAGCACGATCCGCCCGCCGGTGGTCAGCGGGGCGAACAGGTCGCGCACCGACGGGTCGAAGGTCAACGCCGTACGGGCGAGCACGACGTCGTCGCACCCCAACGCGAAGGTGGAGGTCAGCGCGGCGAGGTAGCCCGTCAGGGCGGCGTGCGAGACCGCCACGCCCTTGGGGCGGCCGGTGGACCCGGAGGTGTACAGCAGGTAGGCCAGGTGCCCGGGGGCCGCGAGGTCCGCCGGGGCCGTGGCGGGCAGGGCGTCGACCGCCTCCCGCTCGGCGTCCAGGTCCAGGACCGGTACGGAGCCGGCCAGGCCGGCCGGCAGGCCCTCGGGCAGGCCGGCCGTGAGCACCAGCCGCGCCCCGCTGTCCGCCAGGACCGTGCGGACCCGTTCCGCCGGGTGGCCGGCGTCGACCGGCACGTAGGCGCCGCCGGCCTTCAGCACGGCGAGCACGCACACGACGGTGCGCACGTCCCGGCCCGCCATGACGGCCACCCTCGTCTCCGGTGCCGTCCCCAGCTGCCGCAGCCGGTGCGCCAGCCGGTTGGCGGCCGCGTCGAGCTCCGCGTAGGTGGTGGTGCGGCCCTCACAGGTCACCGCGGGGGCGTCCGGTCGCAGCCGGGCCTGCTCCTCCACCAGCGCGTGCAACGTCCGGGCCGCGACCGGGGCCTGGTCGCCGCCCTCACCGAGGAGCGCGGCGTGCTCCCCGGGGGACAGCACGTCCAGCCGGGACAGGCGGGCGTCCGGGGTCTCGGCCGCACCGGCCAGCAGCCGCAGGTAGTGCGCGGCGAACCGCTCGATCGTGGAGCGGTCGAACAGGTCGGTGGCGTACTGCACCGTGCCCGTCAGTCCCCCCGGGTGCTCCGTCATCGCCAGACTGAGGTCGAACTTGGCCGTCGCGTTCGAGGTGTCGAGGCTCTCCACCTCCACACCGTCCAGGGGCAGGGCCCCGAGCTGCTCGGGATGGAGCTGGAACAGCACGTCGAACAGCGGATTGCGGCCGAGGTCGCGCTCCGGCCGGAGCTCCTCCACGAGCCGGTCGAAGGGCACGTCCTGGTGTTCGTACGCGGCGAGTGCCGTGCTCCGCACCCGCCCGAGCAGCTCCCCGAAGGCGGGGTCGCCGGACAGATCGGTGCGCAGCACCAGCGTGTTGACGAAGAAGCCGATGAGCGGCTCCAGTTCGGTGCGGTCGCGGCCCGCGATGGGCGAGCCCACCGCGATGTCGCCCTGCCCCGTGTACCGGGCCAACAACGCCTGGAAACCGGCCAACAGGACCATGAACAGCGTCGCCCCGCGCTCACGGGCCAACCCGCCCAGCCGCTCCGCGAGATCCGCGGGCACCTCGAACGCGAAGGCGTCGCCGGCGCCGCTGCGGACCTGCGGTCGGGGCCGGTCCGTCGGCAGTTCCAGCGCCGGGAGCCCCGCCAGGCGCTCCCGCCAGTGCGCGATGCCGGCGTCGGCCTCGCCGGCCGCCAGCCGGCGCTGCTGCCAGTACGCGAAGTCGCCGTACTGTACGGGCAGTTCGGGCAGTACGGGACGCTCGCCGCGGCGCAGCGCCGCGTAGGCCCCGGACAGCTCCCGCCACAGCACGGGCATCGACCAGCCGTCGCCCACGGTGTGGTGCAGCACCAGCACGAGCAGGTGCTCCTCGTCCGCGATCCGCACCACCCGGGCCCGCAGCAGCGGGGCGGTGCCCAGGTCGAACGGCGCGGCGGCATCCGCGTGTGCCAGTCCCAGGGCCCGCGAGCGGGCCACCTCGATCGGCAGGTCACCGAGGTCGCTGCGGACGACGCCGAAGACCTCCGGCGCCTCCACGCTCTGCACGGGCCCCGACGGGCCGTCCGTGATCCGCGAGCGCAGCACCTCGTGCCGGGTCACCACCGCGCCCAGCGCGGCCGCCAGCGCGTCGGCGTCGAGCGGACCCCGCAACCGGGCGGCGACCGGGATGTTGTAGTCGGGCCGGCCGGGCTGGAGCTGGTCCAGGAACCACAGCCGCTGCTGCGCGAACGACAGCGGCGCGACCTCCCCGGCCGGCCGGGCACCGATCGCGGCGACCTCGGCGCCGGGAGCGGAGCCGTCCGGGCCGGCCCCGCGCAGCGCGTCCAGCCCGGCGGCGAACCGCTCCAGCGTCGGTTGCTCGAACAGCAGCCGCAGCGGCACCCCGGTTCCCAGGCGGGCGCCGAGCCGCGACACGGCTCGGGTGGCCCGCAGCGAGTGACCGCCGAGCGCGAAGAAGTCGTCGTGCCGGCCGATCCGCCCGGTGTCGAGCACCTCGCCCCAGACGGCCGCCGCGAGTTCCTCCGTGGCCGTCGCCGGAGCGGCGAACTCCGCGCGCCGCACGCCCTCCTCGGGCGGCGCGGGCAACGCACGCCGGTCGAGCTTGCCGTTGGGCGTCACCGGCAGTGCGGGCAGCGCGACGATCGCCGAGGGCAGCATGTACGCCGGCAGTCGCACGGCGAGGGCCCGGTGCAGTGCGTCAGGGTCGACGGCGAGACCCTCCGTCGCCACCACGTACGCCACCAGCCGCTGCTCGCCGGGAGTGTCCTCGCGGACCACCACGGCCGCGTGCCCGACCTCCGGGCCGCGCGCCAACTCGGCCTCGATCTCGCCCGGTTCGATCCGGTGCCCGCGGATCTTGACCTGCTGGTCGGCGCGGCCGAGGTAGTCCACCGTGCCGTCGGGGCGCCGGCGGGCCAGGTCGCCCGTACGGTACATCCGCGCGCCCGGCGCGCCGTACGGGTCCGCGGTGAACTGCTGCGCGGTCAGCCCCGGCCGGCCCAGGTAGCCGCGGGCCAGGCCCGTGCCGCCGATGCACAGCTCGCCGACGGCGCCCTCCGGCACCGGGCGCCCGCGCTCGTCCAACACGTACAGCCGGGTGTCGTCCAAGGGCGTCCCGATCGGGACGCGGCCGTCGACACGGGCGCCCGCGCGGGCGTCGAGAGGGTGCCGCAGGGCGAAGGTGGTCGCCTCGGTGGGACCGTAGACGTTGACCAGGAGCGTGTCCGGGGCCTGTTCCAGCGCGCGTCCGAAGGTGTGCGGGGAGGCCGCCTCGCCACCCGTCCACACCTCCCGCACCCGGGTCAGGAGCTCCACGCACTCCTCGACGACCAGGTTGAACAGGGCCGCCGTCAGGAACAGCGACGTGACGTCGTGCTCGTGCACCAGCCGGGTCAGCGCGGCGGTGTCCACCCGGCCGGGCGGCGCCATGACCACCTGACCACCGGACAGCAGCGGCACCCACAGCTCGTACGTCGAGGCGTCGAAGGACAGCGGGGAGTGCGCCAGCACCCGCCGGTGCGCGCCGAAGGCCGTGTCGCGGGCCAGCGCCGCGACATTGGCGTGGGTGACGCCGATGCCCTTCGGCTCACCGGTGGAGCCGGAGGTGTACATCACGTACGCCAACTGGTCCGGGGCGCAGGGCACGGCCGGCGCCGGAGCGCCGTCCACCGGGGCCTGCGGCGCCGTGGCGTCGAGCACCGGGACCGGCGAGGCGAGGGCCGCCTCGTGGCCGGCCGTCGCCGGGTCGGTGAGCAGCAGGCGGGCCTCGGTCCGCTCCAGCATCCAGTGCAGCCGGGCCACGGGGAAGCCCTCGCCGAGGGGAACGTAGACGCCCCCCGCCTTGAGCACCGCGAGGATCGCCACCGGCAGGTGGACGGACCGCTCCATCAGCAGCGCCACCGCGGACTCGCGGACCACCCCGGTGGCCGTCAGCCGCGCCGCGAGCAGCCCGGACCGGGCGTCGAGTTCCGCGAAGCTGAGGCGCTCGTCGCCGCACACCACGGCGTCGGCGTCGGGGGAGCGGCGGACCTGCTCGGCGAACAGGTCCACGAGGGTGGCCGGCGCGAGGTCGGGGCGGGACGGACCGTGGCCCTCGCCGACCAGTCGGGCCGCGGTGCCCGCCGAGGGCAGCAGCTCGGCCAGCGGCCGGTCGGGCTCCGCGGCGGCGGACGACAGCAGCTCCAGGTAGTGGGCCAGGATCCGTTCGGCCGTCGCCCGGTCGAACAGGTCGGTGTCGAAGACCAGACTGCCGGAGCAGTCCTCGGCGCCCTCGGAGACGAAGACGCTCAGGTCGAAGAGCGAACCGCCGAAGTCGCTCCGTACGACCTCCGCGTCCAGCCCGGGCAGCCGCAGCCCGGCCGTCTCGTCGGGGGCGGACGCGAACATCACCTGGACCAGGGGATTGCGGTCCCCGACCCGCTCGGGACGCAGGTGCTCGACCAGCCGGTCGAAGGGGACCTCCTGGTGGTCGTACGCGTCCACGGTCGTCCGGCGGACCCGGCCGAGCAGTTCGCGGAAGCTCACCTCTCCCGACAGATCGGAGCGCAGCACGAGCGTGTTGACGAAGAAGCCGATCAGGGGCTCCAGTTCCACCCGGTCCCGGCCCGCCACCGGGGTCCCGACCGCGATGTCGGTACTGCCGCCGTAGCGGGACAGGGCGGCCTGGAAACCGGCCAGGAGCGTCATGAAGAGGGTGGCGCCGCGGCCCTCGGCGATCCGGCGCAGCCGGGCGGTGAGGCTCGGGTCGAGGGTGAACTCCAGGCTCGCGCCGTCGCCGCTCCGGCGGGTGGGCCGCGGCCGGTCGGCGGGCAGGGCGAGCGGCTCCAGCCCGCCGAGACACCGCTCCCACCAGCGCAGTCGTCCGTCCATGGCGCCGGAGGCGAACCGGTCCCGCTGGATGCGGGCGTACGCCTGGTAGTCGAACGGGAGGGCCGCCGACGGCAGCGGCCGCTCCTGAGCCAGGGCCGCGTACCCCTCGGACAGCTCCCGCCACAGCAGGCCCATGGACCAGCCGTCGGTGGCGATGTGGTGGACCACCAGCACCAGCAGGTGGTCCTCGGCGCCGAGCCGGATCAGCAGGGACCGCAGCAGCGGGCCGGTCGTCAGGTCGAAGGGCCGGCGGACCTCCTCTCGGGCCAGGGCGTGGGCCCGCTCCTCCAGGTCCCGCGGCGGCGCGACACCCAGGTCGAGCAGCGGCAGCGGTACCGACTTCGGCGCCGGCAGGACGACCGGGTGGGGGACACCGTCCCGCTCCTCGAAGACGGTCCGCAGCGGGGCGTGCCGCTCCACGACGGCGGTCAGGCTCCGCCGCAGCAGCTTCGGCCGCAGGGGGCCGCGCAGTCGCACGATCTCCGGGATCGCGTAGCCGGGGGTTCCCTCCGCCATGCGGTCGACCAGCCACATCCGCTCCTGGGCGAACGAGGCGACGGGCTCCGCGTCCGACGCGGCGGCCTCCCCGGTACCGGGAACCGGTTCGGGGGGCGTCGCCGCGGCCGCGCCGGCCGCGGAGTCGGCCAGCGCGGCGCGCACTCTGCGGCGCAGCAGCTCACGGGCATCGGCCAGGCGGCTGTCGACGCCGGCGGGCAGGCTCTCCTGCGTGGTCACGAGGTCTCTCCCTGAAGTACGAATGAAGGAACGGCGTCGACGGACGCGGGGGACGCGGCGAACCCGGCCGGATCGGCGAACCCGCCCGAACCGGCGTCCAGTTCGGCGAGCAGCACCGCTTCGACGGCGCCGGCGAGCGCGGCGACGGTCCGCTGCTCGAAAAGGGTGTGCAGGGGCAGGTCCAGGCCGAGGGACTGCCGGAGCCGGGCCGCCACCCGGGTGGCGCTCAGCGAATGACCGCCGAGGGCGAAGAAGTCGTCGTGCCGGCCGATCCTCGGCACGTCCAGCACCGACGCCCACACCAGGGCCACCAGCTCCTCGGTCTCCCCCTCGGGCGGCTCGTGACCGGCGGCCGGGGCGGCCGCGGGAGCCGGGAGCGCCCGGCGGTCGAGCTTGCCGTTCGCGGTGACGGGCAGCCCGTCGACGAGCATCGGGAGCGGCACCATGTACTCCGGGAGCGTGCGGGCCAGTTCGGCGCGCAGAGCCTCCGGATCGAGGGTCGCCCCGGTCTCCGGGACGACGTACCCGACGATCCTGCGCTCGCCCGGCACGTCCTCGCGGACCACGACCGCGGCCCGGCCGACGCCGGGAAGCCGACCCAGCGCCGTCTCGATCTCACCGAGCTCGATCCGGAATCCGTGGATCTTGACCTGGTCGTCGGTGCGCCCCAGGTACTCCACCGAGCCGTCGCCGCGGAAGCGGGCCAGATCCCCGGTCCGGTACATGCGCGCACCGTCCACCCCGAACGGGTCGAGCGGGAAGCGCTCGGCCGTCAGTTCCGGCCGGCGCAGGTACCCGCGGGCCAGTCCGGCGCCCGCGAGGAACAACTCGCCCGCCACCCCCACCGGTACGGGCCGCCCCCGGGGGTCGAGCACGTACAGCGAGGTGTTCCAGATCGGCCGGCCGATCGGCACGGGCCCCTCGTCCTCGCGCCGGCAGTCCCAGTGGGTGACGTCGACGGCCGCCTCGGTGGGTCCGTACAGATTGTGCAGCGGTACGTCGAGCACATCGAGGAACCGGTTCTTCAGCTCCTCCGGCAGCGCCTCGCCGCTGCACACGACCCGGCGCAGCGACCGACAGCGGCCCGCGTCCGGGTCCTCCACGAACGCGGCCAGCATGGACGGGACGAAGTGCACCGTGGTGATCGCCTCCCGCTCGATGGTCCGGGCGAGGTAGGCGGGGTCCTTGTGCCCGCCCGGCTCGGCGACCACCAGCACGGCGCCGGCCAGCAGCGGCCAGAAGAACTCCCAGACCGAGACGTCGAAGCCGAACGGCGTCTTCTGCAACACCCGGTCGTCGGCCCCCAACCCGTACCGGTCCTGCATCCACAGCAACCGGTTGACGATGGCCGCGTGCTCCACGACGACCGCCTTGGGCCGCCCCGTCGAACCGGACGTGTAGATCACGTACGCGGGGTGCGAGGGCAGCGGCGCGTCCGGCCGGGCGCCCGCGGCAGCCGGCGTCCCGTCCTCGTCGGGTACCGCCGCCGGATCCAGCCGGGGCAACCCCGCCGAGGCGGGCAGCGCGGCCGCGACGTCGTCACCGGCGAGCAGCAGCACCGGATCGGCATCGGACAGCATGTACGCGATCCGCTCGGCCGGCAGCGAGGGATCCACGGGAAGGTAGGCGGCGCCCGACTTCACCACGCCCAACAAGGCGACGACCATCTCGGTGGAGCGGTGCAGGGCGACCGCCACGATCTGCTCCGGACCCGCGCCGCGCATCCGGAGCGAGCGCGCCAACCGTTCGGCGCGCCGGTCCAGTTCGGCGTAGGACAGGGTCTCGCCCCGGAAGACGGTCGCCGGGGCGTGCGGGGTCCGGGCGACCTGTGCCTCGAACAGTTCCACGAGGGTCGTGTCGGGGACCGGTACCGCCGTGTCGTTCCACTCCCGCATCAGGTGGCGCTGCTCCGCCGAGAGCAGGTCCAGTTCACCGACGGCGGTGTCGGGGGCGTCGGCGACGGCCGTCAGCAGCCGCTCCAATGCCTCGCCCAGACTGAGCGCCGTCCGGGCGTCGAGGGCGTCGGCGCGGTGGTCGAGGTGCAGCCGCAGCCGCTCCCCGGGCAGCACGATCAGGTTGACGGTGTAGTGGGTGGCGTCCGCGCCTTCCACACCGGTCAGCCGCGGCCCGCCGGCCAGGTCCCGCATCGACTCCAGGTCGAGCGGATAGTTCTCCACGACCACGGTGGTGTCGAAGAGGGTGCCCAGACCCGCCGCCCGCTGGATGCCGGCCAGTCCGACGTGCTGGTGGTCCATCAGGTCCGCCTGCTCGTCCTGGAACCGGGCGAGAGCGCTCAGCAGCGGCTCGCCCTCACGGATCCGGAAGCGCACCGGCAGCGTGTTGATCAGCAACCCGACCATGTCCTCGATGCCCGCGACGTCCGCCGTCCGCCCGGAGACGGTCCCGCCGAACACCACGTCCTCGCGGCCGGTCACCCGACCCAGCAGGATCGCCCAGACCCCCTGGACGACGCTGTTGAGGGTGACGCCGGCCGTACGGGCCCGTGCGGTCAGCCGCGCCGTCAGGTCCGCCGACAGCTCCACCGAGGCCCGCTCGGGCAGCGCGTCGATCCGGTTCGGGTCGGCGCCGCCGAGCAGCGTCGGCTCCTCCAGGCCGGCGAGCGCGCGGCTCCAGGCCGCTTCGGCGGCGGCCTGGTCCTGCCGGGCCAGCCAGTCGAGGTGGGACCGGTACGGGACGCCCTCCACGACCGGGTCGAGCCGCCCGGAACCGCTCGCCCCGGCGTAGCCGGCGAGCAGCTCGCGCAACAACACCGCCGACGACCAGCCGTCCCACAGGATGTGATGGTTGGTCATGACCAGCCGATGCAGATCCCCGTCGAACCGGACCAGGGTGAAGCGCAGCAACGGAGGCCGCTCCAGGTCGAAGCGCCGCGCCCGGTCGGCCGCCAGCAGCCGCTCCCACTCCCGCTGCCGGTCCTCGGCCCCGAGACCGCTGAGGTCGACCAGCTCCCACGGCGCGTCGACGGTGTCGACGACGACCTGCACCGGCCGGTCCAGGCCCTGGTCGGTGAAGGCGGACCGCAGGGCGCCGTGGCGGGCCGGCAGCCGGTCGCACGCCGCCCGCAGGGTGTCCGCGTCCAGGTGCCCGTCCAGCGTCAGGACGATCTGGCCGGTGTAGGCGTCCATCGCGCCGGTGTCGAAGGCGGAGTGGAAGAAGAGCCCCTCCTGGAGCGGAGAGAGCGGCAGCACGTCCGCGAGCCCGGTGTGGAGTCCGGCCAGCCCGTCCACCTCGGACTGCGTCAACCGGACCAACGGCAGGTCACGCGGGGTGAGCCGCCGCGGCCGCGCGGCGCCGTCCCAGCTGGCCAGCAGCCGCAGGGCCTCGCCCCACGCCTCGACCAGCGCCTGCGCCTCGACGGCGCCCAGCAGGGCCTGCGGCCAGGTGACGACGGCGCTGAAGGAAGGCCCGTCCGCACCGTCCACGGCCAGGGAGTCGATCTGCAGGGCGTGCTCGACGGGCATCGACGGGTCCACGTCGGCCCGCAGGCCGCCCGTCTCGGGGGCCGGGCCCCAAGGAGCCCCGTCCGCACCGGAGAACCGACCCAGGTAGTTGAACAGCAGCCGGGGGCACGCCAGTTCGGACAGCTCGGCGGCCGTGTCCGGGTTGAGCCGGCTCAGCAGACCGAAACCCGTGCCGTGGTCCGGCACCGCGGCCACGCTCGTGTGGATCCGCGCGACCAGCTCCGCGAGGGCGTCACCGCCCAGAGCCGCCGCGTCCAGGTCGAGACCGTCCGACGCGAGACGGACCGGGTACTGGGTGGTGAACCAGCCCACGGTGCGCGCCAGATCGTGACGGCCGGTGCGGTCGGCCCGCCCGTGCCCCTCCAGGTCCACCAGCAGGGGGCCCGCGGACCCGAGCCGGTGCGCCGCGAGGACCAGACCCGCGAGGAGCACCTCGGTCGGTCCGGTGCGCAGCGCGGCCGGGACCCTGGCCAGCAGCGGGCCCGCGACCTCCGCGGGCAGGTCGAGCGTCAGCGTCCGCGTGCTGCCGGCGGTGTCCCGGACCGGATCGGGCACCCGGTTCCACGGGGCGCGCGGGCTCGCGCCGCCGTCGTCGACGGGGCGCAGGGTCTCGCGCCAGAAGGGGAGTTCTTCGAGCACCTCGGGGGCGCCCGCCTGGACTGCGAGGTGGTGTGCCCAGGCCCGGAAGGACAGGGCGCCGTCGCCCTCCGGCACCGGACGTCCCGCCGCCACGGACTCCCAGGCCGCGGCAAGGTCGGCCATCAGGATCCGCCACGACACCCCGTCCACGGCCAGGTGGTGCACGCACAGCAACAACCGGCCCGGTGCGTCGCCGTGGTCGAATCGCACCGCCCGCAGCATCACCCCGGCGGCCGGGTCCAGCAGGCCCGCCGCGTCCCGCGCCGCGCGTTCCACGGCCGCCGCACGCTCCCGTTCGCCCAGCCCGGACACGTCCACCGCGCCGTACAGGCGGGCCACGTCGACCGCACCCGGCTCGCCGATCGTGCACAGCGGGCCACCGGCCCCGGAGTCCACCCGCAGACGCAGCGCGGCGTGCCGGTCGACGACCGACCGCAGGACCCGGACCAACGCGTCGTCGTCCGCGCCCCGGGGCAGGGTGAGCACCATGGACTGGCTGAACCGTCCGATCGGCCCCGGCCCGTCCAGGAGCCAGCGCATCACCGGGGTCGCCGGGAACGGGCCGCACGCCTCGACGGCCGGCGGCGAGTTCTCCGGCGCGGCGGTGCCGGGCTCGCCGACGGCCGAGGCGAGGGCCGCCGCCGTCTTGTGCGCGAAGACGTCGCGCAGCGTGAAGGAGAAGCCCCGCGCGCGGGCCTTGCCGGCGAGGGTGAGGGCGGTGATGCTGTCGCCGCCCAGCTCGAAGAAGTTGTCGTCCGGCGTCGCGGCGAGACCGAGCGCCTCGGAGAACAGCCCGGCGAGGGTCAGCTCCACGGCGGTGTACGGACGCTCGGCGCGCGCCGGACGGGCCGCGGGCTCCGGTACGGACAGCCGCGCGCGGTCCACCTTGCCGCCCGCGGTGAGCGGGAGCCGGTCCAGGGTGACGAACGTGTGGGGAACCATGTAGCGGGGCAGCACCAGCGACAACGCGCCTGCCAGCAGCTCGGGATCGGGCTCGGCCGCGCCGGCGGGCGCAGCCACGAAGGCCACCAGCCGCCGGGGCCCGCCCGGGGAGGCGTGCACCACGACCGCGGCCTGTCCCACCGACGGCTGCCGGCCGAGCACCGCCTCGATCTCGCCCAGCTCGATCCGATGGCCGTTGATCTTGACCTGTCGGTCGACCCGCCCGAGGAACTCCAACTCGCCCCGCGCCGACCAGCGCACGAGGTCACCCGTCCGGTACATCCGCGCCCCGGGAACCCCGGAGAACGGGTCCGGCACGAAACGATCGGCCGTCATGGCCGGGCGCCCCGCGTACCCCCGGGCCAGCCCGTCACCGGCCACGCACAGCTCACCGGTCGCCCCCGGCGGCAGCAGCCGCAGCCCCGGATCCACCACGTAGGCGCGGTGGTTGGCCATCGGCCGTCCGATCGGCGGGATCCGCCCGTGCGACGGGGGAGTGACACGGTGCATGGTCACGGACACGGCGGCCTCGGTCGGCCCGTACGCGTTCCACACCTCGCGGTGCTCCGACGCCCAGCGGTCGACGGCGTCGCCGGAGGGCGCCTCGCCGCCCGTGGAGAGGAACCGCAGCCCCGGCAGGGCGGCCGGGTCGAGCAGCGGCAACAACGCCGGCGGCAGATCGGCGATCGTCACCGCGTGCGAGGCGAGCAGGGCCTGGAGCCGGTCGACGTCGACCCGCTCCGCGTCGGTGGCCAGGACCAGCGCGGACCCGCTCGACAGCGCCCCGAAGAGGTCCAGCACCGACACGTCGAAGGAGAGTGACGCGAAGCCGAGGAACCGCTCACCGGAGGCGGAGCCGGTCCGCGCCGCCCCGTCCACGCCACACAGGGCGAGGTGGGCGCGTACGAAGTCGACGGCCGCCGCGTGCGGGACGACGACGCCCTTCGGCTCGCCCGTACTGCCCGAGGTGTACAGCAGGTACGCGGCCGACGACGCCGGCACCCGGGCACCCTCCGCACCGGCCACGCCGTCGGTCACCTCGCCCGCGTGCACCACGGACGGCAGATCCTCGGGCAGCCGCTCCCGCGTGCCCGGCTGGGCGACGACCGTGCGCAGTCCCGCGTCGCGCACCACGTACGCGATCCGCTCACGCGGCAGAGCGGGGTCCAGCGGCACGTAGCAGCCGCCCGCCTTCAGCACGCCGAGGACGGCCGCGACCATCGCGGGCGAGCGCTCCACGCATACGCCCACCGGGGTCCCCGGTTCCACGGCCGGCCGCAGTCGCTCCGCGATGTCCCGCGCCCAGGCGTCCAGTTGCCCGTACGACACCTCCCGGCCGTCGCACACCACGGCGACCGCGTCCGGAGTGCGCGTCGCAGCCTCCTCGAACCGGGCGTGCAGCAGCCCGTCGCGGGGCGCGGGGTCCGCGCCTCCGTCACCGAGGGCCGCGAGGAGCGCCTCGTCCTCGACGGTCAGGAACGGCAGCGAGTCGACCCGCGCCGCGCCGTCGGCGCCGGCGAGCGCGACGAGGAAGCGGGTGAAACGCACCCGCAACGCTTCGAGTTCATCCGGGCCCGCGTCGGCCGCGTCACCCTCCACCTGCACGGTCAGCGGGCTGTCCCCGCCCCGGTCGTAGACGTTGAGGGAGACGTGCTCCACCGGGCCGACCGCCAGGTTGTGCGCGGACGCGGGCGCCCCGGCGAAGGACAGCTCGTAGTCGAAGGACATGAGGTTGACCGCGGCGTCCCACAACCTGGGCCCGGGCCCGCCGGCCGCACCGTCGGCGCCCGCCGCGCCCCGCACCTCCTCGATCCGGTACCGCTGGTGCCGCAGGGCCTCCTTGATGCCCGCGGACGTGTCGCGCACCAGCTCGCCGACCGTGGTCGCCCCGGTCACGGCCAGCCGCAGCGGCAGGACCTTGGAGAACATGCCGGGCGTCCGCCGGGCGTCCGGGCTGGTGCGGCCGGTGACCGGCAGCCCCAGCACCACGTCCTCCGTACCACCCGCACGGTGCAGGAAGGCGGCGGAGGCGGCCATCACCAGCGCCGACCAACGCGTCCCGTGCCGGCGCGCGGCATCGCGCAGCACCCGGGCGTCGGCGGCGTCGAGATCACCGCTCACCCGCACCGTCGTCCCGGACACGGGCCCCGGGGCGCTACCGGTGAAGGAGACCGGCTCCGGGGCGCCGTCCAGCTTCGCCCGCCAGAACTCCCGGTCCGCGACCATCTGCGCGGAGCGGGCGTACTCCTCCTCCCCGGCCACGATCCGCGCCCACGGCGCGCCGTCCGGGGCCGGCACCGGTTCTCCCGCCACCAGCGCCGAGTAGACCTCCGCAGTGCGTCGCGCGAGCATCGACCCGGTGATCCCGTCCGCGACGACGTGGTGGTAGGCCTGCATCCAGCGGTACGACCGCGCCCCGGTCCGCACCAGGAGGTGCCGGCACACGTCACCCGTCGCCAGGTCCGTGGGCCGGGCCAGCTCGGCACGCATCAGCCGCTCCGCCTCCGCGTCGACGTCCGGGCGCCCGCTGAGGTCGACCGTCTCCATCCGCAGCGGCGGAGGCCCGGCGGGCATCTGGCGCACCACCCCGTCCGCCTCGGCGAAGCGGACGCAGAGCGACTCGGTGCCGGCCACCGTCAGGCGCACCGCCTCGGCGAACAGCCCGGGGTCCACCGCCCCGCGGATCTCCAGGTACTCGCCGATGGTGTAGTCGAGGCGTGTGGGGTCGAGCTGCTGCGCGAACCAGACGCCGTTCTGCGGCGGGGTCAGGGGCAGCGGCCCGCGGTCGTGAGTGGCCATGCGGTGGTCAGTCTCCTCAGTCGGATCGGTCGATCAACGACGACGTGACGCCACTGTCCGTGACCGCGAGGAGGCCCCGAAAGTCCCACGAATACGCCTCTTGACGGGCCCCGGACCACCCCCGGAAAACCCGGTACCGCGATCACGTGACTAGCCGCGCGAAACGCGGCGGGCCCGGCCGCGCCGCCCTCCTGCGGCGTGCCACTCGCGGCCCCGAGGCGCGGGGATCGGTGGCGGCAGGCGCGGGGAACCCCTGAAGCCGCCTGTTACACTCTGTGTCAGCGAAGGGGAGTAGTCCTGAAAACCGCTGGTCGACATACTGGACGTCTACGGACGCCCCGGCCATCGGACCGCCGCACATCGTGCGGGGTGGACGAGACCTTCGGCCAAGGCATGACGCGGTCCGCACTCCATGTGCGGGTCGCTCCGTCGTGCCGGGCCGAGTGGTTCTTCCCGTCGCCCCCTGGGTGCCGTACGAGCTGACGGCCCGGCCCCAGCAGAAAGCAAGGGAATGACCTTCGACCCCCTGGCGATCATCACCGCCTTCGGGCTGATCTTCCTCGCGGAACTCCCCGACAAGACCATGTTCGCCTCGCTGGCCATGGGTACTCGGATGCGGCCGCTGTACGTGTGGTTCGGCACCTCCACCGCCTTCATCGTGCACGTGGCCATCGCCGTCGGCGCGGGCAGCCTGCTCGGTCTGCTGCCGGACATCGCCGTGAAACTCGTCTCCGCCGCCCTGTTCGCGTTCGGCGCCCTCGTCCTGCTCCGCAGCGGCGACGATGACGACGAGGACGGAGCCGCCAAGACCGTCACGGGCTTCTGGCCCGTCTACACCACCGCGTTCATGGCCGTCTTCATCAGCGAATGGGGCGACCTCACCCAGATCACCACGGCCAACCTGGCCGCCACCAACGGCTGGCTGTCCACCGCCATCGGCTCCGCCCTCGCGCTGATGTCGGTCTCCGCCCTCGCCCTGCTGGTGGGTCGTTTCATCGCCCAGCGCGTGCCCCTCAAGACCGTTCAGCGCATCGGCGCCGCCTGCATGGGCGCACTCGCCCTCTGGACGCTCATCGAGGCCTTCACCGGCTGATGTCGTCGGCCGACGACCTGGCGGGGCACACGGCGGGCGCCGCCGTGTGCCCCGCGCCCCCGGGGCGCGGTTCCGGCCCGAAGGTCGCCCGTGGAGCCGGGAGTTGAGGGCGGATCGGGTCGACATGCCCCGTCCGGGAACCTTCGCGCCCCGCTCGCCCTCTGACAGGGCGTACCCCCAAGGAGGCTGTGATGACGACCGGTACGACAGGCAGTGGTTCCGGGCGCCTGGGGCAGATCGAGGCCGCGTGGAGGCTCACTCTGGCGGCCGTCGCCGCGGAGGTGCTCGTCTGGTTCCTCGGTGCCTTCGTGGCGCCGCCGACGAGCCTGGACGAGTTGACCGAGTACGCGGGCCGGGACGCCGCGATCGTCCGGATCGCCGTGGGGGCGGGCGCACTTGCCGTTCTCCTGGTCGCCTGGCTGGTCGTGGCGGGACGGATGCGCGCCGGCCGCGGGTGGGCCCGGGCGGTACTGACCGTCGTCGGGGTGGGGTTCCTGGTGTTCCGGGCCGGGGGGCTCGGCACGGTGGAGGGGCCCGCGTGGTGGTCCGCCCTCAACGCCCTGCCCGACCTGCTGGCCGCGGCGGCGGTGGTCCCGATGTACCTTTCCCGGGCCCGCTCCCACTTCCTCGCCGGGCCGGCGCCGACCGCCTGAGCCCCGCGGCCGTGAGTCGCGAAGGTGGTGACGGGTGGCGTCGGACGCGATGCGAGGATCGACGGGTCTCCTGTTCGGTTCTCCCCAGGCTCGCTCCTGGTCGGGCTGCCGGCGGGCGCGTGGGTGGACCGCGTGCGCAAGCGTTCGGTGATGATCGGCACGGACCTCGCGAGGGCGCTGATCCTGCTGACGATCCCGGTGGCGTGGTGGACGGACCTCCTGACGATCCGGTGGCTCTGCGCGGTCGCCTTGGCGCACGGCGTGCTGACCGTCTTCTTCGACGTCGCCCACGTCAGCTACCTGCCCCATCTCGTGGGGCGCGACCACCTCGTCGAAGGCAACGCGAAGCTCTCCGCGATCCGCTCGGTGACCAGTATCAGCGGGCCGGGAGTGGCGGGACCGATGATCGGCTGGATCGGAGCCCCCGCGACCCTCCTGGTGAGTTCGGTCGGCATGGCCTGGTCGGGTCTGCTCGCGAGCGGCATCAGGAAGCCCGAACGGAAACCGGAGCCGAGCGGACGCCCTCGGCTGGGTCGAGAGATCAAGGAAGGGCTCACGTTCGTCCTCCGGTACCCCGCGCTGCGCGCGATCGTGCTCGGCGACGCCGTGTTCAACCTCTTCCTGGTGATGTACCAGACCATGCTGCTCGTCTTCCTGGAAAGGGAATTGGGCCTCGGCTCCTTCGGAATCGGCCTCGTCTTCTCGGGAATGGGTTGCGGCGCCCTGACGGGTGCCCTGTTGGCGACCAGGGTCTCGAAGTGGGTCGGACAGGGCCCGGTCATCTGGCTCGCACCGCTCCTGACCTCCCCGCTGACCGTTCTCATGCCCATGGCTCGACCGGGGTGGAGCGTCTTCGTGGCCGTGTTCGGCCTCGCGGCTCTTTCGCTGGGTGGGGTCGTCCGGTTCGTGGCCCAGGCGGGTTTCCAGCAGGCGCTCACGCCGGATCGGCTGTTGGGCCGGATGAGCGCGACGGCCCGGTTCGTGTCCTCGGGCGGCATCCCCCTGGGCGGGCTCCTGGGCGGCGCCTCGGGCTCCGTGTTCGGAGCGACGGCCACCCTGTGGATCGGTGCGGCCGGGATGACGGTGAGCGCCGTTCCCACCTTCCTCTCCCCGCTGCGCACCATGCGCGCACTGCCCGCGGGTGAGGGCTCCGGACCGGTGCGCGTCAACGACGGTACGCCGCCCGTGGAATGAGGCTTCCGCAACCGCCGCCGCGCGTCCTCCTCAGCGGTCACCCGGATCGGGACCACGGATCGGGACCACGGATCCCGCGCCTCCCACACCTGACCTCGGGCGGTCAGGACTTCCCGGGCGCGGCGGGGGGATCGCCCGTCGGTGAGGTGCGAACGAGGCGGTATGCGTACGGCTTCGAGCCGCGTGGGGCGGGTTTGCGGCCGATGCTCTGCGCGGCGGTGACGAGGGCGGCCACGCGGGGGTTGGTACGCAGTTTCTGTAGACGGTGGCGCGGGATCCCGAGCTGTTCGGCGGCGGCGAAGATGCCTGCCCCGCCCTGTACGGCCCTCAGCAGGAGCCGGAGCGCGAACGGACTGGTCGGAGCGGCCGAACCGGTCAATCCGTGAGCGTGAGCCAGAGCCTGCGCGGTGGCCATGGCCGCGTTGAAGTGCGGATCGGTGCCCTGCCACACGGTGAGCATGCGCTCGGAGATCCCGGCGGCGAGGGCGCAGGCGGCGGGCGGGAGACCCATGGCCGCGGCGCGAACCGCCTCCGCGCGACGTTGGGCGTTCTCCGCGCGGAGGTCGCCGGTGGTGCCGAGTGCTTCGCCGAGCGATCTGTCCGCTTCGTCGCCCGCGTTGAGATCGTCGATCGCGCTCCCGGCCCACGCCAGGTGGTGGCTCGTGTCATCTCCGTGATGGGTGTTCACTCGTGTGACTTTCGATTCGAGGCTGCGGGCTGAGGGTCAGAGCTGCGGGGCTGTGGGGCTGCGCGGCGGCCGGGCGAGGGCCGTGTGCGCTGATGGTGCCCGGAATAGTGGAATCCGGCAACAGTCGGAGTGTGTTCTCCCGAGCCGGGTGGTGGTGGTCGTGGATGTCCGGTCGCCGTCGCGAGTCTTCTTTGCCGCCGAGAGCCTTCCCGGACAGCGCTCTGTGATATCCCGATGACAGTCGGTGCGCGCGACCCTACCGTCATGGGGTATGACATCCATCGATCCGCTCATCGCGTCGTACTACACGGAGTACGACGAAGCCTCCCGCCTCCACACGACGGCCGTGGGGCGCCTGGAGTTCGAACGGACCCGCGAGCTGCTGCGCCGGTCCCTGCCCCCACCTCCCGCGCGCGTCCTGGACGTGGGCGGAGGACCGGGAACCCACGCGCGTTGGCTCGTCGAGGACGGGTACGAGGTGCTGCTGGTGGACCCCGTACCCAAACACGTGGAACAGGCGCGGGAGTACGCGCCCGGCTGTTCGGCAGAGCTGGGTGACGCACGGGAGTCGGCCCTCCCCGCGGACAGCTGGGACGCGGTGCTGCTCCTGGGGCCCCTGTACCACCTGTCCGAGCGGGGAGAGCGGCTCGCGGCGCTCCGGGAAGCGCGCAGGGTCGCGGTACCGGGCGGCCTCGTGGCGGTCGCGGGGATCTCGCGCCACTCCCTGCTCCAGGAGTACACCGTCAGTGCGGGACTGACCCCGGAACTCCTGGCCGGCGAGGCTCCGTGGACGTGGCCGGGACGGACCCGCGCGGTCTGGACCCGCACCTGCCGCGCATCCGGCGCGCCACCGAACGGCTCACCGACGTCGTCGACAACGTCCTCACGCGGGGCCGCCCCCAGGGAGCGGCCGACACCCTGCGCCCGGTCCCGCTGCGCCTGGACCGACTGGTCGAGCAGGTCTGCGAGGAGCTGACGGCCGGCCCGCACACCCTGACCGCCTCGCTGGAACCCTCGGTGGCCACCGCCCACGGCGGCGCCCTCACCGCGGACACCCGGCCGGGCGGCGGGTCGGTGTTCCGCCTCGTACTCGGACCGCGCGAGGCACGGCGCGCCCGAGGACGGAGCACGGTGCCCGTGAACGGCCCCGTCTCATGAAGTCCTCATGACTCCTCGCGAAGGATGCGATCACCAGACCGCACCTCGTACTGGAGAACGCGTGCCGAAACACTCCGCACCCCCCTTCCTGCGCCGCAAGCGCACCCTCGCCGCCGGCGCGGTCGGCGTCACGGCCGCCCTCGGAGCGGGCCTGATGCTCTTCCAGGCATCCGCCGGGCAGACCGCGGCCCCCCGGCTCCCCACGGCGAACATGGCCTTCGACTAACAGATCGGACAGGCGTACACGCCCCCCAAGGGCGTGAAGGCGGTCTCCCGCGACCGCTCCGCGAAGCCCGCCCCGGGCCTGTACAACGTCTGCTACGTCAACGCCTTCCAGGCCCAGCCCGACGCCTTCGACTGGTGGCAGAGGAACCACCCGGACCTGGTGCTGCGCGACGGCAGCAAGAAGCCCGTGATCGACGAGAACTGGGGCGAGGCGCTCCTGGACACCTCGACGGCCGACAAGCGCACCCGCCTCGCGAAGATCGTCGGAGGCTGGATCGGCGGCTGCGCCCGCAGCAGCTACCAGGCCGTCGAACCGGACAACCTCGACTCCTTCAGCCGGTCCAAGGGCCGCCTGGCGAAGGCGAACAACGTCGCCTTCGCCAAGCTCCTGGCCGACCGCGCGCACGCCGACGGCCTCGCCGTCGGCCAGAAGAACACCGCCGAGATGCTCCCCGACCGCGCGAAGGTCGGCTTCGACTTCGCCGTGGCCGAGGAGTGCGGCCAGTACGACGAATGCGGGGACTTCGCGAAGGCGTACGCGAACCGCGTGTTCGTCATCGAGTACGAGGCCTCCGGCTACCACCGGGCCTGCTCCGCCTGGGGCTCGAAGCTCTCCATCGTCCAGCGTGACCTGGACGTCTCCGCCCCCGGATCGGGCGACTACCGCTACCGGTCCTGCTGACCGACGGGCCCCGCCACCCCTCCACGTGCGGGGCCCGTCACCCGCGCCCGGCCCCTCGCCGGTGCCCGCCCCCCCGGCCGGGAAGGGCGTTCGCTCAGGCGGGCGGGGGCGTCGAGCGGGCGTAGCGCTCGGCGAGCCGCCGCAGGTGGGTGACCAGCTCCGGGGGCTCGGTGACGTCGAAGTCGAAGTCGAGCAGGCTCAGGTGGACGGCCAGGGTCCCCACCGTGTCGGCGCCGGTGACCAGGGTGCAGCTGTCCGCGTCGATCGCCTCCACCGTGCCCACCGCCGGGTTGATCCGCTCGATCACCGCCGCCGCCGGCGCGTGGACGGTCACGCGCGCGTGGTGGCGCCAGGCGGCGCCCGACACGCGTCCGGAGACGTACGCCGCGAAGTCGCCACCGGGCACCTCGCGCGGGGCGAAACGCGGCCCGGTCGGGGTGCGGGGCCGGATCCGGTCGACCCTGAACGTCCGCCAGTCCTCCCGCTCGACGTCCCACGCCACGAGGTACCAGCGACGCCCCCAGTTCACCGCCCGGTGCGGCTCCACGACACGCCGGGTCGGCGACCCGGCGTGGTCCAGGTAGTCGAAGCGCAGCCGTTCCCGGTCGCGACAGGCGGACACCAGGGTGGTCAGCACGTCCGCGGAGACCGTCGGGGCCGGCCGGTCGGCCGGCACGGCCACGGTGTACGCCTGGAGTGTCCGCACCCGTCGACGCAGCCGCGACGGCAGCACCTGTTCGAGCTTGGCCAGCGCCCGGAGCGAGGTCTCCTCGGTGCCGGGGACGGCGCCCTGCGCGGCGGTGCGCACCGCGATCGTGACCGCGACCGCCTCCTCGTCGTCCAAGAGCAGCGGCGGCATCGCAGCCCCGGCGCCCAGCCGGTACCCGCCGGCGGCCCCGCGCGTGGCGTCCACGGGGTAGCCGAGTTCCCGGAGGCGGTCGATGTCGTTGCGGACGGTACGCCCGCTCACCCCCAGGCGCTCGGCCAGTTCGGAGCCCGGCCAGGCGCGCGGGGTTTGCAGCAGGGAGAGCAGACGCAGCAGACGTGCGGAAGTGTCGAGCATGAAACCCAAGCCTGAGGTCTTTATAGGAACGAAGCGTGCCTATATCGAGAATACTGTCCTACCCATGGAGACCAGCAGCAACACCGACGCCCGGATCCGCCCCTTCCGCATTGACGTCGCGCAGGAGGAACTCGACGACCTGCGCACCCGGTTGGCGCGTACGCGCTGGGGCAGCGAGATCCCCGGCACCGGCTGGAGCCGGGGCGTGCCGACCGCGTACCTCAAGGAACTGGCTGCTTACTGGGCCGACGGCTTCGACTGGCGGAAGGCGGAGGCGGAACTCAACCGGTTCCCGCAGTTCACCACCGAGATCGACGGCCAGAACATCCACTTCCTGCACGTCCGTTCGCAGAACCCGGCGGCCGTTCCGCTGCTCCTGGTACACGACTGGCCCTGCTCGTTCGTGCAGTTCGTCGACGTCATCGAGCCGCTGACACGGGACTTCCACGTCGTCGTCACCTCCACGCCCGGCACCGGTTTCTCCGGCCCGCTCGGCGAGGCCGGCTGGAACACCGGCCGCATCGCGGGTGCGTTCGTCGAGCTGATGGCGCGGCTCGGCTACGTCACCTACGGCACCCAGGGGACGGGCGGGGGCGCCTGGATCGCCCTGGAGATGGGGCGTCAGGCGCCCGATCGAGTCATCGGCGTCCACGTCAACGGCCTGGTCACCTTCCCCTCGGGGGCCCCGGGCGAATGCGACGGGCTGACCGGGCCCGAGCAGGAGCGACTGGCACGACTGGAGAACTTCCAGCAGGACGGCATGGGCTTCAACGCCATCCAGTCCACCCGCCCGCAGACCCTCGCCCACGGACTGCACGACTCACCGGTCGGTCAACTGGCCTGGATTGCCGAGAAGTTCAAGGAGTGGACGGACCCGGACGCCGAGCTTCCCGAGGACGCCGTGGGCCGCGACCGACTGCTGACCAACATCAGCGTCTACTGGTTCACCGGTACGGCGGGCTCCTCCGCGAACCTGTACTACGAGTCGGCCCACGACCCGAGCGCCTGGGCCCCGAAGCCGCGCGGCACCGTCCCGACCGGTGTGGCCGTCGTCCTGGACACCGACATCGCCATCCGGCGCTTCGCCGAGCGGGACCACCACGTCACCCACTGGACCAAGCTGGAGCAGGGAGGCAACTTCCTCGCGCTGGAGCAGCCGGAGGCCTTCGTGAGCGATGTCCGCGCCTTCTTCGACACGCTCGACGCCTGACGCCTGACGCCTGACGCCTGACGCCTGACGCCTGACGCCTGCCGATTTCCGGCGCCGGGTCCGGGCTGCGGGCCGTCGGCCACTCACCGGTCAGTGCTTGTCGCCGTTCCCGGCGGGCAGCGGGCGCTTGTAGTAGCGCCAGGGGAACCAGCCCTCGCCGACCGCGGTCCATCCCTCGGCCTCCAGGCGCCGGTGGCGTCCGCCGGACACCACCGGAACCCGGCAGTGCTCCCAGGGCCGGTCGGAGGCCTCGACCTCGTGGAAGAAGGCGCCGTAGCCGACCAGGTGCCACCCGTCGCGCCCGGCGTCGGCGAGCGCGGCCATCTCGTTGAACGCGGTCAGGGGGGTGAGGATCCGTCGCTCCGGGGCGTCGGGGCCGCCGGACGATCCGGATGGGGCGGAGTCCTTCCCCTTGTTCGCGAACCGCTGTTGCGCGGCCTGGCGGCTCACTCCCAGGACCCGGCCGACGGTGTCCCAGCTGTGGCCTGCCGCCCTGGCGCCCTGGACGGCCTCGCGCAGCAGCCGGCCGGCCTCCTCGGCGCCGACGCGCGAGGCGTCGACCAGGCGCAGGTAGCCCGCGGCGTCGTGTTCGAGGGAGTCGGCCAGGTCGTCGGAGACGCCCAGTACGGCCGCGGCGATGCCCTCGCGGATCCTGGCGGCCTCCTGCGGGCCGAGCAGGTGCTCGCCGCTCAACGCTGCTGCCCGGGTCGGTGGTCGAGCGCATCCAGCACGTCCTCGTCGCGGCGTGCGCGGTCGGCCGCGGCTCGGGCCGCCGCCGACCGGGCGAAGCATCCGGCCGTGAGGGCGACCAGGGCGAGGTCCAGCGCGATCAGGGCGATGGTCGCGGGGGTGCTGAGCTTGTCGGCGAACATCGCCGTGAGCGCGGGCATGACCGTGACCAGCGGCAGAAGGGCGGTCAGCGCCGAAGTGGCGCCGTTGGGTGCGGTGTTCGTCTTGAGGTTCGGCATGTGTCAAGGAAACCTTGACGCGGGAGCCTTGTCAAGGATTCATTGACGTCATCGTGGAGCGCCGGGTTCGGTGAAGGGGCCTTCGTCGACGAACCGCCGCAGGTGGGCGGCGAACGAGCGGGCCTCCCCCGGTGGCCAGGAGTCGAGGGACGCCTCGATGCGTGAGGCCAGGCGCTGCCGCATGATCTCCACCGTGCGGGCGCCCCGGGGGGTGAGTGTGAGCAGGACGGCCCGCCGGTCGGTCGGGTCCTGTTCGCGCCGCACGAGGCCCGCGGCCTCCAGTCGTGAGGCCCGCCGGCTCACGCCGGAACGGTCCAGTCCCACGTCGGCGGCCAGGTCGGCCGCGCTGCGGGGGCCCGTTCTGGCCAGCCCGCTGAGTACCGGGTAGGTGACCTCGTCGACGGCCTCGCCCAGGTCCTCGGTGAGGGCCCGGTACAGGCCGGCCCGGAGCGTGCGCTTGAGCAGGTCGCCCAGGGCGTCGGCGATCTCGTGTCCCGTCTCGTTGTTCACGCCTCAAGAATAGCGTGCGTCGCGCACGCAGTCTGTGTATGCTCTGAAGCGTGCGCAGCGCACGCATTCGCTGATTCGCGTCACCTTGCACGGAGGACAACCATGAGCCACACCACCATCGCCGCCGCCCTCGACGACCTCCTGTTCACCCCCGGACTCGACCTCCGGGAAGCCGTCGACCGGCACTTCGCCCCCGACTACCGTCAGCGCACGGACGGCACGTGGGACGAGCGTGACGGGTTCATCGCCCACATCGCCCACCTGCGCACGGTGATAGCGGAGGGCAGCATCGAGGTGCACGAGGAACTGACCGACGGACGGCTGTACGCCGATCGTCACACCGTCGACGTCGTCAAGAAGGACGGTTCCGCCGTCCGCACCGAGGTCTACCTCTTCGGCGAGTTCGCCGCGGACGGCCGATTCCGCCGCATCGAGGAGACCACGCTCATGCTGTCCGGCAGCGAGGCGGACCGGAACCTCGGAAGCGCACGCTGACGACGACCGGCCACCCGCCCGCGCCCGACCCCGCGCGGCCCGGTGGCGTGCGCGTCGCCGGGCCGCGGGTCCCGTCAGGTCAGCCGGAGAACCGGCCGCAGAGCCAGTTGCCCGGCTCCGCCGGATCGTCGCTGATCCAGAACTGGCGCCACAGCAGCGCGAACTCCTCCCGGCTGAGGTGGCCGTCGCCGTTCAGGTCGAGCAGTTCGAAGACACCCGTCACGTCCACGGGCTGCCCGTTCCACGTCTCCACGAGCCTGCGGTGTTCCTCGGGGGAGATGCGGCCGTCGCCGTTGGCGTCCACGGCGTCGAAGACGGTGTCCGCGGTCGCGGTGACGTCCGCGACCATGGCGGGCAGCCTGTCGACGAGGGCGAGCAGCTCACCCATGTCGATCGCGCCGTCCCCGTTGGCGTCCCCGGTTTCCAGCAGCGCCGCCCACCACCCCATCAGCAGGGCCTCCACCCGTGCGCGGACCTCCGTGCCGGGCCCCACCCCCGGCAGGCGGCTCCACCGGGCGACGAGCGCGGTGAAGTCCTCCTCGCGCAGGAAGCCGTCGCCGTCCGCGTCGAACGCGGCGAACATCCCCTTGAGCTTGAGTTCCTGAAACGCGCTGGCCATGAGCGGTCTCCCTCGACGCCGAACCGAACCACGAACGTCGCCGACCCGTCGGGGCCGGCGGACAGCGCGTAACTCTAGGCCGGGGCGCGCCCCCGGCCCCACGAGCACATGTGCGCGAACGGTCACCCGCCGACGGTCCCTCCGCAGGGCCGGCAGGCCTTCGGCCCGCGGTGGTCACGGGCGCACCGACCCGGCGTTAGGTCCGCGTCACGCCGGCCGTTAGCCGCCTGCGGCAACGTTCCGTCCGGGCGTCGGGCCGGACCCGCGCCTCGATCCGAACGGACCGGACGCGGACAGGGAGACGGTCATGGACACAAGGGCGGGACGCAACGGCGGACGGTGCGGGGGCGGCCGGGACGGCGCCCGGCGACGGTGCTGCCCGAGACGATCCCGCGTCCGGTTCGGCCTCCTGGCAGTCGGAGTCGAACGGGTTCCTGACCGGCAGCCGGGGCCGGGTGGTCTACTGGACGGGCCACGGCCACGTGGAGATCCACTGGAACAACCCGTACTTCGGCGGCAACACCTACGACTGCCGCGTGCCGTCCGGCCACGGCTGCCGGAGGCCGGGCGGCCCCGGCAACAACGCCTCGGTGACCTTCGAGGTGCCGTGGGTCTGACGCCGGCGCCCCCGGGCGGGCGCCGCTGAGGTGTCGTCACCCGGCCCCCGGTGCCCGGCGAGGGCCGCCGCCCGGGTCCAACAACGCCGGGCCTCCTCGGCCCGGCCCAGGGCCCGCAACGCCTTGCCGCAGGTGTCGAGGAGCAGCGCACGGCGCTCGTCCGACTGCTCGTCCGAGGCGAGTTCCAAGCCGCGGCGGCAGTGGGCCAGCGCCTCCGACGGACGCCCCGTGGTGAGGTAGTGGGTGGCCAGGTGGTACAGGGCCAGGACCTCGGTGTGGGGGTGATCGAGGTCCCGGGCCGCACGGGCGGCCTGTTCGCGGCGCTCTCCGGCGCCCGACAGGTCGCCCGCGCGTTCCAGCGCCACCGCCCAGTTGATCAGGGCGATGACCCGGCCGACCGGATCGCCGGCCCGTTCGGCGAGTTCCGGGGCACGGTGCAGGTGCTCCAGCGCGGCGGTGTGCCGGCCGTTCTCGGTGAGGACCCAGCCGAGCAGCGAACGCAGCCGCGACTGCGCGTCCGGGTCGCCGATCCCGGTGGCGGCGGAGAGGGCGCGCAGCAGGACCGGCTCCCAGCCGTCGTGCACCTGCCGCACGACGAGCGGCCACAGCTGTACGGCGATGCGCCAGGCCACATCCGGGAACCCCGCCCCCACCGCGGCGGCGACCGCCGCGGTCAGGTTGGCCCGTTCGGTACCCAGCCAGGCCATCGCCTGGAGACGGTCGGTGAAGACGGGCGGCGGGCCGGCCGGGGCCAGGTCCGCGGGCACGGTGCAGCAGGGCTGGCTGCCCGGTTCGGCCGCCACCGTCGCGGCGCGGGCGGCGGACAGGTAGTGCACCAGCAGCCGCCGCAGTCCCGCGCCGTCGGCCCGGTCCGCGAAGGACCGCGCGTACAGGCGGGTCAGATCGTGCATCAGGTACCGGCCGCTGGTCCGTTCCTCGACGAGATGGGCCGCGGCCAGGGCCTCCAGGGCCTCGCCGGCCGCCGGGAGCGGCAGCCCGCCGAGCGCGGACGCGGCCCCCCGGTCGATCTCCGACCCCACGTGCAGGGCGAGTTGACGGAACAGCAGCGCGGCGTCCGGCGGCAACTGGTGCACGCTCATCCGCAGTGTCGCCTCGACACCGAGGTCCTCGCCGTTCAGCAGGGAGAGCCGCCGCTGCTCGTCGAGCAGGTCGTCGGCCATGGCGCGCAGCGCGAGCCGGGGCCGCGCCGCCAGCCTCGCCGCGGCCAACCGCAGCGCCAACGGCAGGCCGTCGCACAGCACGGACAGCTCCGCGGCGGCGGCCGGCTCCGCGTCCACCCGATCGGCGCCGATGACGGTGCGCAGCACCCGCACCCCGTCCGCGGGCGCCAGCCGTTCGAGCGGCAGCAGCCGCGCGCAGTCCGTCGCCACGAGCCCCTCCATCCGGTTGCGACTGGTGACCAGCACCGTGGAGCCGGGTGTTCCGGGCAGCAGCGGACGTACCTGGCCCGAGTCGCCGGCGTTGTCGAGGAGGACGAGGGTACGGCGGCCGGCGAGCGTGGCCCGGTACAGGTTCTCGGTGGCGCGCGCCTCCGCCGGCAGCCGCTCCTCGGGAACGCCGAAGGCCTGGAGGAAGTCGTGCAGGACACCGGTCGTCAGGCAGCCCGCGCCGTCCGGCCCACCGGCCCGCAGGTCGGCGTACAGGACGCCGTCGGGGAAGTCGGCGGCGTGGGCGTACGCCCAGTGGACCGCGAGCGAGGTCTTGCCGACCCCGGCCGGGCCGGTGATCACGCTCAGCGGCGCCCGGTCCGCACGGGCGACCAGGGTCAGCCGCGCGAGATCGTCCGTACGGCTGACGAAGCCGGCCGGGGCACGCGGCAGCAGGAACGGCGAGGGCCTCGCGGGCGCCTGTACGGCGATGGCCGGCCGGTGGTCGGGCGCCCGCGGCGGTGACACCGGGGCCCGCCGGGCGGCGGGCGCGGCCGGGCGCCGCGGCGGCCCGGAACGCAGCAGCGTCAGGTACGCCTCGGACAGCGCGGCGCCCGGGTCGACGCCCAGTTCCCCGGCCAGCCGGCGCTGCGTACGCCGGTACAGCGCGACGGCGTCGGCCTGACGGTCCGCCTGGTGCAACGCACGGACGACGGCCGCGATCAGGGACTCGCGCAGGGGGTGCCGCTCCGCGGCGGGCCCGAGCAGCGAAAGTGCCTCCGCACCCCGCCCGCCTGCGTGCAGGGCGGCAGCGAAACGTTCCAGCACGGCCAGGTGTTCGTCGACCAGCCGGTCGGCGGCCGCGGCCATCAGCGGCGTGTCACCCACCCCGTCGAGCGCCCGACCGCGCCACAACCCCAAGGCCTCCCGCAGCGACTCCGTCGGCTCCGCCCCAGAGACCCCGGCCGCGCGCACCAGCTCACGAAAGCGCCACAGGTCCGCCGAGGCGGGCGGGGCGTGCAGGGCGTACCCACCGTCCCTGGTGACGAGTTCGGTGTCCGGCTCCTCCCGCAGCAACCCGCGCAGGGCCGACACGTGGCCGTAGACGACGGTCCGGGCGTGCGTCGGCGGCCGGTCGTCCCACAACCCCTCGATGATGCGCTCGGCGCCCACCGACGCGCCCTCCGCGAGCACCAGCAACGCCAACAGGGCCCGACGCTTGGGCGGCCCGATCGGCACCTCGACCCGCCCCGAGAAGGCCGACACCGGTCCGAGCAACCGGAAGTCCATCACATGCCCCCTTGCGCACGTCGTTCCTGGCCGCACCCTACGAGGCGATAGGGATGCACTCGCGGGCGAAGCCGGATAAAGGCCGGAAACACATCAAGAAGGACGCCAATGTCGACGGGCGCGCACCCCCGCGACAGCGACCGACGCCCCTCCTAACGGCCGCGTCGGGCAGCTGCCGGAATCCGCGTTAGATCCCTGTTAGGCCACGTCGGCAGGCTCTGTCCCGCCAAGCCGGAACCACGAACAGGAGACGCACATGCCGACCGACCCGGTATCCCGCAGGGCCTTCCGCAGGGGCACGGCCACCACCTCCGCGGCACGCGGAACCGCCTCCCTGCGCGCCGCGGTCGTGGTGGCCGTGGCCGCCACCGCGCTGCTCGCCCCGACCGTCACCGCCACCGCCTCGACCGGCAACGACACTCCCGGACAGTCCACCGCGGTGGCACAGTCGGCGCGCAGCACCAAGGTGACCGTCGTCAACGGCACCACGACGACGATGTACCGCAACTACACCTCCCTCTCGCACGGGGTCTGGGACGACGCCACACCGCCCGAGAAGATCGACGGAGGCGCCTCCGCCGCCTGGGGGTCGCACTCCTCGGGAATGATGACGGGCACCGAGGGCTACGCCCGGTACGCGGTCGGCACCGACGGCGAGATCTCCATCCACTGGAACAACCCGTACGCCGGCGGCAACGGCTACAGCTGCGACGTCCCCGCCGGCTACAGCTGTTCGCGCAGCGGTGGTGGCGGCAACAACGCCGAGGTGACGTTCACGATCGGCCGGAACGGGGTCAGGGCGGCCACACCCGCATCCGGCTTCTCGACCACCGGCGCGGGGGCACGGAACGCGACGAGCGCCGCCGCAGCCGCGCGCAGCACGCACGTCACCCTGCAGAACCGCACCCCCAACGAGATGGTCCGCACCTCGTCGAGCCTGTCGCACGGCACGTGGAGCGACAACATGGTCCCGCCGGACCGCGTGTACCCGATGTCCAACGGCACCTGGCAGTCGGAGTCGAACGGCTTCATGACCGGGACGCAGGGGTCGGCGGTCTACAACATGTACGAGGTCGGCAACGTCGCCATCCACTGGAACAACCCCTACTCGGGGAGCAACAAGTACGCCTGTGACGTCCCGTCGGGCTTCACCTGCCGTCAGGACGGCGGCGGTGGCGACAACGCCGCCGTCACCTTCACCGTGAGCAAGGGCTGAGGACGACCGTGAACCGACACACCGCGGCGCTGGCGTGCGCCGCCGCACTGACCGTGATCGCCGCCGGTTCGGCCTCCGCCGCCCCGCCCCCCGCCGCCGCGGCCAACCCCACGCCGGGGCAGACGTACGTGATGGCGCCCCAGGAGCGGCCCGACGAGTGGCTCGGCGACGCCGACTACTTCGGCTCCGTCGTGTGCAAGGCCAGCCGGCTCTGGTACGGCAACCGGCACGACGACGCCGTATGGCAGGTCGGCGGCAACAACGACGGCACCATCTCGCTCCTGAACAGGGACGCGGAGCAGTTCGGCCAGAGCCTGCAGGGCGTGGGTAACGGGATCCTCGTCTCACAGGGCCAGGGGGACAGCTTCCACTGGTACACGGTCGCCGGCCCCGGCGGTTCCGTCGCACTGCGCAACAAGGTGACGGGCCGCTACCTGATGGCCACCGCCGCCGGAGCGGTCGTCTCGGCCACCAACGCCTACTGGTGGTACATGGTCAACACGCGCCCCTGAGGCCCCGGTGCGGGTGGGTCGACCCGTACGGGTCGACCCACCCGCACCCTGATCAGAAACAGGGGAAGGGACTGTCCGTCCTCACCCGGCCCGGACCCCGACCCTGATCCCGTCCCGGATCCGGTTCGCCCCATCAGTAGGCGACCCACTCGCTGCGATCCGGCCACCAGCCGAACCTCGGCCGGCCCTCCAGCGCGCTCGTGCGGAAGGGCCGACCGCCGTCGTCCACCCGCACCGTGCCGCGCCGGTCACCGCTGCTCCAACCCACCTCCAGGTACCAGCTCGCCTGATGTCCCTCCGTGTGGATGTCGAGGTTGAACACCTGCGGGTCGTGCGACGAGACCTTGAACGGGAAGCCCTTGGCGGGCACGGTGGTTCCGCCGTCCTGACCGTCCTTCGCCCTGGTCACGGGCCGGGCGTCGTCCAGGTCGATGTCGAAGGTCTGCGGGGTGATGCCGCTGCCGCAGCCGTCGCCCATGGAGAAGGCCCGCCACGCGAGGGGCGCGCCGCGCTCGACCACCCGCACGTCGATCCCGGTGATGACCACCGCCTCCTCCGCGCGGCCCTTCGCGGTCAGCTGGAGCCGCATCGCTCCGGCGTCCACGGCCCCGAGCGCCCGGGCCCAACCCCGGGTGTCCTGCGGGGCGCTGGGCGGCGGGACCTGACCCTCCGGCTGATCGAGCAGGTAGTTCTCCCCGCAGGGGGCGTCCCAGTTGTACGAGCTGACCCCGACGCTCGGTGGCTGCACGGCCGCCCCGTCGCCGGAGGGCGGTGTCCCCCCGGGCGTGCTCGACCCTTCCCGGCCGGGCGCGGGCGCGCTCGCCCCGGCGCCGGGGGAGGCGCCGCGGGCCGCGGTGGCCGAACCGCTCGCCGTGGGACCGGCCGAGGCGGAGGCACTCGCTGCGGGCCCGGGTCCGGGGGCGGACGGCGAGGTCCGGCCCGACGAGGGCGTCACCGGCGCGGAGGGGCCCGAGGGGGTCGGCTCGTCCGCGGCATAGCGGGTCACGGCGTACGCGGCCGGCACGGCGAGCACCGCGACGGTCCCGGCCGCCAGGGCGATCCGCACACCACGGCGTCGGGCCGCGGAGCCGACGGCCGCGGACCGCGAGGCGTCGCGACCGCGCCGGGACCATCGCGTGGCGCCGGCGCCGGAAGCCCCGGGGGCGGCGGCCGGCGTCGCACCGGACTCCGGATCCGCATTCCCCTCGGATTCCGCTTCCGGTGCCGTCAACGGCAACGCGCCGCCCTTCGGGGCGTCCTCGGGCGCGGGCGTTGGCGCGGGGGAGTGCGGACCGGTTGCGCCGGCCGCCTCATCGGGTGCCGCACTCGGGGTGCCCGAGGTGCCGGTCGTGACCGGTGGCCGCTCGGCCGGTTCGTGGGCCGCCGGCCGCGGACGCCGCCGCGCGTCGTCGGCGATGATCCAGCGCCGGTGCGCCTCCACCAACTCGTCGCGGGTCGCCCCGCACTGCTTGGCGAACCGCTCGATCGTCCCGAACTCGGTGGGAACGGCATCTCCGTTGCAGTACCGGTGCACCGTCGACGTACTCACGTGCAGCCGCCCGGCGAGCGCTCCGTAGCTCAGCCCCGAACGCTTCTTGAGCCCGCTCAACAGTCCGGCCAGGCCATCCGATCCCGTGGTCACTCGGGTCCCCCGCTCCCTCTGTCTTTCCAACCAGGCGTTCCAGGGACAGGTCATCCGCCCAGCTCACAGGCCGTCCCACGTCCCAACGTCCCCCATTGTCCCGTGTATCTGGCACATGATCGGCACAGCCCCGCAACCTTGGGACAGCGCCACCGGAACCGGAGCCGCCATGCCAAGACGTTTCGGCGCGACCGACGTGGTCGCCGTCGCCGTACTGATCGCCTGTATCTCGGTCCTGACCGTGGTCCTGGGCCGTCACTGAGTCCGCCTCACATCCCACACCAGAAGGACGACCGCATCATGCGCACCACCCGTACCCGTCGCACCGCCCTGACCGCCTGCACCGCCGCGCTGCTCGCAGCCACGACCCTGACCGCGTGTCAAGGCAATGACGCACTGACCAAGGAGCCGTCTCCCGCCGGCGCGGCCTCCGTCGTGCAGCCCTCGATCGGCACCACCGACAGCGGCAAGGCGCAGCCCGCCGCCCACACCCCCACCGAGGCCGGTTTCGTGGCCTGCGCGGCCGGTTCCACGAAGATCGTGGCCACCAAGGTGGAACGCCCCGTCAACCACATGCTGCTCACCGTCACCAACACCGGAAAGCGCGCCTGCGACGTCTACATGGCGCCCCTGCTGCGTTTCGACGAGGAACAGGCCGCGACGCAGATCGTCGAGGACAGCAAGCCGCAGGCCGTCGCGACCCTCGCCCCGGGCGAGTCCGCGTACGCGGGGGTGACCCTCAGCAGCGCGACCGGTGAGGCGGCCCACGGCTACAAGCCCGAGAAGCTCACCCTCCACTTCGCTGCCCGCAGCGATTCCGGTTCGGTCGGCGCCCCGGTCAAGGTGACGCTCCCGGCCGGCACGTACAAGGACGACAGCGCGGCCGTCACCTATTGGCTCTCCTCGATGCAGGACGCGCTGACGTACTGAACGACCGACTCGCCCCGCCGGCCCGAAGCGCCCCGCTCCGAAGCGACGACACCGCCCCGGGGCGGGCCCGGGGCGGTGCGGGGGTGGGCGAGGAGATCAGATGCCGATGTTGGCCAGATTGACACCGAGGGTGCGCAGGGTCGCCGCCAGTGAGGGGTGCTTCACCTCGAACCGTTCGGCGGCCAGGTGCAGGGACTCGGCCATGCCCGGGTCCTCTGCCGCCTCATCCGCCTCCAGGCGGTCCAGCAGCGCCTCCAGGTGCGCGCGTTCGTGTGCCGGGAGCGCGGCTCCCGTCGTCCGAAGCTCCGCACGCAGTGCCTCCAGGTGTTCCCTCGTCGCGTGGTTCGGCACCGTGTCTCCTCCGTCGCTCGCCGCCTCACCCGGGGTCCGTCCCCCGAAGGCGGATACCGACCGCCTGCCCGCCCCCGCGTTCCGCACGCCTCCCCGCGCCGTCGGATGATCCGTTCGGCCGTACCCGACGTGGGCCGCCGCGGGGCCGGCGCCTCTGTCCCGCCGACTCAGCGGAGCTCGACGGTCACGCCGAAGGCCCGGAGCCGGTCGACGACCTCCTCGGCGTACGACACGTCGGCCGCCGGCCCGGCGCCCGCCAAGGCGCGGCGGGCCGCCGGGAAGTGGTGCCACACCAGGGTGAAGGGCGGGACGGCTCCGTACCCGCCGGACAGGCAGTCGAACAGCGAGTTCCAGCACCGGCCGTAGTAGCCTCCGGGGCCGTTGACGGCCTCCCCGAGCGCGCAGTGCAGGGCGTACCAGCCGGTCACGAGCCGGCCGTCGAGGTGGTGACGGCCGCCCTTCCGGTCCGGGCCCGCGTCCTTCTCCGTGAGCCACAGCCATTCGGCGAGCAACTCGTCCGGGAAGCGCGTCCACTGGTGGGGCTCGGCGGGTCGCCCCTCACGCCACAACGCCCACACGGCCTCCAGCGCCGGCAGGGGCTTGTCCTCGACCCGTCCGGCGACCTCGACGTCCAGGAGACCGGAGCCGAAGGCGGAGGGCTTCGCCCCGATGACCCGCAAGTGGGCGTCGCGGCCGGTCATCACCCGGCCCGTCCGGTCGACGGCGAGGATGTCCGTCGGAGTGGAGCGGTCGCCCCCGGCCAGGAGAGGTGCGTCGGGGTCGACGCCGAGGAGCCGGAGCACGGCCTGTTCCGGAGCCTTGCGGGTGGCGAAGAGCCGCGGCGCCGCCGCGCAGGAGCCGTAGGGGTCCTCGCCTTCGGCGCCGGACAGTTCGAATCCGAACTGCCGGCGCAGTTCGTCCGGCGGTCGACCGAAGGACAAGTCGGGCGTCCGGACCGTGGCCTCCACGGTGATGTCGATGCGTGAGGGGTCCTCCGAGCCGGGCCGGTGGGCCACGACCACGGCGTCGGACAGTCCGTGGGTCCAGCCGTCCACGGGCAGGCCCCTGAGGGTCACCCCGATCCGCAGATCGCCGACTCGGCCGCGGTCCGCGCCGGCGACGGCGGCGCGCAGCCGCCCCGACGGTGCGCACGAGAAGAGCGTCAGCTGCTCCCGCGGGGCGGTGGGCGGCGGCAGTTCGGCGAACAACCCCTCCACCTCGGCGCACTTCGCCAACACCGCGTACCCGAAGCTGTAGGGGGCGTCCCGCCCGTCCTCCCCGTGGTCCCGCTCCTCGACCAGGACATAGCGCAGCGGTACGTCGCGCCGCCGGTTCCACCGCTCGTGCCAGGGGTTGTTCATCGCGACCATCCAACAGCAACCGGCCCGGCGCCTCACCCGGGTTTTTCCCTTCGCCCCGCCGGCGCCGGCCCCGCGCGCGGGGCGCGTGTGTGCAGCTCCGGAACTACGATGGACGCATCCAGCCGAAACGACCCGGTTGGCCCGGATCTCGTCTCTCGGCCGCGTGCAGACACGTACGCATACCCAGGGTGATCGATGACGATGAAGCCAACCGCCCGGATCAAGCGAACCGCTGAAGGGCGCGTCGGCGCCAGGGTCCCCGCGATCGCCGCCGCTGCCGCCTGCGCCGTCTGCCTGCTGCCCGGGGGTGTGGCCGCCGGCGAGGCCGACCAGGCAGGGTCTCCCACGAAGGCCGCGTGCGCGACCTCGCTGCCGGACAGTTTCTGGCGCGCCCCCGTGGACAAGCTCCCCGTGCACCCGAACTCCGCCCGGTACGTCTCCTCGATCGGCTCCTCGGTACCGCTTCACCCGGACTTCGGGTCGGGCCTGAGCGACGGCGAACCCTTCGGCATCCCCATCACGGTCTCGGACGAGAAGCTGCCGGAAACGAAGGTCACCCTGGACTACGCCGACGAGAGCGACAAGACCGGGTACCGCATCCCGCAGGACGCCAGGATCGAGAACGGGCCGGCGAGCGAGGGGGACCGCCACGTCGTCGTGTGGGACCGCGACCTGTGCAAGTCCTACGAGCTGTGGAACGCGAAGCAGGAGGGCGACAACGCCTGGCACGCCGGAGGGGGCGCCGTCTTCGACCTGACGACCAACGAACTCCGGCCCGACGGCTGGACGTCCGCCGATGCCGCCGGCCTCGCCATCCTTCCCGGACTGGCGCGCCACGAGGAGGCGGCGTCCGGGCACATCGACCACGCGATCCGTGTCACCGTGCCGCGCTCGGACCAGAGTCACGTCTGGCCCGCCAGGCACCAGGCGGGCTCCGCGGCTGACGCGTCGCTGCCACCCATGGGGTTGCGGCTGCGGCTGAAGGACTCGGTGGACACCTCGGCGATGGGCCCGCAGGCCAAGGCCGTGGCCGAGGCGCTCAAGAAGTACGGCGCCATCGTCGCGGACAACGGCTCGGCCTGGTTCATCACCGGTGAGGAGAACCCCGGTTGGGACAATGCCCAACTCGACGCGCTCAAGGCCATCAAGGGGTCGGACTTCGAGGCGGTCGACGCATCGGGACTGCAACAGTCGCCGGACTCGGGAGCCGTGGAGACCAAGTGACCCCCCGGCCGGGTGGGGGCCGACCCGGGCCGGACCCCCGGCCGGGAACCCGCAGGGGCGGGTCCCCGAGGGGTGACCCACGTCTACGTCCGGGCGACGGCCTCCAACGGGCTCAGCGCGGCCGCCCGGCGGGCCGGACCGGCGGCCGCGACCGTGCCGATCGCGAGGGAGACCAGGCACACGAGGAGCAGCGTCCCCCACGGCAGGGCCATGGAGTAGTCCGCGATCGCGCCGTTCGCCAGAGCGCCGACCGCCCAGGCTCCGAAGAGCCCGCCCGCCAGGCCCAGGAGCGTGCCGAACGCGGCGACCGTCAGGGACTCCAGCCGGATCATGCGGCGGATCCGGCCGCGATCCATGCCGAGGGCACGCAACACGCCGATCTCGCGGGTGCGTTCCGCGACCGACACGGCCAGGGTGTTCACGATGCCGAGCGAGGAGATCACGGCGCCGAGTGCGAGCAGCCCGTACATGAGGGTCAGCAGGTCGCCCATGGCCCCGGCGGCCTCGTGGACGAGTTCGTCGCGGTTCTGGACCTTCATGAGCGGACTGTTGCCGGTGGCGGTGCGCAGCCCGTCGGCGGTGGCCGGGGCAGCGCCGCCGGCGCCGGCACGCACGAGGATCCGCTGGACGGAGTCCGGCAGGTGGCTGTGCCGACCCACTTCGACGCGCGCGCCCAGCACGTCGTGGGCGACGGGGTTGTCCCGGTAGACACCGACGACGGTGTACTGCCTGGGCTCCTGGTCGCGACCGATGCGCGCGGTCAGCGCGCTGCCCGCGCTCAAGCCCTGTTCGCGGGCGACGGAGGCGGACACGGCGAGCCGGCCGGGACCGAGGTCCTTCAGGGATCCGCTGACGAAGTCGAGTTCCATGACGTCGTGCACGGTCTCGGGGTCGACGCCGGCGATCTCGCGTACCTGGCCGCCCGTGAACAGCGTGGAGTCCGTGACGGCGCTCGCCGTCTCGACGCCGGAGGTGTCGGCCACCCGCTGCACGGCGGCCGGATCGATGCCGCTCATGGTGGAACGGGCACTGATGACGTAGTCGGCGCCGAGACCGGCCGCGGCCTGCCGGTCGAGGGCCTGCGACGTGGAGTCGCCGATGACGGCGAGCCCGGCGACCAGGGCCGTGCTGACCATCAGCGCGGACGCGGTGGCCGCGGTGCGGCGCGGGTCGCGCAGCGCGTTCTCCCGGGCGAGCCGGCCGGCGATCCCGAGGCGGTCGGTCAGACGTCCGCTCAGCCGGATCACGGGACCCGCGAGGAGCGGCGCCAGGACGATCAGGGCGACCACGACGACGGCGCACCCGAACATGGCGTTCCGCAGGTTCTCCTCGGAGGCGTCCTTCGCCCCGGTGAGAGACACCAGCAGCCCCGCGCCGAGCGCCAGCAGGAGTACTCCCGCCACCCCGCGGACCCTGGACGCCGTCGCGGTGGGCGGTTGGTCCGCCGAACGCAGCGCCTCGATGGGCGCGATCCTCGCGGCCCTGCGGGACGGCAGCCACGCGGCGAGGACGGTGACGCCCACGCCGACGCCGAGCGCGGCGACGATCGGGCGCGGTCCGATGACCAGGGGCCCCCGGGGCAGGGCGTCCCCGGTGCTCAGCAGGTCGGGCAGTACGGCGGCGATGCCGAGGCCGAGGAGGAACCCGAGCGCCGACGCGGCGAGGCCGACCAGCGCGGCCTCCCAGAGGACGGAGCGGACCACCTGCCGGCGCGAGGCGCCGATCGCCCGCAGCAGCGCGATCTCCCGGCCGCGCCGGGACACGAGCATGGTGAAGGTGTTGACGATGAGGAACGAACCGATGAACAGGGAGACCCCGGCGAAGACCAGCGGCAGTTTGGTGTAGCCACGGGTCAGCGTGTTGACGAGGATGCCCTGTTGGTCGGCCTGTGCGGTACCGGTGGTGGCTTCGGCGCGGTCGGCCGGCAGCATCGCGCGGACGCGCTCGGCGAGCTCGAACTGGCCGGTGCCGGGGGCGGCGGTCAGGTCGATCGAGGTGTAGTGGCCGGGTGACGCGAACAGTGCCTGGGCGGTCGCCTTGTGGAACAGGGTGAGGGTGCCGCCGGCGGTCACCCGGGGCTCCTTGGTGGTCACGACCCCCACGAGCCGCTTCCTCAGTACCGGGCCGTCCGTGGCCAGCGTGATGGTGTCGCCGAGGGCGAACCCGCCGGCGGCGGCGGTGCCGTCGTCCACGGCGATCTCGGCGTCGTTCCGGGGCGCGTGCCCCTTGACCAGCGGAAAGCGACCGTCCTTGCCGTCCGCCCCCGGTACGTAGGCGGCGCCCAGGTTCGCCCAGGTCCGTCCGGCCCGCAGGGGGGCGCCGTCCGAGCCGTTCAGGGTCGCCGGGCCGTCGGCCGACGGCCGTACCGCGGCGACACCCGGCACGTCGGCCAGTTTCCGGGCGAGCACGTCATCGACGACGGTGGTGTCATCGCCGGGGCCTGCCGGGGCTGCCCCGGGCGGGGGCTGCCTCGGGGTCACGGTGACCGCGATGTCCGCGAAGCTCTTCGACACGGCGGCGCGGTGAGCGGCGGCGGAGGAGTCCGCGAAGACGAGTGTGCCGCTGACGAACGCGACACCCAGGCAGACCGCGAGGACGGTCAGGAGCAGACGGGCCTTGTGCGCCAGGGCGTTGCGCAGGGCTGTTTTCAGCATGGGCAGCTTTCAGGGCGGAGGAGGGGAGGGAGGGACAAGGGACGGCGCAAGCGGCGCCGTGCCGGTCAGCTGGTACGGGAGCGGGTGTCGAACGCCTTCATCCGGTCCAGGACCCGCTCCGGCGTGGGATGCGCCATCTCGTCGACCAGGCGACCGTCCGCGAGGAAGACCACACGGTCGGCGAACCCGGCGGCCACGGGGTCGTGGGTCACCATGACCACGGTCCGGCCGAGTTCGCGCACCGAGTCGCGCAGGAAACCGAGGACCTCGGCCCCGGCGCGGGAGTCGAGGTTGCCGGTGGGCTCGTCCGCGAAGACGATCGCGGGGCGCGAGGCCAGCGCACGGGCCACCGCGACGCGTTGCTGCTGCCCGCCGGACAACTGCCCGGGGCGGTGGTCGAGCCGCTGCGACAGGCCGACCATGGACACCACCCGGTCCAGCCACTGCCCGTCGGGGCGGCGCCCGGCGATGCTCAGCGGCAGCGTGATGTTCTCCAGCGCGGTCAGCGTCGGCAGCAGGTTGAACGCCTGGAAGACGAAGCCGATCCGGTCCCGGCGCAGGGCGGTGAGCTGCCGGTCGTTCAGCGTGCCCAGGTCGGTGGTGCCGATGCGGACCGAGCCCGAGGTGACCGAGTCGAGCCCGGCGGCGCAGTGCATCAGCGTGGACTTGCCACAGCCGGACGGGCCCATGATCGCGGTGAACTCGCCCTCCCGGAAGGCGAGGCTGACATCGTCCAGGGCGACGACACGCGTGTCGCCGCTGCCGTGGACCTTGGAGAGGCCGACGGTGGCGGCCGCGATCCCCGCCGTCGGGTTCGGCGCGTACGGGGAAAGGGGCTCTGCGGTCACGATGGACTCCTCTTCGGGTACCGATGGGGGCACTTCGAAGGGTGTCCGGGGAACGTATCGGGATGTCATCCGTCGTGTATCGGTGGCCGCGCCGCTTGGCAGCGGTTGAGCGTGACGGGTGGTCAGGCGGGTCGAGCCGGCAGGCGCAGGGTGGCGACGGCGCCGCCTTCCGGGGCGTTGCCCAGGTGCAACTCGGCGCCCAGTACCCGGGCCTGGCCCTGGGCGATGGTCAGGCCCAGTCCGTGCCCCGAGCCCCGCTCCGCCGCGCCCGTGTGGAAGCGTCGCGGACCGTCGCGCAGCAGGTCGGCGGGGAAACCGGGACCGCGGTCGCGCACGACGACGGTACGACCCTCGACGGTGACCTCGACGGGGCCGCCCCCGTGCCGGTGGGCGTTGACGACGAGGTTGCCGACGATCCGTTCGAGACGGCGCGGATCGGTTTCCACGGTCGCCGCTCCCTCGGTGGTAGCCGTTCCCTCCGTGCCGGGCGTGTCCCCGACGGTGACCGTCGCGACGCATCCGGTACGCGCCACGGCCTCCCGCACGACCGCGCCGAGCGGCACGTGGGAGCGGACCGGCTGTTCGGCGCCCGCGTCCAGCCGGGAGATCTCCAGCAGGTCCTCGATCAGGCCGCGCAGATCGCGTACGCGCGCCCGCAGCAGATCCTCCGTCTCGCCGCTCGGCAGCAGGTCGGCGGCGACCAACAGACCGCCGACGGGCGTGCGCAGCTCGTGGGCCACGTCCGCGGTGAACTGCCGCTCGTTGCGCAGGCGTCGGGCGAGACTGTCGGCCATCAGGTCGACGGTGGCGGCGATGTCGGCCACCTCGTCGCCGCCCTTGACGTGCCCGGTCCGGGCGTCGAGGTCCCCGGCGGAGATCCGGCCCGCGGTCTCGGAGACCCGCCGCAGCCTGCGGCCGAGCAACCCGGCCCCGTACACCGCCAGGGGGACGGCCGCGGCGAGCGCGACGAGCGAGGCCACCGCCATGCTCACGTCGAGGCGGCGCAGCTCGTGGAGCTCACCGTTCATGTTGACGCGCATGGCGAGCACCGGACTGTCCGGGCCGCCGACCCGCTGGGCGGCCCAGACGGTCGGCCCGACGTTGGCGTCCACGCGGCCGTCGTAGGCCGTGTGCCGATTTCCGTCGGCCGGGTGGCGCAGGGCGGCGGGCAGCTCGGCGGGGTCGAGTTCGGCGCCGTCCGCGAGCGTTCCGGTGCGCCGGTAGACGTCCATGGCCGAGTACACGCCGTTGAACGCCCGTGCCTCGGCCCGACTGCGGATGTCCTGCGCCGTCCACAGGTGGACCAGTACGCCCACGGCCGCGGCGACGAGGCAGGCCGTGGCCGCGGCCAGCGCCGCGATCTTCCGACGCAGGGACGCGCGGACCGGCCGCGGCCGGGTGAACGGGCACACCGCGCTCAGCGCCTGAGCTTGTAGCCGAAGCCGCGGACCGTCTCGATCCGGTCCCGCCCCAGCTTCTTGCGCAGCCGCTGTACGCACAGGTCGACGACCCGGCTGTCGCCGTCCCAGCCGTAGTCCCAGACGTCACGCAGCAGGGTGTGCCGCTCCAGCACGATGCCCGGGTGGGCTGCGAACTCCAGCAGGAGTTTCAGTTCGGTCGGGGTGAGCGCCACCGGACGTCCGGAGACGAACACCTCCAGGCCGCCGGTGTCGATGGAGAGGTCCCCGAAGAGCAGCCGGTCCCGGTCTCCCCCGGACGCGGGCGGCTCCTCGCCCGTCGTGCGCGCGGGCCCGGGGGCGTAGGTCGCCCGCCGCAGCAGCGAGCGGATGCGCGCCACGAGCACGGAGGTCTCCACCGGCTTGACGACGTAGTCGTCGGCCCCGGCCTCCAGGCCGGCGATCACGTCGAGGCCTTCGCCGCGGGCGGACATCATCAGGATCGGCACCAGGCTGGTCTCCCGGACCCTGCGGCACAGTCCGATCCCGTCGAGACCGGGCAGCAGCACGTCCAGGATCAGCAGGTCGAAGCTCTCCTCGCGCAGGAGCTCCAGCGCGGCGAGGCCGTCCGCCGCGGCCTTCATCCGGTAGCCGTAGCGTTCGAGGGCGACGGTGAACGACCGGCGCATCAGGTCGTCGTCCTCCACCAGCAACACGCGGGCGAGGCGCGCGGAGGCGGGAGCCGGGGCGGACGAGGACACGGGGACGACTCCTGTTCGAACGGTCCGGGCGGGGCGGGGGACCCGGGTGCGCTCACGCACCGCCGTCGATCCGAAAGGAACGATACGCCGGCGAAGCAGGGCGCCGTCCGTGCCGCACCCCGCGCCCGCACCCACCCGAAGGAGCCTCCGCGCCCCGAGAAAGCGCAGCTCAGACGGGGTGGGGGTGCCTTGACTCCCTGGTACGGGCCGACCCTGCGAGGGCGCGGCCGCCGGGGACGACGCACCGGTTTGATGGACGACCAAGCGCTCCCTGATACCCGCCCGATACACAAGCGAGGCCGGCGCTCCCGCACATCCGGGTCGGCTCGCCCCCTCCGGCGTCAGCGGGCCCGGAGCAACCCGCGCAGCGTGTGCCCCAGCAGGCGGGCGTAGGCGCGTTGCAGGACGGGTATCGCCGGGCCCGCGAGGCGGGTGTACCAGCAGCCGGGCCGGCTGAAGGCGGTCACCGTGAACCACACACCGCCGTCGGCGTCCATGTCCACGACGAAGGACTCCTCGCCGCACTCGGGGTGGCCCTTCAGCGTCCCGTACGCGAAACCGACGCGGTCGGGTTCGTACGCCGTCCAGATCACCTGGCACGGAGCGGTGACGCGCAGCGGCCCGATGCCGATGCCGACCTCCACCCGCCGACCGGGGAGGAGGGGGCCCTCCTGGTCCGTGGCGACGCGCATCCCCGAGGCGCGGTGCGCCCGGAGGGTGGTGACGGCGGCGCCGGCCGCTTCCAGGTCGGGCCGGCCGTGCCCGATCCGGACGCGGTACTCCAGGTGGTTGTATCCGGCCGGCAGCGGGCGCCGGGCCGTGGCGCCCTCCTCGGGGTAGTTGACGGTGTCGCGGGCGGCGCTGAAGAGGCGGGTCATGGGGTCTTCTCCGTCAGGTCGGGGCCCAGCCGGTGCCAGGCGAGCATCGAGCAGAGGGCGAATCCGAGGGCGTTCCCGAGGCCGTGGGTGGCGGCCATCCAGGTCAGGGTGGGGTGAGTGATGCCGGTGGCCTCGCCGAGGGCCCACCACAGGGCGAGCAGCATGGTGGCGACCAGGACCGCGGCCGAGGTCGACAACAGGGCGCCCGTGACGCGTCGGCGGGCCCGCGGCCGGATCTCCCGCCAGGTCAGCAGGGCCACCGCCCACATCCCGCCGGTCAGGACCACGGCGCCCACCAGCTCGGCCCAGTCGTCGACGAAGTACCCGAGGAGCACGAGGAGCGTGCCGGCCGGGACGCTGTACGCCGCCGCGTGCGCGAGGCCGCCGGCCGAGGACGGGGCGGCCCGGCACACCAGCCCGGCGACCAGGGCGGCGACGAAACCGGCGAAGTGGAAGTGCGGCACGGTCAGCGCCAGGATGTCGAGGTCGAAGCCGAAGAGACGGTGTCCGCCGCGTTCGGCGACCAGGGCCGTCGCGGCCACCGAGGGCGCGACGAGCGCGGTCAGCACGGCGATCTCGGCCGGGGCGAGCGAGCGCGTCCGCAGCAGCCGGGCCGGGGCCCGTGCCGCGAGGGCGACGGTGGCGGCCGCGTAGAGTCCGGCGAGCGCGGTGGCGAGGGAGCCGCGCGGAAGCCACAGGCACAGCGCGCCGGGAACGGCGAGGAGCGGCCACAGCCGGGCGATCCGGTGCAGCCCGACCGGGTCGATCAGACGCAGGCCTGCCGGAACGATCCCCAGCATGCCCAGGGTGACGATCAGATTCACCAGCACCGTCATCGCGGACCCCCTCCGACTGCGCCGTACGCGCGGAGCAATGAACGCTTGAACGCGTTCAACTCATGGTCGTGACCCTACGGGGTTCGTTGAACATGTTCAAGACCGGTGGCAGGCGGGCGCCCCGTCACCTCACCCGCCGGCTCCGAGGACCTCCCGGATCACGTGCCGGGCGTTGGCCGAGATGATCGGGTTGGTCCTCCGGTAGTACGGCAGCTGGATGACCGCCATGGACAGCGCCCAGCCCCGGCCCCGCGCCCAGGTCGCGTCGTCCACGTCCACCGCGTCGCGGTACACCCGTCGAGCCGAGGCGGGCAGCAGGTTCCAGGCGGGAATGAGGTCGGTGGCAGGCTCTCCCGTGCCCACGGTCCCGAAGTCGATGACGGCCGAGACGCGGTCACCGTCCAGCAGCAGATTGCTCGGCATCAGGTCGGAGTGCGTCCAACGGGCCGGGCCCGCCCACGCCGCCGCCGCGAGCGCCTCCTCCCAGGCCGCGGTGATCTCCTCGGCGTCGAAGGGTTCGTCGGTGCGGCGCAGCGCCTCGATCGCCTCCCGCACCTCCCGGTCCTCGCCGACCAGTGGCGCGCCCCGGTGCGCGGGCGGACCGCCGGGGAGTTCGATCCGGCGGAACGCGACCGCGAACCGTGCCAGTTCCCGCGCCACGGACTCCGGCTCCGCAAGCTCCCCCTCGACCGGGCTGCGTCCCTCGATCCACCGGTGCACCGCCCAGCTCAGCGGGTAGCCCTCACCCGGGGCGCCGGTCGCCACCACCTCCGGGATCGGCAAGGGCAGCAGCGGCGCCAGCCGGGGGAGCAGCCGCGCCTCCGTGGCGATGGCCTCGGCGCCGCCAGGGCGCAGCGGCAGCCGGACGGAGAGGTCGTCGCCGAGCCGGTAGATCGCGTTGACCGTGCCGCCCGACGCGAGCCTGATGATCGGCAGGTCCGCCCACCGGGGGAGCTGGGTGCGCAGCAGCCCTCGTACCAGCTCGGTGTCGATCTCCGCTTCGTCCGCGTGCATCCTGCCCATGTCCCACCCCGTTCTCTCGGTTCCCGCCCGGATCGTCGCACGGCCGGACCACGCCGCACAGCCGATTCGGCAGCCCTCCGACCAGGCCGAACCGACGGAACGCACCCCCGCGACCGCGCCCGGACCGCAGCCCTCGCGTGCTCGACGGTCCGGGTCGGGGCGGCGCCGTGGACAGGGCGAGGAACGCCCCGTGCCGCGGCCCCCGGGCAACCCGCGCATTTCCCGGCGGGGGAGTGCCCCGCGCCGCTAACGTGGCGGAACTCACTGCCGTCGGGGGGCAGGCGGTCGGTCGCGATCGCCAGGGCGTGTTCTCTCCCGGCCGAGCTCTGTCTCGCGGCGGTGTCCGCAGGACGCCAGGCGATGCCGCCTGTCGCCTCGACGCGCAGAGGAGCAGTGTGCAACGGCCGCTTCCGCAGGGGATCGAGTACCTGATCGAGCAGTTCGACACGTTCGCGGCCAACCGGGGCGAAAGCCGCCGGTTACCCGTGGTGCTGTTGAAACGGGACCCCGGCGCACCCGGCTCCGTACAGGAATCCACCGCGCGCACGGTGATCACGGGATACCGGGACCGACTGTACGAACGGGACCTCGACCGCACCGTCGACCTCGTCCCCCACGCTCTCCTCGAAGACACCGACGCCACCGCTCCCGAGACACTGCCCGGCGAGATCCCCGGCGCCGAGATCGACCCACACGTCGCCCTGCTGGACGCCTTCGTCGACCAGTTGGAGAACTCGATGCCCTCCGACGCGGGGGAACTGCGGCTCCCGCGCTTCCACACCTGCCGCGCCGTCCTGGAGGTCTCCGTCGGCGCCGGTTCGGCCGCCGGCAAACGACGCCGGCTGCGCGACGAGCTCTACACCGAACTCCTCGCCCGCAGACCGCTCCTGGGGACCCTGGCCAGGGTCGCCGGCGCCACCGGCGGCAGCTTCCTGGTGAACATCTGGCTCTCCCTCTTCCAACTCCTCGTCGTCGGACTGCCCCGACGCCTCTACGGCCTGTGGCTCAGCAGACGCCGCTCCCTGCGCTGGGTCGGCTCCCGCAGACCCAAGGGCGCGAACTTCCTGCGCATGGCGTTGACCATCACCCGGGCCGGCACCTCGCGGCACAACCACGCACTGATCCAGCGCATGCTGCTCATGGCCCTGCTCAACGACCTGTCCCGGGCCGCGAAGCCCTCCCGGCTCTGGATCCACCGCCGCCGCCGCCGCTGGCCCTTCGTCCTGCTCCTCCCGGAGGTCGGCGAGGAAGGCACACCCGTACGCGAACTGCTCGACACCTACGCGGACATCGTCCGCACCGAACCGCCCGCGCCGCTCATGGTGCTGGGAGCCCTGGCCGGGGCAGCGCCCTCCTACGCCCAATCGGTACCCGCCGACCCCCGCAGCGTCACCGGTCTCGCCGACCGCGTCCACGCCCTCTACACCCGGCGCTCCGCGTCGGCGGTCCACCTGGTCCCCCTGTCCGCGAGCGACGACGACGGACCGGCCGACCGCTGGCTGGAGACGAACCCGAAGGTAGAGGTACGCGCGAACGGCCGCGGCGACTACGTACGCGCCGTGGCCGCCCCCGTCCTGGTGCTCGCCCTCGTGGCCGCAGGGCTGATCGTCTTCACGAACAGGACCGGAACGAAACCCTCCTGCCACCAGGTCGCCTCCGGGGAGATCGTCGGCGTCACCGACGGAAGCGAATGCCACCTGGGGATCGCCGGACGCGACGACGAACTCCTGTCCCTGGAAGCCGTCGCCGCGCGGCAGAACGGCGACGCGCTGCGCAGCGGACGCCCGTACCGGACCGTGGTGTTCTTCGCCCCGCTCACGGCGGAGCCCGGGGACTCCACCCCGGTGAGCATCCAGAGCCTTCGGGGCGCCCTCACCGCCCAGAACCAGGTCAACAGCCGCGAGGGCGACGTGGTCCAGATCCGTCTGCTCATCGCGAACTCCGGAAAGTACTTCGCCTACGGATCACAGAACACCCAGGGCCCGGACATCGCGCAGGAGATCGTCCAGAGGAAGGACCGGGACAAGATCGCGGCCGTGGTCGGCATCACACAGAGCCGGCCCGCCTCGTTCGCGGCGGTCGCGGAACTCTCCGCGGCCAGCATCCCCGTCATCGGCAACTCGGTCACCGGCAGCAAGATGGTGGACGAGCGGGCCTCCGCCTACTACTTCCAGGTATCGCCCTCGGACGACCGCATCGCCGAGGTGATGGCCGAGTTCGCGTCGCACTCCGAGCAGATCGGCGAGCTGACGACGGTCAAGGACGACAACCGGACGGCCGTGGTGGTCTACGACCCGGAAGACGAGTTCTTCAGCTCCGACCTCCAGACGAAGTTCACCCGGTACTACACCGGCGGCAAGGTGGTGACCGTCCCCTACTACGAGCACCGCAACGGGCAGATCGTCTCGGAAGTGGCGCGCGACATCTGCGCGGAGGTCCGGGCCACGGGCGGATTCATCGTCTACGCGGGCCGCTCGGGCGAGATGCCGGGACTCTTCGACGCGCTCCAGGGCACCGCCGACTGCCGGAAGGCGGACGGCAAGCAGGTCGCCGTCCTCTCCGAGAGCACGGCCGCCAAGTACCTCCAGGACCCGGAGGACATGCTCAGGAAACACTCCGTCCTGAGGCCCTACTACGTGATGTTCAACAACTCCAACGGCAAGGAGAGCGCCGACAGCCCCTACTCGGAGTTCACCTCACGCTTCCGGAACGTCTTCAAGGACGGATCGGTACCGGAGGGAAACGCGGCCGGTGCCTACGACGCCCTCCGCGTCGCCTCCGAGGTCATCAATTCGGTCTACGCCCAGTACAAGACGGCCGAGAACAGCAGCGCGCCGTTCCAACCGACGGACGTGTACGCCCGCCTCTCGAACCCTGGGGTACAGAACTTCTCGGGTGCCTCCGGCCTCCTCTCCCTGGACAGCCGCCACAAGTACCCGCCGAACAAGGCCGTCTACGTGCTCGAATCCCACCTCGACAAGAGCGTGACCACCTGGATGGCGTGCGGCCTGCTGCCCGACCAGCCGCCGGGACTGAACAATCCCGCGACCTGGGGGAGGCCCGGGAAGACGCGCCCCTGCCCGTGACCCTCCCACCGTCCGCGAGGCACCCGGCAGACCCCCAGGTCAGGAGGGCGGTCCGGGCTGCGGGATAGTGATCGCCGGGGCGAGCCCTCCCGCTCGCCCCGCACCAGCGACACGACACCCCAGGACGACCGAGATGGAGCCCCCGATGGACGTACGTTATTTCGAGCGGATCACCGCATTCATCGAGGCGCGGCTGACCCCGCTCTTCGCCGAGGACACGGGCAGCGACAACGGTTTCGCCATGGACGACACCTCCCGCGCCCTGCGCGCGCTGCGCAACGCGGCACTGGAGGCGTCCGTGGCCAAGACGCTCATCGGGCAGCGGGACGCGGCGGACCCCGCGGTCCGCCGCGTCATCGACCAGGCGGTCGAGCACCACTGGGACGTGCTGCGCGGCATCGCCCGCCAGTGGGAGGACCACACCGACTTCGCGCGCGAGTTCAAGCGCCACGCCTGGGAACTCGACGAGGCCCCCGCGGCGGCCACCGCCCCGTAGCCGCCCACCGGACCGCCGGCGGCCCCGTCGCGGTCCTCACGGGCACCCGTCCCGGTGAGGGCCGCGACCGCGGAGCCGACCGGGTCGACGGTGGTTCACAGAGCGAGGATCGGTCGGATGGAGAAGTCCTCGAAGAGGCCCTCGCCCTCCGGTCCGTGCACGAACTCGGCCATGAAGGGGTTCCGGTTCGCCGTGGCCAGGGGGAGCCAGGCCTGCATGCTTCCGTAGCCGCCGCAGACCGACTCGCCCCCGTCGCCGCCGTGGACCGCCGTGACGTCGCTGCTCAGTTCCGTGCGGTAGGTGTCGTAGGCGATGCGCAGCCCGAAGGCGTTCGGTTGGTTCTGGGGGCCGGAGTCGTCACCGTAGGGGACGCGGTCGAGAGGGACCTCGTCACCCCACCGGAAGAGGGTGTCGGCCCCGGCGCCACAGGCGTGTTCCCACTCGTCGGGGCTCGGCATGCGCAGGCCGCGATCCGCGAGGACGGCCGGCATGTCGGCGGGGGGCTCGGTGAGGTCCTCGTCCTCCACGGCCATGAGCAGCGTGGCCACCCGAACCGTCCGTCGTGGACTGAGTACCCGCGCGAGGTGGCTCCGAAGATCGGCTCCGTGACCGTAGCCCTGCTCCAGGCTCCGGGCGTAGTCGGCGGCCTGGGCCGGGGTCGGCCGCCAGGTGTCGAGGTCGAAGCCCAGGGACACCGATCCGCCGGGTATCAGGGCGAACTCCTGCCCGCTCCACTCGATCCGGACCCGGTGGTGCGGGGCGCCGAGGTGCGTCGTCGTCTCGACGAGCGTCACCCGGCCGTCCACCAGTGCGGCGGCCTCGTGGGCCACACGGCGAGCGGTGGGCAGGTCGAAGGACCGCCATGCGGGGAGCGTGAGATCAGCGAGCGACATGGCCGGAGTGTGCCACGCGCGGCTGACAAGGCGACGCGAGCGACCGTCACGGTGGAAGAAACGGGGAAGGATTTCGATGGAAGCGACTCGGAAGCACCTCGGACGAGTACCCGCCCGGCCCGGCTCGTCGGTACGGAGCCGAGTGACGGGCGGGCGGGCGGGCGGGGGCTCGGGTCGCCGACGGCGAGCCGCAGTCCGTGATCGGTGAGCTCGGTGTGGAAGGCGGTGAGTCCGCCGCCGTGGCGGATCGCGTTGGTGACGCGTTCGGAGGCCACCAGGAGTGCGTCCGCGGCCGTGACGCTGTCCAGGCCGATGCCCGCGTACCCCCGACCGGTTTGACGAGTGTGCCCGCGCGGCCCGTCCGCCTGACCCGCCCTCACCGGACCGCTCCGCGACGCGGAGCGGGTGCGGTCGGACGAACCGGTCCCACGGCGTCTCTGCCCGGACGCTTGACGACCGTTCCGTCAGGCATTCGAAGACATGCGCGAGGAGGCGGACGGAGGCATTCCCTCGAACGGGGGACGTCCGGGCGCGGGTTGCTGTGGGACACGCGGCTGCGGGATGCTTGCCTGAAGGCAAGCATTTTTCGTCGAGCGGGAAGGTGGTGAGGCTCGCCGCAGGCGGGCCCCCCTTCATGGCCTCTACCGAGGGAATCTCCGTCACGAGGACCCGACGGCGCCCCCCATCCGACCTCTGGGCCCTGGCCCCCTACCCCGTGATCGTGGCCGACGACGCCGGCACCGTCGTGGAGGCCAACTCCGCGGCCACCCTCCTGCTGGAGGGCGCACTGCCCGGGGCGAGCATGCCGGACGTGGTCCCCGCCTGGCTGGCCAGGGGCCACGAGGAGGTGATCGCCCACACCCGACTCCCGACCCGAGGCTCCCCGGAGGTCTCGGCCCTCCCGTCCGTCTCGGGGCGGATCTCGGCGCAGAGCTACGAGGCCCACGCGACCCGGGGCCACGACGAACTCGTGGTGTGGTGGCTCGTCGACGACACGGACCGGCGGCTCGCCGAAGAGGCCCTCGCCACGGAACGGGAACGCACCAGGTTCCTCGCGGAGGCGTCCAACATCCTGCTGGCCTCGCTCAATTCCGACAGGTGCATGGACGCGACGGCGCAGTTGGCCGCCGAGTACCTCGCGGACGTGGCGATCGTGGTCACCCCGACGTCCGGACGCAGACTGCCCATCGCCCACGCCGTCGCCGGCCAGGACGTCACCCGCACCCTGGTCGTGGCGGATCCCAAGCAGGTCCCGGGTCTCAGCGAGGCGTTGCAAGGCTTCCCGCCCGTACCCTCGCGCTGGATCGATCCCGCGACCCTGCCCGACTGGATCCTGCCGTCCGGATTCACCGGGCCGATCCGATCGGTCGTCGTCACCCCCCTGCCCGGCCACGGCGTGCCCGCCGGGGCCATGGTCCTGCTCCGCGGCACGGACCGCGCCGAGTTCAGCGAGAACGAAGAGGTGTTCGCCCGGCTGTTCGCGGCCCGGGCCGGCGCCGCCCTGTCCGCCTCCCGGCTCTACAGCGAGCAGAGCGCCATAACCCGGACCCTGATGCGCGACCTGCTGCCTCCCCGGCTGCGGCAGCTCCACGGGGTGGAGTTCGCCGGCGGCTACCGGCCCGCGGGCGCCAGTGAGCGGGTGGGAGGCGACTTCTACGACATCCACCCCGGCAGCAGCGAGGGCGAAGCCTCACTGGTGGTCCTCGGAGACGTGTGCGGCAAAGGCCTCGACGCGGCCATCCTGACGGGCAAGATCCGCAACACGCTGCAGGCGTTGACACCGCTGGCCGCGGACCACGAGCGGATGCTCCAACTCCTCAACGCCGCTCTCCTCACGTCCCACCACACCCGCTTCGCGACCATGGTGATGGCCTCGGTCCAACGCCGCGAGAGCCAGGTGCGGTTGCGGCTCACCTCCGCCGGCCACCCCAGCCCCCTCGTGGTCCGTACGGACGGCGCCGTCGAGGAGGTTCCCACCCACGGCACGCTGATCGGTGCCCTCGACACCATCGAGGCACACACCGTGGAGGTCGTTCTGAACCCCGGCGAGACCTGCCTCCTCTACACCGACGGATTCACCGAGGCCCGCGGAGGGCCGCCGGGCGACGAACTGTTCGGTGACGAGCGCCTGAAGCGAGCCCTGTCGCAATGCGCCGGCATGCCCGCCGAAGCCGTCGTCGAACGCGTCCAGATGCTCGCCTCCCAGTGGCTGCGCGACGGTGCCCACGACGACATGGCCGTCGTCGCGATCACCGCACCCCGGACCACCCATCTGAGCGCGGTGAACGGCCACACCCGGGGCAGGTACACCGCGTGATCGAACTTCCCGACCGCATCGAACCGACCGACGGAACGGGTGCGCCCGGCCCCGCACGGCGCACCACCTCTTCCCGGAGCACCACTCACCGCAGCAGGCCGAGCAGCCGTAGGGATGTCACCCGCGCGGCGTAGTCCCGCGCGGGCCGGTGCAGCGTACGGGTGGCTCTTCGAGTGGGGCGGGGGAGCCGGGGCCGGGGGTGGGGCAGGGTGGAGCCGTCCACGACGCCGTGACGTCCCGGGGGTGCCCCATGGCCGATTCCGATCCTTCCTCGACGAGCCGTCGCGCGGTCCTGCGGGCCGCCGGTTCGGCCGGCGTCGCGGCCCTCGCGTCGGGCTGTGCGGGCGGGACGCCGAAGGCCGGGTCGCCCGACCGGGTCACGGCCGTACCGGTCACCGCCTCGGCGGGCACGGCCACCGCGCCCGCGGCCGTTCCCGCCTGCGTCCTGTCGCCGGAGTCCGGCGAAGGCCCCTACTACGTGGCCGACGCGCGGGTCCGCTCGGACATCGTGGAGGACCGCGGGGGCGTGCCGCTGCACCTGGACCTGACCGTGGTGCACGCGGCGCGGGGATGCAGGCCCCTGGCCGGCATCGCCGTGGACGTCTGGCAGGCCGACGCCCTCGGGAAGTACTCGGCCGACGGGGCCACGTTCCTGCGCGGCACCCAGCGCACGGACGCCTCCGGCAAGGTGTCCTTCCGGACGATCGTGCCCGGCTGGTACGCGCACATCGCCCCGCACGTCCACGTCAAGGTGCACCCCGACGCGCGCACGGAGGCCGCCACCCAACTGTTCCTGCCCGAGGACCTGTTGCGGCAGGTGTACCGGCGCGACCCGTACTCCCGCCGCAAGGCCCCGGCCCACCCCAACACCCGTGACGACCGCTTCGCGGCCAAGGGAAAGCTTCTGACGCTCGGCCCGGTCGCCGACGGGGCCGGCTACCGCGCCTCGTTCACCATCGGTCTGCGCTGAACCGCGGACCGGGGTGAAGGGGGAAATCGCGCCAAACGCTCCGTTCCGCTCCCGTCGCCGCGAACGATCACTAGCGTGGTGAGCGCAAACGGCCCGGATCCGCGGTGGGCGACCACGCGGGTGCCGGGCGTCGACGCATCGGCGAAGAGCAGTGAGGGAGTGGGCGACGATGGCGAATGTGGAAGTCTCCTTGAAGGAGACGATGACCTCGATCGAGGGCGCGCTGGGTGTCGCGCTGGTCGACTACACCAGCGGCATGGCTCTGGGAACACTGGGCGGCGGGAAGGACCTTGACCTGTTGGTCGCCGCCGCCGGCAACACGGACGTCATCCGTGCGAAGAACCGCACCATGGAGATGCTGGGTTTACAGGATGACATCGAGGACCTGCTCATCACCCTCGGCAGCCAGTACCACCTGATCCGGCTGCTGAAGGGCCGCGGGACCACCGGTCTGTTCCTGTACGTCGTCCTCGACAAGCGCAACTCCAACCTGGCCATGGCCCGCCACCAGCTCAAGCGCATCGAGGAAACGCTGGAGCTCTAGACCACGATGTTCAAGGGCCCACGCATGCCCACGAGTTGAAGAAATCTTCAACTCGGCACATCCGAAACCGTTCATACGTGGCGCGCGTGGACCCGCCGGGCGGAAGGCTGGAGACCGGCGGGTCGCACCGCCGGCCGCCCTCATGTCCCCTCGACAGCAGGAGCATTCGTGGGAATGCAGGTCCCTCTGTACCAGGCGAAGGCCGAGTTCTTCCGGATGCTCGGGCACCCCGTCCGTATCCGCGTCCTCGAACTCCTGCAGAGCGGACCGATGCCCGTACGCGAACTCCTGGCCGAGATCGACATAGAGGCCTCCAACCTCTCCCAACAACTCGGCGTCCTGCGTCGCTCGGGCATCGTCGTCTCCATTCGCGACGGGTCCACCGTCAGCTACGCCCTGGCCGGCGGTGACGTCGCCGAACTCCTCCGCGCGGCGCGCCGCATCCTGACCGAGCTGCTGGTGGGCCAGAGCGAACTCCTCGCCGAACTGAGGCAGTCGACCCCGGAGCCCAGCCGGGCGGGAGCGGTCGCGGACACCGGCCGCCCCTGACCGGCCGGGCGAGGAAGGAGTACCGCCCGTGCTCCGTCCGCCACACCGTGGCGGCTCGGAACACGGGCGGCGTCAGGCTCCCGCCTCGCGGACCCCGGAGCTACACCTCACGAAGTCAGCGGTCCAGGGAGAGTGCGTACAACTCGTGGAACCGGCCCCCTTCCAGGTTTGCGAGCTCGTCGAAGGAACCCTGTTCCACGATCCGGCCGCCGTCCAGGACGACGATGCGGTCGGCCAGCCGGCAGTTCTCCAACCGGTGGGTGACGATCACCGTGATCCGGTCCTGCTTCATCTCCCGCAGGCCCGAGAACACCATGTGCTCCCCACGCGGATCCATCGCGCTCGTCGGCTCGTCCATGACCAGCAGGCCCGGCCTCCTGTGGAACGCCCGCCCACACGCCAGACGTTGCCACTGACCACCGGAGGGCTCGTGGCCGCCCCAGAACGAGCGGGCCAAAAGGGTGTCCAGACCGTTAGGGAACTCCTCGACGGCCGTCCGCATGCCCACGGCGTCCAGCGCGTCCCAGACGGCCCGCTCGCCGCGCGGATCGGGCCGGCCGAGCGTGATGTTCTCCCGCGCGGAGAACGGCCAGTGCCCGTACGACTGGGTGACGAGGCCGACGTGTTGCCAGGCGGTGCGCTGGTCGGCGTCGGAGGTCGGCACGCCGTCCCAGGCGACGGTGCCGGAGGTCGGGGCCGTCAGTGAGGTCAGCAGCCGGATCAGCGTGGACTTGCCCGCACCGTTCTCCCCGATCACGGCGACCACCTCGCCCCGCGACAGGGTGAGGGAGATCGGCCCGAGCGCCGGGCTGTCCTTGCCGGGGTAGGTGTAACCGGCCTCCTCCAGCCGGATCTTCTCCGGGGCGGACTCCATCACCTGTGGCCCGCGCGGCCCGGACTTCTCGGCGGCCTCCTCCACGAAGGCGGTGTAGTCACCGAGGTAGAGCGCGTGCTGGAACATGGCCGCCCCGTAGACGACGAGCTGCGAGAGGGCCGCGGTGGACGTCCGCATGGCCACGATCGCCGTGCCGGCGGCCGCGAGGGCCATGTACCCGCCGACGACGAGCCCGGCCAGCGCCCCGTAGGTCGCCACGACGAAGACACCGGAAGCCGTGGCGGCGATCAGGTGGACCACGAGGTAGCGGGGCGCCGAACCGACCATCCGGGAGTCGATCCGCTCACAGACGGCCGCGTACCAGTGGTGGGCGTACGGCCGCATGCCGTTGCCGCGCAGCTCGTCGGCGAGCTTCGGGGTGGTCAGGTGCCAGCGCATCATGTGCTTGATGTTGCGGGAGGCGATCGTCTGGTTGTGGAGGCGGTAGTCGAGGCGGGCGGCGTACACCGATCCGAGCCCGCGGGGCACCACCGACAGCAGGAGCAGCGGCAGCAGGACGGGATGGACCACGGCGAGCACGGACGCCACGGCGACCATGTCGATCAGGCCACCGGTGAACCCGAGGGCATCCTGGAGGAGCATGGCGGAGCGGGCGGATCCGGTCTCGGCGGCCTCCGAGCGCTCGGTGAAGTCGGGAGCGTCGTAGGCGGCGAGCTCGACGTCCATGTGCGCGTCGACCATCGCGAGGTCGGCGAGGGTGGCCATGCCGGGGTTGAGACGACGGGCCGCGCTGCCGGAGGCGAGCGAGGCCAGCGCGCCGAGCGCGGTCATCGCCGCGGCGACGACCAGGGGCCAGAACGCCTCCGTGATCCGATCCCGGACGCCGTCGCCCGCCAGGAGCGGCACCATCGCGCGGGAGACCGCCGCGAGGGCGGCCGCCGTGCAGATCCCGCCCAGGACCTGGGCGGCGATCAGCACGTGGAAGGCGGCGCGGTTGACGGCGAGGGCGAGTCGTGCGGTCTGCCGGAGGGCGGAGGGAACGCGGCGCGCCATCTGTCCGAGCGACAGCGCCTCCATGGTCTCGTTGTGCCGACCCCAGGTGTACGTGAACTCCGGAGGAGCCGGTGGCGCGGCGGTTTTCTCCGTCTCGACCTGCTGCTCGGACATCTCGATTCCCCTTCAACCAGGTTGACTTGGAGGCCGGTTCGCCCGCGTCCGCGCACGGAAGGCCGACCCGTCGCCGCGGTGTGCGGCGGGGCGGTCGTGTGGTCGCGGGGAACTGGAGGGAGTGAGTACAGCGCAGGCCGGCGGCCGGAGCAGCGGGATCTGGCCGACCTCGCGGGGACGGTCCCCTTGGTGTGGCAGCTGATCGTGTTCGGGTGCCGTCGGGCTGCCGGGCGTCGGCGGGGGAGAGGTTGGCCGGAATCGGCGGGTACGGGGGTCGCGTCCCCGGAAAGGGCTTGCGGCCCCGAAGAGCCCGCGCGGTACGGGACGCCCCGGCCCCCAAGCACACCGGCTCCCGCAGGTCAGGGGCGGTGGCCGGGCAGCCCCTGTCGGCAAGTCGCTGGCACAACCTCAAATGCTGCTCTGAACATGCTGGTTGAAGGATTCGAGTGCCTCGTGGACGGTCATCACCCCTGTGCGCCGCTCAGGGCGCCGGGCCGCATCGTGGGCCGCTTGCGACGGGGGAGAGTCATGAGTCGAGCAACAGGTCGGACGAGCGGCCCGCGCCGATCACGGAGCGTGTCGGGGGATCGGCGGAACGGCGTCGACCGATGAACACGACCGTGTTCCTCCTGGCGATCCACGTGGCCGTCATCGTCTCGTCCGTGCTGCTGATCGTCCGGTCGGCCAAGCTGCCCGGCCCGGGTCCGGTGGCGGGCGCGGACGGCGGTGTCCGGGATGCCTTGGAGGCGGCCTACCTGCGCGGGGGCCCCGGCCGGGCCGTGAACGCGGCGCTGGCGGGAATGTACGAGGACGGTCGGCTGCTCGTCGCCGGTCAGCGCGGCGACCGCGTCACGGTGGGCCGTGCGGCGGTCGCCCGCAACGCGATCGAGCGGGACGTACTGCGGGTGTCGGCCCGCACGAGCCGCGGGCCCGCCCTGCATCGCGCGATCGCACGCGGGCCGGCCGTCCGGGAGCTCGGCAACTCGCTTGCCGAGCGCGGGCTGTCGGTGTCGCCGCGCACCCTTCGGGTCCTCACGGCGTGGGCCGGCGGCCAGGTGGTGGGATGCCTGCTGGCGCTGCTCTCCGTGCTGATCGTGCCCGCGACCCTGCTGGGGGCGGATCCGGATGCCTTTGCACGGCCCGGGAGTCTCTTGACCGTGCTCGTTGCGTTCGTGGGCATCGTCGTGGGCTTCCAGCGGCGCCCCACCCGGTGGGATCGGGTGACGGACGCCGGGCGGCGAGCGGTGGGGGAGTTCGAGAGGGAGCACCCCCACACGACCTCGATGGTGCATCTCGTCGCCGCGTACGGGGCGACGGGCGTCACGGAGGAGATGCTGCGGCGCCAGTCGCGGAGCGCCGGCCGGGACGAAGGGCGATCCACGGCTGACGGCGGGACGTGATCGACCGCTGCCGCGCACTTCCTGGACGGAGACGAGAGGTCTAGCGTGCTCCCCATTCCGCGGGGCCGCCCCCTTGCCATTCGATGAGGCCCGCCCCGTAGGGGGCGACCTCGTCGGGGTCGAGTCCGGCCCGGCGCAGGAATTCGAGCACATCGGCGGGTCCGAGGGCGGTGCCGAGGATCTTTCCGTCGATGAGGACCCGACGTCCGCCGTGTTCGTCGGGCGGGTCCACGATCACGCGCAGTCCGTCTGTTGCCATGTCTCCAGGGTGCGGGGGAGCGCTCCCGCCGGCACGCCGGGAGCTCACCCCGCCCGCTGCCGGTGGCGATGGTTCGCGCGGAACAGGGGACCGGCGTGCGTCATGGTGACCGCGTCGTCACTCATGGTGAGCGGTCCTTCAGTGCGCCCGGGACGCGCGGGTGAGATCGGTGTGCGGGTGTACAAGTCGGGGGCCCCGCCGTCGGCAGGGCCCCCGGAATGCTCGTGTCAGTGACCGAAGCCGGTGAAGTGGCCGAACTCGGCGTGCTCGCGCTCGGCCTCGACCGCACACGCCTGGGTGAAGACCGGTCCGACGCGCGCCGGAATCGCCGCGGCCGAGGAGCAGTCGGACTGGAACCGCGACGCGCCTCCGGAGAAGTACTCTCCCTCGCCGCCCCCGCCGTTCGCCAGCGCGGCCCCGGCACCACCCAGCAGAATGCCGGCGGCGAGAACGGTCGCGGTCAGAGCGGAACGCATACGCATGATGACTCCCATGGATCTCGGAACGACGCGGTCACGAAGGGTGCCGCGTCCGACCCGAGAACGCTCCAAGCGTCCCACAGGCAATGGCGGATCACCCCAATGGCCCGACGTCCGACCTGAAGTATCGGTACTCCTCTACTCCGGACGGGCACATTCGCGGCACGGTCGGGCGTGTACCGGGTGGCCGGGGGCGCCCTCGTCCGGTCAGGCTCAGGCCCCTTGCTCGGCCATCCGCTGGAACTCGCCCAAGTCGTAGTTGGCCAGGGTCGAGTCGAGGTTGGTGAGCGCGCCCAGACGCTCCACGAAGCCCTTGGGGTCGTACTCGATCTGGAGCGTGACCCGGCTCTCCGTGTCGCTGAGGCGGTGGAAGGTGACCACACCCGCGTGGTGGACGCCCTCGGTCGTACGCCAGGCGATGCGTTCCTGCGGAATGACCTCGGTGAGTTCTGCCACGAAGCTCTTGTCCGCGCCCGGCAGGGACACCTGCCAGGCGAACGTGCGCGAGTCGATGCGCTCGACGTGCTTGACGTGACTGAGGAACGACGGCCAACGCTCGACGTCCTTCCAGAGCGCCCAACTCACCGCGACAGGTGCCTTGATGTCGACCGCTTCGAGCAATGAAGACGCCATGGTTCTCTTCTCCTCCGTGCGTTGCGGCTGGTCTCCCCTCCGTTACCCGGAAGATCCGGTTTCACCGCGGAGCGTGCGGGACGCACGGGGCGTGGAGTGCGGCGGCAGGGTGCACCAGCGTTCAGGCCCCGGCCAGTTCGGCCGCTCCGAAGGAGACGTCGAAGCGGTCGCACCAGATGGTGACGCTGCTGTAGTCGGAGAGGTTCAGCCCTTCGGGGATCGCGTAGTTCTGGTCGCCCTTGTTGCCCTTGAGCTTGCCCAGGCTGACGTGCTTGCCGTCATCGAACACGCGCCAGCCGCCCACTCCCTCCTTGACCGGGGCATCGGTCAGCCAGACCCGCAGGTCCGGACCGTTGCTGGTGTCGAGGTTCTCCAGGCGGAGCGTGCGGGATCCGTCGGGGAGGCGGATGAGCCTCGCCGTACCCGTGGTGGTGTGCTCGTGGCTGATCAGCGAGCCCTGGGCGAGGGTGCGCGGACCGGGGGCGGGACCGGAACCGGCGGCGGAGTCCGCGGAGTCCGCGGGGCCCGCCGTCGGGAGCGCCTCGCTGACGGTCTCGTTCTGCCAGAGCTTCCACGGCTGGAGCCAGTACAACCCGATCCCCAGCACCGCCCCGGCCACGATCACTGCCCCGGCGATCAGCCGTCCGCGCCGCTTCCTGTCTCCCACTGCCGCTCCCTCGTCGTGATCACTGTTGATCGGTACCCCCGCATTCAATGCGATGGAGGGCCCGCCCGGCGCGTCCGTGGTGATGACGAAATCCTTACGTGAGGACCTCGGGCCGCAGCCCTGACCCGTCGGCCGGGCGGTCGACGGGCCGTGGGGCCGTCCGGCAGGCATGACCGGCGTGTCCGTCGAAGCACGGCGGGGTGGGCCCGGTCGCACTGCCTACCGTGGCCCCATGAACGTACGTACAGTGCTGCCGTCCGCCGGGTACGGGATCCGGTGCGCGCGCCCCGCCGAATCGGGCGCGGTCGCCGCGCTCCTGGCCCGGTCCTTCGCCGACGACCCGGTCATGGCCTGGATGTTCCCCGAACCGTCCCACCGGGCGCGCAGGACCGCCCGCTTCTTCAAGCTGATCTCGCGGCAGCAACGTCCGCGCGCCGGCGCCGTCCGCGTGGCGGCCACCCGCGACGGCGAACTGCTGGCCGCCGCGCTCTGGTCGGGCCCGGGCCGCTGGCAGCCCTCCGCGGCGCGGGAACTGGCGGCCCTTCCCGGCTACGCGCTCACGTTCGGCGCACGAGGATTGCGGCGAGCGGCCGAGGTGGAGAACACCCTGCACGAAAGCCACCCCGAAGGACCCCACTGGTACCTGCCCACCCTGGGAACCGACCCGGCGTTCCAGGGCACGGGAGTCGGTTCGGCCCTCGTACGCGAGCAGTTGGCCCACTGCGACCGACTCGGCGAACCGGCCTACCTGGAGTCCAGCAAGCCCTCGAACGTCCCCTTCTACGAGAAGTTCGGGTTCCGCGTCACCGGCGAGATCCACCTGCCGGGCGGCGGGCCGACCCTCTGGCCGATGTGGCGCGTTCCCGGCTCCGAACCCGATCGCGAGCTCGCCCGACCCGCCTCCGTCCCGACCGAGGGCTGAACCCGCCCCATCGCGCGACGCACTCCACCCGTGTGGATCGGATCTTTGCGGGCAGGCGCCCTTTCGGCGGATCCGTGCCTCCCCGGTTCCCATCGTTCGCGGGCTTCGAGAGCCTCGACGACCTCGTGGGTTCCGGGAGGGAAGCGGCCGTCGCCACCGACAAGTGTGAAGGAGTTGTTCTCATGTCCGACAACGTGTGGGGTTACCGCGAGACGTCCGGCCGAACGGCCGGTGCCGACCTGACGGGTTACAAGGTCGAGGCCGCGGACGGCTCCATCGGCAAGGTGGACAAGCACTCCGACGAGGTCGGTTCCTCGTACCTCGTGGTCGACACCGGTCCCTGGATCTTCGGCAAGGAGGTCCTGCTGCCGGCCGGGACGATCAGCCGGATCGACGTGGAGGAGCGGAAGATCCATGTCGACCGGACCAAGGAGCAGATCAAGAACGCTCCCGAGTTCCACAGCGACAAGCACCTCGGCGACGCCGGCTACAACGAGCAGCTGGGTACGTACTACGGCACCGGCGCCCCCTTCGGCGGCCGACCCGCCTGACACCGGCCCGGCCCGCGAACACACGTGTGGGGGGCGTTCACCCCGTGGAGGGTGGACGCCCCCCACACGTGCGCCGGGAGGGCCGTCTCAGTCCCGTCGATCGAGCGCTGACAGGACGCGGTCGGGCGTCAAGGGAAGCTCGCGCAGGCGCCGACCCGTGGCGTGACTCACGGCGTTTCCGATGGCTGCCGCCGTCCCGACGATTCCGATCTCGCCGATGCCCTTGCTGCCCATCGGATTGAGGTGCTTGTCGTGTTCGTCGATCCAGTGCGCCTCCAGGACCGGCACGTCGGCGTGCGCCGGCACGTGGTAACCAGCCAGATCCCGCTCGGCGAAATCGCCGAACGCCGCGTCCACGGTGCTGTGTTCGGTCAACGCCATGCCGATCCCCATGACCATGCCGCCCTTGAACTGCGAACGCGCCGTACGCGGGTTGAGGATGCGCCCCGCCGCGAAGACACCCAGCAGACGGCGCACCCGAACCTCCCCGGTGACCGTGTCGACCCGTACCTCGGCGAAGTGCGCGCCGAAGGCGTGCCGGGCGTACGGGGACTTCTGCTTGGCCGACTGCGTGGTGTCCGCCGACGCGGACAACCCCTCGTCCGGCAGCGCACCCCGGTGGCGCTCCAGCCGCGCGGTCAGGGCCGCGCAGGCGTCGTGCACGGCCCACCCCCACGAGGCGGTGCCCGAGGAACCGCCGGCGAGCGGGGCGGCAGGCAGCCCCGTGTGCCCGATGGCGATCGACACGGAGTCGAGCGGCACCCCCAGGGCATCGGCGGCCACCTGGGCCAGCACCGTACGGGCTCCCGTTCCGATGTCGGTGGCGTTGACCTCGACGAGGTACCCACCCTCGGGGCGGGCGTGCGCGCGGGCGGTCGAGGGCGCGACGAGTACGGGATAGGTGGCCGCGGCGACGCCCGTCCCGACGAGGAACGGCCCGTCCCGGTGCGGAGCGCCGCGCCCGGCCCAGCCGAACCGCTCGGCGCCCTCGCGCAGACACTCCACCAGGTGACGGCTGCTGAAGGGACGACCGCTGTCGGGCTCCGTCGAGGGCTCGTTGCGCAGACGCAGCTCCACCGGGTCCATGCCGAGCGCATCGGCCAGCTCGTCCATCGCCGACTCCAGCGCGTACATGCCCGGCGCCTCCCCGGGCGCCCGCATCCAGGACGGGGTGGGCACGTCCAGGGCGACGGCGCGGTGAGTGGTGCGCACATCCGGTACCGCATACATGACACGGGCCGGCACGGCCGCCTGTTCCACGAACTCGCGGACGCGGGAGGTGTGGGTGGTGACCTCGTGCGTCAGCGCGGTGAGGGTGCCGTCCGCGCGGGCGCCCAGCCGGATCCGGTGCAGGGTCGGCGCGCGGTGACCGACCGTCGCGGGCAGGTGCCCGCGCGGAAGGGAGAGCTTGACGGGCCGGTCGCAGTGGCGCGCGGCCATCGCGGCCAGGACCACGTGCGGGCGCGGCGTGCCCTTGGAGCCGAACCCCCCGCCCACGTGCTCGGAGACGACGGTGACGTCCTCCTCGGGCAGCGCGAACAAGCCGGCCAGTGCCGACCGCACCGCACCGCCCCCCTGACAGGAGTCGTGGACGGTCAGGTGCCCGCGCCCGGCGTCCCAGTCGGCGGTCGCCGCGTGCGGTTCCATGGGGTGGTTGTGCAGCGGCGCCACCGCGTAGGCGCAATCGACCTGTACGGGCGCCGCCGACAGCGCCGCGTCCGGATCGCCCTGCTCCCGGTGGGCAGGGTGGCCGCCGTTCGCCTCCTGGGGGGTGTAGGCGTCCGGGTGGTCGGCGGTCAGGGTGACGTCGTGCGGTTCGCTCTCGTAGGTGATCCGGAGCGCGGACGCGGCCGCCCGCGCGCCCTCCAGCGTCTCGGCGACCGCGACGGCCACGTACCAGCCGCGGTGGGGGACCCGGGCGTCCTGGAGCAGCTGCAGCGTCGGGTCGTCCGACGGGCCCAGGCGGGGCGCGTTGTACGGGGACAGCACACCGATCACGCCCGGTACGGCCAAGGCGGCCTTGTCGTCGACGGCCGTGACGCGGCCGCGCACGATGGTGGCCGGCACGGGCCAGGCGTAGGCACAGCGGGGCGGCGTGTGCTCCGCGGCGTAGCGGGCGGTTCCCGTGACCTTCTCGCGCCCCTCCCGCCGGGGGGCGGGGCTGCCGAGGGCGGTGGTGGGGCACATGGCGGTTGCCTCTCCTGATCGGTGCGGGCGGGTCGGGCGGGTCAAGACGTTCGGGGGACGGGAGGCCGTTCGCCGGCCGCACGGACCAAGTCGCCGAGTACGTCGCAGGCCAGACGCCGGGCGAGGCCCACCTTGAACGCGTTGTCACGCAGCGGCCGGGCCCGGGCCAGCTCGGCCTCGACGGCCCCGCGTACGGCGTCGTCGGTGGGCTCGGCGCCGATCAGTCGCTCCTCGGCGGTCGTCGCACGCCAGGGCCGGTGGGCGAGACCGCCGAAGGCGAGCGAGACGTGTCGGACGCGGCCGTCGTCGAGTTCGAGGACGGCGGCCACCGAGGCCAGGGCGAAGGCGTACGAGGCCCGGTCACGGGCCTTGCGGTAGCGGGAGACGGCCCCGGTGGACGCGGGAGGCAGCACCACGGCGGTGATGATCTCTCCGGGCCGGATGACGGTGTCCCGCTCGGGCTCCTCGCCGGGCAGCCGGTGGAACTCCGTCGCCGCCACCCGCCGGGTGCCCTGCTCGCCCCCGTACAGCTCGATCTCGGCGTCGAGAGCGGCGAGGGCCACCGCCATGTCGGAGGGGTGCGTGGCGATGCACTGCTCCGAATGGCCGAGCACGGCGTGATCGCGGTGCACGCCGTCCCGGGCACCGCAGCCGGTACCGGGCTCGCGCTTGTTGCAGGGCTTGGACACGTCCTGGAAGTACGGACACCGGGTGCGCTGGAGCAGGTTCCCGCCGGTGGTGGCGACATTGCGCAACTGCCCCGACGCGCCGGCCAGCAGGGCCTGGGACAGCGCGGGGTACCGGGAGCGGACGAGGGGATGTGCGGCCAGGTCGCTGTTGGGCACGAGGGCTCCGACACGGAGCGCCCCCGCGGGCTGTTCCTCGACCTCGTGGAGGGGCAACCGGGTGAGGTCGATGAGGGTGCCCGGCGTCTCGACGTCGTGCTTCATGAGGTCGACGAGGTTGGTGCCGCCGCCGAGGTAGCGGGAGCCGGGGCGGCGCGCATAGGCGGCCGCGGCTTCCTGGAGGCTGGTGGCCCGTACGTACCCGAACGGCTTCACACGATCACGTCCGGGCGCGGGACGGGACTCGGGGCGGGACCCGGTGTGGTGCTCGGGACGGTGCTCTTCGCCGGGGCGGATCGGGCGCAGACGTCCGAGACGGCGTCGACGATCCCGTTGTAGGCCCCGCAGCGGCAGAGGTTGCCACTGAGCCGTTCCCTGATCTCCTCGGCACTGAGCTCGACAGGGCCCGTCGACGCCGCCACCGCCGGGTCGGTGACGTGCGAGGGATGGCCGGCGGCGGCTTCCCGGAGCACCCCGAGCGCGGAGCAGAGCTGGCCGGGGGTGCAGTAGCCGCACTGGAAGGCGTCGTGCTCCAGGAAGGCCTCCTGGAGCGGGTGCAGCGAGCCGTCGTCGTCGGCGAGTCCCTCGACGGTGGTGACCTCGGCTCCGTCCTGCGCCACGGCGAGCAACAGGCAGCTGTTGGCACGCCGACCGTCCACGAGGACGGTGCAGGCACCGCACTGGCCGTGGTCGCAGCCCTTCTTGGACCCGGTGAGGTCGAGCCGCTCGCGCAGGGCGTCGAGGAGGGTGGCCCGGTGGTCCACGTCGAGGACGTGATCCGAACCGTTGACGCGCAGCGCGATACGCGAGTGACGGGCATCGGCCGGATGGGTACCGGTCGGTGGGATGCCGGAAGCGACCTGGTCCGGGGGGTTGGTTCCGTGCGCAGCCACGACTGCCCTCCATGTCCGTTTACGGGCGGTACATCCCGTCGACTTCCCAGCCTCGGTCATCCCACACGCCCCGGCATCCGCGACAGTCACGACGGCTCGGCCCGCGACCGTCACGCATCCACGGCAGTCGCGACAGCCGGGGGCGTCGCGTGTCCGGCGCCCGCCGCGCACGCGACCCGCTCAGTCGGTCCCCGCGCTCTTCGGTCCCGGGGTGTGGGCCGGATGCCCCGTCGTGCGGCGCCGCGCCTTCAGCTCGGCCTCGAAGAGGTGGTCCCGGCCCTGCGCGAGATCGCGCACGATCTGCTGTTCGAGCTCGACGAAGGGGCGGTGGTACGTCGCGTCGTACGCCTCGATGATCTGGAACGTCCAGTGTCCGGGGATGACGTTGCGCCCGAGGATCTCGCGCCGGACCGCTTCCGCCTCGCGGTGGTGGCCCGCGAGGTGCAGGAGGCGGACGGCGTCGTCGAGTTCGAAGTCGGCCGTTCCGGTGAGCTGGTGGAAGCCGTAGAGGTGGCCGCGGGCCCGTTCCGTCGTCTCCAGCGCCTTGGACAGGGCTCCCAGCGCCTCCACCGTTTCGTCGCTGACTCCGCTCGGGCGATCGTGGCCCGAGTCGGGGGCGGTGCGGTCGTCATCGTGTTCGCTCATCCCAGGCGGCCCTTCGCATCGGCGGCGGTGCGCGCGGAGACGTACCCACACCTCCGCCTCTCTCCTTCCCGCCGACAGTAGGCACACCCAACGCTCCTCGCCGTTCACGACATGCGAGGGCGCCGGGTCCGACGGTCGACGGGACGTCGCCCACCAGGGGCGGTCGGGCTCAGCCCTCCGGGTGATCACCCCTGCGGCCACCCGGACGGGACAGCGGCGTCGGCGAGAGGTCGGTGTCCTCCTCGCCAGGCTCCAGCAGGGTCCCCGCCGCCCCCACGATGAGCGGATCGGGCTCCCCGATCGCGTCCGGGTCACGGCTGTCGTAGTCGAACCGCGAGAGCAGGCTCCGCATGGCCTCAAGCCTGCCGCGCCGCTTGTCATTGCTCTTCACCACGGTCCACGGCGCGTGCGTGGTGTCGGTGGCCCGGAACATGTCGACCTTCGCGGTCGTGTAGTCGTGCCACCTGTCCAGTGACTGGAGGTCGACGGGGGAGAGCTTCCACTGGCGCACCGGATCGACCTGGCGGATCGCGAAACGTGTGCGCTGCTCGGCCCGGGAGACCGAGAACCAGAACTTGACCAACAGGAGCCCGTCCTCCACCAGCATCCGCTCGAAGTCGGGGCACTGGCGGAGGAACAGTCGGTACTGGTCCTTCTCGCAGAAACCCATGACCCTCTCGACGCCGGCCCGGTTGTACCAGGACCGGTCGAAGAAGACGATCTCCCCGGCCGCGGGAAGGTGCGCGACATAGCGTTGGAAGTACCACTGGCCCGACTCGGTCTCGGTGGGCGTGCCCAGAGCGACCACCCGGGCACCTCGGGGGTTGAGCCGCTCGGTGAACCGCTTGATCGTGCCGCCCTTGCCCGCCGCGTCCCTGCCCTCGCAGACCACCACCAGCCGCCGGCCGCTCTCGCGGACCCAACGCTGCAACTTCAGCATCTCGATCTGCAGCACCCGCTTGCGCCGCTCGTACTCCGCCCGGCCGATCCTTTGGTCGTACGGGTAGTTCTCACGCCACGTCTCGATGGGCTTCCCGGCACCGTCGAGCAGCACGGGCTGCTCCGGCCGGGTCGCGTCCACCGTCAGACCCCGCAGCAGCCGCGGCGTCCCCTCGGTCCCGCTCTCCGTATCGTCCACACCCAGCCCGTGCCCACTTCTCGCCCGTCCACCCGTTCGCGGAACCTGATCCCGCACGGCCCGGTCACGGCCGTCGACGCCTCGCCGAAGGGCGCCCGCCCTTCCGCGAGGCGTCGACGCGTCGCTCTCAGACGCGGTCGGCCGCGATCAGGAGGTACTGGAACGAGCCGTCCTTGTAGGAGTTGATGAACGCCTCCTCGATGCCCGTGACCAGGGAGGACGTGGCGCGCGCCTCCCAGTAGGGCAGGGTCGCCGCGGTCAGGTCGACGACGGCCTGCGGTACGAGGCGGTTGTCGGCCATGGCGCGCATGTACTCCCGACGGGAGTGGATGTTGCACTCGAAGTGGGCGTTGATCTGGGAGACCCACTTCGAGGGCTGGCCGTAACGGGGGTTCCAGCACCCGGTGATCGTCACGTACCGGCCACCGACGGAGAGAACGCGGGAGTGCTCGGCGAAGAGGTCCTGGAGGTCGACGTACATGCTCGACTCGTTGTTCCACGAGGCGGCGGCGCGGCCCGTCTCGAAGGGCATGTCGAGCATGTTGCAGACACGGGCCTGGACGGACTGCTCGATGCCCAGCTCGCGGGCCCGCCGGTTCGCGAACTCGGCCTGCTTCGCGGACAGCGTGACGCCTTCGACGTCACAACCGAACCGCTGGTGGGCCATGACCATCGAGCCGCCGCGACCGCAGCCGGCGTCCACGAGCGTGTCGGTGTTCCCGATGGGACCGAGGTGGTCGAGGAGGACATTGGTCTGCGCGGACTCCAGGCGGTGGAGTTCGGCGATCAGCCTCTTCTCGTACTCGCCGTCGTCGGTGTCGCCGAGGGCCGCGTGGTCGACGTCGCCGATGCCGTAGTGGTGGTGGTAGAGCCCGTCCACATCGCCGAGGCGCAGGTTCACCGGCCGGGCCTCGTGGTCCCAGTAGCGGGCGATGTCACCCTGATAGGGCGTCGCCGGTCCGGGAACGAACGCGGAAGCGGGGGCGGTGCCGAGATCAATGCTGGTCACAGAGGAATCCGTCCTTACCAGAAGTCGGGCAGGCTGTAGCGGTAGGTGTTGGTCTGGTGCCAGTAGTGGTTGCCGTCGACCCAGGCGGCCACGCCCCGCAGGAAGCGCAGCAGGCCGGGGTCGGGCAGCGCGGAGGCCAGCTCGGCGGCGGCGCCCTCGAAGGAGCGCATGAGGTCGTTGTGGACCTCGACCGCCTTCAGGTAGGCGTCGCGGGCCGAGAGCCCCTCGCGTTCGGCGATCACCACGGGCAGGTTGAGGTGGAGTCCCGGCGCGGCGAGCTCCTTGGTGTACGAGTACAAGTCGTTGACGATGGTGGTGGCGTTGCCGGCGAGCGCGATGACCCGCTGCACGGCCGGCTGCGCGTGCAGGTCCGCCGGCAGTTCGTACCCGCCGACCGTGTCGGTGATGGTCGGGCAGGGGCGGAAGTTGTTGAACTGCCGCATCGCCAGGTACTCCCACACCTCCGGAACGTAATCCGTCTGCGCCCAGGCGGCCTCGGCGAGGTACCCCAGGTGCAGCCGGGCCATGTCGTGCCGGTACCGGTCGGCCTGGGAGGGGCTCGCCGCCCGCACGAAGTACTCCATGGCCGAGCGGTAGCCGCGCCGCGGGGCGTCGGAATGGAGCGACTCCGCCCACGCCGGCTGGTACTCGGTCGTCGTGTGGAGCGGGTCGAGGGCGGTGTGCGCCAGCAGGAGGCGCCCGCCGAGGCCGACGGGCGAGCCGCCGTGGTCCTCGCAGTAGCAGTCGTCGAGGGCGTTCTCGGCGGCCATCAGCCGGGTCGCGATCATCAGGTGGTCGACGGTCGGCGCGTCCGGATGGCAGGCGACCATGTACCGGCCCAGGGAGAATCCGTCGAACTGGTCCTCCCAGTCCGGGGGGAACAACTCGACCTCGTCCACCGCCCACGCCTTGATCCGTCGGCCGACCTCCTCGACCCGCACGGGATCGGGCTCCGGCACCGGGTGGTGGAGGAGACCGGGGATCGGAGTGCCCACGGCGGCCGGTTCGCAAGGAGCGGACGCCTCCTCGCGGCGGGTCGGATACAGCCCCGCCGTGCCCAGACCGCTGGGGCCGCCCAGGATCCGCCGCAGGGCGGGAGCACCGGTCCGCGCCGTGGCGGCGCCGGACCGCAGGAGGTCGGCCGCCGGGCCGACACCGGTCCCCTGATCGGGTACGGGCACGGGGGGCGCGGTGGGTGCGGCCCCTTCGGCGGGCACGGAGGCGGCGGGCAGGGAGACGGCGGGCAGGGAGACGGCGGGCAGGGTGGGGGGCGCGAACAGGACGGGCGCCGAAGGGAGCGGTCGCGCCGGAGGCGGGGCGGGCGCCGGCGGGACGGCGGGTCGGCCGCCGCCGAAGGCCTCGACGCCCCGGCCGTGACCGTGGGTCCCGAAGTGGACCGCGGCCGCGGGCAGGCTCGACTGCCGAGGGGAAGGCCCGGGGTCGGGCATCCGAGGCTCCTTGGTTCCTGGGTGAGGGGGCGGGCTGTTCCGGCTCTCGGACACGGTCGACGACCTAGCCGTGCCTGCGGGCGATCTGCACGTTCTCCAGGACACCGAGCGCGTCGGGCACCAGGATGGCCGCCGAGTAGTAGGTACTGACCAGGTAGGAGATGATCGACCGCTCGTCGATTCCCATGAACCGCACCGACAGGCCCGGCTCGTACTCCTCCGGCAGACCGGTCTGGTGCAGACCGATGACGCCCTGCTTGTCCTCACCGGTTCGCATCACGAGGATCGAGGTGGTGTTCTCCTTGCTGATGGGGATCTTGCTGCACGGCAGGATGGGAACCCCGCGCCAGGCCGGCACCTGCTGTCCGCCGAGGTCGACGTGATCCGGATACAGCCCGCGCGCGTTGAACTCGCGCCCGATCGCCGCGATCGCCTTGGGATGGGCGAGGAAGAACTTCGAGCCGCGGCGGCGGCAGAGCAACTCGTCGAGGTCGTCCGGGGTGGCGGGACCGGAATGGGTCTGGATCCGCTGCTTGAACGCGGCGTTGTGGAGCAGACCGAACTCCCGATTGTTGATCAACTCGTGTTCCTGGCGCTCCCGCAGCGCCTCGATGACGAGCCTGAGCTGCTCCTCGGTCTGGTTCATCGGCTCGTTGTAGAGGTCGGCGACCCTGGTGTGGACCCGCAGGACGGTCTGGGCGATGGAGAGCTCGTACTCGCGCGGGTTCAGTTCGTAGTCCACGAAGGCACCGGGCAGTTCGGCCTCGCCGGTGTGGCCGGCCGACATCGCGATCTCGGCCTCGCCGTGACGGTTCTGCCGTTGCAGCGGAAGGGACGCGAACCGCTGGACGTGGGCCTGGAGATGCGGCGCCGTGCCGAGTACGGCGTCGAAGTCCGCGCGCGACAGGGTGAGAAGGGTGCCCGAGGTCTCGGCGGTGGCGGTGTGGTCCCACAGCGCGTCGGCGTCCAACAGGGCGTGCTCGCCGAACCGGTCGCCGTCGGCCAGTACGGCGAGTTCGACCTCGTCACCGTACTTGCCCACGGACTTCTGCCCGACCCGACCATGGGCGATCAGATGGATCTCCCCCGCCGGAGTACCGCGCTCGACCAACACCTCTCCGGCACGGAAGTCACGCTGGACACAACGGCCGGCGAGGGCGGTCAGTACGTCCACGTCGTCGAAGTCGCGCAGCAGGGCGAGTTCGCCCAACTCGCGGGGGATCACCCGGACGTGGGCCCCGTCCTGGACGAACTCGATGCGCCCGTCACCGACCGTGTAACTCAGCCGACGGTTCACCCGATACGTGCCGCCCTTGGTCTCCACCCAGGGGAGCATCCTCAGCAGCCACCGGGAGGTGATCTCCTGCATCTGAGGGGCGGACTTGGTCGTGGTGGCAAGGTTGCGGGCGGCGGCCGTGCCCAGGCTGCTCTGCCGGGGTTGCGACTGCGCCTCGGGGCTCGTGTCCACGGTCATCGGGCGGGCTCTCCTTCGGAAGGGCGGTGCGTCGGCGCGTGTCCACGTCACCGGTGAAAGAAGAAAAAGGGGGGCGAAAGGGGGGCGAATATGCGGGCAATCCGCCCGGATCCATGAGCACGCTAACGGTCGGTGCACCCGATCGGCCCCCGAAAGCCAGGGGTGTTACCTCGATGCGGTGATCTGTCCCGCAAGGGTGTTTGCGGCTCCCACCCGTGGTGTTTCGGACCTGGCCGACCAGGGCGCGAGCGCGTGGCACGGCCCCGGGCGCCGGACTCGGAGTCGACCGCCCGCGCGGGACGAGGCGAGGTCAGCCGGGCGCCACGCCGACGACGACGGCGGCCGCGTGCCGGTCCGTGCGGTGCTGTCCGCCGCCCGGGGGAGGGTCGGGTTTTCGGCCAGGCCGAGCGCCTGACCGCGCCTGACAGTGCCTGGCGGGACCGAACGGGGCCTCGCGGCCCGCGGGGGCGCCTTTTGACCGTGCGCGTCCCGATGCGTACCGGGAGTGCACGGTGTGCGGTGTCCCGGGGCGACCCCGGACGATCGAACATACGATGGGCGGGAACCGGCGCGGGCGGCTTGCCGTGCCCCTGGGACTCGGGGTGGAAGAGGACGTATGGCAGAGGTGGCCGAGACAGCGCGGACCGTCATCCTGACCGTGGACGACGACCCGGGGGTGTCCCGTGCCATCGCCCGTGACCTGCGGCGCCGCTACGGCGCCTCGTACCGGATCGTGCGCGCCGAATCCGGCGAGTCCGCGCTGGAGGCGCTGCGCGAGCTGAAGCTGCGCGGCGACCTGGTGGCCGTGATCCTGGCCGACTACCGCATGCCGCAGATGAACGGCATCGAGTTCCTCGAACAGGCCCTGAGCGTGTACCCGGGCGCGCGGCGCGTGCTGCTGACCGCGTACGCCGACACCAACGCGGCGATCGACGCGATCAACGTCGTCGACCTCGACCACTACCTGCTCAAGCCGTGGGACCCACCGGAGGAGAAGCTCTACCCGGTCATCGACGACCTGCTGGTGGCCTGGCGCTCCAGCGACCACAAGCCGGTGCCCGCCACCAAGGTGATCGGGCACCGCTGGTCGGCGCGCTCCTCCGACGTGCGGGAGTTCCTGGCCCGCAACCAGGTGCCCTACCGCTGGTACTCCTCCGACGAGCCCGAGGGGCGGCGGCTGCTGGAGGCGGCCGGGGCCGACGGGCAGCGCCTCCCGCTGGTGGTCACCCCGGACGGTGGCGTGCTGATCGAGCCGGAGGCGACCGAGCTGGCGGCCCGGGTGGGGCTCGCGACGACGCCGGCCGCCGACTTCTACGACCTCGTCGTGATCGGGGGCGGCCCGGCCGGGCTGGGCTCGGCCGTGTACGGGGCCTCCGAGGGGCTGCGCACGGTACTGGTCGAGCGATCCGCGACCGGCGGGCAGGCCGGGCAGAGTTCCCGCATCGAGAACTACCTCGGCTTCCCGGACGGCGTGTCGGGCGCGCAGCTCACGGATCGCGCCCGTCGCCAGGCCGGCCGGTTCGGGGCCGAGATCCTCACCGCGCGCGAGGTCACGGGGCTGGAGGTCAACGGTTCGGCGCGCGTCGTGCGGTTCTCCGACGGTTCGACGATCGCCGCGCACAGCGTCATCCTGGCGACCGGGGTGTCGTACCGGCAGCTCAGGGCTCCCGGCTGCGACGACCTGACCGGCTGCGGCGTGTACTACGGCTCCTCGCTCACCGAGGCCGCCTCCTGCCTGGAGCAGGACGTGTACATCGTCGGCGGCGCCAACTCCGCCGGGCAGGCGGCGATGTACCTGGCGCGGGGTGCGAAGTCGGTGATACTGCTGGTGCGCGGCGAGTCCCTGACCGCGTCGATGTCCCACTACCTGATCCAGCAGATCGAAGAGGCGCCGAACATCACGGTGCGCACCCGGACCGTCGTCGAGGCCGCGCACGGCGACGGACACCTGGAGCAGTTGACGCTCCGGGACGTGGACAGCGGCGTGACCGAACTCGTCGACGCACAGTGGATGTTCGTCTTCATCGGCGCGGCACCGCTGACCGACTGGCTGGACGGCACGGTGCTGCGCGACGAACACGGCTTCATCCTGGCCGGGCCGGACCTCACGCCGGACGGGCGACCGCCGGCCGAGTGGGAACTGGACCGGTCGCCCTACCACCTGGAGACCAACGTTCCCGGCGTCTTCGTGGCGGGCGACGCGCGCGCCCGGTCCGCGAAGCGCGTCGCGTCCGCCGTCGGAGAGGGAGCCATGGCCGTGATGCTCGTCCACCGCTACCTGGAGCAGTCATGAGCGGGCAGATGCTGCCCTGCAGCCCGCAGGAGATCGCGTCCCTGTTCCTCTTCGAAAAGCTCTCACCGGAGCAACTCGGGCGGCTGTGCGGCGAGGGGCGGGTGGAGCGGTTCGAGCCCGGCCCGGTGTACACCGAGGGCGACCCGGCCACCTGCTTCTACGTGATGATCGAAGGCACCGTCGTGCTGTCCCGCCGGGTCGGCGGTGACGACGTCGAGGTGAGCCGCACCTCCCAGCGCGGTGTGTACTCGGGAGCCATGCAGGCCTACCTCGGCGACCGGGTACCGCAGACGTACAACAACTCGATGCGCGTGACGGAACCGACCCGCTTCTTCGTGCTGCCCGCGCAGTCGTTCGCGGACGTCATGCAGGAATGGTTCCCGATGGCCGCCCACCTGCTGGAGGGGCTCTTCTTCGGTTCGAAGAACACCCAGCGGGCCATCGGGCAGCGCGAACGGCTGCTGGCGCTCGGTTCGTTGTCCGCCGGACTCACCCACGAGCTCAACAACCCGGCCGCCGCCGCCGTCCGGGCCACCGCGACGCTGCGCGAACGGGTGGGCAAGATGCGGCACAAGCTGGCGGTCATCGCCCAGGGCCCCTACTCCCGCGAGGCACTGGCGGACCTCATCGAGATCCAGGACCGCACCGCCGAACGGGTCGCCAAGGCACCGGTGTTGAGCCCCCTGGAGGCATCCGACCGTGAGGACGAACTCGCCGACTGGCTCGACGACCACGGCATCCCGGAGGGGTGGCGCATCGCACCGACCTTCGTGCAGGCCGGCCTCGACATCGACTGGCTGGAGCAGGTCGCGGCGACCGTCGCCGAGGACGTCCTGCCCGGGGCGATCGGCTGGCTCAACTACACCGTCGAGACCGAGCTGTTGATGGACGAGATCGACGACTCCACCACCCGCATCTCCCACCTGGTGGACGCCGCCAAGCAGTACTCCCAGCTCGACCGGGCACCGCACCGCGTCGTCGACGTACACGAACTCCTCGACAGCACCCTGCTGATGCTGTCCGGCAAGATCGGTCCCCGGGTCCGCGTCGTCAAGGAGTACGACCGCTCCGTGCCGGACGTGCCCGCCTATCCCGCGGAACTTAACCAGGTGTGGACCAACCTCATCGACAACGCCGTCTTCGCCATTGACAGCACCGGCAGTGACGGCACACTGACGGTGCGCACGGCACGGGAGGGGGACCGGCTGCTCGTGGAGTTCCGCGATACCGGCCCCGGGATCCCCGCGGACATCCGCAGCCGCATCTTCGACCCCTTCTTCACGACCAAACCGGTCGGTGAAGGCACGGGGCTCGGCCTGGACATCTCCTGGCGGATCGTCGTGAGCAAGCACCACGGAAGCCTCCACGTCGAGTCCGAACCGGGCGACACCCGCTTCCAGGTGCTGCTGCCCCTGACCGCCCCGGAAACCGGGACGGAAGCCGAGACCGGAACCGACACCGAGACCGACACCGAGACCGACACGAAGACCGACACCGAGAGCACCGAGGAGACGGCATGAGCGGAACCGGCGGAATCGACGGAATCGACGGAATCGACCCGAGTGTCGCGCCCTCGGGCACGGGCTGTGTCGACTGCGACGCCGCGGGCGGCTGGTGGGTCCACCTGCGCCGCTGCGCCCAGTGCGGCCACATCGGCTGCTGCGACTCCTCACCCGCCCAGCACGCCACCGCCCACTGGAAGTCCACCGGTCACCCCGTGGTGCAGAGCTTCGAGCCGGGCGAGGAGTGGTTCTGGGACTACGCCAAGAACGCCCTGTACGAGTCCGGGCCCGAGCTGGCGCCGCCCGGCGACCACCCGGCGGACCAGCCGGCGCCGGGCCCGGCCGGTCGGGTCCCGCAGGACTGGCAGCAGCGGCTGCACGACTGAACGGCTCTTCCCACCCGTCCCGAGCGGCTACACCGAAGACAACGGGCGGCCCCGCACACACCTTCGTGCGCGGGGCCGCCCGCCGGTTCTCGCCGGTTCGTACAGGGAGTCGCCGAGCCCTACTGGGGGGCCACCCGGCAGGCGGAGACCGCGGTCCCGTTGGTCACGCCGCCCGCGGTCAGGCCGGAGACGCACTGTGCGTGGTCGCCGGTCAGGCCGACGTAACAAGCCATCCGGATCGAATCCGGGGCTTCGCCGCCCTGGAGTTCCCGCTCGACCTGGTTGATGCAGGCCGTGACGTCCGCGTGGGCGGCGGGGGCGATGAAGCCCGCTCCGCCGAGCGCGAGGGTCAGGCCGGCGAGGACACCTGCGAATCGGGTCGACGCGCGCATGGGACGCACCTGCTCTCCGGGATGATCGCGCGGCCCGGAACCTGGATGTCCCGGATCCGCGGTGGGAACGGTGCCGAGCGGATGCGGCCGACGTGCGGCCACCGGGCCCGGGCTCCCGCACCGGACCGGCCCGGCAGGGCCTTCCCCTCCCCTTTCGACGCTAGAGCAGCCCCCTGGGAGGCGCATCCGCTGGCGTGCGGCACCCCGTACGGTGACCATGCCGGAGCGCGTGGGTCACAGGCTCTTCAGGAGGTCGTCGAGCGGGGCCGGTACCTGCCCGGGGCCGAGGGCCTCGACGAGGAGGCGGCCGTAGCGGATCTTGCGACCCTTCTTCGTGCCGAGGAAGCGCCGCAACTGCCGATGCCGAGGTCGATCGTGCTGGGCGGGCTGGCGCAGGAAGGTCTGCCAGGCACGGAGGTCGTCCTCGCCCCGCACGATCTCCTCGACCCCGGCCGTGCCCAGCGCGCGGATGAGCTCCTCCTCCAGGTCCGCCACGCACACGAAGACGTCCCGGTTCGGCGCCCCCGCCCGCTCCCATCCGCGCTCGTAGAAGGGCTGTTCGCGCTCGTCGCACAGTCCCGTGAGGCGCAGGTCCAGGCCGGGTGGTCCGAGGAGGCCGGCGTAGCGGCCGACGCTCATCGCCCCGCCCATCGACACGACGCACACTCCCTCGGCGGCGAGGTCCCGGCCACGTTGCACGGCCAGCGCCTCGACGGCCGCGAGGTCGCTCGGGCCTTCCAGGAGCACTGCGGTCCGCAACCCCAGGAGCGTCGCCAGTTCACGCGCCGGCCCGCCGGGCCCGCCGTTCGCCCAGTCGTCCACCGCGTTCCGGAATGCATGTATGTCCGCCATGGGGCGAGTCTGCTCTGTTCCCGACGACGCGGCACGCGATATTCCGCGCCCCTCGACGAACGGCCTCCGCCGCGTCAGCCGGTCGCCGCCCGCGCGGTGAAGGTGGCCTCGGCGAACTCGGTGACGTCGGTGAAGCCGAGCCTGCGGTAGAGCCCGACGGCCGTGGCGTTGTCGGCCCGGACGTTCAGCCCGATGTGGTCCACGGTCGTCCCCAGCTGCCGGCACAGCGCGGCGACGCACGCCCCGCCCGCGCCCTGCCCGCGCACCTCGGGATGCGTGGTGACGTTCCCGATCGCCGCGACCCGGTAGGTGGCCGAGTGGACGTGGACGCCCGCGACGGCCACCAACCGCCCGTCCTGCCGGGCACCCAGGTACTGACCGGTGTCGAGCATCCGGTGGTCGAACCAGTTGCCCGGGTAGGCCTGCTCGAACAGCGCGAGCAACTCCGGCAGGTCGCCGCGGTCCAGCGGGGCGGGCCGCCACGGACCGTCCGGGTGCCGAGCGGCGCGGTCGGGGTCCGTGAGCGCCATGCGCAGCAGGGTGCCGTGGGGCCGTACCTCGTACGCCGCCTCCAGCACCTTGCCGGCGGCTCCCGTGAGGTGCCCGAAGAAGCGCCGGGGGAGGACCGGCAGCAGCGCCTCGGCCAGTTCCTCCAGCCGGGCGTCCTCCTCCGGGCGGGCGAAGGCCAGTACGGTCGGGATGTCGCCGACCGAGTACACCAACGCGACCGGGCCGTCCTGCGACACCGTGTACCAACTGGTGTGCGGCCACAACAGGTCGTCGAGGTCGCCGAGTTCCATCAGGTGCATCGCCGGGTCGCGCCGGAAGCGCTCGACCAGGGCGGGTCGGTCGTGAAGACTGTGCAAGGTCACCCGCCCAGCCTACGGCGAGGTTCCGCCCCGGCCGCCGCCAGGGCCCTGCCGAACCCGGACCCGGACCCTGGCACTGAGCGTCCGAGGCCGGCGCCGACGGGACACCGACGTCGCGTACCTCTTCGCGCCGCTTCCCTTGTCACATGCGCCTCGGGGCACGCACAACTGCTCCATGACGGTGAACGTCGTGGGCGGCGGACGGGACATCCGGGTGGGTGTCCGCGCACCGCGCCGCGCGCCGGCGAGACAACACCGGGTCGCGGTGCTTTCGTGTCCCGGACCAGGAACGGCTCGGCCGCCCCTGCTCGGCCGGTTCTCGGCCCTCTTCCCCTGTGGGCCCGGCGGGCTCCGCAGCACCGTTCGGGGCGGTCCGCATGGCCGGGGGCGGTCTGGGGAAGACGGGGCGCATCTGATCGGCGATGTGATGGGTGAAGGCATGCGAAGTGTGGGCGTGGAAGAGGAACTGCTCCTGGTGGACGCCACCAGTGGTGTTCCACTGGCCCTGTCGGGGCACGTCCTGGAGGCGGCGGACCGGTCCGTCGGGCAACGCCCGAAGGACGACTGGGAGCAGGGCCACACCTTCGAGAGGGAGCTCGCCAAGGAGCAGGTCGAGTTCGCCACCAAGCCGGTCACGGACATGGGCGAGCTGGCGCGCGAGATCGGTCGATGGCGCAGGGAGGCCGCGCGACACGCGCAGGGGGTCGGCGCGGTCGTGGCCGCCCTGGGCACCTCGCCGCTGCCGGTGGAGCCCTCGTTGAACACCGGCCGCCGCTACCAGTGGGTGGCCGAGCAGTTCGGGCTGACGGCGCAGGAGCAGCTGACCTGCGGCTGCCACATCCACGTGTCGGTGGAGTCGGACGAAGAGGGCGTCGCGGTACTGGACCGGATGCGGCCCTGGCTCGCGGTCCTGACCGCGCTCAGCGCGAACTCGCCGTTCTGGCAGGGCCAGGACACCGGGTACGGGAGCTACCGGAGCCGGGTGTGGAACCGGCTGCCGTCCGCCGGTCCCGTGGACCTCTTCGGTTCGGCCGAGGGCTACCGCAGCCAGGTCCGGGCCATGGTCGACAGCGGCGTGCTCCACGACGAGGGGATGATCTGGTTCGACGCCCGACTGTCGGCCGCCTATCCCACCGTCGAGGTGAGGGCCGCGGACGTCTGCCTCGACGGGTCGACCCCGGTCGTGCTGGCCGCCCTCGTACGAGGGCTCGTCGAGACGGCGTCCCGGTCTTGGCGCGCCGGGGAACCGCCGGCCCCGGTCAGTACGAGCCTGCTGCGGCTGGCGGCCTGGCAGGCGGGACGCTCGGGCCTGGAAGGCGCCCTGCTGCATCCCGCGACCCTGCGCAAGACCTCACCCGAGGAGGCCGTCGAGGCCCTCTACCGGCACGTGCGCGACGCGCTGCGCGACCACGGGGACGACGCGCTGGTCAGCGAGGGCCTCGGGGTCCTGCTCCGGGAAGGCAACGGCGCGCGCGTGCAGCGCGAGCTGCTGCGCGCCGGAGGGGACCTGGCCGCGGTCGTCACCCGCTGTGCGGAGATCACCGTGGAGACCGCCGCCACGGTCTGAGCGGTCCCTGTCACGGCGCCGGTCTGGTCGGCCCCGCTCAGCACGTGCGCCACACGGGTGCGTGCGTGAGGTCGCGCCGCGTGTTCATGAGATCAGCGTGCTAGAGATATGGAGGAATCAGCAGAAAACAGGAGGTATGTGATGATGCGTGCACGTCTTCTCCGCATGGCGGCTGTCGCGGGTACCGCTGCGGTCCTGACCCTCGGTGGAGCCACCATGGCCGCCGCCGACGGAGGTGTCGGCAACGCGGGCATCGGCAACTCGGGTGTGGGCAACGCCGGCATCGGCAACTGGGGCGTGGGCAACGCCGGCATTGTCAACTCGGGCATCGGCAGCGCCGGTATCGACAACTCGGGCATCGGTAGTGCCGGCATCGGCAACTCGGGTCTCGGCAGCGCCGGCATCGGCAACTAGAACCACCTGTACCCCCGGAGCCCCGGGCCGCCGTCTCGACGGTCGGGCCGGAGTACGGGGGCGCCGCGCCGACCTGGCGGCGATGCCGGGTCGGCAGCCTCAGGCCCCCGCACCGGCTCGGCCAACGGGCCGGTGCGGGAACCTTGTGCGCCGGGGCTGACTGACCTGGGCGGCCGATGACGGAGAGCGTGGCTCCTCGAACCGGCGGACCGGGTCTGTCATGCCTGGTCAGCAGTCGTCGCCATAACCTCCGCCCCAACCGCCCCAGTCGTCATCGTCGTCGTACCAACCGTGGTTGTACCCGTGGTCGTCGTCGTCATCCCAGCCGCCGCCGTGGCTCACGGAAGTGACGGAGTGGGTGGGGGCTGCCGCCGAGGCCGTGCCGGCCGCCCCGAGGGCGGCGCCGCCGGCCATCAGAACGCCGGCTGCCGAAATGGCGAAGAGCCGCTTCACTCTCAGTCCTTGCATGGTTGTTCCCCTTCTCTTGTGTGCCACTCGTGGCGACACGGGAGCCGATGCCGTCGCGCGCGGGGGATGCGCGCGGCTCGCGCAGATGGCCACATCAATGCGATGGCGTCCCCACTGTCAACGCGTCCTCGTCGGGTCGCGGATCTTTTGGACCGGGGCGCACTCGATCAAGCCTCGCGCTGTGGCGCATCACTGTGGGTCGAGAATGCTCCCCGCAGTTGCGGCTCTCATCAACAAAGGCTAGTCACACACCGGCAACTCGGCATCTTGTCGGCGACCGGGGCCGCGTTTGCGCAGCTCGACGCGTTCTGGACGCTTCCGGACGCGCTCTGCGCGGTCTAGGAGACGAAGCCCACGATCGCGGAACCGGGGCGCGCCTGGGCGGGGCGCAGCCGGGCCGACTCCGCCCGACGCAGCCAGCCGACGACTTCCGTGACGGCGCCGAGGACGGCGGGGTCCAGGGGCGGGGCATGGCCCTCCCGCCGGGTCTCCTCGAACTGCGCCAAGGCCTCCACGCACTGGTCGTGCGTCCACTCGCCGCAGCGCGGAAGGTCGTACGACGGGACGATGGAGGGGAACCCGCGGTACCGCCCGAACTCCGCGAGCGATATCGCAGTGATCCGCAGAGCCCGCAGTCCCTCGTCGACGACCTCCAGCCAGTCGCCCCGGAACGGGCAGAACCAGGAGTTGTCGAGACGCGAGCCAGTGAGGGTGCACAGACGCTTGTACGCGTAGCCGTACTGGAAGGCGTGCTGCGTGCTCTCGCTGAACGGCCCGCCGTACACCAGCGCGTGCAGCGCCTCGGCGGACGTCGGGGCGCCGCTCGCGATGGCGGAGGAGAACCCATCGTCGTCTCTGGCCATCTCGTCACCGAACTCGCCGTGGATGGCCTGGATCACCTCGTCGTCACGGGAGCCGACGAAGGCGCGGGTGAACTCGGGGTCGAGCTGGAAGACAGTCAGGGAGGAACTCATGAGGTCACGCTAGCGACCGGCACTGACAGCGGTTCGTTGCCGGGTCTCGTCGCGCCCCCGGGGGACCGGGGGCGCGCGGCGGCACGGTCGGGGACCGATCCGTCAGTAGACCAGGCCCACGTGTGCGAGCGCCTGCTTCAGCAACACCTCGTGCCCGCCCGGCATTTCGCTCTGCACGGCCTGCGAGGCCGCCTCTTGCGGGCTGAACCAGACCAGGTCCAGCGCGTCCTGCCGGGGCCGGCAGTCGCCGGCCACCGGCACGATGTAGGCGAGGGACACCGCGTGCTGGCGCGGGTCGTGGTACGAGGTGACGCCGGCCGTGGGGAAGTACTCGGCGACGGTGAAGGGCTGGGGCGAGGCGGGAACGCGAGGCAGGGCCACCGGGCCGAGGTCCTTCTCCAGATGGCGCAGCAACGCGTCACGGACCCGCTCGTGGTGCAGGACGCGACCGGACACCAGGGTGCGGCTCACCGTTCCGTCCGGACCGATGCGCAGCAGCAGTCCGATGCTGGTGACTTCGCCGCTGTCGTCCACGCGCACGGGCACCGCGTCCACGTAGAGGATCGGCATGCGCGCGCGAGCCGTCTCCAGTTCGTCCGCGGTCAGCCAGCCGGGCGTGGTCTCGGTCGTGTCAGACATTGCTCGATCATACTTTGCGGGTGGGGCGTACAGGGCAAGTGGCCGGCCCCGGTTCGTCGAGCCCACCGCGGCAGCCCCGCCGCGAGGCCGAGGGCCCGGTGTCGGGCCGCCCGGGGGCGCGGGATCACGTGATGAGTTTTTGGCATCAGAGGCCAAGTATTGGCACCGCTGTTGCTCGAACGACTACAAAGGACCGGACCGAACCAGGCCCGGCGACGCGGATGATTCCACCCGTCGACGATCGGGATTACGTCGAAGGCGGTGGATGTGTCGTGCGTGAGTGCAGCAGGATCGAACCGATTGCGGTCGACTTCCCTCTGGGTAGTCCGAGTTCCGGCTCCGCAACCTGATGTGTGCCGCCATGTTGAAACCCGTGTCGTTCTCCGTGGAGAGCGCATCGGTGGACGCGTACCGCCTTCTCGCCTTGACCATCCGGTCGAGAGCGGCGAAGGCTCAGGGGTTTACCAGACGGGTGGGGCACGGTGAAGGGAGGATGCGGTACCTTCCCGTACGCATTCAGCTGAGGGGTTTGTTCATCGAGCTCTTCATCGAGCTCCGGGCGCAGAACGCGGGTCTTCGCATCGTCGGATTCCGCAATACCTACGAGGACGGTCAGGCTCCACCGGAAGCCCATTTTCGTCATGTGCGGGACTCGGTCGCGCCACCGGGAATCCGCCGAGCGGAAGCCCTGCCGTTCGCCGGAGGGTGTTCCGCCCTGGAGAGGGCGGCGGACGTGAGGCGAGCGAGCCTCACCCTGGGGCGCCGCCCCATGAACAACGCGGTCCTCTGGTTGCACCGGAACAGGGAGCCGAGGCGCACCGCGCACGGGATCCTCGTGCTCTCGGAAATGCTCTGCGAGGCCGCCGGCTCCCCGGTCGTGGCGGAGGAGATGTCACGCATCTGGATGACCGGTGGGCCGCTCTCGGCCGCGCCGCGGGCCGTCGCGTAACAGCGGACGAAGCCTTTCTCGCGGTGAGTGACGAGGGCCGGCGAGAGGCGGAAGAGAGCGGTAAGAGGGCCGAGACCTGATGCCGTGAGGCGGTGCGATACGCCGCAAGATCCGGCGCCGGGCATTGTCCGCATACGAGGCAGAACCGGCCGTCCGGCGATTTCCGTGCGCCTTCATGCGCAAGGCTGCGATGCCTCAATTCAGCGCTGCCCCACCTCCATTCAGTGCTGCCCCCTGGCGTCCGGCCGGGTGATTCCGAGGCGACGGAGAGTTGTCGTACCGGCCCTTTCGAGGGCATTCCCGCAGGCCCGGGCACGGATCGCCGAACTTTCGAAAAGATTCTCAACCAAGCACCAATCCAAGGGCGTTGGGGCCCCGAAGAACCAGCGAGACCCTTTCCGGGGGATCATCTCATCCCCGTACGATCTGCGATTCCCTTCCAGGGAATACACGGAGCAGGAGCGAATGTGATAGTCAAGCGAACTGGTCGCCTCGTGGTGCTCGCCACCGTGCCCGCCGCCGTCTTCCTGACCCTGGGGCTCTCCGGCCCAGCCCTCGCGCAGGGTGGGAAGGCATACCAGATCGACCTGGCACAGCTGAACGACTCCGGTTCCCGAGGTACCGTCATGCTCAGCCTCAAGGGCAACCAACTCACCGTGCAGATAGAGTCCGAGGGCATGGTGCCCGGACAGCCGTCGGCCCAGCACCTGCACGGATCGACCAAGGGGCACGACTTCCACTGCCCGGACGCGAGCGACGACACCGACGGCGACGGGATCCTCAGCAACACCGAGGCCACGGTCGACTACGGCGACATCAACATCTCGCTCACCACGTCCGGGGACACCAAGGCGACCAGTGGGCTCGCCGTGGAGCGCATGCCCGTCGCCGACAACCTCGGCAAGCTCTCCTACAACCGGACGATCACCGTCGGGCAGGACGTGGTCGACCACATCAAGGACCTGCACGTCGTGCAGCACGGCATCGACCGCAACAACGACGACAAGTACGACTTCGACGGCGCCGGCAAGAGCGAACTCGACCCGAAGCTGCCCCAGGAGGCGACGGCCCCGACCAACTGCGGAGAGGTCAAGGGAGCGTCCGTGGGATCCATTCCGGTCGGCGGCATCGAGACGGGCGGCGGTTCTCCGCAGCGCGCGTCGGTGTCGGCGACGACGATGACCGGGGCGGCGCTCGCCGCCGCCGCCGCGATGGCCGGTGCGGTGGCCATCAGGCGCAGGCGCGCCGCCCTGGTCCCCGTCCGTACGGAGAACACCGGGAAGGCCGCGTGAAGCCCGCCGAGGTCCGCGTGCCCGCCGCCTCCACCGGGCGGCCGCGCCGACGCAGGAGGACCGCGGTCCCGCTGGCCGCCGCCGCCCTCGCCACCCTGCTCCTCGCGGGATGCGGCGGCGAGGACACGGCGGCGCCCCCCGCAGCCCCCGCCGGGCAGGCCGGGCAGGGCCAGGCCGCGCAGGGCGGGGCACCGGCCGGCGCCGCCACCGGAGGCACGCCGTCCGGGAAGCCCTCCACCGGCGGCCACCACACCGCGCCCGCCGACGGGTCGCAGAACGGTACGGGCGCGGCCGGTGCCAAGCCCGCCCTGGCCCGCTCGGAGCCGCAGAAGATCACGATCCCGTCCCTGGGCCTGTCCAGTTCCCTGGAGACGCTCCGTCAGAAGACGGACGGAACCATGGAGACCCCCAAGAACCCCGACCTCGCGGGCTGGTACGAGCCGGGTCCGACCCCCGGTTCCCAGGGGCCGGCCGTGATCGCCGGCCATGTCACGTGGAACGGCGCGTCGGCCGTGTTCGAGAAGCTGAAGACCATGAAGGCCGGTGACACGATCAAGGTGGCCCGGCGGGACAACAAGACGGTCACGTTCAAGGTGGACCGGGTCGCCGAGTACCCGAAGGCCAAGTTCCCCACGGTCGAGGTCTACAAGAACCTCGACCACGCGGGCCTGCGCCTGGTCACCTGTGGCGGCGACTTCGACCCGAAGAAGCACTACTACGACAGCAACGTGGTCGTGTTCGCCAGCATGATGGGCACCGCGTAGCCGGTGACGGCCGGGCGACGGGGGGCGAGGTGTCCGCCGACCGCAGGACCACACTGCGGCCGGCGGACACCTCGAAGCGGGTGCTCAGGGAAGCTTCACGCACAGCGCGCTCTCCCCGAGGGGATGCGTGCGCCAGCGGGCGGGATCGGCCAGATGGCGGGTCACCGCCGGCGCCGGACCGAGGACGAGGTTGCCGGCGAGCAGCGTTCCGCCAGGGCGCAGCAGCCGGTACAGGTCCTCCACGACCTCCAGTGTCGGGGTGAACCCGTCGAATAAGGCGAGGTCGTACGCGCCGCCGTCCGCCGTACGCGTAGGCACCGCAACGGTGCGCGCGCCGGTGCCGGCGCGTCGCCTCCTGGACGTCGGCGAAGGCGTCCGCCACGTCGACGGGGTGCCGTACGGCGGCGATCACCGCCGCACCGGCGGTACGGAACCTGTTCCAACGTGTCGTCGCCGGCTTCGCCTTCGGTGTGTTCCTCGTGGTCATCGTCTTCTCCCGCGGCGAGCTGAAGGAACTCCTCCAGGCGGCGCCCGGGGAGGTGCGCCCGTACCTCACCGGACGGATCGACGTGCTCGACCGGCGCATCGTCGCCATGCGTGAGGCCCGCGAGCGCATCAGTCACGCCCTCACCTGTCGGCATCCGTCCCTCCTGGACTGCCCGACCTTCCGGACCGGGCTGCGGGACCTGCTGCCGGGGGAGTGAGTACGGCCTGTGCGATCCCGCGGTCGGCCTCCGGACGCGAACGGGCCGCGGATCGGGTGTTGCCAAGGCGGCAACAGGAGTCGCGGCGGCCTCAGCGGCAGCGGCATGATCGGCCTGCGCCCCCGACCCGCGGCTCGCCCCCGTACCGGTCAGTGGCGCACGTGCCGCTTGCGGATCGATCGACAGCCCGGAGGAATCCATGTCGCAGCCCCACCAGGTCACGCGCGCCACCCATCGCGTGGTCGCCTCTCCCGCCGGCAGGACCCACCTGGTGGAGCAGGGGGACGGGCCGCTGGTGCTGCTGGTGCACGGGTTCCCGGAGTCCTGGTACTCCTGGCGCCACCAACTGCCCGTGCTGGCCGCGGCGGGATACCGCGCGGTGGCCATGGACGTTCGCGGTTACGGACGTTCCTCCCGGCCCGAGGACGTCGCCGCGTACGGAATGCTCGACCTGGTCGAGGACACCGTCGCCGTCGTGCGGGCGCTCGAAGAGGAGACCGCGGTCATCGTCGGACACGACTGGGGCTCGGCCATCGCCGCGCACTCGGCCCTCATCAGGCCGGACGTCTTCCGCGCGGTCGGGCTGCTGAGCGTTCCGTACGCGCCGCCGGGCGGTCCGCGGCCCCGCGAGATCTTCGCAGGGATGGGCGGTGACGAGGAGATCTACGTCTCCTACTTCCAACAGCCCGGCCGGGCCGAAGACGAGATCGAACCCGACGTCCGTGGGTGGCTCGCGGGCTTCTACGCCGCCTTCTCGGCCGAGACCATGCCCGAACCCGGCGCCCCGGACCCGCACTTCGTCAGCCGCGGCGGGACGCTGAGTGACCGGTTCCCGGCCGGCCGGCTGCCCAGGTGGCTCGGAGAGGAAGAACTCGACTTCTACGCCGGGGAGTTCGAACGGACCGGACTCGGCGGAGCGCTCAACCGCTACCGCAACATGGACCGGGACTGGGAGGACCTCGCCGACTTCCGCGGCAAGCCCCTCACCCAGCCGTCCCTGTTCCTCGGCGGGGCGCTGGACGCCTCGACCACCTGGATGGCGGAAGCGATCCGGGCCTACCCCACGACCCTGCCCGGTCTGATCTCCTCGCACATCCTCGACGACTGCGGCCACTGGATCCAGCAGGAGCGCCACGAGGAGGTCAACACCCTCCTCACCGCCTGGCTCGCCTCCCTGCCCGCGTGATGCCGGGTCCGAAGGATGCCCGCCCTGTCGAGGCGGCGCGGCGCCCCGCGCCGTCCGGCCGGGCACCGAAACTCATCGGCGAGGGCCCGGCTGATCCAGCCACCCGTGTTCCAGCAGGTCAAAGGCTCGGATGAGGGCTTGGCGGGCGTCGCCCTGACCGTGGGCGGCGCGGGGTGCTTCGAGGGTGAAGTGGGCCAGGGCGGCGCAGCCGGGATCGTCGGCGGGAAGGCCGCTCTCGTCCGCGATGACCCGGGCCAGGGCGGACGAGTGACGCAGCCACATGGTCTGGAGGTAGTCGCGCAGGGGCGGGGTGCTGTTCACCAACTCGACGAAGTCGGTGAAGCGGTCGTCGCCGTCGGCGGCCGCCAGTCGGTGGCGCAAGGCGTGCTCGCGTAGGGCCGCAGGAATGGATTGGCCCGGGGGCCGGTCGCGTACGGCGGCGAGCAGCCGGGCCTCCTGGTCGGCGTCCTCGTCGAAGACGAGGGCCTCCTTGACCGGGAAGTGCTTGAACAGCGTGGTGGTGGACACGTCGGCGGCATCCGCGATCTCGCGGATGCCGACCGCGTCGTATCCGCGCTCCAGGAACAGGCTCAGCGCGGCATCGGCGATGGCTTGCCGGGTGGCCGCCTTCTTGCGTTCCCGGCGTCCCGGTGGTGCCGGCGGCAGGGTCGGATCGGTGTCGTTCACAAGAGAACCCTACCGCTTTGTGGGACGGGTCCGAAAGTGCAACCGTTGCACTTATTGGCTTGGTGTGTTTTTCTGGAGCGGCGGCCGAGAGGCATGGCCCGGCCCCGCTCTCTCCTCCCTCGACACACGCCCGTCCCACGGCATCGAGCCGCCGGACGGCACGAACGGAGCATCATCATGAACACCCACCACACCTCCCCACCCCGCATCGCGATCATCGGCGCCGGCCCCGGCGGCCTCATCTGCGCCCGCGTCCTTCGACAGCACGGCATCACCGCGACGATCTACGAACTCGACGCCTCCCGCACCGCCCGCGACCAGGGCGGCACCCTCGACATGCACCCCGGATCCGGCCAACACGCCCTGCGCCGCGCCGGACTGCTGGACGACTTCCTCGCCCGAGCCCGTCCCGAAGGCCAACAGATGCGCCTGGTCGGCCGCGACGGACGCGTCCTGTTCGACGCGATCCCGCCCGAGGCCGACACCGCCGAAGGCAACCCCGAGATCGACCGAGGTCAGTTGCGCGATCTCCTCCTCGACTCGCTCGATCCCACCACCGTGCGCTGGGGACACAAACTCACCCGCGTCGAACCCCGCGGAGACGGCACCCACCGTCTGCACTTCGCCGAGGACGTCACCACCGAGGCCATCACCGCCGACGTCGACCTCGTCATCGGCGCCGACGGCGCCTGGTCCCAGGTCCGCCGCCTCCTGTCCGATGCCACGCCCCTCTACACGGGCGTCACCTTCGTGGAAACAGGCCTCGACGACGCGGACACCCGCCACCCCGCACTCGCCGAACTCACCGGCAACGGAACCATGATGGCCCTCGACGACAACCAGGGGTTCGTCGCCCAGCGCAACAGTGGCGGCCACATCCGCATCTACATCGGCATGCGCATCGACGAGGAGTGGCTCCGCCACGCCGACCTCGACCCGACCGACACCACCGCCGTACGCGCCGCCCTGCTCGACCGGTTCAGTGGATGGAGCACCGACCTGCTGGGCTTCATCACCGACAGCGACACCGGCTACACCAACCGACCGCTGTACGCGCTGCCCGTGCCGCACGCCTGGGACCCCACCCCCGGCCTCACCCTCCTCGGCGACGCCGCTCATCTCATGTCCCCCTTCTCCGGCATGGGCGCCAACCTCGCGATGCTCGACGGCGCCGACCTCGCCCAGGCCCTCGTCGACCACCCCACCATCGATCAGGCCGTCACCGCGTACGAGAAGGCCCTCCTGCCGCGCTCCATCGAAGCCGCCGCAGGAGCAGCCGAAGGCATCGACGGCGCCTTCGCCCCCGACAGTGCCGAACAGACCCTCGCGCACATGACCCGGCACCACTGAAGCGCCAACGCCTCCCGCTGGGCGGTGCGATCTCCCGTCACCCGACGAGGGACCGCGCCGCCATGAAAGCGAGGACGGCGAGGACGGCGAGGCGCTCGGCGTCGGGGGTGCCGCAGTGCTGTGCCGAGTGCGGCAGGGCCTCGACCTGAGCGCCGTGCCCCGCATGACCGCGGACGGCGTCGTCACCGCCGCGCTGAACGGCCCGCCTCAGACCTGCGCACCGCGGGCATCCCACGCGGCGAGGACCGCGTCGTGCTTGTCCTTGTCCAAGCCGACGGGAACCTCTCCCTGAAGGTACTTGGGCTGCGGATACCCACCGTCATGGAGTGCCCGCCACGTGTCGGCGACGGTCGCGGCGACCGGGCGGCACCGCAAACCGGCCGCCAGCGCCTTGGCCGACGAGGCGGTCCAAGCGCCCGAGAACTCGGGAGCGTCCGGCACCCACAGCGGAACCTCGGTCCACGGCGCCACGTCGTGACCCAGGAGGAACGGCTCGTCGGCCCACACGAGTTCGGTGTCGGCGCCGGTGGCGTCGACACAGGCCCGCAACAGCTCGCCCATGGTGGTGTTCCCGGGCACGCCCGTGGTCAGGTACCGGCCGGAGGCACCCTCGGCGAGCCGATCCAGAAGGAAGCGGGCGATGTCACGGGCGTCGATGAGCTGCATCGCACGGTCCGGGGTTCCCGGAGCCAGTACACGGCCTCCCCGCGCGATGGTCTCCAACCACCAGGGGAGGCGCCCGACGTTCTCGCCGGGACCGACGATGATGCCGGGATTGACGATCAAGGCGCGGCCGGGGAAACCCTCCTCGACCGCCCGCTCGCATCCGGCCTTGAGCGCGTTGTACGGCACGTCGTCCGGCGCGGCGTCCGGGTCACACGCGTGACGGGGGAAGGTCTCGTCCACGCCCTTGGCGGGCCAGTCCGCGTAGGCATGGAAGGACGAGACGAACGCGTACACCCCCGCGTGCCCGGTCAGTGCCCGAACCGACCGCCGCACGGTACGGGGCTCGAACCCGCAGGTGTCGATCACGCCGTCCCAGGTTCGTTCCGCCACCAGCGCACGCAAGGCGGCCTCGTCCTCACGGTCGCCCCGGACCATCTCCACGCCGGAAGGCGTCGGGCCCGACTGCCCGCGGTTGAACAACGTCACCTCATCGCCGCGCCGGAGCGCCTCGTCGACGAGCGCACGGCCCAGGAAAAGGGTCCCACCGATGACGAGGAGTTTCATGATCGCCAGACTCTCACCATCCGCGGCCCCTGCCAAGATCCCTCCGAGCGGCCGCCGCCCATGCCCGGCGGCCCGGGCGGGGGACGAGGTGCAGGTCGGGGGCCTGGGCGTCCCTGACCGATACTGTTCCGGCGAGGGAGCGGGACCAAGGCCCCCGTCCGGCATGTCGAGTGGTCGTCCATCAACCCCGCGCTCCCCCGTGCGACTGGGGAAGCGGCCGCACGGGAAGCGCGGGAAGCGCGGGAAGGACGGGGAATTCGCGGGTGGAACGAGGGGCGGGGCAGCCGGTGGTGGAGAGACCGTTCCTGATGTGCGTCGAGGACGTCTTTCAGCGGCACCGGGGCAGGACGGTCGTGCTGGCGGGCCGGATCGAGCAGGGGCGGGTCCACACGGGTGACGACGTGGAGATCGTTGGCCTGGGCGGCAGTGGGACCGCCCGGGTGGAGGACATCCATGTGCGCCGCGTGCCGGTCGCGGAGGCGAGTGCGGGCATGAACGTGGTCGTGGTGCTGCGCGGTGGCGCCGCGGACGGGGTCGAGCGAGGACAAGTGCTCGCGGCACCCGGGTCGATCAGCGCCCACACCCGCTTCACCGCGGACATCGCCGTGCTGTCCGAGGAGCAGGGCGGCGCGGAGGTGGTGTCAGGAGAACGCCTGTGCTTCCACATCCGATGCGCCGCGGTGTGGGGGGCGGTGACGTTGCCTCAGCGCCTCGACATGGTGCGGCCACTCCACGGGTCCGAGGTGACCATCACCCTCGACGAACCCGTCGCCCTGGATGACGGCGTGCGTTTCGCGTTTCGGTACCGCGGGCGCGCCGCCGGCTCCGGCACCGTGACCCAACTCCCGGGCCCGGTCACGTAGTCGCAGGGTCCTACGTCTCGACGCGTGCCCCTGCGTGAGCAGCCTGGTGAGAGGGGCGGTCCGGCCCGCCGATAGCTCGTCGTCATGAGGCGCGCTTGGGGCTTGTCGATGGTGTTCATGCTCTGCGGTCTGGTCCTCGCGGCCGGGGTGCTCTTCCGGGGTGCTCCCGGGGCAGCCGCAGTACTGCTGCTGGTGTTCGTCCTGCTCGCGGCCATGCACTCGCCCCTGGTCTTCCCGAAGCCGGTCAGCCTTACGGAGGCACAACGCCGCAGCGCGGTCGACGGCCGTCCGATCGTCTTCTGGCGGTCGGGCTGCACGCACTGCATCCGGCTGCGCATCCGATTGGGCCGTGGTGCCGGAGAGTTGCACTGCGTCGACATCTGGCGTGACCCGGACGGCGTGCCGGCGGCCGGATGACAGCGACCGATCGCGGCCTGCGGGGTGCGGGCCGCGGGTGAGCCCGGGTCACGGTGGGCGGGCGCCCGGCCGTCCGAGTCCGCCTCCCCTGAGCGGGGGAGGCGGATCGCGTGCGCGCTGCCAGGGTTCGGCTTCGTCGGCGACGCCGACCGCCGGGGTCGTCGTCGCGGATGTGGCGCCGGATCAGGCCGGTTCGCCGCCGGTCCAGGCACGGAGCTTCTCGGGGTTGCGGACCGCCCAGATGCGGCTGACGCGGTCGCCGGTGACGTCGAAGGCGGCCACGGTCACCGGAACGCCGGTGTGCTGCGCGACCAGGCCGGGCCGGCCGTTGACCGTTCGTTCCAGGAGCGTCAGCCCGGGGGCCTTGGCCGCGATGTGGATCAGGTACTGGGCGATGCTCCTGCTGCCTTCGACCGGGCGCAGGACGGTTCCCACGAGGCCCCCGCCATCCGCGGTCATCGTCGCCGCGGGGTCGAGGAGACCGACGAGGGCCTCGATGTCCTTGGCCTCCCACGCCTCCTTGAACTGCCGGACCAGACCCGCCTGCGCGGCCGCCGGAGCCGCCGGGGTTCGCGCGGCACCGACGCGCCGACGGCCCGAGGACGCCAACTGTCGGCAGGCCGCCGGCGTCCGGCCGACGATCGCGGAGACCTCGGCGAAGGGGTAGCGGAAGACGTCGTGCAGGATGAACGCCACGCGTTCCGCCGGCGTCATCGACTCCAGTACGACCAGGAAGGCCATGTCCACCGACTCGTCCAGGACGATCTGGTCGGCGGGGTCGGCCGGCCCGGTTCCGTCGCCCGCGCGCCCGCCGATCCACTCCGTACGGTCGGGCAGCGGCTCGGGAATCCACGGGCCGACGTAGCGCTCGCGCCGGGCTCGCGCCGAACCGAGCACGTCCAGGCAGATCCGGCCGGCCACCGTCGTCAGCCAGGCCCCGGGCGACTCGACGGCCTCCTGCTGCTGCCGTGGCAGTGCGAACCAGCGGGTGTAGGCCTCCTGGACCGCGTCCTCGGCCTCGGCCGCCGAACCGAGCAGCCTGTAGGCGAGATTGAGCAGCCGCCGCCGCTCGCCGACGATCACGCCCAGGTGTGGCTCCGACCGGCCGTGACCCGGCTCGGACCCCCCATGCCCCCGCTCGGATGCGGTGCTCATGCCCCCGACCACTCCCTGCCTCGTCTCGTTCGCCGCGCTCGTCTCCGCGCTCTCCACGTCGGTGAAACACCGCACCGGAGCGCGAGTTCGGCGCCTCGCCTCACATTTCGAGGGCCTGCGTCGTCGGGTGAGTGAAGAGCGATGACGACACTACTGATCCACCGCCGCGAGGCAGAAGAGGGGTCCACATCATGGCGACCAGGACGACCCGCACGACCGGGACCAGCATCCGCACGACGGCGGCAACGGGCCGAGGCCGACTCACGTTTCCGCAGGTCGCGATCGCCCTCCAGACCCTGGCCATCTTCTTCCAGGCGGCCACCGCCGGACTGCTGCTGTCCTCGTCCCACGGCGAGGTGCTGCACGGCGTCGGAGCGCGCGTGATGTACGGGGCATCGATGCTGTACGTGCTCGCCGCGATCCTGGCGTGGCGGCCGGGCGGCGGGTCAGCCCGCCCCATCCTGTACGCGTCCGGCTTCCTCGCACTCGCCTCCGTACAGGTCGTCCTCGGCATCGCGCACGAGCCGACGCTCCATGTCCCCCTGGGCGTCCTGATGTTCGGCCTGAGCGTGTGGGCGCTGTGCCAGGACCTGTCCAAGACCTCGGACAGCGGTTCACCGCGACGCACCCCGTGACGCCCCCCATGCATCGGAGACGGCATCACGGGTAGGTGGAACGGGCATCAATCATCCGTGCCGGCGTCCGCGCCGGCCGAACGATCGAGGTGAGTCATGAAGACCTCCGTACGAACAGCGATTCCCGCCTTGCTGGCCGTGGCCGTCGGAGCCACGCTGGTGTCCGTCGGTCCGGCGGCCGGCGCCGAGAGGCCCGTACGGGAGCACACCTGCGCGCCGGGAGACCTGAACGTGTCCGCCGGGCCGGCGGACGTCGGCGCCGGCCAGCTGTACGTACCGCTGCGCTTCACCCACACCGGCGACCGTCCGTGCACCCTGCTCGGCTACCCGGGTGTCAGCGTCCTCGACAAGGAACAGAAGCAGATCGGGAAGCCGGCGGACCGGGACGGGCAGGTGCCCGCCGCCGTCTCCCTCGCCCCCGGGCGCAGCGCCACGGCCGTCCTCCACACGACGAACGGGCCGATCGGCGGCCCGTGTCTGCCCAAGGGGGCATTCCTGAAGGTCTACCCGCCCGCCTCCAAGGACGCGGTCCTGCTCAAGACCCCGTTCCAGGTCTGCTCGAACCGCTTCACCGTCAGCCCGGTCACGCCGTAACGGCTACTGACCGGCGATGAGGGCGGGGAGTGCGCGCATATCGTCGAAGACGATGGTGCCGGGGCCTTCGAGGCGTGAGGCCGGCGTCAGACCGCCCGCGTAGCCGAAGGCACGCATGCCGGCCGCACGGGCTGCCTGGACGCCGGGCCTGCTGTCCTCGACCACCACGCAGGCCGCGGGATCGACTCCCCTCTGCCGGGCCGCGTGCAGGAACAGGTCGGGGGCGGGCTTGCCGCGGGCGACCTCGGTGGCGCTGTAGATGCGGCCGGCGAAGCGCTCGTACAGGCCGGTACGGCCCAGGGTGTGGCGCATCTTGTCATGCGATCCGCTGGAGGCCACACACGTCGGCAGGGTGAGGGCGTCGAGGGCCTCGGGCAGTCCCTCCACGGGGGCGAGATCGGCGTCCACGGCCTCGCGATGCAGCTGCTCGAACCGCTCCGACCAGATCGACGCCGTCTCCTCGCCGAGCCGGGCGGCGACCTGCTCGCGCATGGAGGCGTGCGAGCGGCCGATGAACCGGTCGACGACCTCTTCGCCGGTGAGGGGCCAACCCAACTCGGCGCCCAGGGCGACCTGGACGCGGGCCGCGATGCGTTCGCTGTCGACCAACACGCCGTCGCAGTCGAATATGACGAGTTCAATCGGCTTGATCATCCCGGCAGCATAGACGCCGGGATGATCGGCCCCGCGACCCGAGACGTGTACCGGGCGCGTACGCAGCGACCGCCATCAGCCGACCGCCGGTGGCCGACAGCCGGTCACCGGCAGTCGGCCGTCCCGTCGCGGGTTCCCGGCCGGTCAGCCCGTGAATCCGTCGGCCGCGCTGTCGGGCACCCAGGAGCCGTGGAGTCCGGCACTCACCCGGTGGGGCAGGTGGACGGTGGCGATCCGGTCGAGGCCCGACGCGTCGAGGACCACCAGTTGCGAGGCGTCCTGCTTGAGGTCGGAGACGACGGTGAGCAGGTATCCGTCGTCCTCGCGCGTCGCTCCGTCGGCGGGGACGAACACGGCTTCGCCGGGCATGCGGGCGTCGCCGACCTGGTGGATGCGGCGGGCGCCGGTGGTGCGGTCGTACTTGACCACTCCGTAGCCACCGAAGCCCTTCTCGTCGGGGAAGGAGATGGCGTAGTGGTAGCGGTTCTCGGCGCCCAGGTACTCCTCGTTGAGCGTCGGGAACTCCACGGGCAGGTCGTCGATGATCTGCTCGTCGACGGTGCCCGCCACCAAGTCGACCACCCAACGGCGGGTGTAGGAACGGGCGACGGGCTCACTGCCGCGCCCGGGCGCGCCGATCCACCAGTTCCACGACAGCCGGAAGCCCTCGCGGTCCACGGTCGGGCCTTCCAGGACGATGCGGCCCTGGCCGTCCTCGTAGGCGTTGGCGACGTGCAGCATGTTGCCCGGCTCTATGGAGAACCAGCGGACCTTCCCGGCGCCGTCGTCCCCGCGGGGCATGACACCGATGCGGGCGGGCTGCTGGTCGCTCCAGCCGTACGGGATGCCGGAGTGGTCGGTGGGATCGAAGGTGACGTTGCCCTCGACGAAGACCACGTGGTGGCGGGTGATGGCGAAGTCGTGCTTGAGCGAGGCGGTCGCCCCCGGGACCTCGGCGGTGTGGGTGATCTCGCCCTTGGCGTCGGCGACGTAGTGCACGAGGAAGGGCGGGAACGGAGAGGACCCGAAGAAGTGCAGCTCGCCCGTGACCGGGTCCTCCTTGGGGTGCGCGGTCATCGCCGTCCGCAGCTTGCCGTCGAAGTCGTACGCGCCGACCGTCTCCAGGTCCCGCGTGAGTTCGAAGGGCAGGTTCGCCTCGCACAGCGCGAGCAGCCGTCCGCCGTGCTCGATGATGTGGGTACCGGCGGCACTGGCCGTCAGGTCGGGGCCCCGCTCCGTCATGTACGGGGCGCCGTCCAGGGCCGGGGTGTGCACCCAGCGGTTGCGGTACCACTCGGCGCGGCCCTCGCGCAGCCGGATGCCGTGGACCATGCCGCTGCCCTTGAACCAGTGGGTGGGCGTGACACCGGGCTTGGGGTTGTGGCCGTTGCGGAACAGCCGGCCGGTCAGCTCGGTGGGCAGGGTTCCTTCGACCGTGAGGTCGGTGGCCGTGACCTCGTTGACGACGGGGGTGAAGTGGCCTGTCAGGTAAGGCTTGTTGGCGGTCATGGCAGGAGTTTCCTTAGGAGTGTGTGGCGATACGTCAGGGAAGGGCCGGAGCGGCGTGTTCAGGCGGGCGAGGCGGCCGATCAGCGCCGGACGGCGACCGGGCGGGTCCGCCGCCCGGCCGCCGGCCGGGGGCGGCGCCCCGCCCGCGGAGACATGGCCGCGGGCGGGGTCCCTACCGCCCGTGTGGGGTGGGGGAGGTTCATGGCCACAGCCTCCTGCGGGGCGCTGTCCACTATCCAGACCCGCCGCCGGCGACGACTGTCCACTCCTGTCCGCACCTGTCCACCCGGGGGCGGCCCCGGACGCGCGATCGGCCCTCCCTGCCGTGGAAGACCTGCGCCTGCCCTCCCTGCCGCGGAAGGCGCGTGCCCGCCCTCCTACCGTGCTCGCGGGCCGTCGAGCTCCTGTTGCCACAAGTTCTCGCACAGCAGGTCCAGGCCTTGGCGCAGGTGGCGCCGGTAGGTGCCGTACGGAAGACCGAGGCGGCGCGCGGCGGCTTCCTGCGTGGGTGCGCCGGAGAAGTAGCCCGCCGCCAGGGCCTCGCGGGCGCGTACCCCGCGCGGGTCCTGCGCGAGATCGTCGACGCTCCGGCGCAGGAGGGTGCGCAACTCGGCGACGGGATCATCGAAGTCGGCCGCGAGACGGCTGCGCAGCAGGGCGCAGGCGGCGAAGGCCCCGGCATCACGCCAGTGCGCCAACGCCTCCCGAACGGCCTGGTCGAACAAGGAACGCGAGATGGGCGACGGCCCGGGCGAGACCGGCTCCTCGGTGGTCGATATGAAGCTCTGGAGCCACGCCTCCACGGGTATCCGGCGCCAGTCGACGCTGAACAGGCCGTACGTGTACGCGCCGACCCGCGGGCGGGCGCCGGTGTCGGCGAGGGTGCCCTTGACGCGTTCGGCCCAGGTCTCTGCATCCCGGTACACGGCGAAGCCGTAGGCCCGACCACGGGCACGGGCCGACTCCGCCTGGGCACGGGAACTGCTCAGGTCGATGACGCGCGAGGGGACCTGGTACCGCTCGGGGTAGACCGAGAAGCGGCTGACGCCGATGTGCTCGCCGGGGCTCACCGGCGCGGTGGCCTCGGTGTGCTGCCACGCGGCGGCGACGACGGGATCGGTGGCCAGGTCCTCGGGGTCGGCAGGGGCCGACAGGGCCAGCCGGGCCGTGAACGCCACGATCCGGCCCGTGTTGACGAGGCGGTAGACACTGAAGGCCTGCGGCTGGCGCCGAGCCCAGTAGCGGACCAGCTCCGCGGAGGCGGGGCCTTCGGTCTCCTCGGCCATGCGCAACACGGCATCGAGGTCGTCCGGGTGCAGAGGGCGGTCGTGTACCTCGTCCTCGCGGGACCAGGTACGCAGCCGGGCCAGGGTCTTCCCTTCCCGGAAGAGGTGGAAGAGCTCGTCGGTGACGGTCCACACCTGCTCATCGGGTGCCTCGCGCAGGAGGCGCAGGTACTCGTCGGCGAGGCGGCGGCGCATGGCCTCGAAGGCGTTCGGCGCGCGCCAGCGCAGGTCGGCGGCCAGCGTCTCGCGTGCGGCGTCGTGCGGGTGGAGCCCCCGGTGCGTGGATTCCATGAAGGGGAGGTCCCTCAGCCAGGAGAAGAGCCGATGGGCGTCCTCCTCCGGCAGGACCGTGGTGAGCAGTTCCTCGGACGTCGAGCGGGCTTGCGCCGCCACCTCCAGGGCGCGACGGTGGGCCGCCGTGGGCACCTCGCCGATCAAGCCCGCCAACAGGGTGCGCAGGACGTCCGCCGAGGGCGCCCAGATGTCCTCCTGGGCGCAGCCGGTCGATCCCGACGCGGCCGCGAGGGACAGGGCCAGCGGATTGCCACCGGCGAAGCGCAGTACGGGGTCACGCAGTTCGGGCCTGATCCGGGCAGCCACCAGCAGGCTGAGGGCCTGGTCCTCGGAGAACGGCTCCAGTTCGGTCACGTGCAGGAGCGGTGACCAGGCGGGGTCGGCGGTCCACTGCGGCTGTGGGGCGTGCCGGCCGGCGAGGACGACCAGTGCGTCATCGGCGGCACGGGGCAGGAAGTGGTGCCACAGCCGGCTCTCCAACCACTGGCAGTGCTCGAAGGAGTCCACGAGCAGGACGGTGCCCGGGACGCTCACGAAGGCGTCGGCGGCGCGCTCGAAGTCGGCCGGGTCCCGCTCGACGAACCGACCGTCGAGCTCGACGAGCGGCCGGCCCGCCGCGCGGGCCCGGTCCGCCATGCGCCGCAGCAGCGTCGACTTGCCGATGCCGCCCGGCCCGTACACGTAGAACGTGAACGGCGCCTGCGGATCGCCTGCCAAAGCCGCCTCGAAGGTGCCGAGTTGCTCCTCCCGGCCTATGAACGCGCGCTCCCGCGTCCTGATCAGTCTCTCTCCCACGGACACCACGTCGGCTCCCCTCACCGCGGTCAGGCCCCGGACGGAACTGCCCGGGGATCCTCTTCGGGCCCCGCCGGTCAAGCGAGGCACGAAGAGGGTGGCGCGCCGGCTCTCCTCGCCGGTTCCGGACGCGGCAAAGAGCGGCCGTTTCCCGCCACTTGACGGCTGATTGAAACAGACGGCGCCCGGATATCGGAATGACGGCGATGAAAAGTGAACGAGTGGGGCGCCGGCACGGCCTTCGGCCAGGCCCCCGCAGGAGAGCCGGAGGGCCGTTCGCATCGGCTGCGGCTTGGTACCGCCGCTTCGTGCCACAGGAGGACGAGGGCGACCGCTGTCGGCGCACGTATGTGTGCGCAGGGTCGGGTACGGGGGTCGGGTACGCGCTCTCGGGGGAGGCGCGGCGTGCGGTGCGGGTAGCGGCCCGTGCGGGATCGACACCATCGGCCCGGCAGGGGAGGATGGGACGGACGGACCGATTCCGCCCCGCTGCCTCGTGGCCTCGTTGCCGCTCACCGGTGGCCGACGGCAGGTCGAGGAGCGCGGGCCCCGCAGGAGGGCCGCCGCACTGCGCCGGACGCAGGCGGTCGGGCCCCGTCGTCACGCTGCCCTCACATCTCCTTCGGGAGGATCCATGTCGAACCGACGCATACGCCGCGCCCTGCTCGTCCCCGCCATGGCCGGCTCGCTGCTCGCCGCCCCGGCCGCCTTCGCCTGGGGTCAGGCTTCCGCCGCCCCCACCGCCACCTGCTCCATCTCGGGTGTCTTCCCCAACGGGAAGGTGCACCTGTCGGGGGGTGGCTTCACACCGGGGTCCGCGTTCCTGTCCTCGCCGACCGCCGCGGGAGGCTCGTTCACCATCGGCGGTGACGGCGGCTTCCAGATGATGAACGTGGAGAACGCCAAGTACACGGTGTCGCAAGGCAATGACCGCACGGAGTGCAGTGGCTTCAAGGAGTCGACCGAGAAGCAGGACGACACGACGCAGAACGACCAGAACCAGAACGACCAGAACCAAAACCAGAACCACCAGAACCGGAACAACCGGCACCAGCAGAACCAGAATGAGTGAGGGAGCTGCGGACCAGTAGGGCGGGGCGGGGTGACTCAGGATCGAGGTTTCAGCAGGTCTTCCAGTTCCGCCGTGAAGAGCAGGGCCGGGTCGAGGTCCATGCCCGCGAAATGCCCGGCGAGCTCCAATGACAGGACGCCGTGCAGGCGGGTCCAGAACGTCAGGAACCGGTGGAGGGCCTCGGGTGGGGCGGGGTTTCCGGCGGCCCAGTTCCGGTGGTCCCCCAGGTAAGTGGCGAAGGGCGTCGTGGTGTTGCCCGGGGTGAGTGCCGTACACGCGTCGAGCAGGGTCGTCATGATCTCGGAGGAGATGGTCAGGGTGTCCGCGGGTGCCCGGTAGCCGGGGATCGGGGTGCCGTAGACGAGGAAGTACCGCTGAGGGTCCGCCAGAGCCCAGCCGCGCAGCGTGTGAGCCAGCCCGGCAAGATCGGCACCGGTGGAGGAAGCCTCGCCGAGCACATCGGCGAGGCTTCGGTATGCCCCCCGGACGAGTTCGGTGATCAGGTCGTCGCGACTGGCGAAGTAGCGGTAGAGGGCCGGTCCGCTCATGCCCATCTGCTTGGCGATCGCGTTGAGGGAGAGCGCGGACGCCCCCGCCGTGGCGATCTGTGCCCAGGCGCGTTCCGTGATCTCCGCCCTTACCTGGGCCCGGTAGCGCTCCCGCGGGGTGTTCGCGTCCGTCGTCGCCATGTCCTGTCACCGTCCCGTGCGCGCAGCTACACCCTCAAGGGTTGGCGAGAAGGTATCACGATGCCATTGACCGGCCGCTTCGTATGCCGTTATAACTTCTCACTAACGCGTGAGCCTCTATCCCTCATGGAGGGGGGACCGCGCGCCGCCCCGTTCGACAGGCAGCACGGCCCCCGACCGACAGAGGAGATCACCATGTCCGGCATGCGCGTCACCGGCATCCGCACCGCCCTCTCCACCGTCCCGCTCGTCCTCGGCCTGCTCGGCACGGCCGCCGGACCTGCCGCAGCGGTCGATTCTCACGAGCCCCGCCCCGGCAAGCCCCTCACCTGCCGCGGAAAGGGTGTCGACCCGAGCGCCCTCGTCCGCCACCGGAGCGAGATCGTGATCAACGCCCCGCTGCACACCGTCTGGAAGGTGCAGACCGACGTGGAGCGCTGGCCGCACTGGCAGACCCCCGTCGAGACCGCGCAACGCCTGGATCACGGCCCGTTCCGCAGGGGGTCGGCCTTCCGGTGGACGGTTCCGGTACCGCCCAACCCGTCGACTCCCGCCACGAGTCTGGAGATCACCTCCACCGTCCGGCAGATCGAGCACGGCGCCTGCATCCGCTGGACCGGCCCCGCGATCGGCGAAGGCCTTCGTATCGACGGCGTCCACGTGTGGAACTTCACCCAGGTCAAGGGCGGCGTGCGCGTGAGTACCGAGGAGACCCACACCGGCGCCCAGGTCGAAGCCGACGTCCCCACCGCCACCAGGATCCTGCGCGAGGGACTCGAAGCATGGCTGCGCGAGCTGAAGGCGACCGCCGAAGTGCCCGCCCACAACCGGCTGCGGTGACGCCGGAACCGGCCGCAGTGACGCCGGAATTGGAACCGCCCCGGCCGTGCCCCGGCATGCGGCCCCGCATCGGACGGTCTGCCGGTGACAACAACTCGGCCTCCTCGTACGGCGCGACGAGAACGCCGCCCACCTGCTGAAGGCCATGTCCCGCCCCAACAGCGGGCGTTCTGACTGACGAACGCCCTTCGCCTACGCTTCTCCCTGTTCGCCGCGAGCCGTTCATCCACGACTTCCCTGTCGACATCTGACGGCCGGACGCCCTTGCCATCGTGAGGCGACCGCCCGTTCGACGTCTACGGAGATGGTGATGACGCGTTTCAGGGCACGGGTACTCGGCGTTGTCGCGGCTGCCTTGTCGGTCAGCCTCTTAGCGCTTCCCGCAACAGCCGCCGACCGGTCCGCGCCGCAGGCGAAGGCGCCGGAGAAGTTCAGCATCGTGGTGTTCCCCGACACCCAGTACTCGGCGGAGAGTTTCCCCGCGGCCTTCAACGCCCAAGGGAAATGGATCAAGGACAACACGGTCGCACGGAACATCAAGTACGCGATCCACGAGGGTGACATCGTCGACGACTCCGACCAGTCGACCCAGTGGGCCAACGCGACTGGCGCGTTGGGGCAGTTGAACGGCGCGACCCCGTACATCCTCGCCGTGGGCAATCACGACATGGACGCGATGCCCAAGGGTCAGAACCCGATCGTGGTGCGGGACGCGGTGGCGTTCAACCGGAACTTCCCGCGGAGCGCCTTCGCGAACCTGCCGACGTTCGGCGGCACTTACCCGGCCACGCAGAACGACAACAGCTTCCACGTGTTCTCGGCCGGAGGCACGAACTGGCTCATCCTCGCACTGAAGTACGCGCCCACCGACGCCGAGATCGCCTGGGGGAACAAGGTGATCTCCGAGCACCCCGACCGCCAGGTCATGATCGTGACCCACGCCTACCAGAACGGCACGACGAAGGACAGCGTCGGCCAGAAGCTCTGGACCAAGCTGGTCAGCCGGCACCCCAACGTGACGATGGTGTTCTCCGGCCACTACGTCAACCAGGGGGTGATCGTGGAGAAGGGGGTGAACGGGAACACCGTCCACCAGATCCAGGCCGACTACCAGAACCCCGGCACGCTCGGCCCGAACAGCTACTTCAGGATCCTCGAATTCAACCCGACGGCGAAGACGGTCAGCGTCCAGACCTACTCGCCGTACCTCAACAAGAACCTGACTGACGCGAAGAACCAGTTCACGCTCCAGGGCGTGAGCTTCCCGCACGCCCGCCGCTGACCCGAGAACCCGGCGGCCGGCACCGAGGGGGACGGTGCCGGCCGTGGTCCGCCCGCGGGGCGCGCCCGCCGACCGCCTTCGCCGTCACGCCCCGGGTCCGGCCCCGGCCCCGGCCCCAGCCCCAGCCCCAGCCCCAGCCCCCGTCTCGGTACCGGCCTCGGCTCCGGATGATCCGGTGGACGTCCACCCCCGCTCGTGGAGCTTCTCCAGCCCGTCCAGGAGGAGGTCCAGCGCGAACTCGAACTCGAACTGATCGTCGCAGCGCCGGCCGCCGACGACCGACGTCGGGTCATGGGCGGCCCCCGCCGCCAGCTCGGCGATCCGCGGGTACCGCGCTGCCATCGCCACCCCTGCCGCGCGTGCCTCGGCCCCGCCGTCCGGGTCGGAGTTCGGGTCGGAGTTCGGGTCGGCGTTCCCGGAGTCGTCGAACAGTTCCTGGCTGAAGCCCAGCAGCCGGCTGCCCATGGCGTGCATCGCGTGATGGGTGAGGTCGACGGAGAAGCCCCCGTCGCGGAACGTCCCGATCATCGAGTCCAGGTACTCCAGCACGGCCGGGGTCGGCCCGGTGCGCGACTCGATCACCTGCGCGGCCCAGCGGTGCCGCAGGAGTTCGCGACGGGCCGAGAGCACACGCCCACGGACCACGTCCTTCCAGCCGGAACCGCTCGCCGGGAGGTCGATGCGGGCGACGACCGTGTCGACCATGCCGTCAAGGAGCTGCTCCTTGTTGGGCACGTGCTTGTACAGGGCCATCGGTACGACGCCCAGCTCCTGCGCGAGCTTGCGCATGCTGAGCGACTCGATGCCGCCACCGTCCGCGAGGGCGATGGCCGCCCGCAGGACGCGCTCCCGGTTGAGCGGCGCCCGGCGCCCGGCCTCCGGCTGATGTGCCATCTCTTCTCTCCTCGCGATCGGGCGATCAGGCGATCGGGGTGGGTCATCGGGTGGATCCGTACCCCACTTGACGAGTGTACGCCGTACACCTACCGTGATCGCCAGGTGTACGGCGTACACCTCCCCGGTCGAAAGGACCGAAACATGAGCTCAGACAGAAGGACCGCGGTGGTCGCGGGCGTGCTGTTCCTGGTGACCGAGATCGCCGCGATCGGCGGGCTGGCCCTCTACCGGCCCGTCCTGGACGGATCGCCGGGTGCCCTCGGTCCCGGCGCGGCCGACTCGGCGTTCCTCGGGGCGCTGTGCGAACTGGTCCTCGTGGCCGCCGTCACGGGGACCGGAGCGGCGCTGTATCCCGTCGTCAGGAGGCGGTACGAGGGGATGGCGCTCGGTTACGCCTGCCTGCGGCTCCTGGAGGCCGCGATCATCACGGTCGGCGTGTTGAGCGTCCTGACGCTCGTGACGCTGCGACGGGAAGCGGTGGGCGTCGAGGGCGCCGCCGCTGCCGACCGGGCACTCGTGGCCCTGCACGACTGGACGTTCCTGCTCGGGCCGAACGTCGCCCTGGGCCTGAACACGGCGCTGCTGGCGTACGTGATGTACCGCTCCCGGCTCGTGCCGCGGTTCATCGCCGTGCTGGGGCTGGTGGGCGGCCCGCTGATCTGTGCCTCGGCGGTGGCCGTGATGTTCGGGGCCTACGAGCAGGTCTCGGTCACGGGCTCGGCCCTGGCCGTCCCGGTGTTCGCCTGGGAGGTGGCCCTGGCTGTCCGCCTCATCGTCAAGGGATTCGAACCGGACCGGGCCGGCGCGGCGGACGCTCCGCACGCGGCCCTCGTCCCCGCCGGGGTGAACGGGGGAGTTCTTCGCGCCTGATCGCCACGAAAGCGTCCCGGTCGGCCCCAGCTCGCTCGCCGGGGTGGGAGGGGTGGGAGAGGCGGGAGGGTCAGAGGGGCTTCAGTCGAGTGCGCAGGAGACAGAACTCGTTGCCCTCGGGGTCGGCCAGGACGTGCCAGCTCTCCTCGCCGGTCTGGCCGATGTCGACGGGCACCGCCCCCAGCGCCAGCAACCTGTCCAGCTCGGCGTCCTGGTCGCGGTCGATGGCGTTGACGTCGATGTGCAGCGGGAGCTTCCCCTTCCGGGGGTCGCGGCCGGCGTTGAAGACGAGGGTTGGCTGGGCACCGCCGAACCCGACGCCCGGCGGGCCGATCTCGACGCTGCCGTCGGCCTCTCGACCCAGTTCGACGTAGTCGAGGACATCGCACCAGAACGCGGCCAGTCGCTGGGGGTCTTCGGCGTCGATGACGAGTTCGCTGATTCGGCATGCCATGCCGCGAGGATAGCCGCGCCGGGCCGGGCGGGCGGGCGGCCCGCGCCGCGAGGCGGGCGGTGGGCCGGGGGGTGCGGGTGACAGCTGTCGTCCTCACCTGCCGACGGGGGCGCCGACTGCTGTTCCTGTGAGAAACCTGTACGGTCCCCGTTGACCAGTTCCACAGAATTGCAGGGGAGGCGGCCGTCACATGGCCGGTATACGAACAGGCGGCCAGGCGCCGGTAAGGCTCTACGCGCTCGACGCGGTGCGAATAACCGCGGCGCTCGTCGTCGTGCTGTACCACTACGTGGCGCTGGGTACCGCCTGGGGGCTCAGCGGTACGCAGCACCTCTTCCCCGCGCTGCGACCCTTCGCGCTCTACGGCTGGCTCGGCGTCGAGATCTTCTTCATCGTCAGCGGCTTTGTCATCTGCATGAGCGCCTGGGGCCGTACGGTCGGCGATTTCGCCACATCGCGCATCTCGCGGCTCTTCCCCGCGTACTGGGCCGGCATCGCCTTCACGACGTTCGTGCTGTGGATGCTGCCCGAGCTGTGGCGCATCGACGAGTGGGCCGATGTTCTGGTCAATTTCACGATGTTCCAGGGCGGGATCGGTGTTCCGCACCTCGACCACGCGTACTGGACCCTCTTCGAAGAGCTCAAGTTCTACGCGCTCTTCGCCCTCGTGATCCGCATCGGGGTCACGTACCGCAACTGCGTCGTGTTCATCGGGCTGTGGACGGTCGCCGGTGTCGTGGCACCCTCCACCGACTTCAGGCTGCTGCACTTCTTCGCGATCCCTCAGTACTCCCCGTACTTCATCGCGGGCGTGGCCTTCTATCTGATGCGGCGCTTCCGCCCCTCCGGCCTGCTCTGGGGAATCGTCGGCTGTCAGTTCCTCCTCGCCCAGCACTATGTTCGTGGCCGCATGGTCACCAACCTCGGCGCACGTCTGACAGAGCAGCTGCCGGCCTGGCCGGCGCGGATCGTCATCGCCGTCGGCTTCCTGGCCATGGCCGCCATCGCGCTCGGTCTGCTCGACCGCATCCAGTGGAGCTGGCTGTCCACCGTCGGCGCCATCACCTACCCGCTCTACATCATCCACATGACGGCGGGCATCACCCTGATCCACCACTTCCGCGGCAAGATGCCGGCCTACGCGCTGGTCGGTACGGTCACCGCCGCGATGCTGGTCGTCGCGTGGCTGATCCACCGGTTCGTGGAACGACCTCTTTCCCGCAGGCTCCGTTCCGCGATGCGGTCCGGTATAGAGGACATCCGACGGAGCACCCCGGTGCAGGCTTCGCTGCCACCGTCGGCGCTGCCGGCGCAGCGTCGGGAACGTGTCGTCGAACCCGACCTGACGCGCCGCTGAGTCCGCGTCTCCCGTCCGGGAGACGGTTGTGACCGGGGAGGACGTCTCGCGCGACCCGTGCCCATGTGAGCCGTGGAGGTGTGGGCCGGGCGCGGCGTGATCTCGGTGGAAGCGGGACAGGGGGGGGCGAGCCATGTGCTCGCCCCCCCTTCGCGTGTCCGGGTCCCGCGGTCGGCGCCCGATGCGGGGCGCGGTGGCGGGCCCCCACTTGATATGCAAGTGAATGGTTGCCTATTCTGGGGTCGTGGCCGACGACCTTTTCAAAGCCTTGGCCGACTCCACCCGTCGCATCATCCTCGACGAGCTCACGGACAAATCAGGACAGACGCTGTTCGAGATCTGCTCCCGGCTGAGCATGAAACACCGGCTCGGCATGTCGCGGCAGGCGGTCTCCCAGCACCTCGCCGTGCTGGAGGCCGCCGGGCTCGTCGAGACGCGGCGGGAGGGCCGCTACAAGTTCCACGATCTGAACGCGGCCCCACTGCGACAGGTCGCCGAGCGATGGCCGGTGCCCGAGGCATCCGAACCGGAGGAGAACACTCCATGAAGATCCGTCTGACCAGCGTCTTCGTCGACGACCAGGCCAAGGCCCTGGCCTTCTACACCGAGATCCTCGGCTTCGTGAAGAAGCACGACGTCCCGGTGGGGGAGACGGCCCGGTGGCTGACCGTCGTCTCGCCCGACGAGCTCGGCGGCACCGAACTCCTCCTCGAGCCCGCCGGCCACCCCGCCGTCAAGCCGTACCGCGACACGCTCGTGGGCGATGGCATCCCGCTCGCCCAGTTCGCCGTCGACGACGTGCAGGCGGAGTACGAGCGCCTGCGCGGCCTCGGCGTCCGCTTCACCCAGGAGCCCGTGGAGATGGGCCCCGTCACCACCGCCGTCTTCGACGACACCTGCGGAAACCTGATCCAGATCGCCACGCAGCCGCAGTAGGAGCCCGCCGAGCCGTCGGTCGACCGATGTCACAAGCGCCACCGGGTGAGAAAACGCTGGTCGGGGGTAGGTGGCCCGCCTACCTGACGGACGAGGGACGAAGAGGCGGACATGACGGCGCAGCGGGACGGCAAGGACGGTGGTGAGGGTCTGCCGTCGGCGGTGGTGGACTGCGCCCTCTACGAGGACGGACAGCGCATCCCCGGACAGGTGAACCTGGGCAAGGTCCTGGACCGCATAGACCCGGAGGCGGGACGGTTCGCGTGGATCGGCCTGTACGAGCCCACGGAGGAGCAGCTACAGGAGGTCGCCGAGGCCTTCGGCCTGCACCCCCTCGCGGTCGAGGACGCCGTCCACGCCCACCAGCGACCCAAGCTGGAACGCTACGAGGACATGCTGTTCCTGGTGCTCAAGACGATCGTCTACGTCGACCACGACAAGATCACCGCGACCAGCGAGATCGTCGACACCGGCGAGATCATGGTGTTCGCCGGCCCCGGGTACGCGATCACCGTCCGGCACGGCAGTGCCCCGCCGCTGGAAGGCGTACGCCAACAGTTGCAGGACGACCCGCGGCAATTGGGCTGCGGCCCCGCCGCCGTCCTGCACGCGGTCGCGGACATGGTCGTCGACCGCTACGTCGAAGTGGCCGACTCCTTCGCCGATGACGTCGACACACTGGAGAGCGAGGTCTTCTCCCCGGACCGGCCGGTCGACGCCGGGCGCATCTACCAGCTCAAGCGGGAACTCCTCGAATTCAAGCGCGCCGTCATGCCCCTGGCCCCCGCCCTGCGACGCCTCAGTGAAGAGACCCCCCAGATCCCGCGGGAGGTGGCCACCTACTTCCGGGACGTCGCCGACCACCACCAACGGGTGAGCGAACAGATCCTGTCCTTCGACGAGCTCATCACCGGCATGCTCAGCGCCGGCATCGCCCAGCTCGGCGTTCAGCAGAACGCGGACATGCGCCGCATCAGCGCCTGGGCCGCCCTCATCGCCGTCCCCACCATGATCGTCGGGGTGTACGGCATGAACTTCGAGCACATGCCCGAACTCACGTCGCCCTACGGCTACCCCGCGGTCTGGGCGGTCATCATCGTCGCCTGCTCCGTCGTGTACCGGGCCCTGCGGCGCAACAAGTGGCTGTAGGGCGTCACGCGCCCACACCGGGCCCTCCCCACCCACCCATGCGGGTGGCCGGAACCGGTCCACCGGTGTGGTGGCGGGTCCGGAGACAGGCGGCTGGTGTGTCCTGACGGGGGTCCCGGCCACCCCGAAACGGGCGGTCGGGACTCACCGCCCCCTGCCCCGGGCTGCACCACGCAGCGGCTCCGGGGCAGGGAGAGCGACCACGCCTACGCCCAGCGATCACCCTGATCGACCAGGCCGCCACCGACCTCGTGACCCTGTCCGGCCCGTTGGCCCGTCGGCCCCGGCCGGGCGTTCGCCGCGTACCCCCCCGTCAGGTGTCGGAGGTCCAGACTTCGGGGCCGCCGCCTTCCCAACGGATCGGACCGTCCTCGGACAGGTCCACGCCCTCCAGCCCGGCACGCCGGAGGAACTCGGAGACATCGCTCGTGGAGTGCGCGCGGCCCAGGTCCGCGTCCACGCCCAGCGCGTGCACCGTGACTTTCCGCCCGCCCTTCGGCGACACGGGATGAATGACGATCTCCGTCTGGTCGGCCATCCACCCAGCCTGCGTCAGGTCGAACGCAAGAGCACCCCGAGCGATCCGGTCGGGCGGACGGCCGCCCCTGCCGGCGCCCTCCGCCGACCCGCGTGTCCCTGCCCGCCGCACGCGGTCGAGCCGACCTGCGGTGTCTCTGCCGGCCACACGCAAGCGGAGCATCCTGTCCGGCCGCGCGGAACGTCCGCATGAGGTGGGGCCGGCGGGGTATGCGCGCAGGGAGCAGCGTGGTGCTGGGTGTTGTCCGGGGGTCGGTGTGGAGAGGGAACGGTTGACGATGCGGGAGTCGGCGGCCTGGGACCAGTTGGTCGCGGGGCTGCGGGACGAGTCGCACGGCGGGAGTCGTGCCCGGCCGGATCGGCGGGCAGAGCGTCGGCTGCCGGTCGGCCTGGTGCTGGTGATGGCCACTCTGCTGTGTGCCGCGCTGGCCCTGGTGGTGGCGGCCGGCATGAACGGAGAAGGGCGCCTGGTCTGGGCAGGAGTGGCCGTCTGGATCGCCGCGATCGTGTCGGTGTCCTACGTACTCGGCCACGGCCCGTACGTGCCCCACCGGCGCTGAGGGCTGAAGCCCCGTCACTCACAGCCGAGTCGGCCAACTCGCGCCGACTCCTGCCCGGGTGCATCGCCGGGCGCGTACGCCCAGCCCGAGCCCGAGGGCTCGGCGTACGCGCCCGGCGCGACGGCTCAGCGCAGGGCGGGGATCACCTCGCGCGTCTCGTCCACCTCGATCCTGTCGGTGCGGAGGGTCGGCGATTGCGGGGGCGTCTCGTCCGCGCAGACGGTGCCCCGCGCGGGAAGCGCCAGGGTGGCGAGGTAGTCGTTGACCAGGGCGCTCACACAGGCACTGCGGTTGTACGCGGTGTGTCCTTCGGCGTCGAAGGTCAGCAGCCGCCCGTTGTCCAGCGTCCCGGCCAGGGCCCGCGCGTCCTGGTACGGGGTGTCCGGGTCCCCGGTCGTGCCGAGGATCAGGATCGGGGCGGAACCGGCCGCCCGGTAGGAGCCCTCGAACCGGCTCGGGCGCTCCGCCGGCCACTGGGCGCAGGTGGGTGCGTGGTTGTGGTCGTAGGTGGGCGGCCCGAGGCCGATGGCGGGCCCCAACAGCGGCGCGGAGGCGACATGGGCGCTGACCAGCGCGCCCAGCAGCAGGGGGCTCGTCGGATAGGCGCGGTCCGCGCACTCGACGGCCATGTTGACGTTGAGGAAGTCGAAGGACGCGGGGGAGGGCGGGGACAACAGGAACGAACTCCGGTGTGCCTGGGCCGCCCTCAGGGCCTCTCCCAGATAGGGCCAGACCTCCTTGCCCGAGTTGATGTTGAACATCAGACGGTAGGCGAGGGTGTATCCGGTGGCCGGGCGCCCGCTCGCCGTGATGACGGGGTCGGCGTCCAGGTCCCGCTTGAGCTGTTCGAACGCCTGCCTCGGGCGCCCTTCGCCGAATCCGCAGGTGGTGGCGTTCTCGGCGCACCAGTCCAGGAACCGGCCGACCGCCGTGTCCAGGGCGACGAACTGCTTGGCGTCGTAGGCGTACGGCACGTCGGCGTAGTGCCGCGGATCGTATGCCCCGTCCAGGACCATGGCGCGGACCCGTCGGGGGAACTGCGCGGCATAGACCGTGCCGACGTAACTCCCGAAGGAACGACCGTAGAAGGAGAGGGTCTCCTCGCCGAGGGCCTGGCGGAGCAGATCCATGTCCTTGGCGTTCGAGGCGGTGCCGATGAACGGCACGAGGTCTCCCGACCGTTGCCGGCAGGCGGTGGCGAAATCGAGCCCCTGCCGAACGGCGCCTCGCAGCGCCCCCGGGCCGGGCACACCGCGGGCGGCGTCGACGGCGGCGGAGTACTCCGTGTCGTTCCAGCACTCCACCTGTCCGCTGCGCGCCACCCCGCGCATGTCGTACCCGACGACGTCGAAGGTGTCGCGGAGGGCGGCGGGGAGCGCCTCGTAACTGTCACGGGCGAAGTTCACACCGGAGTTGCCGGGGCCGCCGGGGTGCAGGACCAGGACGCCGGTGCGACGGGCCGGGTCGGCCGCGAGGTGTCGGGTGACCGCGAGCGGGAGCGCGGGCCCGGTGGGTCTGCGGTAGTCGAGCGGTACCAGGGCGGTCGCGCATTCGAAGCCGTCGCCCGGGTCGGCGCAGGGGCCCCAGGACAGGACGGGAACGGCCGGCGCCGCGGGAGTCGTCGCCGAGGCGGTCCCGGGCGTTGCCCCGAGGAGCGCGGTGACCGCGACCAGGACGAGGGACATGCCCCACCCCACTCGCCTGCGCGGGATGTGGGCTGAGCGGGTCTGCATGGGGTGATCCTCCGTCACGAGTGGCTGGGGAACAGGCGACAACGTAGCCGCCGACCCCGTCGGTCACCAGGAGTTGACGCCGCGATCCCGATTCCCGTCGACGTCACTTCGCCTCGCGGTCGACTCGCGGTCGACTCGCCGTGGGTGTGCCGTCGACGTGTCGCCGAAGCGGGGACTCCGAGACGCGGGGCGCGGGACCTGCGTACGCCGCCGTCTCGGCCGCCGCGAAGGTGGTCGGGTTCTCGAAGCCGTGCCGGATTCATTGACAGAAGGTGAACGCAACCCGATTCTGAGAGCGCTCTCAGATTTCAAGGCATCTCTCCCCGCCCTGCCCGCCCCGCCTCATGTCGCCCCCCAGGGCGCGAGGGGCGGGGCACCCCACCGGCAGGCTCCCCCCACCAGGAGGAAGAGCATGTTCCGCTTATCGAAAGTGCTGGGCTCCGGCGTCTCGGCGCTGGTTGTCGCCGCCGGCCTGATGGTCTTCGGTCCGTCGACCTCCGCGGAGGCCGTACCCGCCACCATCCCACTCACGATCAAGAACAACTCAGGACGCGGCGAGCCGGTCTACGTCTACAACCTGGGCACCCTGCTCAGCACCGGACAGCAGGGCTGGGCCGACGCCAACGGCACGTTCCATCCCTGGCCGGCGGGCGGCAATCCCCCCACCCCCGCGCCCGACGCGTCGATCGCGGGCCCGGCCAACGGGCAGACGCGGACGATCCGGATGCCGAAGTTCTCCGGACGCGTCTACTTCTCCATCGGACAGAAGATCGTCTTCAAGCTCACCACCGGCGGCCTGGTGCAACCCGCCGTGCAGAACCCCTCCGACCCCAACCGCAACACCCTGTTCAACTGGTCCGAGTACACGCTCAACGACGCCGGTCTGTGGATCAACAGCACCCAGGTCGACATGTTCTCGGCTCCGTACGCGGTGGGCGTCAAAGCGGCCAACGGCACGGTCAGCACGGTCGGTCGACTCAAGCCGGGTGGCTACAACGCCGTGTTCGACCAACTGCGTTCGGCCGGCTGGGGCGGACTGATCCAGAGCCGCCCCGACGGCACACCCCTGCGAGCGCTCTCGCCCGGGCACGGCATCGAGGCCGGCGGGATCCCGGCCGGCGCGATGAACGACTACGTCAACCGGGTCTGGAACAAGTACAGCTCATCCACGCTCACCGTGACACCGTTCGCGAACGAACCGAACACCAAGTACTACGGACGGGTATCGGGCAACGTCATGAACTTCACCAACGGCTCGGGAGCGGTGGTCGCCGGCTTCCAGAAGCCGGACTCCGACAGCATCTTCGGCTGCTACAAGCTCCTGGACGCACCCAACGACCTCGTCCGCGGCCCGATCTCCCGCACCCTCTGCGCCGGCTTCAACCGGTCGACGCTCCTGACGAACCCGAACCAACCCGACGCGAACGGCGGCAACTTCTACCGTGACGCCGTCACCAATCACTACTCCCGCGTCATCCACGGCCAGATGGCCGACGGCAAGGCGTACGGCTTCGCCTTCGACGACGTGGGCGCCCACGAGTCGTTGGTGCACGACGGCAATCCGCAGGAGGCCTTCATGACCCTGGAGCCGTACAACTAGACCACCGGTCCATCGGCCCGCCGGCCCACCCGACAGGGGAACGTGCCGGACCCGCTTCGCCGTCAGGGCCCGGGGGTGCTCCCGCCCCCGGGCCCTGAGGGCGGTCCTGACGCGGACCCCGACGCGGACCCGGACGTGGGCTCGGAGGCCAAGGCCTGACGGTCGAAGACCAGCATGCCGAGGAAGAACAGGGCTCCGAGGACGAGCAGGCCCGCGACGATGACGACGGAGGTCAGCGCCTCGTCCGGTGCCACGAGCACGAAGAGGGCGAAGAGGGTCCAGGCCAGGGCGCAGACCGCCACGGGCAGTTCGCCGCGCCCCAGGTCGAACGCGCCCTTGCGGCGGTCGAGTCGGCGGCGTACGACGAGGTAGAGGACGATCGTGGACCCGTAGATGAGGGCGGGGAGGATGGTCGAGGCGGTGATCAGCTCCAGCAGGGCCGAGCCGGGGAGCGCCACCATCAGGACGGCCCCGAGCGCGAGGATCAGGACGGTCGCCGGGATGGGTGTGTGCGTGCGCGGGCTGACCCGTCGCATCACCTGGTGGGCGGGGAAGCGGGAGTCGCGGGACATGGCGTAGACGAGGCGGGAGCAGGAAACCATCACGACGATGCCAGCGCCGAAGAAGGCGAAGGTGATGGCGGTCAGCAGCACACGTTCGGCGACGGCGCCGAGACGGTCGTGCATGATCGCGGCCACGGGCGAAGCCTCGTTGCTGATCCGGGGAATGTCCTCGATCGCGACGGTGAGGGTGATCAGGAACAGCATGCCGAGCACGCCGGCCGCCACGACCGATGCGACGATCGCGCGCGGGACGCTGCGGCGGGGGTCCTTGGCCTCCTCCGCGAGGTTGGCGGCGGAGTCGAAACCGACGAGGGTGGCCAACCCCATGATCATCGCGAGCATCAGGCCGCCGCCGACGGCGAAGTACCCGGGGGTGCCCTCGGTGACGCCACGGGAGGTCAGATTGGCCGCCGATCCGTTGCCCGTGACCAGGACGGCGATGACGAGCGAGATCGCCACCACCACGACCAGGGCGAGTTCCAGTCCGACCGCCGCCGAGTTGATCCAGCTGACCAGGCGGGTCGAGGCGATGGCGAGCAGGGCCTGGACGACCAGCACCACCAGAGTGATCACGCGGGCGGTGTCCTCGTCCGGGGCCATGCCGGCCAGCGGCATGAAGGCCTGGCTCGCCAGGGCGTTGTCGATGGCGACCACGGCGATCGCCAGGTAACAGAACGTCAGCCAGCCGAACCACCAGCCGACCCTGGGGTTGCCGAGCCGGGACGCCCATTGGTAGGAAGAGCCGCTCAACGGGATGCGGGCGGCGAACTGCGCGACCACCAGAGCCACGAGGGTCTGCCCGACCGCGGCGATCAGCCAGAGCCAGATCCCGACCGGGCCCGCCGTCAGCAACACCTGGTCGAAGGTGGCGAAGATCCCGACCGCCACCGAGATGAACGCGAACGAGATCGCGAACACCTGGAAGGAGCCGAGCGACCGTTTCAGCTCCTGCCGATAGCCGGCGCCCTCCGTGGCACCCCCGCCGTCGGGCCCGTCCTGCGCAGCCTCCGCCACTTCAGCCACCTCGCCTCTCCTGGTCCGGCACAGTGTCCCCGCCCGGCCCGCCTCCACGGCGCCGCTCACGATCGACGCACGGGACCGGCCCCCGGACGGACGACTCCCCTCCCGGCCGATAGCCTCCCCTCCGGGCCCGGGCGGCCCGTTCAACAAGGTGAATCGACGGGGGAGTACAAGTGCATCGACGTGGCGTGATCCTGGCGGCGGGCGGATTCGTGGGCGCGCTGGGAGCCGGCCAGGTGGTGGCCGCCGGCCCCGCCGCGGCGGCCGGCGACCGGCGCAGCGTCCACGACGTCCTGGCCTACGGGGCGAAGGGCGACGGCACCACCGACGACACCGCCGCGTTCCAGGCCGCCCTGACGGCCGCACGCGCCGTGTCCGAGGGCGCGACCCTGCTGATCCCGCCCGGTCGGTACCCGCTCACCAAGGGGCTCGTCCTCGGCCCCCGGATGACCGTGTCCGCGTACGGAGCACACGTCCTGCGCACCAAGGACTGCGGGGCCCTGGTCAAGAACTTCGACTCGGTCACCCCGGTCTCCGCCTACGACGGCGCCGGCGACATCGCCCTGCTCGGCGGTACCTGGGACATGCGCGGCAGCACGTACCAGCAGCAGAGCGACGCCATCGGCTTCGCCCACGCCGACGGCATCCTCGTCCAGGACTGCACCGTGCTCGACACGCCGTCCGCCCACGCCGTGGAACTCAACGCGGTACGCCGCGCCCGCATCGTCAACTGCCTCTTCGACGGGCTGCACGTCACCGGCCAGGGCACCGACACCGCCACCAACCGGGAGGCCGTACAGATCACCGGCGCCCTCTCGGCAGTCAGCCTCCCGGCTCCGGCGTACGACAACACGCCCTGCCAGGACATCCTGATCAGCGGCTGCACCCTGCGCGCGGCCGCCGACGGAAGCCGCCCGTTCGGTGCGCTGGTCGGCGATCACGGTGGCGCGAAGGGCGTGGTCCACCGCGACATCCGGGTCATCGGCAACCACATCGAGCGCAGCGCCGCCTACGGCATCCGCACCACCGACTGGCAACAGGCCGTCATCGCCGGCAACACCATCGAATCCGTCGGGGTCACCGCCGTCCAGGTCGGCTCCCCGGCCGGCAACGCGCTCAACGACATCACCATCACCGGCAACATCATCCGGAACACGGGCAGCGACACGTCCACCGGCGGTGCCATCGTGGTGTCCAGCGGGGGCGACCGGCACAACGGCATCACCATCACCGACAACACGATCCGTACGGTCAAGGGCGAGGCCGGGATCTACGTGGCCCAGAGCGACGGCGTCACGATCTCCGGCAACACCGTCGCCGGAACCGCCCGCCCGGGAGGCAACTCCCAGGGCATCCACGTCCGGTACGCCCCCCACGCCGTCATCAGCGGCAACACCGTCACCGACGCCCAGGGCGACGGCATAGGCGTCGACACGGACGCGCAGGGCGCCCTGATCGTCCACAACACCGTCCTGAACCCCGCCGGGCACGGCATCGCGGCCGGCACCGACGACATCGCCCTGCGCGACAACCACGTCACCGGCGCGAACCGGGCCGGGGCGACGGCCACGTACGGCATCCGCTTCGGCGGCAACGCGGCGAACGCGTCCTGCCAGGGCAACGTCGTACGCAAGGGAGACGGCCCGGTTCCCGCCGAAGCGGCCGTCGTCGCGCTCCCCGGCTGCGTCGGCGCGTGGATCACCGGGAACGACCTGCGCGGCTGGGGCGGCGCCGCGATCCTCGACAAGGCCGCCGGCACGCTGACCTCCGCCAACGCCATGTGAGGGCCCTCGGCCGTCCGGGCAGGCGTCGGACCGCACGGCAAGGGCCCCGACCTCGGCACGCGGCTGCCAGGCGGTGACATCGGCTGCTTCTCGATGTGGGGGGCAAGAACCTCGGTGGCCTCGCCGACGGCGGCCTCCTGCCGGCCCGTGACCCGGCTCTGCCGCCGCTGTTGCGCAAGCTCACGGCCCTGGGCCGGGACGGGGAGCGCAACACCCACCACCTGCGCGGCAGTCGAGGACGGCTGGGCGAGATCGACGCCGCCGTCATCCGCCATCAGCTCGACCTGCTGCCCGACTGGATCGAGCGTCGCCGCACCCTCGCCGACCGCTACGCCGACGCCTTCACGGCCCTGCCCGTCGTCACCAACCAGGACCTGGCAGACGCCGTCGATGAAGCACTCACCCTCCTGGAGAACGACCCGGAACTCCTGGTCGGCGTCCTGACCGGCGTCGGCGGCCACTTCTGCTCCGGCATGGACCTCAAGGCCTTCCCCGACGAAGGAGTACCACGGGTGGCGGACCGGGGGCTGGCGGGACCGACCCGCGCTCACCGGTCGAAGCCGGTCATCCCCGCGGCCGAAGGAGCGGCGGTGGCGGGCGGCTTCGAACTCGCCCTCGCCTGCGACCTGATCACCGCCGCCGACACGGCGTTCTTCGCGCTCCCCGAAGTCGCCCGCGGCCTCGTCGCCCCGGAAGGCGGAGCCATTCGCCTGCCCGGCCGCCTTCCGTACCACCTGGCCATGGAGATGCTCCTGACCGCCTCCCCGCTCACGGCCCCGGACGCCGCACGGCACGGACCGGTCAACCAACTCACGGACGAGGGCAAGGCCCTGGACGCCGCGCTCGCCCTCGCCGCACGGATCCGCGCCAACTCCCCCGATGCGGTACGGATCACCCGACGCCTCGTCGAGGTCACCCGAGGCCTCGACGACCACGCGGCGTTCACCGCCCAGGACCCGCTCACCGCGCCTGTGTTCGGTACGACCTCGGCAGCCGAAGGTGCCCGCGCCTTCTGCGAGAAGCGGCCTCCGGCCTGAACCCACTGACGCCATCGAGCCGGTGCCCCCGGGGCGTGCGGGACGCCCCGGGGGCACCGGGACGGGGCGGGTCGAGGAGAGGCGATCAGGCGGCGGGCTTGCCGGGCTGGTCGTGGGTGGAGCAGTGGATGCCGCCGCCGCCGGAGGCGATCGTGTCGATGGCGACGGGGACGACGTCCCGCTTGGGGAAGTGTTCCCGGAGGATGCCGCGTGCCGTGTCGTCGGCCTTGCGGTCGCCGAACCTGGGCATGAAGACGGCGTCGTTGGCGATGTAGAAGTTGGCGTAGGTCGACACGAAGTCGTCGCCCTCGCCCGTGATCCTGTTCAGGTCGGGCTGCGGCAGGTCGATGACCTCGAAGCGCCGGCCGCGGGCGTCCGTCGCCTTGGAGAGCACGGACTTGGCCTGGTCGGCGGAGCGCGACCAGGAGTCCGCGGGCGTACTGGGGTGCGCGCGGTCCAGCAGGACCACACCGGGCGCGGCGAAGCGCACGAGGCTGTCCACGTGGGCGTCCGTGATGTCCTCCCCGCGGACGCCGGCCAACCAGATCACCTTCTCGACGCCGAGGGTCTCCTTGAGCTCCTTCTCGATGGTGTCCCGGTTCTTGCCGCGGTTGCGGTTGTCGTTGACGATCGAGCTCTCGGTGATCATCAGGGTGCCCTCGCCGTCGGGCTCGAAGGAGCCGCCTTCCGCGACGAGGGGCGCCTGGACCCGGGAGATCCCGTACTTCTTGAGCACCGTGCGCCCGACCAGGGCGTCGTTCTGGTGCTGCTTCTGCTTGTTGCCCCAACCGTTGAAGTTGAAGTCGACGCCGACGACCTTGCCGCCCTCCTCGACGAAGACGGGGACGGTGTCGCGGGCCCAGAGGTCGTCGACGGCCAGCGGGATGACCTCGACCTGGGAGCCGACGGCCCGCTGGGCCGCGTCGACCTGGTCGGGCCGGGCCATCAGGACGACCGCCTCGTACTCCCCGATCGCCCGCGCGATCCGGGCGATGTCCTCGCGCACGTAACGCAGGTCCTCGTGCCAGACCGCGCTCAGCGCCGGCCAGGACATGAAGGTGCGGGTGTGGCTCTCCCACTCGGCGCCCAAGCGGCGCTTGGCGCCCGCTGTGGAGGGCTGGGAGGAGCCGGCGGTGGCGTCGACCGTGACTCCGGACGCGGGGGAGCAGGCCGAGGCGCCCGCGACGGCGGCGCCGATTCCGGCGAGGGTGCGAAGGACGGTCCGACGGGTGGGGGGCAGGAAAGACACGGGAGAACTCCGATCGTGGGCCGGCGGAGGGTACATCCGGCCAGGGCGAGCGAGAGGATGCGGCTCAGGCGCGCGACAGGTGCGACACACCGGTCCCTACGGGCAAGAGTGCGCGCTCCGCGCCGCTGCGGCCGCTTCGCACGGCGGGTGCTGCGGCCTTGATGACCACTCTGGCACTGACTGAAATTTCAGTCAACTCGCGGAGGTGCGGGAACCCGACTGTGCCCCTCACCCCTTCGACGCCTCAGGGCCCGTTCAGGCGGGCGGCGAGCAGGGCGATGTCGTCGTCGGCCGACGCGGGCACCAGGTGGGTGACGAGGCTGTCGCACAGCGCGTCGAGGGACGGCGCGGGCTCGGCCAACAGATGGGTGAGCTCGCCCAGACGGTCGTCGATGTCGGCGCCGCGTGCCTCGATGAGACCGTCGGTGTAGAGGACGATCACGCTGCCCGGCGCCAGTGTGGTGTGCGTGGTGGTGAAGCGGGTGGGGCCGACGCCCAGCGGGAGCCCGGGCGGTACGTCGAGAAGGCGCGCGACGCCGTCGGGGGTCACGAGCGCGGGCGGAGGATGCCCGGCGCAGGTGATGCGACAGGCCCCGGTGGCCGTGTCGAGATCGACGTACAGGAAGGTGGCGAGCATCGGTTCGGCCAGGTCGTCCAAGGCGGCCTGAAGCTGGTGGAACATGTCGTCGTGTTCGAGATCGAGCCTGGCCAGGGCCCGGACGCTGGCCGAGAGCCGGCCCATGACGGCCCCGGCCTGGATGCCGTGCCCCATGACGTCGCCGATCACCAGAGCCACGGAGTCGCCGACCAGGGGGATCACGTCGTACCAGTCGCCGCCGACCTCGTTGACGTCACTGGCGGGCAGGTAACGGTGGGCGACCTCGATGCCGGGGGGCGGGGTGATGTGCTGGGGCAGCATGCTGCGCTGCAGGATGAGGGCGGTGTCGTGCTCGCGGTGGTAGAGGCGGGCGTTGTCCACGCACACGGCCGCCCGCGCGGCCAGTTCGGTGGCCAGGGCGGTGTCCTCGTCGCCGAAGGGCTCCGGTGTGGTGCAGCGGTAGAACGTGGCCAGGCCCAGCACCGTTCCCCGGGCGAGCAGCGGCACCATCATGAAGGAGTGCACGCCGTGCTTCACCAGCTCGGCCGGGGCCGGGGAGTGGCGGGCCGCCGACGCGATGGACTCCTCGTCCAGACGGGGAATGACGAAGGCGTGACGATCGGCGAGGGGCTGCGTGTAGGGCGCGGCCAACGGGAAGGCCAGGGTGCGTCCGAGGGGGGCGAGGATCTCGGCCAGGGGCGAGCCGGAGGGGGCTTTGCCCAGGCGGCGCAGGCGGGTCCCGGCCACCAGGCCCGATCCGATCTCCGCACCCGAGGCCAGGGACTCCAGCACGTCGACCGTGACCATGTCGGCGAGGTCGGGGACGGTGACGTCGGCCAGCTCCTGCGCGGTGCGCTCAAGGTCCAGGCTGGTGCCGATGCGGTAGGTGGCCGCGTTGATGAGCGCGAGACGACGACGGCCCGCCTCGGCCTCCAGTTGGGTCTGCTCCTGGATCGTGATGTCGATCAGGGACGCGGCCAGTCCGAGGGGGTGTCCGTCCGTGTCCTCCAGCCTGGTGTAGGAGCACGACCACACCCGGTCCTGGTCCGGGGCGGCCGGGGTGCGGCCGATGCGACGGGAGTCGAGAACCGGCCGGCCCTCTTCGAGTACCTGCCGCATGAGGACTTCCATGGCGGCCGCGTTCACCCCCGGCAGCACCTCGGCCAGGCGCCGGCCGATGTGAGCGGCCTCCGGCAAGCCGTTCATCGCCTCCAGGGCGGGGTTGACCCGAAGGAAACGCAATCGGGTGTCGAAGAGGGCGATGCCGACCGGGGAGCGGGCGAACAGCCCGTCCCACACCGCGGAAGAGCCGCGGATCCGCTGGGCCGCGGCGGCGTCGGCGGCGAAGACCAACACGGTCGTCCCGCCGCGCGGCCGGGCCGGGACGGGCGCCGCCCAGATCTCCACCTCGACCGGGTGCCCGTCCCGGTGCCAGGCGGTGACGGTACCCATCACGCCCCGGGCGGTGACCGCCTTCTCCCACAACGACCTGCCGAGACTCCGGTCCGTACCCGGATGCAACAGATCGGCGATGTGGCGTCCGATGACCTCGCGCGGGGTGTATCCCAGCAACTCCTGGGCGGCGACGTCCCACCGCACGATCCGGCCGTCGCTGCCGGTGGCCAGCACGGCCACGGCCAGACCCCCGAGCCAGCCGCCCGCGGCCCGGGCGGCGGGGCTGGTGACCTCGTCGAAGGGCTCGGGATCCATGCGCACCGCCTCTCGCCCGTCGAGAGATCCGTCTCCCGCAGCCTGAGGAGTTGCCCCACATGCCTACGTTACCGCCGCCGGGACCGGGCGGTGCTTCGTCGTGCTCCCGGCCCGGCCGGGCCGGGAGAGGACCGGCCGGGGCGCGGCCGCCCCCTTCCCGCGCAGCGCAGACGCACGCTTGCGAACCTCCGTGCGAGAGGGAGGGCAAGCATGCCCGGGAAGCGCCGGAAAGCGGGTTTCACCTGCGGGTTTAAGTCACGGCTTAGAGGCTTGTCGGTGCGAGGACGTCTCTGCAAGTCTGTGCTGCGGCAAAGGGGTGAACGCCCCGAAGTGACATGAAGGGGAGTGGGCAGGAATGCAGCGCTTACGGGTCAATGGCATGCGACGTTGGATGGCGGTCGCCGTTCTCGGCTCCGCCGCGGTGATGGGCACGATCAGCCCTGCGAGCGCGGGCGGTACGGGCAGCGCCGGGGGAGCGGGAATCCGGCCCGCCGCCTCACCGTGCGGGTACTACGCGGGCCGGGAGATCGCGTTCTACAACCACTGCGGCCCCACCACCATCAAGATCAAGCTCGACATCGTCCGAGGCTTCGACCGGACCATCTGCGTCGGACCCGGTGACACACGGCTCGGCCTCAAGAGCCAGATCAGGGACGCGAACTACGTCGGCGGAGCCGGCTGCCGCATCACGTAACCGTCCGCGGCGTGGCACCGCGTCGCGCTTTTGGTCGCGCTCTTGCGGGCGCGACGCGCGGTACATCGGTGACGACCGAGCCCGGTCGGTTCGCGCCGGAGCAGGAACGGCCCACCCGGCGCCTCCCGAAGGAACGTGCCCGCAGTGAATCCGCCCCCCGGCCGAAGGCCACCCGAGCCTGTTTCGCCTCCGTCCCAGAGGCGATCGGAAGGCGTGTGGTGAGCCCGGTCGGGGAATGCTGCGGGAGCGCGGGCACGCTCCAGCACCGGCAGGGGGCCGATCGGTGTTACGCATTCACTTCACGGCGGAGGATCTCGCGCGGACACGCGTCGCCGCGACGATCGGGGTCGCGGCGGAGACCTACTACAGCCTGGAACTGCTGCGGGGCAGCGGGGACAGCCCCCACTTCCGCTCGTGGCGGTCGGCCGTCGCGGGCCGCATGGGAGCCAACACCCGCCCGCTGACGTCCCTGCTGCCGGTGCGTGGGCCCGGGCTCGACCTGCTCGCCCTGATGGGGGACGGGCCCTCCCTGGAACACGCCGTGGACAACCTGCTCCACGCACCGGCGGCCCGTCTGCGACGAGAGTTCGCGGGCATCGACTTCCCCCTGGAACACCTGCCCTGGGCACGGCGGGTGTCCGAGGGGGACCGCGAGGCGCGTCGGGAACTCGCCGAGGCACTGCGCGCCTGCCATCGGCTGGCCGTGGAGCCCTACTGGCACAAAGGGCGCTCCGAACTGGCCGCGCTGTCCTCCCGCTACACGAACGTACTGCTCGAGGGAGGCGTCGATCTGCTGCTGCGCTCGCTGTGCGCGCCCTTGGTCCGCTGGCGTCCGCCGGTCCTGGAGGCTCCCTACCCGCGCGGGGTCGAGGTCCACCTCCGGGGAAGGGGACTGATCATCACCCCCACCGTCTTCTCGCCCCGCGCGGTGAGCCTGCTGTGGGACCCGCTCGACACCACGCAGCCACCCCGGTTGACGGTGCCGGCGCTCCGTGAGCCGCTGGCCGGCGCCGGGCCGAGCTTTGCGGCCGGCTCCTCGGGCCGGAACCTGGAATCGCTGCTCGGTCGCACCCGGGCCGCCGCCCTGCGCGTGACGGCCGAAGGCAGTACGACGACCGAGCTCGCCCGCCGCCTCAACGTCTCCGCGGCAGCCGCCAGCCAGCACGCGAGGGTGCTCCGGAACGCGGATCTGATCACCACCAGCCGCCGGGGCGGATCCGTACTGCACCGCATCACCCCCTTGGGGCTGGCCCTGCTGAGGACCGTGACCACGACGGAGCCGTGAGCCGTGACGAACCCGGGCGGGGGTGGCGCCTTCGGCGGGGCGGTGCCCCTCAGGCGTCCAGGGGAATGTCCAAGCGGTCGGCCAGGGCGGTGAGGGTCGTTCCCAGAGGCAGTTCGACCCGGGTGACGGCGTGCCGGTCGCCGCGGGTCGGGTCCCGGTTGACGATCAGTACGGGCTTGCCGGCCTGGGCTGCCTGACGGACGAAGCGCAGCCCGGACATGACCGTCAGCGAGGAGCCCAGGACCAGCAGGGAGGTCGCCGCACCGACCAGCTCGCGGCAGTGTGCGACCCGCTGCGGCGGAACGGTTTCGCCGAAGAACACCACGTCCGGTTTGAGGATGCCGCCGCAGTTCGTACAGGGCAGCACGGTGAAGTCCCCGACCTGTTCGTCGGTGAGATCGGCGTCACCGTCGGGGTTGAGCCCCGCGGCCACCGGTTCGAAGCCCGCATTGGCCGCTTCCAATCGCAGGGCCAGTTCACGGCGCGAGCCCGAGGCGCCGCAGGACAGGCAGACGACCCGGCCCAGGCTGCCGTGGAGTTCCACCACGTCCTCGCTGCCGGCGGCCTGGTGCAGTCCGTCGACGTTCTGGGTGATCACGCCCGACAGCAGTCCCCGGTGCCCGAAGGCCGCCACGGCCCGGTGCCCGGCGTTGGGCCTGGCGCGGCCGAACGTGCGCCAGCCGAGGTGGCTGCGCGCCCAGTACCGGCGTCGGGCCGAGGCGCTCGTGGTGAAGTCCTGGTAGGTCATCGGGGTGTGCCGGCGCAGGCTCCCGCCCTCACCCCGGTAGTCGGGGATGCCGGACTCCGTGGACATGCCCGCCCCGCTCAGCACCAGCACACCGCCGGCCTCCAGGGCGTCGGCGACGGGCCCCGGATCCGTGGTGCCGGGCCGCAGGTCCTCGGTGGGGGTCCAGGTCAGCGTGGGGCGCATGCGCATGACGCCAGCGTACGGAACACGTACGGAAGACGCGGCGCCGGGCACAGGCGGTCATGCCCCTTCGGTCAGGCGCCGTTGCCGTCGGAGGGGCGTCGGTCCCTTCCGGGGCCCGTGCCGCTCCCGTCGGGACCGGGCCGCAGGTCCAGCATGTTCAGGAGCGAGGCCAGGTCGTCGGGGCCGGTGGTACGGGACGCGACCGCCTCGTGCGCCCGCTCGCGACGGGCGGCGCCGGTCGCGGAGGCGTCCGGGCCGTCGTGGGGCGCGTCCGGGTCGCCGTGGGACGTGTTCGGGTCGCACCGCGGTCCCTCCACGGCATCCGGGCCGGTACCACCCCGCGGACCGGGGCACACCCGGTGCTCGCCGGCGGTGGCACAGACCGCGACGGGTACAGCGGCCGTGCGGTGCCGCGCGCAACGGACCGCCACGGTCACCGTCCGGGCCAGAAGGCGCGGGCCGAGCGCGACCGGCCGGAGCAGGGAGCCGACTGATAGGCGCCGAACGGTCCGGCGAACGTCTGTCATGGGGCTCCTCCTCCTTGCGAGCGGTCGCGACCGGCGGCGGTCACGACCCGGGACGCGTCGTGCTCCGTGATGTCGCCGGCCACGGGGACCGGCGACGGGCGGGCCTGCTCAGCGAGGATCGGCGAGGGCGGCGGCCGCCTTGACCCGGGCGGCCGTGGTGGCCGCCGCCACCTCCACGGGACGGCGGACCGCCCTCACCGGATGCCTGTGGTCGAGCGCGTGCCGGGAACGATAGGCGAGCGAGGGCTTCCCGTGGGTGTCCGCGGCGGCGATGAGCAGACCTCCCACCGCGGCGAGGTCCGTCAGGAACCGGGCACGCTGTTGCGCCCGCTCCTCCGGATCCTTCACCGTCCAGAAGGCATGGCTCGTGAGCGCGGTCGGTACCACCGTGGCGGCGAGGGTGAGCGCGGCCAGCCGCGGGGCGCGCCCCGCGGCGATCATCAGGCCCGCTCCGACCTGGATCGCACCATGGACGCGTACCAGCTTCAGGGGGTCGCCACCCGCCGCCGGGACGCGCTCGCCCACGGCCTGGGCGAAGGGCTGGAAGACCTCCGCCGCGTTCTCGGGCCGGCGCAGGGTGCGCAGGCCCTCCACGATGTGCGGGGCGGCGAGCAGGGGACGGGCGAGCTTTCGAAGGACAGCCATGTCCCGCTGCTGCCCCGCCGCGGCCCGTCCATCCATGGTTCTCGTCCGCGAGGGAAGAACAGCACCGGGCGGCTGGTTGTCACGGCTGCACCGTCCATGCAGGAGTGACCCGGGAGGGACAGACATGTCGTATCCGTCGTATCCGCAGGCCCGCTATGCGGGGGACAAGGGCGAGGTCAGCGCGGTGTTCCGGCCCGTGGAAACACCGGCGGACCTGTCGTCCCCGAACGGCGACGCGACGCACTACCTGGCCACGAAGGCTTCCACGAACGGGGAGTTCGGCCTCTATCGGGTGGAGATGAGCGCCGGCGCGGGAGGCCCGAAGACCCACTTCCACAAGACGTTCTCGGAGTCGTTCTTCATCCTCGACGGCACCGTGCGGCTGTTCGACGGCGCCGACTGGATCGATGCGAAGAAGGGTGACTTCCTCTTCGTGCCGCAGGGCGGTCTGCACGCCTTCCGCAATGATTCCGACGCCCCGGCGGAGATGCTGATGGTGTTCGCGCCGGGGGCACCGCGCGAAGAGTACTTCGAGGGGTTGTCGCAGCTCGCGAACGCGACGGACGAGGAACGCACCGAGTTCTTCGTCAGGCACGACTCGTACTTCGTCGAGTAGGGCGGGCGGGCGGGCGGCGCGAGTACGAGGAACCGGTCCGACCGCCTGCCGCGCCGCCTGCCGCCTGACCGTCAGCTCGCGGCGATCGGCCCCTGCGCGGCCTTCACCCGCTGGAGTGCGGTCAGTTTGCGCACGAAGACGACGGCCAGGACGGCGGCGACGATGGTGATGACGTCGGTGACGGCGCCGAGCGCGGAGACACTGTGCATCGCCTCCGCCGTGTTGGCCGCGACGTACCGCCTGGAGAAGACGCGGTCGAGGACCATGGCCGCGACGAACACCGTCCACCAGGCGGTCACCGGGGCGCTGGACACATGGCGGTACGAGCCGTCGGGCGCTCGCTGAGTGCTGGCCTCCCAGGTCTCCCGCGCCGTCCGGTACGGGAAGAAGAGGTTGGCGAACGGGACGAACCATCCGTTGATGGCCCAGCCGGCGGACTGGCTGAATCCGTCGGGACGGAAGACCTGGCCGTTGCAGCGGACCCGGTGGAACCAGATGATGAAGACCACGATCGTGGCCAGGCGCAGGGCGGTCTGCGCGACGCCGGTCGCACCGTTGAGGAGGTCGGCCAGGGCGATGCTGTCGTCCTGGACGCCTGCGGGGGCGTCGAGGAGGTCCTTCATCAGCCCCCGGATGTACAGGTGGACCCCGGACGAGACGAGATCGGTGGTGGCGCCCACGGCCAACACCACGGTCAGGGCCGTTGCCAGTCCCTCGGGCGAGCACAGCACCCCGGTGGCCTGCGGCGGCGGGGCGGGAGCGGAATGGGGCGCCGGCGGTGGTGGCGTCGTCGTCGGTCCGGCCTCGGATCGAGGCGACGGCGGCGGCGGCGGGCCGGACTTGTTGAAGGACATGACGGAGTACCCCCCACGGGAACGTGCGCGTGCGACATGAAGACGGGCCGCCTGACGGGCGACCCGAGCCGCCTGACGATATGCCATGTCCACGCCCGTCGTCCAAGGAGTTCGGCGGTGGGACGAACGGCCGAACCCGCAGGTCGGGGGGCGTTGGCGGGGTGAGGGGCGGACGGCCCCGGGATGAGGGACCGCCGTGAGGGTTGCCCCGCGGTGCCCGGAGGACTGCCTCCCGGCGGCGCGGGGCAGGCCGTCAGCGGGCGGTGGGCGTGAACTCCACGAGCAGGGACTTCGGGCCACGGGTGAAGACACCCTGCTCGGCCGGGTCGTACCCCTCGGCGGGCCGGATGTCCGGCATCGCGTCGAGGAGCTGGTTGGTGGCGATCTCCACCTCGGCCTTGGCCAACAGCGCACCGACGCAGAAGTGCCGCCCCAGCGCGAACGCCAAGTGGTCCGCGGCCGCGGAGAAGGCGGTGGTCGCCGTCAGGTCGGTGCGGAAGATGTCGAACCGGTCCGGATCCTCGTAGCGATCGGGATCGCGATTCGCCGCCCCGATCAGACAGGTGACGGTGGCGCCGGCGGGGATGGTGCCCCCGCTCACCGCGACATCGGTGGCGGCCTGCCGCATGATCATGTGGACGGGTGGGCTGTAGCGCAGCGTCTCCGCGAAGGCCCGCTCGATGAGCCCGCGATCCTGCCGCACGGCCGCGAGTTGCCTGGGGTTGGCCAGGAGGTTCGAGAAGAGTCCGGCGATGGCCTTGTCGGTCGTCTCGGCCCCCGCGGTGAGCAAGAGGCTGCAGAACGCCTTGATGTCCTCGTCGTTCATGCTCACCCCGTCGACCTCGGCGGTGCAGAGCGCGGACAGCAGGTCGTCACCGAGGTGGTCCCGCCGGTTCCGGATGATCGGCAGCATGTACGCGGCGAACTCGACCTGCGCCCGCTCGCCGGCCGCCGCGCACTCGGGATCCCCGGACAGGTTCGCGATGAACGCCACGAAGGCCCGGTACCAACCGCCGATGCGCTGTTGGCCGGATCGGTCCAGTCCGAACATGTCGGCGATCACCGTGATGGGGAAGTGGGAGGCGAAGCCGCTCACCAGGTCGACGGACCCGGTGTCGCGGAACACGTCGATCAGCTCGCGTGCGTTGCGTTCGATGACCGGGAGGACCTTCTCCCGCAGCTCGTTGCCGCGGAAGGCCGGAGCCACCAGAGCGCGCCGCGTGGCGTGTTCCCGGCCGCTCATCTGGAGAATGGTCTTGCCGTGCACGGGCTCCGCCTGCCAGGCGTAGTTGTCCGTGGTGAAGAGCGACTCCTTGTCCTTGAAGGCCCGGGCCACGTCCTCGTAGCGCGAGATGAGGTAGCTCTGTGTCGCCTCGTGCCAGACGAGGGGCTCGCTCTCGCGCAGCGCCCGATACGTCGGGTACGGGTTCTCGGCGAACTCCTGCGACAGGATGTCCGGGGCGTTGCGCGCGGCGGTCATGGAGGTCCCCCATCGGCTTGGCTTCCGTCGCGCCGAACACCGTCGGCGCCGTGTGATCCGGCCGTGCCGCTCAACAGAGCTTCTTCAGGGAAGCACGACGCCGTCCACCGTCGCCAGAGCCATGACGGCCGCTCCTGAACAGGTCCGTCAGCCGTCTGTGACACGAGGTGATGTACGAGGAGCCGCGGGGCTGCTGGGGAGTGGGCGAGCGGGCGACGGGGGACCGGCCACGCGGTCACCGGTGGGGGTGATCAGGGCGCGCTTCGGGGGAGTCGGGCCGTCGAGTCGTTCCGCTCGCGGGCCGTCGGGGCCGCAAACCCGCCCGTCTGAGCGCGACTTTGGACAGTTCGGAGATGACCTGTTGGTCCCCGTGGCGCCAGGCGTCGGCGAGTCCCGCCGGGGGGACGGGGATGGCCCTGAGGTCGTTCGGCGGTCCGGTGAGGGCGCGCAAGGCCAGCAGGTCGGCGCCTCCCGGGGCTTCCAGGAGCCGCCGGGTGGTGGAGATGCGCCAGATCCAGAGCAGGCGTGGGGGGAGCCACAGCACCAGGACGAAGGTGACCGGGAGGATGATCAGGGCCAGCGTGGTGAGCGTGGCCACGTTCTCCACGGTGTGCTGGAGCGACTGTCCGGCATCGGAGAGCCCGGTGCCGGCGTCGGCCGCGGACTGGAGCGGTTTCTTCAGGAGGCCGCCGACGAGCGGGACCTTGGAAGCGGCCTCGCCGGCGTTGTCGAGGCCGGTGGCCAGATGGTCGCCCGCGCTCTCCACCTTCCGCCCAGGCTCGGCGAGCAGCAGGATCGCGTCACGGACGGCCAGGGCGAACCACACCGCGGCCGCGATCAGGGCCACCGCGATCAGGTCCGCGAGCACCTGCCGGCTTCGCCTCGCCGGGGTTTGGGCGTAAAGGCGCATGGCGCGCTCCTGTTCCGGTGGCATCGAAGACGGCCGGATCCAGCCAGGTGAGGTGCGGCGTTCGTGTCGGCGGGGGGTGGCCAGTCGCTTGACCGTACGGGTGGGCGATTATTCCATCCGCTCCTGCGGGAAGTCCGTCCCGACGCGTGATCAGGTTGGCCCGCGGTTGGGCAGGTTCGGCGGGTCCGGCAGGTTCGCGTCGGATTCGGTGTCGGAGCCGAAACCGGAGCCGGAGCCGGAGCCACGACGTCAAGCGCCGGTACACGCGCCCCCGCCTCGTGGTTGCTCCCTGCCGCACAGGGTCCGGTCATGTCCGGCAGGGAGCTTTCCGATACCGCGTCAGGAGACGTCGGCGCGCACGTTGTCCCCGAGCAGGCCGTCGGCGTACGTCACCTTCTTCGCAGTGAACGCGCCCTTCCCGCTGATCACGCCCGTCACGTTCTCGCCGGGCGCGAGGTCCACCGTGTCGATCTGAGCCTCGTCGACGCCCAGTTCAGGCCCGTGCTTCGTCCCGGCGGTGTCGGTGATCGCGAAGTACAGCGGATTGACGCTGATCTCCTTCGCCGAATTGTTCGTGACCGTGACGGACACGCTGGTGTAGTCGCCGTTGGCCAGCACGCTCGGCTTGAACGTCGCGGCCTTCGCCGTGACCGTGATCGGTGACTTCTTCTCCGGCTTCGAGGCCGGCGCCGGGTCGGCCTTCGCGGACGGCTGCGAGGCACCGGCGGTCGACGGCTTGACCGTCTTGTCACTGGTGTCGTCGCCGAGCATCGCCCCCGCGATGCCGAGGACCACGACCAGGCCGACGATGCCGAGGCACGAGAACCCGACGATCTTCCCCGCACCGGTCTTCCGCGGAGCCGGGGGCGGGGGCGGGTACCCGTATCCGGGCGGGGGCTGGTGGCCGTACGGGGGCTGCTGTGACATGGGCGTACCTCACTGGCTGTTCCGGTGTGATCGCGCCACGTTATGAGAGGCGCCCGCGCGGCGTGCGGCAGTTCCCGAACCGTGACAATCGAAGATTCAACAATCCGGTCGCCCGGCCCGGCCCGGCCCGGCCCGCCTCGCCCCGCCTTGCGATCGGCCCGACAGCGGCCGGCGGGTCAGGGCAGATCGGCGGGCGGCGGCCCGGTCTCGGCCTCGTACACGTGCGGGCCGTCGACCTGCCACTCGATCAGCGGCGAGTCCCCCAGCACCAACTCGTCCGGGTCGGGGACCTCGATCCGTCTGAGCATCTCGATCACATCGGTGTCCCCGTGCGCGACGCCGAGGATCGTGTCCACACCGCTCACGCGAATGCCGACCCGGCGGCCGCCCGACGGGCTGACCCGGTGCACGACGATCGGGGCTCGCTCCATGCCTCCACCCTGCGGGACGCCGGTCGACCCGGCACGCCGAGCACCGTTCCCACCGGCGGGCGCGGTCGGAACACCGCCTGCCTGGTCGGCTGCCGCCGGAGGAACGTGTTCAGGGCCGCGCGGTCCGTCGCGATGCGGGCCGCGGGCTCGGCCCGGATCGCGCTCCTCCTCACGGGAGCCGAGAATGAGACTGCCCGCGCAGTGGGCGCACCCCAGGGGTGCGGGCGGGTCCGCTGCGACGGCTCCATGCCGGACGTGAGCGGCAAAGCGATGCGATGCGGTCGCCCGCGCAGGCAGCCGGCGGCGCCGCAGGGACCCAGGTGATGACGCATGTGCCGGTGGCTCGCCTACTCGGGAACGCCCATGCTGCTCGACACGATCCTGTACAAACCGGCCCACTCCCTGATCGACCAGAGCCTGCACTCCAAGCTCGGCGTGGAGACCACGAACGGCGACGGGTTCGGTGTCGGCTGGTATTCGGAGGACAACAGCACCCCCGCACTCCTCAGGGACGTCGGTCCCGCGTGGAACAACCGCAACCTGCGGGAGGTGGCCGACCACGTCCGCTCGCCGCTGTTCTTCGCCCACATCCGGGCATCGACCGGCACGGCGGTGCAGCAGTCGAACTGCCACCCCTTCCGACACGGCCGCTGGATGTTCATGCACAACGGAGCCATCGCCGGCTTCCACCTGATGCGCCGGGACCTCACCCTGCTCGTCGACCCCGCCCTCTACGCCGACATCGAGGGGACCACCGACTCCGAGGTGATGTTCTTCCTGGCCCTCACCTTCGGCCTCGACCAGGACCCGCCGACCGCCGTCGCACGGATGGCGGGAGTGGTGGAGCGCGTCGGCCGTGACCACGGGGTGGAGTCCCCCCTCCAGATGACGCTCGCCATCAGCGACGGCGTGCGCGTGTGGGCGTTCCGCTACTCCAGCGGGCACGACTCCCGATCGCTGTTCTACAGCAGCCGGGTGGACGCGCTGCGCAGACTGCACCCGGACATGGCGTTCTTGCGGGACATCTCCGAGGAGACCCGACTCATCGTGTCCGAACCCCTCGGTGACCTGCCCGGCGCCTGGAACGAGGTGCCGGAGAGCAGCTACGGCGTCGTACAGCCGGGCGCCGACGAGTTGCACCCCTTCACCCCGTCGCCCGCGTGACGCGAACGCGCCCACCCGAAGCGGACGTACCCAGGGCCGCCGGCCGACACCGACCAACAGGAGACCGGGCCATGCAGAACTCGCTGATCAACCTGGCGGAGGACTACGACTTCCCGCTGCTGAACCTCTTCTGGACCATGATGCTGTGCTTCCTCTGGGTCTTCTGGTTCGTGCTGCTCATGCGCATCATCGGGGACGTCTTCCGTGACGACGACCTGAGTGGCTGGGCCAAGGCCGGGTGGACCATCTTCGTCATCCTGCTGCCCTATCTGGGCGTCTTCATCTACCTGATCATCCGTGGGCGCGGGATGGGTGAACGTCAACTCATGCGCAACCAGAGGCACGAGGAGGCGTTCCGCGCCTACGCGCGCGAGAGCGCCGCGATCACGAGCCAGGCCGAGGAACTGTCGCGCCTGGCCGAACTCAAGGACCGCGGCGCCCTCACGGCACCCGAGTACGAGCGGGCCAAGGGCAAGGTCCTGGACTCCTGAGCCGGGGCGGAACGGGGGAGCAAGTCGACTTCATCCGGATGGCGTTGACGCGGGACGGCCGTGCGGCCACACTAGTCTGAGAACGAACTAGTCCGAGTTCGGGAGTAGATGGCGGGGGTGACTTTCGCATGGCCGGCGCAGAACCCATGACCGGCTGGTTGCGCGGGGTGTTGCCGCTCGCGCTCGCGGCTGTGCTCGCCGAGGGCGAGCGGCACGGCTACGCGCTGGTGCAGGAACTGGCCGCCCGGGGCTTCGGAACCGTCCGCGGCGGTGCGCTGTACCCCGTACTCGGCCGACTGGAGGCCGACGGGGCAGTGGAAGCCCGGTGGGAACCGGGGGAGGGCGGGCCGGGCCGCAAGGTCTACCGGCTCACCGACGCCGGATGGACCCGACTGCGGCAGGAGAGCGCCGGCTGGGAGACGTTCTCCGACGCCATGGCCCAACTCCTTTCCCACACAGTGGAGGAGAACCCATGACCGACGCCGCCACCCGGTGGAACGCCCGGACCCGGCTGGCCCTGGCCGCGCGTTCCGTGGACAGCACCACCGCGGACGCGGTGCTGGCCGAGGTCGAGCAGCACTGCGTCGACAGTGGTGAGAGCCCCGAGGAGGCCTTCGGCCCACCGGAGGAGTACGCGGCCGCCGTGGCCAGCGAGCGGGTTCCGCCCGAGGAGCGGCTGCGCCACGCCAGGAACGATCTGACACTCGTCCAGGCGTTCCGCCACGCCGCCGTCCCGGTCGGTTTGGCCACCCTGATGATCGGCGCCGGTCTCTGGATGACGAACGGTCCCATGCCGGCCGTGACCCCGGCCGCCCTGGCCGGTTCCTCGCTCATCGTCATGGCCCTGGCCGGTGGCGGCATCGTCTCCGCGATCCCCAACCAGACGCGCCGCAACCTCGGTTGGGGGGCCGTGGCCGCGGCGACAGTGATCGGCGCGGTGGCCTTCACCTCGCTGTCCGACAAGCCACTCGGCCACCTCCCGGCTCCACTCCTGTGCGTACTGGGCCTCGCGCTGCTCTGGACACCCATGCGGGCCGAACCGACCGAAGACACCGAAGGAGCAGTCATGAAACCGCGTACGGACGACCTGAATGCCGGCGACCTGAATGCCGGCGACCTGAACACGGGCGAGCACCGGACCTGGCCGACCCGGCTGCCGCAACTGCTCACCGAGCGCCACGGGATACCCCGTGCACGAGCGGCCGAGCTGACGAAGGAGGCCACGGACCACCTCGACGCCACCGGACGGGCACCCGAGGAGGAGTTCGGCCCCGTGGAGCTGTACGCGCTGCGCCTGTCCGAAGAGGAGTCCCCCCGCGCACGGTGGTGGAAGCGGGACGCCGTCATGGAAGCGGCCCTCGCGGTGATCCTCGCCGGCTACCTGGTGGTCGCCCTCGTCTCCGATGGGCCGGTCTGGCAGATCGCCCTGGCCGCCGGAGCACTCGCCGTGGACCTGGCGATCCTCGCCACTCGGCTGTCGCGCAAGCGCACCGGCGATTCGCCCGGTCGATAGACCACGCACGCCACCAGGGGGAGGTGCGAGCCCTCCCCGAGTGCTTCTGCGCCCTGCGCCGGCGGACTCGGCCCCTTGGCCTGCCCGCCGGGGCGTGCCGTCCTCAGCCGGCGAACCTCTCGATGGCGGCCGGCGTGACGGGGGTGAAGAAGTTGACGAGGTTGCCGTCCGGGTCACGGAACAGCAAGGCGCGGTTCCCCCACGGCATCGTGGTGGGCTCGTTGACGAAGTCGTCCACGAAGCCGCGCAGATTCCGGTACACGCTGTCCACGTCGTCGACCAGGAATTCGAGGAGCACGCTGTGGTTGTCGGCGGGGTGGGCGGATCCGGGGGCGAACAGGGGGACGGTGCGGGTGCTGCCGATCGCCAGGGCCGCCGAGGCCGTCCTGAGCTCGGCGAAGTCCTCGTTGCCCCAGGAAGCGGACAGGCCGGTGGCCCGCTCGTAGAAGTCGACGAGGCGTGCGACGTCGCCCGTGATGATGCGGACGGAGACGAAGTTCATGGGTTTCTCCTCTGGTCGGTCGGTGCTCGTGACCGCACGCTACGACCAATACCGGGCGGAACCCGCCCGGTATGTGCGGGAGACTTTCGGACATGCCCCGCCCCCTTGCCCGCGTCCTCACCCTGCTGGAGCTCCTGCAGTCGGGTGGCATCCGACCCGTGTCCGAACTCGCCGACCGGTTGAACGTCGACGAACGCACCGTGCGGCGCTACGCACAACGGCTCCTCGACATCGACGTGCCCGTCGAATCGGTGCGCGGACGCTACGGCGGCTACCGGCTCGCCCCCGGATACCGTCTGCCCCCACTCATGCTGAGCGACGACGAGGCGCTCGCCGTTCTGCTGGGCCTGATCGCGGGCCGGCGGTCCGGCCTGACAGCGGCCACGGACACGGCGAGCGAGACGGCGTCGGCCAAGATCAGACGCGTACTGCCCGAACGGTTGCGCCGCAGACTCGACGCGGTGCTCGGCTCGCTCGCCTTCACGGATCCGCCCGGCACGGCACCCGCCCCGGATCCGGGAGTCCTGCTCCCGATCGCCGAAGCGGTGCACCACCACCGGCCGATCTCCCTCCGGTACACCGCCGGCGACGGCCGACGCAGCGAGCGCACCCTGCACCCGTACGGGGTCGTCGCCCATGCGGGCAGGTGGTACATGACGGCTGTGGATCCCTCCGTGGGCGAGGACCGCACCTTCAGGCTGGACCGGATCGCCGAGGTGCGGATCCTGCCCGGTTCGTTCGCACCGCCCGAGGCGAGCGATCCGGCGCAGCGCGTCCTGACGGGACTCGCCACGGCCCCGTACCGGCATGAGGTGTCCTTGCGCGTCCAGGGGGCGGTCGGGGACATCGGTGCCCGGCTGCCCGCCGGCCTCGCGCTCGTGTCGCAACTCCCCTCCCCGGACGGCGCGCATCCGGATGCCGACCCCTGGTGCCGCGTCGACCTGCGCGTGGACCGGCTCGACTGGCTGCCGGCCGTACTCGCCTCGCTGGATCGCCCCTTCGTCATCGATCGCCCGGTCGAACTCCGCGGCCTCGTCGAGACGTTCGCCCGACGACTCGCCGATTCCGCCCGACGAAGCCCCCCGCCGGACTGAGAGCCCGCCGGGCCCTCATCGCGGGCGCGAGGGCCCAGGGGCGGCGGGGCGCTCGGCTGGACAGCGGACCGGGTGATACGGGATTAAAGTTGACATAAGGGTATGCGAGGCATGTCCGACGGCTTCGAGGTGTCCCGCGGGGCCGTTCGGCCGTCCCAGGAGGCAAGATGACCCCCAACGCGGCACCGTATGACACGCACAGTGACCCCGAAGACGTCCTCAAGCAGCTGGGAAGCTCGTGGCGCTGGGCACTCGGCTTCGCACTGGCGACGCTGATCCCAGGCATCCTGGTGCTGGTCTGGCCCGACGAGACGCTGCACATCCTGGCCGTGATCATCGGCCTGCAGCTCCTGGTCGCGGGCGGCTTCCGTTTCGTCACGGCCTTCTCGCACAGCAGCGACCGGGGTGGCAGCAGGCTGGCGGCCGTCCTCATCGCCATGCTGGCGTTCCTGGCCGGCGTACTGGTGTTGCGGCACCCCATGCAGACGATCGGTGCGCTGTCCCTGATCGTCGGAGTCTTCTGGCTGCTCACCGGCGTGCTCACGGCCTACGTCGCGATCGCCGACCGCGCCCTCGTGCATCGAGGTCTGCTCTTCGGCCTGGGCGTCCTCGGCTCCGTCGCCGGCATCGTCGTGCTCTGCTTCCCCGTGGACTCCGCCGTCGCACTGACCCGGCTGCTGGGCTTGTGGCTCGTCCTGCTCGGCGTGTTCGAAGTGGTGATGGCCTTCGCGCTCCGCTCCGCCACCCGCCGGGTCACACCCACGCTCTCGGAGTGAGCTTCTGGCGTCGACGGTCTCGGGGGGCCCGGGCGGCGGCGGGGGAGTAGCGAGGTGGGGGGCTCAGGGGCGAGGGGCCGACGCCACGTACCCGCGCAGTGGGATGACACCGCTGCGCGGGTACGTGGCCTTCTGTGCGGGATGGACCGGACGCGGAGCGCTGTTCAGGCTCCGACGCGACGGCCCCCGAGGGACGGACGCCCACTGTGAGGGGGCGAGGCCGCCGCCCGGCCGAAATCCAGTGGAACCGGGCTCCCGTGGGCCGTTACCGTACTCGCGCCCACAGTCGCCCCGGCAAGGACGTGCCGTTGTACACCAAGTGAGACCCCCCGAGCGCTGAACCGTCGCGCGTCGCACCTGTGCGCCGTGCTCCTTTTCGCTGCGGTCTTCTCACTGGAACTGGTGTACATCTGTGTCCGAAACCTGGGTGGTCGTGCCCACCTGCCTGCCGATAGTCCTCCGCCGTTGCCACAGGTGTGCCTCCGGGCGCTTCCGGGCGAACGGCAAATTCCGAGTCAACGCGAACCACAAGCTCCTCGACGTCTGGCTCCTCGCCCTGTGCACCGCATGCGGGGACACCACGAGGATCGCTGTCCTGGAGCGCGTGAAGGTGCGTTCCGTACAAGCCGAGTTGTTGAACCTGATGCACGACAACGATCCCGGCCTGGCGGCCGAACTGCTCCAAGACCCGGTCGTGCGGCGACGCAACCACATCGCCCTCGACTGGGACAACGCCTGGCGCCTCGACGCCGGCGCGCCGGACCGGCTGGACGGGTCGGATCAGCCTGATCTTCCGGACCGGTCGGATCGCCCGGTTCGGTCGCTTCCGCCGGAGGGTGAGGCGATCGAGGTCGCGGTCCGCTTCGAGGCGCGGATCCCGGTGCGGCCCGTGCGACTGATCGCCGAAGGCTTCGGCCTTTCGCGAGCCGAGGTCGAGAGGTTGCACGCCGGGGGGAACCTCGTGTCGACGGTCCGTCTGAGCGGCAAGCTCTCGGGCGACTTCACGCTCACGCTCAAGCGCTGAGTCCTCCCGGCCCAGGGCCCGGCCCAGGGCCCGACTCATGCTCTGGGTCGAGCCTGTCCGGCGGTATCGGATCCGCCGGACAGGCCGGCCTGGGGCGTCCCTGGTTCGGCTGCCTCCGGAGCAGCGGAGGGGCCGGGTTGGGCAGGGGGCTGGCGGCGGCGGGGGTCAGGCCGTCGAGGACCAGGGTCACGTAGCGCCGCCAGCCCCCCTCGGCCGGGTCCATGGTCCACAGCACGCTGACGAGCATGCCCATGATCCGCTTCAGGTCGTCGGGTACGAGGTCCTCCCGGATCACCCCGGCCTGCTGACCCCGCACCACCAGCGGGTCGAGCGCGTCGAAGAAGCGGGCGCTCGTCTCCGCGGTGAAGATGCCGGCGTTGCGCGCCGCGGTGAGCACGTGGTGCTCGTCGGCCGCCGAGGTCAGGGCTGCCTCGATGACGACACTCAGGCCTCGGCGCGGGTCCTCGTCGTCGAGCCCGCGCTCGATGGCGGGGAGGACCTCGTGGGTGAACTGCTGTTCCAGCACCGCACGCAGGAGGGCCGCCTTGTCCGGGAACCGACGGAAGAGCGTCGCGATGCCGACGCCGGCCCGCCGGGCGATCTCATCGAGCCCGGCGTCGGGCCCCTGCTCCGCGTAGACGTCGCGCGCCGCCCTGACGATCTTCTCGACGTTGCGCACCGCGTCGGCGCGCAGGGGCTTGGGGGATTCGGTCGGCACGTCCCCAGGATACAACCGATAGTCGACGATCAGTTCGAGTTGACACCCCCGGCGCCATGAAGTGATAGTTGGCTACTGATTACGGTGCGCGTGCCGCCGACCGACCGGATACGCCCTCACCTCACCCGCCCCCGCCTGTCGGGCGCGCCACGCCACGCCACGTCCCCGCACCGCGGCCCCGTCCGCACCGCGCCCACGCTCCACCCCCCTCCCCCACGCATCGTCCCGACGCCTGCCCGGTCGGGCATCCGCCCTACGCTCCCGAGGAACCTCCATGCCACAGCCGTCCACGGCTCCCCGCGCCGGCAAGGTGATCGCGACGCTCGCACTCGCGGGGGTCACCGCTGCCGTCATGCAGACCCTGGTCACCCCCCTGCTGGCCGACATGTCGACGATCCTCCACACCTCCCACTCCAACGCCGCCTGGGTCGTCACCGCCACGCTCCTCGTCGCGGGCGTGTGCGTCCCCATCAGCGGACGCCTGGGCGACATGATCGGCAAGCGCCGCATGCTCCTGGCGTGCTCGATACCGCTGATCGCCGGATCCGTGGTGTGCGCGCTGTCGAGCAGCGTCATCCCGATGATCGTCGGCCGCGGCCTGCAAGGCGTCGGCATGGGCATGATCCCCCTGGGCATCGCCCTGCTGCGCGACGTCGTCCCCGCCGAGAAGCTCAGCTCCTCCATCGCCCTGGTGAGCGCCTCCATGGGCATCGGCGGCGGCATCGGGCTCCCCGTCTCCGCCGCCGTCGCGCAGTACGCCGACTGGCGTTTCCTCTTCTGGGGCGCCGCCGCACTCGCCGCCGCCGTCTCCGTGATGATCGTGGCCTTCGTACCGGACGTGCCCGCCGGCGCCAAGGGTCAGCGCTTCGACTACGTCGGTGCGTTGGGCCTGGCCGTGGGCCTGGTGTGCCTGCTGCTCGCCGTGTCCAAGGGCTCCGACTGGGGCTGGGGCTCGCCCACCACCCTCGGCCTGATCGCCACCGCCGTCGTCGTCCTGGCCGCCTGGGGCTGGTTCGAGTGGCGGGCCACCGACCCGCTGGTGGACCTGCGCACCACCATCCGGCCGCGTGTCCTGTTGACCAACCTCGCGTCGGTCTTCATCGGCTTCGGCATGTACGCGAGCATGCTCGTCGTCCCGCAGCTGCTCCAGTTCCCCGAGGCGACCGGCTACGGCCTGGGTCAGTCCATGCTGGCCGCCGGCCTGTGGATGCTCCCCGGCGGCCTGATGATGATGGTCGTCTCGCCCCTCGGCGGCCGGCTCACCAACGCCCGCGGCCCGAAGGTCACGCTCGTCTGCGGAGCGCTCGTCCTGGCCGCGGGCTACGGCGCCGCACTGCTGCTGTCCGGTACGGCGCCCGGCCTGATGTGCGCCGCGATGATCATGAACAGTGGTGTCGCCCTCGCCTACGGCGCGATGCCCGCCCTGATCATGGGCGCGGTGCCCCTCGCCGAGACCGGCGCCGCCAACGGCTTCAACACCCTCATGCGCTCCCTGGGCACCTCCGTCGGCGCCGCCGTCGTCGGAGTCGTCCTGGCGCAGATGACCACCACGGTCGGCGGTCACACGTTCACCTCCGAGAACGGGTTCCGTACCGGACTGTTGCTGGGCGGCGGCCTCGCCCTGGTCTCCGCGGCCGTCGCCGCCCTGATCCCCGCCGCCCGTCCGGAACGACTGACGCCGCGGGACGCGGCCGGAGCCGAGGCGGACGCCGCCCCCGCGCCCGCGGCAACGTAACGGCCACATCGTTCAGGACCCGCTCGGCGGATCGGGTCGGGGGCGCGGGCCGCAGGCGACACCGGCCCGTGCCTCGGCAGGGGGCAGGGGGCAGCGGCGCGGTGCCGATCCCTGCCTGCCCGGCCGGGCGGGTCCTGGCAGGATGGCGGCATGGAACGAGTGCTTGGAATCGGTGGATACTTCCTGCGGGCCGCAGACCCGGCGGCCCTGAGCTCGTGGTACCGCGATTACCTGGGTCTGGCCGCCGACGCGAACGGCCTGTGGCAGCAGGAAGCCGGGCCGACGGTGTGCGCGACGTTCGAGTCCGAGACCGAGTACTTCGGTGCCCGCACCCAGCAGAGCATGCTCAACTTCCGGGTCCGCGACCTGGACGCGATGCTCGCGCAACTGCGCGCCAAGGGAGCGGACGTGGCCGAAGAGTCGCAGGACATGGAAGGGGTCGGCCGGTTCGGCTGGGTCACCGACCCCGAGGGCAATCGGATCGAACTGTGGCAGCCCGCCTGACCACGCCTTCGCGCCGACGGTGAGGTGCCGGGGGGAGCGCCCGCCTCTGCCCCGCCCCCCTCGGGAGGAGGTCGACCGATAGCGGGTGCGCCCGTTGCGCTACGGGGCCTCCGGCCGACCGCCCGGCCCGAGGTCCACCAGCCAGTCGTGCCCCGGATGGACACGGTCGAGGTGCGTGGCCAGGGTGCGCCGCGCGGAGCCGTCGAGCAGGGGAAGCGCGCCGGCGAAGTCCTGCTGGTCCTTGGGTCCTACCGCCTTGGCCTTGAACAGGAGTACCAGCTCCGGCGCGAGGTAGGGGATGCCGTCCGGGGTACGGCGGATCACGCTCGTGTACGGCAACCGGATCGACGGGTCGCGCCGGCAGATCCAGGTCGGGCCCTCGTGCGGCTCGCGGAACACGTCCACCCGGTAGTCGCCCGTCGACGGGTCGCGCAGCCAGGTCTGATGCGTGAGTGCCGAAACCTCCGGCGTGAGCTCCCAGATGCGGTTCGACGCCACGACATCGAAGGCGTACTCGGGGAATCGGGCCCGGATCTCGGGGAACCGGGCCGCCGGGACCGCGATTTCGAGGTCACCGTGCTCACGGGTCTGCTCGCCCGCGAACAGGTCGATCGCCCAGCCCCCTGCCACGTACCAGGGGACCGGGACGCCTTCCAGACGGGCCGTCACCTCGGCCGGAGTCCACGCCCTCGCCCACCGGGCACCCGCCTCGGCTTCGGTGATCTCGACGCCACCCGGGGGCAGTTCTCGGGACATGCGGCCAGGCTACCGGGAGGCCCCCTGAGCGAGTAGGGGCCCGTCGGTTGATCAAGTCTTCTTCAAGAGCGGTCCGGTCCTCGTGCCGCGCCCGCGCACAGGCCGCGCTGCTCCTACCGTTCTCCGATATGGCTGGTGTGGCGGGAACCGAGGAGTCGAACGGAAGCCCGGGCAGACGCAAGGTCGTCCGTGCGGCATTGACGGGAGCGGCGGCCGTGGCGGCCGGAGCCGTGGGGGCTGTCGCCGATTCCGCCACGGACTCGACCCCCGCCCAGGCCGGCGCGGCACGTACACGGCCCACGACCCCGCGATCGGCGCTGCTGGAACTCATGGCGGGCAATCTCCGCTGGCGCACGCTCCATGAGAGCCATCCCGACCGGACGCGGGCCGTGCGGCAAACGCTGGTCGCCGGGCAGCACCCCTTCGCCGTGGTCCTGGGCTGCGTCGACTCCCGAGTGCCTCCGGAGCTGGTCTTCGATCAGGGCCTCGGTGACCTGCTGACCGTCCGTTCCGCCGGCTCCGTCCTCGACGAGGCGGTCCTCGCCAGCATCACCTACGGGGTTCTGGAGCTGGCCATTCCGCTCGTCGTCGTGCTGGGACACCAGTCGTGCGGGGCCGTCACCGCCGCCATCCACGCGGCGGAGGCCGGCGAGAGCCTCGCCGGCCACATGCAGTACCTGGTCGACCACATCCGGCCGGCGATCGACCGAGGCCTGCGGGGAGCGGCGCGCGTGGACGCGACCATCACGGCGAACGTGCGGCTGGTCCGCTCCCGCGTCGCCGCCGAGCCCACCCTCGCGGCGAAAGTCGCCTCGGGTGAACTGGCCGTGATCGGGGCCCGCTACGAACTCAACAGCCAGACCGTCCACCAGATCCACTGACCCACTGCCCCACCGAGGAACGGAACTGGGACACTGGGCCGGTGATCCACACCGACTCCGCGATTCGCTTCCGCTTCGGACTGACCCCGTTGGAGGAGGTCAAGCCGTGGGGTGCCGGGCGCGTACTGCACTGGTTCGGGCTGACCGCAGGCTGGTACTGCCTCGACATCGACGGCCACGAGGTGCTGCGCTACTCCGAGCGCACGCTCCGGGAACTCCGGAACGACGGCGACGGCGACCGTGACCACGACGGCGACCGAGCGCACCCCTACGTCGACCACTACGTCGTCCGCCTGTGGGAGGACGTGATCGCGCTCGTGTCGGGGGCGATGGAACCGGTGCCCCACGACCTGGTGGAGGTCGCGGCCGACATCTCGCCAAGCTGGACGTGGATCGACACCCCGGAGGCCGACGCCGCACTGACCTGGCACGGTGCGGGCCACCTGTACACCGACTACCTGCGCGTCGCCCCGGCCATCCGCCTCTGGCGCACCGTCGTCGGTGACGAGGACACCGTGACCATCGCCTGGGAGCACCGGGCGGACCCGGAGGGCGTGATCGAGTTCGCGAGTCCGCAGGCGGGTCGGGCGACCGTGCCGACGAGCGAGTTCCTCGGGGCGGTGGCCGAACTGGACCGGTCGCTGCTGGCCGCCATGCACGAACGCCTCAGCGAACTGGAGAAGTCTGGACCGCCGCCCGGGGTTCGAGGAGAGGTGGACGTGGAGCAGTTGCGCCGTGAGCAGCGGGACCGGGCGACCTGGCTGCCGCGTGCGCGGGATCGCGAGCCGGGCACCGACTGGGACGCCGTACGGACCGGTACGCGCATGCTCCTGGCCGCCGGGCCCGAGGCCCGGGACGGCACGGAGTAGGGGCGGGTCAGTCGGCGACAGGGAACCTGTCCCACGCCCGGTGCTGCGCCATGGCCCGTTTGAGCTGCTTCAGCGCGGCCGACGGGGTGCCGTGGAAGGCAATGCCCGGCTCGTCCGCCCCGATCCCGACGGCATCGAGGACCCCGGAGGCGCCCTTCCATCCGCCGATGGCCTTGCCGTGCCGGTACGCCTCGGTCAGCAGCATCAGGACCCGGGGGTCGGGGCTCCCCGGGCGAGGACTGCCGGCCTTGGCGTCCCGGGCGCCGTGGGCGTCGGCGGCCGCCTCGGGCACTCCCGCGAACAGCAGGGCGTCGAACTCGACGGAGCGGGCGGCGGCGAACGTGCGCTGCACCGTGACCGGGTTCTTCTTCGCGCCCAGGGCGCCGCCGGTGGGGGCGATCACGAGGGGCACCATCCCGGCGGACAGGACGGCATCCCGTACGGTCCTCACCCCCGCGAGGTCGCTGCCGGAGTCCGCGACGATGCCGATGACCCGTCCGTCGAGCGGCCACTCCCGCCCGAGCTGCGACAGGGCCGGGCTCGGGTCGGGATCGGCCGGCGGCGCGGTGGCGGCCGGCGCGGGGAGTCCGAGCCCGGTGGCGACCTCTTCGCAGAGCTGCGGGTCGATGTTGGCCAGGACACCCAGGACGCGTTCCTTGATGACCAGCTCGTGACACTTGTTCAGCTCGAAGGTGTAGGCGGCGATGATGTGCTCGCGCTCCACCGGCGTCATGCTCAGCCAGAACAGCCGCGGCTGGCTGAAGTGGTCGGCGAACGAGGCGGGTGCCTCCCGGACCTTGCTCGCCCCGGGGATCGTGACGGGCGTTTCGATGAAGGCGCCCGTGTCGCCGCCCGCGAGGAAGGGGCAGCCCCCGTCGAGGCTGTTGGGCCGGTACGGGGCGACGCCCGCGTGGACGGCGGTCTGGTGCATGCCGTCGCGGAGCATGTCGTTGACGGGGGCGTGCGGCCGGTTGATCGGGATCTGCCCGAAGTTCGGTCCGCCGAGCCGGCTGATCTGTGTGTCGAGGTAGGAGAAGAGCCGGCCGGCGAGCAGCGGGTCGTCGGTGACGTCGATCCCGGGAACCAGGTGGCCGGGGTGGAAGGCGACCTGCTCGGTCTCGGCGAAGTAGTTGGTCGGGTTGGCGTTCAACGTCATCAACCCGACGGGCTGCACGGGAGCGAGTTCCTCCGGCACGATCTTGGTGGGGTCGAGGAGGTCGATCCCCTCGAAGGTCTGGTCCGGGGTGTCGGGGAAGGCCTGGATGCCGAGCTCCCACTGGGGGAACGCGCCCGCCTCGATCGCGTCGGCCAGGTCCCGGCGGTGGAAGTCCGGATCCATCCCGTTGGTGATCTGTGCTTCCTCCCAGACCAGGGAGTGGACGCCCAGCTTCGGCTTCCAGTGGAACTTCACCAAGGTCGTGCCACCCTTGGCGTCGACCAGGCGGAACGTGTGGACGCCGAAGCCCTCCATCATCCGGAACGACCGCGGGATGGCCCGGTCGGACATGTTCCAGATGGTGTGGTGCGTCGCCTCGGTGTGCAGGGACACGAAGTCCCAGAAGGTGTCGTGCGCGCTCTGCGCCTGCGGGATCTCCCGGTCGGGATGCGGCTTCCCGGCATGGATGACGTCGGGGAACTTGATGGAGTCCTGGATGAAGAAGACCGGGATGTTGTTGCCCACCAGATCGAAGGTGCCCTCGCCGGTGTAGAACTTCGTCGCGAAACCACGCGTGTCCCGCACCGTGTCGGCCGACCCCCGCGAACCGAGGACGGTCGAGAACCGCACGAACACCGGCGTCTCGACGCCCTTGGCCAGGAACGCCGCCTTGGTGACCTTCGACGCGGTGCCGTAGCCCTGGAAGACGCCGTGCGCCGCCGCGCCCCGGGCGTGCACCACCCGCTCGGGGATCCGCTCGTGGTCGAAATGGGTGATCTTCTCCCGCAGGTGGTGGTCCTGCAACAGGACCGGACCCCGCGCGCCCGCCTTCAGGGAGTGGTCGCTGTCGTACAGCCGGGTTCCCTGCGCGGTCGTCAGATAGGCGCCGCCCTGCGCCACCACGGCCTGGGGTGCGCCGGTGGGCTGCCCCGTGGGGCTGAGCGGCTCCGGGCCGTCCTGGTCCGGTTTCGGAGGCAGGGGTTCACGCGGCCTGGTCGGCTCGGTGGCCGACGGCGGCCGGGGCGCCGGCTTCCCCGGGATGCCGCCGCCCCGTGCCTGCTTGCCGGACGCGCCCTTGGCCGCCACGGGCTTCTTCGCGGCGGCCTTCGTGGTCTTCTTCTGAGCCATGTGGTGGTGTCTCCTCTTGCCTCACGTGCCGGACGCAGGTGCCGGCGGGTCCCGGGTCCCCGTGCAACCCTTTCCCCTCCACCGGATTCCGGCATCTCGGATACGCCCGTCCGCCCGCACGCCGGTACGTCCGTACGCCGTATCGCGCAAGGGACGCCGTATCCGCTCAAGGGGACCCGCCGGCTTCCTCCCTGGCTCGTGGGCCGGGGCCGTACGGGGTTCGTGACGGTCGCGCCGTGATGCGTGCCGCTCGCCCGCTGCTCAAGATGGAAGACGTCGTCACGCGTCCCGGGCCGGCTTCGTCCCACCCCCCGGTCGCGACGCGCATCGTGCGAAGGACCCCGGGTATCCGCAGCAAGGCGTGTGACGGGCCGCACCGTGGGCGACCTGCCCGGAGCCCGACGTCTTTGGGTAAGGAGCACCGCAGATGCAAGGCACCGCATACGGAGCCCGTTCGAGCACGCGAGCCTCCCAGGGCCCGGGCCGGGAGGCCTGGATGGAGGAGGTGCGCAGGGAGAGCGCGGCGGACTTCGTGGCCTGCGTCGCCGACATCGCGGCGGGCGAGCTGGACCTTCCGCTGCCGGGAGCGGGCCGGACGGCCGACCGGTTCCGGTCGCTGGCCTCGGTGGCGGAACGGGATCTTTCACTGGCCCGCCTGGTGGAGGGACACGCCGACGCGATGGCGATCCTCGCGGAACTCGGGGGACCCGCCGTGGGGCCGCAGGAGCGCTGGGGCGTGTGGGCCGCCGAACCCCGAGGACAGGGGCTCACCGCATCCCTGGGCGACCACGGCTGGGTGGTGAACGGGCTCAAGCGCTACTGCTCAGGAGCACACAGCTGCACACACGCCCTGGTCACGGCCACGGCGGAGGACGGCCGCCGCCTCTTCGCCGTCACCACCGGAGCGACGGGGGAGGGGCAAGGCGCGCGACGCGGCGGGTGCCGGCCGGTGGAGGGTACGTGGCAGGCACTGGGCATGGCGGCCAGCGACAGCACCGACGTCGCGTTCGAGGACGTGCCCGCGGTCCCGGTCGGCGGCGTGGAGGCCTACGTGGACCGGCCCGGCTTCCAGCACGGCGGCATCGGGGTCGCGGCCTGCTGGTACGGAGGCGCCCGAGCCGTCGCGGACGTCCTCACTCGTACGGCGGCCCGGCGCGGCCCGGACCCGCTCACGGACGCCCACCTGGGAGCCGTCGACATGCGCCTGCACGCCGCCGGGGCCGTCCTGGCCCAGGCGGCGGCCGAGATCGACCGCGACCCCGCGGACACCGAGGGTACGGCCCGGCAGCGGAGCCTGCGCGTACGCGCCTTCGTCGAATCGGTCTGCGCCGACGTCCTGACCCACGTCGGCCGGGCCACCGGCGCCGAACCGCTGTGCCACGACCCGTCCCACACACGACACGCCACGGACCTCGCCGTCTACATCCGCCAACACCACGGCGAACGCAACCTGGCGGAGCTGGGCAGCCTCGTCGCCCGGGCGGGACAGCAGTGACGCACACGCCACCCGAGCCGCCGCAGCCCGCCGACCCGATCCAGGCCCCCGGTACTCCGGAACGGGAATGGCGCGACTGGAACGGCCTCGCCGACCTGCCCGAGGCGGTCCTGCCCGAGCGGGGCCGGGTCGTCGTCGTGGCGGCCCACCCCGACGACGAGGTGTTGGGAGCCGGCGGCACCATCGCCCTCCTCGCACGGGCCGGTGTCGCCCTCACCGTCGTCACGGTCACCGACGGCGAGGGCTCCCACCCCGGCAGCACCCGCGTCACGCCGGACCAACTGGCGGCGATCCGGGCCGAAGAACTGCGCCGGGCACTCGCATCCCTGGGCGTACCGGACGCCCGAGTGGTCCGCCTCGGAGTGGCGGACACCCGACTGGCGTTCCACGAGGAAGAGGTCGCCGCCGCACTGGAGCCGCTCCTCGAAGGCGCGCGACTGTGCCTGGCACCGTGGACGGACGACGTGCACGGTGACCACGAGGCCGCCGGACGAGCCGCGCTGAAGGCGTCCCGTGCCACGTCCGTGCCCTGTTGGACGTACCCGGTCTGGATGTGGCACTGGGCCCGACCGGGTGACCCCCGCGTGCCCTGGACGGCAGCCGCCGCGGTCCGTCTCCCTCCCGCGGCAGCGGCACTCAAGCGACGAGCCGTTCAGCGGTTCGTCAGCCAGATCGCACCCCTGGGACCGGACCCGGCCGACGCGGCCGTCCTCCCGCCCGAGGAACTCGCCCACCACCTGCGCGACATCGAGGTGTTCTTCACGTGACCGATCAGCCCACCCCGGCGTCGTACTTCGACGACATGTACCGACACACCGAGGACCCCTGGCACCTCGCCGAACGCTGGTACGAGCACCGCAAGTACGACCTGACCGTCGCCGCCCTGCCGCAGCGGCGCTACCGCAGGGCCTTCGAACCCGCCTGCTCCGTCGGGGAACTGACCCGCCGCCTGGCGGCCCGCTGCGACGCGGTCCTCGCCTGTGACCGGGTGGCCTCGGCCGTCGAGACGGCCCGGCGGCGCACCAGCGCTCACCCGCACGTGGACATCCGGCAGATGACCGTCCCCGCCCAGTGGCCCGACGGCACCTTCGACCTGGTCGTGCTGTCCGAACTGCTCTACTACCTGGACGCGCCGACGGTACGGACACTGCTCGACCACGCCCTCGCGGCGCTGGAACCCGGCGGAACCCTGGTGACCGTCCACTGGAACCACCCCGTCCCCGAGCACCTCTCCACCGGGAGCGACATCGCCCGAAGCCTGGCCGAAACCCCCGGCCTGCGCCTGTTGGCCGACCACCGCGAAGACGACTTCGTCCTCCAGATCCACCACCGCCTCCTCCCCGACGGCAGCCGACCGGCGACCCCCGCCGAGCACGAGGGCCTGGTGTGAACATCGAGCCCGCGACCCACCCAGCCGTGGCCGCCGAGGCCGCGACGCTCGAAGCCGTGGCCGTCGTGATCCCCGCCCATGACGAGGAGGCCCTCCTGCCTGCCGCGCTCGAAGCGGTCCGCACCGCCACCCTGCACCCGGCCCTTCGCCGACTGAGGGTGCTCACCGTGGTCGTCGCGGACCACTGCCGCGACGACACCGCGTTCCTCGCACGCGAAACCGGCGCCACCGTCGTCACCGGCAACTTCCGCAATCCGGGCCGGGCGCGCGCCGTCGGTATCAGCCGAGCCCTGCGGGAACTCGATCTGCCGGCGCCACGCGCGTGGATCGCCACCACCGACGCCGACAGCGAAGTGCCCCCGGACTGGCTGGCCCATCAGCTCGCCCGCGCCCGCGAGGGCTGGGAGGCGGTCGTGGGCACGGTGATGCTCCCGCACACGTCGCCCCTGGCCGACCGCCTCCGGACCCGGTACGAGGCGACCCGACCGCCCCACGGGGAGTGGTACCACCCCCACGTGCACGGAGCCAACCTCGGTGTCACCGCGCAGGCGTACCTCTCCGTCGGCGGCTTCCCACCGCTCCGCGTCGGAGAGGACCACGCCCTGGTCGACGCCCTGAACCGCGCCGGGCACCGCGTCCTCACCACGGCGGCCTGCCCGGTCCTCACCTCGGCACGCGTCCGCGGCCGCGCCCGCGGCGGCTTCGCCGACGACCTGGCGGCCCTGGGCTCTCGCCAACTGGAGGGACAACAGCCGACCATGGGCTGACCTCGCCGTCACGAACCTCGGGCGCCGGGCCTCTGGTCTCTGGTCTCGGGCGGGGCGGTGTCGTCCGTGCGCGCGGCGCACCCTCGCGTGGGCCCGGAAGGCACCGCTACCGAGCGTCCTCCTCGGCCTCGACCCGCGCCTTGCTCCTATTGGCGCGGCGCGCTCTCTCGGGGTCGGCCGGCGGGGACGACGATCCCGTTCCCGTTCTAGACGGGGAACCTGGCTCGCGCCCGTGATCATCCACGGTGCCGCCGTGGTTCTGCAGCCGCGGTGCCCGCCGCTTGCCGTCGCCGGACCCGTACTCGATGCCAGTCATGAGACTCTCCGACCTTGCCGATCCGAGGAGGGGGGAAGCAGTCGCCCCGGGAGACCGCCTTCGGGAACGTCCAGCGCGAGCCTGCCGCTATCCGGCGCTGCGTGTGCCGGGCGGGTCCTGGGGATCGACACCCGTGGTGGCGGAGGCGTCCTTGGTCCCGCTGGGTCGCTGCGAGCGGCCCTGCGGGCCACGGTCGTGCATCCCCTTCTCGCCCGCACCCTTCTTCTGCTCCTCGCCCCGGCGGCCCCGACTCTCGGAGGGCTTGCCGTGCGGGTTGCCGGCCTCTTCCTTCGCAACGGTTCGACCGGGCCCCTTGGCGGGTGCGTACTCGTCCGGGTGGAAGGAGCGATGAGCGCTCGGATTGTCCTGCTGCTTGGTCTCGTCCACATCCGGTGACCAGCCGTGCTGCTTGGTTCCCTCGAAACGGCTGGGTCCCTCGCCGTGCGTGGGCTGGGACGGCTTCGGTTGCTTGGCCATGACCTGACCTGCTGTCCTGATGGGGGAAGGACGCCAGAAACAGCGTCCTGGTCATGCCATTCTCCCACCACCCACGAACCCCACCGGCTCCGCGGAAGACGCCTGCCCGGAGTCAGGCGGTGGGGGAGCTGATGCGGTCGGGCCGGATCACGTAGATCACGCGGACCTGGTCGGCTCCGCCGTACCACGGGTAGGGGCCGCCGAGGTACTTCTGCGCGAGCGCCTCGATGTGCTCGACCGCGCCCTCGGTGGTCACGCTCACCACCCGGCCGCGGATCTGGACGTAGGAGGCGGGCTGCGCGGGGTCGGCGACCGCGACGGCCACCCGCGGGTCACGTGCGATGTTCCGGGTCTTCTGATGCGACTCGACGCTGTTGATCAGGACGTGCTCGCCATCGGTGTCCACCCACGTCTGCGTGAGCTGGGGCGAGCCGTCGGGCATCGTCGTGGCGATGTAGCAGGTGCTGGGGCGGCGCAGCAGCGCCACCACGTCCTCGCCGAGGGGTACGGGCACGGAGCATCTCCAGGGGCAGGTCGCAGCGGTCGGCCGGAGCCACCGTAGCCAGGCAGGCCTCTCCGGCCGTGCTTCCCGTTCCTCGGGACGAGACACGTCATCCGGTTGGCTGCGCCGGCAGGCCGATGTGCCCGTGGGCCACACCCCAGGCACCGGCTGTCGCTCTGCGTGGCGTGTGGGGCGCCGCGTGTGACCGTGTGCGTCGGTTTGGAGATCTCGGCCTCTCGGACACGTGGAAGTGCCTGATGGGCGGAAACGCACCGCGTCAGAAGCGGTCCCCTGGGTAGGCGCACGCCATGAAGCAACGCAACGGCCAGGAACCCGAACTGCCCGCTCCCGTCCCGGAACACGGGAAGGAGAGCCTGACCCCCAACCTGCCCCCGACCGGGCCCCGGGCTCCCGATCTGGAGGGCGCCGACGGCACGCGGCCCGAGAAGAAGACGGGAGAACCGGAAACCGAACGCCCCGCAGACGTGCCCAAGAGCGGCGGCCCCACGGAGGACGCCACGGTCGAGCCCCCGGACTAGGGACTCGCATCACGCCACGGGAGGGCGGCGTTCGTCATTCAGCCCGCATGGTCATCGGCCTCCCGCGTGCGCAACCGGCGCTCCCGCGCGCGCGTCACACCTCACATGCGACGCGAATGGCTCTTCTTGCTCATCCCCCTCACGGTCGGCGTGGGTTTCCTCGGTTACGGCGTGTACGGGTTTCGCCGCGCCCGTGTGCTGCGCCGTATCGGCGTCACCGCCCAGGGGCGGATCGTCCGCCACAACCGGTCGCGAAGCGATGAAGGCACCACGTTCTACCACCCGGTCGCGGCTTGGACCACTGCGGACGGCCGGGCGTGCGAGCACGCATCCAGTTTCGGCCGCAGTTCCATCGCGAGCCCCTTCCGCGTGGGGGCCGATGTCACGGTCCGCTATGACCCGGACCGTCCTCGCCGGTTCGAGATCCAAGGCTGGGACGGGGCCGCGGTCAACTTCGTGTTCACCATCCTGGGATCGTTCTTCACCGCCGGCGCGTTGGTGGCGTTCCTGATCGGTCTGTTCGCCTTCTGACCACCGCCTCCTCGGCCGCACGCCACCACCCCCCGCCTCGCCCCTGCCATGGCCGGGATGGGGAGTGGGCAGGCGGCGGGGGGAGGCCAACAGGTGCGTACGGAGATCTGGTTGCGGACCTGGGAGGGAGGCGGGACGTCCGCGTCCGAAGCGTCGATTCCGCAGGGCCGCCGGCCTCGAATTCCGGGCGGTGGGGAGATCGAGTGGCGGTAGTGGCCGGGGCCCGGGGTCCCTCAGGATGCCATCCACGGAACACGGCAGGTGTGGGGAGCCGATCCCTCCGGACACAGACCGTCGATCACTGCCTTGCGGATCGCCCGCCAGGTCCGCAGGGAACACACCAAGTGGACGCGCAGTTCGATCAGTTGACGGGATGCGCTGTCCTGAGCGGGATGTTCCACGGCCCACTGCTCCGCCAGGAAGTCGTACACGTCGGCGGTCGACAGCTCGCTCCCGGCAAAGGAATCGGTGACGGACTCACCGGTGATCCGTGCGCTCCGGGAACCCACGGCATCCGCGATAAGCCCGCTGACCCACGCCAGCCCCTGCTCGTCCGCGTACAAGCCGAACGCGAGATCGCGCGTCTTCATCGCATCAGCCCTTCATGCTCTCGGCCTCGCCCTTGGAGAAGGCGGTGATGAACCAGGAGTACACGGGAGCCAGTGTCGGTGATGCCGGCCACCCGTTGATCGTCGCAAGCAGCTGCCAGTATCGCTCGGCGTGCGGGTCGGCGGTTGTCTGCAGGCGGGCCACGAGCCAGCGGCGCAGATCGCTTTCGTCGCCCCGCGAGAATGCGTGCGCGTAGAGGCTGCCCAGTGAGTCGGCAAGGGGCTTGCCTCTGGCGGAGGTCGGCAGGAGGCCTGCAGACACGGCCTCGTCGATTCGCTCACCCATCGCCTGGTTCAGGGCGGCGTGCAGAGCATGGATGTCCTGCCCGGACGGCTCTCGGGCCTGCTCCTCAGCCGTGCGGCGCAGCGTGTGACGGAAGTCCGCGTCCTCGCAGAGTCCGGCGAGTTCCACCCAGGCCTCGACCTGTTCGGGTGTGGGATCGTCAGGCAGCTCGGGCATGGCGGATCGCATCAGGGTCACGAACTCGGGATTGGTGTCGAGTCCTTCGAAGGTGTCGTCGATGAAGTCGGATACCCGTCGCCGTTGTTGGGCCTGGGAGAGCGTGGCGAGTCGGTGTATTCGGTGCATGAGGTGCATCTCCATGGTGGTGGGAACGCGTCGGGCGACTGCGCGGAGAACTGCCCGGCGGATGCGCAGAGTTCGGATCTGCACGTCCAACGCGTCGGCGTGCGCTTCCGTGACCTCGGCCATGGATATCTCCCGGTTCAGGATCTTGCGCACGGTCGTCAGGTCGAGCCCGAGATCGCGCAGCGTGCGGGTCAGCTCCAGGCGTGCGAGTGCGTCGAGACCGTAGAGCCGGTAGCCCGCCGGGCTCCGACGGGTCGGCGGGACGATGCCCTGGTCGGAGTAGAACCGGATGGTCTTCACCGTCAGGCCGGTCCGGCGGGATAGCTCTCCGATGGAGAAGAGCGTGTCGCTGTCCATGCCCCCAGCTTGATGTCTCCCCCCACGGGAGACTCAACCGGGGCCCACGGTAACCCACATGACCACCAGGCCCGATCCGGGTGCGCGACCGGTCGGCGGTCTACGCCGACCAACTCACCAAGCAGCCGGCCAACCCGCGAACCCACCCGGCGCCGATCCGGGAACGGCTGCCGGACGTGCTGCGTCCTTTGTGTACAACGGAGTTGTGCCGGGCCGGGGCCCCAGCCCCGGTCGCCGGCGGGAGGGCGGGGGCGTCGTGGGGGAAGGCCGAAGGAGAGGAGTGCTGTTGGTGGCACTCGCGGCAGGGTTGCCCCTGCTCGTGGCCGGGATCGTCATGGCGGTGGTGTTCACGGGGACCGGTGTCGTGGGGTCCAGCCCGTTGCACCGGGCGGTGGACGAGTACCTGGACGCGGTGGGAAGCGGAGGCCCCGCCCCGGCCGCTGGTCCGCAAAGCCGCTGCCCCGACGGCGCGGGGGATCCTGCGGCCGTCCTGCACTCCCTCGCGACGACGTTCGAGCACCACATCGTGTCCTCCACCGCGAGCGCCGACGATGCCTCGGTCAATGCGGAACTCACCTCGGGCGACGGCGACCCGATCGCGGTGGTGCTGGACCTGCGCCGTACCGGGGACCGTTGGGACGTCTGCGCGGCCTCCACCGGCCAGGTGTCCATCGATCCGCTCTGACCGTGGCGCCCGCCCCGGCCAGGGCCCCAGGCGCTGCAAAGGCATCGGCCGCGAGCCCACGCGTGACACCCGCGACGCGCCCGCCCGCGCCCGGCGGTCGCATCAGATGACCCACGGGCGGGCAGGGTTCAGCCATGTCGAACTCCCACGCATCACCCGGTGAAGCCACGATCGACCAGACCGCCGCCGATCGCACAGGCAGCGGCAGCGGCCTGCCGCACGAGGCACGTCCTGCGGTCCGGCCTCCGGCAGGTTCAAGGACGTCCATGTCGGGTGGCCGGGACGGCGGTCGGGGCGTTCGCGCCCCGGCCTCCGAACTGCTCACACTGCTCGACAGGCAGCACCAGCCCGAGCCCGACACCGTCCCGGGGCAGGAGGCCCTGTTCTGACCGGTTCCGTCCCCGGGCGGTCGGCACCCACGACGCACCCCGCCCGTCGGCCCGCGCATCCGCCTCACGTCCGTGACCGGGCCCGGGGTGCGGCGGGGACGCGCCGGCAGCATAGGTCGGGCATCGACATATGTCGGATGGCGAGCTATCGTGACCCCTGTGAACGATCAACCTCTGCGCGAGCCGACCCTGCTCATCCTCACGGCGATCGCCGATGCCCCCCGGCACGGATACGCGATCGCCCAAGAGGTCGAGAAGATCTCGGAAGGCCGAACGAAGATGCGTACCGGAACGTTGTACGGGGCCCTTGAGCGGCTCCTCGAACAGGAACTCATCGCCGTCCACGAGGACGAGGTCGTGGAGGGCCGCAGGCGGCGCAGCTACACGCTGGCCTCGCGCGGCCGCGAGGTGCTTGCCGCAGAGGCTGCCCGCATCGCGCGTACCGCCCAGGAGGCGACCCGGCGCCTGAACCTCGGCGGCCTCGGCAAAGCGGTCACGGCATGAACGCACTGTTGAGGCTCTACCCGGCCTCCTACCGCCGGGAGTTCGGTGACGAGATAGCCGATGCCCACCGCGAGGCCACCGACGGCGCGAGCAGGACGACGCGGATGCGCGAGGCCGCCGACATCGCCGGGCACGCCCTGCGCATGAGGCTCGGGCTCGGATCGGCGGGGCGTACCGGACGACTCCTCGCGGCCGTGGCGCCGTTCGCCGTCATCGCCGTCGGCGTGTACACGATGTTCCTGACCAGGCTGACGCTCTCCGCCCTTCGCATCGCCGACCGGACGGGCGACATCGGCTCCGTCGTCCTGACGGGTGCGGGGGGCGCGGCGGCGCTCGTGGGCGTGGTACTCGCCCTGACGGGTCGCTGGGCGTTGGGGACCTGGACCGCACTGGCCGGCCTCACCGCCAGTACCGCGCTCCAGATCCTCCGACCGGGTCTGGGGCTTGAGTTCGCGATGTTCTTCAGCGGGCCGGCACTCCTCACGGCTCTGGTTGCCGTGCTCTGCCCACCGGACCTGCGTCCGATGCTGCGCCCGCGCCTCTCGAAGGCTGGGGTCGTCGCCGCGCTGGCGGGGACGGCGGTACTGACCACGGCGCCCACACTGTGGCCGTTGTCGTACCCGCTGAACACGCTGCCCGCCCTCCTGCCCACCGTGGCGGGGCTGCTGCTGGTCGGCCGACAGGTCTTCGCCCGGCTGCGTACGGCCCCCGCGGTTCTCCTGGCGAGCCTGCCGTTCGCGGCGATCGGCGTCATCGTGGGGGCCCTGGACGCGCTGCTCCTGCCCCTCCTCATCGCCCTGCCGTTCGCCGCGGTGGTCGGCATCCGCAACCGACGCCGAGGGCCGGCCGCATCCTCGATGTGAAGCCGGTGCGGAACACACGGCATGCGCGCCGTCCCTGAAGGGGCGGCCCGCGCCGCCGCGTCGTCGAGCGTGTGCGACCGGATCCGGATCGCCGGACCGGGGCCCTGTCTCAGCCCGTGTGAAGGATCCGGAAGCGATCCGGGTCCTTCGGATCCCGATCGACGACTTGGACCGGCGGCCAAGCCCATTGCCGCACGCCGATGCCCGGCACGCGGGCAAACCGGATCTGCCCGCGGGTGCCTTCGACCGCAACACTCGGCCAGGAACCGGCGATGCGCGCCCGGTCCGTGCCGTGGGAACGCAGGACATCCGCGAGGACGATGATCGTGTCGTAGCCCTCGAAGGCGACGAAGGACGGTGCTCCTGCCAGACGCGCGCGGAGGTCCGTCTCCACGCGGACACCGAGTCGGCCGAGACGTTCGGGAAGGTAGCGCAAGAAGGGGATCGCGGCGCCTTCGGCGCCCAGCAGCCTCGCCCACTCGGCGAACTCCGGTTGCCCGGCCGGAGCACCGATCAGCATCTCGGCCAGGCGCTGGTCGTGGCGTACGGCCTTGACGATCGAAACTGCCGGTTCCGGGTGGCCGACGAGGAGAAGGAGGGCTGTCGCCCGCTGGTCGACGAGCCCGTCGCACAAGGCCTCTGGGGTGAGCGCGTGCGTGTCGAGTTCGACGACTGTGCCGCCGCCTGGTGCGAGGTGCTCGCGCAGGATGCGGGCCCCGGATGCCCAGTAGACACTCGACTGGGTTGCCACGGCGATGCGACGGTGGCCCGCGCGGAGGAGGAAGCCGGCGTAGACCTGCCATCCGTGCGACTGCGCCGGGGCGAGGCGCGCGACCCACTCCGTCGGCCGTTCGGTGAGCGCGTCGAGAACCGCCGACGAACAGAGGAACGGCACGCCGAGGGCATCGGCCCTGGCAGCGGCGGCGCGGGCGACGACGCTGTGGTATTCCCCCGCCACGGCAGCGACGCCCAGCCGGGCCAGCTCGTCCACGGCCGCCGCGGCCCTCTGGGGATCGGCCGCGGTGTCCCGGACCACCAACGCGAGCGGTCTGCCGTCGATCCCGCCGGCTTCATTGACCTCACCAACGGCCAACTCCATTCCGGCGAGCAGCTGTTGACCGGCCTCGACCCAGCCCGGCCGAGTCAGCGGAACGAGAGCCCCGATCCGTACGGATGAGCCGTCGCGCGCCGGTCCGGTCGGCACTGCTGGTGTACTCATGCGTGGGTGTCTCCCGTGTGACGACTCGGCCGCGGTCGCCCCGACGCACTTGGGTGACCATGCCGGCCATGCGGATCCACCACCATCACCGGCAGGCAACCGCTGATCGGTTGCCGAGCCGGCCTGGTGTCAGTGTCAGTGTCAGGATTTCATGGCGGCCCGGTCGGCCTCACTGCGCAGAACGCAGAACTCGTTGCCTTCGGGATCGGCGAGGACCGCCCAGCCCGAGCCATCGGGATTCCGGTGATCGGCGACGAAGGCGGCACCGAGGGCCAGCAGTCGATCCACCTCCTGATCACGTGAGGTCTCAGGGCGCAGGCACAGATGGATCCGGTTCTTGACCGTCTTGGCCTCCGGCACCTGGTTGAAGTACAACACCGGGCCCTCCGCCAGAAGAACCCGAGTCTCCCGGTCACCGGGTCTGGCATCCGGATCCATCGGACGGCCCGTCACACTGCTCCAGAAGCGGGCCAACTCATGGGCATCCGCACAGTCGATCGCCACGTTCTGTACCACCGAAACCATGTGTCCCAGCCTTCCCGACTTGCTCTGCGGACGCCACCAAGTCGTGCTCATTGTTCGCGCGCACGGCTCAGAGCGTCGGGGTCACGTCCTCCACACGCTCCGCAAGGGGGCGAGCGGCCCCGAGGAGGCGCCGGGGGAGGTAGGGGGACTCGACGCGGATCTCCCAGCCGCGGCGTCGGGCGTGACAGGCCAAGGCCAGCACGTCGAGGTCGATCGCCGCGTCGATGGTGTCGGCGCGGTCCGCGACCTGGTAGTGGTCGCGGTGGGCTTCGAGGGCATCCGCCAGGGCCAGGTTGAAACTTTCCTCGTCGCCCTCCACCAGCTGCGACAACAGTACGGCGGGCGGCGGGAAGAAGCCCCACTCCTTGGCCTGCTCGGCCCCGCGCAGCGCCCGCTCCGCCGCCGACTCGGGATCGATCCCCGTCAGGTAGGCGTGGAGGGCCTCCCGGTACGAAGCGAAGGCCGAGCCGTCCTTCCCGGCGATCGCAGGGCCGGCCAGGACCACGGGGGCGAGATCCTCGCGTACGCCCGTGATCAGGGCGAAGGCGACGGCCTTATTCCAGTTGGCGGAGCCCGCGGCCTCGCCCCGCGCGGCCGGGGAGCGCAGCTTGCGGTTGTCGACGGTCACCTCGATCTCGGTACCCGGCTCCGCCAGGGCGATGCGGAACAAGGCCGCCCCGAGCTGCGAGGCCAGCCGGAGGTTCGCGAGTTGGGCGTCCGTGACGTCGGCCGCATGGCCCGCGCGCCACTTGGAGAGGAGTTCCTGGTAGTGCAGGGCATGGTCGAGCCGGGACGCGGGGAGGGGCTTACCCTCCTCCGGGGTCAGGGCCTCCCGGGCGTTCTGCTCCCATCGGGCCTCGATCTCCGGGCTCCGAGGCTGTCCGCCGGGCGGCCGCGCCACCACCAGCGGGCCCGCCGCGAGCGAGGCGACCGCGTCCGGCCGCCGGCCCCGACCCAAGCCCCCCACTCTCGGGCCGCGCGCCTCGAAGTTCGTGACCAGGGCGTGCGGCAGGTAGTCGGTGTGGAGCGCCGGCATCCAACCGCGGGTCCGGTACGCGAGCGCGGCCAGACCGAGCGGCAGGAGCGGCAGGAGACTGCTCGGCGAGGCAGCGGGGCTGTTCATGGAGCTGTGCGCGAGCAGAAGGGCGGCCAATCCGGCGTCGAACCCCTCCCGATCCTCGGCGGCCACCGCGCGCAGGGTCCGCAGCGCCACACTGTCCGGCCGGTCGAGGAGGCTCGCGCCGGTCTCCAGGGACCGGCTGCCGACACGCGACAGCGCGGCGTCGATGGCGGCGAGCTTCGCCTGCGCGCTCGGCGGGTGGTCGTCATCGTTTCCCGTGTCGTCGAGGACCTGGGCCATGAATCCCGTGACGAGTTCCCCGGCAGGGCTTCCCTGCGCCTGCTCCGCGAACTTCTCGCGGGCGAAGTGGAAGGCCTCACCGTGCCACTGCGCCTTGTCCCTCAGGAGCGCGAGGCAGAACGCGTCGATCCACTCGCCGGGGGTGACGCTCGCCTCGGCATCGTCCCCGTCACCCGGGTCGTAGCTCATGCCGAAGTTCACGTAGTCGAGGAAGACCTGGAACGTGCAGTGCGGGTGGTACGCCGCGTAGGACACGGCGCCGGCGGCCGCCTCGGCCGCGTCCTTGAGCGCGGCCTGAGCCTCCGGGGTATCGAGGTCCGGCGTCTCGACGGAGAGGGCACCCAGGTAGTCGTGGAACTCCTCGGCGATCGACTGCCATTCGTAGGTGGCCATCCGGCCGGCCCTCGACATGGACCGGACCTGCCCCCCGATCCGTTCGGCGAAGTTCTCGCGCGCCGCCGAAACAACGGTCTCGCCCACCTGATGAAGCTCCATCCGCACTGCGCTGCTCCTTGATCGATCCGTGCGGACAGCCTAGGCGCGGCCTCTGACAGGACGGACGACGTGGCACCGCCCCCGGACGCACGCGCGCTCTGGCACGCCGTGCCCAGGGCGGTCCCCCCGAAGCAGCGTCGGCGAACGTGGGGACCGCTCACGATCGGACGCACCTCGGCGGGGGCCGACCTCCCAACCCGCCTGACGTGTCGAGGCGTTGCCGTCGCAGTCGGATGCGGTGAACGTGACCTCGAAACTGCCCGGCTGGGCGGGCCGGCCTGTGACCACGCCGGTGGCCGGATCCAGGGGCAGCCCCGGCGGCAGCCCCGTGGCGGTGAAGACGACCCGCTGACGCTGCGGATCAGGTGCCCGCAACCCGCCAGGACCTCCGAACCGACCGTGTTGCTTCGGTTGTTGACCCACCTCGACGACGGGGCCCGAGGCGCCGGGGGTACCGGGTCGCTGCCGTCCACCCCGACCGCCGGCCATGCCGCGGCCACGGTCTTGGCCGGGGTGCTGTTCGCGCCGTACAGGTCGGCCGCGGCGCGCAAGGTGGCAGCGCGGGCGCCGGAGAAGTGGGAGTTGGGCACCAGATAGCGGGTCAGCGCGGCCACCCGTGCGGGCCGGACCGGATACGTCGACGGCGTGCGAGGTGCTCTCACGTGGTGCGCCCCGGTCATTCGTGAGCCCGACCTGTCCGGGATGGCGGTCGTCGGGCGCACCCCACACGGAGACGTCAGTCGAGGTAGGTGAAGGAGAGCGAATTGGTGAGCTGCCCGCAGGGGGTGGCCGCGTAGACGGAGACGGTCGCTGCCGCGGGCCACTCGGGGGCGGTGGCGACGATGGTCGTGTCGCTGAGCACCACCACGTCCGCGGCCTCTCGGCCGGTGAAGCATCCGTGGGGCGTCATGGTGCCGAAAAGCACCCGGGTGTAGGGAGTGAGGTTGGCGCCGACAAGGGTGACCTGTGTACCGCCGGCGCGGGGGCCTGCGTCCGGCTGGAGGGCGACGAGCTGCCCCTGCGCCGTTCCATTCGGGGAACCGGGGCGAACGGGGAGCGCGCCGGCGGCGCATTGTGGGGGTTCGGCGGCCTCGGCGCGCGGCGCGGACTGGACCAGCGGCAGGGTGCACAGGGACAGCGCGGCGAGCAGGAGCGCGGTTCGGCGGCGGACACGCGTCATGGTGGAACCTTCCGGCGGAGGGGCAGGACCGGACGTGCCCGGGCCCGCCCTCATCATGAGGAAGTCACAACGGCGGAATCCAGGACAAACAGCAGATGTCGCCACGATTCCAGGGGAGTGGCCACCCGCCCGGACCGTGACCGCCGCGCACCGCGCAGGGACCCACCGCGCAGGGACCCACCGCGCAGAGACCCACCGCGCGGGGACCCGCCGCGCACCGCGCAGGGACCGCCGCGCGCCGCGCGTGGGCCGCCGCACACCGCGCAGGCCGGGCGAGGTCGGAGGAGACTGGGAGTGCGGGCGGGGAGTCTCGGGACGGCGGGACCGACAGTCGTGGAGGAACCATGACGGCGACCACGCGCGACCAGGCCCCCGTGGCCATCGCGGGCGACGGCGTGGAGCTGCGCCTGAAGGAGATCGGCGGTGGCTTCTCCGTCGCCTTCATGCGCCTCTCCAAGGGGATGGAGATGGCTCCGGCGCTCAAGGGGCTGCCGGACGACCTTTGCCAGTGCCCCCACTGGGGCTACCTGCTCAAAGGCACGCTCCGGATGCACACGAAGGACGGCACACGGGACTACATCGCCGGGGAGGCCTTCTACTGGGCACCGGGGCACGCCCCGGAAGCGATGGAGGACGTGGAGTACGTGGACTTCTCACCCACCGAGGAGTTCAAGACGGTGATCGACCACGTGACGTCGCAGTCGTGACGTCACAGCGAATGTGACGTTGCGGCGCGGCTGAGCCGACGGTCCCCGACGGCCGGAGGGGCGGCACGCCGGTACGGCGCCCGCTCTTGACAGCCCGGCTGTCCACGCGCACCCTTTCACTACTTCCTTAGTGAAAGGGTGGTGGGTTCTGGTGGTCGATTACCGCATCGACCGGCGCAGTGGTGTCGCCACCTATCTCCAGATCGTGCAGCAGACCAAACAGGCCCTCCGCCTCGGGCTGTTGGAGCCCGGAGATCGGCTGCCCACCGCCCGTGAGGTGGTCGAAGCCCTCGCCATCAATCCCAACACCGTGCTCAAGGCGTACCGGGAACTCGAACGCGAGGGGCTGGTGGAGGGCCGCCGAGGGATGGGTACCTTCGTGCGCCGGACGCTGGGCGACGGCGGAGCCGCCGACGGCGCGCTGCGCACGGAGCTGGCCCAGTGGCTGGCGCGGGCCCGGCGGGCGGGGCTGGAGCACGACGACATCACCGCGCTGTTCACCTCCGTGCTCGGCGGATCCGACGGCGAACCGGAGGACGGCCCACCGGCCGCCGGCGAACCGACCCAGAAACAGACCCAGAGCCAGAAACAGACCCAGAGTCAGAACCAGAACCACAGAGAACCGGACCAGGGGGACGAGGAATGACGGCAGCCATCGAAGCGCACGGTCTCGGGCGGAGGTTCCGGCGGCGCGGCGGCTGGGCCCTGCGGGACTGCTCCTTACGACTCCCCGCCGGTCGCATATGCGCCCTGGTCGGCCCCAACGGGGCCGGCAAGTCCACCCTGCTGGCCTTGGCCGCGGGCGTGCTGAGGCCCACCGAGGGCACCGTCCGGACCCCGGTCCGCGAGGACATCGCGTACGTCGCACAAGGGAAGCCCCTCTACCCTCAGTTGACGATCGGCGAGACCCTGCGCATGGGTGCGGACCTCAATCCCGGCCGCTGGGACGCGGCTGCAGCGGGAGCGGTGGTGGAGGCCGGTGACCTGGACCCTTCCCGGCGCGTCCGCGCCCTGTCCGGGGGACAGCGCTCCCGGGTCGCCCTGGCCTTGGCCCTCGGCAAGCGCCCCGCGCTGCTGCTCCTGGACGAACCGCTGTCCGATGTGGACCCGCTCGCCCGCCGTGAGCTGATGGGCACCCTGCTGGCGACGGCCGGCGAGCACGGCACCACCGTGGTGATGTCCTCGCACATCCTCTCCGAGCTGGAGGACGCCTGCGACCACCTGTTCCTGATCGACGGCGGGCGCGTCCGGCTCGGCGGCTCGGTCGATGACCTCCTGCACGCCCACACGCTGGTGACCGGCCCGGTCCGTGACCTGGGCCCGCACACCGTGGTCACCACGCGAACCACCGGGCGCCAACTCACCGCCCTGATCAGGCCGCGAGGACCGGTCGGCACCGGCACGGACGGCTGGCAGGCCGTCGAACCCACCCTGGAGGAACTGCTGCTCGCCCATCTGCGCGCCCCGGACGCCCCACCGTTGCTCACCCCGGCCGTGGAGGTGGCGGCATGACGCTCTTCGATCTGCGTGGCCCCGTCCGGGTCACCGCCGGCCTGCACCGCCGTGTGTTGTGGGGCGCCCTGGCCGTGGTGCTGATCGCCGCCATCGCCCTGCCCGCGGGCCGCTGGTACGTCCGGTCACTGGCCGAGGACCTCGCCGCGAGCGGCTGCGAGGTGGAGAACACGGTGCGCGGCTGCGGCATCCAAGTCCGCGGCTTCCTCTCCCGCAGCCTGTACGTCAACAAGATGTTCTTCTTCATCGCGCTGGCCGTGAACGCGCTGCCCCTGCTCCTCGGTGCGTTCGTCGCGGGACCGCTGATCGGGCGCGAGCTCGAATCCGGCACCTACCGGTTCCAGTGGACCCAGTCGGTCAGTCCCGCCCGCTGGCTCGCCGCCAAGTTCGTGGTGCCGATCGCAGCCGTACTCCTCGTGCTGCCCGCGTTCGTCGTGCTGGCGGCCTGGATCCGGCGGGGCACGCTGGACATCTGGTATCCGATCCAGTGGTACGACATCCCCGTCTACGCGACGATCGGCCCGGTGGCGGTGGGCTACGCGCTCTTCGGGATCGCCGTCGGCGCCTTGGCCGGGCTGCTGATCGGGCGCACACTGCCCGCGATGGCCGCGGCGTTGGCTGTCATCGGGGCGGTGATGGCGGCCCTCGTCATGCTGCGCCCGCGGTTCTGGTCTGCCGCCGACGGGCCCGCTCGGGGCGGATACGGCTGGGACGTCTCCGGTCTCGACACCACTCGACTCCGATTCCATCCCGAGTCGCACTTCTGGCCGCTGCAACTGGTCGAGACCGGAATCCTGTTGGCCCTCGCCGTCGTCGCGACGCTCGCCACCTTCGTGTTCCTGCGCCGCCGGCACGGCTGACCGATCCAACGGTTCGCCCACGCCGGGACGAAGCGCGTTGTGTGAAAGCGTGTTCGAGCGGTGTGAGGCGGCCGTGTCACTCGCTCCGGACTCCGGCACCATTGGTTGGATGCGGCCATGAGTCCAGTGCACTGGTTGTTCGGCGACCAGCTCGGCCCGCACTTCACCGCCACCGCCGCCGGCGGGACGCCGAGGAACACCCGGTGGCTGCTGATCGAATCCCGGGCGGTCTTCCGCCGTCGCCGGTTCCACCGGGCCAAGGCCCACCTGGTCCTCAGCGCCATGCGGCACCGGGCGGCCGACCTCGGTGGGAGCGCACAGTACATCGAGGCGGAGACGTACCGCGAAGGCCTGGCGCGGGCCGTGGGCGACGCACCCGTCTCCGTGCACCACCCCACGTCCCGGGCCGCCCTCGCCCTGGTGGAATCGCTGCCGCAGGTCACGGTCCACCCGGCCCGCGGGTTCCTCGTCGGACACCGGGAATTCGCCGAGTGGGCGGCGCGGCAGAAGGGGCGGCGGCTGCTCCAGGAGAACCTGTACGAACACACCCGGCGCACCCACGACATCCTCATGGACGGCGACCGGCCGGCGGGCGGTCGCTGGAACCTGGACCACGAGAACCGCGAACCACCGCCTCGCGGCGAGACCACCCTGGGGGCACCGCCGCCGTACCGGCCCCGCGAGGACGAGATCGACGAAGGAGTCCGGCGGGACCTGGACCGCTGGGAACGCGAGGAAGGCATCACCTTCGTGGGCCGCGACGGCCCGCGCCTCTTCCCCGCGAGCCGCCGCGAGGCACTGGCCGCGCTCGACCACTTCGTCACGCACCGCCTCGCCGGTTTCGGTGCGCACGAGGACGCCATGCTTGCGGCCGACCCCGTGATGAGCCACAGCCTGCTGTCCTCCTCCCTGAACCTCGGGCTCCTCGACCCGTGGGAGTGCGTGAGCCGGGCCGAGGACGCCTGGCGGTCCGGACACGTCCCGCTCAACAGCGCGGAGGGGTTCGTCCGCCAGGTCTGCGGCTGGCGCGAGTACGTGTGGAACCTGTACTGGCACCTCGGCGAGGACTACCGGCACCGGAACGAACTGCGCCACACCGCTCCGCTGCCCGCCTGGTTCACGGAGCTGGACGCGGACGCGCTCGGGGCCCGATGCCTGTCCACCGTGCTGGCGCAGGTCCGTGACACGGGGTGGACGCACCACATCCCCCGACTGATGGTCCTCGGCAGCCACGCCCTGCAACGGGGCTGGGACCCGGCCGAGGTGACGGACTGGTTCCACCGGTGCTTCGTCGACGGCTACGACTGGGTGATGCTGCCCAACGTGGTGGGCATGTCGCAGTACGCGGACGGCGGGCTGATGACCACCAAGCCGTACACCTCGGGCGGCGCCTACATCCACCGGATGAGCGACCTGTGCGCGGGCTGCCGGTACCGACCCGCCGACCGCACCGGCGACCGGGCCTGCCCCTACACCGTCGGCTACTGGTCCTTCCTGAACCGCCACCGCGCACGGCTGGAGGGCAACCCCCGCATGGCGCAGGCCGTGCGCGGGCTGGACCGACTGGGCGACCTGGCGCAGGTCCTCCAGGCCCACCGGGACACGGGCGACACCCCGCCCTGAGCGCCCCGGGGGCGTGTCCCACCGGCATACCGCCGCCTACAGTGGAACGGCAGGGAGGCCGTCTCGCGAGCACGCCACCCGGCTTTCCCTTCCCCCTCCCGCAGCCCTCACGGGCCGACCGCGAAGACCCCGCAGGAGACGCGCATGGCCGCCCAGCCGCACACGGGCCGACCGGACGAGCACACGGACGACGCGGACGCCCTGTTCGCCCTGGAGGACATCGACACGGGGCAGGAGAGGCACCGTCCGGCGGACGCGGGCCCGCTGTTCCGCGACTCCCCGGCCGCGCGCCGGCTGCTGTCCGTACGGGCCATCCACGCCGAGCCCGCTGCGGCCGCCTCCCCGCGCGGCAGGCAGATCCTCGCCCGCTTCCCGGACGCCGAGGTCGTTCCCGTCGCCTCGCACTGGGGGATCCCGGAGCTCCACGGGAACGAGGGGAACGTCGACCGCTGGGTCCGGATCAAGAGCGAGACCCTGGTCCTGGGGGAGAAGAAGACACTCACCACCCGTCCCAACGGCCGCTCGGCGGACTGGATCGCCCCCGGGCCGGCCAACGGCTGCGCCATGGCCTGTGCCTACTGCTACGTCCCGCGCCGCAAGGGCTACGCCAACCCGATCACCGTCTTCACCAACATCGAGCGCATCATCGCCCACCTCTCCCGGCACGTGGCGCGCCTCGGCCCCAAGACCGAGGCCAACCAGTGCGACCCGACCGCGTGGGTCTACGACATCGGCGAGAACAGCGACTGTTCCGTCGACGCCCTGATCAGCGACAACGTCGCCGACCTGGTCCGATCCTTCGCCCGCCGGCCATCCGCCAAAGCCTCCTTCGCCACCAAGTTCGTCAACCCGGACCTCCTCCTGCTGGACCCGCGCGGCCGTACCCGGGTGCGGTTCTCCGTCATGCCACAGGGGGACTCCACACTGCTCGACATCCGCACCAGCCCGGTGGGGGACCGGATCGCCGCGGCCGCCGACTTCCTCGAAGCCGGGTACGAGGTCCACTTCAACCTCTCACCCGTCGTCCTGCGCCCCGACTGGGAGCGGGACTGGTCCCTCCTGCTGCGGCACATGGACGACGTACTGCCCCGCGCGGTGAAGGACCAGGCGGCCGCGGAGGTGATCATGCTGACGCACAACGAGGACCTGCACGACCTCAACCTCGGCTGGCACCCGCGCGCCGAGGACGCCCTGTGGCGGCCGGACCTCCAGCAGCCCAAACGCTCCCAGAACGGCAGCCTGAACGTCCGCTACCGCAACGGCGTCAAGGCCGAGGCCGTCGAGACCCTGCGCACGCTCGTCGCCGCCCACGCCCCGTGGCTGAGGATCCGGTACGCGTTCTGACGGATGGCCCGCACGCCTTCCGGTTCCGGGCGGCGACCGGAGAGGTGGCGCGGCACGATCGGCTCGCCCACGGAGAGGCGGGCGGCGCGGATCAGCTCGCCCCGCCCTCCCGGGCGGCACGGGCGCCGTTCTCCCCGCGGAGTGCGGCTTCGACGGCGTCGGCCAGCAGGGTCACGCGGTCGTGGGTGTGCAGACCGCGCGTGACGTAGCCGAGCGAGTAGCCGTGAGCGGGGGAGTACCAGGCGCAGCTGCCGCCGATGCCGCCCATGCCCGGTTCGCCGTTGTCGTCGATCCGGAAGCCGAGGGACCAGCGGACGGTGTCGCGCAGGAAGCCGTCGGTGCCGGTGGCGGCGGTCTTGAACAGTTCGGACCAGAGCTCCCGGCCCAGGGCCTGGGCGATGTGGCCGTCGGGTCGGCCGAGGTCGTCGTAGAGGCTCGCGAGCGAGGTGGCGTCGGTGATGAGCCCGATCGCGCCGAAGGGCGCCTGCTGCCAGGACGGGCTGCGCAGGGTCTCGGGATCGAGGAGGCCGGCGGGGCGCAGGAGGGCGGCGCGGCCGAGCTCGTGCGCGAGATAGGGGTCCGTCCATGCGGTTCCCAGGGGCTCGGGTTCGGCGACCAGGGGGAGTTCGTGGGAGTGGACGCCGAATCTGAGGCGTACGCCGAGGGCGCGCGACAGGGCTTCCGTGTACGCGCGGACCGAAGGGGCGCCGACGGCGGCGAGAAGCCCGTCGACGAGGTGGCCGTAGGTGGAGGCGTGTTCCGCGATGGCCCGACCCGGCACGGTCAACGGTTCCATGGCCTCCAGGTCGTGCACGAGCGCGGCGTGGTCACGGGGGTCGAGCCCGGCGGCGGCGGGTGAGAAGGTGTGCTTGCCGGACCGGTGGCTGAGGATCATGCGCAGCGTCGTGGGATGGTCCGGAGTGTCCCGGTAGGCGGGCCAGTGCGCGGTGACGGGGTCGTCGAGGCCGAGGCTGCCGTCGGCGACGGCTTGCAGGGCGGCGAGCGCGACCAGCGGTTTCCCGGTGGAGAAGACCTGGACGAGGGTGTCCGCGCTCCAGGGGACTTCTCGTGCGAGATCGGCGCTGCCGCCGTGCACGACGAGGCTGGCAGCCCCGTCGCGCCAGACCGCCAGTGAGCCACCGGGCTCGCGTCGCGTGTCGACGAGCTCCTGGAAGAGCGAGATGACCGACTCCCAGTCGCCGCTGGAGTGTTGGATGCGAACGGCTGCCGACATCGCGTGCCTTTCAACGGTGCTCGGTGATCGGTGGTCAATGATCTTGGGTCATCGGGACTTCGGCTCCTCGGCGGGCTGGAGGAGCTCCGTCGCGAGGGCGGTTCGCTGGTGCAGCATCCACCGGCCCGAGCGATGGGAGGTGACGAGGCCGCACCGGCGCAGAACGGCCAGGTGCTGGCTGACGGCGGCGCTGCTCACCCCGACGTAGGCGGCGAGTTGCGTGGTGGACACGGGCAGGTCGAGATGGACCAGCAGAGCCGCCCTGCTGCGGCCCATCAGCTCGGCCAGCGGCTGCGACCGGGCGTCGTCCCGGGCTGACCACAACTGGCCGATGCCTCGCGGTGAGTAGGTCAGTGTCGGTTGCTGCGGTGCGTTGTGCAGGACCAGGAGTCGGGGCCAGGCGAAGACGCAGGGGACCAGGAGCAATCCGGCCCCGGACGCGGCCCGCACCGCGTTGTGGTGAGGTTTGTCGATGTTCAACACCCCGGAGGCGTAGGTGACTTCGGGGTGGAGGTCCGCGAAGACCCTGTCCAGTCCACCTGAGGTGAGCTGCCGGGCGCGGTGGGCTACATCGGCGTCGCCGAGGGAGCGTAATCGCGGCCACACCGGTTCGATCGCCGCGCGCCAGTACAGCGTCATCGTCGCGACGAGCCGGGACAGCTCCCGCTCGGGGTGTTCGTGGAGCGGGCGCAGTGACTCCGGCAGGCCCTGCCCGGTTCTCAGCTCCTCCAGTGAACGGACCACGTCGTCGGCGGGGGTGGTCGCCAGCGCGTCGAGTTCGTCGCCGAACCGCCCGGTCATCGCCTCGGGCGGGACCGCGAGGAAGTCGGCCACGAAGCGCGGCCCCCGGGTGAGATCCGCGAGTACACGGAGATCGATGCCTGCGACCGCCGAGAGCGCTTTGGCCCGCCAGGGCCGGTGCACCATGTGCTGCCCACTCCCGGTCAGTACCGGAACGCTGTGTACCAGCTCCTCCAGGGGAGACAGGGCGAACCGTATGCGGGCCAGGTCGTCCGGCCCCAACCGAAGCTGGATCACAACCGCGAGCGTACCGCCGCGTTCGATTAAGCAGGGACGAAAACGTGGTGCCGAGCCGGCGGCCCCGCGAGGCTTGGTTCACCCATCCACCCCGTACCCACCTGGGGGAATCATGCCGAAGTTGCACAGCCGGATCCTGCGCGGGCTGCTGACCACCGCCGTGGCGGTGGGCACACTCGTCGCCGCGCCCGCGACGGCGTCCGCCTCGACCTGCGGGATCAATGTCGGGGGCCATCAGGGCTACTACATCTGCGAGTACGACCCGACGCTGGTCCAGTGGCCCGACGGGCACTACCAGTGGTTCGTCGTCGGAACCGACAACCACGTCTACGACTCCCACCAGCTGAGCCCGGGCAGCGCGAGCTGGGGACCCTGGCACGACCTGGGCGGAGTGGCCAAGAGCGCAGTGGACGTCACCCACCTGTCGTCGTCCCGGATCGACCTCAGGGTCTGGGGCACCTACAACGGGTACTGGTGCAAGGGCTGGACCGGGTCCGGCGGCTGGAGCAACTGGTGGGACTGCTGAGGCGCACCTGACGGCCCCGCCACCGAGACCCGCCGTGGCGACCTGTACGAGCGCCCGCCAGGCCTTCCCTGACGGGCGCGCCGGGGCCGGATGCCCTACCGGAGGCGATCGCCGCCGGTGGAGGGGGAGGCCGCACAGGGGACGGCCGCCCCTGGTCGATGTCGGGGGAATCGAACATCGGCGCCCCCACCGAGGAGTTCGGCCTGCCCCGACAGCCGCGCGTCCCCACCCCCGAGGAGTTCCGCGCCGCCGAGGAGGCGTTTCGACGTCCGCTACCTTCCCCACCACCGGTGGCGCACGGGGAACTGATGCGGGGCCGGCGGCCCCGCTGCGGACTCCGGGGGTTCGCGACGGTCACGTGTCCGTGAGGGGGAACAGGTTCTCGGTACCCGTGAGTTCCAACAGGTGGAGGATCTGCGGGGAAGGGGCCCGCAGGCTGATGTGCCGGCCGTGGTCCTGGGCGGTGCGCCGGGACTGGATGAGGGCATTGAGGCCGGATGAGTCACAGAAGGTGAGTTCGCTCAGATCCACGACGATCTCGGCCGGACAGCCGGGCCGGGTGATCACCGCGTGAAGGGCGTCCCGCAGCATGGGCGCCCGATCCAGGTCCATCTCACCCCCGACCCTGATGACGACGTGCTGCTCTTCACTCTCCAACCCCACGGGCGGGAAGGGGTCCTGCGCATCATCCATGTTTCCACCCTAGCCAGCCCTCGGGGCGACCGACAGTCTGCCCCGACAAGGGGGGCCTCCGGCCGCCGTGCAGCGTCCGGAGGCGGGCCTCGTACGGGTCCGTCGCGTCGGGTGTCTCAGACGGCGGGCGTGAACGTCTTCGCGGCGGGCGCCGCCGCCGCTTCCTTCACCACCTTCATGCCACCCGGCACCGCCGCGTCGGGCTTCATGATCACGCTCTGTCGGGTGGAGGGGGCCTTCGGGTCCGAGAAGTCGTGGGTGATCCCGAAGCCGTTGTCGTAGGACTTCAGGCTCAGCAGCGCGGCGCGGACGCCCTCGCGCGTCAGGTCCTTGGCGGCGCAGGCCTTCTTCAGCACCTCGCCGTACAGGGCCCCGGCGGTGAAGCCCGCCACCACACCGTTGTCGAGCCCCGAGCCCGGGTACTCCGCCTTGTACGCGGACGCCAGGGCGGCCGGGCCCGCCTCCGTGGAGCCGATCGGCAGGGCGGAGGAGGCCACGTAGTAGTCCTTCTGGAGGGCCGCGCCCGCCGGGGTGGCCAGGAGTTGCGGGGAGAAGGCCGAGTTGTTGCCGATGATCGGCACGTTCCAGCCGCCGGCCGCGGCGACTCCGACGAGCGAGGCGGCCTGGCGGGGGCCGGCGCTGACCACCACGGCCTTGACCCCTGCCTGCTTGAGTGCGGCGACCTGGGCCGTCATGTCATTGTCCGTCGGCTTGATCTTCTGCTCGACGACGGTCAACCCTGCCTCCTTGGCAGCTGCCTTGGCCCCCGTCAGCGCGTTCTCGCCGTAGTCGCCCTCGAAGTAGACGTGCCCGATCCTGTCGCCCGAGGCGATCCGCTTCCGGTCGAGGAGGAAGCCGACGGCGTTGATGGTCTCCACGTCGTACGTCGCGCCCACGGTACGGACGTACGGACTGCCCAGCAGCGAGGCGGACCAGGCCTGCGGGATGACCAGGCCCTTGTCCTGGCCGTCGATCCGCTGCTTGACGGCGGCGACGAACGGGGAGCCGATGAACTGGGTGAAGCCCAGCACCGAGGGCTCCAGCTCGGTGTAGGCCGCGAGGGCCTTCTGGGGGTCGTAGCCGTGGTCGCGCACCGTCAGCTCGATCCTGCGCCCGCAGATGCCGCCGGCCACGTTGGTCTGCTTCACCCACAACTGTTGGGCCTGGGTGACGCTCTTGCCGAGCGAGGCGTAGACACCGGTCATGTCGGTGAGCGCGCCGAGGCGGATGGTCGTGTCGCTGACCCCGGCCCCGGCCTTGACCCCGCCCGCGGCGGGCTTGTCCCCGCCCGTGCCCGCGGAGGGCTTGGCCTTGCCGCTGCATCCGGCGGCGCCGGTCAGGACGAGGGTGGCCGCCAGGGCCGCGGCGGAGAGCCTTCTTCTGTTCACGTTCGCTCCTTCGAGGGTGTGGTGCGGGTCCGGACGATTCGAGCGAGGCCGGTGAGGCCGCCGGGCAGGAACAGCACCACCACGACGACCGCCGCGCCGTAGAGGTAGCGGGAGGCCTCGCCCGGCGAGACACCGCCCGACCCGGGGGAGGACACCAGCGGGAGGGCGTCGCCGTAGCGGGTGAGCAGCTGGGGGAGCAGGGAGACGAAGACGGCGCCGACGACGGCGCCCGCGACCGTGCCCAGACCACCGATCACGATCATGGCGAGGTACTCCAGGGACAGCACCATCCCGAAGTGGTCGGGGACGGTGCGCTGGAAGACCAGGGCGAGCAGTACACCGGCCAGCCCCGCGTACATGGACGACAGGACGAAGACGGCGGCCCGGTAGCGGGCGACCGCCACGCCCATCACCCCCGCGGCGGTGCTGTGATCGCGCAGGGCGTTCATGGCGCGGCCGGGCCGGCCCCGCAGGACCCCGCGTGCGAACAGGGCGCCGCCGAGGAGGGCGGCCAGCGCCACGTACCAGAGCTTCTCGGCGGAGTGGAAGGGGACGGCGGCGATGACGGTCTCGGTGTCGTCGAAGGTGAACCCGAGGAGGGAGAGCGGCTCCACGGCACGGCCGTTGAATCCGCCGGTGAGGCCGGTGGCGTTGAACAGCACATGCTGGCCGATGAAGATCAGCGCGAGGGTGGCGATGCCCAGGTACGCGCCGCGCAGGCGGCCGGCGATGGGGCTGAAGAGACCGCCCGCCGCCCCGGCGAGGACGACGGCCAGCACCGCGGCGAACCAGCTCGGCAGGCCGAGGCCGACCAAGGTGTGGCCGTCCGCCGTACCGCCGTCCCCGGCGAGCGCGCAGTACCCGTACGCGCCGACGGCGAGGAAGAAGGCGTGCCCCATCGACAACTGACCGGTGGCCCCGGTGAGCAGGTTCAAGCCGATGGCCCCGATGGCGGCGGCGATGGCGAACAGACCTGCCTGCAGCCAGAACGGGTCGAGGTAGAACGGCAACGCGAGGAGGACCGGAACCGCGGCCGCCACCGACACGTTCCGGGCGGCGAGCGGCCGCGGCCGGGCTGCCGCCCCGGGTGGTGCGGCCTCGGCGGGCCGCACGGGGCTGCGGGTGTCAGACACGGGTGAGCTCCTTCGTGCCGAGGAGTCCGGCGGGACGGATCAGCAGGACCACGACCATCACCAGGTACGGAGCCAGGTCGCCGATGCCGCGGCCCAGGAAGGCCAACTGACTCTGGTAGCCGGTGGCCAGCGCCTCGGTGACTCCGACGATCAGCCCCCCGGCCAGGGCGCCGGAAGTGGAGTCGAGGCCGCCGAGGATCGCGGCCGGGAAAGCCTTGAGGGCGGCGAGGGAGGTGGCCCGCTCCAGACCGGGCGTGGGAAAGACGGTCAGGAAGAGAGCGGCCACGGCGGCCAGCGCCCCGGCAACCGCCCACGCCGCGAGCGACACCCGACCCAGCCGTACGCCCATCAGCGCGGCCGTCTCGGGCCGTTCGGCGGCGGCGCGCATGGCCACGCCCCAGGAGGTGTGCCGGAACACGAGCAGGAAGACGGTGATCAGCAGGCCGGCGGCCAGGATGGCGGCGATCCGGGTCTGAGGCACCGTCACCGGGCCGAGGTGGACGACGCGGTCACCCCACGGATCGCCGAGCGACAGCACGTCGGTACCGATGCGCCGGGTGAGGTCGGTGATGAGGAGGATGTCGACGCCGATGGTGACGATCGCCAGGACACTCTGGTCCTGGCCCCGGTAGCGCCGCATCACCAGGAACTCGATGGCCGCCCCCACCGCCGCGGCCGAAAGGGTGCCCGCGAGGAGGGCGCCCCAGAATCCGAGCTCGTCGTGCAGGGTCGCGGTGACGTACCCGCCGGCGAGCAGCAGGGAGGCGTGGGCGAAGTTGACCACCTCGGTCGCCTTGAAGATGACCACGAAGCCGAGGGCGATCAGCGCGTAGACGGAGCCGATGGAGAGCCCGCCGAGGAGCAGTTCGAGGAAGGTGGTCATACGGCCGGTTCCTCCTCTCCGAGGTACGCGCGGACCACCGCGGGATCGTTCTGCACCTGGGCGGGAGTCCCGCCGCCGATGCGCCTGCCGAAGTCGAGTACGGTCACCGCGTCCGCGAGCCGCATCACCACCCCCATGTCGTGTTCGACCAGCACGATCGAGATGCCGAGACCCTCCCGGACGCCCTCTATGACCGAGGCGGTGCGCTGCCTCTCGTCCGCGGTCATGCCGGCGACGGGTTCGTCGAGGAGCAGCAGCCTGGGCTCCATGCACAGCGCCCGGGCCAGCTCGACGAGCTTCTGCTTTCCGTACGGGAGGGAACCCGCGGGCGCCGCCAGGTCACCCTCCAGACCGATGAACTCGGCGATCTCCCGCACCCGTTCGCGGTGCCGGCGCTCCTCGCGCACGGCGGCGGGCAGCCGCAGTCCGGCGGCCAGGAACCCGGATCGCATCAGCCGGTGGCGGCCCAGCAGGAGACTGTCCGCGACGGTGGTGTGCGGGGGCAGCGCCAGGTTCTGGAAGGTACGGGCGACCCCGAGACACGCGACGGCGTGCGGGGCGAGGCCGGTGAGCTCGGCGTCCCCGAACCGGACGCTGCCGCCGGCGGCCCGGTACACCCCGGACAGCACGTTGAAGCAGGTGGACTTGCCCGCCCCGTTGGGGCCGATGACCGCGTGGACGCTGCCCGGCTCCACCGTGAAGGAGACGGAGTCGAGCGCGGTGAGACCGGAGAAGCGGACGGTGACGTCGGTGACGGTGAGCGCGGGGGGAGGGGACCAGGGCGAGCTCACGCGGACCACCTGCGCAGTTCCCGGCGTACCCCGGTGGGCGCCGGTACGGGATCGGCCCCGTCGGCATCGGCCTCGTCCGTGATGCCGAGGTAGCGACGGCGCACCTCGTCCGAGGCGGCCAGTTCGGCGGCCGGGCCGTCGAGGGTCACCTCGCCGACCTCAAGGACGTAGGCGTGCGAGGACAGGCGCAGCGCCAAGGCGGCGTTCTGCTCGACGAGGAGGACCGAGGCGCCCGAGGCGTTGATCTCCGTGATGGTCTCCGCGATGGTCGCGGCCATCCTGGGCGCCAGCCCGAGGGTGGGCTCGTCGAGCAGCAGCAGCCGGGGGCGGGCCATCAGGGCCCGGCCCAGGGCCAGCATCTGCTGCTCGCCGCCGGACAGCAGCCCGGCACGCTGCCGCGCCCGCCGCGCCAGTACGGGAAACAGCTCGTGCACCCGGGCCAGGGAGCGGGCGGTGTCGGCCCGGGCCCCCGCGCGGCCACCCAGGGCCCCGGCCCGCAGGTTGTCCGCGACGGTCATCCGGGTGAACACCTGCCGTCCCTCGGGCACCTGCACCACTCCCGCCGCGACCACCCGGTCCGGACCGAGCCCGTCCAGCGGCCGGCCGTCGAAACTGATGCTCCCGCCCGTCACCGCGCCCCGGTGGAAGCCGAGCGTCCGGGACACCGCGCGCAGCAACGTGGACTTCCCGGCGCCGTTCCCGCCGAGTACGACGACCACCGCGCCGGCGGGCACGTCGAGCGATACGGAGCGCAGGGCCCGGACCGGCCCGTAGCCGACGGACAGCGCGCGCACCTGTAGCGAACCCACGTCCTCTCCTTCCTCTGGGCGGACTTGTGCCGGCGCTCACCCCAACACCGGGCCGGGGCGGCCGTCCACGGCCGGATGCGGAATCGCTGCCGATGACCAGCCGGAATCGGAGCGCGTTGTGCACCCGCACAGACCTGCCGCGCGCGCCCCTGACGGCGGCGGGGGCGGGTGACATCCTCGGCGGCCATGGGTGGACGCAGAACACGCACGGAAGAGGAATGGTCGGTCCTGCTGTCGGCGGCGGACGTACTGATCGCCGACATCCCCGGACTCACCGACCAACTGATCGAGGACCTGGCGAGGCACTCGCCCCTGTTCGACCTGGCCGTTCCGCGGGACGAGCACTGGCAGCAGGTCAGCGAGGCCATGCACTACGGGATCGAGGCCTTCGCCGCACGACGGTCCGCCCCGCGCAAGGACCTCGTGTACGCCGAGGAGCTGGGCCGCCGCCGGGCCGAACAGGGTCTGCCGCTGGACCTGCTGCTCTACGCGTACCGCAGGGCCGGGCGCCTCACCTGGGACGCGCTGCTGGACACCGTCACCGAGAAGGAGCCGGAGGCCCTGCCGGTACTGGCCCGCGCGGCCGGGGCCATGTGGGCGGGGATCGAGCAGCAGGCGACCGCGACCGCCGAGGCGTACCGCACCGCGGAAGTGGAGATGCGCAGGCGCAGCGACGAGCGCGTACAGGCCCTGCTGGACGCGCTGCTGGAGGGGGACACCGCCCCGGCCCTGGCCGCCCAGGTGGCGCTCGCCCTGGACCTGCCGGAGCACGGGCGCTACGCCGTGGTGGTGCTGCCGGCGGACCGGGGAGACTCGGTGCACCGGGTGGCGGCGGCGGGCGGGATGCGCCTGTTCTGGCGGATGCGTACGGAACGGGAGTTGGCCGTGGTGGCGTTGGGCGACTCCTCGCCGGCCGACCTCGCGGCGGAACTCGCGGACCGCTGTCCGGGGCCGGGCGGCATCAGCCCGGCGGTGGACGGACTGGCCGAACTGGGCCGGGCCCGAAGACTGGCCGAAACGGCGCTGCGGACCTGCGGGCAGGAAGAGCGGACGCTGGTCCGACTGGCCGACCGGCTGCCCACGGCGCTGGTGGTGCGCCAGCCCGAACTCGCGGCGGAACTGGTCCAGGCGGTGCTCGGCCCCCTGCTGGACCTGGACCCGGCGGACCGGTCGATGCTGCTGGAGACCCTCGACGCCTGGCTGGCGGCGGAGGGCTCGGCGGGTCGTGCGGCGAGCCGCCTCTACTGCCACCGCAACACGGTCTTCAACCGCCTGCGCCGACTGGAGCACTTGACGTCGAAATCGCTCTCCCGCCCCCGCGACCTGATCGCGCTGACCCTGGCGCGGGACGCGTACCGCCTGTCGGGCGGCTGACCGCACCCGCCGCCGAGACCGGTGATTCCACCGATGTGCGCCTCCCGGGCGCGCCCTGACAGTGGTCCCGCCAGCGAAAGCGGCGGACCCACCCCCTTCGGCGCATCGCCGGGTACCGGCGGGCGGGTTCCGCCACGACCGAGAGGACGACTCCGTCGTGCAGCAGCAACACACCGAGAACGCACCCCGACCCCGCCCCGGCGACGCCGCCGCCACGAAGGGCCGGTCCGCCGACCCCACCGGCGTCGGGAGGACGCGCCTCAGGCCGCTCCTGTCCGCCCTGGCCGCTCTCGTGACCATCGGCGGACTCGCCACGTTCACGGCATCCGGGGCACAGGCCGCGGCCAATCCGTACGAGCGGGGCCCCGCACCGACCACGTCGAGCATCGAGGCCGTCCGCGGGCCCTACGCGGTGTCCCAGACCAGCGTCTCCTCCCTGGGCGTCACGGGCTTCGGCGGCGGCACCATCTACTACCCCACCACCACCGGTGACGGCACCTTCGGCGCCGTGGCCATCTCACCCGGCTACACCGCCACCCAGTCGTCCATGGCCTGGCTCGGCCCGCGACTGGCCTCCCAGGGCTTCGTCGTCATGACCATCGACACGCTGACCACCCTCGACCAGCCCGACAGCAGAGGGCGGCAACTGCTGTCTGCCCTCGACTACTTGACACAGCGCAGCGCCGTCCGCGCCAGGATCGACAGCAGCCGACTCGGGGTGATGGGCCACTCCATGGGCGGCGGCGGAACGCTGGAGGCCGCCAAGGCCCGTCCCTCCCTGCAAGCGGCCGTCGCGCTCACCGGCTGGAACCTCGACAAGTCCTGGCCCGAGATCCAGACACCGACCCTGGTCGTCGGGGCCGACGGCGACACCATCGCACCGGTGCTCACGCACTCGGAACCCTTCTACACGAGCCTGCCCGGCTCGCTCGACAAGGCGTACGTGGAACTCGACAACGCCACGCACTTCACCCCGAACACCTCCAACACCCCCATCGCCAAGTACAGCGTCGCGTGGTTGAAGCGGTTCATCGACAACGACACCCGCTACGAACAGTTCCTCTGCCCGCTGCCGAGCCCCGGCCCGACCATCGAGGAGTACAGGGGCAACTGCCCCCACACCTCCTGAACCACCCCCGGCCGGTGGAGGCAGTGCCCCCTCGGGCCTCCACCGGCTGCGTCCAGGCTTCCGCCACTGTTTACACGGCGGTAACCTCACCGGCGTGACCGGACAGACGACCGTGGGAAGTCCTTGCCGGATATACGGCCGGACGACCGAAACGGCAGCAGTGGAAGCCCTGTCGGACCAACTCCGGTCCCGACGCGGCGGGACACTGCTCCTCGCCGCGGAGCCGGGACGGGGCCGGAGCGCTCTTCTGGCCCTTGCCGCTCACGCGTTCACGCTCGGACCCGTGCTGCGCCCCCGACCCCTCCCGGGCAACCCCCGCCCCTACGGCGGCATCCACGCGCTGCTGTGCGCGGCAGCCGAGGGGAGGGGCGCGGCGCCGCCACGATCCGGATTCGGACGGGGCCTGTCGGCGGCCGACCTGCCCGAACTGCTGCGGCAGTACGCCCCCGGAGGCGAACCCCTGCTCGTCTGCGTGGACGACGTACACCTGTGGGACGCGCCCTCACGAGCCGTCCTCGGCTCGGCAGCGCGGCACCCCGACCCGGACCGCCCGATCGGCCTCCTGCTCACGATGACGGAACACCGGGCGGACGATCCCGACTTCACGGGACTGCCCCTGGTCCGACTCGGCCCCCTCGACGACAGCGCGGCGACCGCCCTGCTGCACGACCTCGCCGGTGCGGTCGTGGACACGTCCGTACGGTCGGAGTTGCTGTCCGAAGCCGAAGGGAACCCCGCCGTCCTCGCGGCCCTCGCGCAGCGCCTCACCCCGGACGAACTCGGCGGCCACCGACCGCTGCCCCGCCCCCTCGTGGACGGCGCCGCCCTGTGGGCCACCTTCGGCAGCCGCCTCGCCCCCCTGCCGGCCTCCACGCGACAACTCCTGCTCCTGGCGGCCGCCGCACACGAACCCGACCCCGAATCGGCCGGCGCGGACGCCTCCCTGATCCTGCGCGCCGCCCGCGAGGCCGGGCTGGACCCCGCCGCACTGGACCCCGCCGAGACGGCGCGACTGGTACACCACGACGGCCACCGCGTCACGTTCGGCAGCTCCCTGCTCCGCCGGACCGCCTACACCGGCGTGCCGTCCTCGCAGCGCCGGGCCGCCCACGCGCTGCTCGCCACCGTCATCGACGCCGACCGGTACCGACTGCGCCACCTGCTCCACCTCGCCCTGGCCGCGCAAGGCCCCGACACCCCTCTCGCCGCCGACCTCGTCGCGGCGGCCGCTCCCGGCACGCCGACGTCCGGGATGGAACGCTCGGCCGCCCTCTCCCGCGCCGCCGAACTCACCGCCCACGAGGATGCCCGTACCGCACGGCTGACCGCCGCGGCGGAGTACGCCCGCCTCGCGGGACACCCCCGCAGGGCGCGCCGACTGCTGGCGGCCACCCGGGACGGCGCGTCCCCCGACACGGTCCACGGGCGCACGGAACTCGTCCGGGGCAGCCTCGCCCTCGGGGACGGACCGGTCGGGGACGCCTACCAGGCGCTGCTCATGGCCGCGGAGCGGCTCGGCCCGTTCGACGCGGAAGCCGCCCTGGAAGCCAGGATGGAAGCGATGGACGCGGCGTGGGCCGCGGGCGACGCCGACGCCTGCCTCTCCGCCCTCGCCGAGACACCCCTCCCGGCTCCCCCCGACGACCCCGCCGCTGCCGAGGCACCGCCCGCGCCGGCCCCGTACGCCCCGGCCCGGCACGGGACGCACATGCGGTCGGACCCGCAGGCCCCGCCCCCTGCGCCCCCGCACGATCCCCGGCGCGACTACAGAACGGGACTGCGCACCGCGCTCGACGGACACCTGACCGAGGCCGCGCCACCGCTGCGCCGGGTGGTCGACCGGGCGCTCCACGACGACGACCCCACCCGTCTGCTGCGGGCCGGCGTGGCCGCGCTGGTGCTCGGCGACATCCCGGCAGCGTGTCGGGCCAACGCCCGGGCCCTGGCCGTCTCGCGAGCCAGAGGGCTGGCCGCCCTCACCCCCCGGATCCTCGAACACCTCGCGTACGCCGAACTGCGCGCCGGCCGGCACGCGGGCGCCAGGACCCACGCGCAGGAAGGCCTCCGCGCCGCCCACCGGGCCGGCCAGCGCAACGTCGCCGCCGGTCAACACGCCATCCTCGCCCTGGTCGCCTCGGTCGAGGACGACGCGGCCGCCGTCGCCGCACACGCCGGCGCCGCCGTGGAGATCGCCCGCCCACACGGCCTCCTCCAGACCGTCACCCTCGCCGAATGGGCCTCCGCGCGCGCGGACCTGTGCCGCGGCAGGCCCTTCGAGGCCGCCGCCCGGCTCGGCCCCCTGACCCGACCGGGGCCCGGACGCGGCCACTTCGCCGTGCGCATGCTCGCCCTGCCCTGCTTCGTCGAGGCCGCCGTGCTGTCCGGGGCCACGACCGAAGCCAGGGCGGCCGTCGAGGAGTTCGCCCTCTGGGCCGCCCAGGGCGTCGACCCGCAGGCACCGGCGCAACTGGCCCGGTGCCGCGCCCTGGTCGCCCCGCCGGACGACACCGCCGACGCCCTCTACGCCCTGGCCCTCACCCGGCACGACACGGCGCACGGCGACTTCGAGCGGGCCCGCACCCAGCTGCTGTACGGAAAGTGGCTGCGCCGCCGACGCCGTCCCGCGGAGGCGAAGAACCGGCTGCGGGACGCGCTGGTCGCCTTCGAGCGCTGCGGGGCCCCGGCATGGGCCGAGCAGACCCGTGCCGAGCTGCGGGCCACCGGTGACGCCTCCGCCCCCGTACCGGCGGGCGGCCTGACCCGGCTGACACCGCAGCAACTGCGCATCGCACGCAGTGTCGCCGAGGGCGCCACCAACCGCGAGGTGGCGCTGACCCTCTCGGTCAGCCCCCGCACCGTCGACCACCACCTGCGCAATGTCTTCGCCCTGCTGGGAGTGCGCTCACGGACGGAACTCTCCCGGCTCGTGCACCACGCGGAAAGGGGCGGTACCCAACCCTGAGGGACCCGCCCCCGCGGTCCCGGCCGTCAACCCGGTCGGGCCTCGCCACCACCACCGCCCCCGGCGCTCCGGGAAGGACACGTCACCGGGCTTCGCGCAGCCGGAGAAGGTACAAGGCGGTCAGTGCCACGGCGCGGTCCTCGTCTTCCGCCAGCTCCACCAGGGCACGTGACGCCCCGGGCCCCGGGATGTCCGCCAACGCCTGGGTCAGCCGCCCTCGCGCGGGTGCTCGCGTGGTGTCGAGCACGAGGCGTTCGACGAGGCCCGCGGCGATCCGATCCGCCGTCGCGGTGTCGCTCGCCAGCACGCTCAACGCGTCGGCCGCGTCGGTGTCGTTCCTTCCGTCCACGATCATCTCGATGAGGATCGGTGCCGCGTCGCCCACGCCACGTGCCCCGAGTGCCAGGGCCGCACGGCCGCGGACCACGACGTCGCGGTGAACGAGAGCCCGCCGCAGATGCGCGGTGGCCTCGTCGCCGGGAAGCTCCGCCAGGGACTGGACGGCGCGTTCGCGCACCGCCGCCACCGGTGAGTCGAGTCCCTCCGCCAACAACGCCGGCCCGCCGTCTCCCGAGCGCGCCAGCGCCCATCGAAGGGCGCCGGCGACGTTCGGGTCGCTCTCGCGCAGGGCCGCCTCGACCAGGGCCTCCACCGGTGGCGAGGTTTCGTTGGCCGAGGACAGGGCCGCGCGTTGGCGCGCGCCCGCGCTCGTCGACCCCAGTGCCTGGAGGAGCGCGACGGCCTGGAGGACGTCCTCCCAGCCGGTGGGGTCCGCGGCATCGATCCGACGCAGCCGCGTGAGCAGCTCGGTCTCGGCCGCGATGCGTTCGCGTGTCTGCGCGATGAGGTCACCGACGAGCACCGAGGGCGTGAAGCCGGGATCATCGAGAGCGCGCCCGATCTCGCGCAGCGACATCCCGAGCGACCGCAGGCTCTCGATGTGGAAGATCCGCCGGACATCCTCCCCGGAGTACTCCCTGTAACCCGATCCCGAACGACCCGAAGGACGTACCAGACCGAGCGACTCGTAATGCCGGAGCATGCGGGCACTGACCCCGGACCGCCGCGCCACCTCACCGATCAACACGCCCTACCGTCCCTCCTGACCGGACCCGCCGAGAGCCACGACGCGCTTCGCCTCCTCGACCGCGAACTCGAACCCGGCGTCCGGGTCGTGCCACAACCGCTCTGTGGCGAGCGCGTGCACGCGCACGCGCGGGTCGGGGACCATGGTCGCAGCACGCAGGGCCGGCACGATGGCTTCACCCAGCGCGACCAGCGCCCGGCTGAGGCTCAACTGCGTCTCCCGCTCACCACGCCCGAGCTGCGTCGCCAGCACCTCGGCCAAGCCCGCCTCCTCGCCTTCCGGCACGAGCACGACCGCGGTCCGCCAAGCGCTCCGCGCCACGTCGTCGTCGGCGTCGGACAACAGCGTCCGGGTGATCGCCGGCCACGCCTGCCGATCCCCGATCTTGGACAGCGTGTGCAGCGCCTGGCTCCGCGCCTGCCCCCGCCCCGAGCGGACTTCGCGAACCAGCCGGGGGAGCGTCATGGCCACGGGATGGCGGGTGAGCGCCCAGGTCAACATGTCGCGGACGAAGAAGTCGGTCTCGATCGCGCAACGTTCGACCAGCGGCTCCACGAAGCGCGGGTCGGGCGCCGTGCCCACCGCCAGAGCGGCCCGCAGCCGCACGGACGACCGATCGTCCTCCAGCGCCTGAAGCGCTCGTTTCGCATCCGTGTCCTGCCCTGTGATCGTCATCGAGACCACCTCCATGGCGAACAGTGAAGGCCTTGTCACCGTGTCAAGGTCAAGCAAGGGCCACGTGCGGACGGGAGCGCTCGTGCCGGCCCCCGGGATGACCCCGTCGGGAACTCGTAGCCAGCTCAGCGCTCCGGACACGGGACGGCCTGGCCGGTCGCGGGCCACCGGTACTCGCTGTAGGGGACGCCCCGGGCGATGTACCGCAGGGCCGTCCGCAGATAGTCGGGCATCGGCTCGGGCAGTGAGCCGCACGCGTACCAGGCCCAGCCCTCGCACTTGTCCGGCTCGGGGTTGCCGACCGTACCCGTCCACCGGTCCACCTCGAAGAAGAACGCGATGCGGGCGTGACCGTTGTAGATCGACACGTGGTGCATCAGGTGGACGAACCGGAGGTCGTCGGGCTCAGTGGTGAGGCCCACCTCCTCCAGCAGTTCACGACAGGATTCACCGCGCGCCGGCGCCCCCTTCTCCATCAGCCCGGCGGGCACCTGGAAGGCCCCCGGGAAGACGGGCTGGTCGTGCCGGCGTCGCCCCATGAGCAGCCTCTCCCCGTCGCGCACCAACAGGTGCACATCGGCGTAGTGGGAGGCGTACGTCCTGCCGGCGCCGGTGTCGGTCCGCGCCTGCGACCCTGCCCCGGCGTTGGCCTCGATCTCGGTCTCGGTCTCGTGGGTCATGGTCCCCTCCTGATCGCAGCGGTCCCGCGCGGGACCGCCCGCGCACTCGCCGCATGCATCCTCCCCGGCCGCCCGGCGAGGCGAACGCGTCCCGCTCGCGCGTCCGGCCCGCTCCGCCGCGCCCGCTCCGCCGCGCCCGGTTCACCGCGCCCGTTTCGCCTCGCGCTCTGCCGAGCGGGCGAGGACGCCCGTCCGGCCGCGTGTCCCCAAGGGCTCGTGTGACGCCACTCACAAGACTGCTCGGCGTCCGGTGTAGACCGGATGTGGTCCGGCGGGCGTATCCCCGGTGGGAGGGACATGGACGCGGGAGTGAATGCGGGAGTGATTCTTGACGGTCGAGGAGTTCGAAGAGTTCTACGCGGAGGCGGCGGGACGGCTGACAGGACAGCTGTACGTGATGCTCGGCGACCACCACGAGGCGCAGGACGTGGTGCAGGAAGCGTTCGTGAAGGGGTGGGGCCGACGGCGGCAGCTGGACCGTGAAGGGCGACCCGAAGCCTGGATCCGCACCGTCGCCTGGCGGCTCGCGGTGAGCCGTTGGCGCGGCCGGCGGCGTACCGCCGACGCCTGGGAGCGCACCGCCCCCGCCGGCCACGTGGACGGTCCGGGGCCCGAGGCGGTGGCCCTCGTGGAGGCTCTGCGCCACCTGCCGTCGAAACAGCGCCGGACGATGGTCCTGCACTACGTGTGCGACCTGACGGTCGAGCAGATCGCCGCCGAGGCCTCACTGTCCGCCAGCACGGTCAAGACCCACCTGTCCCGGGGCCGCGCCACCCTCGCCCGCCATCTGCAGGACCCCCGCATTGAGGAGGCTCCCGATGCCTGATTCGAACGATCCCCTGCGGTCGATGTTCCAGGAGGCGGCCTCCGCCGGACAACAGGGGACCGCCCTCGCCCCCGTCTCGGTCATCGCCCGGCGCGGCGAGCGGGCCCGGCGGCGCCGGATCACCGGACTCGCCGTCGCGGCCTGCCTCGTCGTCGCCGGTTCCGGTGCCGCTGTGGCCGGGCTGCTGCCCGAAGGGGGGAGCGGGAACCTGCCGGCGACCACCCCGTCGCCCCTGCGATCCCCGTCCCCCTCATCGGCGCCGCCCCCATCCTCGACACCCACCTCCCGACCGAGTTCGTCGGCCACCACGTTCCCGCTGTCGAGCCCTCCGCCCACCGCCCGCACCACCGAGCCCGCGCTGCCCAACGCGACCGTGCCCCCTCCGACCGGGGGACCGACGGGGGAGCCCTCCTCGACCGCCACCCGTTGACCCGGGCCCGGCCCGGCCCTACCACCCCACCCCGCCCCGGTGGTCCGGGGACACCGGCGCCCACCGGCCGCGCACCCCCCGCCGGCGATCCGGCGCGCCCTCAGCCGATTCAGGAGTACCCGTATGTCCGTTTCCACCCCGCCGCGACCCGTCACCGTCGTGGCACCCCCCTCCCGGTCCGCGTCGCGGCCGATGCCCCGCCGACCGCGGTTCGGCCCCGCCGACCGCGAGGTGCTGTGGCTCTACGTCCTCACCCGCATCGGGATCTGGATCACCGCCGGAGCCGTGGGTTGGCTCTTCCCCGCCGACGACAAGTCCCGGCGTCCTCCCTCGCTGCTCTCCCCCTGGCAGCAGTGGGACTGGTGGCACTACCTCCACATAGCGCAGGACGGGTACTTCCCGGACGGCGCCGGGCCGTGGACGGTCGGCTGGGACAACCGCGAGGCCTTCTTCCCCGGGTTCCCCCTCACCCTGCGCGCCGTCCACGTGATCGTCCCCCACTGGGCCGCGGCCGGGGCGGTGATCTCCTTCGTCGCGGGAGGCATCGCCGTCCTGGCGCTCGCACGGATCGCCCGCCGCCAGCTGCGCGACCTGGAAGGGGGCCGGCGTACGGCGGTGTTCTTCCTGCTCTCGCCCTGCGCCGTGTTCCTGGCGGCCGGCTACACGGAGTCCCTGTTCCTCGCACTGGCCCTCCCCGCGTGGCTCGTGGCGCAGCGCGGGAACTGGCCCGCGGCCGCGGTCCTGACCTGTCTGGCCTGCTCGGTGCGGGTCACCGGCCTGTTCCTGGCCGCCGCCCTCGCGCTCCACTTCGTGCTGACCGCTCGGGACCGGGCAGCCTGGCGCTCGGCTCCCTGGCTGGTACTGCCCGCCCTCGCTCCCGTGCTCTACGGCTGGTTCCTGTCGGCCCGGACCGGCGACTGGATGGCGTGGAAGCACGCTCAGGAACGCGGCTGGTACCGGGACTTCCACACACCCTGGGACGCCTGGTCGAACACCTGGGAGGCCGCCTTCCACCACACGCAGCCCACCGGGTACGCGCTGATGTGGCAGGCGGAACTGCTCGCGATCCTGGCCGGCGTCGCCCTGCTGGTCCAGTTGGTCCGCCGGCGCCGACTGCCCGAGGCGCTCTACATCGCCCTCACGCTGTGGGCGCTGGGCACCTCGTACTGGTACATGTCGATCCCGCGCTCCACGCTCCTGTGGTGGCCGCTGTGGATCGCCCTGGCCGGGTGGAGCCTGCGACGGCCGCGGGTGCAGGCCGTGTACCTGTACGTCGTGGCCCCCCTCGGCGTGGTGGTGGCCGTCACCTTCCTGTCCGGTCGCTGGGCCGGCTGACCCCGGGGCGAGCGGCGTCTCCCGGTCCGGACAGCCCTTACGGAAGGATCGAGTCCACGTAGCCGCCGTCCACGCGCAGCGCGCCGCCGGTGGTCGCCGAGGCGAAGGGGGAGCTGAGGTAGACCACCATGTTCGCGATCTCCTCGGGCTCGATCAGGCGCTGGAGCAGCGACTGCGGGCGGTGCGTGCGCATGAACTCCCGCTGCGCCTCGTCCCAGGGCAGATCGCGGTCCACCAACTCGTAGACGAAGTCCTCCACTCCGCCGGTGTGCGTCGGGCCCGCGATCACGGAGTTGACGGTCACCCCCGTCCCGGCGGCCTCCTTGGCGAAGCCCCGCGAGACGGCGAGGAGGGCCGTCTTGGACATGCCGTAGTGGATCATCTCGGCCGGGGTCACCACCGCCGAATCGCTGGCGATGTTCTGGATCCGGCCCCACGACCGCTCCGTCATCCCCGGCAGGTAGTGCCGGATCATCCGGATCGCCGTCAGGACGTTCATGTCGAAGTAGCGGCGCCACTCGTCGTCAGGGATCTCCAGCGCGGGCAGGGAGCCGAAGATCCCGAGGTTGTTCACGAGGACATCGACCTGCGGGACCGCGTCGAACACGGCCTGGGCGCCCTCGTCCGTCGAGATGTCACCGGGCGCCGCGATCAGCGTGCCGCGTCCCGCACTCATGCGGCGCATCGACTCGTCGACGGACTTCTCGGTGCGGCCGTTGACGGCCACCCGCGCACCGGCCTGCGCGAGGCCGGACGCGATCGCCGCGCCGATGCCCTGGGTGGAGCCGGTGACCAGCGCCGTCTTGCCGGAGAGATCGATGAGCACGGGGGATACCTGCCTGTCTGCCGCTCGGCGGCTGTGTCCGTCTGTCCGTCCGTCCGCCGGCCCGTTTGCCGGCACCCGGTCGCCTTCCCCGATTCGTCAGGTGTCCACCACCTGCTGTGGGCCAGGAGCGTGACCGGCGCGGTCTGCGGCTCGGCAAGACGCCGATCGGCGACCCCATCCGCTCAAGGGGAGCCACCTCGCCCGGACTCGGAAAACTGCTCCACAATTGACAGTTGAGGCCCGATGACGGCGACTGCGGCAGATGATGAGCCCGACATGATCGGAGCTCTTGCGGGGACGCGCTCTTGTCCGCGGCCCATGTGGCGGAGCGGACGGTGCCTGCGGGCTGCCCTGTTCACCCTGCTCAGCACGGCTCTGGCTGTCGTGGCCCATCATCCGGTCTCGGAACAGGCGGTGTCCTGGCAGCGGGTGGCGGCCGGAACGGGGGTCGTCCTCGGACTCTCGTGGCTTGTGGTTCGGCGGCCCCGGCCCTGGTGGCAGGTGGTGGCGGCCACCGGCGTCGCTCAACTCCTCCTGCATCAGGCACTCTTGGTGCCACGGGCAGCACCCGCCGGTCACCCGGAGACTCACGAGGGTGTACCGGAGGCGGTGCACGCGGCACACCACGGCGCGTGGGAGATGACGGCGGCCCATTGCGCGGCCGCATGGGCGATGGCCTTGCTCATGTACCACGCCGATCAGGCGCTCAGCCGCCTTCCGGAGACCGTGAACCGGTGGGCCCACGCAGCGGTTGCGGCCGCCGCGGCCGCCTTCGGTCTCCACCGTCGACCATGGGTACGGCCCTGCCTGCCGGCGGTACCCACACCGCTCAACGGCCTTGCCGCGCTGTTGACGGTGACGACGATGCTCTGTCATGCGCTGGTCCGTCGAGGGCCGCCTGCCGGATGCGCGGGAAACGTTCCCCCCATCCCGGCGGGCTGTTCACCTGCACGGTGAGGCCCGCTCCGCGCACCGAGAGGGTTCCTCCACCATGAACAAGACACACACCCGCGCTCAGCTCCGCAGGCTGGGCCTCGCGGCCGTCGGCGCGTTGGTCGTCGTCGGCGTGGCCGCCGGGCCGGCCGCCGCGCACTCCGAGGTCTCGGCCTCCGACCCGCGTGCCCTCGCCGAGAACGTCACGCTGTCCTTCACCTCCGAGGCGGAGTCGGACACCGCGGGGATCGCGGAACTGCGGGTCGTCCTCCCCAAGGGCATCACCCCGGACGCCGTGACGCTGAAGGAAGCCCCCGACGGGTGGAAGCTGACGGCCACTCCCGACGGGTACGCGATCGGCGGTGCGGCCCTGCCCACCGGCACGGATGCCGAGTACAGCGTCACGGTGCGCCAGCTGCCCGACGAGAAGTCCCTGGCGTTCAAGACCCTGGAGACCTACGGCGACGGAAAGATCGCCCGTTGGATCGAGGTGCCCGCCGACGGTGAGAAGGTCGACAATCCGGCCCCGCTGCTCGAACTGAAGGCAGCGGCCCCCGGAGCCAAGCCGATCGCCCCCGGCCCGTCGGCCTCGCCGACTCCGAGCGCCGCCCAGTCACCCGAACCGTCCACGGCGGCTCCCTCCGCACCCGTCGCGTCCGCGAGCGCGCAGGCGACGAGCGGGAAGGACGCGGGCAGCAGCACTGGAGCCATCATCGGCGGGATCGCCGCCGGCATACTGCTCGCCGCTGCCGGCACCTTCTGGTGGCTGCGCCGCAACCGAGCCTGACCCAGGCCGCCGGGGTCGGCGCACGGGTTACACCGTGCGCCTTCCTCGGCCGCGCGCCGCGCGCCGGGTGCGCTGAGGCCAGGGCGCGGACGCGCCCTGAACCGCGGCAGGCGCCGCCCCTACGGTGATGCCGTGATGTCCACGGTCTGGCGCACGGTGACCTGGTCGATGTCGGTGGTGCGCACCGTCAGGTTCAGGGTCCACACACCGGGCACGGGCAGCCGCAGGTCGTAGGCGGCCCAGTACCCCTTCTGATTCTTCAGTTTCGCGTCGAGCGGCCCGATGTCCAGGTCGTCCTGCGTGAGGCTGAGGCGGAGTTCGGGAACGGTCGCCAAGCCCCCGTCCGCGGTGTACACGACGGCTTCCACCGTGTTCTCCCCCACCCGGCCCGGCGCCAGCGTGACCTGTACCGTGCCGCGGTGGCCCGCCGTCCCCATGTCGAACGGCACCATGAGCACCTTCGCCTGCGGCTCCTGCACGGTGGCCGCCGACGTCTTCTCGGCGGCGGCGCGGCTGGGCTGCGTGCCGGTGAGCACAGTGGTGATCAGCAGGACCACGACACCGAGTACGGCTTCGGCGGCGACCGTACGGCGCAGACTGCGCCGGTATCCGTCCGACTCGGAGACGGGCGGCTGACCACCGGCGGGGGGAACGGGCCGGTCCCCGGGATCCGCTGCCTCCGGAGCGGCCGGAGCACCGACCGTCTGTGCGACTCTCACCGGCTCGGTCACGGACACGGGCAGGGTTCCCGTGACGGGCGGCGCTTCGCGCACCAGGCGTGCCGTCCACCGGCGCGAGAAGGAAGCCACCCACAGCACGAGGACCACGGCGGCGATCTTGATGCTGAGGGTTCTGCCGTAGGACGTGGTGGCCAGCGCCTCCCAGGAGCCGACCTGCCGCCACGACTGGTACACCCCCGTGCCGACCAACGTGGCGACCGCGATGAACGCCAACCCGGAGAAGCGGCCGATCGCGGAAGCCGGGACGTCGAGGGCGTCGGGCTCTCGGCGGCGCAACACGACCAGCAGCGTGATCAGACCGCCCAGCCAGACCCCCATGGCCAGCAGGTGCAGTACCGCTACGGGAACGGCCAGCGGCACCTGGATGCCGGCGGAGGCGTGTTCGGCGGCGGCCCAGGTCAGGGCCAGGCTCAGGGCGAAGGCGCCCCCGACGAGGCGCACACCGGTACCGAATTCCCGCGGCTCCCGCGCGTCTTCGTGCTGCCGGTCCGGTCGTCCGGAGAACCGCTTCAGCAGCACAACGCCCACCGCGAGGAGCGCCAACCGTGCGACCAGCGCCATCCCTGGTCTCCCGGTGACGGTTCGGCCCAGCTGGGACGGGTCGAACACCGACGTCAGCGAGCCGGCCGCCTCGTAGGGGCCGCGCAGCAGCAACAGGGCCACGCCGGACACCACCAGAGCCGCCCACCCCGTCACCAACACTCTGCGCACCGGGCGATGCGCGCCCGCACCGGGCAGGCACACCAGGACGAACGCCACGGCTCCGACGAGGAGGGCAAGCCCGCTGTAGGCGACGTAGCGGAAGAAGCCGTACAGGCGGCCGGCGGCCGTGTCGTCCGGTGAACCGGCGGCCACCACGGCGGCCGTCCCGGACGGCTTGCCGATGGAGAAGACGAACGCCCCGGAGATCGGGTGCCCGTCGGCCGAGACGACCCGCCACGCCACCGTGTAGGTGCCTTGGCTCAGCTTGTCGGACAGCTCCGCCCGGGCGCTGTTCCCCTTGCCGTCCACGAGCCGCGCGGGTCGGTTCACCCGCTCGTTCTTCGGCGACAGCACTCTCACCGCGTCGTCGGAGAGGCTGACCGACTCGGTGAAGGTGAGCGTGACCTGCTTCGGTGCCGCCTTGAGGACCGCTCCGTCCGCCGGATCGGCGCCACTGAGGCCGGCATGCGCGGAGGCCGGGCCCGCCCCGCCCAGGACCAGGGCGAGTACGGCGGCGACCAGCGCCAGGACGGTGAATGACGCTCTCGCGGGAGGTGATCCAGTGTGCATGAAGAAGCGGTCTCCGGTGTGGCGGTCGTCTTCGGCGCACCGCCGTCCGAACTCGATCGTGCGGGGCGGCTCCAGGACGCGGAGCCCACCTCGTGCGACACGACTGGCTCTGGCAGGGCTGGGACTCATGGCGCGATGTGGACCCTAGTGCTGCCGGCCGTGGAAGTGAGCTGGTTGAGCAACTTCGGCTAAAGCACGGTACGGAAAGTCCCGCCTCCGGCAGCTTCCCTGTATCTTGCATCCGCTCGTCGAGGAAGCCATGGGACGACATCAGGCCGGCCCGGCGTGCCGCGAGGGGCTGCGTCAGTCGCCGGGAGGGCTGGGCAGGCGACGGAGTTCGAGCAGAGCCACCGCGATCTTCACCCCGGTGGAGATGGTCAGGGCCTGCAGAAACGGCATGCCCATCAGCCACAGGGCCACCGTCATGAGGGTGAGGACCAGGAACGCCGGCAGCAGGTTGGTTCGCGTGATCGCGGCGCGCAGGTGTCCGGCCCTGCTCCGATGCGGATCCACCGTACCGATCGGGCGCGCGGTGACGCCTTCCTCCTCGGCTTGCGGCATCGGCTGCTGCCCTTCGCTCGTGTTCGCCCCCGGCCACGAGTGTCGGACGGGACTCGGAGGACTGCCACCGCTGCCGCTCGTCCCCGCCGCCATCCGAGGCAGAGGTTCACCACACCGGCGCCGGCACGGCGTGCGCGAGGGGGGTCTGTCAGAGATCGGTACGGGGAACGGAGAAGTCTCGAAGGCTGCGCACGTACGTCAGACCGGCGCGACCAGCCGCCCGCGTCTCGCCCGTGACGGTGAACCCCGTACGGCCCAGCACGGCCCGGGAAGCCGCGTTGTCGAGGGTGGTGGCGGCCCGCAGGGTGGACAACCCGTACCTGTCGGCGGCGAGGTCGCACACCCTGCGCACCGCCGCGGTGGCGAGCCCCCGACCTGCGGCCCGCTCCGCGATCCGGTATCCGAGCTCGGCATCACCGTCTGACAGGTCCACCAGGTTGACCCGCCCCAGCACCTCGCCCGCAGCATCGATCAGCACGTGGAAGTGGCAGTCCCCGGACTCCTGTTCGGCCAGCAGGTCACGATGGCGTTCCTCGAACCGGGCGAAGTACTCCTCGCCCCGGTCGGGGATGGATGCCGCGAAGTAGGCCCGATTCTCCCGCTCGAAGGCGAGGAGCGCGGGGGCGTGATCCGGTCGCAGCAGCTGTAGCTCAGGCATGGGGCGGACGGTATGTGGCTGGAACACCCTTCCGCCACGGAGTTACCGCCTTCGCGTACGGGGACTGGCCCGAACATCGCGTACGGGGACTGGCCCGACGAGCGGTTCCAGGCACGTTCTAGGCTGACCTCATGGATCTTCAGGGCGAACTGATCGAGCACCCGTACTCCGTCTACGAACGACTGCGGGACACCGCACCGGTGTGCCGCATCACCGGCACTGACGGCACACCGGCGTGGCTGGTCACGCGGTACGAGGATGTTCGGGAGGCACTCGCGGACCCGAGGCTGTCCCTGGACAAGTCCCATGCCCGGGAGGGGGCCTACCGGGGGTTCGCCCTTCCGCCGGCCTTGGACGCCAACCTGCTCAACATGGACCCGCCGGATCACACCCGTATGCGCGGGCTCGTGGCCCGCGCCTTCACCTCGCGGCGGGTCGAGCAGTTGCGGACACCCATCCGCACCACCGCCGACCGTCTCCTGGACCAGCTCGGACCGGCCGGGAGCGCGGACCTGGTGGCCGCGTACGCGGGCTCGCTGCCGTCCATCGTGATCTGCGACCTGCTGGGGGTTCCCGAGGACCGCCGCTTGGACTTCCGCGGCTGGACGGAAGCGCTGGTCGCTCCCGACCCGGCCCAGCCGGGCGCCGTGAAAGCGGCGTTGGTGGCCATGCTCGGATTCCTCACCGAGCTCGTGGCCCACAAGCGCCGCCAACCGGCCGACGACCTGCTCTCCGATCTGATCGCCGTTCGGGACACCGACGGCGATCGCCTCAGCGAGGACGAGCTGATGTCCGTCGTCTTCCTCGTTCTCTTCGCCGGCATGGAGAACACGACCCATCTGATCGGCAACGCGATTCACACCCTCCTGCGGCACCCGGACCATCTGGCTCTGCTGCGCGACGACCCTTCGCGCCTGCCGGCCGCGGTCGCTGAACTTGCCCGACTGGAAGGGCCTGCCCTTCTCGCGATCCGCAGGTTCCCGACCGAGGACGTGACCATCGCCGGCGTCACGGTGCCGGCGGGGGAGACGGTGCTTCTGTCGCTGTCGGCGGCCAACCGGGACCCGGCACGGTTCTCGCAGCCCGACACCCTGGACTTCGACCGCGACACCTCCGGGCACCTCGCCCTCGGCCACGGCATCCACTACTGCCTCGGCGGTCCCTTGGCGCGCGTCGAGACCGAGATCGCCCTGGCCGCCCTCCTGGATCGCTACCCGACCCTCGAACTCCTCGAGTCAGCCCCACAGTGGCGCCGGTCGCTGCGTTCCCGCGGCCTCAAGGAACTCCCGGTCCGCTACGAAGCGGCACGTGACTCGGCCTGAGACACACCGGGCGCGGAGGAGAGGGCAGGGCCCGTGCACACCGGGTGGCGAAGCCGGGTGCACGGGTGCGGGAGAGGCGGGACGGATCACGGGACGCCGATGTCGGCCCACGGCCCCGGCCCGGTGGCTAACCCTCCGTCAGGGCCCGCTTCTGACGGAGCCGCTCACGAAGGGCTCCGACCATCGGCAGCGTCAGCCCCGCGAAGAGGAAGATCACCGCCAGGCCGCTCAGCGTGGGGCTGATGAGCTCCTCGGCCTTCAATGACCACGGGGTGTCGAGGGTGTAGAAGATGATGTAGGACCCCTTGGTCAGCGCGTAAGCCAGGCCCAGCACAGCCGCCATGGCGGACAAGGAGAACCCGGCGCCGCTCCAGGGCCTGATGCCCCAGTTGCGTCGCGCCGTTCGACCGCACATGAACGCCAGCTCTCCGCAGGTGACCATGACGTAGGAGAGATAGAGAAGCAGGTACGCGGCCACCTTCGGGTCATCGACGTAGGCCGTGGTGAACTCGACGCCCGGACCGTTCGTCGCCAGGAAGAGCGGCACCATGATCGCCAGCTCCACGACGGCAGCGAAGCCGCGCTGGAACATCGCGGACTTCACGTACTCGGGCCGGTAGGCCAGATCCACCATCGTGATCTGCAGCGCGGCGCACCACAGGATCGCGCAGACGTGCGCGATGAGTTTGCCGACGTTGGCGAAGTCGGTGGCGTCCTGAGCTGCCCGGGCCACCACGGGTACGGCGAACAGAACACCCAGCGTGCACACCGCGAACGCCGTGGCGATCGCCCATGTGGCGACCCGCGGATTGCCCAGGGCCCTCCGCGTACAGAGCACGGTGACCAGTAACCCGGCCACCGTGCAGGTTCCGAAGACTATGCCGTCCACTACCTACAGCCCTTCCAGTGAATCAGCCGCATACTCTGCGGCCTCGTCCGCTTTCCGCCGTCGCTTGTTGCGCTTGCTCGGCTGCGTCTCGGCCGAACCGCGCGGAACCTGCTCCAGGCCCAGATGGGCCCGTCGCCCTTCCAGGTCCGTGATGACGCCCCGTAGTTCGCTCGCCGGGAGACCGTTCAGAAGTGCCAGGACCTGTCGCGCGAGGGGGTCCTCGAATGCCTTGAGTGCCTCGAGATCGTCATAGGCCTCGTGAGGGAGCAGGTGAGCGGGCGGGACGCCAAGAGCTTCGCACAGCGCCAGGAGCGTGCCCACGGTCGGGTTGTCCTGGGATCCGTTGGCGATCTTGGCGACGGCGGCGAACGACACGGAGGGGTGTTCGCCCGGCAGGGCGTCGACCGAGGCCGACAAGGAACGGGAGGTGTGCGAACGCCCGTTGGGGCCTCGCCGACCGGCCATGAGCGCCCTGAGTTTGTCCGCGATCGACGAACGGCTGCTGCTCACCTCAGGCAGCAGGATCCGCTCACGGCCCGGAGGGCGTCCTGCTGATGACTGCACACCACAACGTACCGGTCTCTCGCTCTGTCAGGGCCTATGCCTGTGTACTTTAGTTGACACCGTGGGGTGCGCAAGGCAGGATCCCGATAGAGAAGAGACAACCGTGTGCACCGGTGGGTGTGCGGGCCGTCAGGCCTGCGGGCACGGGGAAGCGGAGCGGTCTCGGTCGGCCACGGTCCCACGGTGACCGGCTGACGGGGCGTGACGGGGCGCGGAGGCGGAAGGGCTGTGGCAGGCGGATTACCGCACCGGATGCGGCTCGTGCCTTCGTACGTGGCGCTGCGAGGGGGAAAGATGCGTGCGGAGACGGTGGTCGGCAGTGGCGGGTGGAAGCCGGCGGGGCCGTTGACCCGGCCGCGTGACGACTCCACCCGCCCCGCACGCCGAGGCGTACGAGCCCTCACTTCGGGAGAAGTGGAGCCCGTTCCCGGGGGAGCAGGCATGAGGTGGTGACCAGGGTGCTCATGCCGTCCTCGACGGCACAGGGCGCCCACGCCACGACTTCCCGACTGCTCCGAGGAGTGTTCGATGCCAACCCTGGGCACGATGCCCACCCGTGAACCCGAACTCGAACTGACATTCGCCAACCGGTGTGCCGCTGCCACCCTGGCGGTGGAGGTGACCGGCGTTCTCTCCGTGACCCCGGAGAGCCTCCTGGAGGATGGAGCCCCCGCCACGCTGCCCCGTGGCTACGTGGTCCTGATCGCCGACGCGATCCCCTTCCGCCTGCGAGGCCGGATCACGACCGTGCTGGAAACGCTCCTGCACCGCATGAGTCGGGACGGCAGTGCCGGCCTGATCGTCAGCGCCCCGCCCGGCGCGAGGCAGCCCTTCCCCCCGGCCACCGTGGAACTGGCCGAGCGACAGGGCATCCCCCTCCTGGTCACCACGGCCCCCGTCGAACTGTGGCAGGGAATCCATGACGGCATCCAGCAGCTTCGGCTCACGTTCGCCGAGCGCCGCGCCGCCCAACTCGCCTCACTCGTACAGGAACTACCGGCCCAGCTCGCCGACCCGAGAGCCATGCAGCGCATCGCCGACTGGCTCGCGAGGGTCCTCGACGTACAGGTCATGGTCAGCGAACCCGCCCGCGTCCTGGTGGCTTCACCGGCCACCGCCGCCGAGGAGCTCGCACAAGCCATCATTCGTCGGTCCGTCGACGGCAACGCACCTGACAGCCACTCCGGAGCCCACACCCAGCTCATCTCGCTCGGCTCGTCCTCCGCCGCGGAAACCGTCCTGGCCGTAGCTCGGCGCACCCCCTTCGACGAGGCCGACCTGCGGCTGCTGCGCCACGCCGCCAAACTGTTGGGCCTGGTGGACCAGGCGCACCGCGAGTACCGGGCGGCCTCGGACGCGTCCCGCGCCGCGCGCAACGCGGCGGTGGAGCTCCTGCTGGACGGCGAGGTCTCCAAAGCGCGCCGGGTCATGAGGAATCTGGCGCCGGGTCTTCTCGATCCCGAGACGGTCCGCGTGTTCGTCGTCGAGACGGCACCCACCCGGCGGGACGCCGCCGTGCGCCGCTGCGAGGCCATCACGTCCGGCCAGGCGTTGGTCGTCGCCGACACGCGCCGCCAGGACCGGGTCCTGGTGATCCACCCCGTCCGCGCCGGCGACGCCGATGACAGAGTGGCCGCGGAACTCACGCGCCTGGTCTCCGCGTTCGGACCCGATGCCTCGTTGGGCGGTAGTGGGGTCTACTCGCTGTCCCTGCTCTCCCACGCACTTCGCGAGGCGACCACCGCCCAGCGGTTCGCCCTCCACCAGCCGGACTCGGTGGCCCTCTCCGTGCAGGACACCGACCTGGTCAGCCTGCTCCCGGCACACGACGCACAGCTGTGGGCGCGCGGCCTCCTGCATCCCCTCATGCAGAGCGACACCCAGTGGCAGCTGCTCCGCGAAACCATCCCCACCGCCCTCGCCTACCCCTACACGGTGGCTGCCCGCCGACTGGAGCTGCATCGCAACACCGTCACCCGGCGCGTGGCGCGAGCCGCGGAACTCCTGAACATGGACTTCGCGACCCTCCCGGACCGGATCGCGGCCGGCCTGGCGCTCGAACTCGTCACCCACCGCGAGCTGCCGGAGCCCTCCTTCGGATACCTCGAAACGAGGGAACCCACACTCAGGGGGCTCCTCGACGGTCCCCAGATCCGCGCCTGGGCCGAGCTGTTGCTCCGATCTGCCCGTGCGGACCGCCGCGGCCTGCTCACCACGGCGACGGCCTGGCTCAGCTTCGACGCACACCTGGAGCCGACCGCGCGCGAGCTGGGAGTGTCGGAGGCGACGGTCCGTTCCCACATCAGGGCACTGGAAGGGCACCTTTCCCGTGACCTTTCATCCCTCGACGGCATGCGCGATCTCCTGTTCGCGCTCCACGTCGTGACGGGAGCGCCCGGAATCCCGGACACGTCGCGCCGGCTGTGCACGGCTGCCTGAGCCGATGGTCCCGCCGGCCTCCAGGCCGGCCGGCCCGGCAGGCATTGGTTCGAGCCGCCCGCCCGGTTGGGCCGTGATCCTGAGTAGGCGTCATGAGGCGCAGGGGAAGCTTCCGAGTGGCCGAAAACTGCCCAATGAATGGCTGATAATGCAATGACATCTTTCATGGCCGCACGCTGTTCTCAGCCGACCTCGAATTCGTCCGACGTGCGGAACCATCGAGTTGAGGGGGCTGCTCGTGTATCGCTGAGTGAAGAAGTCGGATTTCCTCGAAGGGTGACCTGATGTGTGCAGTTCCAAAGGGCCGAACCCGGAGGGAGTGCACCGGAGAGACAAGAGTGCGACGAGTGGTGCACCGCCCGCAGATCGCGTTGATCGGTTGGTGCACCGGTGCAATGGTGCGGCTTTCGATGTATGCGTAGCGTTGTCGGAGCAAGCCCGGTCGAACTCCCACACTCCAAGGTCTGGACAACCGCGACCCAAGAATCGCGCAGTGCCGAACCACGGGGGTGTACGGCACGAGAACGGCCTCGGAGACGGGCAACGGCAGGGCTTGCGGCGAACCGGTCGTCATGGACACCGGTAGGCGGGCGCCGGGGAATGGGTGAACCACTTCCCCGGGCCACCCGCCGCCACCGCGAAGCCGGGCTCATGTGTGGATCCTGTGCAGAAAGAGATCGGGTACCTCGGCACTCGCCGGGGGAAGGGCGTTCCCCTCTCGCAGGTCGCTTATCCCAGGGTGAACCAATAGCGCGAACGAATAACGACTTCTGGTGTTCGCACCCGAACTCGCCGCTATGCTCGGCATTGTCGGACCACGAGTCTGCGGCGCCGGCGGGCGAGGCTCAACCTTCGTGGCTACGACATCCACGAGCCAGTGCGGAACGGAACGGGCCCTGTCCCCGCTCGTCCGATACAGGATGGACAAGGAGCACCGCCGGTTCGGGATGAATTGAGCCAGAAATACTCTCTGAGGCACGTCGCGATCCGCGATCTACCCGGCGGACGCCATCGATGTGCGCCGGGCATTCCTCGCCCGACGCCGGGCCGCCAGTTCAACGCCTCCGCCCGGTACGGACTGGTCAACCACCACCGCGACGACCGGGCACCATCCATGGCCCGGTTGAACACCCTGGTCGAGGGGAAGCTGCGCGCAGTCGGCATCGCCATCCCACACCAGTGGTGACCCGCGTCCGCAGAGCCGGCCGCGCCCGTTGGTGGCAGTCCGGAGGGCGCGGCGAGGCTTCTGTGTGGAGTCGTTCAGTTCGCGCCGAAGCGGAGGCTGGTGAACGAGGTGTTGCGCGGTGCCTTCTGCCCCGGGGCCAGACGCAGTGCCTTGCCCTTGCAGTCCTTCCCGGCGAAGACCGTGACGGGGGTCTTGGTCCCGTTGTGGGCGCCGCGTGCCTCCTGGCTCATCGTGAAGCACTTCCCGTCGGGCAGGTCCTCGACGAAGAACGGCTTGTCCTGGGCGCCGATCCAGCTGAACGGGCCCTGGGAGGCGTGGGCCGCGCCCGACTGGGCGGTCAGGGTGAAGGCGAGAGCGAGGAGGGAGAGGACGGCGGGGCGGACAGCACGCATCGTGAGTGCCTTTCTTGAATGGTGAAGAAGGGGCGGAAATGCCCTGCCCGATCAACGACTCTCCCTCCTCTACGGCACGCAGGGATCATCGCCGTCCGTGAGCAGAGTGGGACGGCCCGCCGTGCTGCTGACCGCGGCCCGGTCCTACTTCAGGTGCCGGGCGAAGAACCGGGCCCCGGTGTCGAGCTCGAACCGGGGGACGCCGGTGTGCCCACCGAGATTGGCGTGCAGGGTCTTCTCCCCAGAGCCGAAGGCGTCGAACAGGTCCAAAGCCGCCTGCCGGTTGTTCCCTTCGTCGTCCCACTGCAACAGCACGTGCAGCGGAATGGTGACCTTGCGGGCCTCCTCGAACATGGTGGCGGGCACGAGACTTCCGGCGAAGAAGCCGGCGGCCACGATGCGCGGCTCGACCACCGCGAGGCGAACGCCGACGGAGATCACTCCTCCCTCGTACCCGACCGGGCCGCCGATCTCGGGCAGCGAGAGCAGGGCGTCCAGGGCCGCCCGCCATTCCGGTACCGCCTTCTCGACCAGCGGGAGGATGAGGGCGTCGACGATCTCGCCGCTGACCGGCTCGCCCGCCTCGATCGCCCGCCGCAGGTCGGCGCGGGCTTGCTCGGCAGCGGCCCAACGAGGCCGTTCACCGCTCCCGGGAAGCTCGATGGTGGCGGCGGCGAAGCCGTACTCCGCCGCGTAGTGCCGGGCCCGCCCCACCAGCCGGGGGTACATCCTGCGCAGTCCGAGCGGGGGGTGGCCGATCAGGATCAGCGGCGTCGGTGCGGAGGTGGACTCGGGCGTCCACAGGATGCCGGGGATCTCGCCGAGGGTGAATTCGCGTTCGAGGACACCGTCGTCGAGACACTGTTCAGAAGTGAAATGCATGGTCGTGCCTTTCGGGAGTGCTCAGAACGGCGCTCCCGGACGACCTGCCTATCGTCCGACCGTGACCCCGGAGGGGAGCACCCATGTCGATACTGCGTTCACGGGTACCACCTCCTCGTTCTCTCGCACGGCCGCCGGAAACGTAGCAGTGGTGCCCGTGGCCGGCCAAACGATTTCTTGCACGGGTTTCGTTGCCGGATACCACGGAGCCCGAACACCACGCAGAGCCACTCGGTGGCTCATCGGCTGTTCGCGACCGCGGACACCGTCGAAGCGGCGAGCGTCCTGCAATCCGCGGCCCTGACGCGCAGGCGCCGTGCCGGCTTCGTACACTCGTCCGATGGATGGGATGAAGTGCACGTACTGCGGCGCCGCCGGACTGGAATCCGGCTTCGTCGAGGTCGCGGGGGAGGGCGCTCGCGGGTACGCCCGCTGGATCGCCGGGCCATTGGAGCGCGGCCTGTTCGGCGGCGCCAAACGCATGGGCCGCCCGCGCCGCCGCATCGAGGCGTACCGCTGCCCCCGCTGCTCGCATCTGGAACTCTTCGCCACCGAACCCGTCTGACGGCCTGTCGCTTGGTGGGCAGTACACCCGCGCTTGGACGTCCCGTCCGTCCGGTGATGCCTGACCGCGACCGCGACCGCGACCGCGGGGTCGGGGCAAGCTGTACCCGCCGCCAGGCCGTTTTTCAGCGCCTACGATTCGACCGAGATCAATCGCAGGCCGGCCCCTTAGGGTCGGAGGCATGACGACATCCCTTGACGGCAGTGCCTTCGACTCTCTCCGCCTCGACGCCGTGCGCGACCAGGAGGCGCTGCGCCGGGTCTACCCGTCTCCCAGCGGCGCGGCCGTGCGGAAGCAGATGACGGAACTCACCGAGCAGACACGGTGGTTGATCGGCTGCTCATCGCTGGTCCTGATCGCCAGCGCGGATGCCGAGGGCAACTGTGACGTCTCCCCGCGCGGCGGCCCCGCCGGGTTCGTCGCCGTCCTGGATGAACGGACGGTGGCGATACCGGACGCGACCGGCAACAAGCGTCTCGACACCCTGCAGAACGTCATCGCCACCGGACGGGCCGGGCTGTTGTTCGTCATCCCGGGGCGCACCACGACGCTCAGGGTGAACGGCCGGGCCTGCGTCTCCACGCGTCCAGAGCTGCTGTCGCAGCTGACCGCGGTGGGCAAGCCGCCGGCCAGTGCGCTGGTACTGGGGATCGAGGAGGTCTACCCGCATTGCCCCAAGTCGCTGCTGCGCAGTGCGGCCTGGAAGCCGGAGGAGTGGCTGTCGGCGGACGCCCAGCCAGCTTCGGCGGAGGTGACGCTGGCGCAACTGCGGTTGCCGGAGCTGACGATCGCCGACATCGAGCGGGCGGAGGCGGACTCGCTGAAGTATCGGTACGAGTGACGTGCCGACCTGCGACCCTGGGGGTTTGGCCGAAGGGGCACCGGCCAAACCCCCAGGGTCGCCGCCGGGGCCGCGTTCAGCGGGGCGGCTCGCACCGCCGGGGAAGGGTCACGGTCCCGGGGCGGTGTTCGAAGGTGTCCATGACCAGCCACTCGTCCAGCTCGGGGTCGTAGAGGTTCTGGACACCGAACTGGAGCACCTGCCAGAAGGTTCCCCGGTTGTTCTCGTCGACGTAGATGTCACCGAGCGCGAGCGGCAGGCGGGGGTGGTTTCCTGGAGGCAGCTTCGGCAGGACGACACCCACTCTCCAGTGGTTCACGCGTCGCTGCGGGTGGGTGCACCGCAGGGTCTCCGGACCGACGAACCGGGCCTCCTCGAAACCCTGGTTCAGCGTCTCCAGGTTGAAGCCGGGGATGCGTGAGCAGGGGTGTTCGTTCAGGCCGGGCCATTTGTACGTCAGCGTGTAGAGCGTGTCGTGGTAGATCAGGTTGGTGAACCAGATGGGGTACTGCGGGCCTCCCGCGGTCATCTGGCTGTTGCCGTCCTTCCCCTCCCAGGTGAACGGCACCGTGATGTCCAGGTCCCGCACGATCCACTTGCCCTTGCCGCGGAAGTCGCGGGGCAGACGGGGCGGGGGCGGCGTCGTGAAGGCCTGCCTGCGGGCGGCGGGACCGCATCGTCGTGCGCCGCCAGCGCCCACACCTCGGTGAACAGGCGCACCAGGCCGGGGTCGTCGTGGTCCGAGGGGAGGGCGTCGAGCAGGGCTTCGTGGCCGGTGCCGTGCGTGGGGGCGAGGGTGAGGGCGGTGACCCGCTCCAGGGACGAGGCGAGGACGCGGTCGAGGAGCGCCGACAGGAGGGCGGCACGGGCGGGGCGGGGGAGCCGTCGGTGCCGAGGACGCGGCGCAGGCCCACGACCGCCCCGACCGCCGTCAGGTGGTGCCGGCCGAGCGGGTCGGTGACGGTCGCGGTGCGCGTGCGCCCGCGGTGGGTGACGTCCACGCGCAGTCGGGCCGTTCCGCCGTCGCCCGGCGAGTGGAGCAGGGCCCGGCGCGCCGGAGCCCAGCGTTCCCCGCCGGCCCAGCGGAAGAATCCCGTGCCGCGAAGCGCGAGGGTCGCGGCCGGGGAGCTGAATCCGATGCGGGTGGCACGGGCCCCGTCGGCCGGAGCAGGGCGGCGACGGTGACGGCCCGTTGCAGGCGGCCCGTCCACCGGGTGATGTCGACGTGCTGCACGCCGGCGGTCGCGGCGGCGTGCAGCACCCGGTTCTCGGGGTCGTTGACGAAGCTGATGACGGCGCGAACGCCCCCTCCTCGCGGGCGCCCCCGTGTCGCCCCGTGACGACCCTCCGGGAGCCTCCGCGGGGCCCGCGGAAGGGGCCCTCCGCACCACTGGTAGGAAACCTTCCTATCCGATACGCTCCCGGTCGGCGGCTTGGCGCGGTGCCCGCTCCCCGGGGCATGACGCGCTCAGCGAGAGCTCTGCCCCGGCCGCCGTCGCGCTGCCCCCGACCGTCCCTCGTCTCGGGGGCGGTGCCCCCGCACCGGTGCCCAGCTCTCGCCGTCCCCGAAGCAAGGGAGTCCAGATGCACCTCAACGCCTCAGCCGGAACCCCCCTGTTACACACCCGCCCCCGCACCCTCCTCCTCGTGCTCACCGGCGTCCTCGCGCTCGTCGGCGGGCTGTTGCTCGCCTGGCCCGGACGGGCCGGAGCCGCCGCCGACCCGCTCATCTCGCGCGGGAGGCCCGCCACCGCCTCCTCCGCCGAGAGCTCCTCGCTCGCGGCCGCCAACGCCTTCGACGGCTCCGCCACCACCCGCTGGGCCAGCGCCGAGGGCGAGGACCCGCAGTGGATCCGGGTCGACCTGGGAGCCGGCGCCGCCGTCACCCGGGTCCGGCTGACCTGGGAGGCCGCCTACGCCAAGGCGTACCGTGTCGAGGTCTCCGAGGACGGGGCCACCTGGATCACCCTCGCCGAGGAAAGCGCGGGCAACGGTGCCACCGACGACTGGACCGGCCTCACGGGCAAGGGCCGCTACCTGCGCATCCACGGCACCGCCCGCGGCACGACGTACGGCTACTCGCTCTTCGAGGCCGAGGTGTACGGCACGCCCGGCGGCGGCCCGCCCCCGGCGGGCGCCTTCACCGTGGTCGCCGCCGGCGACATCGCCGCCCAGTGCACCGCCTCCGACAGCGGCTGCGCCCACCCGAAGACCGCCGCCCTCGCCCGGCAGATCAACCCGAAATTCTATCTGACGATGGGCGACAACCAGTACGACGACGCCCGGATCGCCGACTTCCGGGCCTACTACGACAAGACCTGGGGGGCCTTCAAGGCGAGGACCCGCCCGGTTCCCGGCAATCACGAGACATACGACCCGGCGGGCGCCCTCGCCGGCTACAAGGCCTACTTCGGCAGCATCGCCTACCCGCAGGGCAAGAGCTACTACAGCTTCGACGAGGCCAACTGGCACTTCATCGCCCTCGACTCCAACTCCTTCGACCAGAAGGCCCAGACCGACTGGCTCAAGGCCGACCTCGCCGCCAACACCAAGCCCTGCGTGGCCGCCTACTGGCACCACCCGCTCTACTCCTCGGGCGGACACGGCAACGACCCGGTCTCCAAGCCCGTGTGGAAGCTCCTCTACGGCGCCAAGGCCGACCTCGTCCTGAACGGCCACGACCACCACTACGAGCGGTTCGCCCCGCAGGACCCCGACGGCAAGGCCACCGCGAGCGGCATCGTGGAGATCGTCGGAGGGATGGGCGGAGCCGAGCCCTATCCGATCGAGGAGGTCCAGCCCAACAGCCAGAAGCGGATCAGCGGCCAGTACGGCGTGCTGAAGCTGGAGTTCACCGACTCCGGGTACGGCTGGACCTACGTCGGCAGCGACGGCCAGGTCAAGGACACGAGCCCGAAGTACAGCTGCCACTGATGTACCTGGCCCACACCGGCCGCCCGGACGCGCCGCCCCGCACCCCAGGGGCCCGGCGGCGCGTCCCCGCCGCCGTCCTCGCCCTCGGCGCCGTCAGCCTCGTCACCGACGTCTCCTCCGAAATGGTCACCGCCGTACTGCCCCTCTACCTCGTGCTCGGACTCGGCCTCTCCCCCCTCCAATTCGGCTTCCTGGACGGCATGTTCAACGCCGCGACCGCCCTCGTACGGCTGCTCGGCGGCCGGCTCGCCGATCGCGGCGGCCGGCACAAGCGGATCGCCGGTGCCGGATACCTGCTGTCCGCCCTCTCCCGACTGGGCCTGCTCCTCGCCGGCGGAGCCGCCACCGGCATCGCCGCCTCCCTCGCCGTCGACCGGCTCGGCAAGGGCATCCGCACCGCCCCGCGCGACGCCCTGATCTCACTCAGCGTTCCACCGGAGGCCCTCGGCCGGGCCTTCGGCGTGCACCGCGCCATGGACACCACCGGGGCGCTCCTCGGTCCCCTCGCCGCGTTCGCCGTCCTGTGGGCCACCGCCGACGCCTACGACGCGGTGTTCGCCGTCAGTTTCTGCACCGGGCTGTTCGGGGTGCTCCTGCTCGCCCTGTACGTACCGGCCGCCGCGGGCCGTACCGTCTCGCCCCCGGCACCACCCCGGGCGACGCCACTGCGCGACCCGGTCTTCCGCCGCATCCTGGCGGCCGCGGTGCTGCTCGGCGCGGCCACCATCGGCGACGCCTTCCTCTACCTGCTGATCCAGCGCGGGCTCGACCTGCCGCCCGCCCTCTTCCCGCTGCTGCCCCTCGGCGCCGCCGCCGGCTACCTGCTGCTCGCCGTCCCGGCGGGCCGGATCGCCGACTCCCGGGGGCGCCGGCTGCCGTTCCTGCTCGGGCACGCCGCACTGCTCGGCGCGTACACCGTCCTGCTCCTGCCGCCCGGTTGGCCGAGCATCGCGGCCGTCCTGCTGCTCCTGTCCGTCTTCTACGCCTGCACGGACGGTGTCCTGATGGCGTACGCCGGTCCCGTGCTCCCCGCCGGCGGCAGGGCCGGCGGGCTCGCGGTGCTCCAGACCGGCCAGGCACTGGCCCGGCTCCTCGGCGCGGCCGGCTTCGGGGCCGCCTGGACCTACTGGGGGCAGGGGCCCGCCCTGTGGGCGGCGGCGCTTGTCCTCGCCCTGGCCCTCGCCGCCGCCTGGCGGGTGCTGCCCGCCTCCGTACCCGCCGGCCCGTCGCCCGTCCCCGCACCGGAGGAGCCGTGACACCCCACCGACACAGGTTGCGCACCGCTCTGGTCGCCCTCGCCGTGTTCGTCCTCGCCGGCGGCTCTCTCGGGTACGTCATGCACGCCCGCCACCGCGAGCAGACGACCCGGCAGAGCGGCGACGGCTCGTTCGGCCTGGCCGCGCCCGGACTCTACTTCCGCGACGCGGCCACCGGGCTGCTCGCGCGCGCGGCCGGCCCCGGGGGAGCGGGCGCGCGCGGCGGCCCCACGTGCGACCGGTTCCACGCCGCCGCGAACCGCGTGCTGTGCCTGCGCAAACTACCCGGCCTGCCGGCACGCACCGAGGCCCTGGTGACGGACCGGCAGCTGCGGGAGATCCGCCGCGTGACCGTCCCCGGCATCCCCAACCGGGCCAGGGTGTCCGCCTCGGGCAATCTGCTGTCCTGGACCACGTTCGCGACGGGCGACTCCTACGCCGGCCCCGGCTTCTCCACCCGGACCTCGATCCTGGACCTGCGCACCGGCTACCTGGTCAAGACGATGGAGGACATTCCGCTGACCCTCGGCGGAGCCCGCCACCACGCGGCCGACGTCAACTACTGGGGCGTCACCTTCGCGGCGGACGACAACCGCTTCTTCGCCACCGTCTCGACCCGCGGCCGCACCCACCTCGTGGAGGGGGACCTGCGGAGTTGGTCGGCCAGGGCGCTGCGCGAGAACGTCGAATGCCCGTCACTGTCCCCCGACGGCGCCCGGATCGCCTTCAAGAAGAGGGTCTCCGACGACCCGGCGGACCCCTGGCGGCTCTTCGTCCTGGACCTGGCGAACCTGCGCGACCATCCGCTCGCCGAGCCGCACGGCGTCGACGACCAGGCCGTCTGGCTGGACGACACGACCATCGGTTACGCCCGGCCGGGCCAGGGCGGCCGGGCGAGCGACATCTGGTCCGTCCCGGCCGACGGCACGGGCACACCCCGCCTCGTGGTGACGGGCGGCTCCTCACCGGCCGTCGTGGCCTGACCCCGGGTGGCGGCCAGGCCACCGCCGGCTCACGACGCGTCGACGATCCGGTGCCGGAGGTGGTCGTAGGCCCAGGCGGCGAGGGTGGTCGGGGTGGTGGTCCGCACGCTTCGGCGTTGTTCGGGCACGAAGTTCTCGCGCAGGCCGGTCGACATCCCGAGCACGGCCTCCACCAACCCGTCGGTCATTCCGGCCTGGTGGAGCCGGCTGCGCATGGTGTCGTCGGTGATCCGTTCGACGTCGATCCGCCGGCCGGTGGCGGCGGTGAGGATCTCCGCGACGTGTCGCCAGGTGAGGTCGGCGGGTCCGTGGACCGCCTGTACGCAGCGCCCGGACCAAGTGGGGGACAGCAGACGGGTGGTGGCTACCTCGGCGATGTCGCGAGGTGCCACCCAGGCCATGGGTTGGTCGAGTGGAAGGATCACCTGGAGGGTGCCCGCTCGCAGGGCGTCGAGTTGAAGTTCGAGATTGGTGAAGAAGTAGCCGCAGCGCAGGTGGGTGACGTGGACGTCGCAGTCGTCCAAGGCGGTCTCGGTCCGTGCCAGACCGTCGATCTCGCCGGCGCCGTGACGTTTCTCGGCTCCGACGCTGCTCTGGAAGACGATCCGGCCGATCCGGTTGTCGGTGACGGCGCGGACCACGCTGGTGGTGGCGCGGGCGTAGTCGGCGAGGGGATCCTCGCTGCCGGTGGTCGGGTCCACCCAGAAGAGCGAGTCGATGCCGCGGGTGGCGGCCACCACCGAGTCGGCGTCGAACTGGTCGACCAGCGCGACATCCACCTCGTTTCGGATCTCGGGAGCCAGCCGGTCGGGATCGCGCAGCAAGACGCGCGGCCGGACACCGGCGCGGACCAGCATGGCGACGACGTGACGGCCGACGTTCCCGGTCGGGGTGGTGACGGCGATCTGCATGTGTTCCTCCTTCGAAGCCTCGACTTCAGCCTAGTGCTGTGGCCGGAAAGGTTTGCCGGGTCGCGGTGTCCGGTGCGGTGCATCGCAAGGCGGAGGACTGCCGCTTGTACTGGACGTACTCGGGCGGTTCGACAACGCGGCGAGGTGCCGTGCCGGGCGCCGCGACACGGTGAACCTTTCCGGCCGCAGCACTAGGAGCCGAGGCGCCCCGAAGGCCTTCGGCGCCGCGGAGGAACGGGCCGTGCCTTCGCTCCCGCCTGCGTGCCCTCGGTGAGGGATCGTTCAGCGCCCCAGGGCGGCGCGCAGGGTGATCCCGTGGCGGCTGCGCAGGCGACGTACCTCCCAGACGGAGAGTGCGGTCACCGACAGGGGGCCGCCGAGCATGAACGTGTACAGCACCTCCGGCGGTGCGGCGACGTCGGGGCCGTTGAAGAGCTGGAACGCGAAGAGCGACCAGACCAGCAGGGGCGAGATCAACGCCGGGAGCAGTTGGTGCACGTCCGAAGCCCGGAAGCACGTGAAGACGCAGGTGTAGGCGGAGAAGAGGGTGAAGGGGACCGAGGCGATCACCACGGCGACGGATGCCAGCCAGCCGACGACCAGGAACAGGAACCCCAGCACCGCGGAGAAGAATCCGAGTCCGATGGTCGAGGAGAGGAAGCCCTTCAAGTCCTCGGGGGTGACGAGCTCGCCTTGGAGGGCGGTGATCCCCACCCACATGGCGGTGGGGCCGAGGGCAAGCATGAGGACCAGGATGATCGGCCGGTGCAGTCGTTCCGCGAAGTCACGGCGCCGATCCCGGGTGCTCGCGGAGAGGAAGACCGTGATGCCGATGATGCTGCCCATGGCCAGGATGACGCAGGCGAGGCCCAGTTCGACGACTTTGCCGACGATGAACTCCTCGCCACCGCTGCTCAGGGGATATGCCACGACCAGATAGACGGCAGCGGCCAGACCGATGATCGTCCGGGCGCGTTGCATCCAGGCGATGAGCGGGTCGTGCGCCTGCTCGGCCGTCGATTCGAGGCCTCCCGCCCAGGCCCGGAAGAACGCCCTCAGCGCGCCACCGGACGTGGATCGGTTCGCGGACGTCGTTCTGTTCGTACTCACTTGGTGCTTTCCCCCGAAGTAACGCGTGTGCTCCGTGGGGCACGTGGACACCCGACACGGACGTCGAACACCCTATCGGGGAGTGGGCTCGAACTCGTACGCCGAGCGACTCCACCCACTGCCCGGCCAGGGGTCCTCCCGACAGCAGGGCGCACGGCCCGGCGCCGCTTGCTTCTTGTCCGTGGGCGCTATCCTGAACTCTTTTGCTGGGAGGCGTGGGCAGATGGAGTTCCGATTGCTCGGAGCGGTGTCGGTTGTCACCGAGGCAGGCGATCTACCGCTCGGTCCCGTCAAACGGCGCAGCCTGCTGGCCGCCCTGCTGCTGCGCCCCAACAACCCGGTGCTTGTCGATTACTTGACGACCGCTCTGTGGGAACGGGAACCGCCGGCGCGCGCCCGCAGCGTCATCCAGGGCCATGTGTCCCAGTTGCGGGCCTCGCTGACGCGCGCCGGCGCCGGGGCGCACGGCGTCGAGTTGGTCACCCAGGGCGCGGCGTACGTCCTGCGCATGCCGAGGGTCCTGCTGGACGTGCACCGCTTCGAGGATCTGGTGGCCCGGGCCCGTGAGCAGCGTGACCCGGCCGACGCCGTGGCGATGTACCGGGAGGCGCTGTCGCTGTGGCAGGGACCGGCGCTGGCCGACGTGTGCCCGAGCCCTCCGCTGCAGGCCGCCGCGCAGGCCTTGGAGGAGCTGCGGCTGGCCGCGGTGGAGCAGTTGGCGGCGGGCTACGCCCGGTCGGGTGAGCACGCCGGCGCCGTGACCGTTCTGCGCGCCGAGGCAGTGGCCCACCCGCTGCGCGAATCGTTGTCCGCCGCCCTCATGGGGGCGCTCCAGAGCGCGGGCCGCCGCTCGGAGGCGCTGGACTGGTTCCACCGCACCCGACGGCTGCTCGCCGACGAACTGGGCGTGGACCCGGGTCCGGAACTGGCGAACGCCTTCGCCTGCGCCCTGCGCGGCGCTGAAGGAGGCCCGACGCAGGCCACGGGGGACGTGGAGACGGCAGCCGCCGAGGTCCCGGATCCTCGCCCGGCCACCGCGCCGGTCGATCCGGCCCACGCCGCCGTACCGGATGTCGTCGCGCACACCCACGCGCCCGATCTGCTCCCGCGCGCACCGCGCGGCTTCCACGGGCGGACGGCGGAGCTCGCCGCCCTGTCCCGGGCCGCCACAGGCGAGGCACCCGTCTGCCTGATCACCGGGCCCGCCGGGGTGGGGAAGACGGCCCTGGTGCTGCACTGGGCACACCAAGGCCGGGCCGATTTCCCCGACGGGCGGCTCTATGCCGACCTGCGCGGCTTCGGCGACACGGGCGTGCCGGATCGGATGGAGGTGCTGCGCGAGTTCCTGCCGGCGCTCGGTGTCGCGCAGCACCGGATACCGGATTCGGCGAACGGCGCGGCCGCGCTGTTCCGGTCGCTGACCGCCGACCGCCGGCTCCTCGTGGTGCTCGACAACGCGCGTGACTCCGAGCAGGTCAGGCCGCTCCTGCCGGGCGGTCCCCGCTGCGTCACCATCGTCACGAGCAGACACCGGCTGCCGGGGCTGATCGTCACCGACACCGCCCGGCCCGTGGCGGTGGACGTGCTCGGGCCGCAGGACGGCACGATGCTCCTCGCCGGGGTACTCGGCGCGGAACGGGTGCTCGCGGAGCCCGTCGCCGCGCGGCGGCTGGCCGAGCTGTGCGGCGGGCTGCCGCTCGCGCTGCGGGTGGCGGCCGCCAGGCTGGCGCAACGGCCCGGATGGTCGCTGGCCGCGATGACCGCCGAACTGTCCGACGAGACGCGCCGGCTGAGCCTGCTGGACGTGGAGGACACCGGCGTGCGGGCGGCGCTGCACCTGACGCTGCGGCAACTCCCCCTGCACGTCTCCCGTCAGTTCGCCCATCTCGGCCGCCACCCCGGCACACACGTCGACCGGTATGCGGCGGCGGCCCTGGCGGGTACGGATCCGGCAGCCGCCGAGAGTGCCCTGGAGCGGCTGGCCGTGGCGCACCTCGTCACGGAGTCGGCGCCCGGTCGCTGGACGCTGCACGATCTCGTACGGCTCTACGCGCGGAGCCTGGACGCCGGGCCCGATGCGCTGGGGCGGGTGCTCGACCACTACATCGCCACGGGACTCGCGGCCGTGGCCGCGGCCGAGCCCGGCAACGAGGAGTGCCTCCCGCTGCCGGCTGACTACCTGGCGCCCGCCGCCGTGAGGGAGTTCGCCGACCGGTCCGCGGCCGTGGCGTGGTACGCGGCCGAGAGGGACGACCTCACGTCGGCGGTGGCCGCGGCACACGCCGCCGGACTGCACGGCAGGACCTGGCGCATCATCCTGCTGCTATGGCCGCTGATCGTGTGGCGCGTGCGGGACGGCTGGGTTCCGCTCCTGGAGACCGGGCTGGAGGCGGCCCGGGCCGACGCCGATCAGCACGGCGAATCGCGAGTGCTGAACGTGCTCGGCTGGGTGCTGATCGAGGAAGGACGCATCGTGGAGGCGCTGAATCGCCTGGGGGCCGCCTCCGCGCTCGCCGCCCGCTCGGGTGACGTGGTCGCCGAGGCGAACGCGCTGATCGTGCTGGCCATGGCGCAGGCGGCGCTCGGCGACCCGGACGAGGCCGCGCAGGGATGCGAACGGGCGGTGGAGCTGGCCCGCTCGGCCGGAAACCGGACCATCGAGAGACTGGCCATGCAGCACCTCGCCCGGCACCGCGTCGACGCCGGGAAATGGCGCCCGGCCCTCGACACGGCGACCGAGGCCCTCGCCTTCGACGATCGATCGGACACGGCCGACGTGCCCCGGGTACTGCTGCTCATCGTGAGGGGAGAAGCGCTGCTGGGGCTCGGGGACCGGGCCGAGGGCATCCGGCAGCTCGACCGGGCGGCCCGCGAGGCGGATGCGTCCGGCTACGAGGACGGTGCGGTACGGGCGCTCGGCGTACTGCTGCGGGTATCGGCGGATCCGGGGCTCCAGGCGCGATACGACGAGGCGGTCGCGCGCCTCACGACGCGCACGTGAGCCCACCTTGAAGGTCGACCGGCCGCTCGCCGCGGTCGCCGGAGCAACCGGACCGGAGCAGGCCGCCCCTCCGGGAAGGAGGGGCGGCCTGCGAGCCTGCGCGGGGGTTACTTCTTCGGGCAGGTTTCCTGGGTGACCTTGCCGCCCGACGTGTCGGCGGTGGCCGGGTCCATCGACAGGCACAGGCCCGTCCAGTTGTTGATGAACGTGTAGGCCGGTCGGGGCCCGGTCGCGGTGGCGAGCTTGGTCGGGATGATGTTCCACATCTGACTGCCCGAGAACCAGCGGGTCTCGCAGTCCCACCAGAACAACTGGGTGCCGGAGCCCGGCGGCGTGCCGTTGTTGTAGGGGACGGTCAGGCACTTGCCGTTGCTCGCCTTGATCCAGTGGTAACCCTTGCCCATGTTGCCGGGCGGCTGCTCCGCCCCCCACTGGTGGCTGCTGGGCGGGGTCGACTGGCACACGCGCTGGGTGACCAGTCCGCCGGTCTTGGAGCTGTCGAACTCGGGACCCCGCACCATGCAACGGCCGTTCAGGCTGTTGACGTAGGTCTTGTCGCTTGTGACCTGCCAGATCATCCGGTTGCCGCCCTTGACGGCATTGTCCTCGTTGTGGTCGATGATCGCGTTCACCAGGCCCCAGCCGGGGAAGTCCGTCATGACGATGCCGACGCGGCCCTTTTCGCTGTTGAGGTACTTCATCAGGTGGTAGTTCACGCCCGGGACCTCGGTGCTGACCCCGCCCTGGACCTTCGTGTAGCCGCCGGCGTAGTAGAGCGGCGACCCCCCACCGGGGACCGTGTTCGCGGACGTGTACGTCACATACAGGCCACCGTCGGAGGAGTTCCCCTTGGCCCGCGAGATGGCCGCGTCGACGTTCGTCTTGACGAGGTTCCACTTCTCCGGGATGGACGACGCGTTGTAGGTGTCTTCCTTGTGGTCGTTGAAGCCCTCGATCCCGTAGCCGTCGCTGTCGACGTTGTCGAAGCCGGCCAGGACCAACTTGCCGCGCACGTCCCCGAGCGTGGGTACCTTCGCCCTGCCGGTGCCCTTCACCGAATCGGCCCAGAAGAGGTCGCGGTACTGACTCGCCCCCACGTAGCCGGCGAAGATCTGCCTGACGTCCGCCGGTTGCACCGACTTCGGCTCGTTCGCGCAGTCCGTGATGCCGGGGCTCGTGTACGCGCACTCGGCCCTCATCCGCATCACGATCGTCTCGGTCGGATGCGCCTTGAGGAAGCCCTGCGCCTTCTTCAGGACGTCGTCGAAGTTGGCCTGCTGGTAGAACGCGCTGTGGTGGATCGTGAACGAGCCCCCGATGGCACGGACCCGGATGTCGATGGCACGGATACCGCGTTCCAACTGCGCCGTCAGCGTGTTCGCGCTGTCGCCGTAGTCCTCCTGCGTCTGCACGGCGGAACCGCCGTGGATGGCCAGGGTGTCATGGGTGCCGGGGATGGACATCGCCGACAGCTTCGTGTCGCTCGCGACGCCCCACATCCACTCCGCCCGGTCCGCCTGCCCGAGATTGCGGTGTGCGTCCTGGTTGGTCGACCCGGCCGCCCCGGCGGCGGTGGGCGTCAGCAGCGCCGCCCCCAAGGCGACACAGACCGTCAGCAGCCGTGCCAACGGGCGGGACCGGCGGCGCGAACCGGCGCCGGCGGCATGGGGGATGGTGCGGGGCATGGGACTCCTGTCCGAGTGCGGGGCGGTACGGATCCCAGCCTGAGCCCCACCGCCGGCGCTTCACTGACGTACCGCTGACGCCCCGCCCCCACACACGCAAGCGGCCCGACGGACATCGCACAGCGGGGTCCGCCTCGGCCGCACCGACGTCCCGCCCGAACCAGGACCCCCGTCGCGCCGCTCGTTCAGGAGGGCAGCCCCAGCACGCCCGTCAGCTCGGACCGGCGCCGGACCGCGAGCTTGCGGTACACGCGGGTCAGGTGCTGTTCCACCGTGCTCACCGTGATGTACAGCTGACTGCCGATCTGCCGGTTCGACCGGCCGGCCGCGGCCAAGGAGGCCACCTGCCGCTCGGCCTCCGTCAGACCCTCGGTGGCGACGCCCGCCGGCAGCAGAACGGCTCCCTCCGGGCGTCCGGCCTCCGCCGGGGACGGCCCGGCCGGGACCGGAGGCCCGTCGAGGGGGGCCGCGAGGGGGCGTACCCGGTCGGGCGCGCCACATTCGGCGGCCAGGCGCTGCGCCTCGCTCCAGCGCGCACGCGCGGTACGCGTGAGGCCCTCCGCCAGGTCCACGTCACCGAGGTCGCCGAGCACCCGGGCGAGCGAGAGCCGGCTGCCGGTCGCGCGAAGGGTCCGCTCCGCCTCCTCCAAATGCGCCCTGCGCCGCCCGGGCTCGTCCAGCGCGGCCAGCACGGCCAGGGCGCGCCCCCGGGCGTCGGTCGGCCGGTCACCCTGCGCGATCTCCGCCACGACCAACCGCCGGGCCCGCTCCGGTTTGCCGAGGGCCAGATACGCCTCCGCGGCGTGGGCGCGCCAACCGAGGGGCCCGAGAGGGTTTCCCCGGGACTCGTCCGAGGGGGCGCAGGCCGTGAAGTCGGTCAACGCCGCGCGCGGACGGCCCGATTCCAGCAGATAGCTGCCGCGGGCGATCCGGTACAGCGGGCCGAAGGACGAGTCCCACATCTCGTCGGGGACCGGACGCTCCAGGTACCTCACCGCCTGGTTCGGATCCCCCATCACGGTGTGCGCGGCGATCAGGACCGACAGCGGCATCCCGACGGCGATGCCCCAACTGCGGTCGGGCAGCAGCTCCAAGGCGGACGCGGCACTCTGCACGGCCGTGTGCAGATCCCCCAGGTTCCACCGGATGTGGGCGCGCAGACCGCCCAGGAGTGCTCTGCGGACCGGGAGTTCGTCCGGGGTCAGGCGGCTCCACTGTTCCTCGCACAGCCGGTCGGCGAGCGTCATCTCGCCGTTCCGTGTGAGTTCCAGGACGGCCGCGAGATCCAGCTCCCGGAACCATCGGGGGTTGATGACGGCCGGCACGGACGGCCGTTCGGCGGCGTCGTGGGCGTCCGTACCGGTCAGGGTGGTAGTCGACGGCAGGAGCAGTCGGCGGCCCCCGGGGACGGGCTCGGCACAGGACCCGGGCATCGTTGTCAACGCGTGCCGGCCGGGGGCGTCGGTGTCCGCAGCGTCGCAGAAGTAGGCCTGCACCGCGGGACCGCCGAGCAGGTCCGGCCAGAGGCAGCCGATGAGCGCCTGGAAACCCCGCAACTCGTCGTGCGTGTGCGACGGTTCGCAGGACTCGACCAGGCGGGCCATCACTTCCCGTGCGTGCTCGCGACCGCCGAACCAGAGGAACCAGAGGACGAGGAGTCGCAGCGCGCCGCAGTCGACCTCGCCGGCGCGCGCCGCCGACAGCAGCCGGTTCACCTCCGGCTCCGCCGCCAGGGGATTGACGTAGCACTGCGTGCCGATCATCGCGGCGATCACCCTGCCGCGTTGTCCCGGGCCGAGCTCGGCCCGGTCGGCCAACCGCAGGCAGGCGAGCGCCCGATCCGTCTCCCCGGCCATGAGGAGCTGCTGCCAGGCGAGTCGCAGCACGCGCACCTGGCACGCGTCGGGCAGGTCATCCGCGGCGACCAGGTGCCGGGCGACGGAGGGCGCCGGGGCGCCCTCCGTGAACAACAGCGCGGCGGCCCGCCGGTGCAGATCCGGAAGGTCGGCGTCGAGCATGCCGAGGACGGCGTCGGGGACGGCCGGATGTCGGAAGCCGCCGTCTTCCAGCAGACCCGAGCGGTCGAGTTCGGCGAGGTGCTGCTCGATCTCCCCGGGTGGGCGCTCCAGCAGGCGGGCGGCCCGTGGGGGAGTGGCGTCGTCACCCAGTACGGCGAGCGCGCGGACCGTCTCCGCGAGAGCGGGATGGCGGACGAGACCGGCGACGTAGGCGGTCCGGAAGGCGGCCCCGACCGGGACCGGCGGCCGGGAAGCGGCGGCCGGGTCCAGGTGCAGATCGCGGACGAGCGCGGTGGCCAGGGCGGGGTTCCCGCCACTGATCCGATGGACGGCCCCGGCAGCCGCGCCGGCGCCGGCCCCCTGTTCCAGCAGCTGTCTGACCTCCTCCTCCCGCAGGTTGGCGACCTCGACCGACCGGGTGCCCGAGAGCCCGAGGAATTCCAGATGGTCACGGATGCCGTCGCGGGAGGTGCGCGGATAGGCCATCACCAGGGTGATGCGGTGGGACTGGGCGCGCCGGGCGAGGTGGAGCAGGCAGGATTGCGAGGCCGGGTCCACGTGGTGGGCGTCGTCGACCAGGACGATGATCCCGGTGTGCGCGGCCGCTGTGACCAGCGCGGAAACCAGTCCCTGAACGTCATGCGAGGGGACGGTGCCGGACGGCGCGGCCAAGGCTCTGTTGCCGACGAGTTGCCGCAGGGCCGACCGGATGCCGTCGGCGACTCCGGAGACATGAACGAACTGCTCCAGGATGGAGAACGGCACGTCGCGTTCGTCGCGATACCCGGTGGCGTGCAGGCACACGAGACCGGAGGCGGCCGCGCGTCTCTTCACATCGTCCAGGAGAAAGGTTTTTCCCGTTCCCGGGCCCCCCTCCAGGAGGAGGACGCCGCCGCGCTGTTCGGCCTGTTTGATGAGGTCATCGGCATCGGACAAAGCCCGCAGCCTTCCGTTCGCATCCCACCGTCCTGTTCGCACGCATGCACGCACAGAACAGAACGGACCTGCCCAGCAAGGCAGGTGACCCCCCGGCCCAGCTAGTGATCAAGTCTATGGGCGCCCGATGGCACGCCGGCCGGAAGGAGCTGTATTCCGCCATTCTCCGACATGTGAACAGAATCCGACCGGCCCCGGTGGAGGGCCGCAGGCAACGACGCGGGAGGCAAGGCGCCCGCCCGCCGTCAGACCTTCCTCCCCTCGCGGACCGCGCCGCTCACCAAGTCCCCCGCTCACGCTCATCATTGGCCGGAACCGCGCTGTCCACCCGCTGCGGTCGGCCGGTCCTGGCGGACGCGTAGACCGCCGTCACGACGGCCACCGCCTGCCGCCCGGCAGACCCGTCCACCAGCGGGGGCCGACCGTCGCGGACGGCGTCGCAGAAGTCCAGGAGCTGGTCCCGGTGCGGCTGGTACAGCAGCCCCGAAACGTCCCGGGCCCCGTCTCCCACCAGCGACGCCGCGTACGCGGCGGACTGGTCGGCGGCGCCGAAGGCCCCGTACGCGGGCGCGTCCTCACCCTCTGCGGCGAGGTGCAGGTAGGCGAGCCGGTCGTCGTCGATGACCACGGAGCCCCGGTCGCCGTTCACCGCCGTCCGGGCGGTGCGCCCCGGGTAGGCGGCCGTGGTGGCGAGCAGGGTGCCCAACGCGCCGTTCGCGAAGCGCAGGCTGGCCGTCGCCACGTCCTCCACCTCGATGCCGGGGTGGGCCAGCCGCGCCGTGTGCGCGGCCACCTCCACCACCGGCCCGGCCAGCCACTGCACCAGGTCCACCGCGTGGATCGCCTGATTCATCAGTGCCCCGCCGCCGTCCAGGTCGGGCGTGCCGCGCCAACTGCCGGAGGCGTAGTACGACGGGCCGCGCCACCACGACAGTTCGGTCATGACGGAGGTCACCCGGCCCACCCGCCCGGACTCGATCACCGTACGGGCCAGCCGGGCGGCGGGATCGAAGCGGTGCTGGGACACCACGCCGAGCGTCCGCCCCGCCTGCCGGGCCACGGCGATCAGGCGGTCGGCCGCCTGGGGCGTCACGTCGACCGGCTTCTCCACCAGTACGTGCTTGCCCGCGCGCAGGGCCGCCTCGGCCAGCTCCGCGTGGGTGCCGCTCGGGGTGCACACGAGCACGGCGTCGATGTCCCGCCGGGCCAGCAGCCCCTCGACGTCGGCCGCGTCGCAACCCACCTCGGCCGCCAGCGCCCCGGCACGCACCGGGTCCCGCCCGGCGACGGCGGCCAGCCGGGCCCGGCCGGCCAGTACCTCGTCCTCGCGCGTCAGCAGCCGAGCCAGGAAGCCGCCGATCGACCCGCAGCCGATCACTCCGAACGTGAGCACGGAAACACTCCTACAGTCAGGGCCGTGGGGTCGGCCGGTCAGTCGGGGAGCGCCGGGGGGCGCTCCTGTTCGTCGGGGTCGGCCGGGTCATGCGCCGGACATCGGCACGGGCCCACCCGGGGAGGACGAAGGCGAGCGGGCGGGGGGCCGCCTGACGCGAGGCGGCCCCCGGCCCGGAGCCGCAGCCCGGAACGGTCGCCCGGCCGCCGGCCCGGAGCCGCCGCCCGGTCACCGGCTTGCGCGGCCCCGCCCGGCCCGCGGCCGGTCAGGTGCGGACGGAGGGCGGCCGGTGGGCGGGGTGCACGGCCTCGGCCAGCAGACCGATGCGCGCCGCGCCCCGCAGATCGAGGCCGGGCGGGCCCGCGGGGGACAGCAACGCCGCCACCGACCAGCGCAGGGCGTTGTCCAGGGGCGAGTCGTGGATCAGCCACTCGCGCCGCAGCCCCGGCCCCTCCGCGGTGAGCCGGTGGGTGTTGCGCGGGAGCCGGGTGCCCCGGGGCAGGGTCACCGGGTCCAGGTCCAGGCCGAAGCGCACCGGCCCGGCGAGCACGTCGACATGGCGCTGCCTGCTCTCACCGGCCGCGGTGGGCAGGTCGAACCAGGCGGGCACGGCGACCTGCCCGGACGGGTCGGGGCCGACGATGGTGGAGTACAGCTCGATGTCCACACCGTCGGCCACGGCCCGCTCGTGCGCGGCGGTGCTGGTCAGCTCGGGGTCGGACGCCACCCGCAGGGCGTGCGCGTCCGGGGTGGTGCCCATGTAGCCGTCGTAGGCGGTCTGCGGCAGCGCGCCGCGCAGCAGGGCCAGCATGTGCAGCCACTCGTAGCCGAAGATGCCGTGGTCGCGGTCGACGAACCGGCCGGCGGCGATGTCGGCCCGCCGATCCTTGCCGAACCCGACGCGGACGGCCCGAAGGGGGTGCTGGGGCGCCAGTTCCTGCCGCATGCTCCGCAGCAGGGTCATCGCCCGGGAGTGCCGGTACTGGTCCATGACCACCAGACGGGCCTCGGGGTGGCGGTCCAGCAGGGAGTTCAGCTCGGGGATCTCCCACGTGCGGCACAGCGGTTTCTCCACCAGCAGCCGGGCCGCAGGGGCGACGGAGAGCACCTCGGCCACCGTCGCGACATGGGTGGCGGTCGGCGAGCACACCGACCAGACGTCGACGGGTCTGCGGGCGGCCGCCTGCTCGACACCCTCGAAGACGGGGATCGCGCCGGGCACCGCACCCGGGGCGGGGTCGACCACGCTGACGTCGAACCCGAGCTCGCTCAGCAGCCGTTGGTGCAGCCGGCCGGCGGCCCCGTACCCGATCACGCACACGTGGGTCCCGGACACACGGGGGTTCATCGGGCCACCGGGACCGGGGTGGCCTGGGCTGCCGGGCGGCGGGCACCGGAGGCCAGGTACTCGTCGTAGTAGGCGGCGAACAGGCCGGCCTCGTCGATCTCCCGGTCCACGGGCTCCAGATGAATGCCCGGTGCGAGGTCGCCCGCCTCGCGGCACAGCAGCTTCGCCGCGATCAGGGTGCCCGCGCGATAGGCGTCGTACCCGCGGTTGGCGATGCCCTCGTACTCGAAGAGGTTGAGCGAGCGGCCGTCCCCCAGCAGCGTGGCCGTGGTGCCGGTGGGCAGGGTGTGGCGGACACCGACCTGGGGGACCACGGTGGACCGCAGACCCTCGAACCCCTCGCTGAGCAGGCTGAAGTCCTTGGTGGCGAAGCCCGCGAGGTACACCCCGTCGGGCAGCAGCGGCAGATCGTCGTGGGTGAGGGCGAGTTCGCCGGTGTTGCCGACGATCAGGAACGGCGCGTGGGCGCTCAGCGCCTCGCCCACGCTGGTGTAGGTCTCGTACCCGTGCTCCGCGGCCGTGATCAGCGCCAGGATCTCCGTGTCCACCACGGACACCCGGCAGCCCAGCGCCCGCAGCGCGTGCGCCACCCGGCCCCCCAGCGTGCCGTAGCCCAGCAGCAGCACATGGCGGCCGATGAACTTCTCACCGGGCAGGATGGCGCGCAGCCGGCGCACGCAGGAATCGGCTATCTCGTTGTAGCCGAGCATGCTCTTGAGCCGCGAACGCGCCATGTTCAGCACGGGGATGGTCAGTTCGCCGGGGGCGCCCGCGATCCGCTTCAGCCCGCTCACGGTCAGCTCCAGGGCGCCGTCGACGCCGTCCTTCAGGACGCCCTCGGCTCCGTAGCCCTGCGCGAGCAGGCCACCGTCGTCGACCACCAGGACCTTGCGACCCGCCGCGTGCGCCTCGCGCACGAACTCGTCCACCCGCTCATTGGCCGCCAGGGCGTACGCGCGCGCCGTCGTGTCGGCCGAACCGTTGATCACCGAGTTGTCCAGCGTGTCGCTCCGGTAGCCGCGGTGCAGGAACCAGGCGTGGACGCGGTCGCGGTGCAGGGTCCGGTCGCCCTTGGAGAGCGCGAAGATCCACTGCGGGTCGATGCCGGCGCGCTCCATGCCCCACAGGAAGCCGACGCTGTTCTCCACGTAGTGGTCGCGGAAGATCAGCGCCCAGTCGCGGAAGGCCGGCTCCTCGGTGGCGTAGCGGGCGACCAGGGGCATGCCCCCCACGATCGTGTCGACCTCCGCGTCGGTGAAGCAGTGGCCGCGCAGGGTCAGCGCCTCGACGACGCGGTCGAAGACGGCCCCGGCCCGAGCGGAGAGCGGTCCGGCGGCGGAGAGCAGCACCTGCGTGCGAGCGGCCGCGGGGACGACGGGGTCCAGGGTGCCCGGGGCGGTGTCGGCGATCGGCCGGCTGCACAGCCGTACGGAGGTGCCGTCCAGCTCCATCAGCATGTCTCCCGGCCCCCGTTCCGCGGGCTCCGGGCATGGCACGCCCTCCCCGCGCAGTACCGACCGGACCGTCTCACCGACATCATGAGGCGTCATACGACCGTCGAGGATCTCGTACCGGTTCGCGCCGGGCCACGCCGCGGCGCCACCCTCGACCGCGACACCCCTGGACTCTCCTTCAACCAACGTCATCGTCTCAACCTCTTCTCGTCGTGGATCGGGCCATCGCCCCGGAGTGTCCGGCGCACCGGTGGCCGGCGTCCGGCGCCACCTCCCGAGGGGCGGCGAGCACGGGTGCGCTGACGGAGCGACGGCCCGAGGGGCCTGAGCCGGGGGCCGGAGGGCCCGGCGGTGGTCGGGCCGCGGGGGCTCCGGCCGGCACATCGGGAGCCTATGAAGATCGTTCGCTGCTCCCCAGCCCCTACGCCCCCTACCACCCCCTACCGGTCGACGGCCGGAGCCGCGAGGTGTGAGCGCGGCGGGCAACAGCGGCCCGGGCGACAGCGCGCAGCGCATCGCGGAGACGGGACGCGGTCCGGACCCGACCTCCCGGCTCCGTGCGTCGCGGGAGGTCCGCGCGGTCCTCCCGCCCGGGCCCCGTAGGGGGTGGTAGGGGTCGTAGGGGCTGGGGGAGCGGCAGACGATCTTCGTAGGGTCACGGTGCCCCTACCGTCCACGGACCCCGGCGTGCCGGAGCGCCGGTGTGCTTCGAGCGCCCCGCCGCGCACGCACCCTTGCCCCACATCCCCCGGCGCCGCGGCGGCAGGGCGAAGGCGACCGGGCTCAGAGCAGCCCCGTGTCCCCGGATCCCCGCCGTCACGCGTCCACGAACCCGCCCGGGAGCCTCGTATGACCCACGTCTGTTTCGCCATTCCCGACGACGAATTCGACCGTGAATTCCTTCAGCTGCCACTCGACGTGGCCAACGCGGGCGCGGCGCTGCGTGCCGAGGGCATGCGTGTGTCGGTGTGGGACAACCGCCTCACCGACACCCCGCCCGACACCGACGGCGACCCCGACATCGTGGTCGTGATCACCGCCATAGCCGACCGCGCCCAGTGCTATCCCCTCGTGCTGGACCCGGTCAGGGCGCTGGCGGACCGAGCCCGCCGGCAGTGGCCGGGGGCGACCCTGGTCGCCTGCGGACCGCACGCCACGCAGATGCCGGAGGCCACGCGCCGCGAACTGGGCACCGATCACGTCGCGCGCGGCGAGACCGACTCCGCCGCCGTGCAGGCGGTACGCGACCTGGCCGCCGGCCGGCCGTCGCTGCCGGTGATGCCGCTGGCGGACAGCTATCCGCAACTCGCCCCCGAACAGTGGCCGCTGCCCGCCTACGACCTGTTCGACCTGAGTTCCTACACCGCCGAGGTGTTCATGGACGGCCAGGTGCGACGCGGCTCGTGCGGCATCGTGCTCGGGGTGCGGGGCTGCACGTACGGCTGCACCTTCTGCCACCTGCCGTTCGGTACCCGGATGCGCCCCCAGCCCGTGGAGCGCACCCTCGCGGAGATCGCGGCCATGCGCGAACGCGACGTCGACTTCATCTTCTTCCTCGACTACGTCTTCGGGCTCCACCCCACCTACTACAAGGAGTTGTGCCGGGGCCTGACCGGTCAGGGCGTCGGCTGGACGGGCCAGAGCCGGGCCGAGGTGGTCCTGCGCACGGACGTGGACGAATGGGCCCGGGCCGGCTGCAAGGGCATGTGGCTCGGTGCCGAGTCCCCGGGGATCGCCGACACACCCGTCGGCAAGCGGATCAAGCCCGGGGTGACCAACGCGGCCGTGCGCAAGCTGCAGGACGCCGGGATCACGCCCTTCGCCTTCATCCTCGTGGGCCTGCCCGACGACCCCGCCTGCCAGAACGGGGAGCTGCTGGAATGGGCGACGAACCTGCCCGGCTACTTCGGGCTCAACCAGCTCTTCCTGCGCCCCGGCACCACGCTGTACGACCAGCTGGCGCCCCGCTACAACGACGGCAGGATGCCGAGCACCTGGTCCGAGGTGGAGGCCGTGACCCGGCGCTACCGGGAGAGCTACCCCGTGGACCTGAACGAACTCCGGGACCAACTGTCCCGACTGCCCAACTACATCGGCAACGCCATGGCGAAGCTGTGAGGTTCGCCGCGAGCCAGGCACCGCGCCCCACCACGCCGTCGCCCGCCCCGCCGCCGCCAGGGCACCGGGAGGTCACCTCACCATGAGCACGGCACCGTCCGCGCCGCCGCGGCCGGGACGGCTGACCACGGCGCTCGGCCTGCCCCGGCTCGACGGTCAGCGGCGCCTGCTCGCGGCCGTGGTCATCGACAGCACGGGCAGCGGCCTCGCCCTGCCCTTCCTGCTGCTCTACCTGACGTGGCAGGACCGGATGACGGCGGCCACCGCCGGAACCCTCCTGACCGTGGCCGGGGCCGCCGCCCTGGTCGCGGGGCCGCTGTCCGGGCCGCTGATCGACCGGTGGGGCCCGGTACCCCTCGTCCAAGCGGCCCACGTGCTGCGCGCGACCGCCTTCCTCGTCTATGCGGCGACCGGCTCCGCGCCCACGCTGCTCGTCGCGGCCACGCTCGCGGCGCTCGGGGACAACCTGTTCTGGCCCGCCAACCGGGCGTTCCTCGCCCGGCGCTGCCACCCCGGGGAGCTGATCCGCTGGTACGGCCTCGAACGGACCCTGCGCAACGTCGGGATGACGGTCGGCGGGCTCACGGCGGGCGTCCTGGCGGGGCAGGGCGTGAACGGCCTGCGACTGGTCCTGGCGGCGAACGCGGCCAGCTACGTCCTCGCCGCCGTCCTGATCGCCTTGCTGCCGGCCACCGAGCGGCGTCCGTCCGCCGGTCACGTGCCGACGGTGTCCGGGCACCGTTCGACCCGGCCCCGTCCCGACCGCGCGTACGTGACCATGGTGGCGGCCAACACGGTGCTCGTGGTCGTCTGCACGGCGCTCCCGGTGCTCGTGCCCCTCTACGTCGTCCAGCGGCTCCACCAGCCCACCTGGGTCGTCGGCGCGGTGTTCGCACTGAACACCGCGCTGGTGACGGCGGGTCAGTCCCTGGTGGTGCGGTACCTGGAACGGCGCGAGCACCTGCGCACCCTTCAGCGGGCGGCGCTGGTCTGGTCCGCGGCGGCCGTGCTCTTCGGCGCGGCGAGCGGCCTGTCGCGGTCGGCGGCGCTGTTCCTGCTCACGCTCGCCGTGCTGGTGTTCACCGCGGCGGAACTGATGCACGCCCCCACCAGCGACGTCGTGGCCGTCCGCATGGCCCCGGAGGAAACGCCCGGACGCCACCTCGGCCTGCACCAACTGTCCTGGGGGGTCGGCTCCGCGATCGCCCCGCTGGCCCTGACCGCGGCACTCGCGCTGGGCCCCCGGTGGCCGTGGGCCCTGTTGGCCACCGGTGCGGCGGCCGCCGCCGTCGCCCTGTCCGCCGTACGCCGCACCGTCGGCCCGATCCTCCCGGCCGGAGACGGCCCCGGGGCCTGAGAGCGGCGAAGAACACGGCGCCGGTCGGTCACCGCCGCGCACCGGCGCGGGGCGGTGACCGACCGGCGCCCGAACGAGATCGTCAGCAGGAAGAGAAGAGAGATGGCCGAAGAGATGACGTTCTGGGACTACTCGAGGTCGCAGGCGCTCAGCCGCTACAACGGTTCGAAGATCGACGCGAGAGAGATCGCGGACCTGTGCGGCATCCGCAAGGACGCCGAGTCGATCGACACCGCGTTTCCCTCCCCGGACGCGATCGCGGAGATCCATCCGCTGGCCCTCAAGCGGCCGAGCCGGTGGGAAGCCGCGATCGCCGCCGCGATCTACGCCTACAGCGGTCAGATCGCCGCCCGACAAGAGGTCATCAAGGCGCGCGAACTCCTGGACCGGCTCCCGCGGGCCGATCGCAGTGCCCTCACCGTCTCGCGCATGCTGGCGCTGGTCCCCACCATGATCGCCGGATTCCGCTTCAGCCGGCAGGGGGACACCTTCAACCCGGAGGCGAACCGCTACCTGGAAGGCGCGCGTTTCCTCTCGGCGCTGCTGGAGGACAGGCCGGCCCTCGACGTGGAGATCGGACTGTGCGCGCACCGAGCCGGTGTGGGGGATCCGGCGCTGCCCGCACACGTCGACGCGTCGGGTTCGAGCCGCATGGTGGCCTTCGTCGGTTCGCTGCTCGACAACTCGCTCGCGAAGCAGCGAACGGTCAACGTGTCCCAGCAGACGGCCACCGACCGGGCCGCGGGCACCGTGCACTCCCTCGTCTTCACGCGGTACGCGCTCGACGGCAGGATGGAGCACCTCCTGCGCACGCTCGATCAGCACGCGGACGACATACGGGCACTCCTGACGCGGCACAACGCCGTCTCGGAAACCGAGTTCCGCTTCACGCCGCTCGACCCCTTCAGCGAGCTGGTCGAGCGCGACATGGAGGAGGCGTTCGGCCCGGACTGGTCCGGTGCGCCCGTCGACCCGCGCTGGAAGACCGGCGAAACACTGGACGCGGCCGTCGAGGCGGCGAAGGGCACGATGCTGCGCTTCACCCGGAACGAGCCGCACGACCTCGACCACCTGCTCGCGATCCACGCGAACTCCGAGCACCCGAGCGAGCGCGGCACGTCGGCGCTCCACTGGTTCGACCGGCACCATCGGCAACCACTGGAGGTCCGCGCCCGCTACGACGTCGCCTTCCACCATCGCCTGGCCCTGACCACGCTGAGCAGGGACAGCGTGGGAATCGGCATGGAGCGGGGATGGGACGCCTACCAGTGGCTCGCGTGGAACGCCGCGTACGGATCGGCCCGGACGGCGATGCCGTTGCTCTACGCCAGGAGTTCGACCGAACCGGCGAGCCACGTCTCCCTGCGGAGCTTCAACCTCCGCCAGTTCTGGTGAGACCCCGGGGGCATCCCCGCCCCCTTTAAGCCGTGACTTAAGAGGTGGGCCACGGATGGTCGACCCGGCCAGGATGTGAAGCCGCAACCGGCCCATCCCATCCTGGAGATCGTATGAAGCCGCATCTCGCCGCCGCCCTCGGTTCCCTCGTGCTGACTGCGGGCACCTTGCTGGTGGCTCCCGCCGCCGGCGCGCAGACCGCCGCCTACCCCACCACCGATTTCGACGTCACGTTCGGGAACACGTGGACGAAGGGCAAGATCACCTGGCAGAACCGGTCGGTCGTGGTGACGGGGACCCACAAGTCGGTGAGTTCGGCCGGTCCGGCGTACTGCCGGCGCACCTGGACGTACACCTACAACGCCGCCGACACCGTGAAGTTGGGCTCGGCCGGCTCCGATTCCTCCGACACGGCGTGCGGTACGTCCAGGAACTTCACCTTCACCGTCCCGGCAGACGTCCCCGGCGGAGCAGGACTCGTACGCGTCTGCCTCGACGACGGCAACCTGAAGGACCTGCTCTGCCACCCCTACCGGCGGCCCTGACCCACCCGGCCGGTCGGAAAGCGTTCCAGGCGCGTGGCCTCGGCGGGGTCGAGGCCCGCGCCCTGTCCGGCGGTACGACACGCCGCCTCCCCGTCCACCGCATCACCGGCAGGAGGACCGGAGCGGCGCTCCTTGTCATCAGCCGACCGGCGCGCCGAGTACGCGCGGGCGGAATCGGATGATGGCCTCGGCGACGGCGTCGAGGTGGCTCTCCAACAGGAAGTGGCCTCCGTCGAGCAGGACGATCTCCGCGTCCGGGGCGTCGCGCCGGAATGCCTCCGCGCCCGCCGACGCGAAGATCTCGTCGTTGCGGCCCCAGATCGCGAGGACGGGGACACGGCTCGACCGCAGCCAGTCGTGCACCGCCGGGTAGAGGGCGCGGTTGCCGGCGTAGTCGCCGAACAGGGCGAGTTGGGCGCGGTCGACGCCCGGGCGGGCAAGAAGGGCCAGGTCGTGCTCCCAGGCGTCGGGATCGATCAGGCTGGGGTCGGGGACACCGTGGGTGTACTGCCACTCGACGGCTGCCCGGCCCAGCGCGGGCCGCAGCCCTGCCTCGTTCTCCGGGCTGCGGTGCGCTCCGTAGGTCCAGATGGGTTCCCAGAACTCCGGCACGAACCCTTCCTCGTAGGCGTTGCCGTTCTGTGAGACGACGGCGAGGACGGCTTCCGGGTCCGCCAGCGCGAGCCGCCAGCCGATGGGCGCGCCGTAGTCCTGTACGTAGATCGCGTAGCGGTGCACGCCGAGGCCGGCCAGGAAGCCGCGGGTCACCTCGGCGAGGGCGTCGAAGGTGTAGGGGAAGTCCGTCACGCCGGGCGCCGACGAGCGGCCGAAGCCGATGTGGTCGGGGGCGATCACCCGGTAGTGACCGGCCAGCGCCGGGATCAGGTGCCGGAACATGTGGGAACTCGTCGGATAGCCGTGCAGCAGCAGGAGGACGGGGGCGTCCGACGGGCCCGCCTCCCGGTAGAAGACGGTCAGGCCGTCGACGTCCACGGTCCGGTGATGAACAGCAACCACGGTAACCCCTTAAAGTGATTTAAACGGTTAGGTTATGCTGATCATGCACGGGGCCGTGGGGCTCGTCAAGGAGAGGTGGGTCGTGGCCGAGGATGAGGAACTGCTGCTCACCGTTCTCAACAGTGCGCCGGTGATCGACGGGCTCCCCACGGATGCCCTGAGTGACCCGGGTGCGGGAGCCTGGACGCGAGCGCTCGGGGGGAGCGGCACGAGTGAGGAACGCGACCGCCTGCGCCATGTGCGTGACGCGCTGCACCTGCTGATTCGGGGGACGTCCTCGGATGTCAGCAGCCTCGCCTCCGTGCTCGACCGGGCGCGACTTCGCCCCGCCGTATCGCCCGCAGGCGTGGCCTGGCAGCTGGAGGCCGCGCCCGATCAGGAGCTCGCGGTCCGTGTCGTACTCGCGTGGTCACGCGTCACCACGGAACTGCCGCGACGACTGCGGGCCTGCGCGAACGAGGAGTGCAACCTGTTCCTCATCGATCGCAGCAGACCCGGGACCGCCCGATGGTGTTCCATGGCAGCCTGCGGCAACCGAATGAAGGCGCGAACCCACGCGCGCAAACGGCGCTTCGAGGAGTGACCGCCCGGCCGGCGAACCCGGCCGTTCCGGAGCCCGGCGCTGTCGCCGGACACCCGCGTACCCGGGTTGGGTGCGGCGGCCCGTCACTGCGAGCGGTATCTGACCGCACGCCCTGAGGCGCGCGGGCGACCGGACGACGGCTACGACGTTTCGCTGACGGCCAGCGCGGTGCGCGCCAGCCCCCGCAGCCAGGCGTGGGCGTGGTCGGTGTCGTAGCGCTGATGCCATGACAGGTACATCGACGCCGAGGGGAGTTCCAGGGGGAGGGGGAGCACGGTCAGGCCGAGGTCGGCGACGGCCGTCCGCGTGGTGGCTTCGGGGACGCTGATCAGGAGATCGGAGTCGCGCGCGAACTCCAACGCGGCCGCTTCCGTGGGCGCGGTCGCCACCACTCGGCGGGTGAGGTCGAGTCGCGCCAAGGCGTCGTCGAGGGCATTGCCGAGGTTTCCGCGCCGCGAGACGGTGACGTGATCGGCGGCGGCGTACTGCTTCGCGGTGATGGCCTTGACGCGGGTCAGGGGGTGCCCCTGCCTCACGACGACGACGAGGCGGGTTTCGCCCACCTTCTCGGCACGGATGTCCGGTGCGCTCGGGAGGTTGGCGTTCGCCTCCAGGTCGACCTCCCCGCGCCGCAACTCGGGGGTGTCGATGCTCGATTCCGCGACGAAGCGCAACCGCACGCCCGGCGCCTGTGCGCGTACGCCCGCGAGCAGAGCGGGGCCGCTCAAGGCGACCAGGGAATCGTGCCAGCGGAGTGTGAAAGTGCGCTCCAGCGTCGCCAGATCGAGTTCACGGCTCGGTGCGAGCACACCCTCGACCTGCTGCAACAACTCGTGCACCTGTTCCCGGACGGCGATCGCATACGGCGTCGGGGTCATCGTGCGGCCGGTGCGCACCAGGATCTGATCCCCGGTCGTGCGCCGGATTCGGCCCAGACTGCGGCTCATCGCAGGTGCGGTGACATGCAGGCGTGCGGCCGCCCCGGCCACACTGCCCTCTTCCAGCAGCGCGTCGAGCGCCGTGAGCAGATTCAAATCCAATTGCATGTGAGTAATCCTAGCCGTGCTTGACATGCATGTGAAGTTAACCATTGGGCTCCATGCCTTCGAGACAGAGCGCAGGACACCACGTCTGACCCGGCCTCATCACCCCTCCTGACCACGGGAGTACCGCCATATCCGCGACCCTTCAGACCACCGGTGTCGACCTGCTCGATCAGACGGTGATCGCCGTGGTGCGTTGTCATCCGGCCGCCGGCAGTCACGTCGCGTCCATGCCTTGGGGGAGACCGCGCGTCCTCAGCCAGTAGGAGCGGGCCGCCACCAGCAAGGCACATCCGTACACGGCGAATGCCGCCATTCCGATCCAGCCGACCAGGAGCACGTCTTGAGGGGAGTGGAAGTCGCCTCTCCGGATCGTCACCACGTCCATCGTGGCCAGAGCCATGTAGCCGAGGCCGAGCACACCGTACGGGGCGAGGGTGGCGGCACCGATCAGGGCCGGAGCCAGAGGGAGCCCGCGCGGGACGCGGCGACCTCGCAGGAACGGCGTCCAGCGTGGGAAGACCTGGCCCCAGGGTCGGACGAGCCCCCACAGCAGGAAGATGCCGAGCGCGGCCAGCAGCATGGTGGCATCCAGGCCCCAGGACTCGAAGGCGAGCCAGATTCCCGAGGCGCCGTTGCGCTCGGAGATCGCGCGCATCTCCGCACCGGATGTGCCGGCGAAGGTGCCGCCGAAGGCCCAGATCTGTTTCATCGCCGCATACGGGAGAAAGGCCACCGTGCCTGTCCAGGCGACGAGTTGAGCAGGCCGGGGTGCGGCGGTGGGCGCCGAGGCGGCGCCAGCGACAGGAAGGAGCCGATCAGATCGGGCGGTGGCCGCGAGGAGGAACGTCCCGCCCGCCGCCAGCGCGTGGTTCACAGCGGAGGCCCGACTGTCGACGCCTTGGCCGAACATCAGCGTGATGGCATCCATGAGCAGGCTGAACGCGGCGAGACCGGCCAGGCCGCACACCGTCCACAGCAGCGCACGCAGTGCGGGCCGCAATCCGTGGCGCGACACCGCTGCACAGGTCAGTGCCGCCAGGGCTCCCACTCCCGTGACGGCCCAACCCGACGCGGCCACCGGGATGCCGCCGTGGTGGAACAGGCGAGTTCCCTTCAATGCGCAGGCCAGACCGAATCCGGCGTACGCCACCCCCCAGAGCAGCGCCGCCCACTGCACCCTGCGCAGCCCCTGCTGCCTCCGAGTGCGCCAGAACGCCTTCATCATCCGTGGATCAGTGGTCATGTTCTGAACGTCGCATCGACGAGCTCCCTCCGGATCGGCCGCTTGAACGACCTGCCTCCCCCGCCCGGGGGAGCACCGTGGAGACGCGGGCATGCCTCACCGTCCGGTTCGACGGCGACGCCCGGCTGCACCAGGCAGCGCGGCGCCTGGCACGGGCGGAGTTCGCCAACGCCGGGCAGACCCGGGCGCGGTCCGTGGGGTACCCGGCGGCGCCGAGCGGTTCCCGTCCGTCACCCGTTCCGCGGGGCGCCGGACAGGGCGCTCGTGGCCTTCCACTCATCCCACGACAGGTTCCACTCGCCGTAGCCGTTGCCGATGTCCGCGTTGCCCTTCGAGCCCGCGCCGACCACCTCGAAGGCGTCGCCGATCTGGGACTGCCCGAAGAACTCCTCGGCGTCGGCGCGGCTCATGCCCACGCAGCCGGAGCTGCTGTTGACGCGGCCGAAGGCGCCCTCGTTCCAGGGGGCGGCGTGCGCGTACATACCGGACCAGGTGAGCCGCATCGAGTAGTCGACCATCTTGTCGTACGCGTTCTCCAGGCCCACCGTCCGGGAGTCCATCCGGATAGTGCCCTCCTTCGACATGATCACCATCTTCCCCGACCAGGAGGCCTTCTGGCCCCCTGGAGTGCCGGCCGAGATCGGGACCGACCTGAGCTCTTGGCCGTCCTGGGTCACCGACATCCTCCTGGTGTCGAGGCTGACCTGGATCCGACGGTCCTTGCCGATCCTGAAAGCGGTGTCGTAGTCCCGGGTGAACATGCCGGCGCCCTTGCCGGAGTCCACGCCGTTCAGGTGCATCTCGACCTTCACGTCCGTGCCGGACTTCCAGTACTCCTTGGGCCGCCAGTCGACGCGGTCGTTGCCGGAGTAGTCCTTGAGCCAGCCCCAGGAGCCTTCGGTGTTGTTCGAGGTGGTGACCTTGAGTTGCTTCTCGACCTCCGCCTTGTTCGTCACCGGGTTGTCGAAGACGAGCGACACGGGCATCGCCACGCCCACCGAGCTGCCCTTGGGGATGTTGATCGAGACCTTGTTCACCTTGTCGGCGGCGCTGGTCCTGAATCGGGTGCCGGCGCTCTGACTTTCGGAGTTCTGCGCCTCGACCTTGTACTCCGCGCCGGGTGGGGCGTTGCGCTCCGAGGTCCAGGTCTTGCCGTCATCGGATATCTTCCCCGGCAGTTCCGCGCCCTTCGCGTCGGTCACCTTCACCTGGGCCAGCTTTCCGTCGGCCACCGTCACGGTCACCGGCCGGCCCGCCGTGACCTGGTCGCCGGTGAGGTTGACCGATACCGCCATGGGCGCCTTCGGCTTCAGCGCGGTCTCGCCCTTGTCGTCACCCCCACCGTCACCTCCGCCCGAACAGGCGGTCAGCGAGGCGGCGGCCAGGAGTGCGGTGCCCGCCATGGCGGTGCGACGTATACGGCTCAACGAAGTCCCTTTCCGGGGATGTTGACGGTGGAGGTTCGCAGAAGAGGACGCGAACGGCTCGACTCTAGGCTCCGCAATCGGGGGAAAGGGTCGTCCTTTTCCCCGTGACGTCGACCGCAGCGAAACGGTCATCATCCGGTCACAAACGTTGCGCGCTTCGGTCACGGTCGGCTGTGAAAGTCCTGTGAGTGCCCGTCAGGGAGACCAGGAAGAACAGGGAGGCCGACAGCCGTGTGTGCACTGCTCGTGAACCCCGCTCAGCAGGACCACGACCACGACCAGGACCGGGAGCTTCACGTGCGCACCCTGTCGGTCCCCGAATACCAGGCATTCCTTGCCCGGCACGAGGGGGCGAGCTTTCTCCAGTACCCGTCCTGGGCCCGCGTAAAGGACCTCTGGCGTTCGGAAAGGCTCGGATGGCACTATCCGGACGGTGAGATTCAGGGTGCCGGACTCGTGCTCTACCGACAACTCCCCGGAACCCGGAAGTACTTCGCCTACCTACCCGAGGGCCCCGTCGCCGACTGGTCCGATCCGTACCTCGACCGCTGGCTCACCCCGCTCCTGCGCCACCTGCGTGCCTCCGGTGTCTTCGCCGCCCGCATCGGCCCCACCCCCGCCTACCGTCGTTGGGACGCGGCCACCGTCAAGTCCGGCGCCGGGCCCGGCCGGCAGATATCCGACGTCCTCGCCAGCGAGGTCGACCCGGTGGGAGCCGCCCTCGCCGACCGGCTGCGCGCCCGCGGCTGGAGGAGGTGCGGCGGAGAGGACGACGGCGACGCCCAGCCCCGCCACGTCTTCCGCGTGCCTCTGGCCGGCCGCGACCTCGAAGACGTGTGGGCGGGCTTCAACCAGGAATGGCGGCGCAACGTGCGCCAGGCCGAGAAAGCCGGTGTGGAGACGGTCATCGGCACCTTCGCCGACCTGCCCGAGTTCTACCGCCTGCTGCGCATCACCGAGGAGCGCGACGGTTTCCGGCTCGGCCGCTCGCTCGCCTACTACGAGCAGCAGTACAAGGTGCTCAACGAGGAGGCACCGGGCCGCATGCGGCTCTACCTGGCCGTCCACCAGGGGGAGATCCTCGCGGCCCACACGATGATCATCGCCGGTAGACGCGTCTGGTACCAGACCGGCGCATCCGCCGACCACCGGCGCGAGGTGCGGCCGAGCAACGCCCTCCAGTGGCGCATGATGTCCGACGCCCACGCCCTCGGTGCACAGGAGTACGACATGCGCGGGGTGCCCTCCACCCTCGACCCGACGGCGCGTGCGTACGGTCTGCTGCGGTGGAAACTCGGCACCGGGGGACAGGTCGTCGAAACGCTCGGAGAGTGGGAGATACCCATGGACGGAGTCGCCAACGCCGCGCTCCACAAGGCGTTCCAGGCCTACCTGGCCCGCCGGTGACGGCCACCGACACCGGGCCCGGAAGCAGAGCGGCCGCCCCGGGCGGCGCCGGCGGCGAGGCGCCGGCGAAGACCTCGGTACTGCGCAGCAGCGTGCTCATGGCAGCCGGCTCGATCGTCTCCCGCGCGACCGGCTTCATCCGCTCCGCCGTCGTCGTCGCGGCATTGGGCACCGGACTGCTCGGCGACGGCTACGCCGTCGCCAACACGGTCCCGAACATCATCTACATCCTTCTCATCGGCGGCGCGCTCAACGCGGTCTTCCTGCCCGAACTGGTTCGGGCCGCCAAGGAGCACGCGGACGGCGGAGCCGCCTACACCGACCGGCTGCTCACCGCCTGCACCGCGGCCCTCGTGGTGCTCACCGCCGCCTCGGTCCTCGCCGCCCCGCTGATCGTCTCGGCGTACACCGACTACAGCGGCGACCAGGCGAGCACGACCGTGGCCCTCGCCCGGTACTGCCTGCCGCAGATCCTCTTCTACGGGCTCTTCACCCTGCTCGGCCAAGTACTCGGTGCCCGCGGCAGGTTCGGCGCCATGATGTGGACCCCGGTCCTCAACAACCTCGTGATCATCGGCGTCTTCGGGCTCTTCCTCCACGTCTCCCACGACGCGGCGGGCGGCCTCACCGCCGCCGAGACCCGGCTCCTGGGCCTCGGCACGACCGCCGGCATCGTCCTCCAGGCCCTCGCCCTCGTCCCCTCGCTGCGCGCCGCCCGCTTCCGCTGGCGCCCCCGCTTCGACTGGCGCGGCAGCGGCCTCGCCCGCCCGCTGCGCAACGCCGGCTGGCTGGTGATGCTCGTCCTCACCAACCAGATCGCCTACTGGGTCGTCACCCGGCTCTCCACCATCAGCGGGCAGCACGCCGTCGAGGCGGGCCTCGCCGGCGGCGCCGGCTACACCGCCTACAGCAACGCCTACCAGCTGTGGATCGTCCCGCAGGGCATCATCACCGTCTCCCTCGTCACCGCCCTCATGCCCCGGATGAGCTCGGCCGCCGCCGAGGGCGACCTCAGCACCCTGCGCCGCGACGTCTCCCACGCCCTGCGCTCCAGCGCCGCGTTCGTCGTGCCGGCCGCCGCGCTGTTCGTCGCCCTGGCCCCCTGGGTGATGGGCAGCGTCTTCGAGTACGGCCGCACCGGGGCCGCCGACATCGAGGTCATGGCGGGGATGCTCATCGCCTTCGCGCCCGGCCTGATCGCCTTCTCCGCGCAGTACGTCCTCTCGCGTGGCTTCTACGCCCTCTCCGACACCCGGACTCCCTTCTTCCTGAACCTGGTCATCGCCGGGCTCAACGCCGCACTGTCCGCAGGCGCCTACTTCCTGCTGTCCCCGCGCTGGGCCGTCACCGGCATGGCCGCGGCCTCCTCCGTCGCCTTCCTCGCGGGCGCCGCCGTCACCGCCTACACTCTCGCGCGCAGGCTCGGCCCGCGCGCGGGCACGCGTACCGAACGGCGCGCGAGTGCCGGGAGGACCCACCTGCGACTGCTGGCCGCCTGCACACCGGCGGCCGTCGCCGGGTACGCGACCGCCCGCGCCGCCGACCCCTTCGGTGACTTCGTCGCGGTCGGGGCGGGAACCGCCGCCCTCTCGCTGGTCGTCGTACTCCTCGCCCGGCCACTGCGCCTCACGGAGATCACCGAGCCGCTGGGCTCCCTGCGCCGCAAGTTCGGCCGGTAGGGGGAGCGGGAGTCAAGGCCAACGCACTACCCAGGGATACTGACGGGATGCCACGTGTACTGCTGATCGAGGACGACCCTTCCATCCGGGAGGGCGTGGGCCTCGGCCTGCGCCGCCGCGGCCACGAAGTGAGTTCCGCCGAGACCGGGGAGGAGGGACTCGCCCTGATGGGCGGCTTCCGTCCCGAGCTGGTTCTGCTCGACCTGATGCTGCCGGGCATCAACGGCGTCCAGGTCTGCCGCCGCATCCGCGAGGACAACCAGGTGCCGATCATCATGCTCACCGCACGCGGCGACGACTTCGACATCGTCGTCGGCCTGGAGGCCGGGGCCGACGACTACATCGTCAAACCCGCCCGCACCGAGGTCATCGAGGCCCGCATCAAAGCCGTACTGCGCCGCCTCAGCGACCCGGTGGGTGCCCGCCCCGGGATCGAGCACCACGGCGAACTCACCATCGACCGCGCCGGGCTGAGCGTCGCCAAGAACGGTGAACGCGTGCCCCTCGCCCCCAGCGAGATCAAGCTCCTGCTGCACCTGTCGGCCTCGCCCGAACAGGTCTTCTCCCGCCGGCAGCTCCTGGAGTACGTCTGGGACCACAGCTACCACGCCGACGCCCGGCTCGTGGACGCCTGCGTCCGCCGGCTGCGCACCAAGATCGAGGCTCCCCACGCGAGCCCCCGCTACGTACAGACCGTGCGGGGCTTCGGCTACCGCTTCGGGCCCCTGTAGGCCACGGTGCGACGCATAGCACCCCTGGGCCTGCGCACCCGGCTGATCGCCGCCTTCCTCCTGGTCGCCGCGATCAGCGCGGTGACCACCGCCGCTCTCACCTACCAGCAGGCACGCAACGCGATCCTCAAGCAGACCCAGGACACCGCCGTCAGCACCCTGCGGGACCAGGTCGAACAGCTGGAGATACGCCTCCCGCTGGACCAGGCGGAGCTGCAACGGGTCGTCATCGAACTCGGCAAGCGCGGCAAACCGCACCCGTGGATCGTCTTCGGCGAGTACGGCAGCCTGCGCGTCTCCACCAATCCCGACACACCTACCTCCGGCGTGATCACCGACGACCTGCGCGAGAAGGTCCGCCGCCACGACTACACCGCCTTCCAGCGAGTCGAGGACGAGCGCGGCAAACCCTGGCTCACGGTGGGCGTCCCCGCCGTCTTCCAGCACAACGGATTCAAGGAATCCACCGGGGCCGTCTTCTTCGCCAGCGTTCCCCTCTCCACCGAGCGGCAGACTGTCGAGGCCATGGTCGACGCCGCGCAACAGGGCGCCGTCCCGGGCCTGGCCATCGCCGTCGTCCCCGCCCTGCTCGCCGCCCGCAGCGTGCTCCGCCCGGTACGCCGACTGCGCACCGCTGCCCAGCGGATGGGCCGGGGTCAACTGGACACCCGGATCGAGGTCAGGGGCGCCGACGAGCTCGCCGGACTCGCCCGGACCTTCAACGAGACGGCCGGCGCGCTGGAACGCTCCGTGGAGGACCTGCGGCAGGCCGAGGTCCGCGCCCGCCGGTTCGCCTCCGACGTCTCCCACGAACTGCGCACCCCGCTCGCCGGGATGCTCGCCGTCACCGAGGTCCTCGACGAGGACGCCGAGAGCCTCGACGCCGACACCGCCAAGGCCCTGCGGCTCATCAGCGCCGAGACCGGCAAACTCGCCGTCCTCGTCGAGGACCTCATGGAGATCTCCCGCTTCGACGCCCGCGCGGCCGAACTCAACCTCGACGACGTCGACATCGCCGAAGCCGTGCGCAAGACCCTGGAACGACGCCACTGGGACGACGACCGCGTCGTCACCGAACTGCCCGACGAGGTACGCGCCCGGCTCGACCCGCGCCGCTTCGACGTGATCCTCGCCAACCTCGTCGGCAACGCCCTCCGGCACGGCGGCGCCCCGGTCCGGATCACCGTACGGACCGCGCCGGCCGAAGACGGCCAGGACGGCGACCGCCTGGTGATCGAGGTTGCGGATAGTGGCCCCGGCATCGCCCCCGAGGTGCTGCCGCACATCTTCGACCGGTTCTTCAAGGCCGACGCGGCCCGTACCCGGTCCGCCGGCAGTGGTCTCGGGCTCGCGATCACCCTGGAGAACGTCCACCTGCACGGCGGCACCCTCCTCGCGGGCAACGGGCCTTCCGGGGGAGCCGTCTTCACCATCGACATGCCAGTGGAGGCCCGCGCATGACACACCGGAGAACGAGCTCGCGGGCCGCGGCGGTCACGGCTGTGCTGACGGGCTGCGCCCTGCTGCTCACCGGATGCGGTATCAAGCGCACCGGGGTGATCGAGAGCGGCCACGCCGCGACCGTCAAGGTCTCCGGGTCCGGCAAGAGCACCGTCCTCTACTTCGTCTCCAAGGAGGGCGACCGGCTCGTCCCCGCACCCTTCACCCTGTTCGACGGCTACACCCTCGCGCCCCCGGCACTCGTCCGCCTGCTGCTGGACGGCCCCATGGGCCGGGCCGGTGAGGCCGGCCTCACCACGGCACTGCCCCGGCTGCCCGCCGGGAAGGCGGACGCCGTGACCGTGAGTCCGTACTCGCAGGAGCGGGGGATGACGGTTCGCGTCCCGTTCCCCGTGGCCGACCTGTCGGCCCTGGCGCGCAAGCAGCTCGTGTGCACCGTCGGAGTCTCCGCCGTCGCGGACACCCTCAGCCCCGTCACCCTCCAAGGCACCGACACCGTCCTCCCCGCCGACGAGTGCGACCTGGAGCGCTGACCGGCACGGCAGCCGGGGCGGTACACGGGGCGGCCGAACCCTCTCGCAAGGCCGAGCCCGAGATCCGGATGTGGCCGCGCCGGCCCCGGCATGTGGGCCGGTACCCCCGAGGGACCCTGGCGACGAGCTTCCGGGTCCCCGTGTTCGCGGGTCAGGGGGCGCCCCTGGTGATGGTGATCGGGGTCATGCGTGTGCTCCCGGGTCGAGGCGACGTCGGATGAGGTCACACAGGCGCACGAGCAGGGCGTCGTCGCCGAAGCCGCCTGCCTTGATCAGCACGGGAAGGGGGAGTCGGCCGATCAGCGTGCCGCGGACGACGCCGGGTTCGGGTTCGTCGAGCAGGTCGATACCGGTGGCGCCAAGGGGCTGGAGCACGGTGGCGGCGGTTTCTCCCCCGGTGATGACGAGGGCGTCCACGGTGTGGTCTTCGGCCAGCGCTTGAACGACCGTTGCCTGAGAGCGGGCGAGTACGTGTGCGGTCTGGGGCGTGTGGCGTTCATCGGGTGTCTGCAGGGTGAGGATGGGGGCTGTCAGGCCCCGCAGCGTCTCCAGGGCCTGGACCGGATCCACGCTGACGGTGACACCCTGGACCTCCACCCCGGCGCGGAGCTTGGCCAACTGCCGTCGGGACGCCGGGCTGGTGCTGCCGACCACGATCAGCGGACGTCGGGCCGGGGCGGGCAGTGACGCGGCGCTGCCGGGGGAGCGCGCACACCTGCGGGCCAGCGCGGCTGCCAGACCCGGGGAGCCGACCCACAACACGTCATCCAGGCACGGCACCGCTGCCACCACACGATCGAGGTCGCCGTCTGCGGCGGCGGAGTAGACGAGCAGACCACCGTTCCCGATCAGTTCGGGCAGCTCGGCTGCCCGGTCCGGCCCGGTGAGAACGGCTTCCGGGAACAGCACGGCAAGGTCCGAACACCGCACGGGGTGTGCCGGGTCGCGGGCATAGTCGCTCTCGTGGACCGGCACGCCCCTCACGTACTGGACACCCTCCACCGTCACCCTGCCCTCCGCGGGAAAGGCCGGAGCGATGACGACGGCTTGCCTGCGCGATCCCGCCCACGCAGCCCGTACCTCCGCCGCGACATGACCGCGCAGGGTGGAATCCACCGTTTTGAAGAGCAGCACGCAGCCGGCGAACCGGCGGGCCGCCCGCCAGGTACGCAAAGCGGCGGCCTCCTCGTCCAGCACCCGGCTGCCAAGGTCGACCGCGCTCACCTCCGCGGCGTACCGCGGCACCTCTGCCTCGGGGGCGAGCAGGATCCGGGCACCGTGACCTGCCTGGCGAAACGGCGCGGCACCGTCCCCTGCACTGGTGAGGTCATCCGCCAGGATGGCCACACCCCGCCGCACGTCGTTGCGGAACGTCATGCCCCACCTCTCCGTTGACCACCATGGTCTGTGACGAGATCAATGGTCATTCAGATGAAAGAGCAGGACAAACGAGGCTGTTCGTCGGTGATGAACGGCAGGTCCGTCGTCTCTGATTCGACTACGCTGGTTGAGATGGCACACGTGAACGAAGGACGCATATGGCTCGCCCCTACAAGCCCGGACCGAAACAGTTCGTCTTCACTGTCGGCGATGGCAACGACCAGCAGGTCTCCGTGGGCGACCCTCAGGAAGCCTATGTGGCGTTCTCCGCGTTCTTCCGTGGTCGAGATTCCGACACCTACACCATCAACGATGAACCGTCGGGGCAGAGTTTGGTACTCATGCCCGGGCAAGGTGTGATCTCCCGGACCAAGGATGCGAACCAACCCCGGTCGGAATACCTCCAGGTCGACCGGGGCAATCGCTACCTACCGAGCGCGATGCTGTTCTTCGAGAACGGATACGCCGGCCTCGACCGCTTCGGCCAGTGGTTCTCCGACCTCGCCGACCTCGACGCGTCACCGGAGACTCGCGGCGCCGCCCGCGCCGCCACGATCACGACGGAAGCAGCGGCGATCGAAGAAATCGCCCGGATCTGGGCTGATTCGGGCTACGTGGACCCGAGCGACCAGTACTACGTCTTCTTCGACTCGCATGATGTCGACGAAGACCGAGCCGAACGAGCCGAACTGCTCACGTTGATCGAGTTCCTCGGCCTCGAACGCGTCGACGCCCCGACCGAGGCCACCGGCGGCGAAGTCTGGGTGCGCACCGACCCACGCCTCGACGCCGAATTCGCACGGTGGTCGTGAACAGACGGTGGCGGATGGGCTGCGACATCACCGTGATACCGGCCGGCGCCGTTCCGGGGAAAGACTGATTCCATGAAAGACATCGTTTTCACGCGCAACAGCGGCTGGATCCCGAAGGTGATCCGTGAGGACGGCCGGCTGAAGCTGATGCTCGGTGCCGGGGCCGACGCCAATCACGATCCTCGCACGTTCACGTTCTCGATCAGCGAAGCCCATCTTGCGGTGATCCGAGAGGACCTGGCCAGACACCTGCTGCTGTGGAGTGCGGTCCTTCCGCTGTGCGAGGACGCCGGAACCCGGGGCCGGCTCGACGAGAACGCCGCCGTCGCGCTCCTGGACCCGATCCTCCTTGCCGCGCCCGCAGACGTCGACGCGCTCTTCCAGCGCATCCGGTGGGACAGGAGCCGGCTCATCGCCCACGGGGCCGACATCGGGCTACTCGAGCGTGGTCAGGTATGCGCGGCGCTGCGCGCCGCGACAGAGACGTCAAACGGGAAACGAGCTCAGGAGTACCACGCGAACCGCCGTCGCGCCGAGCGCGGAGCGGTACTCGGTCCACTCGACACCGCGATGCTGAAGTACACGGGCCAGTATCTGCACGGCGCGACGGTTGCCAAGCGGATGCCCGATGCCGTCGACCCCGCACTACTGCCCCGGGTCATGCGGGTGATCGCCACCGCGGAGCAGGCGTGCGCCGGGATGCGGATCGGCCGCAATCCGCGACGGGGAAAGCGCGCCACGGACAAGCGGGACTGGAATCGGATGGAGACCACGGTCCAAGCGGCCCTGCGCCGTGCACACCCCGAGCTCGTCGATGACGCGGTACGTACCGTGAGCGTCCTGATGTGCTCGGAGGCCGCGGACCGTTCCAGGAACACCCCCATGGAGGACGACGAGGAGGCCGACGGCCACCGCGCCGACCTGGGCGGGAGTGCGAGGAAGACGGCCCTGTCGTTCACCGACGACAAGGGCGCCGAGCAGAAGTGGGTCCGGGACGGTCCCCGCACTGCCACCGCCGAGTTCTGGGAGTTCGTCGGCGATCGCTCTGCCGCGGACAACGAAGTGTTCACCATCGAGGACGAGGAGATGGGCGAAGGGATCCAGCTCCACTTCTACGCGGATTCCCTCGCCCGGATCACGACGCTGCGCAAGGGCGAAGGCGGGTCGGATCCGGAGTACCGGGTCGAGTACAGCCTGGTCGACGGGATCGGCGGATACCGGAGAATGGTGAGCGCCTTCGTCCGCGGCGGCTGCGCCGCACTCGAAGAGCACGGTCCCTGGATGTCGGATGTCGCCGAGTTCGAGCGCGCGCGTCGGCGGCGCGACGCCCGGTAGCCCCAGCGGGAGCCCGCCCAGGCGCCGTCGCCGCAGCGGAGCTTCAGCAGGAGGCGCCGCGCGGTCAGTGGCCGTCGGCGGGGTCCGGGGGCCGGACGGGATCGGGGCGGTGGACCCCACAGCCGCGCACCACCGCGTGGTGTGGGGGACGCGCGGCTGCGGGGGTCACCAGGCCGAGGTGACGAGGACCGTCCCTTCGGTGGTGCGGACCGACACCTTGCCCGTGTCGCCGTAGACCTCGCGCCGCCAGTCGGCGAACAGTCGGGCCAGACGGAGCGCGGCGTTGCGGCTGAGCGCGTCGTCGGTGAAGTAGGAGACAAAGGTGATCCGCGCCTCGCCGGCGGCGCTCACCTTCCGTACGCGGGTCTCGCGTACGGACTGTTGGGAGACGGTGCCGTCGTCGGCCTTGGTGAGGTGCTCCCCGAGGTAGCCCTGGAAGTCCCGGGTCAAGTCGAACCAGTCCGCCGGCCCGCAGGGGCCGCCCCCGTTGCCGATCTCCCCGTCGGTCGGCGGACCGGCGCCGCCGGCCGTGGCCTCCTGGTCGGTGGGCGGGCCCGCGTATCCGCCGGTCTCCTGGTCGGTGGGCGGGCCCGCGTATCCGCCGGTCTCCTCGTCCGTGGGCGGGCCCGCGTACCCGCCGCTCGGGTCGTCCGTCGTCGTGTCGAGGCCGCAATCGGCGGTCGGCGAGAGAGAGGGCACGGGCGCAGGCCCTGCCGCCGCCCCTCCCGCCGCCGTGCTGCCGCACCCCGCCATCAGGATGCACAGGAGCCCCGCCACCACCACGCGCCCGGCCCCCGGAACCGTCTTCCCCACCATCCACTTCCCCCTTCGGTCCCTCACGAAGAGGGGATCCGGCACGCGCCGGTTCCCGTCCCCGGACTGCCGTCGGACCTGGAGTTGGGTACCACACGCGTCCGTGCGGAGGCCGAAGTGATGACAGGGGCCAAGGCTGCGATGTCAGTGCGCTGAAGTATCCTTCCGGCCACCGCACACCGACTGCAAGGAACAAGAGAATTGACCGCCCAGTCTGCTTTCCCGCTGCCCTTTCAAACGTCCCGTTCCATATCGTTCGCGACACCCCGAACACTGCGGGAACTTCAGATGATCCAGTGCAGCGCGCTCATCCGGGAGAAGCCGGGGTGGTTCGACAAGATGAACGATGCCGACATCGTCGCCAGGTGGACGCAGGAAGCGATGGCCCAGGGCCTCACCGAAGCGCAGGTGCGTTACGTGCTCGCCGAACTCGCGCACTACGCCGCGCTCCGCGACGGACGGACCGGCGTCGAGGTGTCCGCCGTCGACGGGGTGTGGCAATCGGACACACTGGTCGATGACACGCTCGGATCCCGGCTGCGCGAGGCGGTTCGGGTGCTGGAGCAGGTCTCCGAAGAAGAGCGGGACTGGCATCCCGGATCCGACGGCCAGGTACTGGATCTGGTCCATCCCTCACTGTTCTGCCTGGTGAGAGAGGTGAGCGGGGCACCCGAGAAGGCTTGGCAGAACCCGACGGACCGCTACGCGAGGTACGAGTTCTCGGAGAAGTTCCAGTGGCTGCCCACGGACGTCGACGTCAGTGACGACGGCGCCGTCGCCTTCCGCTCGTACGTCAACAACGTCCACCCCGAGACTCATCGCGAACTGGTCTCCGTCCTGCCGGACTTGTTCGCGTGCCTGCGTCCGATGTTTGAGAACGTGCTCACGGATCTGCTGCATCCGCGGCCCCTGCGGATCGAGGCCAATCCCTACGGGTGGTACGACTCGGAGCCGGAGTATCCGAACAAGACCTCCTACAGTGATGACGCAGCCTTCGCAGAAGCCCGCGATGCCTGGGAAGCGGCCCACAACGATTGGTGGGAGAACCGCAGCCCGGCCATCCCGGACGCCCCGGCCTTCACCCCGCCCGAGTTGCCCGACGAATCCGCCCGAGTCGACCTGCGCGGCCGCCGTCTCCAGGTCATCGTCAAGCTCGCCACCATTCATCTCACTCCGGACAAGCCCGAGTACGCCGGCGGCTCCTGGCATGTCGAGGGGATGCTGAACGAGCGGATCGTATCGACCGGCATCTATTACTGGGACAGCGAGAACATCACCGAAAGCCGGCTGGGTTTCCGTGCGGCACTCGACGACCCGGACTACGAACAGAACGACGACAACGGCATGCGTGAGGTCTACGGCCTGGAGAACGAGGAAGCACTGAACCAGGTGCTGGGATCGACATCGACCCCGGCGGGCCGCTGCCTGGCGTTCCCGAACATCCTGCAACACCGCGTCGGCTCATTCCGCCTGACCGATGCCACGCGCCCGGGATACCGAAAGATTCTGGCGTTCTTCCTGGTCGACCCGTCGGAGAAGATCGTTTCGACATCCGACGTGCCCCCGCAACAGCCCTGGTCCGACACCTCGACCATGACCCTTGAGCAGGCCAAGAACTACCGCGAAGAACTCATGCGGGAACGCAAGTTCTTCGTCGACGAACACAACGAGCAGCTTTACGAGCGAGAATTCTCCCTCTGCGAGCACTGAACCTCCTCGCTCATGAATGCATGAGGTCAGGAAGGTGTGGCGGGCCCCGGCGGTGGTGCTGATGCGGTGCGGGCAGTGCGCCATCGGCGAGGTTCCGGGAGAACGGGAAGCCGGTTTCTGGCGCGGCGATGAGTTTGCGGGCTCTCGCCGGTCTATCTCTTGACGGAGACAGTCGACGCATCGGGAGTAAGCCATGGGCCTCATCCACATCGAGATGTTCGCGACCCTCGACCTCATCGGGCAGGCACCCGGCGGCCCCGACGAGGACCCCGTGGGGTTCCCGTTCGGCGGCTGGCAGGCGCCCCTGATGGACGAGGTCGCCGGGGCACAGGTCGGTGCCGCGTACGAAGGCACGGACGCCCTGCTGCTCGGCCGGCGGACGTACGACATCTTCGCCGCCTACTGGCCCCACCAGAAGGGTGGTGAGGACAGCGAGATCGCCACGCTCTTCAACAGTGTCCCGAAGTACGTGGCCTCCCGCGGCAGGCCCGACCTCTCGTGGGCCGGGTCCACACAGCTGGGCCCGGACCTCGCCGCCGCGGTACGTGAGATCCGTGAACGGCACCAGCACGTGAAGGTCGTCGGGAGCCTGAACCTCGTACAGAGCCTCCTGCGCGAGAAGCTCTTCGACCGTCTCGACCTCTGGGTGCATCCGATCGTGCTGGGCGTGGGCAAGAAGCTGTTCGACGATGGCGCGGTTCCCACCAACGTCACCCTCCTCGCACCCCCGGCAGCGAGCCCCAAGGGCACCGTGTACCTGCGTTACGGCATCGCCGACGGTACGCCCGCGACGGGAGACATGAGCGCACCCGATCGCGGCGTCGGAAGCGGCGAGTAGGGCACCCCGCGCAGGGCGGGCCCGCGCCGCCGCGGAACGCGCGGACACGGTGTTGCCGCACGCATCCCCTTGCCGAGGCGGTCGAACTCGTCGACGATGCTCCAAGGCCTCAGGCCGGCCGGAATTCGCCCGGCCCCGGTCGGAGCGTCACAGACAAGGGGAGACAGTGACGAAGCGCAAGATCTCAAGAAGGCACCCCGTGGCGGTGGCATTCGTACCCCTCTTCGTGCTCGCCGGCCTCCTGCTCGGCCCTGGAGCGGCGTCGGCAGCGGCGGCCGCGCCGACGGTGCGGCAGGCTCCCGTCACCGTCGCGCTCTCGCAGGGCGGTCTCTCGTCCCGGGCGGGCGCGGTGACCGGGATCCAGGCGCCGAAGAGCGCCCCCGTCCTGGCCACCACCGGGAACAAGAAGGCCAAGAAGAGCAAGAAGAAGGGTGGGTTCTTCAAGACACTTCTGATCGTCATCATCGTCGTCATCGTGCTGCTCGTGGTTCTCTACGGGGTTCGCCGCGCTCTGCGCCGCAGGTCCTCCTAGGCCGCCGGCCTCCCGACAGGGCCAGGCCCCCCGTCGCGGGTGACCGCTGCTGGAACCGGCCTGCTCCGCGTGCCGCCTCCGGCAGGTCTGCCGGAGGCGGCGACGTCGCGTCACCCGACGGCGGTTCCCTCAAGTTCGACCATCAGGGCGGGCATGGCCAGCCGTTCCACCCCGAGCATCGTCATCGACGGTGTGACCCCGGCGGCGCTCAGCCGCGACTTCAGTAGGTCGTGATGTTCGAACAGTCGATCGATGTCTATGGTGTAGACATTGAGTCGGACGAGGTTCGCGAGTGACATGCCGGCTTCGCCGAGCACGGCCTCCAGGTTGTCGAGGCTCAGAGCCAGCTGCGCTCCCATGTCACCGTCGTGCCGGGGCTTGCCGTCGTCGCCCATCGAGGTTTGCCCGGCGCAGTACAGGGTTCGGGTCTGCCCGGAGACGATCTCACCCTGGCTGTACCCCATCTCCAATGACCACGCCCACGGGTTGACTCCTGTTCGCTCTACCGCCACAACAGCTCCATTCGAATCATCGAGAGTGATACGCCCATCGCACCGGCTCGGTTGCCACCGTCCGTGACGTCGTGTTGATGAGCCTTCCCGCAGATGACGACACCCCTGGTCGTATATTCGATGGATTCATTTGTATGCGCGCTGACCGCTTGATCTCACCGCCGGCCTCGGCAGGGCCCGCCTCACCGGTGTCGAGGCCGGCCGCGAGGCTGGGCGCCCTCTGTCAGCCGCAGAAGTGCGTGATGGACTCCTGCCCCAACGAAGCGTCCTTCGGGCCCAGGCCGGAGGCGGTGACCAGCGTAGGCCCGTCGGCACCGAACCGTACGGTGTCGGCATCGGTCGCCGGAGTAGGCCCGGAGAGCCGGCGCGGCAGGGCCGGATCGCCGATGTCCCACAGGGTCAGCGTGCCGTCGGCGCCGCCGGCCACGACCGCCAGCGTCCTGCCTTACGAGGCCCGCTCGCAGCAGCGAGGACTTGCCTCGTCCCCGGCGTCGGAACCCGGCCGGACCCGGTCCACCCGGTGGCTGCCGTCCCAGAAGTGCAGGTGCAGGTCCCGGCTGGATGCGTACTGGTCGGCCGCAGCCACGTGGATGGTGCCGGAGCCGGAGGCGCAGGCCTCCACATGGATCTCGGGCCCGGCCTCCCCGCCCGTCATGGATCCGGTCACGGTGGCGGGCGGGCGGCGGGAGACCGCGTACGACGATGACGTCGCGCCGGCGCCGTACGTGGCGGAAGGATGTGAACGCGGGGAGGTCGACGTCCACTTCCACAGCCCGGACGCCGGAGCTCCGCCAATTCCCTCCCTGTGGGGTGAAACATTTCCCCACCCCTGCCGCGTCAATGGGGTGAGTCGGACGCGAGGGGGACGGGGATGCGGCAAGCACACAGGGAGGGGTTCCGCGAGTTCGCGGAGGGCCGGGCGGGAAGTCTTTACCGGTCGGCCTGTCTGCTGGCGAGTGGGGACACCCATCTCGCCGAGGACCTCGTGCAGGAGACCCTGGGTCGGATGTACCTGATCTGGGGGAGGACCTCCGGCATCGACAATCCGGCGGCGTACGCGCAGACGGTGCTGGTACGGGAGTTCCTCAAGCACAAGCGCCGCCGCTCCGCGGGGGAACGGCCCTTCGCGGTCCCGGCCGAGTCGGGCGGGACGACGGCGATGCCGGTCGCGGGAGCCGATCCGGTCCTGCGGCTGACCCTGTTGGAGGCGCTCGGCCACCTGGCCCCCAAGGACCGGGCGGTGCTCGTGCTGCGGTACTGGGAGGACCGCAGCGTCGAGGAGACCGCCGAGGCCATGAACGTCACCTCGGCCGCGGTGCGCACGCGCAGTTCCCGGGCGCTCGCCCGCCTCCGCGCCGAACTGGGCGGCAGCCTCAGTGTGTTCGTGGCCACTTGAGCCCGGTGGCGTTCGTGGCCACCTGAGCCCGGTGGCCCATCCTGCCCGCCACCCCATCCCTCGCTCCCGTCATGTCCGTCGCCGGGTCACACGCCGGCGCGTTTCCCCACCACCACTCGGAAGGTGACTCGGCATGCCCTTTGAAGATGAACTCGGTGCGGCCTTGCGGCGCACAGGAGACGGATTCGTCCCCGACCGCCCGGACCTGGTGGCCTCCGGCGAACGGCGCGGACGCCGGCTGGTGGCCCGCCGTCGGGCTGCCGTCGTCGGCGGTTCGGCGCTGGCCTTGGCCGTCGTCGGCTCCGCCGGCGTTTACGGAGGCGGTCTCCTCGGCACCGGCAAGGACGGCATGGCGAACGTCGCCGCCCCCGTCCCCACCACCCCGCCGGCCGCCGCCCCCGCCCCGCAGCCCGTGCAGCCGGCTGGTGGGGTGAGCGCGGCCCGACTGATCGAGATCTACCGGCAGTTGCTGTCGGGCGGCCGGGTGAGCGACACCACGGCCCGCGTGCCGGGCGGCACCGACCAGTCGCCGAACGCGATGGTGGCCGGCGTGTACGACGACGGCAAGGGCCGCGCGGCGATCTCCGTGGGCCTCGCCCGCACCGACCCGCACGGTCAGGCGGCCGAAGACATGCTGGGGTGCCCCGATCCCGAGCTCAATCCCTATGACTCCTGCGCTGTCGAGAAACTGCCGGACGGCGGCAGGCTGAACCTCTTCCAAGGCTACGAGTACCCGGACAAGCGCGAGCCCACCAAGCTCTGGCGGGCCGTCCTGGTCACCCGTGAGGGATACCAGGTCGACGTGTCGGAGTGGAACGCTCCCGCCGAGAAGGGGCAGCCTGTCAGTCGGCCCAACCCGCCTTTGAACAAGTCCCAGTTGAAGTCCTTCACCACCTCGTCCCTGTGGCGCCAGATCCTGAGCCGGCTGCCCGCGCCCCAGCAGGCGCCGGAGGGGACGGACGCGTCGGACGCGAACACGGGCAACGGGTCGAGCCCCGGCGCCTCCGCGGGCACCGGTACCGGTGCCGGCGACACCACCGGCACGACCACCGACAAGGGCACGACCACCGACAAGGGCACGGGCAAGGGCACGGGCGGCACCACCCCGGGCGACCCGCGGCCGTCCGGTGGAACGGGCCAGACGCCCGACCAGGGAGGAACGGATCAGGGGGACTCGGGTCAAGGCGACGCGGGCCACGGCGGCACGGTAGGGGTGCTGGAGTCCCTGGTGCCGAAGTCCGGTATCAAGATCCTGCGCAGGTCCGGACAGCCCGGCTACGGCGCCCTCGTGCTCGACGACGGCAAGGGTGCCTCGCTGGTCCAGGTCAACGTCCAGGAGGGCATGGGCGAAGCCCTCAAGGACCGCATGGAGGGCGCGGGCGTCATCGTCCTGCCCGACGGCACCCGGGTGCTGGCCGAGCAGAAGTCGGGCGAGAAGGGCGGCTCGGGCGTGGTCTGGTGGAGCGTCGACACACTGCGCCCGGACGGGCGCCGGGTCGTCGTGTCGGCCTTCAACACCGGCGACCAGTCGAAGGCGGCCACCAGGGCCAAGCCCATCCTGACGATGGAGCAGATCAAGGCCATCGCCCTCGACCCGAAGTGGTTCGGCTGACCCCTCGCGCGGAGTCCCGCCAGGCAACCGCCCGCGTGCGGCTGCACACGTGGCGCCGACGTGGCCCTTCACGACCGCGGTCGTGCAGGGGAGGCGGCCCGGGGTCGGCCAAAGCGACTCCGGCCGCCGCCCGGTCGGCAGCGGCTCGACCGTCCTGTGAGCATGGGCTTCGACACTGCCGTCCCGCGCGGGTGGCGGGGCCGCGTGGTGTACCGACAGTGTGCGTCCGGGTGCCGCTGCACGGCCGGCGGCCGTTCGCCGTGCCGTCACCTGGAACCCGCATTCTCGCCGGACAGACCGATCCACCTCGCTCCCGGGGATGTCCACTTCATGACCGCACCGCTTGCGCAGCCCGAAGAACTCCCGAACCTGCCCGCGCCGACGCGTTTGGACGAGGTGAAGGGATGGTTCTGGCCGGCCGACCAGATCCTCTTCGACTGGTTCCTGAGCCGCCAGAACGCCGACCCGTCGGGTGGCGGAGACCTCCTGGAACTCGGCGCCTATCTGGGCAAGAGCGCCATCTTCCTCGGCGGATACCTCAAGGAGGGGGAGGAGTTCACGGTCTGCGACCTCTTCGATTCCCCGGCCGAGGACGACAGCAACGACGACGAGATGCGACGCTCGTACGCGACCCTGACGCGCCAGGCGTTCGAAGCCAACTACCGCTCATTTCATGACGAGTTGCCGACGGTGGTGCAGGCGGTGACGGCGATCCTGCCCGACCGTGTCCGGCCCGCCTCCTGCCGCTTCGTTCACGTCGACGCCTCGCACCTGTACGCGCACGTGCACGCGGACGTGGAGACCTCGCGACTGCTCGCCGCCCCAGGAGCGGTCGTCGTCTTCGACGACTTCAGGGCGGAGCACTGCCCGGGCGTCGCGGCAGCCGTCTGGGGAGCCGTGGACGCGCGGCGCTTGCACGTCCTGTGCATCACCCAGCACAAGATGTACGCGACGTGGGACGACCCCGAACCGCTGCGCACGGAACTGGCCGTGTTCCTGGCCGGCCGCGAGGATCTGTGGCACGGCGTGGAGGAGGTGGCCGGCGCACCCCTGATCCGGATCACCGGCCGGAAGGCGGTTCCCCCGCCGCACCCCCGCTCCCGCCACGAGACGGCCGCCCCCGGCCCGGCCCCGGAGCCGGTTCCTGTCCCTGCGGCAGTACCGTCGCGGCGCACCCCGCCCCGGCGGAGCCCGCTGGCCCGCCGCCTGGCCAGAGACCTCCTTCCCCCGGTCCTGACCCGCACGGTGCGTCGCTGGCTGTAGGAACGGTGCTGCTGCCGCCGGCGGAGGCCGAGCCTCCCGAGGGCGGCGGACGAGGCCGGCAGCGTCCCCAGCGCCCGGGAGCGGGGGCCCGCTCGGCGAATCGTGAAGACGGGATGCCGGTCCCGCCGAGGCTCCATCCGAGACCGACCGCCCCGGAGGCGATGAGTGAGGACTGGGCCTGACCGCGATGCGCTTCTCGTGCCGGGGCGCGGGGCAGGTAAGAGGCACGCTCATGAGGCGGCGTGTCCGGCCTGCGGTACTGAGACCGGAATCCACGTCCCGAATCCCGTCGACTCCCGAACCACCGGCCGGACACGTCATTCCTCAGACAGATTCGTGCTCGGTATCGCGATCAGTGCGTCACATCAGTGCGTCGCGATCAGTGCGAGATCGGCCTCAGTTGGTGTGTCGCCTGACCCAGGAGATGAAATCGCTTTCCGAGGAGAACGTGTGGTTGCGTTCCCTCGTGATTCCGTTGTTGTCATCGACGGTGGCGTTTTTCAAGCTACCGTCCGTTTGAAGCTGCCCCGTGGCTTTCCAGTGACTGCTCGGGTCGATCCACATCTTCGTCGTCACTATCGCCTCCGCCGTGCGCACATGAGTCCTGCGAACTTCCGTGAAGGCTAACGGGCGCGAATGCAGCTTGTCTCAGAATCGGGCCAATCGACGGCGCCATCCACACATCGGTCAGGTCGCCAAGACGAACTCCCTGAGCACGTGCCCCACGCGTACCTCCGCCGGCCCGTGACTGCCCCCTGCTCAGGTCACACTGGCGCAGACGATGACACCGAGCCCGCGCCGGGCAGCCCCGTCCCACAGGCCGAGGATCCGTTTGAAGCCTTCCGTTGTTGCTGGTCCAGTGCCCCCGATCCTCTCTTTTCGTCCCCTTGACGATATGCGTCGGCCTCGTTATCGTCGTCCTGACGAAATGAAGGGGGTTCAGTCATGGCCGACATCACCCGGCGCTTCGGCTGGCGTCATCTGCGCTCCGCGCCCACCACCCACATCCGCCACCACAAGCGCGGCCGGCTCGTCCACGACGGACGGGGGCTCAGTTTCTGGTACCGGTCGCTGTCGGCGGCGCTTTCCGAAGTGCCGGTCGACGACCGGGAGCTGGCCATGGCCTTCCACGCCCGTACCTCCGACTTCCAGGACGTCGCGGTGCAGGCCACCGTCACCTACCGGATCAGCGACCCGGCCGAGGCCGCGGACCGACTGGACTTCTCCGTCGACCCGGACACCGGGAGTTGGCGCGGCGCACCCTTGGAGCAGATCGCCACTCTTCTCACCGAGACCGCGCAGCAGCACACGCTGGACGTACTGGCCCGCACTCCGCTGGCCGCCGCCCTGGTGGACGGTGTCGCCTCCGTGCGGGAACGCGTCGCCGCCGGTCTCGCCGACGAGCCCAGACTCCCGGCCACCGGCATCGAGGTGGTGGCCGTGCGGGTCGTGGCGATCCGCCCCGAGGCCGATGTGGAGCGCGCCCTGCGCACCCCGGCCCGCGAGCAGATCCAGCAGGAGGCGGACCGGGCCACCTATGAACGGCGGGCCGTCGCCGTCGAGCGTGAACGCGCCATCGCCGAGAACGAGTTGGCCAGTCAAATCGAACTGGCGCGACGCGAGGAGCAGTTGATCGACCAACGCGGCACCAACGCCCGCCGCGAGGCCGAGGAGAAGGCGGCGGCCGACAGCGTACAAACCGAGACCGAGGCGGCCCGCAAGGTCGCCCTGGCCCGCGCGGACGCCGAGGCTGCCCGCGAGACGGGAGCCGCGCGCGCCGAGGTCCAGGCGGCCTGGCTGCGCGTGCACGGCGAAGCCGGCACGGGCACGCTGCACGCCCTGGCGGCGACCCGGCTGGCGGAGAACCTGCCGCGGATCGAGAGCATCACGCTCTCTCCCGACGTCCTCACCGGGCTCCTCACCAGGCTCGGACGTCCGGAAGGCGGCGCGGGAGCGTGAGCCTGGCACCCCGGGCGGTGCTCGTGCACCGCAGGACCGAGTACGAGGAGCTGCTCGCCCGGCACGGGACGCACGGGCAGGCCGCGTTCTTCCTCTCCAGCCGGGGCCGTTCGATCGACGAGGTGGTACGCCGCCACGACCGCACGCGGGAGGCGCTGCGGGAGGTGGCCGCGGCGGTGCCGCTCACCTGGCGCAGCTCCCGGGTGGAGCGGGCGGACCTGGACCGCTTCCTGTTCGCCCCGGAGGACGTGGTGGTCGTGGTCGGCCAGGACGGCCTGGTCGCCAACACCGCGAAGTATCTGCGCGGACAGCCGGTGGTGGGCATCGACACCGACCCGGGGCGCAACCCGGGGGTCCTGGTCCGTCACCGCCACGCCGACGCGGCCGCCCTGTTGCGCGCGGCGATCGCCGCCGGGGGCCGGGCAGAGGAGTTGACCATGGTCGAGGCCGTCGCGGACGACACCCAGCGCCTTCTCGCGTTGAACGAGATCTACCTGGGCTCGCCCGGTCACCAGACGGCCCGCTACCGCCTGGGCTCCGACGACGAGACGGGCCCGGGGGAGGCCCAGGCATCCTCCGGGGTGCTGGTGGGCACCGGTACCGGCGCCACCGGCTGGCTGCGCTCCCTGTGGCTGGAGCGCGGCAGCTCCGCGGGATTGCCCGCACCGTGCGATCGGCGGCTCCTGTGGTTCGTGCGCGAGGCCTGGCCCTCCCCGACGACCGGAACCACGAAGGTCGCCGGGGAGCTGGGGCGGGGGCAGGAGCTGCAGCTGACCGTGGAGTCGGACCGGATCGTGGTCTTCGGCGACGGGATGGAGAGCGACGCCCTGGTGCTGACCTGGGGCCAGAGCGTACGGCTGGGCATCGCCGGAACGTCACTGCGCCTGGTGACGTGAGCGTCCTGCCCGGCCCGCTGGCGCCCCTGCGGACCCACGGGGAGGACGATGCGCGAAAGAACGGCCTAGCGAGGCTCGTGGGCCGCCTCGCGACAGGCACCGTTGGCGGCGCCACCGGAGACGCCGGCGGCAGTGAGTCCGCTCACGCACCCCTGTACGTCTCCCGATACGCCACGGGTGCAGGCGGACGTGACGGCGTCGGTGACCTGGACACCCGCCCTCTCCGCAGTCTTCGTACAGGCCGGGATGTCCGTGGGCGCGGCGTGGACGGCGGGGGCCAGGCCGCCGAGTGCGAGGGCCAGACCGGCGAGGACGCCTGCGGTACGGGTCGACGCGCGCATGCGACGCACCTGCTCTCCGGGGCTCGGGGTACCGGCCCGGCGGGGGCCGGTGCTTCCTTACCCCTTCGACGCTAGACCAGCCCCCCGGCGCCCGCACCCGAGGGCCCGGGATACGGGGCGACCTGGTCTCCCTCCATCGCGGCAGCAGCCCGGTCTCCATCCGGTCCGAGCGGCACGGTGAACCGCGACTGCCAGCCTTCCTCCGTCAACACCACCAACTGGACCGCCGCCGCACGGGCGCGCAGTGGCAGCAGGGTGTCGATCACAGCGCGGACACGGGCGGCAGTCGTCGGGTCGTCCGCACCCATGGCGATCGTGACATGGGCGGCGGGCCGCGCCCCGAAGCGGCCCCCGTACGGGCGCGACCCGGGCCACTGGGCGCGGAACGCGTCAACGGTAGTTTGGAGTCCCGGAACGGTGACGGCGACGAAGCCGGCCTCCGTCACGGCCTCCTCCAAGAGCAGATCAGCCGCCGGAAAACTCGCCGCCAGGGAACGCACGTCCTTCTCGTCCTGGCCCGTCAGCGCCGATTCCGGCACGAACGGGTAGAGGAGCGAGACGTGCGCCGGTACCCCACGACGCACCAGAGCCGGGTCGATACCCGACGCCGCGTCAAGGAGCGGGGCGGCATCGGGCAAGACAATGACGACGGCGGTGGTCCCTGGATCTGGCATGCCGTCATCATCGCAGCCGGTCCGAATACTGCGCCCATCGCTCTTCGAGGGAGGCGAGTTGGGCATGGTCAAGGCGGTCAGCCTGGTCGCGGTGGTGTCTGTCAGCGTGGGGGCTTGGCCCACACCCGGGCCCTGGACCAGTCCGTGAAGCGCCGATGCACCGCCTGCCTTACTTGCTGTCGGGCGGGATGGGGGTGGCCTGGTGGTAGTACATCTGCCACGTCGTAGCAGTTCCCTGCTTGCGCCAGAGCGAACTCCGCCGTGCCCTGGTGCCATCCAACGTGGTCTCGTAGGTGAGGTGCACCAGTCCGGGTGCCAGCAGGACTCCGGTGAACTTCGAGGGCTCGTAGCGCGGACCGCTTTCTGCCGCACCGTCCATCTCGGGCATCGCTGCAAGCATCTCGTCATACGTCCATCGCCGCCCCGAAGCACCGACCTCCGTGAAGTCCGGGTCCAGAAGCTGTCGGGCGAGCGAGCGTGAACTGCGCACGCCGGGGTCCATGAGGCGCAGCTCGCCTGCGATCGCTTCGCGCACCTCACCCGATTCTTGGCTCATGCAGGCATCTTCGCCCAGGCGGTCAAGCTCACCGCAACCGAACTACCGGAGAGCCTTCAGGTGCGATGTGGGGGAAGGTACCGCTTCGTCGGACGCCCATGTGAGAGACTCTGCGACACCTGCATGTCATGTTCCGGACAATCGTGTACCAGTGCGGTGCACAAAGGAGAAGGGCTGCGACGCCATGAACGGATCCGCCTCCAAGAAGTTAAGCCGGGTGGGCCTCGCGCTCGGTGCGGCCTTGGCGTCGACCATGCTCAGTACCACGGTGAGTACCGCGGCGCCCGGGGGCGTGGGCGGGGTCGCGGGTGTGGACTCCGTCGCGCGTACGGTGGGCCGGCAAGACTGCCCCGTCGTGTACTTCGATCTGGGCGAGACCCTCGTGCACACCGCCGACGACGGCAGCATCACCTACCAGTCCGGAGCGGCCTCGTACCTGCGCGCCCTGCGTGAGCGCCACATCAGAATCGGGCTGATCACCAACGTTCCGCCTTCATGGGGCGCGACTGACGCCGAGCGTGCCGCCAGGCTGAAGAAGGAAGTCGACGCTACCTGGAAGGGGCCTGAGCCCTTCGCGTGGAAGGACTTCGGCGGCCGGATCCTGACCCCCCGCACCGAGGCGGAACGCAAACCGGCTCCCGCTCTCTGGCAGCGCGCGAGGGCCGAGTCAGGGTCCTGCCGGCTCGTCTTCCAGGCGGAGACGACCGAAGAGGTCAAGGTCGCCGCCTCGCTGGGCTATGTGCCGTACCAGGTCGGACAGCCCCACCGACCCGCGTTCCTCCCGGTCGCCCTGGTCCGACTCCTCGGATAACCGGCAGCGAGCGCGGCGGCCACGGTGACCACGGCGCCCCTCACGGTCACCTGAGTGGTGCACAGGCTGGTGAGGTCTTTCCCCCGGCCGCTGTGCCCACGATGGAGAGAGAACCACTGCCCCATAGGTGGAGCAGTAGGCGGCGGGGACACGGCCCGGCCGGACCGGCCGGCCGCGCTTGTCTGCCGCTGGGGCGCCGCACTACGGTGCCGGTGTGGACCTTTTCACCCGTTCCTGGACGGCGTTGCGCACGGCGGTCGCCGAGATCCCGGATCCGGACTTCGCGCGGCCGTCGGGCTGCGCGGGCTGGCTCGTACGGGACCTCGTGTGCCACCTGGTCATCGATGCCCAGGACGTTCTGATCACCCTCGCCACCCCCGCCGAGACGAACCCGACCGTCGACGCGGTGACCTACTGGCATGTCGAGGACCAACCCCCGACCGACGAGGACCCGCTCGACGCCCTCACCGTCCGGCTGGCCGCCGCGTACGGGGACCCGCACCTGCTCCGGTTCCACCTCGACGACGTCGGCTCCGCCGCCGGCCGCGCCGCCGAACTCGCCGATCCACGGGCCCGGGTGGGTACGCGCGACGAGGTCCTCACCGTGGGCGACTACCTCGGCGCGTACGTCCTGGAATGGACGCTGCACCACCTCGACCTGATCGCCCACCTCCCGGGGGCACGGACCCTGCCGCCCCGGGAGAGCCTGGCCCGCTCCCGCGCCATGCTGGAGCGGATCGCCGGCGCGGCGTTCCCGACGTCGTTCACCGACCGGGACGCACTCCTGGTCGGCACCGGCCGCATCGCGCCCACCGACGCGCAGCGGGCCGAACTACGCGATACCGCGGTGAGGTTCCCGCTCGTCCTGGGTTGATCCGGCCCCACCGCTGGTTTGGCGGGGACGAGGACTTCCGATCCTCGCCCTCGGTGCGGTAGCCCCGTCGGGCAGCCGCACCACATTGCGTAGCCTGGCCCCCTTGGAACGGCGCGGACGGGGAGCGGCATGAGGCATCAGCAGGTGTTGGACAAGCTGGCCGCACGGGGGCACGTACGGGCGCTGGACGAGGATCTGGCGCGCCAGGTGGCTCACCAGATGAGCTACCCGGGCTGCTCGCACGAGGACGTGGCCCGCGCGGTGATTCCCCCGATCCTCGCCCGGTGGCGCTGCCTGCTCGAATCCGAGGAGGCGCGCCCCGCGACGAAGGACGTGGTCCGAGTCGCGCTCGCCACGCTTCTGCACAAGTACGGTTTCCACGATCCGGCGATCACCGCTGAGGCGATCGCGGCGGTGGACGCGCTCAACGACGCGGTAGCGCTCTCAGACGCCTTCGAACGACAATCTGCAGACATCAAGAAACTGCTGCGCACGGCGCCCACTCCGCTGTCCCGCCGACCCGGTTCAACCCGGTCCGTCACTTTCCTGCGGGTCGGCGACGTTCTGTCGATCGAACTGAGAGGGCACTTCCGGGCCGCGTACGTGCGGCAGGTGACCGGCTTGAACGAAACCCCGGTGATCGAGTTCTACGCCGGCGTTTTCACCCGGCCGCCCGAACTCGTCGACCTCGCGGGCCGTGAGGCGGCGCGGCCAGGCGGGCGGGCACGCTTCTCGGTCGACGGCCTCACCTACCTGCCCGACCCCGCGCACCAGGTCCGTGCGGTCGCCGCCGCACACGGGGAAGGGCCGCACGGCGGCGAGCCCGGTCCCGGCCAGGGCCTGCACACGATCACGGACATCCTCACCCTGCAGCGGCACATGGACGAACTCATCGCATAGAAGGGCCCCAGGCTACCGGCGCCCCCACCTGCGCCTCGCTCGCTCTGGTGGACTCGCCGACGCAGGTCACGGTCCCGCCGGCCGAGGTAGGGCGAGCTCATTGCCGTCCCCGAGCTGGGTTCCCGGCGTGGTGACGCGAAACGCCACGGCGACAGAAGCGAGTCACCGATTTCGCGCTCCCGCTCGACCCCGCCGGAGACGGCGTCCGCCGCCGAGGTCAGCCGCTGACGTGGACAGGGGAAGGCGCTCCGCGCCGCGCTGTCGATGGCCTCGACCGGGTCAGTCTGCCAGTCGGGCGAGGGCCAGCGCGTGGGCCTGGGCGAGGGAGTCGGCAGCAGCGCAAGGGATGTCCGGCTGCACGCCTATGCCCTCCCAGTTGGTGCCGGAGACGGGGTTGATGGCGCGGCCCATGGGGATGGTGACTTCCAGGTGTGGGTGCACCGTCCAGCCCCTGCACGGATGTGCGCCGCCGCGGGTGCGCTCGCCGACGACCACGGCGCGGCCGAGCTGCTGGAGGTCGTACGCCAACTCCTCAGCGGCGGAGAAGGTGCTGTCGCTGGACAGCACGTACAACGGCTTGCTGCCACCGAAGCGCGCGCCGGGAACGTGAGGCAGGCTCCACGACTGCTCGCTGCGCCCGCCGTCGCGCCAGCTCATGGTGTTGAGGTGGGTGCGCTCGTCGAGCAGGTAGCTGCAGACGAAGGCGACCGTGTCCGGGTCGCCGCCCCGGTTGCCGCGAAGGTCGATGATCAGCGCCTGGGCGCGGGAGGCCAGGGTGAGCGCGGCGCCCAGCGGTTCGGCGGCCCACTCCAGCGGAAACAGCATCGGCGCCAGCTCCACCACGGCGACCCCTCCGTCGAGCAACTGCACCCGGGGGGCACCGCCCAGCGTGGTGTCGAAGTCCCGGCGCATGGCGTCCAAGGTGGCCGCCCCCTGCTTCGGGGACACCGGGTCGGCGTGGTGCTTCAGTCTCAGGTGTCGGTCACCGTTGACGGACTGCAGGTCCGCGGTGACCAACCGGGCGAGCTCCTCGGCGCCCTCGACGTCGTAGGCGCCCTCGGCGAGACGTCGTTGCAGCAGGCCGGCGAGTTGCTCGGCTATCTCGGGGAAAACGTAGTGTTCGGACAGGAGTTGGGCTGTCTCGTCGATAACCGGGGCCGTCTGAAGCTTCGTTGGAGTCGTCATGGCAGGGAGTAGAGCATTGCCCTTGCGAAAGCGTCAACAACTTTAGACACTTTGGGTATGCGTGATCAGCCTACCCATCTGCCACCCCCCGAGGATGTTCTGGAGATCGGTGCGCCAGAGCAGTTCGCGGCACTCGCCCACCCGTTGCGCCAGCGGTTGCTCTTCGCCCTGGGGCACCGGCCCGCCACCGTCAGGCAGCTTGCGGCGCAACTCGAAGCGAAGAAGGGCAACGTGGCACACCACCTCAAAGTGCTCCGCGAAGCCGGGCTGATCCACATCGCCGAGACCCGCCAGGTCCGCGGCGGCACCGAGCAGTACTACCAACGCACGGCCCGCCACATGGTCGTCGCCGAACCCCAAGCGGCAGGCACCGCAGCGATGTTCGCCGCGTTCGCCCAGGAACTGGACCTCTCACCCGTCGAGACCCACCTGACACTGCGCCACCTGCGCCTGAGCCCCACGAAGGCGAGAGAGCTCGGCGAGATCCTCGCCAAACTGGTCGACGAAGCCGAGGAGGAGGCAGAAGACCGGCCCCTGCACGGCGTGTTGGTGGCGCTCTATCAGCAGGCCCTGCCGGCCGGCGCCACCAGCTCCGGCTAGCGGTACCAACCTCAGGCGCCAACCTCACGAGACAGCACGGCCAGGCCACCCCTGGTGAAGGCGGGCGGCGCCACGGCTCAGCCGAGGGTCGCCGCCTCGGTGGCGGGCCCGCAGGCCCGCCATGCAGGCCGCGTTCACCGCCCGGACCGTGCGGGCGGTGGCCGGCATCCGGAACGTAGCCGAGGTCACCGCCCTCGCACCCGGCCCTCCTGGCCGCTCTTCCCTGGCGCTTCTCCTGATGCAGGTCAGGGGGTGTGGTCGGGCCAGGGGATGTCGGTGGCGACCGGTGCCGTGTAGTCGATGCCGGGTACGGAGAATCCGTACAGGCGTCGGACCTCGGCGCGAAACCAGTCGAGGTCGGCCAGGTCGGCGATCGTCGCCGTGGTGGCGCACTCCCAGCGTTCAGCGACGGCTGCCTGGACGTCGTCGGTCAGTTCGAAGGTGTCCAGGCGGATCCGGCCCTCGTCGTCCAGGTCGAGCGGCGCGGCGCCGGTGAGCTGGTCCCACAGGGCGGCGAGCTGGCGGATCGGCGGGACGAGGTCCTCGCCGAGGACGCCGCGCAACAGGCCGGTGTACAGGGCGATGCCGGGGATCGCGGTGGAGGACTGGGTGACGGCGGCAGCGTTGACGGAGGTCACGGCCCACCCACCCACTGTCCTGCCGAGCAGCTCGTTCAGGGTGCGTGCGGTGGCCTCCAGATCAGCCTTGGCCGCGCCGATGGTGCCCTGCCGGTAGATCGCCGCCGTCAGCGACGAGCCGATGTAGGACAGCGCGGCGGTGGAGAACCTGTCGGCAAGCAGTCCTCGCGCGGCAAGGTGGTCGATCCAGCGTTCCCAGTCCGCGCCGCCCATCACGGCCACGGTCTGCTCCACGTCGTCGCCCTCGGCCGGCCCGGTCTCCACCTCGCGGACCTCGGGAACACCCTCGTCGTCGAAGACGAGGGTCTTGGTGCGGTTCGCCTGGCCGATCGGCTTGAGGACCGAAGCGTAGGCGGTACCGGTGTCGGGGTCGATGCGCCGGGGCGCGGCCACCGAGTAGATCAGGTAGTCCAATCGACCGCCGAAACGCTGCTCGATGAGATCGGCGACCTGATCCTTCATCGCGTCGGAGAACGCGTCGCCGTTGAGGAAGACCAGGTCCCGGCCGACGGTGCGGGCGATGTCGGCGGTGGCCGCGGTGCGATACCAGCCGGCCGTCGCGGTACGCCGCACGGTGGGGGCTTTCTCGAAGGACACCGCGATACCGCGGATCCCGGCGCGCTTGAGTCCGGCAAGCGTGGCCGCGAGACCGTATCCGGCGGAGGAGCCGATGACCAGCGCGACCGGCCCGTCGCCCTCCGGCACGCCGGAGGGGGCCGGGCATGCCTGCCACATGTCGGCCACCAACTGCCGGCAGCCCGCCGGGTGGGAGTCGAGGAAGAGGAAGCCCCGGTTCCGGGGGGTGAGAACACGCTCGCTCAAGATGCCAGTCCTTGGGTCGGCCGGGACACGGACGCGGCGACCAGCCCGGCCGGCCACGCCCGACCAGTCTGAGCCGGCTTCCCCGCTCGCGGTGGCCCCGACAGGAACAATGATCATGAGCCGGCCTTGGAGTGTTCCCCCACTGTGCCGATCGCGAAGATGGCCGACAGTCATGGGTCAAGGATCCGATGATCCCAACAGGATGGTCTAGCCCCGGTTCAGGTCGGTGTGAAGCAAGTGGTGGTCCGAGTACGGGCTGGGCCTGACGCGGTGCGTGCGCGCGGTGATGCCGCGCAGGAACACGTAGTCGAACGTGCTGTTCCAATCGGTGGTCGCCGCGCAGGCGTCGGTGCCGACGGTCGAGGGGCCGCATCCGGGGTCCGTGTCCGAGGCCAACGCCCACATCGGGCCGAGTTCGGGAGCGTCCGGCACGGCGTTGAAGTCGCCGAGGACGATCGCACGTTGGTGTCGGGCGACTTCCGCGGCGAGCACCCCCACCTGTCCCGCCCGCACCTCTTCCTGCTGGCGCTGGGCGAGGTGGGTGTTGAAGACGCGCACGGGCCGACCGCCCACCAGCGTGGTGACGGCCAGGTATCCGCGGTCCTCGGAGCCCCCGTCGGGGTATTCGACACTCTCCCGGTCCGTCATCGGCGCCGCCGAGAGGATCGCCTGGCCGAAGCCGCCCGGCCGCCAGGGCAGCCCCCCGCAGCGGTTCCAGTTCCGCAGGACCGAGCCGTACGCGACCCGGTAGACCAGCCCGTAGACCTCCTCCAGGTACGTGCGGATCTCCTCGACGTCACGTACGCACGCCTCCTGCAGGCCGATGACCTGCGGCGCGTACGTGGCGATCTCCGTCGCCCGGCCGAAGTTGTGCCCGCTCCCGCCGCACGGATTGCAGATGTTCCACGTGCCGACCCGGTCCGGTACGACTTCCTCGGCGGCGTCCAACGGCAGCGGCCTGGCGAGGGGGGCGCCACCGCTCGGTGCGCTGGAGCCCAGGAGCAGCACCAGGCAGACCGCGGTCATCGCGCCCGCGGCCCACCGCGCGCCCCTTCTCGGCACGATCGCCTCCCCAAGGTTGACGCACATCATCACACGGCGCCCTCGACGCACCATCGAGGTGCTTCCCGGTCGGCCCGTCCGGCACCATCACGGCATGATCGGCCATCGGATCACCCATCGCACGGCGGACGGCGTCCGCGTACCCGGCACCTGGCGGCACGCGATCATCTGCAACGGCGGCTCCTACTTCCTCACGGACCTCTCCTTCGCCCCCGCGGTCAAGATCTACCACTCGTATCCGCAGCGCGCGCTCGAAGACCCGGGCAAGCAGGCCCTGCGCAATAAGGTGTTGACGAAAGAGACGGAGGCCCCCGCAGTGCCGGAGGACGCCCACGGTGGGCTTCGGGACGACGGATATCGTGCGGGGATGGCGATAACGGGGAAGCGACGGGTCCTGTACCGGCAGGGCAGCGGATTCTGGCGCATGACGGCGAAGTGGGTTCTGGCGTTCGGGGCCCTGTACCTGCTGGATGGTGGGCTGCTTCGATCGTGGGGCGACGCTCTGGTCTGGCCGATGATCGGCATCCTGCTGTGGGCGCCGTTCGGGATCGGCGTCGTCTGGTACCCGAAGAAGGACCAGCGCGTCGAGCTGACGGCACGTGAACTGCGGGTGAGACGCAAGCGGCTGCCGATGGAGAAGGTGAACCTGCTGCACGTGGCACGACTGTGGCTGGAGGGGCGGTCGACCGCGGACGGCGAGCCGGTGCCGGCATGGGCACGGACCGACCGGGTGGTGTGGGTGCCACTGCGGGACGGCCGAGCGTTCGGCGTGGAGTTTCGCGACCCGGCCGCGTTCGCCAAGGTCTTCGGCGCCTTCGCGGTCGCGGCGTGCGGCGGGCCCGACATCGTCCGCGCGAGGGCCGCTGCGGAGACCTACCCGGATCCACTTCCGATGCGGCCCCGCCCCGCCGAAGACGCAGGCTCCTGGCTCGACCTCCTGGACGTCTTGGACTGACAGGTCCTCAGGCCGCTTGGCCGGAGGCGGCCAGGCGTCGAGGAAACAGGTCTCCGCTCTCGGCGGCGGCCCGGACAGGTCCAGCCGATGCATCGGTGAACGAGGGCAACAGACGCGTCCTCCGGCCAGGAAAGCGCCACGTAGGCGGGCAGCGTGCCGAGGGAGACGGTTCCCACGCCGGGGTCGTCGGTGAGCAGGGACGGCCGGAGGATCAGCCAGTCCAGGTCGCTGCGGCTGAGGGCGATGTCGCCTTGCTTCTTCACGGTGAAGTAGTACTCGACCTCGTCGTCGAGGTTGCGCTCGCGCCAGGATTCGCGGAGGACGGAGACCAGGGTAAGGCGCCGGATGCCCGCGTGGCGGGTCGCCTCGATCGCTCGGGTGAGGCCGTCGCCGTCGATCGCCTTCGTGGTCTGTGCGCTGCCGCCGTTGGATCCGGCGGTGAAGACGACGGCGTCCGCGTTCCCGCACGGCCAACGGGGCTCGGCGCCGTGAACACACCTGCCATCCGGCTTCCCTCTTTTCCCGGGCGCGGCAAAACATTGTCGGCACCCAAGGGCGGCAGGCTCGCCATAAGACAGGCAGGCAGGCAGGTATCGGAAGCGTAATCGGCGAAGACATGCGGAACGGCGGAATGCGGGACACGCCATCGGTAAGCCGCCATGGATTCAGCCGTAAGGCCATGGCTCACCAAGTAAGTCAAGACTTACCTTCAGGGGGCTTTGGTCGTACGGTGTGGCTCGAATCGAAGGAGTCCCCTGTTGTCCAAAATGAATGATCCCGCTGTGCGTGCGCTTGAATCGGAGCGGGATTATGTGTCCTCCTTGTATGAGTTGCTCACCGAGCGGCTTTCCGAGGCGCGAGTACACCGAGCGAGTGTGCTGAAGGCCCCGGCGGAAAGCGCCGGTGAGGCATATGAGAGAGAAATCGCCGCCGAGCGTCTGGCCAAGGAAATCGGTCGACTGGAGGGCGCCGAAAAGGGGCTGGTGTTCGGGCGCATCGACTGGACGGATGGCACGGCCCTGCGCATCGGGCGGATCGGACTGCACACCGAGGAGGATGATCTGCCTCTGCTCGTGGACTGGCGCGCGAACGCGGCGCGACCCTTCTACGAGGCGACACCGGTCCACCCCATGGACCTGCGGCGGCGCCGGCACCTGCGCCTCGCGGAGCGCACGGTCATCTCGGTGAGCGACGAACTGCTGGACGGCACCGCCCCGACCGACGAGGACGTCGTGGGGGACGGCCCGTTGACCGAGGCCCTGTCGGCACGGCGTACGGGCAGGATGCACGCGGCTGTCGCGACGCTGCAGGCCGAGCAGGACGAGATCGTCCGCTCCGCCCACCGCGGGGTGACCGTGGTGCAGGGCGGGCCCGGCACCGGCAAGACGGTGGTCGCCCTGCACCGGGCGGCCTATGTCCTGTACGCGTTCCCGCGCGCCGCGGAGGAGGGCGTCCTGGTGGTGGGCCCGAACGCCCGGTTCCTCGACTACATCTCCCAGGTCCTTCCCTCGCTCGGAGAGAACGACGTCGTCCTGGCGACCTGCCGGGAACTGGCCGGAGTCTCCACGGACACGGTGGACCCGTTCGACACGGCACGTCTCAAGGGCAGCTCCGACCTCGCCGACGCCTTGGCCGGTCTGCTGCGTGTCCACCAAGCCCCCGCCGGTGACTTCACCGTGCGGGTCGGACAGGAACTGGTTCACCTGTCCGGCGAGGAAGTCGCCACGGCACGCGACGCCGCCGTGGCAGCCGCACCGGGGCACAACCCCGCGCGCCAGGTGTTCAGGGAGCTCTTGGTCGACGCCGTCACCGACGCGATGCAACGGGACATGGGCGACCTGTTGGAGCAGATCGACGCCGATGCCGTCAGGATGACGGGCCTGGACCTCGACCGGTTCACGGGAGCGGCCCAGCGCCGTGTCGAAGGTGCGGACGACTCGGGCCCGGTTCACGAGCTGGACCTGGACGCCATCCGCGCCGATCTCCTCGACGACGCCGGCGTCGACCGAGCGGTCGAGGCGTTGTGGCCGCGACTGCTACCCGGTGACCTCGTGAAGGCGCTCCTCACGAACGCCGGCGCGCTCGCCGAGCGCCTGCCCCGCCTGACCACGCAGGAGCGGTCTCTTCTGCTGCGCCGGCCGGACGACCCGTGGACCGATGCCGATGTGCCGTTGCTGGACGAGGCCGCGAACCTGGTCGACGGCCCCCCCGAGCGGACGTACGGGCACGTCGTCGTCGACGAGGCGCAGGAACTGACCGCCATGCAATGGCGGATGATCGTCCGCCGCTGCCCGGCAAGGGCGATGACACTGGTGGGTGACTTCGCCCAGGCAGGCCCGGTCGCGACGGCACGCGACTGGAAGGAGGCACTGAGCCCCCACGTCGGACCGCGGTTCGCACTGCACCACCTGACCGTCAGCTACCGCACCACGCAGGAGATCCTGGAGAGCGTCCGGGACCTGCTCGCGCGGATCGCTCCGGACCAGAAACCCACACAGTCACTGCGAAGCGGTGAGAGCCCTCGCACCGTGACCACACCTGCGCACGGGTTGGTCACCACCGTCGTTCAGGAACTCCGCGCCCAGAGCACCGCGCACCCGGGCGAGCTTCTCGGCGTGATCTGCGCGGACACCAGGGTGAGCGACCTGACGGCCCAAGGCATCGCTCACCACGCACGCATCGTGCCGGCGTCCGAGGCACGCGGCCTGGAATTCGACGGGGTCGTCGTCATGAACCCCGAGGAAATCATCACGGCCCGCCCCGGCGGGGAAAGAGACTTGTACGTGGCCCTGACCCGGGCCACCAAGCGCCTCTGCACCATCACCGTCCAGCCCGCCTGAGACCCAGTAGGGACGGCGGACCAGTGGCCCTGGCCGTGTTGCCCTACCGCGCGTCATGCAACTGTCGTACCCGGCAACCCCTCGGAGCCCGGACGGACGGACAGCGCCGCAGCCGCGCCAGTAGGGTGCGGGACGCTCGTGCGGAACAGGCCGCAGGAGCGGAGGGGGGAGGCACCGACAGACATGCACGTGTGGTTGGTCCTGGCGGTTGTCGCCGTCGGCTGCGTGCTGCTTCTGCGCGGACTGCGCCCGGGCAAGGACGAACTGCTCGTCGGGCCCCAACGGGCAAGGGCCCTGGACCGGCTCCAGGCGTCCGTGTGGCGGGACTGGTCCGAGGAGGCCGACAAGCGGGGCCTCACCCCGCACCTCCAGCGCCCGCGACTGCTCCACACGCAGTGGGCGCCCGCGCCACCGAGGCTGACCGACGGCCGTACGCGCGGGCTCACCGGCACCACCGCGGACATGCCCGGACTGGTCGAATCCTTCACCGCGCTCGTTCCACAGCGGCTGGTCATCATCGGCCCGGCCGGTTCGGGAAAGTCGACCTTGCTCCTGCTGTTCCTGCTCGAACTGTGCCGGGCACGCGAGCTCGACCTGGCCGAACACGGTCCTCGGGCGCAGGGAACCGAGGCCTCGCCGCCCGTGCCTGTCCTGTTCTCCCTCAGTTCCTACGATCCAAGGCGTCACGGGCTGCTGGACTGGCTGGCCGGGCGGCTGGCGGCCGAGTACCCCGAGGTGGGGTCGGCGGCCTCCGCGAGGGACCTTCTCCACCGAGGCGATGTGCTGCCTTGTCTCGACGGGCTCGACGAGGTCCCGAAGCAGCGTGTCGTCAGGGTGTTGGACCGCATCCGCAGGGAGTTCGCCACCGCACGACCGGTGATTCTCGCGTGCCGCACAGAGGAGTACGAGCAAGCCCTGTCCCTCGGGCCGGTGCTGCATGGCGCCTCGGTCACCGAGGCACGCGAGCTGGCCTTTCCGCACGTGATGGCATACCTGCGTGCCAGCCTCGGAGAAGGCGGCCCCAGCCACGAGGAATGGGCCGACCTGTTCGGCCGCCTCGAACACGGCTGGGGGGTGCTGGAGGACGAGGTGACCGAGGCACGCAAGCACGGTGTGCCGATGCCCCCGCCGCGCTGGTCCCTGCTGGCACCGACCGCCGGCAGCTCCCACGAGTCATCGTCGGCCAGGCGATGGAGGGTCCAGGCGCAGGCGGTGGCGGCTCAGGGTGGCCCGGCACGCGAGGTCACTCCCCAACTGCTCGCGGCCCTCGGCGAGGCACTGACCTCGCCCCTGACCGCAACCCTGTTCGCCGATCTGTACGGCTACACGGACGCCGGCGACGAGGAGCCGTTCCGGCGCCTGGCGCGTGCCGCCCCCGACGCCGTCCGGGCGGCGATCCTGGAGAACGCGGTGCGCGTCCTCTTCGACCACCGGCTGAACCCGGACGTCTGGCCCGACGCGCGGCGGCACCTGTCCTTTCTGGCCCGCCACCTGGAGCGTTCGAACCGAACCGACCTCGCCTGGTGGGAACTGAGCGGTGCGCTCCACCATGGCGTCTACGGCGGCCTGTTGGGACTGCTCGCGGCCGTGGCCGGCGGCATCACCACGGCATCCGCGGTCGACGCGGGGGAAGGCGCGTCGGCGGCGCTCCTCCTGGGTTCGGCGGCGCTGGGCACCGGGATGCTCGTGTCGTGGTGGGGGCCGGACCGAGTGGCTTCGTGGCTGGACGAGTTCCTGCTCAAGAGGTCCGCGGCGCGGCGACCGCGCCGGGAGAACCCGGAGGCGGAGGCGCCGTCGGGAAGCCGCGCGGGGGACCCGCGGCTCGCGCGGACGTCGACCGCTCTCGCTGTCGGGTTGCCGATGGGGGGAATCCTGGGATTCATCGGTTCCGTCGCGAACGGTCCCGCCGTCGGGCTGCTCATCGGGACCTTGTGCGGCCTGCTGTTCGGCATACCCGCCGGTCTCCTCGGTGCGGGCGGGCCGGTACGGGGACCGCGCTGGTTCCGCCGCGGCACCGGCTTCCTGCGCCGCGTCGCGGGCGGAGCGGGCGTGGGATTCGCCGCCGGGGCCGCCTTGGGGCTTCTCATCTGGTGGACCCTGCGTACCGTCCGCGGGCCCGAAGCCGTTCAAATGAATCGGCCCACCTACGTGCTGGCCTCCGTGCTCCTGTTCGCCCTTGTCGGCATGGTCCTGGGGCTGGTGTCAGGTTTCCTGCGCTGGCTGCAGACACCGGCGCCGGCCGACGACTCCACGTCCCCGCGGATTCTCCTGCGCGGGGACCGGAGGCTCGTCGCCGGGTGGGCTCTGGTGATCGCCGCGGTGGCCGGGCTCGCCATGGCCTGGATCATGGCGACCTCCTCGACCGGCCGCGGGCAGGTCGCCGAGGGCAGCGTGCTCCTCATCGTCCTGGCCCTGTGGGCCCCCATCGCCGTCCGTCCCTGGCCGCGGTATGTCGTGGCGCGCTCCTGGCTGTGGCTCCGGGGTGACCTTCCACGCGACCTCATGGGGTTCCTGGAACATGCCCACAAGGTGTCGGCGTTGCGGCAGGTGGGCGGTGTCTACCAGTTCCGTCACAAGAACGTGCAGGAGCACCTGAGCGGGTCACCCACCGACGCGAGCACGCGGTCCTAGTGCTGTGGCCGGAAAGGTTCACCGTGTCACGGCGCCCGGCACGGCACCTCGCCGCGTTGTCGAACCGCCCGAGTACGTCCCGTACAAGCGGCAGTCCTCCGCCTTGCGAGGCACCGCACCGGACACCGCGACCCGGCAAACCGTTCCGGCCACAGCACTAGGTCGTCTCTGTCGGACCTTGTCGCCCCGGCAAGATCCGACAGAGCCGGCCCAGCCGTCTGGGCGTCAGGAGCCGGCGAGGAAGGCGATCAGCGCGGCCTTCGCGGTGTCGAGGGCGAGCAGCACGGTCTCGGCGGCATCCTCCGACCGGTCCGCGAACAGGTCGGTCGACGGCTCACGGTCGAGCACGTCCGGATCACCGACGGCACACCACCGTTCGACATCGTCCGGGGCCAGTTCGGCCGTCGACGCCAGCGCGCGGAACGGCGCTGCCAGCGCCGTGCGCACCACGTGGGTCCCGGGATTCCCGGCGCCGTCCGGGAGAGCGGCCCGGGCACGGAGCAGCGCGAGACCGCCACCCGGCACGGTGCCGCACCGCAACGCGGCCTGCGCGGCGTGCGCCGCCCGTTCGGCGGACTCGGTGCGGGCGGCGATCGCCGCTTCCGTATCCGCGCCGACGGCCAGGCACACGGCGCGGGAGGTCAACCAGGAGACCTGTTCTTGCAACGCCGATCGCTCGTCGTCAGAGGCCGCCAGGTCCAACAGCGCACGGGCGGAGGCGGTCCACCGGTTCAGCATGCGCGGATCGTGACCGCCGCCCACCAGCACCGTCTGCGACGCGGAGACGACCGCCAGGTCGACTCGGCCCAGGACGTCGAACCAGGCGGTGCCCGGGAGCACGCCGGAGCTTTCCGTCAGCGCCGTGGCGCCGGTCAGCAGGGCCAAGGACCGCAGCCGCTGGTGCCCTTGCCGGCCGGCGGGGACACGGACCACCGTCGGCACCGGTCCGTCCGCCGGATCGCACAGGGCCCGCAGCAGGCCGCCCCGTGGATCGCAGCCGTCCGTGGTGGTGAGGACCAGGAGCGGGCTGCCCTCTGCGGCGAGATGGTCGCGCAGTCTGTGGAAGGCCTCGCCCTCGCCGGTCACCGAGTCGAGCAGCAGCACGTACGGTTTCACGAGCCGGGTCCGGCCGGTCCAGGCGTCGGTCCCGGGGGCGTCGGCGGCGTACGGGAAGGCGCGCCCGCCGGGCACGCGAAGGCCTTGGCGTACGGTCGGCTTCTCGATCGAGCGGGTCACGCCGGGTTCGCAGATCAGGACGCCGTACGGGCCGGCGAGAAGTGCCGCGGCCGAGACCGCCTCGGCCACCTCCGGGTCTGCCGTCACACCGCGGGCGACGGCGTCCGGACGGGAACACGGCGTTGCCTGATCAGCCAAGGCGGCGCGAGCACGGTTCAGCGCCTCGACGGATTCCCGGAGCAGCTCCCGGAATCCGCCGCCCGTGGCGTGCTGGTCGGCGGCCTCCCCGATCAGGGCCGCGGCGAGGACCGCCGCCGTCAGCGCTCCGTCTCCGGATGCCGCGTCCATCGCGCGGGCGGCCTCGACCACCGGCTCGATGCCGGGGACCGCTCGGGGGTCGGCGGTTCGGAAGCACTCGGCGACCTGCCGGGCGCCGGTCACCCTGAGGGGCCGACCGCCCGGGCCCGGCACCGTGGCACCAGGGGGACGGGAGCCGAGCAGCGCGCTCATGGCGGCTCCGATGGCCCGTGCGCCGCCGCCCGGTGTCGCGTCGCCCCCGCCCCGCCGCACCGCATCCTCCGGAGCCCGGACGCGCGGCAGCGGGCTGGCAAGGGCGTCGCGCAGCAGCTCGCCGTGGGGTCCCGCCAGGACCCGGGAGGCGATGAGGGAGGTAGGGATGCCCTGGTTCATGCCGTTGTGGTGGCCGTGGTGCATGGCCACCAGAAGGCCGTCCTCGGTGACGAGGGGGCCGCCGGACGAGCCGTCCAAGGTGTTCGCGCCTCGATACCGGACACGGCACTCGCCGGAGCGCAGGACCTTCTCGGCCTTGCTGTAGTCCAGCAGGAGCCGCAGGGGGTAGTGGAAGAGAGCCAGTGGCCCGCTGCCGAAGGCGTGGTCCTCCTCGAACGGCTTGTAGTAACCCCTCGGGCGCAGGAGGCCGTTCGGCTCCACCAGATCGGGTGGATGGGCGGCGAGGCGGACGAAGGCAAAGTCCAGGCCGTCCTCGGCGGTCTTCATGCCGAGTGGCACCGGGTCGTCCGGGGCGGGTGGGCTGGAGTCGAGGAGCTCGGTCAGGGGAATCCGCACAGCGTCCTGTGCGGCGGCATGCCCCGGGTCGTGGTGCGGAGGGAACACGGCCACCATCCCGGCCACCGGCCCCACACCGGACGCGCCGAGTGACAACCGGACCGCGTGCCCCGCGGTGAACAGCAGGGCCGGCCCGACCAGAAAACCAGTGGCCACCTGACTGCCGCCGCGCTCCAGACGGGCGACCCGTGACTCGGCCTCGGCGATCCTCGCCCTGACGTCATGGGTCGAGTGCATTCCGGCGCCGGGGCTGGTGACGGCCTGGAGCGCAGAACCCGGATCGGGAGCCTCCACCCTCACGAGGCGCGCTGGCGAACGAGACGGGCGATGTCCCCGGCGGGTACGGCGTAGTTGCGTTTTCCTGCCAGGCCCTGGAAATGGAGGCCGAGCGCCCGTCCGGTGTCCAGGTCCACGACGACGGAACCGGAGTTGCCGCCGAGTGTCGTCGCGTCGTGATGGATCCACCGGTTGCCGTCGAACGAGATGACCTGCCCCGGGGCAAGCCGCTTGCACTCGAAGATGTTGTTGAAGATGCGCTTGCGGTCCTCGGGGTCGTCGCGCTGCCCGATGTAGGGATAGCCGATCACTCCCACCCAACGGCCCACGGTGAGACCTTCCTTGCCCTTGGCCAGCTCGATCGGCGGCGGCAGAGGCTCGCCGTTCTCACCGGTCGGAGCGAGCCTGAGCAACGCGGCGTCACAGGGAGAGGAGTCCGGCTCGATCCAGACCACCTCCGTCACCTTGAACCGTGATTCCTGTGTCCGGCCGTGCTCGTGGCGCCAGTCGACGTAGGCGTGCACCTGGGCCAAGGGGTTCGCGCGGAACCTGAAGCCGCCGCGGCCCTTCTTCGCGAACTTCTCCGCCACGTGGCGGTTGGTGACGGCGAGACCCTCGGCCACCACCCACGCGGTTCCCACCCACTCCAGGTCGTGGTTGCGCAGATCGATCCGTCCCACGCTGGGAATGACGCCCTCAAGGCGGCGACGAGCGGCCCCCACCTTCGCGGCGACCACGAGGCTCTCGGCTTCGTTGTCGGGAGCGTCGGCCACGGTGGCGAACGTGTCGCGTCGCACCAGGTAGACCGGCCTGCCGAACTGTCTGACGATGGCCTCCAAGCCGCTTTCGTCGCCCTGCCAGGTCCCCTCGGCCATCGCCTTGACGGCGCCCGCGGCCCGGTCCACGTCCAGGAGGCCTTCCAGAGCCCCGACGCTCTCCAGACCCCCCGACGCCGCGACCGCGTCCCTGATCTCCTGGAAGCGGTCGAGAAACTCCTCCCGCACCTCGCGGTCGGCGAAGATCTGCGTGTACTCCATGCCTGCCCCCGTCGGTGCGGCGCTGCTGGACCGACACGCTACTGGGCGCCGGGCCGGGCAGGCAGCGGCATTCGGGAAGTCCGACCCGCGAACCATCCCGACGACTGGAGTCCGGAGCGGCTGTGCCCGGGGTCACCCGCCCCGCAGCCGCACCTTCTGTGGACACGTACGCGGACCGCGGAACGCGTTGCCGCCGCTCGACTGGCAGGAGCGGACCGACGCGATCAGGGCGACCCTCGCCACGCTCGCCCGACTCGGCGTGACCAGCTACACCGAACCCGGCCTCGGCCCCGGCGGTGACGACATCACGAGGGGCTCGCTCGGTACCGAGACCCTCGACGTCTACCCCCGGCTGCCGGCCGACGACGAACTCACCGCCCGCGTCGGTGTCCTGCTGCTCACCACCGGAATGGCGAGCACCGCCCACGAGTTCGCCCGCGCCCTCACCCCCCTCGGGGAGTCCGACGCCGATCCGCGCCGCCTCGCGATCCTCGGGGTCAAGGTCTTCGCGGACGGCATCGTTCCCAACAAGACGGCCTGGATGCACGAACCGTACGTGGGCGGAGGCTTCGGCTCCCTGTGCGTCGGCGGCGACAGCGACGGCAAGCGGACCGCCGAGGCCCGTCTCCCGGCGCCGGTCCCGGCCGGCCCCCGTAGGCCGGCTCCTTCGGATCGTGCCGGGGCCGCGACCCGGCCGCACGGCCTGCTCGATCAGAGCGTGGCGGGAGCCGCTGCCCCGGCGGTCAGGACTTCCTGCCCTCGCGGTCCTTCCCCCGTGCGGGGCACCTGGTCTAGACAGGGACCGGCGGCCGTCGCCGCCGTAGGTGGGAGGACGGATGCGCAGTCAACGGGAGTCGAACGTCGAAGGGCCGGCGGCCGGCCGGACGGAACGTCCGGGGTGGCTGTCCGCGCCCTCCTTCGCGCAGGCCGCGGCGCAGCGGGTTGCGGCAGGCGGGGCGCTGACGCCGCAGCAGGCGGCCGCCCTACAGGGCGCGGCGGGCAACGCGGCCTTGGTGCAGCGGCTCGCGCGGGACCGGGAGGACCCGGGCGCGGAGGCCCACCGGCACGGCGACGGCTGCGGCCACGCGCCCGTCGTCCAGCGCAAGTCGGCGGTCCTGGACGTGCTGAACACTCCCGGAGTGCCCCTCGACGGCCCGCTGAAGACCGAGATGGAGGGCCGCTTCCAGCGGAACTTCTCCCATCTGCGGCTGCACACCGACACCCGGGCGCAGGACTCGGCGGCGGAGATCGGCGCCGAGGCGTACACCTCGGGCTCGCACATGGTCTTCACCCCGGGCGCGCTGCGCAACAAGCACACCGTCGCGCACGAGATCGCCCACACCATCGACCAGGAGAACGGTTCCGTGCCCGGGACGCCCCAGGGTGACGGAACACGGATGTCCGCTCCCGGTGACGCCGGGGAGCGTTCGGCCGAGGCCAAGGCGGACGAGGTGATGAGCAGGCCGGTCGCACCGTCCCCGTCCGCGGCCGGGCAGGCCGACGGCGTCGCGGCCGACGGGCCGGCGGGAGGCGGGCGCGTCGCCGCGGCTCCGACCGGCGCCGTGCAGCGAACCGTCAAGATCGTCCTGGCCGACGGCAACGCCACCGACATGCGCACCCGTGCGCAGAAGGACGGCGCCCCCACGGATGCCGACGGGCTGCTGGCCTTCCTCCTCCAACAGGTCGCCGGGGAGGGCACGCTCTCCTCCGACGAGACGGCCGCGCTGCGACGCCATCAGGACACCGTCAAGGACCAGTTGCACAAGTGGGTCTCCGGCGTCCCCGGCACCCGTGGCCCCAAGTCCCACCCCGACTTCGGGTCGAAGCAGCAGGACCGTACCTACGCGGGGTACAGCGACCTGGCGCGGGCGCTCGTCGGCTGGGTGGAGGCGAAGGACAACCGCCACCGGGAGAAGGAGCTGGCCGAGGAGGTGAAGAACAACAGCGATGTCGAACTGCACCTGGAGTCGCTGTTGTTGCGCGTCCGGAAGTGGGTCGACGAGCAGCAGAGGAACGCGCCCGCCGACGAGAGCGGGCGGTGGAACGACGTGCAGCAGCAACTGGACACCGGGCTGACCCCGGGACAGGGGCACGACGGGCTGCACGAGTTCGGGCACTACCAGAAGTACTACGACCGGGTGATCCAGGCGAAGATGGACATCCCCGAGCCCGTCCGGCAGCGGCTGCGGACCGCCATCAACGGCGGTATGGGGAAGGTGCTGAACCAGCCCACGCGGTTCACCTTCCGCGACAAGATCATCGTCCTGCACGACCTCATGGAGTTCTTCGGCCCGCGCAAGCCGTGGAACGCCGAGACCGCCGGCAACGGCACGGTCCCGGACGAGGACGGGATGAACCTCACCACCACGGAGATCGACGCGGACGGGAAGCGGACCGGTACGACCGAGGACCGCGGGCAGATGGCCTTCCGGATCCCGGGCAACCGGGTCCGGAACATTTCCTCGACGCGCGCGGAGTACGCCGACAGCACCAAACTGGCCCGGCGGCACCACCTGCCGGTGTGGGCCGGGTCCTCGTTCACCGCCATGCGGATGCTCGGCCTGACCAAGGCCGTCGGCGGCACCATCTCGGAACTCAGCGCGGTGGCCTGGGGCACGTTCGCCTTCTGGCGCCTGGACTACGACCACACCTCGGACCTCGCCTACCACCCCTTGCAGGAGGTGATGGACATCGCGCAGAACTACGGGGTCCCGTACAACATGCTCGACCCGGAGAAGGACCTCGACCGCCACCGGAAGGGCAGCGCCAAGCGGGACCTGGTCGCGGGCATGGGCGTTCTCGACCGCGAGCTGACGGCCGCCGAGCAGGACGTGGCGGACCTGATCGCCCAGTTGAAGACCAGCGCCGACCAGGGCCCGGAGGCCGCCGCTGCCATCGCTCAGGTCCTGGAACCGATCCGGCAGTACCACCGCGACATCCAGGCGATGCACGTCCGGGTACGCGGGTTCCTGGGCGAGGTCCGCGCCCTGGACGAGGGGTCGGGACCGGATGCCCGCAGCACGCTGCTCACTCAGCTCCGCGAGTATCCGTCGATGACCCACGAACTCGGCCGCCTGCACGACGGGATCCTCGCCCTGCGCGCCCAGGTCATGCTCCACCTCGTGGAACCGGAGACCGCCGTGCCGGACGCCGCTCCGGAAGCCGGGCCCTCACGGCACGACGACGGCCTGATGATCGGCGCGGACATGGAGCCGGTCATGGTCAAGAGGCGCCCGAAGAAGGGCAGGAAGAAGCACCCGTGACCCGGCACCCCTGATCCCTCACAACCCGTGGTGCACGCTCGTCCACCGAGGTCGCCTGGCGCGCCTCACGCCGTCGAGAGGTCACGTGGAGGAGTTCGCACTGGACTCCTCCGATTGCGGCCCCACCCTCGTCACCGCCGGACCGGACGGCGCTCTGTGGTTCACCCGCTACCGCGACCACCGGATCGGCCGGATCACCGTGCACGGCGGAGAGGCGCGTCGTGGTGGGTCTTGTCGGTCAGCAGGCTGCCGAGGTGGCGGTCGACGTGTCGGGGTGGATGCTGAAGACGCGGTCGAGGCCGACGACGCGCAGGATGCGGGCGATGTCGGCGGGGACCGCGGCCAGGGCCACGTCGGCGCCATGCTCGGTGGCGAGGTTGCGGGCGGCCGGCAGGGCGCTGATGCCGCTGGAGTCGCAGAATTCCAGACCGGCCAGGTCCAGGAGCAACAGTTGCCTGGCGGCAAGAGTCAGGCCGTCGAGTGCCTTGCGGAGTTCGGGTGCCGTCGCGTGGTCGAGGTCTCCGTTGATCTCCAGTACGGGACCGGTGGCGGCGTCTCGGGCGGTGATCGTCAGTGGGCTCATGCCGGTCTTCACTCGGCGGGGGCGGGCAGCGGGGTGGAGAGCGGGGCGGGTACGCCGAGGGCGAGCAGCGCGGTGTCGTCGTCGAGTCCGTCGCCGAACCCCGTCAGGAGTCCGGTCAGCGCGGTGATCAGCGCTTGCGGGCCCGCGGGCGGCTGGTTCGTGGTGAAGGCGCGTAGGGCGTCCTCGCCGTAGAGGGCGCGGTCGGGCCCGACGCGGGCCTCGGTGAGGCCGTCGGTGTAGAGGAGCAGGGTGTCGCCGGGGCGCAGTTCGGTGTGGGCCGCCGTGAACTGGACGTGGGGCAGGACGCCGATGAGCATTCCGCCGGGGGTGGGGAGGTAGTCGGCGGTCCCGTTGGCGCGTTGGATCAACGCGGAGGGGTGTCCGCCGGAGGCCAGGCGAACCTCGACGCGGTCACTTGCGGCGTGCAAGGTCCCGAAGATGGCGGTGCAGTAGCGGGGGTTGCCGTTGCTGTACCGCTCGTGGAGCACGGTGTTCAAGGTGGTCAGCACGTTGACGGGGTCGGGGTCGTGCATGGCGGTGGCCCGCAGGGTGTAGCGGGTCAGGGAGGTGACCGCGGCGGCTTGTGGGCCTTTGCCGCACACGTCGCCGAGGAAGAACGCCCATCGGCCGGCGTCGAGGGGGAACAGGTCGTAGAAGTCTCCGCCGAGCATGTCGGGGGAGGCGGTGTGGTAGTAGGAGCCGGCTTCCAGACCGGGGATGGCGGGCAGAGCGGCGGGCAGCAGGCTCTGTTGGAGGACGGCGAGGGCCTCTTGGAGTCGTTCGCGGTCGGCCTCTGCCTGCCGGCGTGCCTCCTCCGCCTCACGGCGCGCTTCCTCGGCCGCCTGGCGGCCGCGCAGCAGTTCCCTCTCGTAGGAGCGCCGGTCTCGGGCGTCGAAGACGGTGGTGCGGATCAGCAACGGCTCCCCTTCACCGCTGGTCTTCACCTTCGAGGTGACCAGGACGGGCATCCGCTGCTTGCCCGAGGCTTTGATGTCCAGGGCGATGCCGCTGATCTTGCCCCTCATCTGCAACATCGGGGCGAAGTGCGTCTCGTGGTAGAGCTTGCCGCCCACCGTGAGGAGATCGGAGAAGCACATCCGACCCACCACCGCCGAGCGTTCCAGACCCAGCCACTCCAACAGGGTGGTGTTGATCTTCGCGATGGTGCCGTCCATCAGCGTCGACAGGTACCCGCACGGAGCCTGCTCGTACAGCTCCTCCGCGCTGTCCTCCAACAGGGAGGTGAACGCCGCGTCCGTCGCGGCGACGTTCGACTCTCTGTCGGGCTCCTGGTCCTCGTCGACGCCGCACATCATCGGCGAACCCCGACGAACTCGACGATCGCCCCGGCGGTGGCTTCCGGTGCGCTCAGCTGCGGACAGTGCCCCGTCGCCTTCAACGTGACCAGGCGGCTGCCGGGGATCGCCGCGTGGACGTAGGCCCCGACCTCGCGGGGAGCGATGACGTCCTGCTCGCATTCCAGAACCAGCGTCGGCACCGTCACGGTCTTCAGGTCCTCGCGGCTGTCGGACAGGAACGTCGTACGGGCGAAGACCCGCGCCATGTCCGGATCGGTCGCGCAGAACGACGTCGTCAGCTCCTCGCCGAGCTCCGGGCGGTCCGCGTTGCCCATGATCACCGGCGCCATCGCCGCCGACCACCCCAGATAATTCGACTCCAAGGACTCCAGCAGCTCGTCGATGTCGTCCGCGTCGAACCCGCCCCGGTATCCGGCCTCGTCGATGTAGCGGGGCGAGGGGGCGACCATCACCAGCCGGGAGAACCGCCCCGGCGCCTTGGCCGCGGCCAACACCCCGACCATGGCACTGACCGAATGCCCCACGAAGGTCACCTCCCGCAGGTCCAGCTCCTCGCAGACCTCCAGCACATCCAGCGCGTAGCCCTCCAGTGAGCTGTAGCGCTGCTCGTCCCAGGCCGAGGCGTCGGCGTGGCCGGAGCCCACGTAGTCGAAGAGCACCAGCCGGAAGTCCTCGGCCAGCGCGGGGACGACCAGGCGCCACATGTTCTGGTCACAGCCGAACCCGTGCGCCAGCAGGAGCACACGCCCGTCCGTACGACCCGTGACGGTGACGTTGTTCCTGCGACGGATATCCATTCCGTCAGTCTCGCACCCCGCCCGCGGACATCCGGCAGGCGTAGCAGGGGGGCGGTTCAGGCTCCGCCGCCGCGGCACCACCGAAGGGATCATCGGCGCCGGTCACCGGCGCGCCCTCGCACCGGGCGGTGCCTATTTCCTCGGCCGCGCGTCCGGCACTCCCGCCGCTCCGGTGAACGTGGGCGCGAGCGCCTGTTCGGGCGTGAGACCGAAACCGAGCCCGGTGCCGTAGACCGCCATGGCGAGGGCCTGAAACGCCGGGGGAGGAGTGATGGCGTTGGGGTTCTTGGTGGACACCACCTCGATCGCCGTCCGAAGCGTGGGCGAGTACATGGTGGTGGACTCATAGCCGGCGAAGCTGCCTTCTCCGCCGATGAACCCGCCCGACTCGACGAAGCCCAGTCCGTACCGCCACGTGCCGGGCCCGTTGTAGTTCCCCGTGAAGACGAAGGGGATCGGGTCCTTGGTCGCTTCGGCCCAGACCTCGGGCTTGAGCAGCGCACCGGTCGCCAGGGCGCGGGACCAGATCCGCATGTCCGAGAGCGTCGAGACCATGGCTCCGTGCGCCCAGAGGCACGACGCCGGGATGACCGTCGCGTCATCGGCAGCGGTGGGCGCCTGGGTGGGGCCCACATCACCCAGTCCGTACCCGTGGGTGAAGGGTGCGGTGAGGCCGTTGCCGGAGGTCGGGAGCAGGGTGCGGCGGAGTCCGAGGGGCCGGGCGATGCGCTGCTGGACCGCGGTGCTCAGATCCTGGCCGCCGGCCAGCTCCACGACACGGCCGAGCAGGTTGTAACCGTAATTGCTGTACGACCACTTGGCGCCGGGAGCCGCGACAGGGGGGAACTTCGACTCGGCAGCGAGGAGCTCCGCGACGGTGCAGCCGGTGGGGATCTTCCCCTGGACGGTGGGCGAGGTGAAACCGTCGGCGAGGCCGCTGGTGTGGTTGAGGAGTCGGCGGATCGTGATCCGGTCCCCGTTGGGGACTCCAGGCACCCACTTGGAGATGTGGTCCTCAAGGGCGACTTTCCCCTCGCCCACCAGTTGCAGGACGAGGTTGGCCGTGAACGTCTTGGTCTGGCTCGCGATCTTGAACTGCATGTCCGTACGGAGCGGCGCCCCCGTCGCGAGGTCGGCGACGCCGGTGGCACTGACGAAGGTCCCCTTCGGGCTCCAGATGCCGACCAGGACCCCCGGGGTGCGGTTCGTGTCCTTGAACCGGCGAACGATCTGCTTGACCTTGGCCTCGGTCCGCGCATCGAGAGCTCCGCTGTCGCTGCCGCCCGACACCGCGCTGCCGGCCTGCGGCGACTGGCAGGCCGACCCTGCGAGGACTACGAGCAGGATCAGGCCACCGAGCGAGCGTCCTTTGTACCGGCCCATGGGTCCACGGCTCCGTGTGTCGATCTCTCCGGTCCCCGGCGAGCGAGATGTCCGGCCTTCTCGCCAGCGTCACGGGCGGAGCGGACGGGCGCATCCAGGTCACGCCCATCGGAGTGGCGAAGCGTCCGCCCCCGCTCGCTCCAGCGCCGGCCGCCGCGAGGCGTTCGAGGCCGGCAGCGGTCCGGACCCACCCTCGGTCCGAACCGCTCACCGCGGGCCTTACCGGCGCCACTTTGACGACAGGACCTAGGCCGCTGGGCCCGCCGGGTGGAAGTTGATGCGTTCACTGATGACGGGGAAGCCGGCCTTGGCGAAGTTCGCGGCCATGGGGAGGTTGCCCCGGTCCGTCGCTCCGCTCACGGACTCCGCCCCCTGCTCGACGAGGAGGTGGGTGCATTCCGCGAGGAGGTCGTAGGCGTAGCCGCGACCGCGCTGTTCCGGCACGACTCCGATGAAGCCGATGGTCGGGCCGGAGGGGTTGTGGGCCGGGATGTGGATGCCGGCCAGGTCGCCCTCCGGCGTGTGCGCGAGGTGCCACCACTCCCGCGGGGAGGGGCACCAGTGGAAGAAGTCGAGTTCCTCCTGAGCGGCCTGGTCGAGACCGCCCTCCCCGATGGCCCGGAGCGCGTGGGCGTCCAGGGTGACGGAGTGGATGCGGCGCAACGCGTCGAAGAACACGGCGTCGTCGGGCTCGGCGCTGAAACGCAGGCGTCCGGGCCGCTCGGGCAGGCCTCGCTCCGAGGTCCAGCGGTACAGGAAGCGTTCCACCAGGAGTTCGTACCCTGCGGCTCGTGCGGCGGCGAAGCGCGCCTCGGCGCCGCCGCGCAGATCGGCCTTCTCCCGCCAGTCGCCGGGCAGGTTGATCTCGAGTTCGACCTGCCAGGGAGCGGAGCGCAGGAGTTCGGCCCCGGCCTCCTCCTCGCCCTCGGCCACGTCGAACCAGTTGATGTTGACGGGCTCCGAGTCGTCGGGGCCGCCCCACCACGCGCCGCGTGCGACGACCTCGCCGTCGCGCAGGGCGACGCGCTTCCAGTCGGGGCGGAACCGGGTACGCCGATGGCCTTCACGGGCGCCCAGGGGGTCGGGGAGTGCGTCGAAGAGATGAGCGTCGCTCGCGGAGAGCGCGCGGATGACCGGATCGGTCATGGATTCCTCCGGGATACAGGCTGCTTGGAGCGCTCCCGGTCAGAACTCACGAACCACGCCGGGACAGCGGAAAAGGGAGCGCTGGAATGGTGTGAACCGCACGGCACTCGCCTCCTTCCGTCCCTCTCAGGGCGTGGAGCCACACAGTACGTGACCTGCCATGGGCCCGGCCACGGATATTCGTACCCCTTGAAGGAGAGGTTCGCTGGACGACGCAGAGCGCTCTCAGGCCACTGCATACCGTGGATGGCGCCGTCCGCAGCCTCACGGCCGCGAGCGCCCCGGTCGGGACTGCGGGCCCTACCGGGACGTACACGTCGCCGTGCAGCGCGGCCGGGAGCCGGAGGGGATCGGCCTCACCGACACCCGCGGACTGCCCCGCTGCGCGACCCTCCGGCCGCCCGCGGTCAACTGGAGCCCACTGCACCGAGGTTGGCGCGCACCAGGCGGTGGTCCGAGTACAGGAACGGCAGCACCCGATGCCCGGCCGGGGTGAGACCCTGCAGGTGCACGTAGTCGAACCTGCGCTCCCAGTCGGTAAACGGCCCGCAGCTACCAGTGGCTGGGTGCGGCCCTGTCGCGCCGCCCCTGTCCTGCCCGTGCCCGTCCCGCGGCGTCGAGGGCATCCGCGAGCGCGTCGACGAGCGGGTCGGTGACCGCTGCCGGCCGGGCGATGACGACACGGCTCGGCGGATGGCCGTCGAGGGGTACGAAAGCGATGCCGGGCCGCGCGTGCCGCCGCGCGGCGCCGGCCGGGAGGAGGCCGACCGCGCCCTCCCACACGACAGCGTGCAGGCACTCCTCGACCGAGGTCACGACCGGGCCTGGCGCGTCCTCCTCGGCGGCGAGCCAGTAGGCCCGCCATCGGGCATCGGTCCCCGGGGGCAGGCGGAAACGCGGGCGGTCGGCCAGCTCCGTGACGTGCAGGCGCGGGCGGCTCGCCAGCGGATCGTCCGCAGGGACGACCGCGACCAGCGGCTCCTCACCGAGCAGCCGAACCGTCAGGCCGGCCGTGTCGAAGGGCAGACGGGTCAGCGCGAGGTCCACCCGACCCTCGCGCAAGCCCGCCGTCGGATCGGTGACCGCCGCCTCACGCAGCCGCACCCGCACTCCCGGGCGCATGCGCCGCAAGGCGGCCAGCGCCGCCGGGCCGACCTCCAGGCCCGCGCCCGCGACCGTGCCCAGTACGAGCAACCGGTCGGCCACCGTGTCGCGGACCCGCTCGCGGGCGCGTTCGACCCGCTCCAGAAGATCCCGCGCCTCTGCCAGCAGCACCTCGCCCGCAGGGGTGAGCCGCGCCCCGGTGGGGATCCGCTCGAACAGCCGGCACCCGAGGTCGGCCTCCAGCTCCCGGATACGGCGGCTCAGCGGAGGCTGGGCCAGACGCAGGCGTACGGCGGCGCGGCCGAAGTGGCCCTCTTCGGCCACGGCGACGAAACAGTGCAATGCCCGCAAGTCCATGACCAGCCACGATACCGAGAACGAAGCTGTCCTCCCGAAACCGGTCTTGGACAGCACCGCGGCGACCGCGGTGAGGTGGTGCCAGGCGCCCGGGCAACAGGCCCGCCGCCCGCACCCCCGCCCCTCGCTTCAGGAGCCCGCACATGTACGCACACCCCGACGACCTCCACCGCGCCCGCTCCGTCGGCGGCAACGCCCCCGTGGAATTCGCCGCGTGGGTCGCCTTCCAGCAGGCCGTGGACCGGGAGGACGGGGCGGTGCCACGCCGATACCGCGAGCTGATCTCCGTTGCGGTCGCCCTCGTCACCCAGTGCTCCTACTGCCTGGACGTACACACGGCCGCCGCCCGCCGCCACGGCGTAACCCCCGAGGAACTGGCCGAGGCAGCCTTCGTGACCGCCTCCGTCCGCGCCGGCGGCACACTCGCGCACGCACTGCTGGCCGACCGCCTCTATGAACAGCACACCCACGCCTCGGCGCCCGCCCACGGCTAGTAAGCCCCGCCGGACTTCTGCATCACCGCTGGGCAACGGCTGGAGTGTGGGCCGTGCAGCGGGCTGGTCATGAGTGCGGGACGGTCTTCGCGGACCGTCTCGCGCATGTGTGCCCACGGCGCCGCGCAACTTGCGCTGGAATCGCGCTGGATGCCCGGGATCTGCCCATCGCCACACGCTTGACCTCAATCATGCTTGAGGTGTGACGATGATCCACATGACCACGGAATCCACACCCCACGCGGCGGACATCGAAGCGATCAGCCGGCTCGTAGCCACCGTCGAGCACTCCCAGCGGAACAAGGACCCCGAGGAGTTCCTCGGCCTCTTCCACCCGGACGCGGTCTGGACGACCGCCCACGGCAAGGTCCTCATCGGCCTCGACGCGATCTCGGAGTTCACCCGCAAGGTCCTCCCCGCGGCCAACTGGGACGGCGAGGTCACCTACGAGGTGGTCCACGTGCTCTTCATCCGCCCCGACGTAGCGGCGGTCAAGGTCCGTCAGCGCTACCTGGCCCCGGACGAGGAGAGTGAGGGCGCCCCGCTGTACGTGATCTCGAAGCAAGCCGACGGCCGGTGGCTGCTCACCGCCTGCCAGAACACGGGGGTCGTTACCGACTAGCGTGCCCGTCGATCATGTGCGGAGGCAGATCGTGAGGGCCACCGCGGTGGCCATGCGGAGGTAGACGTATCGGCGCTTGCCGTAGCGGGTGGTGGCCACCGCCCGATGCTGTCTCAACAGACGCCGCAGAAGGAGGGACGGGTCAAGGCCCGCACGGGCCCACTTGTTGGTCACACCCGAAGAACCCGTGCGGACACTGCCACGTCACCGCTGCCCGCCGATGATCAATGGGTGTGGCGCTTCTGCGGGAACTGTCCGAGCCGGGAACTTCCCTGCAGAAGAGCACACGCAGCCGGCGAAGCATCGGACCGGGCATCAGGGCCTCAGCAGCCCGCCCACCCACCAGTCGTGCGGCTTGCCGTCGTTGGCGATGCCGCGATTGCGCAGTGTCCCTTCTACGGTGAAGCCGAGTTTCTCGGCGACGGCACGCGAGCCGGTGTTCCCGGCCATGGCCCACCACTCGACGCGATGGACGTCGAGGGTGTCCCAGCCCCAGTCGCACAGGGCCCGAGATCCCGGCCGAGCACCGCCCCTCCTCACACCGCGGCTGGTCAACGCTCGTCACGGGACCCGCCGTGTTGACCGACGCCGCCCGAAGCGGAGTCACTTCGCACCGACCAAACGAGTCCCTCCGGCCTCCACGTGGAGTCCGAACCCGCCTACAAACGGAGTCAACGAACAGGAACACCTGCGAAGCCGGCCGCTGTCGTCGACCAACCGGCAGGCCGCCGGCATGTCATCGGACGTGCTCGTAGTAGTCCGGCAGCTCCTTCAGGTAGGCCGGGAGATTGGGATTGGCCAGCAGCCGGGGCATCCAGCCCGGGTCCTCGGAGGTGGTCAGGGGGCTCAAAGGGGTTTCCTCGAAGGGCAGGCCCAGGCGGCAGCTCAGGACGCGCGCGATGTCCGCCGCCGTCAGCTCGCCCGGCGGGGGGCCACCCGGGCAGTGGGCCAGTTCGGCCCGGATACGCCGTACGGAGTCCGGTTTCGGCCGTACGCGCTCCAGCAGGAACCCGGGATCCATCGCCAGGGCACGCCGCAGCCGGTCCTCGGTCTCGGCCAGGGGCATCGGCGGCAGGCTCGTACCCGGGCAGTCGACGGCACTCACCTTGACGCGGCCGCCGGGGAAGCGGGCAGTCGGTTCGGTGTCCCGCGAGGGCCGGGCCCGCGCCATGACCGGCTCGTCCCCGTAGAGCATGCCGCCGTCCACCGAGACCAGCCGGACGTTCTCCTCGGTGGCCTCGATCAGATTGCGGTACGGATCGGCGTTCCGATCGTCCAGCACCACGAGGTCGGACAAGTAGCCCGGCGCGAGCCGGCCCGCACGACGGTCCCAGCCCAGCGCCCGGGCCGGGTTGCGGGTCACCATCTCCACCAGCTCCCGGTCCGTGAACAGCCCTTTCAGCCGGCGCTTGTTGACCAGGTCCGCGACCTTCAGCTCGCCAAGGATCGACTTGCTGCCCGAAGGCGCCCAGTCGGCGCCCAGGCTGATGCCGAGTCCGGCGGCCTTCGCGGTGGCGACATCGGCGGTGCTCCCGTAGAGGAGGAAGTTCGACAGCGGCGACCAGACCAGTTGCGCGCCGCGCTCTGCCATGTCGTTCAGCTGGTCCGCGGTGAGCCCGACGCCGTGCACCGCGATCAGCCGCGGCCCCACCAGACCGCTGCGCTGGACGGCCCCGTACTCGTCCGCCATGCGCTGCCCGACCCCCTCTGCCAGGTGCAGGAGCAGTACGCCGTCATGCTCCGCCCGCGACAGGTCCGCCCATTCGCGGGCATCGCGCCCCAGATCCACCCGGCTCACGACGCCGTGCGGGCCGACGTCCGCCGTCTCGACGTTGCGGACCAGACACCCGCGCGCGCTGCTCGGCAGCCCCGCGTCCGCACCCTGCAGCGACGTCGTGCCGCCGGCCAACGCCTTGTACTCGCCGTACCGGCCCAACTCCGCCCCCAGGTCGTAGTAGTCGGGGCTGGAGAGGACGAACCCGCTGTAGGTGATGCGCCGGTTGTACCCGTCGTCGTAGAACCGCCACTCGTAGCGGTCCTTGTACGCCTTGCGCACCGGCATGAGGGGGTACGCGGCGTGCTCGGGGTGGTTGTGCAGGTCGATCATCCCGGGATAGATGACCCCGCCGCTCTCCACGACCCGCGCCGACCGCGCGCCCGGCGGCAGTCGACCGCCCGCCCTGACGACGGCTTCGATCCGGCCGGACCTGATCCAGAGAGAGGCGTCCGGCCAGACGTCCCCCGCGTCGTTCATCGTGACCACCGTGCCTCTGAGCAGCACACCGGGATCCGCAGCGGCCGGCGGGGACGCGGCGGGGCCGAGTGCGAGCACGCCACTCACGGTCAGTGCGGCGAGCAGGGGGACCGCGTTGTTCCTGTGCCTCACGTCGTCTCCGCGTCCGTCTCGGGGATGGTACGGATCATGGGCCACGTGCACCCGGCAGCGGGTCTGCCGATCCCGTCCTCTGAGCAATCCCCCGTAGGCGGTTGTCGCACGCCTTCTCCTCTCACTGGAAGACGGACCAGCCGGTGAAGGTCGTGAAGGTGTCGAGGCAGGTGACTCCGGCGACGGAGTTGCCGTGGCGGTCGATGGCCGATCTCCACACGGACAGGGCGCCGCGGCCAGGGATCACCGCGACGATGCCGCCGCCCACGATGTGGCGAGGGGGTGCGGTCACCGGGGGAGTGAGCACCCACATGAGGGCGGCCACGCAGCGCGGGAGGAACCACCGGAGCCTCACGGCCGGTTGTCCGGGACGGTGAGATCGGCGGGGGTTTGGATGTCCGGGTGGTGAGGAGGGTTCTGCCTCGTCCGGGCGGAACGGCCGAGTGGCGTGAGCACCACTCGGTATCGTCGGGTGAGCGGTGCACGTCAGCGGTAGAGCCACCACTCCTCGTTGCCGTCGAGGAACGGGGATACGGCCGCCGCCTTCCCTCCCGTCTTGCCTCCCGTGTACGCCGAGAGCATGACGAAACTGCGACCCGTCGTCGTACTCCCGAGGGTCACGTCACCAACGCCCCGAGGGTTGCAGTGGTGTCGCAGCCCGCGTATGACGGTTGGAACCTGCGGGCGCCGGCCAAGGCCCGATGGCCGACAACCCGTTCGTGGCCGTTAGAGTCACAGGCCATGGGGGATCGGACACGTGTGAAGCACTGCAAGCAGTGCCGTCGGCCGCTCGACCAGCGAAGCCGGTGGCGGCGCCCGAAGCGGTTCTGCAGCCGCCGGCACCGTCTGGGGTACTGGGTGGAGGAGATCTTGGACGCCGTCCTGAACTGACGCTCGCCCCACTCACCGGCGAGGTCGAGAAGGGGCCCGCCGCAGCCGCGCGGAGACCGCAGCTGGGCGCCGGCCCGATGGACGCACGCCCACGGCAACGGCAGACCGAGCCGACCGGCGTCCGCCTCCGCGTCGGCGAGCAACCGCTCGGCGTACCCGGCGTCCCCGCCCGCCGGCGCGGCGGTCACCATCAGGGTAAGGAGCGAGGGCCGGAAGGCGGGCTGCACCTGCGGTAGGCCGTCACCGCCCCCGCCGTCCAGCAGCGTCCGCAAGCATCCGGTGGCGTTCCCCCCGAGCAGCTGCGCATGCGCCGGCAGGCTGATCGCGGAGGTGGCCCACCAGCCCGCGGACAAGGCGGACGGCACCTGCGGTCATCAACATCCTGGCTCGCCGTTTTCTACAAGACCCGCCCCGAGACACCCCGGCACACTCAGGCCGAGTTCCGCTCCGACAGGCGCTTTCCCTCCTCCGGCCGTCTCGTGGGTCGGACGGTCGGGTCCTAGGCCCTGTCGTCGAAGGAGACAGAGACATGGGCATGACGAGGAACCTCGCAGGAATCGTCACCGGGCTCGCGCTTACCGGCGGGTTGCTGGCGGTGGGTACAGGAACTGCCGGCGCGGCGGCGTCGGACTGCCCTTCGGGCTACTTCTGTGTCTGGTCCGGACAGAACTACACCGGGCAGAGGCAGCAGATCGCCGGCGGCAACTCCAACCTGACCCAGTACGCGGTCTTCCAGAACTTCAGGTCGTGGTACAACCACGGTGCTTCCTGTGACCTCAAGTGGTACCCGGGAACCAACTACACCGGCTCCAGCGGGATCATCCCGAAGGGCACCAGGAAGTCCGACGGCGTGGGCCACTACATGAAGTCCAACAACTGGGTCAACTGCAGCTGAACGGCCCAGGCATGAGGGTGGTGCTCGCCGGAGTCCGCCCCTGCCTCGCGCTACCCCATCCACCGGCGGTCTGCAATCCGACGGAGGCGCCGAAGATCCACCGGCGTCTGAACTCGACGATCATGTCCCTCGTACCCTGATCGGCCCTTCAGGGCACGGGCCTTCGGGATCAGGTCGTGGCCCCGGCCGGCAGGTCGGGGAGGCGCTGTGGTGCCCCGTCCTTCAGGGGCAGGCTGAGGACCATCGTCAGGCCGCCGCCGGGGGTGTCCTCGGCGGTCAGGGTGCCGTCCATGGCCTCCAGGAAGCCCCTCGCCACGGCGAGGCCGAGGCCCACCCCGGCGCCCCCGGGGGCGTCCCCGTACCGCTGGAACGGTTCGAAGATCCGGTCCTTGGCCTCGTCGGGGACTCCGGGTCCGCGGTCGACGACGCGGACTTCGAGCCGGGTGGCGACGGCGCTGGCGGCCACCAGGACGCTCTCACCGGCGGGGCTGTACTTGACGGCGTTCTCGACGATGTTGGCGACGGCCCGCTCCAGCAGACCGCGGTCCACGGCGACCATGGGCAGCGTCTCCGGGATGTCGAGGACCACGCTGTCGTCGGGTACGCCGGCCAGGGCCATCGGCACGACCTCGTCGAGGTCGGTCTCCCGGACGATCGGGACGACGGTCCCGGTCTGGAGGCGGGACATGTCGAGGAGGTTGCCGATCAGGTGGTCGAGGCGGTCGGCGCCGTCCTCGATGCCCTCCAGGAGCTCGGCCCGGTCCTCCTCCGACCATTCCACGTCGGTGGAACGGAGCGAGGTGACGGCGACCTTGACGGAGGCGAGCGGGGTGCGCAGGTCGTGGCTGACGGCGGCCAGCAGCGCGGTGCGGATCTGATTGCCTTCGATCAGGCGCCGCGCTTCCTCCGCCTCGTCGACCAGGCGCTGGCGGTCCAGTACGACGGCGGCCTGCGCGGCGAACGCGCCGAGCACCCGGCGGTCCTCCGCGGGCAGGACCCGCCCGGTCAGGGCGAGCGCCATGTTCTCGCCGATGGGCATGTCGACGTCGGCGTCCTCCGGGCGGGCGACCGGATTCCGTCCGGTGCTGCCCGCGCAGGTCCACGGGTCCACCTCCGTACCGCGCTCCAGCAGCGCCACGGACTCCATGGCGAAGGTCTCGCGAACCCGCTCCAACAGGGCGTCGAGGGCGGTCTCGCCGCGCAGGATGCTGCCCGCGAGGAAGGAGAGGATCTCCGACTCGGCGCGCAGCCGGGCCGCCTGGTGGGTGCGGCGGGCGGCCAGGTCGACGACGGAAGCCACCGACACGGCCACGCCGACGAAGATCGCGATGGCGACGATGTTCTTGGGGTCGGAGATGGTGAGCTGGTGGAGCGGTGGCGTGAAGTAGTAGTTCAGTAGCAGGGAGCCGAAGGCGGCCGAGGCAAGCGCGGGGAGCAGGCCGCCGAGGAGCGCCGCCGCCACGGTGCACGTGAGGAAGAGCAGCATGTCGTTGGCGAGCCCGAGCTCGGGCACGACCCGGCTGAGCAGCAGCGTGAGCAGTGCCGGGCCGGCGATGCCGGTCAGCCTGCCCCAGATGATGCGGGGTCTGGCGAGTCGTCCGCCGCGGGCGACCGGCAGGGAATGGCGGCCCTTGGCGGCCTCGTCGTGCGTGACGATGTGCACGTCGAGGTCCGGGCCGGACTCGCGGGCGACGGTGGCGCTGACGCCCGGCCGGAAAACGGACTGCCAGGAGCGTCTGCGGCTGACGCCGAGGACGATCTGGGTGGCGTTCACACCGCGTGCGAACTCCAACAGCGCGTCGGGCACGTGGTCGCCTATGACGTGGTGGAAGGTACCGCCGAGGTCCTCGACCAGGGTCCGCTGGAGGGCGAGTTCCTTGGGGGAGGCGCCGGTGAGTCCGTCGCTGCGGGCGATGTAGACGGCGAGGACCTCGCCGCCCGAGCCCTTCTCGGCGAGGCGGGCGGCGCGGCGGATGAGGGTACGGCCCTCCGGCCCGCCGGTGATGCCGACGACGATGCGTTCGCGGGCCTGCCAGGTGGTGCGGATGTTGTGCTCACCGCGGTACTCGCGGAGGTACTCGTCGACTCGGTCGGCGACCCAGAGCAGCGCGAGCTCGCGCAGGGCGGTCAGGTTGCCGGGGCGGAAGTAGTTGGACAGGGCCGCGTCGACCTTGTCGGACTTGTAGATGTTCCCGTGGGCCATGCGTCGGCGCAGTGCCTGCGGGGACATGTCCACGAGCTCGATCTGGTCTGCGCGGCGGACCACCTCGTCCGGCACCGTCTCCCGCTGCCGCACCCCGGTGATCGTCTCCACGACGTCGCCGAGTGACTCCAGGTGCTGGATGTTGACGGTCGAGACCACGTCGATACCGGCCTGGAGGAGTTCCTCCACGTCCTGCCAGCGCTTGGCGTTGCGCGAGCCGGGCACGTTGGTGTGCGCGAGCTCGTCCACGAGGGCGACAGTGGGCCGGCGGGCAAGGACCGCGTCCACGTCCATCTCGGTGAACGTGGAACCCCGGTAGCCAAGTTCGCGCCGGGAGATCTGCTCCAGCCCGTGGAGCATCACCTCGGTGCGCGGACGGTGGTGGTGCTCCACGAAGGCGACCACGACATCGGTGCCCCGCTCCACCCGGCGGTGGCCCTCCGAGAGCATCGCGTACGTCTTGCCGACGCCGGGGGCCGAGCCCAGGTAGATACGAAACTTGCCGCGTCCCATGATGTTTACGTCATCCCTCGAAGCGGTAGCCCATGCCGGGCTCGGTGATCAGGTATCTCGGATGCGAGGGGTCCGCTTCCAGTTTGCGCCGGAGCTGGGCCATGTAGACCCGCAGGTAGTTGGTGTGCTCGGAGTACGTCGGCCCCCAGACGTCGAGCAGCAGTTTCCGCTGGCTGATCAGCCGGCCCGGATGGGTGATCAGGATCTCCAGGAGATGCCACTCGGTGGGGGTCAGCCGCACGCTGCGGTCGTTTCGCCGGACCTTCCTCGCCACCAGGTCAACGGTGAAGTCCTCCGTCGTGACCACCGCGATCTCGGGGGAGGGCACGGAGACCTCCCGGCGGCGGACGGAGGCCCGCAGCCGGGCGAGGAGCTCGTCCATGCTGAACGGTTTCGTCACGTAGTCGTCGGCCCCCGCGTCGAGGGCGCGGATCTTCTCCTCGGAAGTGTGACGGGCGGAGAGGACGAGGATCGGCACGCCGCTCGTCTCCCGCACCTCCTTGATGACGTCAATGCCGTCCATGTCGGGCAGGCCGAGGTCCAGCAGGATGACGTCCGGCTTGCGGACGGCTGCCAGACGCAGGGCCTTGTGCCCGTCGGAAGCCGTTTCCACCTCGAACTTCCGCGCCTCAAGGTTGATCTTGAGCGCGCGGACGAGCTGGGTGTCGTCTTCCACCACCAGCACCTTGATCATCCGTGTGGGCCTTCCTCAGTCGGTGGATACGGGTCGGAGCCGGCGGGGCGCGTGGCCACCTCCCAGCAGTGGCTGGGGGAGCTTCGCGCCAGGCCGGCTCCGACCCCTGTTCGGGGGAACGTCAGCCCCTGGTCAGTGCCTTGAGCGCGGTGTTGAGTTCGAGGACGTTCACGCGGGGTTCGCCCATGAAGCCGAGGGTGCGGCCGGTGGTGTGGTCGGCGACGAGCTTCTCGACCTGCTTGACGTCGAGCTTGTTCCGCTCGGCGACCCGGTGGATCTGGATCTTGGCGTACCCGGGGGAGATGTGCGGGTCGAGGCCGGAGCCGGAGGAGGTGACGGCGTCGGCCGGCACGTCCTCGGGCTTGACCTTGTAGGAGGTGGTCGAGTTGTCGGTGACGACCGAGTCCTTGGCGGCGACGACCTGGGCACACAGGGTGCCTTCCTCCGCGCCCGCCGTGCACAGGCCGTTGACGGCGCCGTTGTCGGCGGACCGGTTGGTGGCGCCCGAGAGGATCAGCGAGTACTGCGTGTTCACGCTGTTGGAGCCCAGCCCGTTGGAGGGGCGCGGCTGGAACCACTGGAGGTCCGGCTTGGCGGATTCCTCGGGGTCGTCGGGGTTCTGCTTCGGCAGGTTGTAGGTCTGCCCGATGAGGGAGGAGCCGACGACCTGGCCGCTCTTGTCCTTGACCTCGGAGCCGTTGGCCTTGTCGTTGAACAGGGCCTGGGCGATGCCGGTGACGGCGAGCGGGTAGATCACGCCGCAGATGACCGTCAGGACCAGCAGCGCCCGCAGGCCGGCGCCGATCAGGCGTGCGGTGTTGCCCACAGAGTTGTTCATCGCAGATCAGCCGATTCCGGGGATGAGGGAGATGAGGAGGTCGATGACCTTGATGCCGATGAACGGGGCGATCAGACCGCCCACGCCATACAGACCGAGGTTCCGCCGGAGCATCTTGTCGGCGCTGGTCGGCCGGTACCGCACGCCCTTGAGGGCGAGCGGTACGAGCGCGATGATGATCAGCGCGTTGAAGATGACCGCGGAGAGGATCGCCGACTCGGGGGAGGTCAGGCCCATGATGTTGAGCTTGTCCAGGCCCGGGTGGACCACGGCGAACATCGCGGGAATGATCGCGAAGTACTTGGCGACGTCGTTGGCGATGGAGAAGGTGGTCAGCGCCCCTCGGGTGATCAGCAACTGCTTGCCGATCTCCACGATCTCGATGAGCTTGGTGGGGTTGGAGTCGAGGTCCACCATGTTCCCGGCCTCCTTGGCGGCCGAGGTGCCGGTGTTCATCGCGACGCCGACGTCGGCCTGAGCGAGGGCGGGGGCGTCGTTGGTGCCGTCGCCGGTCATCGCGACGAGCTTGCCGCCGGCCTGCTCCCGCTTGATGAGAGCCATCTTGTCCTCGGGAGTCGCCTCGGCGAGGAAGTCGTCGACGCCCGCCTCCTCGGCGATCGCCTTCGCGGTCAGCGGGTTGTCGCCCGTGATCATGACGGTCTTGATGCCCATGCGGCGCAGTTCGTCGAACCGCTCGCGCATGCCCTCCTTGACGACGTCCTTGAGGTGGATGACACCCAGCACTCGGGCTCCGCGCTCGTCCTCGACGGCCACGAGAAGAGGGGTGCCGCCGGCCTCGGAGATCCGATTGGCCAGGGTGTCGGCGTCGCCCGAGACCTGCCCGCCCTGCTCCTTCACCCAGGTGATGACCGAACCGGCGGCTCCCTTGCGGGTCTTGCGGCCGTCCACGTCCACGCCCGACATGCGGGTCTGGGCGGTGAAGGCGATCCACTCGGCGCCGGCGAGCTCGCCCTGGTGGCGTTCGCGCAGTCCGTACTTCTCCTTCGCGAGGACCACGATGGAACGGCCCTCGGGGGTCTCGTCCGCGAGGGACGAAAGCTGTGCGGCGTCCGCCAGTTCGGCTTCCCTGGTGCCCTTGACCGGTACGAACTCGGAGGCCTGCCGGTTGCCGAGGGTGATGGTGCCGGTCTTGTCGAGCAGCAGGGTGGACACGTCGCCCGCGGCCTCGACGGCGCGGCCCGACATGGCGAGGACGTTGCGCTGGACCAGGCGGTCCATGCCGGCGATGCCGATGGCGGAGAGCAGCGCACCGATCGTGGTCGGGATCAGGCAGACCAACAGGGCGGTCAGCACGATCATCGACTGCTCGGCGCCCGCGTAGATCGCGAACGGCTGCAGGGTGACGACGGCGAGGAGGAACACGATCGTGAGGGACGCGAGCAGGATGTTGAGCGCGATCTCGTTGGGCGTCTTCTGTCGGGCCGCGCCCTCCACGAGGGCGATCATCCGGTCGATGAAGGTCTCACCGGGCTTCGTCGTGATTTTGACGACGATCCGGTCGGAGAGCACCTTCGTGCCACCGGTCACGGCCGAACGGTCGCCGCCCGACTCGCGGATGACGGGAGCGGATTCGCCCGTGATGGCCGACTCGTCGACCGAGGCGACGCCCTCGACGACGTCACCGTCACCGGGGATGATGTCGCCGGCCTCGCAGACGACCAGGTCGCCGATGCGCAGCTCCGTGCCGGGGACCCGTTCCTCCACCGAGCCGTCGAGGCGGCGGGCGACCGTGTCGGTCTTGGCCTTGCGCAGCGTGTCGGCCTGGGCCTTGCCGCGGCCTTCGGCGACCGCCTCGGCGAGGTTGGCGAAGATCGTGGTGAGCCAGAGCCAGGCCGTGATGGCCCAACCGAACCAGTCGGTCGGGTCCTTGACCGCGAGGACGGTCGTGACGACCGAGCCGATCAGGACCACGAACATGACGGGGGACTTGATCATGATGCGGGGATCGAGCTTGCGCACCGCGTCCGGGAAGGACTTCAGCAGTGCCTTGGGGTCGAACAAGCCCCCGCCGACGCGGCCGGCAGCGTGCTTGTGCTCGGTGAGGACGTCCTCGTGCGGAGCACGGGTGGGAGTGATGGTGCTCATGAGGCGAGCCCTTCGGCGAGGGGCCCCAGCGCGAGGGCGGGGAAGTAGGTCAGGCCGGTGATGATGACGATCGTGCCGACGAGCAGGCCGGCGTAGAGCGGCTTGTCGGTGCGCAGCGTGCCCGCGGTCTCGGGCACGGGCTTCTGCTCGGCCAGCGAACCGGCGAGCGCGAGGACGAACACCATGGGCAGGAAACGGCCCAGCAGCATCGCGATGCCGATGGTGCTGTTGAACCACTGGGTGTCGGCGTTCAGACCGGCGAAGGCGGAGCCGTTGTTGTTGGCGCCCGAGGTGTAGGCATAGAGGATCTCCGAGAAGCCGTGCGCGCCGGAGTTGGTCATCGAGTCGCCCGGGGTGGGCAGGGCCATCGCCGCGGCGGTGAAGCACAGTACGAGAGCCGGGGTGATGAGGATGTAGCAGGCGGCGAGCTTGATCTCGCGGGTGCCGATCTTCTTGCCCAGGTATTCGGGGGTGCGGCCGACCATCAGGCCCGCGATGAACACGGCGATGATCGCCATGATCAGCATGCCGTAGAGACCGGATCCGACGCCGCCGGGCGCGATCTCGCCGAGTTGCATGCCCAGCATGGTGATGCCGCCGCCGAAGCCCGTGTACGAGGAGTGGAAGGAGTTGACGGCGCCGGTCGAGGTCAGCGTCGTGGCCACGGCGAAGATCGACGAACCGCCGATCCCGAACCGGGTCTCCTTGCCCTCCATCGCACCGCCCGCGACGTCCAGCGCCGGGCCGTGGTGGGCGAACTCGGTCCACATCATCAGGCCGGTGAACGCGATCCAGATGACGCCCATCGTGGCAAGGATCGCGTAGCCCTGGCGCAGGTTGCCGACCATCCGGCCGAACGTCCGCGTCAGCGCGAACGGGATGACGAGGATCAGGAAGATCTCGAAGAGGTTCGAGAAGGGGGTCGGGTTCTCGAAGGGGTGGGCGGAGTTGGCGTTGAAGTAACCGCCGCCGTTCGTGCCCAGCTCCTTGATGACCTCCTGCGAGGCGACCGCCCCGCCGTTCCACTGCTGGGCGCCGCCCATGAACTGGCCGACCTCGTGAATGCCCGCGAAGTTCTGGATGACCCCGCAGCCCACCAGGACCAGGGCGCCGATCACGGAGATCGGAAGCAGGATGCGGACGGTGCCGCGCACCAGGTCGGACCAGAAGTTGCCGAGCTCACCGGTTCGGGAGCGCGCGAAGCCCCGTACGAGAGCCACGGCGACGGCCATGCCGACGGCGGCGGAGACGAAGTTCTGCACCGCGAGGCCGCCGGTCTGCACGACGTGGCCCATGGCCTGCTCGCCGTAGTACGACTGCCAGTTGGTGTTCGCCACGAAGGACGCTGCGGTGTTGAAGGCCTGGTCCGGGTCGATCGACACGAAGCCGAGCGAACCCGGCAGGCTGCCCTGCAGGCGCTGAAGGGCGTAGAGGAAGAGGACGCTCACCGCCGAGAAGGCGAGGACGCCGCGCAGGTAGGCGGGCCAGCGCATCTCGGCCGACGGATTGGCGCCGATGACCTTGTAGATCCACTTCTCCGGCTTGTAGTGCTTCTCGGAGGAGTAGACCCGGGCCATGTAGTCGCCGAGGGGACGGTAGGCCAGTGCGAGCGCGGCGATGAGCGCGAGCAGCTGGAGCACACCAGCGGTTACGGGGCTCATATCTGCTCAGAACCTCTCCGGGTACACGAGGGCGAGGATGAGGTAACCGAGCAGTGAGACGGCCACGACGAGGCCGACAACGTTCTCGACAGTCACAGCTTGGTCACCCCCCGGGCGATGAGAGCCACCAGCGCGAACACCGCGACCGTGGTGACGACGAAGGCCAGATCGGCCATCGCGAGCTCCTGAGTGAAGTGGGAAGAAATGAATCAGCCAGTTGGCTGAGGACGAGACAACCGCGTCTTCACCCCGGTGTTAAGTCGCCTTGACGGGCTCCATACGGGCGCCCGAGAACCCTTAACGCCACCCATACGGGAGGGCCGTCGACGACCGGATCAGCCCCGGTGGGACACTCCGGCCGTGTCCAACGCGGCGCCGGCCTGGGCAGCCGGCGCGACAGCCACCAGGCGCGCCTCCTCGGAGGGCAGGGGTGGCCCGGCGGATCGAGCAGGAACCGTCCGTAGTAGTGGCCACCGCCGACGACCCGCAGCTCGGTCTCGCCGTCCGGCCAGTCGGCGTACTCCCGAACCCGGCCGGGGCGGTGCAGCCAGACACCCCCACCGTGCTCCAGGCGTGGCAGGTTCCCCATCAAGGTCCCGTACTCGAAGTGGCAGCCTCGCAGGCCCAGCAGGCCGACGAGCTCCCGACGCACGTGCTCGACCACCACCTCCGGCGAGCCGCCGTCCTCGACCAGCCGGGCGGTCTCCTGAAGGCTCGACAGGTGTGCGGCATCGGTCACCACGACCGCCTGGAGCCGGCGCGCGCGTACGGCCAACTGCGATACGAGCAGGCCGACGACGAGCAGCAGGACGGCCGTCTCGACGTCGTCGCGGTCCGCCTCGGCGAAGCGCTGGTAGGGCCTGGTGAGGAAGAAGTCGAACCACGCGGCCGCCGAGAGGGCGGCGAGCACCCCGGCCGTCCGGCTGCCCAGGGCGGCGACCGCGACCACCGCGACGACCAGGATCAGCGCCGCGTTGGTGGCGGAGAGGTCCGTCCGGAAGGGCACGAGCGCGAGCGCCACCTGCGCGTATGGAACGCGTGAAGAGTGTCGGGGCGGGCGTATGGAACGTGCCAAAGGTGCTGGTGGCCTGATCGTGAGGCTTCGACGCTGTCCTCACTTTGCTCATTCGGAGGGACCGGCGACATGGCCATTCACGTAGGAAAACCGACCGAGGCCGCTCAGGGGCCGGGCCAGGAGGAGCCTCCCGACACCCGAGCCGGTGGAGCGGGGGACCGGCACAAACTGACCGCCCTCCAGGGCCTGGCCGCGCTGTCGCTCGACGCGATGGCGTCGGTGGCCTACGGACCGGAGTCGATCGTGCTGGTCCTGGCGGCGGCCGGAGCCCACGGGATGGGCTTCACACTCCCGGTCACCCTCGCCATCGCCGCGCTGCTGGCGGTCCTGGTGGCCTCTTACCGGCAGGTGATCGCGGCGTTCCCCGACGGCGGCGGCTCGTACGCGGTCGCCAAGCGGCATCTGGGCAGGCGTACGAGCCTCGTCGCGGCGGCCTCACTGATCCTCGACTACGTCCTGAACGTGGCCGTGTCCGTCACCGCCGGCGTCGCCGCGCTGACCTCGGCCTTCCCTGGCCTGCACGGCGAGCGGGTGTGGATCTGTCTCGCGGTCCTGGTCCTCGTCACGGCCGTGAACCTGCGCGGGGTCGTGGACTCGGCGAAAGCGTTCCTGATCCCGACCGCACTCTTCGTCGGCTCGATGCTGGCGATGATCGTCGTCGGGTTGTTCCGCGACGGCCCCGCCAGTACGGCGTCCGCCGCCGGGCACGCCTCCGCGCTCGGCGAGGGCACCACCGCAGTGGGTGCGCTCCTGCTGCTGAAGGCCTTCGCGGCCGGCTGCTCCGCGCTGACCGGTGTCGAGGCCGTCGCCAACGCCGTGCCGTCCTTCCGGGCGCCGGCCGCCCGCCGCGCCCAGCGCACCGAGGTCGCCCTCGGCGCCCTCCTCGGCGTCATGCTGATCGGCCTGTCCGTCCTCATCGGCCGTTTCCACCTCCAGCCGGTCGAGGGCGTCACCGTCCTCGCCCAGCTCGCCGACGCCTCCTTCGGACACAACGCGGCCTTCTACGTCGTCCAGTGCGCCACCATGGTGCTGCTCGCGCTCGCCGCGAACACCTCCTTCGGTGGCCTCCCGGTGCTGATGAGCCTGCTGGCCCGCGACAACCACCTGCCGCACTTCTTCGCCCTCAAGGCCGACCGTCAGGTCCACCGCCACGGCGTGGTCTGGCTGGCTCTCGTCTCGGCAGCCCTGCTCGTCTTCTCCGGCGGCGACACCAACACCCTCGTCCCGCTCTTCGCCATCGGAGTCTTCGTCGGCTTCACCATCTGCCAGGTCGGCATGGTCCGACACTGGTACGGCGAGCGCCCGCGCGGCCGGCGGGCCAAGGCCGCCCTCAACGGCTTCGGCGCGCTCCTGACCGGCGTCTCCGCGGTGGTCGTCACCGCCACCAAGTTCACCGAAGGCGCCTGGCTGATCGTCCTCGCCCTGCCGCTCATCGTCCTCGGCTTCGAGAAGGTCGACCGGGCCTACGCGCAGATCGGCGAGCGCCTCGAACTCGGCCGCGTCCCGCAGCCCCCGCAGCGGGCCCGCTCGCTCGTCGTGGTCCCCGTATCCGGCCTGTCCCGCCTGACCTGCCAGGCCCTCACCGCCGCCCGCTCCCTGGGCGACGAAGTCCTCGCCGTCATGGTCACCCGCTCCAGTGGCGGGTCGGCCGCAGCCGTCGTGGCCGGCATCACCCCCATCGCCCACGCCACTGACGCGGCCGGCTCGATCCGCGTGCCCGCCGCCGGCACAGGGCTGTTCGGGCTCAAGCCCACCCGAGGCCGAGTCTCCATGGGACCCGACGCCGACGAGGTCTTCAACGGCTTGGCGGTACACGGCGCGCTCAGTCGGACCGTACGCGACAGCGCGACACTGCTGGACCTGATCCAAGGCCCCGAGTCGGGCGACCCCTACTTCGCGGAGCGCCCGACTCGCCCGTACGCCGAAGAAGTCACCCGATCCCCCGGAAGACTGCGCATCGGCCTGATGGTCACCCCTTGGAACGGGCGCGCCGTGGAGCCGGCGGTACACGACGCCGTCTTGTCAGCCGCTCGCCTTCTCGAGTCGCACGGTCATCAAGTCGACGTCACCTCCGTGGACCTCGGTGTGAGCGGGGAGGAGTTCGTCCTTGCCAACGCACGCCTGTGGTCGGCGAACCTGGTGACGTGGATCGAGGGCTTCGCCAGGGCGTTCGGTCGTCCCGTGGACGAAATGCCGGCGAGCTACGCGTGGGGCCGCCGGGTCAGCGGCTCGGAGTTCGTGCACGCCCTCGATGTACGCAACCGGGTCGCCCGATCGATCAACGTCGCCGGCACCCCCGCCATGTCGATGCCGCTCGCGACCGACCCGGCCACCGGCATGCCCCTAGGCATCCATTTCGCTGCCGGCCACGGACGGGAAGACGTCCTGTTCCGCCTCGCCGGGCAGCTGGAGCAAGCCGCCCCCTGGGCACACCGAGCACCGGCCGTATGGGCGGGCGCCTGACCCCCGCGCGGCGGGCCGAGCTCGACCAGCGGCGGATCCGTCTGTCCGTGCGGATCGGCGAGCACTCGTACCGGAGGGGCACCCGCCCGCCCGCAGCCCGGATCGCACTCCACCACGCCGCCGTCGCCGCCCCCGACACGAAACGGGCTGGCAGTATCCCCCACCACCAGGCGATGAGTAACCCTGCGGCAGTGCTGCCGCAGGGCGATTCGGTCGGGACGTCAAGGCGGCGACAAGGCTCAGCTCTCCGGGCCGGCTCCACTCCGGTCCACGACCGACGAATCGCCCAGGTCCAGGTCTGCGGGGTTCTCCAGGGGTTCTCCATTCGGCGTGTACCACCGGCCCCGAACGCGTCATCGTGGAGGTGGCCGACGGTTGAGGGCATGGTCCACCGCAGCGAACGAGGGGCGTCTATCCAGGCCGGGTTTCGAGGGTGATCTCGATGCCTCGGATGTTGAAGTGGCGGGATGGTTGGAGCCCTGCGCTCCGCATGGCCTGTTCCTGGGCGGTGGCAGCCTGTTCGGCGGCGGGGCGAGCCGCGGAGGAGAGATGGGTGCAGGTCACGTGCCACACGCGGGGTGCGTCTTGCAGGCGGTGGGTGAGGGTGGCGGGATCGGCGGGTTGGTTGTCCAGTTCGCCGGCCTCGGCGGCGGTGTGGGAGCGGCCGAGGTCTGCTCGCCAGGCGAACGCCTCTCGGTAGGCGGTGGATATCAGGCCGCAGCGGGCGCCGCTGAACAGGACGGTGTCCCCGGGCTCGCCGTGGACGCGCAGGATTCTGACGACGGCCATGGTGTCCCAGGAGCGGCTCTGTTCCAGGCGTATCGCGCGGTGGGAGAAGGCGAGGGGCGCGGCCATGGCCAGAACGAGTGCGACCCGCGCCCACCAGGGCAGCGCGAGGATTCCGGCGGAGAGCAGCAGGGCCAGCGCGGGCAGGCAGAAGACGAGGTAGCGGTAAGCGAAGACGGGTTGTGCGAGGGTGGCCAGGGCGAGGAGTGCCGGGGGTGCGACGAGCCACGGCACGCCCACTGCCCGTATCAGGGGCGGGGTCGTGCGTCGCCGTACGACGAGGGCTCCCAGGGCGATCAGGGCCGAGCCGATGAGCACGTACTTGAATGAGGTCAGGAGGGTGTCCTGACCGGGGAACAGCAGCCAGGAGAAGAGGGCCAGGGGGGTGCCGAAGGAGATCGGCGGCGACTCCCCCACCGCGGAGCTCTGGGTCCGGGCCAGGAGAAGCAGCGGGGTCACGGCGGCGATGCCCGCTGTCATGGCCAGGGTCAGGCGTAGGGTCGTGGAGCGGCCGGGGCGCAGCCAGGCCACGGTGATCGCATGTGCGGCGAGCAGCAGCAGCCCCATGACGTTGAACCAGCCCAGCAACGCCACCAGCACGGCATACGTGATCGGCCATCGGCGGCGGTCGTCCCCGTTCAGGACCTTGGCCAATGCCCCGGTGGCCAGGACGGCCGCCGCCATGGCGAAGGCGAATGAGCGCCCCTCTTGCGCGTAACGGGATGCCGTCGGCGCCACCGCGAGGGCCAGTCCCGCACATGTGCCGAGTTTGGGCCCGTCGAGCATGCGGCCCAGCCACACCATGCCGGCCACGGCGATGGCGACCGCCGCGGCCGAGGGAACGCGCATCGTGAACTCGGTCACCGATGTCATCTGCCCCACCACGTGCATCAGCACGTAGTGCAGTCCGTGCACCGCGTCGACCCTGCCGAGCAGCGCGAACAACTCCGACCACGACCGCCGTGCCACGTCCATGGTGACGATCTCGTCCGTCCACGCGGACGGTCCCGTGTTGCCCCACACTCCCAGCGCGAAGGCGAGCACCGGCATCGCCCACCCGACCACGCGTGTCGACATGACGGTTCGTCGGGAGCTCCGCCGGCCGGGTACGGGGGATGCGGTCGCAGACAAAAGGACTGTCACAGCGTCCCCTCCGTCACGGGCACACGGCACACCAGGGTCACAGGATGTCCTCCACACGATCGACACGAGCCGGAACAACGACGAACCCGAGCGACATGTGCATGTAATTCGGATGTCTCGACCCGGCGAGACCCTCCAGGATGCCGCAACCTGCGCGGTACGCGCCTCGGCCATATGGCCGGACCCGCCTCGTCAGGCGGCTCAGCCGACACCACCGACCGATGACATGCCGATCCTCGACGCCACCCTGGGGCTGCTCGAAGAAACAGCGGCGGACGGGCAGAGCGTCCATGAGGTGCTCGGCGACGACATCCGAGGCTTCTGCACGGCGCCGGCCGGCGGGCAAGGGGATCGAACCCATCGCGACCGGTGGCGCGAGCAGTTGAACAGGAACGCCGCGAGGAAACTGAGCCGGCTGGGAGGCTGACGTGGGCATCCAGGACATCATCGAGGGCAAGAAGCAGGGGCGAGCACACACCGCGCGGGTCAAGGCGCTCCCGCCGGACTACCGGATCGTCTACAAGGAGATGCAGAAGTACTTCTTCAAGGTCGGACCGATCGAGTTGTCCGACGGGACCCTGCTTTCAGAAATCGTCGACTTCTTCGAGGAGGGCGTCGCGGCCGGCAAGGGCGTCCTGGAACTCATCGGCACCGACGTCGCAGCGTTCTGCGACGACCTGATCAAGGACGCCCACCTACGCGGGGCCTCCATCAGGAATCCATCAGCGGGAAACCCGGCACGGCCGAGAAGTAAGACCGACGGCAGCCGAGCACTTGAGGCGGCACGGCCGGATGCGTCCCCAGTGCGCCCACCACCAGGAGGTCTTCGGAGCGGTGGGCCGTGTACACGAGGGCGGCGCCGGGTGTGGCCCGTACGGTGAGGCCGCGAGGATGACGCCGGGCTTCGCGGCTCCGAAGGCGCCGTCGAGTACCTCGCGCAGCCGTTCCACTGCGGCGGCACGGCAGGCCGTCAAGGCCGTGACGTTGCAGGAGCTGGGGCTTCCGGCTCGCCTCCGGGAGCCTCACCGTTCCCACGACTCCATGAAGGGCCAGGGCGGCACGTGTGGCGGATTGCCGATGTCTTTCTGACGCGGCCCCCGGAGTTCATGACGTGCTCCTGACGGCGCCGGGCCTCGCCATCAGTGATCCGTATGGAGTCGGGTCGCCGCCGTCAGGGTCCCGTCAACGAGCGACCACAGGCGTGCGGTCGCGGGCATAGCGTCGGTGTCGCGCCCCGGACCGCCTCCCCGCATCCGGGGCCTCATCAGCCGCTCGTGGTTCCCTGGAGGGCCCCATGTGTTTGTTCCAGTACGAAGACGACCCGGAGCCTGAGGAACGGACCCCGGCCGGACCCCTGTACGTGCCGGCTCGGCCGGGTCCCGCTCAGGTGGCGGTACGCCTTTTCCGCACCCCGCTGGGTGCCCGTACCGCCGTCGGCTTCACCACTCCCGAGCGGTTGGCGGCCACGCTCGGCGCGCAGCAGCCCTGGGTCCGGCTCTCCGCGTCCGCGCTCCGAGCGATGGCCGAGCCCCTCGGGGCATCGCTGCTCACCGTCGATCCGACCCTCACCGCTCCCTCGGCCACCACGGCGACGGCCCCCGGACCGGTCGACGTCGCGGTGCTCCAGGCACCCGAGACCGCTGCCCGGACCGTCTGAAGGGAATCGCACCATGACGATCGCCGTCCTCCCCGAGGTCGCGCCCCGTACCGATGACCTGTCGATATGGCCCGCGTCCACGACCCGGCTCCCGCACGGCGGCCTTGCCGTCGGCGGGGTGTCGCTGGCCGAGCTCGCCGAGCGGTTCGACACTCCCGCCTACGTCCTGGACGAGGGTGAGGTCCGCGAGCGTTGCCGCACCTACCGCGACGCCTTTCCCGAAGCCGAAGTCCTTTACGCAGCCAAGGCGTTCCTCTCCCGGGCGATGGTGCGCTGGGTCCAGGAGGAAGGACTGGGCCTGGACGTGTGCTCGGCCGGGGAGCTGGAGCTCGCGGTGACCGCCGGGTTTCCGCCCGAGCGGATCGTGCTGCACGGCAACGCCAAGTCGCCCCGGGACATCGCGACCGCGCTGCGGCTCGGGGTGGGGCGGATCGTGATCGACAGCCCGTCCGAGATCGCCCGCATCTCCGCCGCCGTCGGCGCCCACGGCCACCAGAAGGTGATGGTGCGCGTCGTACCGGGCGTCTCGGCCGGAGGCCACGACAAGATCCGCACGGGAACGGACGGCCAGAAGTTCGGCCTCTCCCCCTCCGACGGCTCCGCACAGCACGCCATCGCCCGGACCCTGGGCCAGCCGCAGCTCGAACTCACGGGCCTGCACTGCCACATCGGCTCTCAGATCACCACCGTGGAGCCGTATGTCGTGGCGCTGCGGCGCATGGTGGAGCTGATGGCCCGCATGCGCGACGAGCACGGCGTGGTCCTGCCCGAACTGGACATGGGTGGCGGTCACGGCGTCGCCTACCGGCCGGGCGAGGCGGCCCTCGACCTCACCGCGCTCGCCCGGCAGCTCCGCGTCGAACTGATCGAGAGCTGCGCCGCCACCGGGCTGGCGGTGCCGCGGCTCGCCATAGAGCCGGGGCGCGCGGTGGCGGGGCCGGCAGGGGTCGCGCTGTACCGGGTCCTGGCGGTCAAGCGCACCGGCGAGAAGGTGTTCGTCGCCGTGGATGGCGGGATGAGCGACAACCCCCGGCCCGCCTTGTACGGGGTGCGGTACGCGCCCCGGCTCGTCGGACGCCACTCCACGGCCGCGCCCTGCCGGGCCACGGTCGTCGGACGGCACTGCGAGGCGGGCGACATCCTCGCCGACGACGTGGAGTTGCCGGGGGACGTCCACCCCGGCGACCTGCTCGCCGTCCCCGTGGCGGGCGCGTACCAGCTGTCCATGGCCTCCGGGTACAACATGGTCGGCCGTCCCCCGGTCATTGCGGTCCACGCGGGCACCGCCCGGCTCCTGGTCCGGCGCGAAACCCTGGAGGACTTCCGCAGCCGGGACATCGGCGGCTAGGTCGTCTCTTTCGGATCTTGTCGGTCCGGGTCGCGGTGTCCGGTGCCGTGCCTGGCAAGGCGCAGCGGCGCCCGTGCACTGGACGTACTCGGGTGCCCCGACAACGCCGCCAGGGGCGGTGCCGGGCGCCGCGGCCCCGGCAAGATCCGAAAGAGACGACCTAAGGTCGGTAGACGAGTTCGATCATCATGGCGGTGATGACCGCCCAGACGCCGATGCCGAGCAGCCACAGGGCTTCGAGGACGGCGCCGGTGGCGATCACGGTCACGCCGACCGTGCCGATGGCGAGGATCGCCCGGCGGATGCCACGGTCGGGAAGCCAGTCGATGGTCACGGTCCGAGGATCCCGCCGGAAACTCGCCTTGGCGAGGGTCCGGCGGGATTCCTGTCGGCATCTTGACGTCGGGCCAATCGGGTTGGTCCTTGCCTCGGACGTCAGCCGGCGTGGACGTGGGGGCGGCGGGCCCGGTCCGGTTCCGCCTCCCGGATGACCTCCCGGGTGACGGGGGCGACCTCGCCCTGGCCGAAGAGGAAGAACCGCAGGAAGTTGGCCATCGGGTTGCCCTCGGTCCACTCGAAATAGATGTGAGGGCGCTGTCCGGTCTCGTCGCGTACATGGAGCAGCAGGGCGGCCAGTGCGTTGGGGATGCTGGAGCTTTCCAGGGTCAGGACGCGGTAGCGGTCGTGGAGCACCTCACCGCGTACCCGCATGCCGGATTCGAACTCGGAGGCGTCCAGGACGGTGACCTCGACGAACATGACGTCGTCGCCCTGCGGGATGTCGTTGTCCGCGCGGATCTGCTCGACCTTCTCGCGGTACTCGGTCCGGTCCCTGTTGTCGGGCTCGTTGGCGATGAAGCGGATCGTGCGGTTGGCGGTGTCGCGGATGAACCGCTCTGCCATGTCGTCCAGCTCCACGTCCGTGACGCGCAGCTCGAAGACGCGGGCGAGGCGGGACAGCAAGGAGAGGGCCATGATGCCGCCGATGAAGCAGGCGCCGATCTTCACACCGTCGGGGCGTTCGACGACGTTCACCGCGGTCGTGTAGATGAAGACGGCGGAGATGATCCCGAAGCCGATGGTCCAGCCGCGCTCCCCCGCCCGGCGCGCGGCGATGGTCACGGCGACCGCCGCCGAGGTGATCAGGACGAGCACCCCGGTGGCGTACGCGCCTCCCTGGGCGTCCACGTCTGCGTCGAAGATCCAGGTCACCAGGAACGCGACCAGCGTGAACACGATGACCATGGGACGCAGTGCGCGGGCCCACTGCGGGGCCATGCCGTAACGGGGCAGGTAGCGCGGCATCAGGTTGAGCAGGCCCGCCATGGCGGAGGAGCCGGCGAACCAGAGGATGAGGATCGTGGAGATGTCGTAGACCGTGCCGAAGGCCGATCCCAGGTACTCGTGGGCCAGGTAGGCCAGGGCGCGGCCGTTGGCCTCACCGCCTGGCTGAAACTGGGCGGGTGGGATGAGCAGGGTGGTGATGAAGCTGGAGCAGATCAGGAACACGCTCATGATGATCGCGGCGGTCGTCAGGAGCTTCTTGGCACCTCGGATCCGCCCGGCGGGCTTCTGCTCCGTGTCCTCGGGATCGCCCTTGACGTGCGGCATGACCGCGACGCCCGTCTCGAACCCCGACAGGCCCAGCGCGAGCTTGGGGAACACGACGAGCGCGATGGCGATCATCATGAACGGGTTGCCGTGCTCGGTGGTCAGCGCGGTCGTCCAGTCGGTGATGACCTGCGGTGCGGTGAACACGTGCCACAGCCCGACCGCCACCACGACCACGTTCAGGCCGAGATAGGTGAAGACCAGGAAGACCGCGACGCCGATGGCCTCGCTGAACCCCTTGAGGAAGACGGCGCCGAGCAGCGCGATCATGATCAGGGTGATCAGCACCTCGTGGCCGTGCAGGGTGCTGGTGAGGTGCGGGTTCTCCACCAGGTGCGCGGTCGCGTCCGCCGCGGAGAGGGTAATGGTGATCAGGAAGTCGGTCGCCGCGAACCCGAGGAGGGTCAGGACGAACAGCTTGCCCTTCCAGAACGTCAGCAGCCGCTCCAGCATCGCGATGGAGCCCTCGCCGTGCGGGCTCTCCTCTGCCACCCGCCGGTAGACGGGCAGCGCGCCGAACAGGGTGAGCAGCACGAGCACGATGGTCGCCAGCGGTGACAGCAGCCCGGCCGCGAGGAACGCGATGCCGGGCTGATAGCCGAGGGTGGAGAAGTAGTCCAGGCCCGTCAGGCACATGACGCGCCACCAGGGCCGGCCGTGGGGCTGTGCCGCCGCTTCCTTGGCGGCGGGCGAACTGTTCTCGGCGGTCAAGCCTTCCAGCATCCACGCGCGCAGGCGCGATGTGCGGGCAGGGGTGGCCATCGTGGGGGGCTCCTGTCGTACGGCAAAGAATCAGCCATCGACGTCGACGGCTGGGCAAGCGTACGCAGCCTGATCACTTATGCCCGCGTGTGAGCGAATTCTGACGCGTCCTTAACGCGCACCCTCCCAGTGGCGTAGTGGACGTACTCCTGTCGCAGCCGGAACCCTGCATTTGTGTCCTCTTGACGGCCGTGTACCTGATCCCGTCAGGACCCCGTGAAGGGCGCGTCGGGGACCTGCGGTGCGGTCGGGGAGCCGAGGCGGAAGCGGAGGCGGCAGATGACGGCGTCGGTGTCGCGGCGGACGGCGTGGGCGACGACGGAGCCGCGCTGGTTCTGGAGGATCCGCTGCCAGAGGTGTGCGGGTTCGGTCTCCGGGATGAGGACGGTGATCTGGGCGTCCGGACGGGTCTGCGTCAGCTTCCGTACGTAGCCGGATACCGGGCGGCCCAGGGAGCGCGTCTCGGAGGTCACCTCGACGAGGTCCACGCCGGGGTTCCACAACTCCCAGTCGCGGCGAAGGGCTTCGGCGGCGGCCCGGTCCTCGGCCGCGGGGTGGGTCCGCCGGGTGTTCGGCTGAGGTCCCAGGGGTTGCGGGCGGCTCCGTGGAGGACCGGCTCCGTGGTGGTGCTGTAGGCGAACTCGGGGGAGGCCGTGCGCCCCAATGTCACGAGGCCGGCGGTCCGGAACCGCCGCATGAGATGGGAGTCGGCCGCTGCCACGTTGCCCAGGGCGAGACGGCTGCCCAGCTCGACCCGCTTGCCCTTCATGGACACGGCGAGGTCCTTGATGAGGAAGGGGACGCCCGCGAACGGCGTGCTGCCGGGGATCGGGGCGTCTTCGGCGGGCCAGCTCTCGACGACGGCGTTGATGGCAGGCTACCCGGACGACGGGCGTGCGCAAGTTCTCGGTGTCACGCGATTCATCACCGAAGGGCTACCGGACATCGCGCGGCGAGGCTGCCCCTTCGTCAACTCCATCGCCGGGCTGCCCGACCCCGAGCATCCGGCCCGTCAGCTGATCAAGAAACACAAGGCCACTCAGCGCCGTCGCCTCACGGACATGTGCGACAAGGCCGGCGCGAAAGTGCCCAGTGATACCTCTGCGGAGATCACCTTTCTCCTGGAGGGCGCACAGATCAGCATCCAGAACGGCAGTGTCGACCGCGTGGGCGACCGGCTTCGGGCTGCGGTGACGGCGACACTGGAATGGCTGTCCAGCGGTGACGTCCCGTTGGACGAGAGCGGCGTGCTGAAGGTGTCACAGACGTCCTACGACCACACCCGGCCGTACTGGGATCAGATCGGAGTCACGATCGTCGGCCGCCACGTCTTCGACCTGACGGACGGCTGGGACGGGAAGCCGCCGGGCGGGATCGACCACGTGGTCATCGTGACGCATCGGCCGGAGCCCGAGGGCTGGGACCCCGAGGCGCCGTTTCACTTCGTCGACGGCGTCGAGGCGGCCATGGCCAAGGCGCAGGACTTGCGGGTGACCGCGTGGTCGAGGTCGCCGCCGGCGACGTCGCTGGCCAGGTGCGTGCCGCGGGCCTGATCGACGAGGTGCGCATGGACGTCGTACCCGTCGTGTTCGGGTCCGGCAAGCGCTACTTCGGGTCGATCCACGCGCTGAACCTCTTGGAGGATCCTGACGTGGTGATTCAGGGCAACCGGGTGCTGCACCTGCGCTATCGGGTGAGGCCGCCCGAGCCTGTTCGGCTGCGAGCAGCATGGGTTTCGGGCAGCACCCGCGGCAGGGCGGACCACACGACGGCCGGGTCGAAACCGTAGCGGCCGGCGATGCGGCGCTCCGAGGCCCGTACCAGGTTGCCCAGCCGGGTGGGGACGGCGCAGAGCGGGTCGGCGGGGCGGCGTACCCGGGCGCGTTCGCAGCGCTGTGGAGGGCGTCGAGTTCGCGGCGGCCGGCGGTGGGTGCGACCTCATCGACACCGCCGACATGTACAGCCGCGGACAATCGGAAGAGATGGTCGGCGAGGCGCTCGCCGCGCGCCGGGATGACGTCATGCTCGCCACGAAGGCTGCCCTGCCCATGAGCGAGGAACACAACCACCAGGGAGCCTCGCGTCGCTGGCTCGCCAAGGCCCTTGATGACAGCCTGCGTCGGCTCGGCGTCGACCACATCGAGATGGCGCTCGACTTCGTCACCGCCCACCCACTGGTCACCAGCGCCCTGATCGGCCCCCGGACCATGGAACATCTGCACTCCCAACTGGCCGCCGCTGACACCATCCTGCCCGCAGAGATCCTCGACGCCATCGATGCCATCGTGTCCCCCGGAGTGGACCTCGCACCACAGGAGAAGAACCCGACTCCCGCACCCGCGATCACAGATCCCTCATTGCGACGCCGCGCTTCCTGACCCGCTTCCCTCGGGCCCGCAGCGAGGAGTTGTAGGCGAGGACCGAGCGGGAGCCCGGGGGCCCGGCACCAGGGTCGTCATCCCGAAGGACACCGAGGTGTTCGGGTATCCGGAGCCGATGGCGTGTGCGCCGTCTCCAAGGTCACCATTGGGGGCGACGGAGACGACCGGCAGCGCGACCGACAGCCGGCTGCCCGAGTCCACCGGGAAAACGCGCTCGTCCGTCCGCGCGAGTTCGGACAGCGCCTCGGGGGCGAGTCAACCCTCGTCGCAGAGCTGTCATGCCATCACGGCGGCGTCGTGGAAGTTCAGTGCGATCGCATCCACCGGGACGGTGTGCTTCTCCATCCAGGCGCCCCAATTCCCGCCCGCGTGGTCACGTTTCCTTCGGGAGAGCCTCGTCGACGGTCCCCGGCCTTGTCTCTGCGGCCTGGCCGTCCGCAAGCCGCCCGCTGCGCCGACGCGGCCGTCCGCGGCCGGCTCGTCGAGCACGTCCGCGCGACCCCCCTGGGTAATGGCGCCCGCTGACCGGGCATCGGCTGGAGTGCCTGCGGGAATTGGCCGGCAGGTGCGTCACGGGTTGGTGGGGTGCGGGGCTACCTTCTTAGGGCTCCGGAGAGGCGGCTGTCCGAACGCGCGGGCCACAGGCGGGCGGTGGCGGACTCTCCAGTGCCCCGGCTCCGCCGAGGGGCCGGGTCCCCCACGCGTGAAGGAAGACGACCATGTCTCTGGGCACCTGGCTGAAAGTCGGCACCTCCGCCGCCGCGATGGTTCTCGCGGCGGCAACCGCCGCGACCGCGGCACCCGCGCCCATACCGGACGCCACCGCAGCGGTGGTGACGCTCCGGTACGACGACAGTCGGGCCGGCGGATGGGAAGCGGCCATCGCGGCCGGGGTCGCTTCCTGGAACGCGAACGTCGGCAACGTTCGGCTGGTGGAGGCCGCGCCCGGGGTCCGGGCCGAGATCGTCATCGTGGCCACCACCGGCTGGCCGCAGGCCACCCTCGGCCCGGTCCGTCCGGGGCGACAGGTACGAGTCGAACTCGGTGCGCAGGCCGTGAGTCAGGGGTACGACAAGACGCGCATCGCCGCGCACGAGCTGGGCCACAGCCTGGGCCTGCCGGACACCAAGCCGGGGCCGTGCTCCCAGCTGATGTCCGGGTCCACCGCCGGGACGGCCTGCACCAACGCCGTACCCAATGCGACGGAGCGGTCCCGCGTGCAGAACGCGTACGCGAACGGCCTCGCGGCAACCGTGCCGACCGACGGCCGGGTACTCATCGACGCCCCCTGACCGTCGGGGTCGCCGGGTGGGCCGGTGCGGGGCTTGGCGGCTCAAGGCGGCCGGGATCGGATCGACTACCGATGGACTCGCCGAGCGACAGCAGGGATCGGACGGTGAGTTCGGCTTCCCGGCCACTCTGGTGAAGCTCTCAGAGCAGCTGCTGGGCCTGCGTGCGCGCGCCTTCGACCAGGCGGATCAGGGAGATCGGTGAGATGCCGTGGGTCGAAGAGGACGCCAGGCCATCCACGACCAGAGCATCAAGCGCCTCGACGTGTCGACGGCACGATGCTCACCGTCAACTCCGGCAAGGGCAACGGCTCGACATCCCGGACGAGTTCGACAAGCTGACAGCCGAGAGCGCGAAGTAGCGGATTCTGCTCCCGGGGCTTGGCTGTCGGGCGCCGAGCGGGATGTGTGAGACTCCCCCCGAATGATCTTTCGGGGGGAGTCTCACGTTGAACGCGTTCTTGAAGAGGGTGTGGATCGCGCTGGCCGCGACTTTGGTCGTGAGTCTGGCCGCGGTGATCCTGCCGAACCAGGTACAGATCGACGACGACGGGCGCGTGCATCTGGGGGCGCCCGTGACCGAGCCGTCCGTATCCGCGTCGGCGCCCGTGCCGGAGCCTGAACCCACGTCGCCCGCCCTCACCCGCGACGAGGTGGACGAGGTGATCCGGACGGCGGTCCGCGCGGCGGGCCTCGACCCGGAGCAGGGCAAGTCGACGGTCCCGGCCGGACCCGACCTGAACAGGACGGGCTGGACCGCCGTCCTGGAGAAGGCCGCCGCGCAGTCCAAAGTGAAGGAGATCTCTGCGGACTTGGAGCGCCAGGGCTGGGTGCTGAACCCGCACCGCGACAGCGCCGATACCTCCCGTAGCTACAAGCGCGGGGGCTGGTACCTGCTGGTGCACGCGCGCGGGACGACCCGGGCACCGTCCAACGCGCTGGGCGATTCGCAGACCGATCTGACCATGACCGGGCTCCAGCTCAACCTGTCCGACGTGCCGCTCCCCGAGGTCACCGTCCGCATGCGCTGAACCGTCAAACGGGAGGCGGGCCGGCATGAGGCTCCGGGCCTTGAGCAGCAGCCGCTGATCCGACTTCCGTGGCAGCCGGTCCGGGGCCACGGTCCGGTCAGGTCCCGTCTGCCTGATGAGCATGAAATGGTCACGGTCCTGGTTGGGGCGTCGTGCACGGGCGGGCGCTCGCCCGCACTGCGCGCACAGGTGATCACGTCCCCAACCCGGTCCCCGGTCTCGTGTGGTCCCCCGTTCCTCCAGCTCGAGTGAAAGCGTTCCGAGGGCGGGAACGGTTGCTCCGGTGATCTCGCGTTTGCGTACAGGCGACTGATGGTGCCCCGTCCCGATGGTTCGCTGGATGCCGGCTGGTCACGTACGTGGCGATGGACGTACGCAGTCGCGTCCGCCTGGAACGGCTTCGCGCCCTCGCCCCGGCGACCGGCTGAGCCCCGCGGGCCGGTGTTGTTGGGCCTTCCGGCGCAATCCTGGGCGCTTCCCCCGCACCTTCCCGGGAGGCGGGCGGTCCGGCGCCTAGGTTGGTCGGTCGAAGCAGAGGTCGTCGACCATCGGAGTCCTTGCATGAATGCGACCGGTACGCCGAACGGCATGCCCCGGCGTCAGTTCGTGGCGCTTTCCGGTGCCCTGGGTGCGGGTGCCCTGCTGGCCGGGGCGGGCGGCAGCGCGTCCGCGGCGGCGTGTCCGCCGCCCGGTTCCGGCGGTTCGTCGTGTTGTCCCTGTCCGACGAATCCGCCGCCTCCCGGCGGCCCGAGCCCGTGCCCCCCGGCCCACATGCAAGCCCTCTGCGGCAGTCCCGCGGACACCGACCCGCTGTGGCAGGACGTGCAGTACTGCACGCAGGGGATCGTCCCGCCCAGCGGGCACAAGGCGGACTGCCTCAAGACCACCCCCAACCACGTGGTGCTGCACGGCGAGCCCGTATCGACGCACAACTACCTGACCATCCCCACCTGCCGGATCACGGGCATCGAGTGCCCGTTCCTGCTGACGCCCAACGTCGCGAACTACTGGCACGAGGCCTGGGAGAACGCCCGCAGGGGCGGCGACGTTCCCGTGCAATACCGCTACATCGGGCTGGGGATCAACTCGCAGGCCGCCCGGCAGCTCAACCAGCTGCACATCCACATGGCCGGCGTCCGAGACAGCACGCAGCTGCGGCTGCAGGCCCTGGACGCGGCGGCCCGGGTCGCAACACACCCCTCGCAGTGGGGAGACACCCAGTACCAGTCGCTGGTGACGGGAACGCAAGGGGACCGCACCTACCGGATCCTGCGGCTCCCGGCGCTGACGACAAACCTGTTCGCCCTGCTGAACACGAACGTGGTGCGGCGGTTCGGGCTCCAGATGGCGGGCCAGACGCTGGTCGTCGTGCCGAGGATGACCCCGACCGCCTTCGACAACGCTTTCTACGTCCTCAACAGCGACGCCTCACTCCCCAGCGGCACCACCACCTGCGACCGTCTGCTCGTGTACTGACGCCGGTCCGCGAAGGCCCGGCGGCCAGGGGTGGTGGCCCCGCACCGGCCTCGGTGGGCCGGTGCGGTCCGTTCTCCGTGCGCCCGGGGGTCGGTGTCCCGTCCCAGGTGGACGCCGTCAGGCACGCGGCGGAAAGAGTGTGGCTGCTTCGGTCGAACGTGCGTATTCAGTGGGAGTCTGACCGAAGTGTTTCTTGAAGGCTCGGGTGAAGTGACTGCCGTCCGCGAACTGCCAGTGTGCGGCGAGTTCCGAGATGCTCAGACGCCCTGACGGCGCGGCCAGGGCGAGCCGGGCCTCGTGCAGTCTCCGGTGGCGGATGTAGGTGGTCACTTGCTCACCCACCGCGGCGAATGCCCGATGCAGCGTACGGACGGAGACGTTGAGTTCACGCGCAAGCATCGCTGGTGAAAGCTCGGGATCAGCGAGCCGACGGTCCGCGAGGTCTTTGGCCGCCTGGGCGAGAGCGGGAGCCAGCCGGGGTTCCACGTCGTCGAACCGGCCCTTCGCCACCGCCTTGGCCAGCTCGATCAGGGTGCCTTGGGCAGCCGTCACACCGGCCGGGCCGAGGTCGGCCACGGTTACGTGGATCATGTCGGTGAGGGCCGTCAGCAAGCGCATCTCGGCCGAGTGCGCCGACCCGATCATGACCCGGTTCCCGAGCAGGGGTTTGAGCTCGCCGGGGGGCAGGACGAGGAACTTCGCCGTGAGGTCCGCCGTCGTCTCGAAGGCCGTCAGGCTCCCGAGGTGCCGGATGAGGAACTGCCCGGCCGACACGGACTGGTCGCCGTAAGCGGGCGGGCCGCCCAGTGTCCATGCGCCGCGCCGCACGATGTACATGGCAACCAGATCCTGATCGCCGCCCGGGACGTCCGCGGTCCGGGTTGCCGACGCGGCGTGAAGATCGGCGATCGCCGCGCCATGCACCTTGGCCACTTTGCCCTTGACCCGGAAGTCACCGATCGTGTCGGGGCTGAAGGCCGGCAGTTGGAAAACATCGTCGCCGATCTGCGTCTCCCACCCGCGCCGGAAGGCGTCGAGTCCCTGCGGTGCGGCGCCCGGGACGGTCGAGTCCACTGCGAACACCCCGCTCGCGCCGTCGACTTCCGCTCCAGTCCTGTGCATCCCTCTCCGATTCCTCGTATTCACTGCTCCAACGCCACCCTGTGGTGATCGTGTTCCGTAGGCGTGGCCATGGCTCACGTGGGCGGCGCTGTGCCAATCTTCCTACGGACGGCCCGCATGGCAGTGGTCGAGGGGCAGAGCTGATGCTTGCGAATCGGCGAGATGAGGAATTGGTCGTCCGGGTACGTGCCGTGGTGTCGGTGGCCCAGTTCGGCGACGAGAGACGCGACTCCTGGTGATCAGGCTTCTCGCAGCCCGATCACCAGGAGTCGCGTTCGCTCCATCAACTCCTGGCCACGGGTGTCCATCTCCGCCGGGCGCAAGTTTGCCGACCAGATGCTCGGCTACATCGTCATTGGAATCCTGATGGAACAGCGCCAGGGCGACGTGACGTAGAGCTATGAAGCCCGCCGGCAACGCTCCCGGCCGGCGGGCCTGCCTCGGGGCCGCCGCGAACGGCAGGTGGAGGCGACCGCCAACGCGGCGGGTGTCGTGATCGGTGCCGACGCTGACCCGGCCGGTGTTCGCGGCGATGTCGTGGATCCCGTAGGGGATCGCCTGGCCAGGCCCTGCCTGTCCTGGAAGTCGTGTGTTCCGACCGGTACCGGCTCACCGGCCGGACGTAACGACCCATCGATGCCCGCGCCGGCTCCGGTCACCCGCAACTGGCGCGGCTCGACAGTCAGCGGGCGACCGAGATGGCGAAAGGTGTGAATCCTTGGGCCCGGATGATGTGCGGGACGAAGAGTATGGCGGCTTCGGTGGCGCGGGCGGTGTGGATGTCGCCGAGGTCGGTGATCCATTCCTTGTGCCAGCCGAGGTCGACGAGGAGTTCGCGGACGGTCTGTTTGGCTTGCTGGTCGTTGCCGGAGAGGAAGGCGGTGGGTGTCTGGGTGAGTGCGGCCGGGGCGGTCATGACGGGGAAGAGCATGGTGTTGAGTGTCTTGACGACGCGGGTGTCGGGGAGTGCTTCCTGGAGTTGCTCGGCGAGGCTTGAGCCGGGGTGGATCAGGTCGGCGGGCAGTCCGTCCGGTCCGTCGATGGTGGCGTTGGAGACGTCGATGAGGATCTTGTCCCGGAGTTCCTCGCGCAGGGCGGTGAGGCGTTCCGGTGAGCCGGCGCCGGGGGTGGCGTTGATGACGATCCGGGCTGTCCGGGCGGCGTCGGCGGCGGCGCCCGGGGTGCGATCCGCGACGGTCACCTCGTGCCCGGCTCGGGTGAGGGCGGTGGCCAGGTTGCCGCCGACGCGGCCGTTTCCGAGTACTGCGATCGTGGTCATGGAGTCGTGTTCCTTGCGTGGGTGCGGGGTGCGGGGTGCGGGGTGCGGGTTGTGGTGCGTGGTCAGCGTGAGAGTGTGGTGACGGCTTCGGTGTGGATGCCGGGCGCGGCGGCCAGGAAGCTCCCGCTGTGCGGGGTCCAGGGGCGGCCCTCGGCGTCGGAGATCCGTCCGCCGGCCTCGGTGACGAGCAGGGCGCCGGGGAGCAGGTCCGCGCGGGCGCCGGCGAACTGCCAGAAGGCGTCGATCCGGCCGGCGGCCACGTTCACCAGGTGCAGGGTCGCGGGCACGGAGGTGCGAACGACGAGCGCGTCGAAGAGCATCGCGGTGATCGAGGAACCCACGCGTCGCACGATCTTCTCGTCCTCGTCCGGGCGGGCCTGGCTGGTGGCCACGATGCCCAGGCCGAGGTCCGTGGTCGGGGAGACGTGGAGCGGGCGACCGTCGAGGTGGGCGCCGGCGCCGGCGAGCGCGGTGTAGGTCTCGCCGGTCAACGGCAGGTGCACCACGGTGAGCACCGGCTGATTCTCACGCACGAGGGTGGCGGTCACCGCCCAGTCCGCCAGCGCGTGCAAGTGGTTGACATTGCCTTCGGCCGGATCCACCACCCACCACTCACCCGGCGGCAGCGCCCCACCGTCCAACTCGTCCTCCACCCAACCGGCCTCCGGCCGCAAACCGGACAGGGCGGGACGCAGGATGTCGAGCGCCGCGTCGTCGTTCACGGCGAGCGCGCGCATCAACTCCTCGCGGCTCTCATAGCGGACCACCTCACCGAAGCGCTCACGCAACGCCGAACCGGCGGCGCGCACGGCGATCACGGTCTGATCGAGCAGGTCGGCATCGGGGATGGCGACATCGGCGACATCGGTGGTCTGGAGAGTTTCGGACATGGTGGTGCTCCTGTCTGAGGTGGGGTGATGAGGCCGGTCGGGGCCGAACTGCGCGTTGCTTCTCGCGCTTTCGTCTCGAAGGTATAGAGCCCCACCATTAACTTCAAATGCATGTCAAGCACGGCAAGAATTACTCGCATGCACTTGGATTCGAACCTGCCCCCTGCGCTCGACGCGCTGCTGGAAGAGGGCAGCGTGGCCGGACGGGGCCGTGCGTCTGCATGTCAAAGCCCCGGCGCTGAGCCGGAGTCTGGGCCGCTTTCGGCGCACGACGACGGCGACGAAGCGCGTTGTGGAAGCGCCGTGGGCGCGGAAGAAGGCTCAGGCGAGTAGTTCGGCGGCCCGTTCGGCGATGGCGTAGACGCTCGCGTTGGTGTTGGCGGAGGGGATGGACGGCATCACCGAGGCATCGGCGACCCGCAGTCCGGCGATCCCACGTACGCGGAGGTTCGCAGGGTCGACGACGGCTTCGGCGTCGGTTCCCATGCGGCAGGTACCGGTGAAGTGGAAGTAGGGGCCGGTGGCCGTGCGGATGAACGCGTCCACGGATTCGCCGCTCGTCCCGGAGCCCGGCATCGCTTCCTGCTTGCGCCAGTCGGCGAACGCGTCGGCCTCCCCGATGCGGCGTGCCACTGCCAGGCCCTTGCGCATGACCTCCAGGTCACGGTCATCGCTCAGGTAGCCGGGGTCGACGACGGGAGCACTGGCGGGATTGGCGTCCGCCAGGCGCACCGTGCCGCTGCTGTACGGAGCCATCGCGGAGAAAGCGATGGAGTAGCCGTTGGCCGGAGGCCGGCCCCATGCCGACGGGAGCGGTGCGGCGACGATGTAGACCTGAAGGTCCGGCCGGGTCGCGGCGGGGTCGCTGTGCAGCAGGCCCATCATTTCGGCCGGTGGGTTGGCAGGAAGGAACGGTACGGGCCGACTGGCCTCGTACACCACGCCTGCCATCGGATGGTCCTGCAGATGGGAGCCCACTCCCGGCAGGTCGGCGACGACGTCGATGCCGTGCTCGCCGAGGTGTCGTGCCGGGCCGATCCCTGACAGCATCAGGAGGTGCGCGGAGCCGATGGCTCCCGCGGTCAATATGACCTCGGCGCTCTCGACGGACAGGTGCTCGCCACCCAAGGTGTACTCGACGCCGGTGCAGCGGCCCGCGGTGATGCGCAGCCGCTGCACTGTCGCGTCCGTGACGACGTCCAGGTTCGGCCGGTCGAGGAACGGTCGGATGTAGGCGTCGGCCGCGCTCTGGCGGGCGCCGCCGGGCAGATTCATGTCACTCCACCCGAACCCGGTCTCCAGCCCGCCGCCGATGTCATCGGCACGCGAGAACCCAGCTTGCACCGCGGCATCGACGCCCGCCGTGGCCAGGGGATGGGGTTCCGGAACCGGGGCGACCACGACCGGCCCGTCCGTGCCCCGCACGGAGGCATCACGACTGCGAGTGCTCTCGCTGCGGCGGAAATAGGGCAACAGATCGTCGAAACCCCAGCCCGGAGCACCGAGTCCGGGCCATTCGTCGTAACCGGAGCGGTGCCCCCGCAGGTGGTAGAGGCCGTTGATGGTCGACGATCCGCCGAGAGCCTTACCGCGCAGCACGTCAGCGGCCCTGCCTGTACCGGCCTGCACGGTCGAGGCGCCCAGCCAGAGGGATGACGGGTCGAACCCCAGGAACCCCCATGGAGATGCCATCGGCTCCGTCGCGTCCCGGGCTCCCGCCTCCAGCAACAGCACCCGCACGCCGGGGCGTTCCGAAAGCCGGGAGGCAATCACGCACCCCGCTGTCCCTGCTCCCACCACGACATAGTCATAAGGACTCTGGCCCATCATGTCTCCGCTTCCCACGGCAGCACTGTCCGACCACCGGGCTTCAGGAAATAGCTCATCGACGATCAAAGAGCTGATTGCTTGCATGTACTCGAGGGGCCGAAGATCTGGGATGGCTCTCTTCAGGTCGGCCCCGTGCCTCGCTCGGGCGCCTCCGAGCTCGGCGCGCAGAAGGCGTGGAACCGGCTGATCAGCAGCGAGTGGGCTCCAGTGGAGCAGGGCTGTCCGGAGACAGGCCGCGCGCGCTGCTGGTACTGACGGACACCGAGGTGGCCCGGTGACAAACGATCACCTTGATCCGACGGGCCTGGGCACGCCCGGTCCAGCCATTGCCGACCACCCCGTTGGGGATGTTCATGTCGGCGCCGGTACCTGCGATGACGGCCATGCGGCTGGACTTCTCTTGTTCACGAGTTTCTTGTCCTTGGTGTGTACCCGTCCAGGAACAGCCCGGGTTTCCCTCCTGCCGTCGAATCTTAGGAACACCGACACGGCACGCACTTGAACCTCCGCGACGTTCGTTCGGAACCTCAGCGCCATACCAGCGGCGAGACCGTGCCATACAAGTGGCCAGACCGTCGGCGTCGCACAGCATGAGGTCAGGCTGGTCCAAGCACGGCACTGCCCGGCGCACCCCACGTCGGCGCGGGCGCGGCGAGCCGACCGAGTCGGCGACGGTGGCGTGTCATCCCAATGGGGCGATGTGCAGCACGGTGGATCAGGCAAGACTCTCGCGAAGCCCTACTTCGCCCCGGAGGTTCCATGTCGAAAAACGGCGCGCCTCGCATCGACGTTCCGCGTGAGGCCCCGGCCCGGGCGCCGCTCGTTCTGGCATCCCTGATCATCGTTGCCGCGGTGGCCAACTTGAACCTGTCCGTGGCCAACGTGGCGCTGCCCGCGATCGGGAAGGCCTTCGACTCCTCCCAGACCGCCCTGAACATGGTCGCCGTGGGGTACTCCCTCGGCCTGGCCGCATCGGTGCTCTATCTGGGTGCGGTCGGCGACCGTCACGGGCGCAAGCTGCTGCTGGTCCTCGGTATCGCTCTGTCCATCCCCGCCTGCCTGCTCGCAGCGTACGCGCCGAACGACACCGTCCTCGTGCTGGCCCGGATCCTCGGCGGAGTCTCGGCAGGCATGGCCTACCCGACGACCCTGGCGCTGATCACCGCCCTGTGGGCGGGGCCGGGGCGGACGAAGTCGATCGCGCTGTGGTCGGCCCTGGGGGGCGGCATCTCCATGCTCGGGCCGGTGATCGCGGGCGCGCTGCTCCAACACTTCTACTGGGGGTCGGTCTTCCTGGTCACCCTGCCCCTCGCCGCGGTCGCGCTGGTCATGGCCCTGCTGTTCATCCCCGCACACGCCAACGAGTCGGCCGAACCGGTGGACAACCTCGGCGGCATCCTGTCCGTCCTCCTGATCGCGGGACTGGTGCTGGGAATCAACTTCGCCGTCGTCCCCAACCAGGGGGCACTGGCCGTCGGCCTCGTCGTGGTCGCCCTCGCCGCCGGGGTGGCGTTCATCTGGCGCCAGCGTCGGGCTCCCAATCCGCTGTACGACCTTCACATCGCCGGCCGGCGCACGTTCTGGGTTGCCGCATGCGCGGGAATCATTGTGTTCGGCTCCATGATGGGGTCGGCGTTCATCAGCATGCAGTACCTGCAGAATGTGCTCGAGTACGACGCCGTCGAAGCCGGCGCCGCCATCCTCCCCCTCGTCGTGATGATGGTGCTCGTGGCACCACGGTCCGCGAAGCTGGTCGAGACACACGGCGCCCGAACGACCCTGCTGATCGGCTACCTGTCCCTCTTCCTCGCCTTCGCCTGGATGCTGCTGTTCTGGGACGAGGACAGCAGTTACTGGCAGATCGGCCTCGCTTACGTCTTCATCGGCATCGGCGCCGGCTTGGCCGGGACGCCCGCATCGCACTCGCTGACCGGATCCGTGCCCGTGCGACGGGCCGGCATGGCCTCGGGCACCGCGGACCTGCAACGGGACCTCGGCGGGGCCATCATGCAGTCCGTCATGGGCGTGCTCCTCATCGCCGGCTACGCCTCGGCCTTCAGCGCGGCGATCGCCGCTTCTCCCGAGAGCAAGGAGGTGTCGGACCAGGTCCGGAGCGAGCTGACGAAGTCGTTCGCCTCTGCCGGGCAGGTCGCCCAGCAGCACCCCGAGTACGCTCACCAGATCGTCGCGGCAGCACGCCAGTCGTTCCTCCACGGCGACGACTGGGCGTACACCGTCGGCCTGGGCGCCGTCGCCCTGGGTGCGCTGTTGATCTTCTTCAAGTACCCGCACCGGGACGCCGAGCGGGAACTCCTACGGCGCTACTACACCGAGGACTCCGCCGCCTCCGCCACCTCCGCCACCTCCGCCTCCGAGAGACCGACCGGACCGGGAGCCTGAGGATTTTCGACCTGGCCGACCGGACGCTCGGCACATCACGTCACTGGCGATCCGGGGGCGCGACGTGCCGACGCTCTGGCTTCGGACCGGCACCACACAAGCTGAGCCAGATCCACGACCGTCAATCAGGACAATGCTGCCGGGCCGTGTCCGATGGGTGAGGTGTCAGGCCGTCCCGGTTGTCCGTGGCCGCAGGGTCGTGTGGCGGAAGGCGTTCAGGCCGGCGGTGTCGGTCGTGGTGTCGGGGGTCGGGTGTCCGGCGGCGAGGGCGTAGAGGGTGTTGTGGGTGGCGCTGTCGAGCCCGAAGTGGCCTTCGACGGCGGTGTCGTCGAAGGCGGCGGTCTGGAAGGGGCCCAGGCCCAGGGCGGTGGCGGTCAGGGCGAAGGTCTGCCCGAGGTGTCCGGCGTTCAGGTGGCTGACCCGGTAGGCGCGGGGGTGTCGGTACTTGGCGCGCATGCGTTCCCATGCGGCGACCACGAAGACGATGAAGGCCGCTTGGTCGATGCCTTCCTGGTGCGCGCACAGCGCGCCGGCTTCGGTGTGGGTGAAGCCTTCGCGCAGCAGTTCCAGGCTGTGTTCGCGGGCGTTGTAGTGGTACAGGCCGGCGGGGACGCCGGTGACGTTGGGGGCGGCGAGATAGGCGTCGAGTTCTTGCCGGGCGCCGCCGGAGGGGCTGGTGCGCCGGATGAGGGCCCCGTACTCGAAGCCGTCGATGAACTCGGCGGGGCCGAAGACGGTACGGAGCAGTACCGAGAGATCGTGCAGGCTCACCGGCTGGGCGCTGAAGGAGCGGTGCGTGCGCCTGCGGTAGAGGGTTTGCTCCAGCGGTGCGGACAGCCGAGGGTCGGGTGTACGGGGCAGCAGGATGCGGTCGGCCTCGGGGTACTCGGAGAACAGCGCCGGACGCCCCTCGCGGGTGAGGTGCTGACGCAGCTCGGGGGTGGCTGTCTCGAAGGGGACGTCGCGCGTGGCGTAGTGGAAGAAGGATGCTTCCGGTGCCCAGGGTCCCCAGGCATCCGCCAGACGCTCGTCCTCTTCGGCCTCCGGGCTGCCTTCCTCGGCCAGCAAACCGTGTTCGAGGAGTGTTGCGGCGGCTTGCACCACGGTCTCGGGATGCAGATGGTCCAGAACTTCGGCTGCTTGGGCGGGGGTCGTCCAGGTGTCGAAGGCGCTGAGAATCTCAGCGGTCGAGGGATGCAGAGCCACCGGCGAGTGACCCCGGTAGGCATGGGCGACGAAGTCCCCTCGGTGCCAGTAGCACGTCACGTTCTTCAGCCGCCGCAGCCGCACGTCCACTCCTCGCACTTCCAGGACTGACCCCTGATCCGCCCAGGAGGCAGGGGCCGGTACCGGCAGATGCCGCGCCGGCCCCGTCCCATGGCCTACTTATAGATGAAGTTGCTGGTGCGGCGCTCTTCCCGCTTGACGGGCACAGGCTTGATATCGATCTTGCGCACGATGACACCTCCTTCGACTTTCTGTTCGTGCACAGCTTAAACGCGCCCGTCACTTCTCAGGCAACGAGACAATGACCCAACAGCCTTGTCATGCACGGCAATTGTCCAAAAACTGTCGTCCGCGGGGTAAGCCTCCGATGGCGGTCGTCGTCGCTTCGGTCGCGCGCGGCGCGGAGCACGACCGCTTGCAGCAGTGAATCGGCGAAGGGCCGGCGTTCGCCCACCTTGCGGTACTGCCACGTCTCGTAGGGGGCTTGGACATGGGGTGGGTGGTGTCGACGAGGAGTACCGCGAGGGCCTCGTCCCTGGCCGCGGGCAGGGCAACGCCGCAGTGGCCTTCAGCCGGCCTCCCCTGACCCGACCTCCAACCCGGCCACGGCACCGGAGCACGACGGCGGTCGACGCGGAACTCCCTTCCAGGCGGCGGCCGGTGGCGCGCCCCGGCCGGACAGTCAGGCGCCACCCGCCGCTCCCTGCGCTCGGCTCGACCTGGAGAATGCCGCAGTATGAACTCTCCGTCACCGCCGGGCCCTGCGGGCAGACTTCTGAGCGCCGCGCGAGAGTACCCGCGCCGCGCACCGCTCACCCTCGTCTACGTCTGCCTGCTCCTGGCCGTCCACGTCTGGATCGGCCACGGACTGTCCGCCGACCGCGCGGCCGCCGTGCTGGGCCACGTCAGCACCAACCTGGACAACCTGCAGGATCATTTGCTGTCCGCACTGCTCGGCAGCGCGCTGTTCTTCGACGGCACGCTCACGGATGTCGCCTCGACCGAATTCGCGGGCACCTTCATCACCCTGGGCCTCGGTGTCTGCTGCTTCCTGGCCGTAGCGGAGCGCCGATGGGGGAAGCTGCGCTCCGCAGCCGTGTTCCTCGGCGGGCATGTCGCGGCTACCCTGCTCACCGCTGCGGTCATCGCCGTCGCGGTCCGTGAGGGCTGGTATCCCGTGGACGTACGTCACGCCCTGGACTATGGGGTCAGCTACGGCGCCCAGACGGTGCTGGCGATCGGCACGCTCGCCCTGCCCCGCCGCGCCCGCCTGCCCTGGGCCCTGTTCGTCCTCGCCTGGCCTCTCGGCGGCGCCGATTGGAGCGGACCGCTGCCGGACTTCACCACCATCGGCCATCTCATGGCGGCGGCTCTCGGTTTCGCACTGACGGCCGTCCCCAGCTTCAGACGGCCACGGGTCCGCGCCACCAGGTTCCCCTCGGTCACTGCCGACGGAGTACCTCACCGGACCACCGCCGCGGAACCGATGGCGCCGGGAACGGCAGCCGCATCGCAGACACCTCCCAGCGTGTCCTGATCGCCAGTGACGGGGCAGGAGTCGGCGGGAGACGCCGCATCCATGCATCTCCCGCCGGAAGCCCGGCGAGCGGGCCTACGGAGGATGTGTTGCAGGCGGAGTGCTCCTGCGGCTGACCCGGAACCCGGCACACCGTCGACTGGACGACGGCGGGCGACTTACCGTTCCACGAGATCGGACCACCCACCGCCGAACGGTGCGAGGACGGCTGGGGCGATGGCCGCGGCTTACACGGACGAACCGCTCGTTACCCGCTTCACCGACGGGCCGATGGGTGGTCGTACGCCGGCCGTCAAGCACAGCCTCTGGCGCTTCCTCCTCGGAGGGGGTGGGGTCTTGGTTGGTCGGGTGCGGGTTCGTTGTGGCGCGGGTGAGGGCGGAGTCCATCGTCCCAAGCCAGAAAGGTACTTTCACGGTTCCGCCGCAACAGCCGCCGTACACCAGGCGAAACGGCGAGGTCAGCTCCGGGCGTGCAAGGCGTGCGAGAGCGCACTCATGCTGATGTCGATGACCGTGCGGAGCTGCTTCTGGCTCGCCCTGGTCTTGCTCATCACGGCCAGCGACTGGTTGACCGCCGTCATGTGAACCGCGAAGCCGTCGGCATCGCCTTCGGCCAACTGCGCTGCGTTCAAGGCGGTCCGCAGCCGCGCGTGCTGAAAGTCCAGAGCTTCGATCGCGCGGGCGGCGATGATGGGGCTGAGCGTCGGTGCCGCCATCGCGGTCCGGGCGATCAGGCATCCATCAGGCACGTCAGGGTCGGCGATGCGCTGCAGGGTGACCTCGAAGAACGCCCGTACCGCCCGGAGCGGTTCCTCGGACGCACAGGAAAGCGCTTGGTCGTACCTGTTTCCGTACCGTGCGGCGTAGCGGTCCAGGCAGCGCAGGTAGAGCGAGTCTTTGTCGCCGAACGAGGAGTAGAGGGAACTGCGGTTCAATCCGGTCGTCCTGGAGAGGTCGTCGAGAGACGTGCCGGCGTATCCGGCCCGCCAGAACTGGACCATCGCCGCATCGAGCGCGAGGTCCACGTCGAACTGTTTCTTCCCGGCCATCACGCATGCACCTCGTTCTTGTACCAGCCGCTGTGGCCCTACCCATCCTATCTTGAACTGATCAGTTCAAGATGCGGTACGTTTGAAGCATGCCCGACGACGCCATGGCCCCGAACCCCTCCTGCGACCAGAACCCGGTCCCCGGGTTGCCGCTGTACGACCTTGCGGGTTTCACTCACCGCTGGGTCGACGCCGAAGGAATCCGACTTCATGCCGTGGAAGGCGGCCGACCGGCCGGTCCCACCGTCGTCCTGCTCGCCGGATTCCCGCAGACCTGGTGGGCTTGGCGAAGGGTGATGCCAGGTCTTGCCGAGCGATTCCACGTGATCGCGATCGACCTGCCAGGGCAGGGCCACTCCGACCGCCCTGAAGGGGGCTACGACACCCACACCGTCGCTTCGCGTGTCCAGGCCGCGCTGACCGCGCTCAACGTGCCGAAGTACTGGCTCGTCGCCCACGACATCGGGGCCTGGGTTGCCTTCTCGCTGGCCCTGAAGTACGAAGAGCGCCTGCACGGTGTTGCTCTGCTTGACGCCGGCATTCCGGGAATCACCCTCCCGGACTCCGTTCCGACGGACCCCGACCGGGCCTGGAAGACCTGGCACTTCGCCTTCCACTTGGTGCCCGAACTGCCCGAGACTCTGCTCACCGGCCGCGAGCGTGACTACGTCGGCTGGTTCCTGAAGGTCAAAGCTCTGGCCCCGACCACCTTCGACGGCGCCGAGATCGACCATTACGCCGCCTCCATCGCGGCCGAGGGAGGGCTTTCAGCGTCTCTCGCCTACTACCGCGACGCCGCGGAATCAGCGCGTAAGAATCATGACGCTCTCGAACGGGGGAACTTGACCGTCCCGATCCTGGGCATCTCCAGCTCCCATGGCTCGATCCCCGACATGGCCGCCTCCGTCAGTCCGTGGGCAGAGAACGTGACCGGCGTCGTCATCCCACAAGCCGGACACTTCATTCCCGACGAGCAGCCGGACGCAACCGTGGACGCGTTGACCGCGTTCATCGATCACGAGCGTGTCGAGGAGTTCGCTACGAGCTGGTCAGGCCGGTGACGTCGGCGGGATCGAATGTGTTCGGTCGCCATCACCGGCGTGGCTGCCTTGTGTCGACCGGTGCGGCGATCGACGGAGGGGCTCGGCGAAGGCTCCTCGCGAGGCCGACGCTGGACCAGGGTCCGACGCAGTCGACAGCCGGGCGGGCTGTCTCCCGTCAGCCCGGCCCGCCTTCAGCCGGCATGGACCGCGCGAGCCACCGCCCCAAGAGCCCTTGCCTGTGCGGGTCCAAGACTCTTGAAGCGCATCGCGGACCCCGAGTGCGACGAGGCCGTGACCGAGGCCTTCGAGCGAGGGCAGGGCGCCGCTGTCAACGAAGCGCTCAAGGGATGGAAGACCAATGGCCAGGCCATCCGCGACGGTCTGCCCGCCAAGCTGCGCGACTTCCTGGAGACGACCCGTCAACTGCCGGCCTGGGCGGACCCGAAGGCGCTGGCCGCCGGTCACCGTTTCGGCATGGCGCACGCGCAGAGGAAGCGGAGCAGGACTTCCACGAGTGCCGGGTCGGCGGCTACCTGATGGGGATCACCGCGGACGGCATGCCCCCGACCCTGGCAGCGGCCCGAAAGCGCGCGGCGGCCGTCGACACCCTCCACGCGCGGGTGACGCCACAGTCCGCGAAGTACGTGAAGGCGACGATCGAGTACTTCTCCTCCCTGGCCGGCCCCAAGGAGATCACCGTGCCTCCGGCGACCGCGCTGGTGCGCCACATGATCGGGGACGCGGACGCCGACGCCTTCGACCTGGCCCGCTCCACGTGGGACGCCGTCGTGCCGACCGCCGTGCACGGCTTCTTCACCGGCTCACGCGCGGGCGGGCTGCCGACCCCGTCCGCGACCATGACGCGCCTGGCCATCCAGATGGTCCACCGCGCGATGAACGACGGCAAGGAGATCGAACTGACGATGCCCCTTCACCTGTACGGGCACCGGTAAGGCCTGCTCCGGCACTCGTCTGCGCTCCACCTGCCGGAACGCGACGACGGCGCCCGCCTGCCCTGAGGACGCCGGATCGCGGCAGGTACTCCGCGCCCAATCGGGTGAGAACAGACGGGTCCTCCAGCCACAACCTTCCTGCGGCCCAGGCTCGGCCTGGGCCGCTGCCCCAGCCTTCCCCTACGGCCGCCGCGGCCCCGGCAAGCTCCGGAAGAGACGACCTAGCCACCCCCGGTCGGCAGGCGCAGAGTTGTTCCACCGCGGCAGACCGTACCGGCGGTGCCGCCGGTACGGCCGAAAGATCTGAACCCATACCGGGAATCAGACCGCGACGAGCTCCTGCTCGCGGTCCGGCGTTTTGACCTTGGGCTTCTTGTTCGGCAGCGAGAGTCGGAAGACCTTGTGCCACGCGGAGAACACCTGCTTGGGGAGCGGCCCGGTGACGTACTCCAGCTCGTACTTCTCGAACAGCGCGCGCACCTTCACCGCGACCTCGGCGTACCGGTTGCTCGGCAGGTCCGGGAACAGGTGGTGCTCGATCTGGTGCGACAGGTTGCCGGTCATGAAGTGCATGGCCCTGCTGCCGCTGATGTTCGCCGAGCCCATCATCTGGCGCAGGTACCACTGGCCGCGTGTCTCGCCGTTGATCGACCGGCGCTCGAAGACCTGTACGCCCTCGGGGAAGTGCCCGCACATGATCACCGAGTGGGTCCAGATGTTGCGGACCAGGTTCGCGGTGAACGTGGCGGCGAGCGTGGTGAGGAACGACGGGCCCGACAGCAGCGGGTGGATCACGTAGTCCTTGAGCACCTGCTTGCGGATCTTGCGGCCCACGGCCTTGGCTCGCGCGCGGAACTCCGGGTTCTTGCGGCGGCGCTTGTGCAGGTTCTTGGCGAGCTCCAGGTCGTACGCTGCGATGCCGTACTCGAAGAAGCAGGCGTTGATGAAGTTCCACAGCGGCTGGCCGAGGTGGAACGGGTGCCACTTCTGGTCCTCGTCGACGCGCATGATGCCGTAGCCGAGGTCGTTGTCCTTGCCGATCACGTTGGTGTACGTGTGGTGCAGCTCGTTGTGCGAGTGCTTCCACTGCTCGGACGGTGAGACGTGGTCCCACTCCCAGGTGGTGGAGTGGATCTTGGGGTCTCGCATCCAGTCCCACTGGCCGTGCAGGATGTTGTGACCGATCTCCATGTTGTCCATGATCTTCGCCACGGACAGGCCGGCGGTGCCGAGCAGCCACGCGGGCGGGAAGATCGAGAACAGCAGCACGCCCCTGCTGACCAGTTCGAGCTTGCGCTGCGCCGAGATGACCTTACGGATGTAGGCCGCGTCCTTCTCGCCGCGGTCGGCGATCACCTCGTCGCGGATCGCGTCCAGCTCGCGGCCGAGCTCCTCGATCTGCTCCGCGGTCAGGTGGGCGGTGGGGTCAATGGCGGTCAAGGTGCTCCTACCGTTCGATGTCGCAGGGGCCCGCCGCGGCGGACACGCAGGTCTGGATGAGGACGCCCGGCTCGGCCTCGGTGATCTCGCCGGTGCGCAGGTCGCGGACGGCGCCCGCCTTGAGCGGCGTGACGCAGCCGAAGCAGATGCCCATGCGACACCCGGAGGGCATGAGCACGCCGGCCTCCTCGCCGATGTCCAGCAACGGCGTGGTGCCGTCCGCGTCGACGGTCTTGCCGGTGGCGCTGAACGTGACCTCGCCGCCGTCGCCGGCGACGACGATGCCAGGGCGGAAGCGTTCGGTATGCAGGCGCTCTCGTACGCCGTGCTCGCTCCAGTGCTCTTCGGCGGCGTCGAGCAGGCCCGCAGGCCCGCAGGCCCAGGTCTCGCGCTCGGCCCAGTCGGGCACGAGTTCGTCGAGACGGGCGATGTCGAGCATGCCGTCCGTGTCGGTGTGCACCTCGGTGAGCCGCAGCTTCTTGTCCGCGACCAGGTCGTGCAGTTCCTTGCGGAAGATCACGTCTTGCGGCTGTGGTGCGCAGTGGACCATGACGACGTCGTCGAACTCGATGTCGCGGAGCATGCCCATCACGGGCGTGATGCCGCTGCCGGCCGTCAGGTAGAGCACCTTGGCGGGCTTGGCCTGCGGCAGCACGAAGTCACCGGTCGGCTGGTCGAGCTGGACCAGCGTGCCCGGTTTCGCCCTGCGGACCAGGTGGTTGCTGACCCTGCCGTCCGGGATCGCCTTCACGGTGATCGTGACGCGGCCGTCCTGGCGGTTTGTCGGTGAGGTGATGGAGTAGGCACGCCACAGGCGCACCCCGTCGACGTCGACCCCGAGCCGCACGTACTGACCGGCTGTGTGGCCGCGCCAGCCCCGTCCCGGCCTGATCACGATCGTCGCGGCGTCAGCCGTCTCGGGGTGCACGGCCTCGATGCGCCCACGCAGGTCAGCGCCCGCACGCAGCGGGCTGACCAGGTCGAGATAGTCCGACGGCAGCAGCGGCGTCGTGACCATCTCCAGCAGTTTCCACGCCCTGCTGCGGAGGGCTGCACTCGTCATGACTCCAGCTTGCTGCGCCGCAAGGCGTAAAGTCCTGACCGCAGGACGTAAATCTGATCAGCTAGATTGTTCGCAGGGAACAAAACCGTGAGCCATGCAATCCGAAGGGCCGGCGAACTGGCCCTGGATGAGACGACGGTCACCGCACTTCGGGCCGCGCTGAAGACCACCGCCGACGAGGTCGTCCAGGCGATCATCGACGAGGTCCCTCCCTACGCCAACGCCCTTTCGGGCCGCATGGGCGCCACCATCCGCCGAGCCGTCCGTACCGCCCTCGGGCACTACCTGGACCTCGCGAGCGGGAACGCCACAGGCGGCGACGCCGGTGACGCAGCCTACGAGCTGGGCCGCGGCGAGGTGCGCGACGGCCGTTCGATGGACGCCCTGCTCAGCGCCTACCGCGTCGGCGCCCGCGTGGCCTGGCGATGCCTGGCAGCGGGAGCCGTACCGGTAGGTCTGCCCGCCGCCGACGTCGCCAAGTTCGCCGAGCTGACCTTCGCCTACATCGACGAGCTCTCTGCCGCGAGCGCCGCGGGCCACGCCGACGAACTGGCCGCCCGGGGCAGGGCCCACGAGCTCCACCTGGAACACCTGGCCCGCGATCTCCTCGCCGGCGCGAGCCCGGACGTGCTGCTGGCCTCTGTTCAACGTGCGGGGTGGCAGCCGCCGGTTTCGCTGACCGCGGTCCTGCTGCCCACCGCCCAGGCCCGGCCTGCCTACCGCGCGCTCGACCCGAGCACCCTCGTCCTCGACGACCTGCCGGACGGCACCGGTGTGCTGTTCGTCCCCGATGCCGACCGATCACATCTCTTGCGGCAGCTGACCGACCGCAACGCCGTGGTCGGCCCGGCCCGGCCATGGACGCGTGCTTCCGCCTCGTACGCACGAGCCCTACGCGCGCGCTCCCTCTCCTCCGATATTCGCGACACCGAGGACCACCTGCCCGAGCTGGTGCTGAGCGCCGACGCGGACGCGTTCGCAGACCTGCGTGCCCGAGCCCTCGCACCGTTGCGGACCTTGCCTGTCGCGACGGCACGGCGGCTGGAGGAGACGTTGCGGGCGTGGCTGCTGCACCAGGGCAGGCGGGACGAGGTGGCAGCGGCGTTGTTCGTCCATCCCCAGACGGTCCGATACCGGATGTCGCAGCTGCGGGGCCTCTTTCCGGATCTCGCATCGCCACACCGGGTCCTCGAACTGACGCTGGCGGTCGGTCTCCGGGCCGGCTGACGGGTACGTCGGCAGTCCAGGTCGCCTTCGTCGGCTTGCGCGAGGTGGGTGGTGAAGGCCTTTGCCCAGGTGCCGTCGGCTGCCACTTCCGCGGCCGGTTGGGGGGCCTTCGCGAACCGAAGTGCTCGGGCAGACCCATCCACGGTGTCCCGGTGTGGTGCTTGAATGCGAGCGCGTCGATCACCTGCCGGTGATCCCGCCACCGGCCAGCCCGCTTCGGGGTCCGGTCCGGCAGTAACGGCTCGATCCTCGCTCACTGGGCAGCAGTCAACGACACACCTCAACCAACGACCCGATGATCCGAAGGAAGCGGCATGGGCCGTGGGCCCGGGTCGAGGGCCGCGGTGAGGCGGCGTCGCAGCAGCGGGCCGAGCCTGCGGTCGACCTGGCTGTTCAGTACGGCGGCCAGCAGCAGGGAGAAGAGGAGTCCGGCGGCGACGGAGGGGAGCAGCCCGAGGGCCGGGGCGGCCTTGAGGACGCCGCGGGCGACGGGTATGCCGATGCTCTGGTGGACCAGGTAGAAGGGGTAGGTCAGTGCGCCCGCGTAGACGAGGCTGCGCCATTTCAGGTGGCGCAGCCGACTGAGGGAAGCCAGGGCGAGGAGCACGAGGAAGCCCGTGAGCACGGCCGCGCAGGCCCCCCAGTTGGAGGTGGGGTGGCTGGCGACCCGGTCGTCGAGGACGGTCAGCGTGTAGCACCAGGCGAAGCCGGTCAGCAGCCACAGCAGCAGGTTGGGGCCGAAGCGGTGCATCAGGTAACAGGCGATGCCGGCCACGAACAGCCCGGCGTACTGACTCAGCAGCAACTCGTCGAGGACGGGGGAGTGCAGCTCGCGGCCGATGGACGCGAGCACCAGCCAGAGGAGCCCGAAAGCCACCACGCGCCGGTAGGTCAGGCCGAACAGCAGGAGGGCGCCCATGAGCAGGTAGAAGCGGGCCTCCACCCACAGGGTCCAGGCGACGCCCGCGGTGAAGTCCACGCCCAACGGGCCCGGGATCATCGTCAGGTTGCCGAGGGTGGTGCGCAGGTCGGTGGGTGCTCCCGAGCGCTGTCCGAGCAACACGGTGACGGTGCCCATCACGACGACGAGCAGGACCACCGCCCAGTACAGGGGGAAGAGCCGGGCGATGCGGGAGACGGCGAACTGCGCGGGTGCGCGGCCCCAGCAGCTCATGCAGATGACGAAGCCGCTGATCAGGAAGAACGCCTCGACGCCGAGCCAGCCGTAGCCGCTGACCGCGTGCAGCAGGGGTGCCGCCTGCGGCAGGTCGTACCGCTCGCCCCAGAAGCGGGGGGTCGGGGTGCCGACGTAGTGGTAGGCCGCCACCGCGACCGCCGCGAGCAGCCGCAGCGCATCGATCGCCGCCAACCGCCCGGCCTGGGCCGGCGCACCCGAAGGGTGCGCTTCCGGGGCCCGGGCGGGCCGGACGAGAGTGCGGGCGGCTTCGCGGAGTGCGGAGTCGGACATGGAGTCTCCTGTGGCAGGGCGGCCGAGTACAGCAGGGCCGCCGGTGAAGGAAGGAGGAATGAGGGCATGCCGCGGCCGGCCACCGGGCTCGTGCGGGCCGGCGGGCGGGGACACGAGGGCTCGGGAAGGCGCGAGCCGCGACCGCAACGGGTTGGCGGGGTCGGAGCCGACTCCGCGTCAGGCCGGGCCGGCCAGGTCGGGGATGTTCCGCGTCAGGCCGGGTTGGCGGTGTCGGAGCTGTTTCCGCGTCTGTCGTGGATGCGCAGGGCCACCATGGTCACCGCCACGGCGCCGGCGGCCGTGAGGACCTTCTCGGTGCTCACCCAGCCGGAGAAGTACAGGATGACGAGCAAGGGCACGGCGGCCAAGGCGAGTCGGGCCGGGGTGCGGATCCCGGCAAAGGCCGGACGGCCGGCCAGGACCAGCGCCGCGGCGAGCGGGACGCCCAGCCGCCAGGGCACGACGAGGCCGAGGCCGAGCGGATCGACCACGACCATGACGGCCACCAGCAGCACGGCCCACCCCACCAGAGCGACCACCCCCACCGTGCTCCGCAGCCGGCGCGCGGGGCGCAGGTCCGGCGGACAGGCCAGGGGGAGGGCGGCGACCAAGACCGGTGCGAAGAGGAAGCCGTAGACCGCGAAGTACAGTTCCGGCGCCATGCGCCAGACCGGGAAGAGGAAGGTCACCGCGGTGAGCGCGGTCCCGGCGATCGCGGCCAGTACGCCGGGGACGTACCGGCCGGCGAGCGCGAGCACCGCGCCGATGAGGGTCAGCAGGTAGCTGCCGTTCATCAGGGTCGTGAGCGCGGCCGGGTCGCCGACGACGTTCGCCGCGGTGCGCATGACGTACCAGTCGGCGGCGTTGCCGATCAGGTTGAAGGCCGCGTACGAGGCGGTCGCGGCCAGCGCGAAGGGGGCGGCAGCGGCGAAGAGCCGGCCGCCGGGATACGCGGAACCAAGGCCGAGGCGGAGCCGAAGCGCATGGGCGACGACGTCGGCGGCCTCGCGGAGCCGGGCGCGCGGGCCCGCGCCCTCGACCGCCTCCCGATAGGCCTCGGCCATCTCCGTGCCGAACGCGCGGCGGAAGCCGGCCGGGTACAGGCGCAGGAGTACGGGGTTCACCCGGTGGCCACCTTGCCGGTGGTGCCCTGGCCGGTGACGCTCAGGCGCCGGGTGGCCTCGCGGGCGGTGGCCGCGATCCGCTGGGCTTCGGCGGCCAGGGTCGCGCGGCCGGAGGTGGTCAGGGTGTAGGTGCGCCGCAGTCGGCTGTCGACGACCTCCTCGCTGTGGACCTCGATCAGCCCCTGCTGGAGCAGGCGCTCCAGCGCGCCGTACAGCGTCCCGGTCCGCATCTTCACCCGGCCGTTCGAGATCGTCTCCACCTCGCGCGCGATCGCGTAGCCGTGGCGCGGCTCATCCGCGAGCGCGGTGAGGAGAAGCAGGGTCGGCTCTTGCATGGCACGGTCAGTCATGCGACCACCATATGTCATTCACCGGCATATGACGTGAGTGGGTTTCATGTGACGGCTTATGCCGGTGGCCGACGTATGGCGCCGGGGGCCCGGTATGCCGGTTGTGCTGCCGGCGGGGACCGCCCGCCTGTCGGTGGGTCGGACCCGGATGCTCCTGGGTGCATGCGGGGTCGCCCGGCTGTTCAGGGAGCGCCGGACCGGGCACACGGTGCCTGCCATGCTTGTTCTACTCCTTCAGCCTGGGAGCCCCGATGACCCTGACCCAAGATCCCGCCGAGTCGGTCCCAAAGCCTTCTCGGTCTCCGGGAGTGCAGACCGCCGACGCCCGGGTGGCCAGGCTTCGGCGGCGTTTGGAGCGCCTGATAGGGATCGCGGCGACCGAAGGCAACGCCCTCACCCCGCTGCGCAACGGGGACGAGATCTTCGCCGCGATGCTGGCCGGCATCCGCGGTGCTCGGCACACGGTGGACATGATGACGTTCGTGTACTGGAAGGGCGAGATCGCCCGTGACTTCGCCCGGGCCCTTGCCGAGCGGGCCCGTGCCGGAGTGCGGGTGCGGCTGTTGCTCGACGGTTTCGGGAGCCGCCTGATCGAGCGGGAACTGCTGGACTCCATGGAGGAGGCCGGAGTGACGGTGGCCTGGTTCCGCAAGCCGCTCTACCTCTCCCCGCTCAAGCAGAACCACCGCTGCCACCGCAAGGTCCTCGTCGTCGACGAGGAGACCGCGTTCACCGGCGGGGTCGGGATCGCCGAGGAGTGGTGCGGCAACGCGCGCAACGAGCGTGAATGGCGCGACACGCACGTCGAGGTCCGAGGACCCGCCGTCGACGGGATCGCCGCCGCGTTCGCGCAGAACTGGGCCGAGTGCCACGACGAGCTCTTCGACGATCGTGATCGATTCGTCGACCACCGGCACCAAGGCGACGCCATCGTGCAGGTGGTGCGCGGCTCGGCCAGCTTCGGCTGGCAGGACATGCAGACGTTGGTGCGCGTCATGCTGGAGTCCGCCGAGGAACGCTTCCGCCTCGCGACCGCCTACTTCTCACCGGACGAGTACTTCATCGAGCTGCTGTGCGCGACGGCCGGGCGGGGGGTCGAGGTCGAGATCCTGCTCCCGGGTCCCCACACCGACAAGCGGGTCTGCCAGCTCGCCGGCCAGCACCACTACGAGGACCTCGTCTCCTGCGGGGTGAAGATCTACCAGTACCAGCCGACGATGATGCACGCCAAGGTCATCACCGTCGACCGAGTCGCCGCACTGGTCGGATCGACCAACTTCAATCGCCGCTCCCTCGATCATGACGAAGAGGTCATGCTCGCCGTACTGGACGAGCGATTCACCGGGATACTCGACGGACACTTCGATGAGGACATCGCGGCGAGCGAGCTGATCCGAGAGGGCCGCTGGAAGAAGCGCCCTGTCCTTCAGCGGGCCCGGGAACTGGCAGTGCAGCCCATTCGCCGCTTCTTGTGATCGAGCCGGCGCACTCGTTCGCGCGCGGGCCGCAAGGCGAGAACTCGTACGAGTAGTGGCCGTGGCGGCGGGGGCTGCCGCAGACAGGCCGCAGCGTGGCATGGCGCCGGTGGACGGTCGGGTGGCCGCGCCGAGTGAGAGGCCGCAGCGCCGGGCTCGGGGGCTCCACCCCGGGTCCCTGTTGTCGTGTCCAGCCTTGGCCGCCCAGCCGTTCGTGCCCCGCCCCGAGGGCCATCAACCCTGCTGGGAATCGAATAGCTCTCGCACCAAGTACGCGGAAATCTATCCCAGCGGGAGTAGACATCGGGTGGTGATGTGGTTATGGTTTCTCTCGTAACCAGAGAGACCGCAAGGCCTGGCAGAGACGAACTGGCAGGCAGAAGTACTCGCAGTACCCGTAGTTGCAATGTTGTGGACGGTGCGGTGGTGGAGTTTCGAAGCCGGAGCGGTTGCAGGATGGCGACGAGGCTGGCGACCGGACCGGGTGGCTCGCAGTGATCAGGGGCCGCCACCAGCAGTACCGCTGTTGACGCGGTGGTGAAGTACCAGCAGGACTCGGCAGTGAAGTCAGTGAAGTGGTACCTCGGTGAAGGCGTCGGCTGCGGGCGCGCGCATCGGGAAGTTCGGCAGTGGGGTTCCAAGCCAGGGCAGACGCAGGATGGGCGACGGGGCTGGCTGCCGGAGCGTGGCGCTGGATCAGGCCACGAGCAGTACCGAGTGGAGCAGTACAGCAGTTCGCAGTATCAGCAGTTCCCGCAGGTAAGTAGTTGATCATCCGAGGGATGAACGGAGGAGTGAAGCGCCATCAGGATCGCCCGGACGCGGTGACAGGGTCCGGGTACCGCAGGACATCGATAGTGAGGTGGTCTCCGGTCAAGCAACCGCGATCCCCGCATCCCCGACAGCATCCAGGTCGGGTTGGCGGAAACAGAAGGCCGGCGCAGTAACAGGGCCGGTAGATGGTGTAGTAGTTCCTTCGGGGCCCCGGTGCCATAGGCGCCGGGGCCCCTCCACGCGTGCCACAGAGAGGTGCGATGACAGCAGCGACTCCGACCGGCCCCCTGGGCGGTCACCTGGACGACGATGACTACCCCGCCTACACGATGGGTCGGGCGGCCGAGATGCTCGGCACCACCCAAGGCTTCCTCCGCGCCATCGGCGACGCCCGCCTCATCACACCGCTGCGCTCCGCGGGTGGGCACCGCCGCTACTCCCGCTACCAACTGCGCATCGCGGCCCGCGCCCGGGAGCTCGTCGACCAGGGAACCCCGATCGAGGCTGCCTGCCGCATCGTCATCCTCGAAGACCAGCTGGAAGAAGCGCAGCGCCTCAACGCCGAATACCGCAACGCCGCCGCGGCGACGGATCCGCCGTCCGCGGACTGAAGAGGGGCGTGCCCGCCGGGTGCCAGGTGACTCAGGTCCGCGCCCTGACGGCCCGGTTCCTCACCCCAGGGGAATGACCCGGCAGTGGGCCGTCGCGTCCTTGGACGGTCGTGAGGCGTCGGTGAGGTCTGCGCCGGTGGCGGCGTCACGCCGGGAGTTGCCGACGCCGTGCCAGTCCAGGCACATGACGGTCGCGTCATCGTCCAGACGACCATCGACGGCATCGACGATCGCCCCGATGAGGGTGCGGGCGGCTTCACGAGGATGCAGCGCGCGGGTGCGAATGATCAGGTCCGACAGATCGAGGCTCTCGGCGTTGCGCTCCAGCATGCCGTCCGTCAGCATCACCAGCCGGTCACCCGGCCGCAGGTCCAGCGACTGCACCCGGTAGATGTTGTCCCGCGAGGCCTGGAGACTGAGGCCGAACGGCGGATCAACCTTGGGAACGATCTCCTGTACTCGCCCGTCGCGCATGCGCAGTGGCCAGGGGTGCCCGGCGTTGACGAACTCCGCCCGGCCGTCGAGCAGGCTGATGCGCAGCAGTTGGCCGGTGACGTAGCCCGCGCGGCCGTGATCGTGCATGGCCTGGTCGGCCTGGTGGGCCTGTTCCGCGAGGTCGGCTCCCGCCCGCCGTGCCCGCCGCAGGGCACCGACCATGAGGGTGGCCAGCAGTGCGGCGTCGACGTCGTGACCCATGGCGTCGGTCACGGAGAGCTGGACCGTGTCCCGGTCGAGCACATAGTCGAAGGTGTCGCCCCCCACGTGGTCGGCGGGTTCCAACGCCCCCGCGACCGCGAACTGTGCCGCCTCGCACGCCAGCGACGCGGGGAGCAGCCGGTGCTGGATCTCCGCGGCCAGGCTCAGCGGCTCGGTACGGCGGCCCCACTGGTACACATCGGTGTGGGACCGGTTCGCGATGACGATGTACGCCAACGCGTGCGCGGTCTCGCCGATCTCCCGCATCACCCGCGGACCCGGTGCCGCGGGGAGGAACAGTTCGAGGAGGCCGAGGGCGTCCCCGCGGTTGGTCACCGGGGCGACGACCCGCACCGGCTGATTCCCGCCCCTGTCCTCGACCCTCGGCCGCTGGCTGCGGATCACGTCGTCGTACAGGGTGCCCCGCAGCGGGATGCGCCGGGCCGGCTCACCGGTCTCAACGCTGCCCGCGGCGCCGAGTCGTACGACCGAACGGCCGGTGAAGTCGGTGATCAGGAAAGACACCGAAGCGGCTCCGAGGTGCTCTTTGAGCATGCGCGCGACCACGTCGAGCGATTCCACGGGCGCCGCGGCTTCCGCCGCCTCCAAGGTTCCCGCCAAGGTCATCGCCTCACCCCGCCGGATCCCGCCCACGGGAAGATCGGAGGCCTGCCCGTCGTCCGGCTCTCCTGCGGTCACAGCAACCCCTTACTGCTCGACGCCGGCCCGGGGGCTCCATCCCGGATCCGCGGCGATCCGCGCCTGCACCGGACAGGTCACATTTCATCACAAGCCACCCGTTTCGAAGCGTGACAGCCTGCCCGACGACCCCGGGGCCTGCCGGTTGTTCGTGGGTTCCGGCGGCGTTCAGTGATCACCGGCGCTCTGGATGTTCACGGGAAGTAGCGGCAGCACCTTGGTCGTCCCGCTCGTCGACCGGCTTCGGAGATCGGTCGTGATCGTTCGGCGGAAAGGGAGCCGTGCTGTCCGCGACAGAGGTGACACCATGCGGCGTCATGGCAGATGACAGCACCAGTACGTTTCAGGCGGGCCAGACGGGACTCATCGTCCGGATCCCGGAGGCCGAGCCGGCCGTCAGCGCGTGGCGTGAACGGCTCGACCCCTCGGCCCAGGCCGGGGTTCCAGCCCACGTCACCGTGCTCTTCCCGTTCCTCCAGGAAGACGCTGTCGCGCTCTTGATTGCGCTTGCGTTCGCTCCTTGTCTCATCGATCACACGCTCTCTTCCCGACGGACGGAGAAGGCACCCGCGGCAGCCGCCAGGACTGCCGCCTCCGCTGCCCGTTTCGGGAGTTGCGGATCCGGGTCGGCGCGCAGGAGCACCCGCTGGTGGTAGAGCGGCGCCGTGGCGGCGATCAGCAGGCTGCGCGCGTCCGTGTGCTGTGCGGGGAGTTCACCGCGCTCGATGGCACGCTCGACGAGGATCTCGCACTGGGCGTACCGGTCCGTCCACAACTGCGTCTGGGCCCGCGCGGCCTGTTCTGAGTGGAACGAGGCGGCCATCAGGGCGATGGCGAACGACGGCTGTACGACCAGGGATTCCTGGATCTCCTGGTTGAGGGCCGTCAGATCGCCGCGCAGCGAGCCGGTGTCCGGCGGCTGCCAGTCCCTCTCGCCCGCGGCGTCGATGACGTCGACGAGCAGGCCGCCGACATCGCGCCAACGCCGGTAGACCGTGGCACGGTGCACTCCGGCCCGCGTCGCGACACCCTCCATCGTGAGTCCTTCGTGACCGCCTTCAGCGAGTTCGGCGCGCACCGCATCGAGAACCTGGGCGCGGATGCGGGCGGTGCGACCGCCCGGACGGCGGTCCGACGTCGTGTCCAGTGGGTCTGTCATCGGCAATCAGTATCCGGTTGATCAAGGCGGCAGGGCTGTGCCAGCATCCTAATGCGACAGTTGTCGCCCAGGTCCTGGAGAGGAACCGCTTCCACGATGGCGCCCGTTCCCGCCGACCCCACCGTGCTCCACCCGATGCCCGAGCACCCGCGCGTGGTTCTGCTCGCGCAGCTGGTGACGTCGCCGCTGATTGAGGTCGGTGACTTCACCTACTACGACGATCCGGACGACCCGACCGCGTTCGAGACGCGCAACGTCCTGTACCACTACGGTCCCGAGCGGCTTGTCATCGGCAAGTACTGCGCGCTGGGGACGGGCACCCGGTTCATCATGAACGGCGCCAACCACCGCATGGACGGTCCGTCCACCTTCCCGTTCCCCACCATGGGGGGCTCCTGGGCGGAGCACTTCGACCTGATCACCGACCTGCCCGGCCGGGGCGACACGGTCGTCGGCAACGACGTGTGGTTCGGCCACGGCGCCACGGTCATGCCCGGTGTACGCATCGGTCACGGCGCGATCATCGCCGCCGGCGCCGTGGTCACGGGCGACGTCCCCGACTACGGCATCGCCGGCGGCAACCCTGCCCGGCTCATCCGTACCCGCTACGACCCCGAGAACATCGCCCGGCTCCTCGCCGTGGCGTGGTGGGACTGGCCCGTGCAGCACATCACCCGGCATGTACGGACGATCATGTCGGGGACCGTCGCCGATCTGGAGGAGGCCGCCATCCGGATCGAACAGCCCTGACACCGCGTCCTCGCCACACTGCCCGCACCCGTCCCGCGCCGGAACGATGTACGCACTGCGGCGTACCCGCCCGGCCATGCCTCCACCGTCCGCCCGGCTCCGGGCACCGCCGCCGCGCTTGTTCGCGCCGAGTTCGAGCGGGCGGGACCGGACGCCCGGCCGACCTGGCGCGCTGCGCTGTGGCAGCCGGTCAGGCTGGGGAGGGCCTGCCGAACCAGTCCATGCACAGGACCAGGGCGTCGTCGTCGGGGTCGGTGTCGCGGTAGGCGGCCAGTTCCTGGAGGATCGCGCGGGGCACGGCTGCGGCCGGGAGCAGGCTGGTGGCGTGGATCGCCCGGGCCAGGGCGCGTTCGCTGTAGGTTTCCCCGCCTTCGCGGGCGGCCGCGTACACGCCGTCGCTGACGAAGATCAGGCGGTCGCCGGGCAACGCCTGGAAGTCCTGCGCGGTGTAGTCGGATTCCTCGATCATTCCGAGGGGGAGTTGCGCTTCGAACTCGATGCGGTCGACGGATCTGTCTCTGTAGCGCCACAGCTGGGGAGAGCCGGCGTCCACGACTCGGCCTCGTCCGGTGGCCAGCTCGAAGGACAGCAGGAGGGTGGATACGTACTGGTGTCCGCGGTACTGCCCGTAGATGGCCTGGTCGGCGAGCGCCGCCTGGTCGGCGATGTCGACCCCGGCTCGCCTCGCGTTGCGCAGCGCGTTGATGGCGAGGTTGGTCAGAAGTGAGGCCTGGATGCCTTCGCCCATTCCGTTGGTGACGGCAAGCGTGAGGGTCTCGGCGGTGGTCGACCAGTCGAAATTGTCGCCGTGGATGTCGTAGGCGGGCTCCAGTTGGGCTCCGATGGCGTACTCGGGGCGGGCGCACGCTCGCGCGGGCAGAAGCTGCCACTGCATCTCGGCGGCCAGGGTGAGTCGACTGGCGCGCCGGGCCTGGAGGTAGAGGTCGGTGTCGCGCTCGGCCACGACGATCTCGTGCCCCAGGAGTTCCGCCAGGTCGGTCAGCTCACCGACGGTCTCCGGGGTGCACGCGTCCTCGGGCATCCGCACGGTGAGGATCCCCATCCGGTCACCGCGAACGGTCACCGGCAGGTGGAGGTCCACGGCGCCGTCCTGTGCCGTGGACTGCTCGTACGGCTCCTGGCTGCCGAAGGCCCGGCCCTCGGGGCTGGCCTGTACGGGCAGGGGATCGGCGGTGTGGGGCAGTGCGGTCACCGGTTGGAGCACGGTGAGGCTGTAGTCGGCCATGAGGAGGTCGACCTCGATCGCGTGGTAGTGCTCCATCAAGGCGGCGCGGATCGACCGGAGAAGGTCGTGGGGCGCGGCCGTGCGCAAGGCACGCTCAACGGCGAGGAAGTTCGTCATGGGCGGGATCATTTCTTCGAGAGGGGGTGGATCGGGCGGGGACACACCGGGGAACCGGGGGTCACAGGGTTCGAGGCCAAGGCACTATCTTCGCGTGCACAGGCCTGTTCGGATGCGTCCGCCCGGGACCCGTCATGGCCGGTCGCCGACTGTCACCCGCGGGGAGGCGGTCGACCGGCGGTCCCTCGTGTGCCTCGGGCGACGAGGCGGTCCGTGCGCCGCGCTGAAGGGTGGGCCCAACGCGTCGGTCAGGTCAGGTACTGCGCTGGTCGTGGCTGTCCTGGCGGAGTCGGTCGGTGTGCCAGGTCATGATGTCGATGCGGTCGGCGAGATCGGAGTCCTCGGGGCGCAGGTGGGCCCGGGTGTCGGCCAGGGGTTGGACGAGTTGGGCGGCGTCGTTGTCGGCGAGGGCCTGATTCAGGTCGCCCATGGCGCTTTCGGAGCCGGCGGGAAGGTCGGTGAGAGCGCTGACCTGGCCGGCGAGGCGGCGCAGGTCGGCGGCGTTGTCGCGGGCCCAGGCGGTCACGGTGCGATCGGCGGCGCGGGAGTCGCGGGTGGCCTGGACGCGCTGCTCTCCGGTGCTGCCCGCGGTGCCCGGGCGCAGGCGCAGATAGCGGCGTTCGGCGGCCTGGCGGCTCGCGACGCCGAGGGGGCCGGCGAGGTCGGCCCAGCTCGCGCCCTGATCCCGGGCGGTTTCGATCAGCGCGCTCTCCCACCCGGCGAGCTGCTCGCGGATCTCGCGCAGCGTCAGCAGCGCGGCCAACGCGGGGTGCGGGCCGGATTCAACCGACAGCGGCCCTTTGGCCGTTGGCGTTCCCGCGGATTGCTTTGCTTCGTCCACGGACTTGCTGATGGCCTCCAATGCCGCGGCAGCGGCAAGAAAGGTGACCGGTGCGGGCGGGGCGGCCTCGTTCATGGAGCTCTCCCTTGGTCGCGTCATCCTCCAGATGACGTCTCACTTGTCATCGTTTCGATGACATGTTACAACGGATGCACGTTGAAGCGCATTGGCAGTTTCTGCCTGAACCAAGTGGAGGTGTTTCGCGATGTTGATGCGCACTGACCCGTTCCGCGAGATGGACCGGATCGTCCAGCAGCTGTCGGGTACGTCGGGCACGTGGTCGAAGCCGTCGGTGATGCCGATGGACGCCTACCGCGACGGTGACGTCTACGTGATCGCCTTCGACCTCCCCGGTGTGGACCGTGAGGCGATCGACATCGACGTCGAGCGCAACATGCTCAAGGTCAAGGCCGAACGTCGCCCCTCGGGCAAGTCCGACGGCGTGCAGATGGAACTCTCCGAGCGGCCCCTGGGCGTCTTCTCCCGCCAGGTCATGCTGGCCGACACCCTCGACACCGAGCGCATCGAAGCCGACTACGACGCGGGTGTCCTGACCCTGCGGATCCCGATCGCCGAGCGCGCCAAGCCCCGCAAGATCAGCATCGGCCGAGCCGACGACCACAAGCAGATCTCCGGCTGAACCTGCCTCCTGTGAAGCACGGCGGGGGCCACGAACCGGACCCCTGCGGCAGCGGGTCGGGCATCCACCGCGAGGCCGGCGACCGGCAGACCTCCAGCTGACAGGTCGCCGGCCCTCGGGGATGCCCGGGCTCTCGGCCCCGGCGCTGCCGGTCTCGGTCTCCGCCGCTTCTCACTCTCACTCCTTCCCCGGAGGTGACGTGATGTCGATGCGAAGGGAATCCTTCCTGGCCCACGTCCAGGAACGTGGCGAGTACGAAACGCCGGAAGACGCCGACCGGGTCGCCCGCGTCGTTCTGGCCCTGCTGGGCGCACACCTGGCAGGAACGGTCCGTGCCGACCTCGCCGCACGGCTCCCCGAGTCCTACGCCCTGGTCCTCCTCAACCCCCTGCAGGCCGCCGAACCTCTCCCACCCGAGCGATTCGTACGGGCCGCCGCGGCCTGGATCGAGGGCGCCACCGAGCAGACGGCCCTGTGGGACATCGGCGGCGTCCTGTCTACGACGGCCGCAGCCGCGGGCGACGTCCTCACCCGCGACGTCCTGCTCCAGCTCCCTCCGGGCTACGACCTGTTGTTCGGCCACCCCCAGCCCACCTGACTCCGCCACAGCCCGCGTCGAACCCTCGAAGAGAAAGGCAACCGCACCGCCATGTACGACCAGCCTCGCCTCGACCGGCCCTCCATCGCCATGACGTTCGATCAGATGCTGGAACGCGTGCGCTACGAGGGCGCCTACCCCACCCGAGAGCGCGCCGAAGAGGCCGTCCACGCCGTCCTGACCGCACTCGGCAGGCAGATCACCGGCGACGAACGCGTCGACCTCGCGCACCGCCTGCCCACCGAGGCCGCCCTCATCCTGACCGCCTCGGCACCGGATGCCGAACAGCTCACCGGCTGGGGCTTTGTGAAAGACCTTGCCACCCGCACCGGCGGCACACCGGCGGTCGCCCGCTGGGACACCGGCGCCGTCCTCGCAGCCGTCGCCTCCCTCGCAGGACCCGACCTCCTGGCCCGCATCCTGCACCGACTCCCCGAGGGCTACGCCCTCCTGTTCGGTCAGGCGCAACTGCGACAGCCCCAGCTGGCCGCCTGAATCCGACCCGACGGGCGGCCGCCCGCGGACACGCGAAGGGGCCCGGACCGCGGTTGCGGTCCGAGCCCCTTCGGCGAAGGTCAGTGCTTGAACGTGTCCTTGACCTTTTCCTTGGCCTCGCGGGCGTCGCCCTTCGCCTGGTCGGCGCGCCCTTCGGCGGTGAGGCGCTCGTTGCCCGTCAGCCGGCCGGCGGTCTCCTTGAGCTTGCCCTTGGCCTGCTCGCCCTTTGCCTCGGTCTTCTGCTCACCAGACACAGCCGATCACTCCCTGCACGATAGAAAAGGCTTACAGAGCCCCTTGTGGCCACTATTGCCCTCGCCAAACACCTGGTCTCCCCTTTCAGATCACAAGCCGCCCCCTACGTAAGCGTGTCCGGGTGGCACAGGTGAAAGCTGGGTGTGAGACCCGAATGTGCGGGCACGAGACGCTTCGGAGGTTGATCATCATGGTTCCCCTGCTTCTTGTTCTTCTGCTCGCTCTGATCCTTTTCGGTGCCGGTTTCGCGGTGAAGATCCTTTGGTGGGTCGCGATCGCCGTGCTGGTGCTCTGGCTGATCGGATTCGTCGCCCGCCCCAAGGGAGGCAGCGGCCGCTGGTACCGCTGGTAGCGGCTCCGGCCCACTGGCTCACGTACCGACACAAGGCCCACGGGGCCCACCCCTCCACCAGGGGTGGGCCCCTCCGTCACGTCCGGAGGCAGCGTGAAGCCCAGGACGGGCCTACCGGGTCCGGCGGCTGTTCGACACTCAGTCCTTCGCGCGAAACAGCCGTACTGGACGCGCCGCCCCTCCACAGGTCCAACGCTGTGCCGGCCTGCCGCGCACGTCGACTCACGATGCTTTCCGTCACGGTGGGTGTTTACGGCCTGGCATCTTGGTTACACCAAGTAGCTACAGGTAGTCAGTACCCGACGGAAGGCAGGAACATGACCCTCGTTACCGTGCTCATCCTCGTCGCGGTTCTCGTGCCCATCGTGCTGCTGATCCTGGCCCCCAGCGCCCCGGCGCGGACCAACCCCGTCCCGGGCCATCGCCGGGTGGCGGGCCACCGCCGTTCCCGCACACCGCAGTTGACCGAGATTCCGCATCAGCAGGGCGTCCGGCACCAGGCCCGCTGACCTGGCCGGCAGATACGTCTCGGGGCGGCCCGCCGGTTCAGGCGGGCCCGCCCCGAGGACCGGAGGCGACCCCCACGTCGGCACACGAACGACCCACGTGTCGTTCGGTCACACATGCCGACCGCCACGACGACACATCGAGGCACTCATGATCAGCACCCCCAAGGCTCAGCGCGACCCCGAAGACCTGCTCGGCCCGGCACCCTTAGTGCTTCGTAGGGGGCCGAGGTCGAGGGCCCCTCGGCATCCGGGGCCTCAGGCGCGCGCCTCCGCCGTAGACCGGGCGCCCGCACTCCGACCCTGAAGTGGGGCTTTGCCTGACGCACGCCGTCGAACAGGCGGGTCTTCGTGCTACGCGCTTTCGGCCGCTTCGTGCGGCTTCGGGGCGGGTCCGGTGTCCTGGCCGACGAGGAGCATGGGCGTCTTGACCAGGGCTTCCTGCAATCCCGCGAGGACATCGGTCAGTGCGGTGCGCTGGTGGAAGGGCATGGTGGCGAGCGCTTCGATCAGGAGTTCGTCGCGGCAGGCGCGGATCCGGGCCAGATGTTCGCGGCCCGCGCCGGTGACGGAGAGCATGACCTCGCGGCCGTTGTCCGGGCAGGGAAGACGTTCGATGAAGCCGAGGGCCTGGAGGCGGTCGACCAGGCGGCACACCGAGGGCGGCGCTGCTGACAGGAGACGGGTGAGGGCCCGCATGCGGATCCGGTCCTCGCTCTCGACGATGTACATCACGCGGAGCTGGGAGACGGGGACGTAGGGGGGTGGGATGTCGTTGCGGGCCTGCTCCCACAGGATGTCGAGGAGTTCGACGATGCGGCCGGCCTGACGGGCGGCGGCGTGGACGGGGTCGGGGGTGTGGTGGGTGCTCTCTGGCATGCGTTTTCCCCGTCCGAGGGGTTGGGTGTGGTGGGTTCCGGCTGTCGGTGTGCGCATGGTCGGGCGTCAGGTACGGGTGTCGGGCCCGGTCGGGTGTGGCTGCCGGCCGGGGTTCTCCAGGGGTGCGCCGTCCTCTGACGTATGACGATATGCCATGCGTTGGGGCTCGGCGTGAGCGCCGGTCTGGCCCGGGCCGCGGGGGACGAGGTGGTCCAGGGCGCCGGTAATGGTCAGCATTCGGTCCAGGGCGGGTGTGCGGGCCTCCAGGTGGAGGGTGACGTGCGCGGCGGTGGTGCGGCGGTGGAGCATCAGCAGCATGGCCAGGCCCATGGAGTCGATGCCGCCCAGGCCGCCGCAGTCCAGGTGGAGGGAGCGTAGGCCGGGGGTGTCGGCGAGGTGCGCGGTGACGGCGGTCAGGAAGGCCTCGGAGTTGTCGAAGTCCAGGAACCCGTGCACCTCCAGGCGCAGTACGTCCTCATCGGCGCGGTGGCAGGGGATCAGGTGCAACGGGGTGGAGTCGAAACCGTGCGGCGGCGTCATACGGTGGTCCTGGAGTCGGAGGCGATCACGGACCCTGCCCCGGTGAGGCGGTCTGCGGCCTGGTCGAGCATGAGGATGGCCCGGGGAAAGTCCTTGAGCTGTTCGCTCAAAATGTGCAGGGCCGGGACGAGCGAGTGGGCGGGGACGCCGCGGGCGGTGAGGAGGCCCGCCGTCCAGGCGAGGAAGTCGGTCAGGAGTTCCGGGTCGTCGGTGTAGAGGGCGATGGCCAGGGAGTCCACGATGTGCGCGATGTCCTCGGCGGTGTGCTCGAACTGCGCGGCCGTGTCATCGCGCATGGCCGGGAAACGGTCCGCGAGCGCGTCCATGACAGCGCGCACCAGGGCGCTTCGGGTCCGGGCGACCAGCGTGTACTCCTGGTCGATCAGGTGCGGCAGGTCGTCGAGGGGTTGGTGCGCGGGCGCGGGCAGAGCAAGGGGCCCCTCGTCGAGTCGATCCGCGGCGGAGCTCGCGTCCGGTGCCCAGGCGTCGGCGCCGAGCAGCCGAGCATATTGGCCGTCACGGCCGAAGGCCGCCCCGCCGACCAGAACCGGGGTGCCGGTGGCCTGGACCGCGGTGATCGCGGCGTGTGCGGCCGGGCGGCGGGAAAGAGCGGCGATGACCCGGTCGTTGACGGCGGACGCGGCGTACTCCTGGGCGACGGTGAGGCGGTTGGCCGCCCACTCCTCGCCGACCCTGCGCTGGACGGGGGCGATCAGCTCCAACAGGACGCGCTCCGCCGGTATGCCGTCCTCCAGCGCGCCGAACACCGCGTCTATGGCCGCCTGCTCCTCACCATGGCAGACCGCCTCCCACAGAAGATCGATTCGGTGCTCGCGCGAGGGGGTGGCCATGAGGCTCATGAGGTGAACCTGCCCCGGGTATGGCCGCCCACCGCGCTGAGGTGGTGCGCGCGGGGAGCGCCGATGACCACGACGGCCATGTCGTCGTGCGGCCCCGACCCCACCCACTGGCCGACGAGCATCTGCACATGCCGCACGATCACCTCGGCCGGCATTCCCGCACACTGCGACAACGCCCGCCTGAACCGCTCCTCACCGAACATCTCCTCACCCAGCGGTCCGCCCCGGGCCTCGGTGAGACCGTCGGTGAACAGCACACAGAACTCACCGGGCGCCAAGGTCTCCCACGTGGTCGTCGCCGGAGCCTTGGGGAAAACACCAACCAGAGTGCCGCGCGAGGCCGCTTCCTCCACGACGCCGTCACGTCGCACGATCACGGCGGGCGGATGCCCGGCGCTGGTCACCCGAAGCCGCACCGACCCCGCCTCGCGCACCGCCGAGGCCATCACGAGCGTCGCGTAACGGGTGTGGTGCGAGTTCAGGAGCGCACCGTTGAGGAGGTCGATCATCCGCTGATGATCGTCGGCCATCGGCAGCAGTGCCTCCAGCGTGTTGCGGATCTTGCCCGTCAGGACAGCGGCCTCCAGCCCCTTGCCACAGACGTCGCCCAGCACGGCAAAGGAGGCGTCGCCCTCGGCCTTGCCGGGATGGACGTCGTAGAAGTCGCCGCCGATCCGCTCGTTGTCCTTCGAGGGACGGTAGCCGCCGGCGAAGTCCACCCCCGCGATCTGGTGCAGGACCGGCGGCAACAGGTCTTGCATCAGGGTCTGGGAAAGAGAGGACTGCTCCGCGTACAGGCGGGCCGCGGACAACGCGGCACCGGCGCGGGCCGCGAAGAGACGGGCGATGACCTCCTCGCCCTCACTGAACACCGCCCCCGAACTGCGCCGCAGAAGGATCAACGCACCGGCGGGCACACCGTGCCCGGGCAGCGGCGTCACGACGATCGAACCGACCGGGCCGAACCCCTCGGGAACCACCCAGTCCGGCGCGGACGAGGGCTCGATCCACTGTGAGGGAACGGGCGGGAAGCCCTGGAGCGCCTCGGCCAGACCAGGAACCTCCTCCGGGCCCGCGTCCCACCAGGAACGCCTCGGTGCGCCATCGCGCAGGCAGGTGACGACCGGCAGTCGGCTTCCGCTGCGCGGCGCGATGACCAGCGCGGCGTCCGCGAGATGTTCCGCCGCGAGTTGACCGGTCACCTCCATGCACCGCTCCAGGTTCAGGGAGGAGAGCAGGGTGTTGGAGGCCTCGGCGAGGAACGCGGTCCGCTCACGCTCCACCCGCAGGTCCTCACGGGCCGACCGCAGGTCGGTGTCGTCCACGAGCCACCACACGACGTCCCCGTCGTCCTGCACAGTGGGATGAGCCTCGAAGCTCCGCTCTCCCACCTGACCCGACAACACCGTGTCCTCATCGCGTCCCGCTGTCACCCGGCGCGCATGGCCGTCAGCCAGCCAGGAAGGCACGCTTCCGGTCAGGGGACCACCGGAGCGGAGGTCGGGGAACGCTCGGGTGGCCTGCGGGTTCGCGTGCCGGACCGTGCCCGAGGCGTCCGCGATCAGGACGGGGTAGGGCACGTGCGTCCATGCCATGTGGGACGGAGCGTCAGCGCTCGCGCCAAGGGCCTGCTGGGTGGAAGTCACAACCAGGAAGGCCCGCTACGCGAACCCCTCACCTCATCCGATCGATGTATTGCCGTGCGGCAACCATCGTCCATGCGCCCCCTCCCCTGCAACCCCGCCCCTCACCGATACCCGCCCCGAACAGGCATTTCGCCCGTGGCGTCAGGTCAAAGGGCACCGCATCAACGCTGTCGCTCCACACGCGAGGAGCGGCCACACCCGAGGGAAGGCGCAGGTCAAGGACCTGCGGCAGGCTTCTTACGATGCAGTCGCCGAGGCGCCTGGGGCGGCATGTGAAGAACCTGAGGAGAGACCCCACGGCTCACATGAAACGGACCAAGCGGACAGTTGGCCGGTCGTACTCGCCGTGGGATTCCTCGCACCCCGCAATGCGACACTGCCGGCTCGCTGCCGCCGCGGCATGGGCGTCGCGCAGTGGGGGAGCGGTCAGGCCGGCCGCAGTTCGGCGCTGACCGTCTTGCCACCACCGTGGCTGCGAACGTCGACGCGCTCGGTGAGGCGCTCGATGAGCGGCCATCCGTAGCCGCCCGGCTGGTCGAGCGCGTCGGCGGCAATGACGCTGTCCAGACTGATTCCCGCGCGCCGCAGCAGATCGCAAACCCCGGCACGGGCCGCCGCCGCGGAGGTCGGCACGCGGGCCGAGCCGGGCGCGGGCGCCGCCGGGGGCGGGAGCGGCGGGTGCCGCGACGCTCACGTGACCGCGGTTCTCGCGGGATCCTGAGCCGCGGCTGTCATCGGCTTCTGGGACGCGTTCATACCGTCATCGCCTGCCCATGGCCATGCGCGTCATGCCACGACTCACCGCTTCGGGCACCGGACGTGGGCTCGCACGCCGGCCGAGGTTTGAATCACGGTTGTGCGGGCACGAAGGCGCACACGTCGTCTGCCCAGGGGAGGAACGGATCCATGTCTCAGACCGCCACGAGCACCAACACCACCAGCGCGGTGGAGACCCCGAGGTCCGCCGCACCCGGAAGCGGGCAGCACGCACGGGACCTTCCCCACATTGACAACGCCCGTCAGGTGGCGCCCGCCGACGCCCGGGAACTCTCCCGCCTGTTCCTGGTCCGGCTGCGGGCTCTGGAAGAGGGAACCCGCGAATACCAGTACACGCGCAACACCCTCATCGAGATGAACATCTCATTGGTGCACTTCGCCGCCCGCCGATTCCGAGGCCGCGCCGGCGACGGCATCGACATCGAGGACATCGTCCAGGTGGGCACGATCGGGCTGATCAAGGCCATCGACCGCTTCGACCCCGACCGGGAAGTCGAGTTCACCACCCTCGCCCTCCCCTACATCACCGGCGAGATCAAGCGCTACTTCCGCGACACCACCTGGGCCGTCCACGTCCCGCGCCGCCTCCAGGAACTGCGCACCGAACTCGCCAAGAGCCAGGAAGCACTGACCGAGGTCTTCGGTCGGGCCCCTACCGTCAAGGAACTCGCCCAGCACCTCGAACTCCCCGAGGAAGACATCATCGAAGGCCTGGTGGCGGCCAACGGGTACACCAGCGGATCCATCGACGCCGCCACCAGCTCCAAGCAGCGAACCTCGGGGAACACCGAGGGCCGCTCACTCGCCGAAACGGTCGGCGAGGTCGACCCCGACATGGAGCTCTTCGAGGACTTCCACACCCTCGCACCCCTCCTCCAGTCACTCGACGAGCGCGACCGACGCATCCTGGCCATGCGCTTCGGCCAGGAAATGACCCAGGCGGAGATCGGCATCGAACTCGGCATCTCCCAGATGCAGGTCTCCCGACTCCTCACCCGCACCCTGACCCGACTGCGCACCGGAATGCTCGCCGCCTAGAAGTCGGCTACGCCATGACAGCGAAGCTGATCGGCGGCGCACCGCCTTTGCGATCACCCAGGGGTTGAGCGATCACGGCGATTCGGCGGCTGGTCTTGGGCGGGAGTGGCAGACCTGGGCTGCCACCAGGGTCCTCAGGACCAGTCGGGGAGTTCGTCCGCACGGGACATCGGCCGGCCTGGGCCGCCGAGCGGCCGTGCCATTTCCTCCGTTTTGGCGGCAGAATGCGCTGAGGCAGCTCGGCGGATGGGGTGTTCACCGTCGTACGAGAGCGAGTTGTTGGTTCATTTCGGCGAGGAAGCGGACCACCACGTCGAGCTCGTCGGGCGTGAAGCGGCCGCGGACGGTGTCGGTGCTCGTGGCGAGCGGGCGGAAGTAGTCGCGGGCCACCCTTCTTCCTGCCTGGGCGTAGTGCACGTGGACCACTCTGCGGTCGTCGGCTGACCTGACGCGTTGGACGTGCCCGGCCCTCTCCAGGCGATCCAGGCATGCGCTGACGGCGCCCGAGGTGAGGTTCATCTGCTTGCCCAGTCGGCCGGGCGTCATGTCGCCGTCCGCGTCCAGGACGCTGATCAGGGCCTGGACGTCGGTGAGGTGGAGTCCATGGGATTGGGCGAACTCCTGGGCAATGCGGTTGAACTCGGCGTTCATCCGGCGCAACAGGACGGCGAATGCCTGCAACCCGGTCGGGTCGTCGGACGGGGATGGCGAGGTCGGGGCGGCTGCATCGGGCATGGACTCAGCATAAGATCTCTTGATGATTGAGATACTTTCTTGTTGAGGTAAGTGAGGGATGGCAGTGAGAAGTGCTCCTCGTTGGGTCCGCTGGGCCGTGCCGCTGGCGCTGGTGCTCGTCTGGCTCGGCATCGGCGGGACCCTCGGTCCGTACGCGGGCAAGCTGGGCGAGGTCGCCACGAACGACCAGGCGGCGTTCCTCCCGCGCGCCGCCGAGTCGACGAAGGTCCTCCAGGCCCGCAAGGCGTTCGAGACCTCGGCCTCGGTTCCGGCCATCGTGGTGTGGAAGACGGACACCGCCCCGATGACCGCCGATCAACGACAGGCCGCGAGGCGCGCGGTCGAGACCCTCGCCGGCCGACCGGGCATCGCCGCCTCGCCCTCACCGGCCATCGTCTCGGACGACGGCGAGGCGATGCAGGCCGTGGTGCCGCTCGCGCCGGACCTCGGTGACGAACTGCCGACGGTGCTGGACGAAGTGCGCGAGGCGACGGCGCGAGTCCCGGGTACCTCGGTGCAGATCGCAGGCCCCGCGGCCAGTCAGGCGGATCTGTCGGACGCGTTCGCCGGCATTGACGGACTCCTGCTGGGCGTTGCCCTGGCCGCAGTGCTGCTGATCCTCCTGCTGGTCTACCGCAGCGTCCTGCTGCCCCTGGTGATCATCATCAGCGCGGTCTTCGCGCTCGGCCTGGCCTGCGCGGTGGTCTACGTGCTGGCCGACCATGACGCGGTACGCGTGGACGGCCAGGTCCAAGGGATCCTGTCGATCCTGGTGATCGGAGCCGCGACGGACTACGCCCTGCTGTTGGCGGCGCGCTTCCGCGAGGAGCTCGCCGCCCGAGGCGATCGCCTCCAGGCGGTGTTCGCCGCCGTGCGCCGATCCGCCGGAGCCATCGTCGCGAGCGCGGGGACCGTGGCGCTCGGCCTGCTGGCCCTGCTGGCGAGCGACCTGACGAACAACCGCGCGCTGGGACCGGTCGGTGCGATCGGCATCGTCTGCGCCGTAGCCGCCACCCTGACCTTCCTGCCCGCGGCCCTGGCTCTGCTGGGCCGCGCCGCCTACTGGCCGGCCGCACCCAAGCCCGCCGACGCCACCGCCGAAGGCCACCGGGTATGGAAGCGCATCGCCGCACTGATCGACCGCGCACCGCGACGCGTGTGGATCTCCACCACCCTCCTGCTCCTCATCCTGGCCGGGTTCTCCCCGGCCCTCTCGTCCAAGGGCGTCCCGCTGGACGAGATCTTCGTCAACGACGCACCGTCCGTCAGCGCCCAGCAGACCCTTGCCCGGCACTTCCCCGCCGGCTCGGGCAACCCGGCCGTCATCATCGCCAACGCCGAACAGGCCGCCGAGGTCCGAGCAGCCGCCGAGAGTACCCCCGGGGTCGCGGGTGTTCGCCCCTTCACCGGCGGAGGCCGCCCCGGCGCGGTCGATCCGCTCGTCAAAGACGGCCGGATCCGCCTGGACGCCACGCTCCAGGCCGCCGCCGACAGCGACACGGCGAAGGAAACCCTCCATCGGCTGCGCGAACGGGTGCACGGCGTGCCCGGAGCCGACGCCAAGGTCGGCGGCTACACGGCCCAGCAGTACGACACCCAGCAGACCGCGGCCCGCGATCGCACCATCATCGTTCCCGTGGTCCTCGCCATCATCCTGCTCATCCTGATGGGACTGCTGCGCTCAGTCCTCGTGCCCGTCCTCCTGGTGGCCACGGTCGCGCTGAACTTCCTGGCGACGCTGGGCGTCTCCGCCCTCCTCTTCGAGCACGTACTCGGCTTCAGCGGCACGGACGCCTCCGTCCCGCTCTACGGATTCGTCTTCCTCGTCGCCCTCGGCGTGGACTACAACATCTTCCTGATGTCCCGCGTACGGGAGGAGAGCCTGCTCCACGGCACACGCCAGGGCGTGTTGCGGGGACTGACCACCACCGGGGGAGTGATCACCTCCGCCGGAGTGGTCCTCGCCGCGACCTTCGCCGCCCTGACGGTGATCCCCCTGGCCTTCCTGGTGCAGATCGCCTTCATCGTCGCCTTCGGCGTCCTGCTCGACACCCTCGTCGTACGGTCCCTGCTGGTCCCCGCACTCGTCCTCGACATCGGCCCCCGAGCCTGGTGGCCCAGCACACTCACCCGCCCCACCCCGGTCGCCGACCGACAAGCCGAGACCGCATCACACGGGTGACCGCGCGCAGCAGGGGGGCGTCGACTCGTGGGTGCCGCCGGCGAGTGGGGACGTGAAACGTTCCTGGGGTCCGTTGCCGAGGGATTGAGCGTGCCCGGGGCTGGGGCCGGGGGCTGGTTGGCTGAACCATGTCTTCGGTAGCCCACGTTCCGGCCCTCACTTCATTGCTGACGCAGCCGGCCCGGCTGCGCGCACGTCCATGGGGGGAATTCCGTGACGGCACTTCGCAAGGCTCTGACGGTGGTGGCCATGGCCGTACTCGTCTCGCTCGGCTCGGTCGGCGTCAGCCACGCCGAAGGCTGCGACTGGCCCGGGGCGGCAGGCGAGTTCTACTGCGACCCGGCCTGACCACTGATGGGCGGTGCTCACGCCACGCCCGCAGTGGGTGAGGTAGGCACCGCCACACTGTCCCGGCGCGCTCCGGAGCCGGTCTCCGTGCACGGAGACCGGCTCCGGAGCGGGTGGCCACCGCCTCGGCGACCGGGCGGAAGACGCCGGCGCAGCTCGGCGTGAACCGGCTCGCGCCCGCCACGATCGTCGGGGCCGTCAAGGGCGTGCTGCCCGAGACGCAGGCGGGTCTCCTGGTCGGCTCCCGCCAGTGGCCCCTGCCGTCCCACCGCACGGACCGGATCCGCGAACACGGCGGCCTTGCACTCCTCGCCGCGTACCTGGCCGGCCTCGGTGAGAACACCGCCTCGCCTGGCCTCTCGGCGGCGCTGCTTGGAGCGGACCGCCGCCAGACTTCACCACAGTCGGCCATCTCACAGCGGCTGCCCTCGGCTTCGCACTGCCGGCCGTCCCCAGCTTCGGCCGGCCACGGGTCCGCACCACCGGATTCCCTCGGTCACTGCCAACGACGGGCGTCACCGGGCCACCGCCGCGGAATCGATGCCGCCGGCAGCGACAGCTGCATCGCAGACACCTCCCAGCGGGTCGTGATCGTCAGTAACAGGGCAGGAGTCAGCGGGAGATGCCGCAGCCGTGCGTCTCCCGCCGGAAGCCCGGTCGAGCGGGGCGCGGTCATGGACGGACCGGACACGGTCACCTGGGTTCGCACCATCTCGTGCACCCCACCCGCTCCGAAGGCGACGCCGACCGCTTCAAAGGCCTCGTGACTGAGACCTGGCTACTCACCCGCCACTACATCACCCTTCTCCGTATTGACGAGCTGGGATAGATATAGAACGGAACCGGCGCGGTGTCCGAAATCCTTGGAGTTGCTCGGCGGCGAGCTCCAGTTCCAGGTATCAGGCGTCATCGGGTACGGAGTACATCGCCGTGATCGCGTAGTGGCTATCGGAATGGGGGAGGAGCATGGCCGCATGCTTTCACGCTCGCCAAAGCGGGCGTCGCGAGCCCTACCGCCACAGCTCGGACCGGCTTGAACCGCCGTCCGGGAGATCGAGCACCATCCGGAACGGCCGAAATGTTGGTCGCTCGTGGGTCCAAGATGGAGTCACTCCTCACCGTCAGATCTTGCCCCTGAGACCCCTGAACGCAGTCAAACAGACCAACCTCTGGAATCAGTTGTCACACTGATCCACCTGAAACAGGACAGCATGCTCCCTATAGACGCCGGGGCAGGTTGGTGAAGCGGCCGTCGAGAGAATCCTGTGTCAGCCGCGTCCGCTTGGTGTGGGGGGCGGACCGAGGGATAGGCCCGCTTACGGATTTCGGCCAGCAGGCGGGTAGAGGATTCAGGCAAGGCGCCGGCCGGGACGTTGGCCTATGGGCGTGGGTGATCGGAACACGGCTTCCTTGGGTTCCCCATGTGCCGTGTTCATCCCGTCCGGGTCAGGAGCCACGGCATACGAACGCCCCATCAGCCTGTCCATGGGCATGAGCGACGCCGATCAGAGCCAGCCCTTGTGGGCCGCTTTGATTCCGGCTTCGAAGCGGCTGCCGGCGCCGAGCCGTTCCATGATCGAGGACATGTGACGTCCGATGGTGCGTGAGGAGATTCCGAGGCGCTGGCCCACCGCTTCGTCGGTGAGGCCGGTGCTGAGTAGGCGCAGGACCTCGCGTTCCGTGGGGGTGATGCCGGTCTGGGGGTCGTCGGGGCGGGTGACGCCGAGGGGAACGGCGGTGCTCCAGGCCTGTTCGAAGAAGTCGAGCAGCGCGGCGAGAATTCCGGGTTCGGTGACGTGGAGGGCGCCCCGACGTGTGTCGGCGGGGTCGATGGGGACCAGGGCCTGGGTGCGGTCGACGACGACCATGCGCTGGGGAATCGTGGGGGCGGTACGGACCTCGCTGCCCTGGCTGAGGAGCCAGTGAGCGTAGGTGGTGATGTGGGGTTGGTTTCGGGTTGTGTCCTGGTAGAGGGTGCGCATCGTGATGCCGCGGCCGAGAGCCACGGTGTCGGAGGGGCGACTGGCGGCCAGGTCCTCGGGGCGCTGGATGCCGGGTTGGCTGCTCAGGACTTCGGTGGTGGCGGCGCGGCCCATGAGTTCCAGACGGTCATGGATGGCGTCCATGCCGTGCAGGCGTTCGCCTTGGTTCGCGTGGTGCTCAGCGCGTTCGGCGACCATGCGGGTGACGGCGGCGCGTGACGCGACGAGCTGGGCCTGGCGGGCGGCGAGTTCGGCCTCCTGGCCGGCAAGGAGGTCGGCCAGGCCGATCCCGGGGCTGACCGCGCGCAGTTGGCCGGGGTGTTCAGCTGAGGCCCGTACGAGCGTGAGCCGACTCAGCTCGTCAAGGTGGTCGTGCACTTGAGTGGGTATCAGGGCACAGTGCGCAGCGATTTCGTCGATGCTGTAGCCCGGGTGGTCCAACATGACTTGATACACCGTCATGGATGAATGGGTCAGCCCCAACACTTCCAGCATCGGATCCCCCCAGACCATTGGCCGCATCTCGTACACGAATCCGTCACAGTGCTAGCCGTTCCATTTTCTGGTTGGCGCCACCAGGGCAGGTCCACTGGTTCACCGTGGCGCCGTCGTTGAGGCTCCGCCCTCCCACTTCAAGGCACTTGCCACTGTGGGTGTTGCGGAATTGGTCGACAATGCCAGTCGAGGCCGGAGCGAGCACAAGTGCAAATGTGACAGCAGTGGCGAGGGTGCCGCCGAAGAGGGCAGAGCGCTTCATTTTGGACACGGAATATACCTCTTTCCGGGAAAGGCATAGGCGTGGCGGGTCGATGACGCGGTTTAGTCAGACCGACTCGGTCGACCTCTTCTGTTTCGGCGGCCACCGCCGCAGCTCTCAACTGCAGCCCCCGCGCCAAACGTCGAAGACGCGCCGCTGCGTAGCGAAATCGCGCTTCAAGGTCATTTGTTGCAGAGGCTCACAAATCAACGCGACGCGCTGAGTCGATTCCGTCGGGAGCCTTGTCCATCTCTTCCCCCGTGCAGGCCCCCGACGGATGTGCACACTGTACTTAAGTGCGAACACCGTGCGCAACTTCGATCGCATGGAGCGGGACCTGCCCCGAGACGCCCGACACTCACCCACCCCCACCTCCATCGCCCTGCGCACAGTCGCCACCTGTACCCTTCATGCGAACACCGTGCGCACAGGAGGAAGACCGTGGTAGAGAAGGACCGCATCCCCTCGGTGTGGACACGCCCCACGTCATCGCCCCGGTCGCCCGCTCTCAACCGGGCCGCGATCGTTCGCGAGGCGATCTCGATGCTCGACGAGGACGGCATCGAGGCTCTGAGCATGCGCAAGCTGGGTGCCCGGCTGAACGCCGGTGCCACCTCCATGTATCGGCACGTCGCCACCAAAGACGAACTGATGGAACTGGCGGTGGACGAGGTCCTCGGGGAAGTCGTCGTGCCGGAGAGCATCGAAGGAAGCTGGCGAAACGCGGTCACCACATGCGCGGACTCATTCCGGGCCACGGCCCTGCGCCACCCCTGGGTGTGCGCTGAACTGGGCCAAGCGGGCCTCGCCTACCTCGGCCCCAACCTGGCGTCCGTGATCGAGCGCCTGCTCAACTTGCTGACCCGCACAGGCTTTGCCGATCCGCACACCGCGGTCGATGCCCTCTTCTCCTACTCCATCGGCATGAGCACCACCGAGTCCGCATGGCTGACCACAGTCGCCCGCTCGGGGCAGACCGAAGCCGAATTCCTGGCCCGGCTCCTGGAGCCCACGGCCGCCGAAGGCGGGCACGGCCCCGATGAGCACAACGCCACCGCCGACCTGGACCCCGTCGCGATCCGCGACCTCAAGTTCGCCAACGGCCTCGACATCGTCCTCGACGGCCTGAACACCCGACTGTCCGGAACGTCCTTGTCCGGCGCGCCTTCGGGGGACGCACCGGACAAGGGCTGAGAACGGACTACCTGGGCTGTCCCCAGTCGAGGTTGGTGAGGGTGCCGTCGTCGTTGCGGAGGTGGAAGCGGCCCTGGGAGGGGCGCCAGATGCCGATGTTGGCGGCGGGGCCTCCGTTGCCGCCGTCCCAGTTGGCTGCGACGGGGAGGTCGCCGGCTTGGCCCCAGTCGAGGATGGTGAGGCTTCCGTCGTCCATGCGGAGGTGGAACTTGCCGGTGGAGGGTCGGAAGACGCCGACGTTGTCGGGGCCGGTTCCGTCCCAGTTGCCGGCTACGGGAAGGTCGCCGGCCTGGCCCCAGTCGATCTTGTTGATGGAGCCGTCGTCGTTGCGCAGGTGGAAGGTTCCGGCGCGCCAGACACCGATGTTGGCGGCGGTGCCGCCGTCCCAGTTGCCGGCCACGGGGAGGTCGCCGGCTTGGCCCCAGTCGAGGATGGTGAGGCTTCCGTCGTCCATGCGGAGGTGGAACTTGCCGGTGGAGGGTCGGAAGACGCCGACGTTGTCGGGGCCCGCTCCGTCCCAGTTCGCTGAGACGGGGAGGTCGCCGGCCTGGCCCCAGTCCACGTAGGCGACGGTCCCGTCGTCGTAGCGCAGGTGGAACTTCCCGTCGCGCCAGACACCGACGTTGGCTGCCTGACCGCCATCCCAGTTACCCGCCACCGGAATGTCGCCGGTCTTCAGGGCGTCGACGATGCGCTGGGCGTCCCCCGCTTCCAGCTGGTAGCGGTCGGGGTAGGCCGAGACCTGGACCTTCTGGGCAACGACACCTATCGGCTGGGATTGCCAGGAGTTGTTCGGGTAGGCCTTGACCATGGCATTGAGGAAGGCGTTCGTGGCGTAGGCCGGGTCGAGCCGCTCCTCGAAGCTGCCCCACCAGTCCTGCTGTTGGAACAACCCGACACTGGTGTGGTCGAGCCTGTTCGGGTTGTTCTCGAGCACCGATTCCACGATGGCGGTGGTGACGGCGATGACGGAGGCGCGCTCCGACAATCCGCGGGCGCGGGTCGCTTCGACGATCGCCCGTGCGCAGGAAAACCTGTAGGCGGTCATCGCGTGGGCCATCTTGCCGGTGAGCACCTTGTTCAGGTTCGCGGCGGCCGTGGAGTCGGCGGCGGTGATGGTTCCGCAGGACCGATTGGGAAGAAGCGCATGCGCTGGACTCGCGGCGAGGCCGGCGGTCAGCGCGGCGGCGACAGTGACGCCTGCTATGTATCTGCGTCGGGTTCGGATCATGGTGAGGCTCTGTCCACTTCGATGGGTAGCAGTGACGGTTCATCAGGCAGGGCGCATGGCCGGGAGGTGTGGTGCGCGTGGCCCCCGGGGAGGGCTTACCTGGGCTGTCCCCAGTCGAGGTTGGTGAGGGTGCCGTCGTCGTTGCGGAGGTGGAAGCGGCCCTGGGAGGGGCGCCAGATGCCGATGTTGGCGGCGGGGCCTCCGTTGCCGCCGTCCCAGTTGGCTGCGACGGGGAGGTCGCCGGCTTGGCCCCAGTCGAGGATGGTGAGGCTTCCGTCGTCCATGCGGAGGTGGAACTTGCCGGTGGAGGGTCGGAAGACGCCGACGTTGTCGGGGCCGGTTCCGTCCCAGTTGCCGGCTACGGGGAGGTCGCCGGCCTGGCCCCAGTCGATCTTGTTGATGGAGCCGTCGTCGTTGCGCAGGTGGAAGGTTCCGGCGCGCCAGACACCGATGTTGGCGGCGGTGCCGCCGTCCCAGTTGCCGGCCACGGGGAGGTCGCCGGCTTGGCCCCAGTCGAGGATGGTGAGGCTTCCGTCGTCCATGCGGAGGTGGAACTTGCCGGTGGAGGGTCGGAAGACGCCGACGTTGTCGGGGCCCGCTCCGTCCCAGTTCGCTGAGACGGGGAGGTCGCCGGCCTGGCCCCAGTCCACGTAGGCGACGGTCCCGTCGTCGTAGCGCAGGTGGAACTTCCCGTCGCGCCAGACACCGACGTTGGCTGCCTGACCGCCATCCCAGTTACCCGCCACCGGAACGTCGCCGGCGGCGCTGTCTTCAGTGATGTTCTTGTAGCGCAGGGCGGAGTAGCTGCTGGTGGGGTGCGAGGCGAGGCTGGAGCCGTACAGGTTGCCGTCGGTGTTGTAGTTCGTCGGCCGGCTTCGGCTGCTCTCCTGGTAATAGTTGAAGGTGCCGGCCGATTTGTCGCGCCAGCCGGCGAGGAGAACGACGTGATCGTTGCTGTTGAGGATGTCGCCGGGCTGGAGATCCCACTTGCTGATCTGTGTGGAGACATCGGGCAGGTCCCACGTGGTGCGGCTGTAGTTGAGCTGCCAGGCCATGGAGACGAAGCCGGAGCAGTCCTGGCGGTAACGGCCCCCGGTACGGCTGTCGGCCCACCAGCTGTAAGGGGAGACGAGCCCGTTGGCGCTGTAGGGGACCTGTTCGTCCACCCACACCTGGGCTCTGGATATGGCCTGACTGCGGGAGACCTTGCCGCCAGGGCCGGCGTTGTTGCCCAGTGATCCCGTCGAGGAGACGGTGGCGCCGGAGGCTTGGATGCTGTCGGCGTGGGCGGGCACGACGGACAGGACGAGCGAGGCGGCGCAGGCGGCGGTGACGATGCTTGCGACGCGGAAGGGCGAGGCGTTGACGGACAACGTGGCTCCTGGTGTGGAGAGCGAAATGGAAGGGAATCCTGGCTGGGTTGTTGTTCGAGGGTCTTGCGACGGCTCAGTTCTGGGCGCCGAGCACGGCAAGCGCGCCGAGGACGGCGGTATCGGTGCCGGTGTCGTGCGGCGGTGCCGGGCGTTCGGCCAGTTCGTCGAACTGGAAGAGAGTGAGGTGGTCGCCCTGGTGGACCGCGTAGAGGTGGTTGGTCTGCACGTCACGGGCTGACATGCCGCCGACTCCCGTCCAGTGGCGTGACCAGGCGGTGCCGTCCTTGACGGTGGCTGTGGTGGAGACGACGGCGTCCTGCGGGACTCCCTCGCGGGCCTGGAGTTTCCGGGATGCGGTCTGACAGGTGTTCATGTCTGCGACGAGCCGGTCGTAGGCGTTTTTGGCGACTGCGGCGTCTGAGAAGAAGAACTGCTGCTGGCCGGCGGCGTTCCTGGCTGAGCTCAGGTAGCCCTGTTGCTGCCAGAGGGTGGCGTCGCTGACGGTCGTGCACTCATTGAGCGTGATCTTCTGCCCGTGCAGCTCCTGGCTGTTCAAAGGCCCGTCAGGCTTCCACCCGAGGGTTTTCTGGACGGGCAGCTTCGCCAGGCCTTCCGGCTTGACGGCCACGGTGGGGGCCGTGCCGGAATCCCTCTTTCCCCGCGTGACGTTCGCGGCAGGTTCCTTTGACGCCGGTGTAGGCGAGGACTGCTCTTTCGCCTGCGGGTTCGCCGATTCCTTGTCCCGCAGGGGGGTATTCGTCGAGAGTGTGGGTGCCTGGGAAGTGGCTGGTGTTGAGTGACCGGCCGCTGCCGCCTTGACCGCCGCAGGCGCAGCAGGCGTGGTGCCGGTGTCGGTACCGCAACCGGTTGTCGCCACAGCGGCCGCGCAGACGGCGATGGCCAACGAGACGGCACTGAAGGCGCTTCGGTTCAGTCTGGGCTTGACTGCTATCGGTGTGGTGGAAGGCATGGGCGGAATGACTCCAGTCATTTGGGCATGTCCGGTCATGGGCCGGCGGAGGGTTGCTGCCGATGGTGCGCAGGCTGCAGGGCAGCGGTAACGGTGCGAGACACCTGTGATGGCCATCCCCACTGGCAGGCACGCCCAGCAGGTCCGAGGCAGGGCAGCAGTGCCTCCGGCATGTACGGCAGTTGGGTGGGCGGCCTTCCGTATGGCCGGGGCATGGTGGGTCCCGGGCATGACGGGGTCAGGAACTTCAGGTGTGGGAGAGCGCAGGGATGCGCGCGTGGGGATCCCGGTCGTGCGCACCGCGGGGAGAACTGTCCTAGGTCCTGTCGTCGAAGTGGCGCCGCGGGCCAGGCGAGACTTTGACGACCGGGCCTAGGGAGACAGCCGCTTACAGACACCCGGTCGACGGCCCCCCGGCGGATCCTGAGGGTGTTGCCGTGCTACGGGCAGGTGTGATCTGAATCGTCTATGTGCGGAGCAGGGGTCAGATAGCGTCGGCGGAGCCCCAACGAGTTCTTCTGGCTGCGTGTGATCAGGATGTGAGCGCGGCACAGGGGACCGGGCGCAGTGGGAGTGTCGAGGGTCAAGAGGTAGAGCAGAAAGTCGATCCGGTCGCGTTCGAGGCGTGCGCTGGCGTGCTGGAGTCCGTCGCCGGGTTGCGCGTGGGCCCACAGGGCGTCCACGGCCTCGGCCGCCTCACTCCCGTGCAAGGTCGCGCCGGGGTGCCTGCGAGTCAGGCTGGCGTAGACGATCTCCATGCAGGTTCATCATCCCCAGCCGAGGCTGTCGGAGATCTGAATGGCGACCGGACTGGGCGTCTTCGAGGTGGCGGCCAAGGCGGCGCCGGGTACCAAGACGACCGCGGTCAGCGAAACGACGACTACCGCGACGGCCTGGGCGATCGGAGTACGGATCATGACTGGATTCCTCAGCTGTTGACGGGGTGATTCCCCGACCGTTCGAGCGCCCCACAGTTGACGCATAATCCGGCCGCCGACCCGGGGTGCTTCCCTGGGGGCGATTAATAGCTTCGTCGCTCGCCGACACCTTCGGAAGCCCTCGGCGGTGTCGCCTATCGGCCTGTCGGGATTCGGACGGCAAGGCATGTGCATGTCAAACCGGGGCGGGCCTCGGTTCGGCCGAAGACCGGAGAGCGGGCCGTCCGGCGAGGACGCCCGTGAGGCGCGCTTGCCCCGTCTGTGCTGGCACCTTCGAGTCAGCCAAGACCATCCGCCAGATCTGCTGTTTCCCGATCTGCCGCATGGACGCCGAACGCAAACGAGACCAGGCCCGCGACGAGGACCGGGCTCGTCGGCTCGGAGGAACAGCACTGCCGACTCCGGCCACAACCCAGCCCCTGGCCGATCTCCCGCCAGTCCCCAAACCACTTTGGCCGAAACACCACGCGACACACTGGAGCGAGACCCGCTCGAACCCGCCGCGACCCGCAACTGCCCACGCTGCCGGCAGCCCGTCACCATCGTCGCGCTCCTGGCGACACCAGAGGCCGCCCGGCCTTCGATGCCCTCGGGCCTTCCCGACGTCGTCTCACTGCGCAGGGCTCCGTAACATCACCATCAGTGGGCCAGCCTGAAATTCCGGCTGCCGACAGCAGGCCCTGATGGCAGAGTGCGGCCGTGATTTTCCTACGTTGTGAAGCGGTCCGATGGATCGATGACGAACCCCAGCCCGGCCTGGTCGAGGCCTGCTTCACCGACGCGCACCACCAGCATCCTGGACAGCGTCAGCAGCCCAGGCACCACGAACACGGTCAATGTCTCCGTCACCCCTTGGGGAGTCGAATCATTCGAAGGAAAAGTCGAGTTCGAAGTGCGGGCTGATCAATCGACCAACAGCTGAGGTTCACGATCACTGGGCCCCGCAGACCCGACGGTCGGCGGGGCCCCGCATGCTCTCAGGCTCCCCATCTTCCCCACACCGTTCAAGTGGCGACGAAGTGAGGCGAAGAGCGAGAGCGGCCGTTTTCAAGAATCCCCATCACACATTCGCGCTCACGTGCCAGGGCTCAGGCTTGTCCTGATTACGGGGCGTCCGGGTCGCGCTGGGATCCTGTCCGTCATGGAGACGAACCCTGACGATGTTCTCGGCTGGCGTGCCGCGCCAGTGCTGGACCCGCTGCGCGGTGACGAACCGTTCACCGGGGCGCACTCTCCGGCGGATCCGTTCACCGTGTTGGACTTTTGGCGGTACGCGATGCCGGACCTGCGGACCAACACCACCCGGGGTCTCCTCGCGGAGTTCCTGGTGCACCGGGCGATGGGGGCGCGGGTACGGAACGTGGAGTGGGAGAGCTTCGACGTCCTGACCGACGACAGCCTGCGGGTCGAGGTGAAGGCCAGTGCGTACGTGCAAGCTTGGGACCAGCGCGGCCCGTCGCCCATCCGCTTCACCCGGCTGCGGGGACGCACCTGGACACCACGCGGCGGGGATGCGGCAGAGCCTACCTACAACGCCGACGTCTACGTCTTCGCCTTGCACACCGCGCCCGACCATGCCGGTTACGATCCGCTCGAGGTGAGTCAGTGGTCCTTCTACGTCATGCCCGGCCCTCAAGTGGAGGCGCTGGCCCAGGACAGCCTGGGCTTGGCCACGCTGAGTCGGCTCGCCGGAACTCCCGTCGCCTTCGAAGCCCTGGCCGCGCGGGTGCGATCCCTTGATCCGCGTCGGCCGCCCGACGCGCCCCAGGCCGCGCCGGTACCCGCAGCCCGCGTTGCGGTCACACCGATCTGATGGGGGGTGAGGAGCCAGAAGGACCGCCGACCGCGAGCCCGACCAGCACGCTGCCAAAAATGTCGAAGAGCTCTTCTCCCGGTCGGTCCGCCGATGCCCAGTGTCTGACGGTGCGTGGTGGCCTGTGGGTGGCCCCGCCGGCAGGAGCACTTCGTGCAGGGTGATGGGCGCGCCCCAGCTGTCACCGCTGCGCACGGTGTATTCGAGGGTGTGCTGCGGGAAGGGCACTCCCGGGCCGGTGGATTCGACTTCAGCACGTGGTGGCCGTCGCCGTTGAAGTGGATCTCGGTGTACCCGCAGTGGCTCAGCACGGCGAGGGTGCGCTGGTCGAGAACCAGGCCGCGTTCGCAGGAGAGGCCGTCCTCGTTGCGCCAGATGGAGATGAACGTGGCGAACATCCCCAGGGGCTCCAGCATGATGCCGCCGATGACGCCCCCGTCGACGATGGCCCCGCTGAGCTGCCACTGCCAGGTGTTGACAGCTCTCGTTCAGATTCTGCATCGCGGTCTGAAGCCTGTCGTACCGTCCGTTCCACCAGCCACCTTTTCGGCAGCACGGTCGCGCAGCCGGTCGTGGAACTCGGCGACCAGGCCCTTGTCCCGCCTGCGCCGGAAGAAGGCGTAACCGCGGTCCCATACGGGGAAGTCCGCAGGCACCGCTCTCCTTCTCCTACGGCGAGCAGGGCAGGCGGCTCCGCTCCGGTATGGCCGACGCAGACCACACGGGATGTGTGGTTCCCGGCAAAGCACCCCCGATCGCGAAGACTCCGCCACTCGAAGTGGTGAAGCGACCACGTCACCGCCGGTCGAGTTTGTGGCGTCGGGTTTTGGTGTTGGAGATCCATGAGCCAAGCTTCAGGTCACCGGCTCAGCCTCGCCTTCGACCGCTATCGGCTGCCGTGGGTGGTCCTTGGGACCGGCCGGTGGGCGCCCTCCCGCGCGGCCCACTGCGTGAGCGCTGTCAGGCCCCGCTGGAATGCCTGCTGTGCTTTGCTCGGCCCCTTTCGCGTGACCGTCCGCGGGGCGGTGGAGGGTGTCTGGTCGGGTTCCCGCCAGAGGTTCGTCTCCGAGCACACCGTGCAGGACAACCTCAAGTCGGTGTTCGCCACGACCGCGACGAACAACCGCAGAATGCTGCCTGCCCGCGCACTCGGAACGTGAACCGCAGGCCGCTACCCCGCCTGCTTGACGCAGGTCTGGTCCCTCGCCGGCAGCTTGCCGGTGGCCAGGTACCGGTTGACCTGGTCGTCCACGCACGCGTTGCCGTAGCGCCCGAAGAGGGCGTGCCGGTTGGCGCCCTCGAGGGTGACCAGCCTGGAGCTCGGCAGCTGCTTGTGCAGCTCGACGCTTCCCTTGTACGTCGTACGCGGGTCACCGGTGGCGGCGACGATCAGTGCAGGAGCATCGCGCCGCACCCGGGTGGGCTCTTCGCGCGGCGAGTCCCAGAAGGCGCACGGGTTGATGTTGTTGGTCAGAGCGCCGAACAGCGGGTGCGCGGTGCGGTTGCGCTCGATGTCCCGCCAGTAGAGCTCGGGATCGCGCGCGGCGGCCACGTCCCCGCAGATGACGGCGGACTGCGCGCCGGTGGGCTCGCCCTCACCGCGCAGCACGTACCGGAGCTCCGGGACGAGCATCGGCGGTACCGTCGTCGGCCGGCCCTCCGCGGCTTTGGCCAGTACGGAAACCAGCTCGCCGAACGACGCCCGCGCCGGTGCGGTGTCGTCCGCGATGCCCGAGAAGAGGAGGAGCGGCACCTGGCTCTCGTCGATCCGGAAGGCGTCGGCGTCGGCGCCGATGGTCAGCGGACCGCGCGCGGCCGCCGCGACGATGCGGTCGACGGCGGCGAGCACCTCGGCGCGGCTGCGGCCGAGGCCGTAGGTGTCGTGGTGCTCCGCGGCCCAGGCGGCCCAATCGGACAGCGCCTTCTCGTTCTCGCGCTCGGTGCCCTTCAGCAGCCGCGGGCGGTAGTCGCTCGGGTTGATCGCCCCGTCCAGCACCATCCGGTCGTGGCGCCCGGGGAACATCTGCGTGTAGACCGTGCCCAGGTAGGTGCCGTACGAGTAGCCCAGGAAGGAGATCTTCCGCTCGCCGAGCGTGCCGCGGATGACGTCCATGTCGCGGGCCGTGTTGCGGGTGGTGATGTGCGGGAGCACCGCGGCGTCGGTGGCCCGGCACTTGTCGGCCAGGCTCTTCTGCAGGGCGACCTGGCGGTCGAAGCCCGCCCGGCCGGTGCCGGCGGACAGCCAGGTCATGCCGACGGGCAAGCCGCAGTCCAGCGCGGTGCTGCGCCCGATGAAGCGCGGGTCGAAGCCGACGATGTCGTAGCGCGCGCCGACCTCCTTCATCGACGCGCGGGCCTGCGGCGGGGACTGGAGCGCGGGACCGCCCGGACCGCCGTTGTTGAGGAGGATCGCGCCGATGCGGTGGCGGGTGTCGGTGGCCTTGAGCCGGGAGATCGCCACGGTGATCGTGCGCCCCCGGGGGTCGGCGTAGTCCAGGGGCACGGTCACGTCCGCGCACTGCACGCCTGCCTGGTCCAGATCGCGGCCCGTGGTGTCGTCGGGGCCCTTGATGCAGCTGCCCCAGCCGAGGTGCTGGCGGTAGTACCGGTCCAGTCCGGCCCCGGAGCTGTCCTGGGCGGGGGTCTGGGCGGCCGTGGCCAGGACGGGGGAGGACGTGAGGCAGGCGGCGAGGGTGAGGCCCACGGCCAAGGCGCGGCGTGCGGCGGGGCTGACAGTGGTCACCGGGTCTCCTTGAGCATCGTCCGCTTGGTGTGATCGCATGCCCCGAGGCTAGGAACCCGCCCTGGTACGGCACATCGCCCGAGGGCACGAGGACCCACCCCTGGTCCGGGACCTGCGTCCCGGCCCGGCCTCCTCCTTCGGGAGGAGACCGTCGGCGGGGCTGCGCCGAGGTCCGTCCCGGCCACGCGCCTGCCGTAAGGGGGAGATCGCCGCACTGGCATGCTGTCAGGAGTTATTCGGCTCCAGAATCGAGATGGCCCTGTGTCTGCTTCCCAGATCCTCTTGCTCTTGGCATCGGTCTTCACCGCCGCGGGGTCGGTTATCGGCGTCGTCGCCTCTCTCAAGATCCGACGCGTCCGGTTCCTGCTGAGGGAGGGCAGTACGGCGCGGGGCGTGGTGACCCGTCTTGAGGAGACCCGGATCGCGCCGGCCTCGGATGCCGGCAGCACCAGCCGGAGCGTCGGAACCACCGTGTACTACCCGGTCATCACTTGGAGTACGGGCGACGGCCGCGCAATGGAAACCAGGACGGACATCGCTCGGCCCAAGGACAGGACCCTTCGCGTCGGTGCCCGCGTCGAGGTCCGATACGACGAGGCAGACCCGTCACGGTGGACCCTCCCGGCCGAGGGCACCGCCTTTTGGTGGCTGTTCAGCGCACTGGGCGCGTTGTTCGTCGCGATGGGGCTGGGGTTCGCCCTAGGGGGCCTGTCGTAAGGGGCTTTGACCGCGGGACGTACGGGCCGTGGGGCCGGGTCTACAACCCGTTCCGCAAGTGGCAGCGGAACGGTACCTGGAGCCTGACCCTGACCCGGCTCCAGTCCTTGGCCGATGCGGCCGATGCGGCCGATGTGATCGTGTGGGACCTGAGTGTCGACTCCATGGTCTGTCGCGCCCATCAGTACGCGGCTGGGGCTCGCAAGCCCGGCGACCCGTGGAGAGAACCGCCGGGTGGTGGGTTGACCACCAAGCTGCACCTGGCCGTCGAACAGGGTCAGAAGCCCCTGTCGATCGTGGTGACGGCAGGGCAGCGTGGAGAACTCGCCACAGTTCGACCGGTACGGGGGAAGGTTCGTGTGCCCCGCATCGGGCCGGGCCGGCCGCATGTCCGTCTCGATCGGGTGCGGGCCGACAAGGCGTACGCCTCCCGCAAGAACCGCGCCTGCCTGCGCCGCCGCGGGATGCGCTGCACCATCCCTGACAAGGCAGACCGGGCACGCGACCGCCAGAAGCTCGGCTCCCGCGGCGGCCGGCCGCCGCGCTTTGATCCGGCCGACTACCGCGAGCGCCATGCGGTCGAATGCGGCATCGATCGCCTCAAGCGCCACTGGGCTGTCGCCACGAGATACGACAAACTCGCCGTCCGATACGAGGCGACCGTACTGGTCGCAGTCCTCATGAGTGGCTGTGGCCGGCAATTTCGCGATGGACTCTAGCTGTGGAAGGTGGTGGTCGCCTCCAAGGCCGCCCGGTCGGTCGCGACCTGGTTGACCGGCGCGTTCTCGTCTGCGTAGCCGAAGGAGATCCCCACGAGCAGCTTCCCTTCGTCCACGCGGAGTTCGTCGCGGACGGTGTCGGCGTAGAAGCTGAGCAGGCCCTGTGGGCAACTGGCCACGCCATATGCGGTCATGGCCAGCAGCAGCGTCTGCAGGTAGGCGCCGGCGTCGGCGGCCAGTCGCGGCCCGCCATCGCCGGTGATGAACAGAAACGCGGCGTGGGGAGCTCCGTAGAAGCCCATGCTCTCCGCGTCGTAGGCCGCGCGGGCCGGGTGGTCGTCGGGGCTGATGCCCAGCGCTCCGTACAGACCGGCGCCGAAGGCGGCCCGCCGTTCCTGGTGGACGGGAGCGTACATGTCCTCGGAGTACGGGTAGTCGGCCGTGACGCGTCGCTCGGTGTGGGCCGTCCGCAGGGCGTCGGCCAGACGGTCTCGCCGTGCGCCGCCGACGATCTCGACCCTCCACGGCTGCGCGTTGGAGTTGGACGGTGCGGCGCCGGCGAGGGAGAAGATCGCGCGCAAAACGTCCTCGGGCACCGGGTCGGGTCGGAACGCGCGGGTCGCGCGGCGCCCGCGAATCAGATGCTCGGCGTACTCCCACGTTCGTGTCCCGCCCGTCTGCATCCCGCCGGTAGGTGTCTCGCTCGTGCGTATCTGGGTGAAGACCGGCCTGCTCATGGAGCTCCCCTCAGGATCCCTCAAGTAAACGTTGTCGTTTACCTGGAAGCACTGTAACCAGCCGCCCCTCTGAAGTAAACGAGAGCGTATACTTACGCCATGACCACAGTGGCGACGGCATCTCGACGGCAGGGTCGCGGAGGACGGGAGCGCATCCTGGCTGCCGCGGCCAGACTCTTCGCGGTCCAGGGGATCAACGCGACCGGCATGGAGCAGATCGCCGAGCGGGCGCCGGTGTCCAAGCGCACCCTCTACGCACACTTCCGCACCAAGGACGAGCTTGTCCTCGCCCACCTGAAGGACCTCGCCTCGACGGGGCACACTCTGGAGGGTGTGCTGGTACGCGAGGAGGTCCCCGCCAAGGAGAGAATCCTCGCGCTGTTCGATCCGCCCCCGGCCGGCACTGATCCCGTGCGCGGATGCCCTTTCATCGACGCTGCCGTGGAGTTCCCCGACCCGCAGAGCGCGGTCCACTCCTACGCCCGCGAACGGAAGCTGCTGATGGTGCGACTGGTGGCCAACCTGGTAGCGGAACTGGGCTGCCGCCGGCCCACCGTCCTTGCCGAGCAGCTCGTGACCCTCGCGGACGGCGCCGCCAGCCGCGCCATGGTGCTGGACGAGGCGGACTACGGCCGGTACGCGCGGACGGCGGCGGAGATCCTCCTGGACAACGCGCTGCCGGCCACGGACTGACGGGCCCCGCCGAGTTGCCGGGGTGCCTAGGTCTGTTGTTCAGGCCCCGTCGTTCGACCGAGGGGCAGGCGGGACTTTCGTAATGCGACCTCGGACTTGTCAGGCCGATCATGGGCCAACAACTGCTCCAACGGCAACGGCAACGGCAACGTCATCGACCACGCGAACTGACGCTGAGCCCCAACGTTTCCCCTGGATGAGACCGCCGGCACCCGCGCCTTGACTGCGGGTGCCGGCGCCCCGGAAACAGGCCGGGAGGAACACGGGAACCCGACCCTGCGCGGGATGCACAGGCATCCCCGGGCAGTGATCCGCTTCGCCGGGTCGTGGGGTCCCGCGACGTACCGGACGCGCCTCTGCCAGGGCCGGGTGTCAGGGCCGCCGGGCAACCGGACTGCCGGTACTCAGCAGCCGTTGGCCTTGATGTCGAAGGTGTGCTTCACGGTGCGCGGGGAGTTGGCTGCGTCGCTGGTGACGACGGTGGCGGTCAGGCGGTACTGGCCGTGGGCCTGGCATGGGTAGGGCACGTCGTGGTGGCGGGGCGTGGGGGGAAGGTTGGCTTCACCTGTACAGCAACGATGACACCGAACAACGGTCACCGGCACTTGGGACGGACCCGGTTGCTGCCGTTGTTGCCGCTGCTTTGCCCGAGGCTCGTGCTCGTACGAGTGCTCACGGCCCGGACCGCGATGCGGGTTTTGTCGTACGGTGCGGAGTGCCGGGTCGGCGTCACCTTCATTGGGCTGCTGCGCCCGGTCGTAGGCGCGCCGTTTCTCGGCCGGGTGGCGTGTCAGGGCCTGTCGGGTGGCCCTGTGTCGGGGGTGGTGGTCGCTGTCGGGTGGGTGCGTGGGAGCAGGGCGGCGGCTACCAGGCCGCCGACACCCACGACGGCGAGGGCGACCATGGCTGTCGCGTATGCGCCGGTGCTGAGTCCCGAGACCAGGATCGTTCCCGCCACAGCTGTTCCCAGGGAGGAGCCGAGGTTGGAGACGCTGCGGGAGAGGCCCGAGATCTCGCCCTGTTGGGACTCGGGGAAGCAGGACTGGACCATGTTCACCGACGGGGTGAGCATGACCCCCAGCCCCAGTCCGATCAGCAGGAGTCCGGGGGCGAACGCCCATGGGTTGGGTGTCCCGGCGACGAAGGCGAGGAGCACGGCGATGCCGGCGATGGTCGTGGCGAAGCCGGCCATGATCAGGGTGCGCTGCGCGCGTCGGCGGGCGAGTTTCTCCGCGGCCAGGGAGGAGGCGAGGATGCCGAGAGTGGCGGCGGTGAAGATCACGCCGGTCTGGATCGCGTCGTAGCCGCGGACGACCTGCAGGTAGGCGGCGACGGTGAACGACACACCCATGAGCATCAGCCACTGGGTGTTCTGGGTGATCAGGCCCAGGTTGGAGGTGCGGTTGTGAAACATCGCGGTCGACAACAACGCCTCACGGCCCGCCCGTTCCCGCCCCCGTACCCAGGCGAAGAAGCCTGCCAGCACCAGCGCCCCGGCCAGCAGTAGACCCAGCGCCAGGCGGCCGTCGTCGTCGACGGCGAGGATGCCGGTGACCAGCAGTACGAGTCCCGCCGCCGACAGCACGGCCCCCACGGTGTCGAAGGGGCGGCTGGGGTCGGGAGGCAGCGGATCGGCGATCCCACGGGCCAGCACCAAGATCACCACGATCACGAGTGCCTGGAACACGAACGCCGCCCGCCAGCTGATCGCACTCGTGATCAGCCCGCCGATCAGCGGGCCCGCGGCCGCACCGATCCCGCCCATCGCCATGATCACCCCGAACGCGCGCGCCCGGGCCGTCGTGCCGGTGAACAGGAGTGTCGTCAGGATGTAGACCGGCGGGATCAGCAGGGCCGTGCCCACGCCCTCCAGGATCGAGTTCCCGATGATGAGCACACCGAGCCTTGGTGCCACCGCGCTGATCATCGCCCCCAGCCCATACACCACCAGTCCCGCCATCAGGCAGCGCTTGCGGCCCCACTTGTCGGTGAGCTTCCCACCCGGGATCATGAGCGCGGCCATCACCAGCAGGAAGATCGTGATCGCGATCTGCACGCCCTGCACCGTGGTGTCCAGGTCCTCGCTGATGTCATTGATCATCACGTTCATGTTCGAACCTGCGAAGCTGCAGATGAACTGTGCCAACGCCAGCGGAGCCAGAATCCGCCGCGCGCCAGGCACACCTCCCACAGCACCAGAACCAGCCGCTCGCGTCATACCCGCCATCCCGTCCGTCCACCCAAGATCCGAGGCGTCTCACGCCGACACCCGAAATCCCACGTGCCGGCAAGCGCAGCTACGACCGTCCCACGAACAACCAGCATCACGGCCGCAGGCGCGCGCCCGGGCAAGCCTGGTCGTTTGCGTACGCCCCACGCCGGGCCGCCGACCAGGGCGCCTGCTCGGAGTCGTAGACCTCGGCGGGCGGGACGAAGTGGTGGACGTCGAGGCGGGCCGCGTCGGAGACGACGATGTTGTCGCACGCCCTGTGTCAGGAGCCGCCGGTCAGCTTGCAGCCGGCCGCGACCGCGGGCCCCTCGACGCGAAGTCTGCACCCCCTCCGGTCTGGCCACACTGGTGGCCGCCGGCGTCGAAGTGACAGCAGCGGCGGAGTGGGCGGCCGGAGCCGCGCGGACGGGAAGGGCACAGAGGGCGAGCGCGGGAAGTCCCGCAGCATCGGGCTCTTGATCACACACGCGGGTCCAGTGGGCCCGACGCCCACCCCGACAGGCCCTCGGCGGATCAATTCACCCGTGCGGACGGCCGAATTCACTGCGGAAACGAGCCTGCGTCCTTCGCCTCGTCAGGGTCGAGCCAGTCGCCCTCACCGGCATCCCTGCCGCTGTCCGCGTGGACGAGAACCTGTACTTGGTCCGCGCCGGGCGTACGCCGGAGCCGGTACCGGCCGCTGGAGAGGAAGAGGTGGTGGGGACTCGGATCTGCCGTGCCCGGCCCGCACCCCCCGGTACTTGCGCTTGCGGCCCTCCGGTGCGGGAGCCGGCAGGCTACTCCCGGGTGTCAGCCGGGGTGGTTTGGCGCGGCTGAAGTGACGGAAGCGGGGGCCGTCAGGGCCGCGAGCTCCAGAGACCTCAGCATCGCTGCCCGGTCCGCCGGAACGTACTCTTCGGCGGCGGCGGCCGCGTCCAGCACCTCCCGGATCTCGGCGGCCGTGAGGCTGCGCGCCTCGGCCGCGGCCAGCAGGCCGTCCGCCCGTTCCCGGGGCAGGCCGCGTTCCGAGGCGATCAGGTCGTGCAGCGCTTCCTCGCGCACCGCGAAACGGCTCATTCCGCAGTCGAGGCCGTCGTCGTCCAGCTCGTCCGGGTAGGGCGCGCGGGCCCAGGCACCGTTCTCGTACCAGTACACACAGCCCAGCTCCCAGCCCTCCAACAGCTCCCGCAGGCGCTCGTACGGCAGCCAGTCCGGCGCCTGCGCCAGCATGTCGATCGCGGGGTCGTGCCATTTCACGGCACTGGACTCGTCCTCGCCGTACAACAGGTAGCGGCCCACTCCCACCTGCTGGAACGTCCACCAGGTGCAGCCGCGGTCGTCGAGGTGCAGCCCCTGGCCGTCGATCCACGTGCCGCCGCGGCGGACGCCCCGGGCCTCCGACTCCGCCGCGGCCTCCAGTACGGCGACCAGGGCCCAGCGCGCCCACAACACTTCGGCCGCCGGCAAGTCCTCCGGTCGACCAGGCCTGTCGATCGCCATTCCGTCCCCCACTCCGTCCAGTTCTCGTACGGCGTCCCGCATGATCGCCGAACCGTGATCGTAAGACAGCGCCGGGACGGATCCGGACGTCACGCTGCCTGCCTCGCCCTGCGGGCCGCTCGCAGACGCCGGACTCTTGATCGCCATCGGCCTGAGCAGTACCCGTGTCACCGCGCCGGTGTCCGCCGGCAAAGCTGATCCGGCATCAGACCGGGCAGGTCAGCCGCCGAACCGTGGCCCTGTCGCCTGTCGCCTGTCGCCTGTCGCCTGTCGACGCCGACCTGCCCAGCAGTCGGTGCCCGGTACAGCGTCATCCGCCTCCTGTCGTGCGCGGCGAACGGCTCGGTGCAGCTCAGCACCTACTGGCAGTTCGTGACCGCCTCCGGGACGAGCCGGCGAACCGTGCGGCCCACCATCAGCCAAGAGACCGGTATCGAGAAGTCCGATGGCCGTCGGTGACCTGCCCGCACCGGAGCTCCTCGGGCCTCGTATCAGGCGAGCTGCCAGCGCTCCAGCTGCTGGCTGACCAGATCGTGGAGGTCGAGGATGCCGTCGGTCGTGGGACTGCTGGAACAGCGTGAGCTCACCGCTCGCCGTCGTGTCGACGATCTGCGGGAGGAGGCCGACCGCCTCCGGGCGGAGCCTGCCATGGCTGAGCGGGAGTGGAACGAGTGGGGCATCGCCCGCTCACGCGTTGGCGAGGTACTGGCCCCGGGCAACGCCGCCGTCGTCGGCCCCGCCGCCTCCGAGGGTCTGCCGGCTCCCGGTGTGCAACCGGCGCGGCCCGAACCGGCGGAGGCGCCGAAGCCGAAAACAGTGGTGCCGGTGTGGCGCGCGGGGCCGGCCTGGTCGGCGCTGTCGGTGGACTACCAGCGCATCCTGCAGGCCCTCAGCGACCGTAACCGACTCGGTCAAGGAGCGTTGACGTGCCAGGAGATGGCCGCCTGCTTCGGCCTGGACCCCGTACCGGAAAAGTGGAGGCACTGCGATCGAAGGCCAAGCGGCTGACGGCGCGCGGCTGGCTGATTGAGCCGGCACCTGGCCGATTCACGCTCGCGAAGGACGTGGCCGGGCAACGCGGCGGGTCATGAGCATCGTCATCGACCAGTAGACCATCGCCTCCGCGCTGGCGATGGAACGCTCGAAGTCGCGCACGAGACGGCGACTTCGCATCAGGTGGGCGAAGAACCGCTCGACGATCCACCGCCTGGGCAGCACGACGAGGCCGCGCATGTCGTCGCTGCGCTTGACGATGGCGAGGACCAGGGCGAGGGCCGCGAGGCAGTACTCGACGAGGCTGCCGGTGTATCCGCCGTCGGCCCAGACCAGGGCCGGCAGGTGGTGCGCGGCAGTGACCTGGGTGAGCAGGACCTGGGCCGCGGCGCGATCGCCCACATCCGCTGCGGTGACCATCACAGCGAGTAGCAGGCCAAGGGTGTCGACCACGACGTGCCGCTTGCGCCCGTTGATCAGCTTGCCGCCGTCGAAGCCGCGGCTGTCAGAGCCGGTCGTGGAACTCGTGGACCAGATCGTGGTTGCGCCAGCGCCGGAAGAACGCGTAGGTCCGGTCCCACGGTGGGAAGTCGGCGGGCATGGACCGCCACTTCGTGCCGTTGTCGACCAGGTAGCGGATCGCGTCCGGCATCGCGCGGTGGCAATAGGCCTCCGGTTGCCCGCCCCGCCCCGCCCCGACCCGACCCGGCCCGGCCCGCCCCGCCCCGGCCCGGCCCGCCCCGCCCCGACCCGGCCCCGCAGCCGGCCCGGCACCGGCAGCAGTGGCCGGGACCACCGCCCACTCGGCGTCCGACATGTCGGTGGGATACCGACGCTCGCGCGCCCCATGGTCTCGGGCGTTCCCGAACCTGTGAGCCAGACAGTCACATGTGAGAGTGGCTGACGTGGACCCCACTCCCGCGGTGCCGTGGCAATGCGACAACAGGGCCTCCTGGAACGCACGTTGGCTTCGACACCCTTCGAGCTACCAAGAGGCCCTGCTCTCATGCACGGCAGCCGCCGCAGTCACCCGATCGACTGACTTCTCGACGAGATTGGGGCGACGGCAGTCGCGTCGCTTCTCGTGATCGCCGGGACGGACAAATTCGCACTGCCATCCAGGGAGACGGTCGGCTTGGTGACGCCCCGAGGCCGCCTCGCGGGTTTGAGCCCGGTGCCGCGACTGACGAAACTGGCGAAGAGTCGTGTCTTACCGGCTCGAGGCGCGGCCAACAGCGCCCGCTACGTCCTACTTCTCCTCCGGCTCCCAGGCGCGGAGCAGGTCGAGCAGCCCTGCGTCTCCGTCAACGTGCAAGGAGTCGGCCTGGATCCGGTCGTACAGGTAGAGGACCAGCTCACTGGCCGTGCCGTGGACGGAGGCGCCGGCTGCGTCCGAGTCTTCGCCGGTCGCGGCGGTGGGCGCGGGGATGCGGGTGGTGCGTGCGCCGTCGCCGTCGACGGTGAGGCGCCAGGAGCGGCCCTCGGCGGCGTGGAAGTCGAAGGCCGTGGGCTTGTGCGGCCAGGCACTCGGCGTTGCGCAGACGGTGAACAGGAACTCCTCCACACCGTCGAGTGCCGGCTCGACCGGCAGCGGCTGCGGGGCGCCCCCGGCGAGCTGGGCGTCGTAGGTGTGCACCGCGGTCTCCTGGACCCGGTGCCGGGCGGTGCCGCCCGCGGTCTGCGGTGACTGCGACGCGGGCCACCACGTCCAGCAACCGCTCTCCGGTCCCGCCGCGCGCAGGGCGCCCAGCAGAAGCTGCGTCGACGCGTCCAGCCAGGCCAGCAGGGCCTCACGCTCCTGCGGCACTCCCAGCGCGGCGCGCGCGGCGACGGCCTCGGCCGGGGGAGCGTCGGCAGGCCCCGCGCCGACGATGGCGGCCCAGAAACGGTCTCCCCCACCCAGGTGCTTCACCAGATCGAACAGCGTCCACCCGGGGCAGGTCGGCACCTGCGCGTCGAGACCGGGCGCGGCGGCGACCACGGCGCGGAAGGCGGTCGACCGTTCATCGATCAGTCGCAACAGGTCAGGGAACTCAAGATTCTTTTCCACGCCGGATGTCTATCACCGTGCTCCGGTGATCGGACAGCGATTTTCACAGTCGCCGCCGGTTGGCCATTGCGGACGTCCTCGCCTCCCACCGCTCGGGTGACAAGCTGCGCACTGCTGCGAGGATGCTGGTGGTGGCGGTACGCGGGATCAGTCCTCGCCGGCCGGGGTGATGGCTGTGCGCAACAAGGTGGCCATCGATCGGCCGGCCACCCGCAATGGTTCTGGATCTCGGGCAGCCCGGCTGAGCATGAAAGCACCCTCCAGCATCATGATCATCGAGTACGCGAGGGACTGCGCCGTCCTCGGCTCGGTCACCCAACGGCCGAACCACTGCGTCGCCGTGCCGACCCACTCCTCGAAAATCTCCGCCGTCGCGACCCGCAACACCTCATTGCTGCTCGCGACCTCCAGGGCCACCGTCCCGATCGGGCACGCGTCGGCATAGTCGGCCGCAGCAAGGTCATCTGCAGCAGCTTCGAATGCGCGCACGAGGGACTCCATCGGATCGGGCACGCTGTCCAACAGAGCCAGGACCATTCGGCCGTACTCGGTTCCGGATACGCGGATCATGTCCTCGGCCAGTTGCTGCTTGCCACCGGGGAAGAAGTGGTAGATCGAGCCGAACGGTGCGTCCGCCTCCATCGCGATCCGCTTCAGGCCGGTGGCCGAGTAGCCGTGTCGGCGGAACAGCACCGCGGCGGCCCTCTGGATTCTGGCTCGCGTGTTCGACTCTCCCATTGCCTTCCACCCCTTTCCCCGCCAAGATTACAGTAGAACGATCTATCAAGTGAGGGGCTGGGATGCCGAGGATCGAGTTGTCGTCCGGACCGATCGACTATCAGGACACCGGCGGTGAAGGGCCTGTACTGGTACTCGCCCACGGTTTACCGATGAACGAGACTCAGTGGCGCAAGGTGGTCCCGTTGTTGGACGGATACCGCTGCGTCCTGCCCACGCTGCCCCTGGGCGGTCATCGTCAGCCGATGAATCCGGATGCCGATCTGTCCCAGCGCGGTGTTGCCCTGCTCTTGGGCGAGTTCATCGAGGGGCTCGGTCTGGACCGGGTGACCCTCGTTCTCAATGACTGGGGCGGTGGACAGTTTCTGGTGTCGGAAGGGCAGGGCCGGCGCATCGCCCGCCTGGTGCTGGTGGCCTGCGAGGCCTTCGACAACTTTCCCCCAGGGCCGGCCAAGGCCATGGCGCAGGTGTGCAGGATTCCCGGCGGCGTCTGGCTCCTGACGCGACTCATGCGCGTTCCCGCCTTCCGTCACAGCCGGGGCGGATACGGCGGGATGAGCCTGCGTGGAGTCCCCGACGAGATCATGGACGACTGGTTCGCTCCCGCCACCCGCAGCAGGGCCATCCGCAGGGACTTCGCCAAATTCGCGACCGGGGCACCCGAACGCAAGACCCTGCTCGCCTGGAGCGATCGACTGCGTGACTTCGACCGCCCGGTATTGGTCGTCTGGGCGACCGAGGACCGGTTGATGCCGCGTGAGCACGGACCTCGGCTGGCCGAGCTGTACCCCCAGGGCCGGCTGGTCGAGATCGCCGACTCGTCCACCCTCGTCCCCGAGGACCAGCCCGAACAACTCGCCCAAGTACTCACCGACTTCCTGACCCAAACCGGAGCAGAACCGGTCCGAAGGGTCTCCTGAGCGCAGGGCGGCAGGCGGATGCGACAGCCGCTACCGCCCTCCCGTCGATGTCGAAACCACAGCCGGGCCGGTGTCGCTTGGCGCCGAGTGAAGTCGGAGCGGCGCCTGCCGTCCAGCATTGTCTGTTGCCCCGCTCTGCCCCCTTAAGCGGATGGGTCATCCGGTTGTGTGCTACGGTCCCCGACAAGCGGATGAACTATCCGTATGACTGGGTGGAGAAGCACATGACGAAGACAGCCGTGGTCACGGCGGGGACGGCCGGCATAGGGCTGGAGACGGCCCTGGGGCTGGCCGGTGCCGGGTTCTCGGTCACCGTGGTCGGACGTAACGCCGACCGGGGCGACCAGGCGGTCGGCCGAATCAACGCGACGTACCCGGCGCGCCCCGCCCGGTTCCTGCCCGCCGACCTCGGCTCGCTCGACCAGGTGCGCGCGCTCGCCGACCGGATCGCCGCCGAGCACGCCGTCTCCGGCGAACCGCTGACCGTGCTGGTCAACAACGTCGGGGCGATGTTCCCGGATCGACAGACCCTGGATGGGATCGAGGCGTCGTTCGTCGTCAACCATCTCTCGCCGTACCTGCTGACGGAACTGCTACTGCCCACACTGACGGCCGGGGCGCCGAGCAGGATCGTGAACGTGACCTCGAGTGCGGTCGGGCTCGCGAAACGGGCCTTCGACACCGTCGAGCCGCCCGGCGGCTACTACGGTTTCCACTGGTACGGCCGCGCCAAGCTCGCCAACCTCGCCTACACGCTCGACCTGGCCACCCGGCTGGAAGGCACGGGCGTCTCGGTCTTCGCGGCCGATCCCGGAGGCGCCGCGACCGACATGACCAACGACACCCTGACCGACCCGAAGATCGTCTCACCAGCCCTGCGGCTGCTGTGGCCGCTGGTGCGCCGCAAGTTCGAACGTTCTACCTCGGGTCCGGCGTCCCTGGCTGCCCGGCCCTCGATCGTCGCCGCCACCGACGACACCCTTGCGGGCCAGACCGGCATCGTCATCGGAGCCCAGGCGCGCCCGATGGCACCGCTGCGCGCAGCCACAGACGCCCGCGTCGCCCAGGACGTGCGCCGGCTCAGCGAACGGCACGCACCTCTCACTCTCACGGCTACCTGACCCACCAAGCGGTGCGGGCATCGGCGGCATCATCCGGATGAGTCATCCGATTAGCATGTTCCCCATGACGACACCCCTGCGCAAGGACGCGGCCCGCAACTGGGACCGGATCGTCGCTGTCGCCCGTGCCCTGGTCGACCAGGGCACACCCCTGCAGTTGAACGACGTCGCCAGCCGCGCCGGACTGGGGGTCGGCACCGTCTACCGGCACTTCGCCACCCCCGAGGCGCTGCTGGAGACCGTCGCCACTCCCTGCCTGGAAGCCCTGGCCGCCCACGGCCGGCAGGGGTTGGCCGACACCGACCCCTGGCACGCGCTCGAAGCCTTCCTGTTCCACACCGTCGAAGCGCAGGTCACCGACGCCTCCCTGGCCCCGGTCGCCGCCGCAACCACCGACACCCTGCCGCGCACCACGGAACTCAAAGAGACGCTCCAGTCGGTCGGCAGCGCACTCCTCGACCGGGCGCGCGACGCCGGAGCGGTCCGCCACGACCTGGCCGCCGCCGACCTCGTCCCGCTCATGTGCGGCATCGCCTACGCCGTCAACGTCCACGGCGGCACACCCCCCGACCGGATCGACACCGCGCACCGCTACCTGGCCACACTCCTCGAAGGACTGCACACCACGCCACAGCACGCCTGAGAACGCCACCCGCGCACCAACCGGGTGATCCGGGTGCCTTCCGCCGGTGCGGTCCTTTGACGGAGGGGACGAAGTACCTGCTGAGCAAGACCGACCCTCCGAAGCTCGAACTGGCTGACGATGACGGCAGCCCGGCCTGTGCTGGGTACGTCGAGACCGCCGACGACTCGCAAGAGCGTGCGCCGTTCAATCAGATCGTCAACGTCGCTGTCCGCGACCTGCAGAACATCGGCAACTACTGCGTGTGGCTGGACGTCACGAAGCCGGCCCCCGGACACTCGCGGTCCCATGCGGCCGGCCAGGCGAGTACAACGTTGGACGCAGCTTTCGGCGCGCTGACCGAGGAACGGAAGAAGGAACTCGCGACGTTGATCCCGGAGGGATGGACCGGGGGAGACAGGGATTGGCGCATGCACTGCGTCAGGTCCGCGGCCCTGGGCGACAGGAGGTACCTCATGGGGGTCTCGGCTGCTCCGTGGACGGGTGACAACGACGTTCTGCTGGGTGCGTTGAAGGCGTACACCGCCGAGGTCAAGGCGGGATGCGTCCCTGTGGCGGCAAGCGGTTCCTCCGGGATTGCGGTGAGGCCGATGCGGATGTACGGCTCGGGCGCCAGCCGGACGAAGGACCGCACCTACCGGTGGGACACCGACGGCGCCTACATCTTCGGCGCCGACAGCAAGACCGTGCCATCGGAGCAGACCTACTGGACCGACAACGACGGGCAACTGATCGGCGGACCCAAGGGCGCTGCCGGCCAGACCTGGACGATCAAGCCCTGGACGCCGCCCCCGGCTCCCAAGGCGAGCCTGAACGACTACGAACTCACCGGCCTGTTCGGCCCCCTCGGCGCCTTCCAATGGATTGAGGAGGCGCCCGTCTCCAAGCCGATGTAGGCGGCGTATGGAACCTCGCCGAAGGCGGCCCACCCATGACCAGCCCAACGCCCAACCCGGCCTCAGTCACGTCATGATGGATCAGTGGTCTGTTCTGGTACGGAAGAATCTGTTCTCTGGCTCTTCAGCCAGGCGATCCGACAGAAACGGCCCGCCCGTCACTGCTTCGGCAGGGGTGGCAGTTCGGCATGCCTGACGGTGTAGCCGCCCCTGGTCACCGGGGCGTACGCGGCGGGGGCCATGCAGGTGCCGACCAGGGCCTCTGTGGGAACGGTGTCGCCGCTCGGCAGCAGGTTCACGCCGTTCCAGGAGAAGCCCACGCGGTCTCGGGAGCGCCCCTTGTCCTCGCCGCCGTCGTAGACACTGAACCCGACCCGCTTGCCGACATCATCTACCGGACCCCCCTCGCTCACCCTGGTGATGACCGCCGTCAGCGTCGCGGTGCGGGGGCCGGTGACCAGGCAGTCCACGAGGCCCTCGGATGTGTAGGTCTTGTTCCGCACGGCGGAGTAGTGGGAGACCGTGACCGTGCCCCGGGCATCCGTCGGAAGCCCCGTGGGGATCCCCGGTAACGGCCGACTGTACGGGGCCGCCTGCGCGTCGAAGGTGAACGAGCGGACGTCGTCGTCCGGGTAGTAGGGAAGGACGAACTCCGCGCTCCCCGTGACGCTCGCGTACGCGGTCTTGTCCGCACGCTGCTCGGCGGAGGCAACGGGGGCAGCACTCAGAGGTAAGCCGACCACGAGGGTGGCGAGCAGGGCAGGGAGGGCCATCTTCCTGGGGCGGGGCATTGCAGTCATCGGACTCTCCGGGTGGTTGAGGGCCCCGCACCTGAGAAGGCGTGGGCGGGATGGCTGTTCGGGGAACACGAGGGCGCCCACCGCCAGTCGGTGCTCTCCGACTTCGGGCACCGGGCCGGGCGCCCCGCGCTTGTCAGCTGTTCACCGTGGGGCTGAGCCCCGAACTGCGGGCAAGTGTCGCAAGCATCAGCGCCGAGTCCGCGTGGAGCGTGATGCGCACCGGTCTGAAGGTGGTGGCGTCCACCGGCGACTCCCCGGTGCCGGGATTGCGGGCGTAGCGCGGATGGGCGCCTCCGCTGATCTGCCAGCGAATGCGGTGGCCGACCTCGAATCTGTGGGCGGTCGAGCTCATCTCCACGGTGACCTGCGACGGCTCCTGACCTTCCGTCCGCAGTTGACCCAGCCCGTCGCAGATGTTGATGGAGCGGCCCTGTGCGTCGACGTCGCACAGGCGGGTGAAGACGTCGGTGTGACCGGTGTCCGTGGAGATGCTCAACCGTGCCGAGATCGGCCCGACGACGTCCACGGGCTCGGTCAGCGGGGGGCTGGTGAAGGTCAGTACGTCGTCCCGGGCCTCCAGGGTGCTGTTGTCGCGAGGGCCGGCGGTCCGGGAGAGGAGGGGGCCGCCCAGGGACGGGGTGGGGTCGCTCGGGTCGTAGCGGAACGACGTCACTGGTGAGCAGTCCGTGGGGGCCTGCTGGGTGAGATCTCCCTGCGCGGTGGGGAACCGCGGGCTGACGGCCGTGGTCGGAGGCCATTCGTCCATGTCCCGCCAGGCGTCTTCGCCACCTACGTGCACGCGCACCTTCGTGGGACGCAGGTCGCAGGGGTCGACGTACAGGTGGGCGCGCAGCCAGACGAGGCTTTCGGCGAACACCTCGGGCCATCCCTGTTGTAGGGCGGAGGTGTGGGTCCAGGGGCCGATGAGCAGGGAGGTCTCGCATCCGATGCGACGCAGCCGGTCGTACTGCTCGAAGGTCTGGTCGGCCAGCGCGTCGTGCCATCCGGTGATCAGGCTCGTGGGCACGCTGTGCCGCTCCGCCACTTCGCCCAGGGACGCGCCGTTCCAGTACACGTCCTCGGCGTCCGGATGCGTCATCACGTCGTCCAGCCAGGGCACTTCGCACCCGAGGGCCGAGGCGTGCGCCCCGCGCAGCGGCTGCGCGGTGGTGACTTCACGCAGGCGTCGTTGCAGGCGCAGGGTTGCCTTCAGGAACGGTGCCATGCCCTGGTGCTGGTAGGTCATTCCCGCGCCGACGGCGAGGGCGGTCTCCAGGTTGAGCGCACCGCGCGCGTGGAACAGGGCGTGGGGGTCGTGCAGGCCCACCTGCACCACCATCGCCTTCAGCTCCGGCGGCGGGTCCGCGGCGAGGGCCCACTGCACGTAGCCCAGGTAGCTGGGGCCGACAGTCCCCAGTGTTCCGTTGAACCAGGGCTGCTCGCGCAGCCAGGACACCGTGGCCTGGCCGTCGGAGGCCTCGTTACGCCACAGGTCGAACGTGCCTCCCGAACCCCCGGTGCCGCGGCAGCTCTGCACGATCACGTGGAAGCCCTGTTCGGCGAAGAGCAGCCCGTACATGGGGGACCACGGCAGGCCCCTGCCGTAGGGCGAGCGGACCAGCAGGGTGGGGAAGTCGCCTTCGGCGCGCGGGAAGTAGTGGTCCGTGATCAGCGGGCTGCCGTCGGCGGCCGGCACCACCAATCCGGGCTCCCATCCGACGTCGTGCAGCTTGGCCGGGAGACGGCGCCACGTCGCCCTCATCATGCGCGAGGAAACGGGCGGCTTCCGGGAAGGCGGTGTCCAGGTCGGACTGAGCACGGAACCCTGCGTGCGTGACGTCATCGTTCCCCTCCTTGATTCTCGTACCATGTACGAGAATAGAATACTCGACTGTGGCCCACAAGGGCTTTCGATCAAGGAAGGAGCGTGGAGCATGCCGCGTGACGGAGAGGCCGGCGCCCCGGGCGTCGACCCCCAGCAGCTTTGGCTGAACCCTGCCCAGCCGCGCAGGGGCCGCAAGCCCACCTACAGCCGGGAGGCGATCACCGAGGCGGCCGTCGCCCTGGCGGACGCCGAGGGCCTCGACGCGGTCACCATGCGGAAGGTCGCCGAACGGGCCGGAGCCGGCGTCATGTCGCTCTACAGCTACGCCCCCGACAAGGAGACGCTGCTGCACCTGATGGTCGACCACGTCAGCGGAGAACTGCCGACCACGGGCGCGCTCACCGGCGACTGGCGCGCCGACCTGAAGGCGATCGCCCGCCTTCAGCGCGCCCACATGCTGCGACACCCCTGGCTGCCCGCCGCGCTGTCCACCCGGCGCGTCCCCGGGCCCAACACCCTGGCCTTCCTGGAGCATGCGCTCGCCGCCCTGCGGCCTGCCGGGCTGGACGGCACGGCGAAGCTGGAGATCTTCGCCCAGCTCACGGGGTTCGTGGCCGGGCACGTCGGCCATGAGATCGCGCAGGCCGAAGTTTCGCAGTCCCCCGACCGGGCCGCGGCCGAAGCCCGGTACCTCGTCGCCGTCGCCACGGACGGCCATCACCCGGAACTCGCCGAGGCCATTTCGGCCCCGGGGCGTCCCGTCACCCCCGAAGCCACTTTCACCCGGTTCCTGAACCGCCTGATCGACGGCCTCGATACCGATTGATCCCGACACCGAGCTGCTCCAAGGCCGTGTTTCGGATGCCGAACTCGAGGTCTAATCCACGAACATGGTCGAATCGATGAACGCCCGCCTCCGCAAAGCCACCCGCAACCGCGGCCACTTTCCCTCGGCCAGGCCGCGTTGAAGGTTCTCTACCTCGCGGTCCGCGAGCAGATCAACCCGAAAGCGCGCGACGCGAACCACGTCGCCGCACTCTTGAAGAGGGTGTGGAAGGCCGAAGTACAGGCCGAGGCTGGCGATGACGCCGACCGCGGTGGCGGTGATGCAGCTCAGTGCGGCGAAGACGAGATCCGCCCTCCCCGGGTGGCTTCCCGGACAGGGCAGTCCTGCCGTGGCGTCGACGGCGTGTGCAGCTGCGGGCCTCAAGGTCGGCAGCGGCGCGACGTGACCGAGCCCGGCCGGGGTGACTGTGGACCGGCCGGGCTCTGCGTACTGGGACGAGTAGTGCTCTGGTCAGAACGTCTCGTCGTGCAGGTCCTCTTCGCGCAGCAGATCGTCCTCGCGACGACGTGAAGCCTCTTCTTCGCCCGGCTTCTGGCCCTGCTCGCGGGACGGCTTGCCCGGCTGGTGCTGCGCAGGGTCTCCGGGGCGGCGGTGCTCCTGCGCCTCGCGGCCCTTGCCCGGCTCCTGATGCTTGTCCTGCGTACCGCCCATGACGGCGACTCCTCTTGATGCGTGGGGTACGGATTCCTCTCGGATCACGCTGACACGTAGCGTGACGGTCTGCATCATGTCGACTGCGAAGCGAGGCACACGGGTGACGCCCGTCCCTCGATGTGGCGGCGTCGGAAGGCGGGCCATGCCTTCAGGCCGGAGGATGGGCACGATCCCCATCCCGCCTACTGTCAGGAGCCCGCACCATGCTGGAGCGCACGCTGCGCAAGAACTGCACGGAGGTCACCTTCGTCCTGCCCGCCGACACCCCACCCGGCCCCGTCAGCGTGGTGGGCGACTTCAACGACTGGCAGCCCGGTGCCCACTCCCTGCGGCCCCGCAAAGACGGGAGGCGGGCCGTCACGGTCGAGCTGCCGAGCAAGAGCACGCATTCCTTCCGGTACCTGGCAGCCGGGGACTACTGGTTCAACGACGAGAGCGTGGGCGACCATGACGGCCCCAACAGCCGCCTGCACACCTGATCAGCCCAACCCGGCATGACCGGGCACGGCTCGTCACGTCGAACCCGTCATTGCACGCGCCTCGTCTGCGCGAGGGTGGGGTCGGACCTGGGCGATGACGAGGGGCGTCGTCGGCAGCATCAGGGTGACACAGTGTGACCTGGAGCCGGTCGCAGGTCGCCTCCAGAGGTAGGCCGCTCGGTCAGCCGGGCGGCACCCGGTTCGAGGGACCCAGGGCCCTGGCACGCGCAGCACGGCGATCGCGGACGTCGGGAACTTCGTACCGGCCTGCTCCAGTGCGTAGCGGTCAGCCTCACCGGCAAGCATCAGCACCAGCGCTTGCACGCCGGGGTTGTGCCCGATCGGCATCAGCGTCCCAACAACCTGTGCGGGGATCTCCTGTACGACGCTCGGCAACTCGTCCGCGCTCGCCCCGTAGAGGCGTACCTCGTAGATCGTCAGCGTGCTGGCGCCGAACTCGGCCTCGGCTGCGACGAGGTACCTACGTCTGGCGGGCACGCCGGGCGGAGGAACACACGACGAGGTAGGGAACACAGCCGGCCTCGCGCAGCCAGAGGCCGGCTGCCGGGGCCCGCGCCGGCAGCGCGAGCGAGCGGACGTTCGTGGTCGGCCGGCAGCGGCCGGGCGGACATGGCGTGCCGGCAGGGGGAGGTGCGGGCGACGTGGCAGGTGGGGTGCGTTCCAAGGCGACGGTCATGGTGGAGACCTGTATCCGGGTCGGCCTCAGTTCGGCGGCCCGGCATATTGATTGCCGGAAATGACACCCGAGTTGCATCCGGTGCGCGAAGTACTCCGGTGCGGAGATCAAACGGGGTTCCGACCAGGTTGGTTTTCGCTGGGTATGAGGTTCATGCTCCGGCCTTCTGCGCGGCCGACGTGGTCAGGGCGCAGTTGACGTCGACCACGCCTTCCACGGCGCGTGCGAGACGTGCTGCCACCGGAATGAGGGATGCGTCGAGGATGCCGCCGGAGAGGGTGACCACGCCGTGCTGGACATCGACCCGCACCCTGTGCTGTGCGAGCGGGAACAGGCGGCCGACCACCTCGCGCCTTATCTCGTCGGCGAGTTCACTGTCCGGGCGCAGGAAGACCTCGAGCAGGTCGGTGCGACTGACAATGCCCTGGAGGGTGCCGGCCGGGTCGACGACCAGCAGTCGTTTGATGTGCCGTTCCGCCATGAGGCGGGCCGCCTGGGCCAGGGTGGTGTTCGGTCGAACGGTGACGGCGGGGGTCGTCATCAGGTCCTTGGCCAGTGTGGAGCCGGCCTTCAGCGTGTCATCCAGCCGCCGCATCTGCTCGATGAGACTGGAGTCGTGATCGCGGAACTCCTCTTTCGGAAGCAGGTCGGCTTCCGAGACCACACCGATGACCCTGCCCGCGCCCTCGCCCTCGCCTTCGATGACCGGTACCGCGGTCACTTGCCACTGCTTCATGACGGCGACGATCTCCTTGAACTCGGCGAGGGGCGTGACGCTGACGACGATTCTCGTCATCACGTCGCGGACGAGATGTGGACTGGAGGTCATGGCGTGGTGGTCCTCAATGAGAAGGCGAAAGGTCCCCGGGTTGTCCCGGAGATCGGCGGCCGTCCCCCGGTGAAGGGACCCCGCCATCCACCATCACACGTTCATGGCACGGTCCGGACGGGCCTGTCAGGCCCGTGTACGGGACCGTCCGGCCCTGTCCGGAAACCGGGCAGCGGGGACAGCATGAAGTGACCTCTGCCGAACGGAGCACGGGGAGACATGGAGAGGTGGCGTCATGAAGGCACTCGTCTTCCAGGGACCGGGACACACCACGTGGCAGGAGGTGCCGGATCCAGCGATCAAGGATCCCGCCGACGTGATCGTGCGCGTCGACGCCGTGACGATCTGTGGTACGGACCTGCACATCGTCAAGGGTGACCTGCCGGAGGTGACTCCAGGCCGTGTGCTCGGTCACGAGGCCGTGGGCACGGTGGTGGAGAGTGGCGGTGACGTCCGTTCGGTGCGGCCCGGCGATCGGGTCCTGGTCTCTTGTATCTCCTCGTGCGGCCGGTGCCGGTTCTGCCGTGAGAGCCGCTACGGGCAGTGTCGTGGGGGCGGTGGCTGGGTGCTCGGCCACACCATCGACGGAACCCAGGCCGAGTACGTCCGGGTGCCGTTCGCCGACCTTTCCGTGCACCCGCTGCCAAGCACGGTCGACAGCGCCGAGACCGTCCTGCTGGCGGACATCTTCCCCACCGCCTACGAGGTGGGAGTGCTGAACGGCAACGTGCGGCCCGGGGACACCGTCGTCGTGGTCGGCGTCGGCCCCGTAGGACTCGCGGCGATCGCCACGGCACGGTTGTACTCGCCGGCCCGCGTCATCGCCGTCGATCTCGAGCCGTCCCGGCTGGCGGCGGCGCGCGAGCTGGGGGCGGACGCGGTCGTGAACGCCGCGGCGGAACCGGAAATGCTCGTGGGCGACTTGACCGACGGTCTCGGCGCGGACGTGGTCATGGAGGCCGTCGGCGTGCCCGAGACCTTCGAGACGTGTACCCGGATGGTCCGCCCGGGCGGCCGGGTCGCGAACATCGGCGTCCACGGCAAGCCCGCGATCCTGCACCTCGAAGACCTGTGGATCAAGGACGTCACCATCACCACCGGGCTCGTGGACACCAGCTCCACGCCGATGCTGCTGCGCATGCTGGCGGCCGGCCGGCTGCCGACATCGTCGCTGATCACCCATCGTTTCGAGCTGGGACAGATGGAAGAGGCGTACGAGGTGTTCTCCCGTGCCGGTGAGACGGGTGCGCTGAAGGTAGTTCTGGGCGGGCCGCGCCACGACGACCTGGCCGTATCGAACCCGTCGCGCGTCCAGAAGGCGTGACGGCCCCGGTGCGCCACGTCACCGGTGCTGACATGGGGGCCGCTCGGCCCCTGAGTCTGTCCCCGTCGGCCCTGCCAGGCGAACGCCCCACCGGGTGATTCTGGGGTGCGGACCTGTTTCGGGTCTCGCTTCCGAAGAGGTGATCCACCATGCCTCGGATCCAGATCTCGGCACCCCGGCCACGGCCGTACCGCCCCCCGCCCCTTGACCTGCGCATGCCGTCGGGGCGCGTCCTGCCGTACTGAGACAGCAGGAAAGGAGGCGGGCCCATGAGCGCACAGCGGGTACTGGTCGCCTACGGCAGCAAGTACGGAGCGACCGCCGGCATCGCGGATGGGATCGGCAGGTCGCTGCGCGACGACGGCTTCGAGGTGGTCGTCGCGCCGGCCCAGAACGTGGAGGACGTCCGCGGTTACGACGGCGTGGTCCTGGGCGGTTCGCCGTACGCAGGCAGGGCCCGGCGCTGCGCCGAACGCAACGGCGAACACCTGCGCCACCGCCCGGTGTGGCTGTTCAGTAGTGGTCCGGTGGACAGCTCTGCCGAGGAGCGGAACCTGACTCCCGTACGGGACGCGGCCCGGGCGATGGAGAGTCTCGGAGCCCGCGAGCACGTTACGTTCGGCGGCAGCATCACGGACACAACCCCGGCCTGCGCGCACGGATCCTGGTGCGCCAGGGCGGGGCCGGGGATTTCCGCGATTCTGAGCGGATCCGCGCCTGGGCCCGTCGGATCGGTGCCGAACTCGCGGCGACCCGCTGAACGTGGCCCACAGCAGTCGGCGCCGCCGTACGGGGAACGTCCTCCGCACGGCGGCGCCGCCGACTCTCGGTCACACGGTCTTGACCGCTCGCGCTCCGTTCGGCGGGGAGGGGCTGGGGAGCGGCGTGGTGATCTCCGCCGCGCGCGGTGTCTGGAGCGTCGCGGCCGCGGTCTCGCGGGCGAGGAAGGCGCCGAGTTCGCCGATGGTGCTCATCAGCGGTGCGGGGAAGACCACGGTGGTGTTCTTGTCGACGCCGATCTCCACGAGGCTCTGCAGGTTGCGCAGTTGCAGGGCGAGGGGGTGGGCCATCATCGTGTCGGAGGCGTCGCCGAGTGCGGCGGCGGCCATCGATTCGCCCTCCGCGTTGATGATCTTGGCCCTCTTCTCCCGTTCTGCCTCGGCCTGGCGGGCCATCGCGCGCTTCATGCTGTCGGGCAGCTGAATGTCCTTCAGCTCGACCAGGGTGACCTCGACGCCCCATTCGGCGGTGGTGACATCGAGGATTTCCCGGATGCCGAGGTTGATGCGGTCGGTCTCCGACAGGGTTTCGTCGAGGGTGTGCTGGCCGACGACCTTGCGCAGGGTGGTCTGGGCGATCTGGTTGATGGCCGCGCCCACGTTCTCGATCGCGATGACCGACTTCACGGCGTCGACGACGCGGAAGTAGGCGACTGCGGAGACGTCGACGCTGACGTTGTCCCGGGTGATGATGCCCTGGGACTGGATGGGCATGGTGACGATCCGCAGGGACACCCGGTGCAGGACGTCCGCGAACGGCACGATGACCCGCAGGCCCGGCTCACGCGTGCCGACGAGCCGGCCGAACCGGAACAACACGCCCTGCTCGTACTGCTTGACGATCTTCAGGGCCATCATCAGCCCGATCAGGGCAACCACGGCCAAGGCGATCAGCGCGAAGATCAGGACTTCCATGAAGATGCTCCTCACGAAGTGCGGTGGCGGAGCAAGGTGATGACCCGGGTCCGTCTGCAGGGCTCCGCACCGATGTAACCGGGTGCGGCGAGCCTGCCTCGCCTCCATGCTCGCGCGGTGCGGGTGGGGCGGGCAGGGGCCGAACGGTCCACACTCCGCATCAGCGGGGAACGTCTTCGGTGCCGCGGTCCCGCGGTGCGGTGCGGCTGTGGGCGTCGTTGGAGTGGGCCGTGAGCCGGTCGATGACCGCCACCACACCGTCCAACTGCTCGGCGAGCCGAAGCGCGACGGGAATCTGGCTGCTCCTGGGCAGCCGGCCGGCCAAGGTGACGACCCCGTCCACGACACCCACGCTCACGGCATCGGCACCAATACCCATCGTGTCCGCCAGCACCTCCTCGACCAGCACTCGGCGTATCTCGTGGTCCGGGCGCAGGAACACGCGGAGCAGGTCCCGTCGGGTCACGATGCCGACCAGACGCTCCTCCTCGTCGACGACCGGCAGCCGCGTTACCCCGCGTCGGGTAATGAGGCGGGCGGCCTCAGTGACCGTCTGTTCGGCATGGATCGTGACGGCCGGCGCGGTCATCAAGTCTTGAGCAGCGAGGTGGTCTTGAACGAGTAGATCGGTCCGCGAGATGACCCCGAGGACGTGTTCGTCCGCGTCCAGGACCGGCATGCCGCTGATGTCGTGTTCGACGAGCAGCGAGGCTACGTCGGTGGACGCGGTCCGCCCGGTGACCGAAACGACCTCGTCGGTCATCAGGAAGCCGACTTTGGCGTGTTTCATCTGAGGGGTCCTCCTGTCGGCTGCAGCCGGTGAGCGCATCGTGCGGAGCGCCCTCACCAGCCACCATCCGCCCCCTACCTCCGCGGTGCGAGGGCCGAACGGTCCTCTGTCAGGCCTGACTGGTCCCCTGCGGTGCGCGGCCGGTGAGGCGGTGCGTGGCGGGCAAGGAACCTTCGGTCCCTTGACTGACCCTTGCGGCCCATTCCACGCGCAGGCCCGGGCGGCAGTGTGAAGGCGCCCCCCGACGCTGTTCGACAGAGGAGGAAGCCATGCAAGGCTCCGCCCAACACGGTCTGGACCTCGGCTCGGTCGCCGTCGGTGTCGACGGATCGAGCACCGCGTTGACAGCGGCATTCTGGGCCGCAGCCGAGGCGCGAGGACCTCGCCGAGAGCGGCGTGGTGCTGGCCGCGGTCCGGGACGAGTACGACCTCGAATGCGCGCGACGCGCCGCCCGCGAAGCAGAGCTGCGCAGAGCAACGCTGCGCCTGCTGACCGTGTGGAACGTACTCCAGTACGCCGGAACCGCCGTCACCATGCTCGACGACGTCAACGAATTCGCCGGCCGCCATGTCCGCAGCCTGAAGTCCGTCGCCGATCGCGTACGCGAGGAGTTTCCCGCGTTGACGGTGAATACCGACGCGGAAAAGAGCGTGTCGGTGGCTTCGGTCCTGGTCGAGGCATCACGCCATGCAGACCTGCTCATCATGGGAGGACGGCGATCACCCGGGTACTTCGGGCCCACCCTGGGACGCACCACGCACAGTCTCCTGCACCACTCGCACTGCCCCGTGGAGCTCATTCCGCGGCACGACGAGGAGCAGGGGAGCGACGCGTCATGACGGACATCGCGGAAGGACGGGACATCGCGGTGGGGATCGATCCCAACGGAAGGTGGCTCCTGCCGCTCGCCTGGGCTGCGGACGAGGCACACCGCCGCAATGGCACACTGCCCGGTCGTCGTGGTGGGAGGCTCTGAGGGCGTCGCCAAGGGCCCGCCCCATCTCGTCGTCGGAGTCGACGGCAGCGAGTCGTCGACGACGGCCATGGCCTGGGCCTTCCAGGAGGCCAGCCTTCGGGGCTGAGAGCTGCACGCGATCTCGACGTGGCAGCCGCCCGTCTTCTCCTTCCAGTGAACGAGACGGCGGCTGTGGGGGCCCAGCGCCGCATGCTGACCAAGGCGGCCGCAAGCCGGGCGCATGAGTACCCGGACGTCAAGCTGACCCACGAGGTGCTCACCGGACACCCGGTGGAGTGCCTCGCCGAGGCGGCTGAGCATGCCCTGGCCCTGGTTGTGGGCCGACGGGGCAGGGGTGGTTACACCGGCATCCGGCTCGGATCGGTCGTCCGCGGGCTGCTGCACCGTGCGCACTGCCCTGTCGTCACCGTCCCGAGCGGGTGAACGGGCCCCAAGCCCTCGCTCGTGGGCAACAGCCTGACCGGATTCGCCATGGGTCGGCCCCCCCGGCCCGTCACCCAAGGCTTCGACCATGACCGGCTGGCGGGCAGGGGACTACGCTGAAGGCCGGGCTGGTGCGCAGAGCCCCTCGATACTGGCGGAGGTGTCCATGGTCGGGGTCGATGGCGATGCGCCCGCGGGCGGGATTCCGCAGCCGAGGTTGGACGCGCTCCAGGCAGAGATCCTTGCCGCGCGGAATACCCGGGATCGACTGACGGGCCTGCTGGAGGCGGTCATGTCGCTGGGGCAGGAGCTGGACTTGGCCCAGGTGCTGCGCGGGATCGTGGAGGCTGCGGTCGTCCTGGTGGACGCGGAGTACGGTGCGCTGGGCGTGACGGGTGACGACGAGAAACTCGCCGAGTTCCTCCCGGTGGGCATCAGTGACCAGCTCCGGGCGCGGATCGGGGCCCTTCCTACCGGGCACGGACTGCTGGGCGAGCTGATCAGGCACCCGAGGCCGCTGCGCCTGGGAGAGCTCTCGGAGCACGCGGCCTCCGCCGGGTTTCCGGAGCACCACCCGCCGATGCGTTCCTTCCTCGGCGTACCGATCCGGGTCCGGGACGAGGTGTTCGGCAATCTGTACCTGACGGAGAAGCGGGGCGGGAAGGGCTTCGACGCGGAGGACGAGGGGGTCTTGTCCACCCTCGCGGTTGCCGCCGGCGTCGCCGTGGACAACGCCCGCCTGTACGAGGAGGTCCGCCTTAGGGAGCGCTGGCTGGAGGCCGGCTCGGACTTCACGAGCGCGTTGCTGTCGGGCTCCTCCGAGATTCAGGTGCTGGAAGGCATGCTCGAGCGGGCCCGGGACATCATCTCCGCCGAGATGTGCGTCTTCTACCAGGTGGGGCCCGGCGGCGAGCTGCGGGGCTCGCTGGCCCTGGGGGAGGGTGCCGAAGCGCACCGCGGGATCGTGTTGCCCGGCGGCGAGGGGATCCTGGCCGCGCTTGCCCTGGCCCGGGACGGCCTGATCACCTTGGGCGATGTGGCCACTGACGCCCGGGTCGTGGCGCAGCCGGACGCCTGGACGGGGTTCGGCCCCGCTGTGGCGGTCACGGTGGGCACCAGGGCGAAGCTGCGGGGTGTACTGATGCTGGCGCGGCGTACCGGCCGGCGGGCGTTCGACGGGGCCGAGGTGGCGCCCCTGCCCGGCTTCGCAGGCCAGGCCGCCCTGGCGTTGGAGCTGGCGGACCGGCGCCGGGACAGTGAGCAGGTGAGCCTGCTGGCGGACCGCGACCGGATCGCTCGCGACCTGCACGATCTCGCGATCCAGCGGCTCTTCGCGACCGGGATGACGCTGCAGAGCGCCCAGCGCTTCGTGGAGCATCCGGAGGCCTCCGAGCGGCTGGACCGTGCGATCGGCGACCTGGACGAGACGATCAAGATCATCCGTACGACCATCTTCGGACTCCGCGACCATGAGAAGGCGGGCAGCACTCCGAGGCTCCGGGCCCGCGCGGTGCGCGCCGTGGGCGCGGCGGCGGCGGTACTGGGCTTCGCCCCCGCCCTGCGCATGGAGGGACTGATCGACACGGATGTGCCAGTGCCGGTCGCCGACGACGTGGTGGCCGTGCTGGGGGAGGCTCTGACCAACGTGGCCCGGCACGCCCGGGCGGCGCGGGCGGAGGTCGCGATCGTCTTGGAGGACGGCGTGCTGGTCGTGATGGTGAGTGATGACGGTGTGGGTGTCGCGGAGGGTGGCCGTCGGAGCGGTCTGCGCAACCTCGCGGAGCGCGCCGAGGCCCTCGGGGGCGGGTTGTCCGTCTCGCCGGGCCCGGATGGTGGCGGAACCCGTCTGGGCTGGCGGATCCCGATCGGACCTACCCAGTGAGTTCGGGCCTCAGCGGCCGGTCTCGTCGTGCTCGCGCACCTCGGCGGCGATGACGGCAGCCTGGACGCGGCGTTCGACGCCCAGTTTGGCGAGGAGCCGGGAGATGTGATTCTTGACCGTCTTCTCGGACAGGAAGAGCCGTTTGCCGATCTGCCGGTTGGTGAGGCCCTCGCCGATGAGCTCGAGCACCGCTCGCTCCCGCTCGGAGAGCACCGTCAGCCGCTCGTCCCCGGACGGCTTCCCGGCGGCCGGGTCCCGGAGCGAACGCATCAGGCGCGCGGTGGTCGCCGGGTCGAGCATCGACTGGCCCGTTGCCACCGTCCGGATCGCGGCGACCAAGTCGGAGCCTTTGATCTGCTTCAGGACGTACCCGGCGGCGCCGGCCATGATGGCGTCGAGCAGGGCGTCCTCGTCGTCGAAGGACGTCAGCATGAGACAGGCGAGATCCGGCATGCGCGAGCGCAACTCGCGGCAGACGGTGATGCCGTCGCTGTCGGGCAGCCGTACGTCGAGCACCGCGACGTCGGGCCGCAGCGCCGGCCCCCGGGCCAGGGCCTGCGCGGCCGTGGCCGCCTCGCCCACCACCTCGATGTCCGCCTCGGAGTCCAGCAGGTCGTGCAATCCGCGCCGGACGACCTCGTGATCGTCGAGGAGGAACACCCGAATGGGCGCCGGAGCGGCAGCTGGTGCATCGGACATCCACGCCACACCCTCGGGTCGGATACGTCTGGGAACAATTATCTCAGATGCGGCTTCCGCTGCCGTGGGGTGCGTACAAGTCGAGGAGCCGGACCCGGGCGGAGACGAGCCGGTGGGCGAGCACCTGCCCCACCCATTGCCACATCGCGGAGGTGAGTGCGGGGTCGGAGTCCATGAGCGTCCGTACTGCGGCGGCGTCGAACTCGTCGGTGCGCACCGGCGTCGTGGCCTCGGCGCCGAAGTGCCAGGTGTAGGGACGGAACAGCCAGGACCAGCCGACGAGTTCGCCCGGGCCGACCGTCTCGACCACCGCCGCCTGCCTCCCGGGTACGTGCACGTCCATGCCGACGTTCCCCGACCGGATGACCCAGAACCGGTCGGCGTGCCCGCCCTGGTTGAACAGGCGTGCGCCGGCGGGGAAGTCCGCCTCGTGGGCCAGGGCCAGCAGGCTGTCGCGGTGTTCCGGGGAGAAGGCGTGGTCGAAGCGGTTGGGGGAGGAGGTGAGCCGGTGGGGGGAAGAGGTGCTCATGGCGGTTCTCCGTTCGGGTCCGCCTTCACTCTCCGCTGGTGGCGGCAGACCCGGGAAGGGCCGTTCGGTACCCTCTCCGACCCGGGCGGCCCACCCGTACCGCCCCGGGCGGGACGATCAGTAGGGCCAGGACCAGTCGGCGACCTCCGGGAGATCGGTTCCGTGGGCGCGGATCCAGTCGTGGTGGCGGATCCGCTGGTCGCCCATGGTCTGACGCAGGGCCGTCGCGCGGCCGGCGAGGCCGGGGACGCGGTCGATGACGTCCATGACGAGCCGGTAGCGGTCGAGGTCGTTGCGCACGACCATGTCGAATGGGGTGGTGGTCGTGCCGGACTCCTTGTAGCCGCGGACATGCAGGTTCGGGTGGCCGGTCCGCCGGTAGGCGAGGCGGTGGATCAGCCACGGATAGCCGTGGTACGCGAAGATCACGGGCTTGTCGGTGGTGAAGAGTGCGTTGTACTCCGTGTCGGTCATCCCGTGGGGGTGCTCTTCCCGTGGCATCAGGCGGGCGATGTCGACGACGTTGACCACACGCACGGCCAGCGAGGGCAGGTGCTCGCGCAGCAAGGCCGAAGCAGCCAGGACCTCCATGGTGGGTACGTCCCCGGCGCAGGCCAGCACGACATCAGGTTCGCGTGCCCCGTCGTCCGTGCCGCCCCACGCCCAGATTCCGGCGCCCCGCGCGACGTGCGTCCGCGCCTCGTCCATGTTCAGCCAGGCGTGGCAGGGCTGCTTGCCCGCGACGATCACGTTGACCTGGTCGCGGCTGCGCAGGGCGTGATCGGCCACCGCGAGGAGGGTGTTGGCGTCCGGCGGCAGGTAGACCCGTACGACCTCGGGGCTCTTGTTGAGGACGTGGTCGACGAAGCCGGGGTCCTGGTGGGAGAAACCGTTGCTGTCCTGGCGCCAGACGTGCGAGGTGAGCAGGTAGTTCAGGGAGGCGATGGGCGCGCGCCAGCTCAACTCGCGGGCGCTCTTCAGCCATTTGATGTGCTGGCCGACCATGGAGTCGACGATGTGGGCGAAGGCCTCGTATGTGGAGAACAGGCCGTGCCGACCGGTGAGGAGGTAGCCCTCCAGCCAGCCCTGGCAGACGTGCTCGGAGAGGATCTCCATGACCCGGCCGTCCCGGGACAGGTTCTGGTCGGTGGGCTCCGTGCTGCCCTGCCAGGCCTTGCCCGTCACGTCGTACAGGTCGTCGAGGTGGTTGCTCGCGGTCTCGTCCGGTCCGACGACCCGGAAGTCTCGTCGTCCGGCTGTGTCCCTCATGACCTGCGCGAGATAGCGGCCCAGGACCCGGGTCGGCTCGTGCAGGGTACTTCCCGGCTTCTCCACGGGGACGGCCCACGCGTCGAGGGCGGGCAGCGGGAGCGAGCGCAGCAGCCGGCCGCCGTTGGCGTACGGGCTCGCGCCCAGGCGGCGCGCACCCTCAGGGACGCAGGCCAGGACCTGCGTCGTCGGGCGGCCGTCGGCGCCGAAGAGTTCCTCGGGCCGGTAGGAGCGCATCCAGCTTTCCAACTGCCTCAGGTGTTCGGGGTTTTCGCGGACCTCGGCGAGCGGCACCTGGTGTGCGCGCCAGGTGCCCTCGACGGGTTGGCCGTCTACGGTCGTGGGTCCGGTCCAACCCTTGGGGGTCCGCAGGACGATCATCGGCCAGCGTGCGCGCTCGGCGCCCGGGTCCGTGCCGGCCGCCCGTGCTTTCCGCTGGATGGCGTGGATACGGTCGAGGGCCTGGTCCAGGGCTCCGGCCATGGCCGGGTGGACGAGGGCGGGGTCGCTGCCGGAGACGTAGAGGGGCTCGTGCCCGTAGCCGCGCAGTAGTGCGTCGAGTTCCGCCTCGGGGATCCGTGACAGCACCGTCGGGTTGGCGATCTTGTATCCGTTGAGGTGCAGGATCGGCAGGACGGCGCCGTCGTGGACCGGGTCGAGGAACTTGTTCGAGTGCCAGGAGGCGGCCAGCGGCCCGGTCTCCGCCTCGCCGTCGCCGATGACGCAGGCCACCAGCAGGCCGGGATGGTCGAAAGCGGCCCCGTACGCGTGGGCCAGCGAGTAGCCGAGTTCACCGCCCTCGTGGACGGAGCCCGGCGTTTCCGGCGCGACGTGACTCGGCACGCCGCCGGGGAAGGAGAACTGGCGGAACAGCTTGCGCATCCCGTCCACGTCACGGCCGATGTCCGGGTAGGTCTCGGTGTACGTGCCCTCCAACCAGGAGTTGGCGAGTACGGCCGCCCCGCCGTGGCCGGGTCCCCAGACACACAGGGCATCCAGCGAACGCTCCTTGATCACCCGATTCAAGTGGGTGTGGACGAGGTTCAGGCCGGGCGCGGTGCCCCAGTGGCCGAGCAGCCGCGGCTTGATGTGCTCCGGCCGCAGCGGCTCGGCAAGCAGCGGGTTGTCCATGAGGTAGATCTGGCCGACGGCCAGATAGTTCGCGGCACGCCAGTGCGCGTCCAGCTCCGCGATCCCGTACGTGGTCGCCATGAGTGCTCCTTCGAACCGCAGTCCGGGTCATGCGCTGGTTGAGCCGACGTTTGAACGGTGCTCCCACGGGCCGGTGCCGGGAAGGGCAGGACCGGCCCCTGCAGGGGGGCCGGTCGGCCCCTTCTGCGACGACGGCCGGGCATGGAGTGTGAGCGGCGGGTCATTACCGGAGCATGTCGCCGCCGCCAGGGTGGCCCCTGGCGGCACGCCGGGAACGGTGGACGGTTTGAGACGATGCGGGGCACAAGGACCGTGTCAGGGTGATCGCCCCGAGGAGGCAGGCAGGTGAAGGGAACCGAGGCCAAGGCGCGGCATCATCCGGTTGTCGTCGCACACCGTACGAACCGGGCGGCCGATGTCCAGCTGCGGGTCGCCGATGCGATCACGAAGTTCGCCGGCTCCATGCCATTCGTCTATCTCCACGCGATCGGATTCGCCTTCTGGATGCTGTTCGTGGAGGCCAATCCCTGGCCGATGCTGACGCTCGTCGTCTCCTTGGAGGCGATCTTCCTGTCGACGTTCGTGATGATCGGCCAAAACCGGCAGGCGGCGTTCCAGCAGGCGAAGGCCGACCACGATTTCGTCGAGCAGGAGCTGGAACTCAAGACCAATACGGAACTGACCCGGGCTATCCACGCGATGACCACGGAACTCCACCGCCGGCTGGTTCCCGAAGCGGACAGTGATAGCGGGTCTCCTGCGTGGTGAAGGGGTCCGCAGTGCGCATGATGGCCGCGGCCAGAGTCTGGGTGCGCGGCCCCATCCAGCCCCGACGAGGCGGACGTCCTCCTGCGTCTGAGCCGATGGCGGCATCGCCCCGCGCGACGCCCTCAGCGGTAGGCCCTTGAAGACCCCGCCGCCGACGTGGTCGCCTACGGCGACATCATCAACGTCACTCCCGGATCACGTCGCGTACAGCCTGTGGATGCTCTCCAAGCTGCCCCTGTCTGCTGACACTGACCTGCGATCCCACCCCCAGAACCCTGCGCATCCCGCTGACACACCGGCTCTGCGCCCGACGCTTCCTTCGGCGGGGGAAGCGGCCTCCACCGTCACGCCCCGAGGAGAGGGCCGCATGGGCCCGACCGGCCCCGGTAGGGGACCGTCCGGCCCTGTGCGTGCACCGGTGGCGGGTTCAGCCTGAGGTTGACGCCCAGTGCGTCGCCAAGTTCCGGTACTGGCTACGAACCGCAAGGGTGTGAGGATCATGGGAGAGGCCACGGCAGGTACGTCCCCGATCAAAGTTTCGGCTGCTCGCGGCGATCTCGGACGGCGCGTGAGCGCCCGCCGCGAAGAGCTGGGACTCACGCGTGAAGAACTCGGGGAGCGTTGCGGGGCCGCCGCGTCGTACATCGCTTACGTGGAGGAGCGGGCGGCGGCGCCCAGCATGGTCATGCTCGTGGGTCTCGCGGACGGGCTGGGGACCACCGTTGCCGAGCTGACCGGGAGAACGACCGACAGTCCCCCCGGCATGGGGACCGCGATGCGAGGTTCCGAGTCGACGGTGCTGAGCGAGGCCGAGTGCCTCCGGCTGCTCTCCACCCACGGGATCGGCCGGGTCGGGTTCTCCGGCCTGGAAGGACTTGCCGTCTTCCCCGTCAACTACGTCGTCGTGGGAGACGAGATAGCGTTCCGCACGGCGGCCGACTCGCGGCTCGCCGAGGCATCCGGGACCGAGGTCGCCTTCGAGGTGGACCACATCGACGACGCGATGCGCAAAGGTTGGAGCGTCATGGCCGTCGGCGAGCTGTCCGGCGTCACGGACGGGGAGCGAGTCAGCCACCTGTACTCCGTCGCCCGCTCGCTCCCGTGGGCCGGCGGCCCCCGCACGCACTGGATGTCCGTTACCCCCACCAGGATGACCGGCCGCCATGTGGGATCGGGGTGAGCGCCCTGCGGGCCGTCGTGTTCGACACGGACGGAGTACTGCTCGACTCGGCGCGGCTGCACGCCGCGGCCTGGAAGACCGCCTTCGACAGCTGTCTGGACGCCTGGGCCGCGTCCGGGAACGGGCGGCAGCCTCCCTTCGACGCGGACCGTGAGTACCGCCAGTGGGTCGACGGCAAGCCCCGTCTGGACGGGGCGCGCTCGTTCCTGAACTACCGTGGCATCGACCTGCCGACCGGCGGCCCCGACAGCGCACCGGGCGACGAGGAGATATGGGCGGTAGCCGCGCGCAAGGAGACGGAGTTCGTACTCACACTGGAGGCCGGGACCGTCGAGGCTTTCACCGACGTCGCCCCGGCGCTCGCCCGGCTGCGGGCGCACGGGGTGTGCTGCGCCGCCGTGTCCGCCTCCCGGCATGCCCGGCCGCTTCTCGGATCAGCCTCCCTCCTGGGCTACTTCGACACGGTGGTGGACGGCACGGACGCCGCCAAACTGGGACTGGCCGGCAAGCCGGACCCCGCCCTGTTCCTCGAAGCGGCCGTACGACTCGGAGTGGACGCCGGCCGCTGCGCGGTGGTGGAAGACGCCCTCGCGGGGGTCGAAGCAGGCCGGCGCGGCCACTTCGGCCTCGTCATCGGCCTCGACCGGGCGATGAGCCCCGCCACCGCGCGGGCACTACGGGAACGGGGGGCGGACCTGGTCGCCGCCGAACTCCTCACGGTCGCCGACCTCGTCTGCGGTGCAGGGCCGTGACCGCCTCGTGGACCTGGGAGTACGACCGCTACGAGCCCAAGACGGAGCGACTCGTCGAAGCCCTGTGCACACTGGGCAACGGCAGGTTCGCCACGCGCGGTGCGGCACCCGAGACCCCGGCGGGTCCCGTCCACTACCCCGCCACCTACGCCGCCGGCTGTTCCAACCGGCTCACCTCGCACGTCGCCGGACAGCAGGTCGACAACGAGGACATGGTCAACCTGCCCAACTGGACGGCACTGCGGTACCGCTGTATCGCCGACGACAGTCCCCCGGGCGACTGGCTGACTCCCGACGACCCCGGCATGCTGCACCACAAGGTGGTGCTCGACCTGCGCCGGGGAACGCTCACCCTGCACATGCTCTTCCAGGACGGCGATGGCCGCCGCCTCGGCGTCACCCACGTCCGCGTCGTGCACATGGGGGACCCCTACCTCGCGGCCCAGCGGACAACCTTCCGCGCGTACGGCTGGAGCGGCCTGGTCGAAGTGGAATCAGGGATCGACGGGGACGTGACCAACGCGGGAGTGGAACGCTACAGCGGGCTCGACGGCCATCACCTCACCGATCACCGGACGGGCTTCGCATCGCACGGCGTCGCATGGATCGTCTGCCGCACCACCTCCTCACGCACTGAAATTGCCCTTGCCGTAAGGACGGTCACCCAACCCCGCACGCCCACCATGACGAGCCACACTGCAGCCGGGACGGTGCAGACGTTCAGACTGCCCGTGGCCCCCAGGCAGTCCGCGACGGTGGTGAAGACCGCGTCCCTGTACACCTCGCTCGACAGGCCGGCCGGAGATCTCCTGTCGCGCGCGGTCGAACACGCTTCGCGGGCACCCGGATTCCCGGACCTGCTCACGGCGCAGCACTCGGCCTGGGAACGGTTATGGGAACAAGGCGAGTTGACCGTCTCGGGGGAGGCGGACAAGGTTCTGCGCCTCCATGTCTTCCACATGCTGCAGACGCTCTCCCCGCACACCGCCGAGCTGGACGTGGGTGTCCCCGCGCGGGGCCTGCACGGTGAGGCCTACCGGGGCCACGTCTTCTGGGACGAACTCTTCGTCCTGCCCTACATCACGCTGCACTTTCCCGAAGTGGCGCGGGCCCTGCTCATGTACCGCCACCGACGGCTGCCGGCCGCCCGCGATGCTGCCCGGCGAGCCGGTCAGAGCGGGGCGATGTTCCCTTGGCAGAGCGGAACTTCGGGGATGGAGGAGAGCCAGGCCCTGCACCTCAATCCCCGCTCGGGCCGCTGGCTGCCCGATCACTCGCATCTGCAGCGCCACGTCGGCTCCGCGATAGCCCTGAACGTCTGTCGGTACGGGCGGGCCACCGGCGACACGGCGTTCCTGCACGGCCCCGGCGCCGAACTCTCTCTGGAAATAGCCTGCTTTTGGGTCGGCGCCGCCGTGTACGACCCCGAACGAAAGCGGTACCGCATCCGCGGTGTGCTGGGCCCGGACGAGTACCACGACGCCTATCGGGAGGCCGCGGAGCCAGGGGTCGACGACAACGCCTACACCAATGTGATGGCGGCCTGGGTGATCCAGCAGGGGCTCGAACTGCTCGACGAGCTGACCCCTGCCCGCCGGACGGAGCTGACCGAACGGCTCGCCCTTGACCGCAGCGCGCTGGAGCACTGGGACGAGGTCTCGCGTCGCCTGTACGTCCCATTCCACCGGGGCGTCATCAGCCAGTTCGAGGGATACGGAGACCTCGCGGAGCTGGACTGGGCGGCCTACCGTGCCCGGTACGGCGACGTCCGACGGCTCGATCGGATCCTGGAAGCCGAAGGGGATAGCGTTAACCGCTACCAGGCCTCGAAACAGGCCGATGTGATCATGCTCGGCTTCCTCTTCCGGCCCGCCGAGCTGTACGCCCTTTTCGCCCGGCTCGGCTACCGGCTCGACGACGCGACATGGCGGGCCACCGTCGCGTACTACCTGCCGCGCACCAGCCACGGATCGACGCTCAGCAGCCTCGTGCACGGCTGGGTGCTGGCCCGCCTGAAGGACCCGGACGCCTGGAAGTACTGCGAGGAGGCACTCCTCGGCGATGTCACGGACATCCAGGGCGGGACCACCGGCGAGGGGATCCACCTGGGCGCCATGGCCGGCACCCTGGACCTCGCGGAGCGCGGTGTCACGGGTCTGGAGACCGGCCCCGAGGGCCTGTACGTCGATCCCGTCCCCCTGCGAGAGATCGAGCCCGTCTCCTTCACGCTCTGCCACCGGGGACACCGCGGTGTCCGCGTCCGGCTGCTCCCCGGCAGGTTCGGCATCACCGTGCCGCAATCCCGCCAAGGTCCCCTGGCCCTCATGCTGCCCGGGGAACAGGCCGTCGTGGTGGCGGCCGGAGGCGAGCACTGGTTCCGGCTTCCCGGAGACTAGACCCGCTGCCGTCGCGGAGATCCCCCTCGCGGCCGGACCGGCCCGAGAGGGCCGAACGGCCCCCACCCGGCACCCGGTGGGCCCCTACGGGCCGCGCATTCCCGAATGGACAGTGGAGAAAGCACCGAGACGTATGGCGTACGGGCTCGCGGGAACGACCGAAGGAGGAAGCGCATGAGTGCGAAACAGGTTCTGGTCGCCTATGGAAGCAAGCACGGTGCGACCGCCGGGATCGCGGAGCAGATCGGAACGGCGCTGCGCGAGGACGGCATCGACGTTTGGGTGGTCCCGGCCGGCGAGGTCACGGACGTCCGTGGCTACGACGGGGTGGTGCTGGGTGGCTCCCTGTATGCGGGGCGGTGGAATGGCCGGGCCCGGCGCTGCGCGAAGCGCAATGCCCGGTATCTGAAGCACCGTCCCGTCTGGCTGTTCAGCAGCGGACCGGTGGGCTCCTCCGCCGAACGCAGCGACATCCCGCCGGTACGGGCGGTCGCCCGTCAGATGCGACAACTCGGCGCCCGTGACCACATCACCTTCGGCGGCAGTCTCACGGAAGGTACGGCCGGCCTGTTCGCCCGCGCCCTCGTACGCCAGGGAAAGGGCGGAGACTTCCGCAACCCCGAGCGCATCCAGGCCTGGGCGCACCACATCGGTGCTGAGCTCACGGCGGCCGGCTCACCCGCTCCATGAGAAGACTCCCGGTGCCGGAGGCTCGCCATGCTTCACGGAACACCGCCCAACCGGCTGCGGCGGACGGCTGACCGTACGCGCACCCGGTGGCTCGTCGCCCTCGCCCTGTCGACTCTCGTAGCCACTCTCTGCGGAGTGGCCATCGGGCTGGCCGTGTGGAACGTCGACAGCCGCACCGCGCGGGAACAGGCCCAGCACGTGCACCGGATCACGGCCACGACGGTCGGGGCCGCCGAACACGCTCCCGACGCTTGGACCGGCGGCGCCGAGGCCGTCGCACAGGCCGCCTGGCAATTCCCTTCGGCCACCCGGCACACAGGCCTCGTAGAGGTCCAGCCCAGGACCCCCGCGGGTCGTCCCGTCGCGATCTGGGTCGACGACACGGGCCACACGATCCAGGGACCCCCGTCCGCGGGCGAGAGGGCCTTCGCCGCGATGACCATCGGCGCCACTGCCGCTGCCCTGGTAGCGCTGACAGCCGCAGGCGTCGTCCACCTGAGGCTTCGGACCATCGAGGCGCGGAGCCTGTCCATGTGGGAACGGGACTGGCAGCGCGTGGAACCCGGCTGGTCCGGCAGACTGCCCACTCAATCAGGAGTCGACGATGACCGAGGCACTCACCGGCCATCTCCCTCCCCAGGGAGGAACGCCACCCACACCGCGCGATCCGAGCGAACCGTTGCCGTTGCTGCGCCGGGAGCTCGGCACCGGAGCTGACGGGCTGTCGACGCGGGAGGCCGAGCGCCGGCTCGCCGTCTATGGACCCAACGAGGTCCGGAGCAAGGGCCGCACCTCCCTGGTACGCGAGCTGGTACGTCAACTGGTGCACCCGCTCGCCCTGTTGCTGTGGGTCGCAGCGGCCATGGCGTTCATCGCCGACATCCGCGTACTCGGGATCGCGGTCGTCGCCATCGTCCTCGTCAACGCCGCCCTCGCCCTGCTCCAGGAGCGCCAGGCCGAGCAGGCGGTGGAGACACTCGCCAAGTACCTCCCCGAACACGCGATGGTGATCCGCGACGGGAGGTCCCGGCAGGCGGAAGCCCGCACCCTGGTGCCGGGCGACATCATCACCCTCGACGAGGGCGACAAAGTCCCCGCCGACGTCCGACTCGTCGACGGCGGCCTCGAAGTCGACCTGTCCATGCTGACGGGGGAGTCCACCCCGGCCCAGCGCATCGCCGGGCCGGGGACCCCGGGTTCCACGATTCTGCAGGAACCCAACCTCGTCTTCAACGGCACGACCTGTACCGCCGGTCAGGCCCGCGCGATGGTTTTCGCCACCGGCGACCACACCGAACTCGGGCGCATCGCCGCCCTCAGCCAGCGCACGCGACGGGACCCGAGCCCGTCGGAACAGCAGGTCAAGAAGGTCGCCTGGCTCATCGCCGCCGTCGCGGTCGCGATGGGCGCGCTGTTCCTGGTCCTGGGCGTCGCCGTGGGACTGCCGCTGACCGACGCGCTGATGTTCGCCATCGGACTCCTCGTCGCCAACGTGCCCGAAGGACTACTGCCGACCATCACGCTCGCCCTCGCCGTCGGAGTGCGCCTCCTGGCCCGCCAAGGCGCGGTCATCAAGCGACTCAGCGCCGTGGAGACCCTGGGATCCACCAACGTCATCTGCACCGACAAGACCGGCACCCTCACCCAGAATAGAATGCGACTGCAGAGCACCTGGACGCCCGACGACGGCACAGGCCCCGGCTCCGGCGCCGTACGGCTGACGGCCGTGGCCGCCCTGTGCACCACCGTCACCAGGGACGCAGACGGTGAACTCCACGGCGACCCCACGGAGATCAGGCTGGTGGCCGGCGCCGCTGATCGAGGCGCCCCGCTCGACATCGACGCGCGCGACACGGGTCGCCACACCGTCTTCCGCTTCGACCCCCGGCTGCGCCTGATGTCCGTCGTCCAGCGTGATGCGGCGGACGGCGCCATGCGGCTGATCGTCAAAGGAGCCCCGGAATCGGTGCTGGCCCGCACCCTGGATGCCGCCCAGACCGTCACGGCGCGTGTCGCGGCCGAAGAACTCTCCGGCCAAGGCATGCGCGTACTCGCCGTCGCCATCCGCGAACTGGATGGCGACGCCTCGGCGACCCGTCGTGAGGACGCGGAGACGGAGCTGACGCTGCTGGGCCTCGTCGGCCTGTACGATCCCCCGCGGCCCGAGGTCGCCGCCGCAGTACGGCGCTGCCACGAAGCCGGGCTACTCGTACACATCGTGACCGGCGACAACGGAGCGACCGCCGCAGCCGTGGCCCGCGAGGTAGGTATCGGGGAACCCCGCCTCGTCGTGGTCGCGGAGTCCGAGTCGATCGGCGACCACGACCTCGACCGGCTCCTCGCGGACGGCGACGCTGAGGTCGTCTTCGCCCGCTCCTCACCGGAGACGAAACTGAAGGTGGCGGACGCCCTACGGGCCCACGGGCAGATCGTCGCGATGACCGGCGACGGCGTCAACGACGCCCCCGCACTGCACCGCGCCCACATCGGCGTGGCGATGGGGCTCTCCGGCACCGACGTCGCCCGCGAGGCGTCCACGATGGTGCTGACCGACGACAACTTCGCCACCATCGTCACCGCGATCGAATCCGGCCGCCAAGTCTATGACAACGTAAGGAAGTTCATCGTCTACATCTTCGCCCACCTCACCCCCGAGGCGGTCCCCTTCCTGGTCTTCGCCCTCACTGGCGGCTCCATCCCGCTTCCCCTCACCGTCCTGCAGATCCTGGCCATCGACCTCGGAACCGAGACCCTCCCGGCGCTCGCCCTGGGCCGCGAACGCGCGGAGCCGGGCAGCATGAGCCGCCCACCCAGGCCGAGCTCCCAGGGCGTCATCTCCAAGGACATGCTCATCCGCAGCTGGGGCTACCTCGGCACCGTCTCCGCCGCCCTCGTCATGACCGCGTTCTTCTACGTCCTGTGGCGGGCCGGCTGGCACCCCGGGGACCCGACCGGCCCGGGAACCCCACTGCACCATGCGTGCGTCACCGCGACGGCCCCCGGCCGCAGGCCCCAGCCCGAGTGCCACGACAACGGTACCCGGCGTGCCGGGGGAGCGCGGAGTTGCTGCTGGCGGATCCATCGGTGAGGCGATCACTGATGATGGGAACCAGCAGATGTGATCTGGTTCTTCGCTAGGCGGTTCGAGCAGCTGCAGCACCTTCGTGGGTACAGGCCGCTGATCCAGGACCCTTGAGCTGCGCTCGTCAGCCGTGAGGTCAAGTACGAGCTGTGGATACAGAACTGCGGATGCGGGCGGTGGGGACAAAGTGGCCACGGTGTCGGCGGCATGCGCCGTCCGTATCCGCTCGAAGGATCCTGATGAGGACGTGTTCGAGGCCGGACTGGCCGGGGGGACATCCCCTTGCAGTCGCCGAAGCGGATTGTGTCGCTTTGGGAGCTTTCTTCTTCGCACCTCTGGCGGTCATTCTGCGGACCACTGCCGCTGGAGGTGGCGCAGGATCCGGCGAGCACGATGATCGTGGCGAGTGCGGCGACGAGTCCGCACCCGATTGACTTGGGGGACGGCCCGGGACCGCTGGCCGCTCCGGTGCCTGGGCGGGGAAGACGTAGGCGCGGGTCGAAGTGGACGTCGTTTCTCCGGTCGCGTGATGATTTTCTCTGTAGAACGTATGGCCCGCTTGACGTCGTTCCTGCTGTAGAAGACGTAGCAGCACCTTGCTTCGTCACGTCAAGTCGCTTGGGACGGCGGGAGGGTTCGATTCGGTCAGGCCTTCCCGCCGGCGCACGCGCGGCACTTCCTCAGGCGGCGCTGGAACGAAGCGGCCGATGCCGGGCAGTGGCCTCAGCGATCAGTATCGCGGCGCGATCCACCTCGGCGGCAGTGGTGTTGCGGCCGATGCCCAGGCGTAGGGTGCGGCGGGCCTGGGTGCGGGTGAGGCCGATGGCGGTGAGGACATGAGAGGGGTCGCTGGTGCCGGTGTTGCAGGCGGATCCGGTGGAGGCGGCGATATCGGGGAGGCGGTCGAGGACGTCTGCGGCCTCGGTGTCCGGGAGGGTGAGGCTGAGGGTGCCCGGCAGTCGTTGGGTGGGGTGCCCATTGATGGTGGCGCCGGGGATCGCGGCGAGGAGCCTGTCCTGGAGGCGGTCGCGCAGGGCGCGAATCTGGGTGAGGGCCGGTGTGGTGTGGCTGGTGATGAGGTGGGCGGCGGCACCGAGGCCCACGATGGCGGGAACATTGAGGGTGCCGGCTCGTAATCCGCGTTCCTGGCCGCCGCCGGTCTGCTGCGCGGTGAGGAGGGTGTCGCCGCGGACGTAGAGGGCGCCGGTGCCTTTGGGTCCGTAGAGTTTGTGGGCGGAGAGGGAGGCGAGGTCGACGCCGAGTTCGTCGGCGTCGAGGAGGCCGTATCCGGCGCTCTGTGCGGCGTCGGTGTGCAGGAGGATCCCGCGGTGGGCGGTCAGTTGGGAGATGACGGCGATCCGCTGGAGGGTGCCGATCTCGTTGTTTGCGTGCATCACGGAGACGAGGACGGTGTTCGGGGTGAGGGCGGCGGCGATGTCCCCGGGATGGACTCGTCCGTGCTCGTCGACGGCGACGCGGGTGGAGGTGTAGCCGTGGTGGTCGACGAGGCGTTGGACGGCGGCGAGGACGGCCTTGTGCTCGATCGTGGTGGTGATGACGTGGCCGCCGCGGGGGCGTTTGGCGAGGGCTCCGCCGACGATGGCGAGGTGGTTGGCCTCGGTGGCGCCGGAGGTAAAGATGACCTCGACGGGGTTCTTGGCGCCGATGAGGTGGGCGACGCGGCGGCGGGCGGTGGCGACGGCCTTGGCCGCTTCCCGGCCGTAGGCGTGGGCACTGTTGGGGTTGCCGTACGCGGTGGTGAGGTACGGCAGCATCTCCTCCAGGACGCGGGCGTCGAGTGGGGTGGTGGCCTGGTGGTCGAGGTAGATCGGTCGGTTGGTCACGCTGTCTCCTTCCTGGCCCGGGCGGCGGCCGGCGTGGCCGCGGCGTATTTTCGTTCGCCGTCGACGAGGTCCCAGTAGACGGTGCGGGGCTCGGCGAAGACGGAGTAGGCGGTGGCCAGGCACCGCCAGTTCCGGTTCGGCTGGGCCCGGGTGAGGACGAAGGCGTCCTCGAAGAGTTTGTCGGCGCGCCGCATCAGGGCCGGGCGCGGGTCCTGGGGGCCGAACAGTTGCAGATAGCCGTGTTCGCGGAGCCACGTTTCGGCGTGCTCGGGCTGAGGGTCTCCGGCGAGTTGTCCGCCGTCGGCCAGGGTCTGGGCCGCGAGGCGCTCCAGGCGGCGGCGCCGGCGTGCTTCCTCCCCGCCGGGGCAGTGGTCGCCGCGGAACTGCCACTCGTTCCAGCGGGGGGTGGTGTAACGGTCCCAGTCGACGTCGTCGAGCTGGGCGGTGACCTGGGGCGGGAGTTCACCGCGGGTGAGGTCGGCGACGTCATAGCCGGGGCCGAGCGCTTCGAGGGTGAAGGTCCCCCGTATGCCGGGGCCCGGGCGGTCCATGCGGATCATTACGGTGAGTTTGTTGGTGAAGCGGTTGGTGGGGCCGGCCAGGATGACCGCGCGCCCGTCGGCCAGAAGGGGCTGCGCGCGGTGCGCGATCTCGCCGATGGGGAAGGTGTTGCCCCCGCGGTAGTAGGCCTTCTTCTCGACGCCGCCGTCGGAGCGGATCATCAGCCTGTCGGTGCCGAGCGTGGTGGCGAGTGCGTGGGCGGCGGTGCGGATGTCGGCCGGGCTCTGGCCGGGTCGTAACAGGGCCGCGTTCAGGGTGGGGAGGCCGAGCGAGTGGAGCAGTGCCATGGTCTGCCACTTCGGCCACCGCTGGTCTCTTGCGGCCGCCACGAGTTCCTCGGCGCTCTGAGTGTGCAGCGGTCGAGGTAAGGGAATCGCCATGATGTTCCCCCTCGTCGTCAGGCGGTTGCGGTGGCCAGGATGGCAGCGGTCAGCGTGTCGTAGGTCTGGTGCTTGGCCTCGGTGAAGGGGTGGTCGCGCCAGTCGTACTGCTCGCCGATGCCAAGCTGGTCGGCGACGACGCGGCGGACGAACTGGCGTGCGAACCGGCCGTCGGCGGGCCAATAGTGGTGCTCGCCCGGGTAGGGCGACAGATACAGGTACGAGGTCTCGGCGGCCGCGGGCAGGTCGACGAGCGAGGAGAGGCGCCGGCCCGGGCCACCGACCTTCTCATAGGCGGCCAGGATGGCGTCCGGGTCCGGTACGGGGATGAGGTGGAGGTGAGCATGGCTGCAGCAGGAGGCGCCGAGCTCGCAGTCCCGCGGTCCGTGCTCGGCGACGATGGTGGGCCCGTAGTGAGCCTGGATCAGGGTGCGCATCGACTCCAGGCCGGCGGCGACCTTCGGGAGGTCGTCGGACGGGACGTCGGCGGAGGCGTCGAGGTGCTCCAGCGGCATGTAGAGGGAGTAGCCGGGGGTGAGGCAGCCGACGGTGGGCAAGAGGACCCAGCGGTCGATCGTCTCGATGATGATGCGGGTCTTGGGCTCGCGCGCGGTGAACTCGGTGCAAAACTGGCAGTCGTCCATGTCAGTCACCTTGTGTTCGGGTCGACGAGTTCGTCGGCGTAGCGGCTTCGCAGGTCTGCGGGATGGCCGTAGAACGGGTGGGCGGTCGCGGCGGTGCCGCCGCCGCGGAGTTGGAGTACGAGGCGGGCCAGCGGCATGCCGTGATGCAGGCGCAGGGTGGCCGGGCTGTGGTTGACGAGCTCCAGGGTCAGATGGCCGGCCCAGCCCGGCAGGACGAACGGGCTGGTGACGTGGATGGCCAGGCCGACTCGGGCCAGATGGCTCAGACCGCCGATCATCCCCATGACGTCCGGGCCCAGGGAGACCGGCTCGGAGGCCGGCGCCAGAATCATTTGCCCCGGCGCCAGGTCGTACGTCGTCCAGTCGGTGATCTGCGGGCCGTACAGCGTGTCGATACTGGCCTGGTCGGCCAGGTCGACGACGGCGTCCGGCACGACGATGGGTTGGATCGGACCGCCGAGCCTCAAGAGCAGGCTGTCCCCGCGCAGTTCCCCGTCCCACGTCACGGCGCCGCTGTTGATGTGGTCCTTGATGGACGCAGCTGAGAGCATGACTCACCCCCGGAATTCAGGCAGTGTGGTGGCCGCCGCCAGATCCGAAGGCGACTGAGGAAATGTTCCCGTGGATAGCTCGCCATGTCTCCATGTCCACCCGAACATTTCAAGGTTTTCCTGGCGTGAAATGCGGAGAAGTCCACTACTCCTGGCCGCTCGGACAGTGCAAGCTGGTGGGGTAGTGCCCAGGGGAGGGGAGGAACATGCCGCCGTTACCGTCCGGCCCGCTCAAAGTGCCTGGTCCCGAAGGGTTCCGGGGCGATCTGCTCGCCTGTTCCCCGGATTTGCTGGACCTGACGTGGGACCAGATGCGCACGCTCGTCGTCGTCCACGAGGAGGGCACCGCCCTCGCGGCGGCCCGGCTGCTGGGCCGGGAGCAGTCGAGCGTGCAAAAGCAGCTCGACATCCTCAACCGGAACTTCCAGGCGCTGACCGGTGAGCTGGTGGTGGTCAAGCAGGGCCGCGGCCGCGATCTGCTGTTCACCCCCACCGGGCTGGAACTTGTCGACCGCATCCGATCGACGTTCTCGGACTGGCTTCAGGGCATCGCCAACTCCCGCCGCCGGCTCGGCTCCACCCTGACCGTGGGCACCACAGAGTTCACACTGCCCTTTCTGGCCCGTGTCTGGGAACGGGTAGAACCCGAGCTGACGGCGCGGGAGGTGGAGCTCAAGGTCGTCCACGTGCGTACCCGCGACTTCCGCCAGCGCCTGGACTCCAACCAGGTGGACCTCTTGTGCGGGGGCCTGGCCGCGCCGGTCGGGGACGCCCCGCTCGCCCCCGAGTACGACTTCCTGGAGTGGCACCGCGAAGGCCTCGCTCTCCTGACAAACCTGTCCGTCCGCGAGCTGCCCGCCCGGCAGGTCGGCGTCGAGCGGCTGCGGAACCTGCCGCTGGTCATCCCCTCCCGCGGGGTGATCGCCGACTTCATCGAGCGCTGGTACGGAACGGACTTCCGCACCCACCTCCAGGTCGTCGCGGAGATCGACGACATCTACTACGGGCTGGCCCTGCTGCGCTCCGAGATGACCCGCGGCTGCATGCTCTGCGCCCGCTCCATAGGCGAAGCCGCCGTCGCGGGCCGGCTGCCCGGCGGCGAGGGGTTCCGCCTGGTCGAGTTCGCCGACGACTTCGACCCCATGCTCCAACTCGTCTCGGGCGTCTTCGCCCGCAAGGGCGAGCGGGACACCTACGACACCTCACACCCCTTGAACGTGCTGTGGGAGGCCTTCCGCGAGGAAGCCGCCTCCGGCCGGCCGATCCCGGTGTGACCATCCCGTCCGCCGAAGGGCACTCCTGATGCTGCTGGCCTCGATCAACCTCAACAAGCGGCTCGGCGCGGACAGCGCACGGGCACGGTTCGCCGCCTGGCTCCGCAGGCACGATGTCGCGGTCATCGTCGCGCAGGAGCCGTACAAGCCCGCCGACCGGCGCCCGCCACTTCTGCCCGGGTACGTCTTCGCGGGCGGGGACGGCCACCTCGCCACCTGGGTCCGCGAGGACGTCGCCACCCCGGCCGTATCCGCGCCGACCAGTTGGGCGCAGCGGGTGGAGCTGGGCTGGCTCACCATCCTGCAGGTTCACCTCGATGCCTACACCAGTGCGGCACGCACCACCCAGCTCGGCGACCTGGCGGCGCTGGCCGCCGCCGAGGGCGGGCGTCCGCTGCTGGTCTGCGGGGACTTCAACCTCGCGCCGCGGCCGCAGGACGGCCTGTACGGCGGGGAGGTCAGCGGCTTCACCGCGGACACCGAGCGCAAGGCGCTGCAACACCTGCTCCAGGCCGCGTGGCTCGTCGACACCACCGGCACGGACGAGGAAGCGGAGTTCACGTTCGAGCGGCTCCTCACCGGCAAACTCAGCCGCTTCCGGTGTGACCTCGCCCTGCTGAGCGACCACCTGGCCGTCGAGGTCCCGGTCGCGGCCCGACATGAAGTCCGAACGGGGCCTGAGGCATTCACCGACCACTCCGCAATCCTGCTCAACCTGCCGATCACCCCTGAGGTCGCGGAGCCGGACGACGTCCTGTTCGCGATCAGCGACCTGACGGGCAAGCAGCCGGCGACCGCGGGCGCACGCTCGTACCAGCCGCACAAGACCGCGATGAGCCGCCAGGCGGCCTCACCGGCGGCCCGTGCGGTCACCGGGCACCTGACGGGCCCGCTCGGCATCCGTACGGTCCTCGATCACGGGTGCGGCCGCGGTGCCGATGTCGCCCACTACCGGGCCGCTGGGCTGGATGCCGACGGGTACGACCCGCACGAGGGGTTCGGCTGGCCCCGCCCCGAGCGGGAGGGATACGACCTCGTGACCCAGATGTTCGTCCTCAACGTGCTGCCCGACCCGGGAGCGCGGATCCGCGCGCTGCAGGACGCGGCCGAGTTCGTCCGCCCTGGCGGGCGCGTCGTGGTCGTCACCCGCTCCCCCGAGGAGATCACGAAGGCTGCTGCCGGCGGCAGCTGGACGGCCCATCATGACGGCTACTGGTCGAGCGAGGGGAAGGGGACCTTCCAGCGCGGCATCAGCGCGGCCGAGACCACCGCGCTCGCCCGGCACGCCGGCCTCACCCCCGCGGTGGGGGAGGCCGGGCTGCCCCTGCCCGGAGTGAGCCACATCGTGCTGGTCAAGCCCGAGCCGTAAAGGTGTGGCGGCACCGCAGGTCAGCGGTTGCCGGTCCAGACGATGCGCTCCGAGAAACCGCCCCGCTGCTCGGCCTTGGACGCCCGGATCTTCTCCAGCTGGGCAGGGTCGACGCCGAGGTCCGCCGCGAGGGCGAAGGCGACTTCGAGGACGTCCGCGAGCTCCTCGGGGGCGTCGGTCTCGTCCGCCTCCATGTACTCCGCCACCTCCTCGGCCAGCTTCGCGCGGAGCCGCTCTCGGTACTCCGTCGGATCGGCCACGTAGACCTCCGGCTCGGCTCCGTCCGCGCGGATGATCTGAGGGATCCGGTCCCGTACCAGCTTGCCCGTGGTGAGCACGTACTCTCCTGCACCAGTTCGTCCTTGGCCGGTCACGCGACCGGCCCCGTGTTGTTCGAGCGTAGAGTTGGCGCCTCATCGGGCGCCATCAGAAACAGGAATCCCACCCGAAGTGGTCAGTCCTACCGACACGCGTGAGTGCTCGTGAGGAGCGTCCTTCTCCGGACTGATTCAATGGCAGGTTCGGCCCCCGTCGTGACGAGCAGGTCGAAGTGCTCGATCCGTTCTGGGGCCCTCTGCCGCAGGAAGCTCCGGTAGCCGGCCCTGTCGCGTGCCGCCCGCACGAGAGCCCACCCACACTGGCGTTCCAGGTACCAGGCGACCTCTTGGTCTGGGACGGCACAGCGGATCCACAGCGGTGGGGGTGTTCTGCCGAGCGGCACAGTCACCTAGCCACAGCGTGGCCAGCCGGCCGAGTCGGTTGAGATCGGGATCGGTGAAGGCCAGTCTCGCCAACCAGCTCTGCTCTGCACGTTCGCCCTCGGTCCACCCTGAGGCGTCGGCTCCTTCTACCGGGGCGAGTGCTCCGACGAGCTGGTTCTCTTCCCACATGCCGACGAGTTGGATGTCAGGCTGGAGGTCGGCAGCCAGGTGGAGCAGGGACGAGCCGTCGGTCGTCGCGGTTCGGGCCCGCTTCTCGTGGTCGTTGCAGCGGTGGACGACGTCTGCGAGCGGGTCCCAGTCTGAGGTGGTCAGGGGCAGCATGGAGTACGCGGTCTCTGTCTACGAGGTCGGGTGCTTCACTGCGACGCCGGCGTACGCAGCCGAGACGTAGTCGGGCACGGCCGAGAACTGGTGGCGCGTCTGGTGCCGGGCGGTCGGGACCATGCGAACCGGGCCGCCGTAGAGGTCGCCCCAGTCGCCGAAGAGGTCGCTGATCGACTGCCGGCCCCGGGGCCGGAACGCGATGCCCTCCTCGTCGTACACGTCCTGGACCCGCTTGACCCAGGTCGGGCTGAAGTCGGGCGTCGCGTGGGTGATCGACAGGGCGCTGCCTGGAGGCAGCCAGGCCCGGAGGTAGGCCACAGCGTCCTGCACTCGGGCGTCGTCGGGGATCCACGGGAGAACATCGTGAAGGAGGACGGCAACGGGCCGCTCCCGCGTCAACTGTCCGTCGGCTTCCAGCCGGGCCAGCAGACGGGCCGTGTCCGTGACGTCGGCGATTACCGCGATGGGGCGAGAAGCCGTCGGGGCCGAGTCAAGGAGACTGCGCTGGCAGGCGACTACGTCGTGGTTGATGTCCGCGTAGACCACCGCGGCGGAGCGCCAGTGCTGCTGCGCGACGTCGTGGGTGTTCTGCCCAAACCGGAGGTCACCTCCGCCTGCGGGTCGGGGCAAGGCGTAGCCGCAACCGAGATCCAGGAACTGCGAGATTCCGCGCGAGGCCAGGGCTTCTGTGATCAGCAGATGATGGCTGCGGTTGATCTTGGCGGCTGCGGGCCCTCGCGGGAAGGCGTTGAGGATCTTGCGGGCGAGATCCTGGTCGACGGAACCGGCGCCCTCCATGCCGAACCACATTCGGTAGATGCGTGCTGCGCTGGGCCGCTGGTGGGCGTCCGGGCCCGGGGCGGGAATGCCCAGTGCGAGGCCTTCCTGGACCAGGTTCACGGCCGTGCTCCTCTCGGGTTGGGTGTGCGTTGTCCTGGAAGCTCCGAATGTTCGAGCGGGCTGCGGCCGTGACCTGGGGAGGCTGGCAGACAGGAGGTGGGGCCGCAGCCGGACGGCGGGAGGTCGTTCCGAGGGTGACGTAGTACCCCGGGCCGTAAGTCGACGAGATGTTGGAGGTGGGGTGGGTTGTCCGGCCATGACGCTCGCACCGCCGTAGGGCCGCCGCAGAACGAACTCGTCGACCAGGAAGGTGACCCGGGGGCCGGTGCGGGCCAGACCGCGCAAGCTAAGTTGGATCCGCGCGGGCTCGGTGTCGATGCAGATCCGCCGGCCTGCCGTGCCGGCGGCGGCAAGGAAGATTCTGATGTCGGCGGGGCGGTGAGCGACTCCGATGGCGACGCCGTCGTAGCGGACCCGGCGCCATCCCTGCCGGTCGGGCGGGTGAACGATCAACTTGACGGACATGCCTCCACAATGGTTTCGCGACTGCCGCCGCCGGGCGTCGTCGTCCCGCAGGCCGGTCACGTGATGGGTGGGCGCGAGTAGGGAGCGGTTATCGCATTGCCTCAGGGGCCGGGCAGGACCACACCTCGGTGTCGAGGGAGTGGACACCCAGCCGGCCCGGGACGATGCCGCGCGGCACGGCGCCGGTGGTGAGCTGGCGGCCGCAGGACACGCAGGCCCGGCCGAGGTACTGGTCGTGGGTCAGCGACGACACCGACGCCGGGAGCGGCGCACGGTCGCACCGCCCCGTCACGCCGGTTCCCCGGCGGCCGTGGCACAGCCCGGGCCGCACTTGACGACCGGCGACCTCCGGGCGAAGCCTCGGACGGTCACTTCCCCGGCCGGGGCCAGGTCGGCGTTGACGGCTCCGCAGTCCCGGCAGGCGTGGCCGGGGAGACGGGCGATGCGGACATCGCCGGCGGATACGACAGGGTGGATACTCACGGGCCGTCCCATCTGCTCGTTTGGTGCGGGCACAGAGAGAGGATGACCGGCGGGAAGGGATGCAAGTACCACTGTTTGTGGTACCGGCGGGGGTTGACTCAGACGGCGCCGATCCACTCGGCGAACGAGGACAGGGATTCGGTGTCGGCGCGTTTGATCCGGCGGATCTTCTCGACGTCCTCGCGGGCCCACGGGTGCTCGCGGACGTGCTGCGGCGCCAGCCGCCTGGCCACCTTCAGCGACTCGAACGCGGCGTCTGGCCGGCCGGCCCACAGCTGCGCGCGGCCCACCTCCACGTAGAACCCGGACCGCCGCTCGGCCGGAACCTCGTTGCCCGGCTTCCAGGCGCGGGCGACATCCAGGGCCCGGCCGACGTGGTCCTGGCCGAGACTGACCGCGACGGCCACCTCGTGGATCCGGACACTCGACGGGCCGAACGCGGTCCCCAGGTAGATGCCCTCGGCGAGGCCGCTCGCGAGCACCCGGGCCCGCTCCAGATGCGCGTACGCCGCCTCGGCGGCACCGGCCCGGGCGGCCATGACCGCGGTCCGCATGAACAAAGCGCCGCGCGCCGCGGCCGCAGCGGACGTCACCGGCGCCGCAGACGCCTCCAACGCCTGCTCCAGCGCCGCCAGCCCGACCCGGTAGGCATGCGCCGCAAGATACGTCTCCGCGCTCGTGTACGCCACCGACGCCCAAAGAACCGCGTCATCCGCCTCCACCGCGGCCCAACGCATGACGTCGATCAGGCGCGCCGACAGATCATGCGCCCCGTACTTGTAGGCAACCGCATCCGCGCAGCGGGCCGCTGCCACCACGAGCCGGGCAGCGTCCTCGCGCTGCTCACCAGCCGAGTAGTGCAGCAGCGCGAGCGTGTCGCGGAGCAGGGCGGGCGCGGTCCCCGCAATGAGCCCGTACTGGGCGGCCAGCCGCTGCGCCACCGCGGTCCCGACCTCGCGCCGCAGCTCTTCCCGGCGCCGGGCCGGCGGGGCGAGGCGGATGCCGTAGCCCGCGATGACAGCGGAGATCGACGGCAGCATGGCATGCACTCGGTGCGCGGTGCCCGCGAAGCCTGCGTCGAGGCGGGCCGGGTCCACGCCGAGGACGGCCGCGATCGACTCCAACGCGGACGGGCCCGGCGCGCGGGTGCCCTGCTCGATATGCCGAATCATGCCGAGGGACAGGTGTGCGGCGACAGCGAGATCCCGCTGCGTCATGCGGCGGGACTGGCGCCGTGCCGCGATGCGGTACCCCGGGTGGTCGGCCATACGACAACCGTACCGCCCGGGCAAATGGCCCTCTGACACTACGCGTTGACGATACCGACGAGGTCGTGCAGCGAATCGATCGACCAATCGGCAGCCGCGCGTACCTCCGAATCTTCCGCCCACCAGTGCCCCCACGGGCCGCGGCGAAGGTGCGCCGTGCGCAGCCCCGCGGCGCGAGCCGGATGGATGTCGTTGGCCGGGTGGTCGCCGACGTACAGCGTCTCGGTCGCCGGCGCGCCAGACACCTCCAACACCCGCTCGAAGAACGCAGCCGCCGGCTTCGACACACCCCAATCGCCCGACACCGCCACCACATCCGCAGGTAGATCGAGCGACCGCAACAGCCGGCCTGCCTTCGGCGACTGATTGCCCGCGACGACGACCCGCACCCCGGCAGCCCGCACCGCGGCCAGCGCCGGGCGAACATCCTCGTACAGGTCGCTCTCGTCGAGCTGCTCCCCGCGGCCGGCGGCCTCCCGAGCGGCATACTCGGCCGTGACATCAAGGCCCGGGCGGAGCAACCGGAGCGCGTCCGCGTTGTCCCGGCCGTCGACGACGACGGCGCCGACAAGGGCGGACAGGGTGTGCCGTGGGCTGCCGAGCCAGTCGGCCCAGGCCGCCCAGTAGCGATCGTCTCGGGTCAAGGTCTCGCCGATGTCCAGAACGACAGTCCGAATCATGCCCGTCACCCTACGGTGCCCCTCACTTGACAACAGGGATCCCTCCCGCCCGAAGGGGTAACTGCCTGGGTAACAGGTGCTGGGCAAGCCTGGCTTGCCCAGTCACCGGCCTGGTCACCGGTCCTGCGGGGGTGGACTCACCGGCCTGGTCACCGGTTGCTGAAGTCACCGTTTCAGTCACCGGTGACTGAAACGGTGACTCACCGGTCGGTGGTGGTGCCGGGTCCGAGGGTGCGCCGGCCGGACTGCTGCTCGGGGCGCTCGCTGGCGGCGGCCTCGGTGGGTGGGGGTGTCGGGGTGGCCTCGGTGGCGAGGCGGGCTCGGCGTGCCGCGGTCGGTGGTGCCAGCGGTGTGGCGGGGCGGGGGCCCGAGCCGAGTTGGCGGCGTTCGTTCATCTGTCCAGTCTCGCCGTCCCGTCCCGTCCCGTTCCGGGCCGGTGGCGGGCCCCCGCCGGCGGTACACATGGGGGAGACATGGGTTCGAACATCGGGTCAAGCATGGGGGGAGGCGGGTCCGGCGCTCCCTCGGCGTCGTCCCTGGTCAGGCCGGGTATCGCGGCCGATGACCAGCCAGACTTTCTTATGTGTGGGGGGTGGGTCCGGCGTGGGGTGTTCGGTCGGGTCGTGTGCTGGGGCGGTTGGCCCTGGGCTCGGAACAGTTGGGGGGAAAGTTGGGGGGAGAGTTCGGGGGATAGATGGGGGGACAGTTGGGGGGAGAGATGGGGGGAAGACAACTTCTGGGCTTCTGCTCGTTTTCCCTGTTCAGGCCTGGGTTTCGGGTCGGTGACTGGCCGGACTTAATGGTGGGGATGGGGCTGGGGTCGGTGTTGCCGGGTCGGTTGGTGGGGCGGGGCTGGAAGTCGGGGGTTCGTGGGGGCTTGTGGCGGTGGCGTGTCGTGATGATCACGGACGTGGGAGGCGCGGGGCGTGAGCGGGGGTTAGGGGTTGCGGGGTTTGGGGTGGGGCTCTGTCTGATGGCGGCCGGGTGCGGTGGTGCCTTCGGTGGCGTCGTCGTCGGTGGTGCCGGCGGTGGATCCACGGTCGGCCGAGAAGATGGCGGTCCTGACGGCGTACGGGGCGTTGACGGCGGCCGAGGAGCGCTCGTACGCGACGGCGAGCACCCGCAGAACCGTGGAGGTGCGCGGACAACCGTCGCCCATGGGGACGCCCGGGTGCGATGCTTGGCACACGACATGGTCTTCCCTTGGAGAGCGGCATCGTCGAGCACGACCAGGCCGGGCTCCGCGATGTGCTTCTCGTCGATTGACTTCATGACCCCTGCGACAGCACGACGGAGCCCGGCGGTTCGCCGGCGGCCTCGGCTTCACCCGCATGTGCGCGAACCAGAGGCAGGTCTCCCCGGTCGGACGGACCGGCCCCCAGCGGTTTAACGGAGCCGGTGCTGCCGCAGGGATGGGGGGACTCACCCCCCGTGTCGCGTGGGGTTCTCAAGTCGCAAGGGAGAGAAGATCTTGGGTGACTTCCGTCCGGTGGCCAACGGACTTCGTACCGATCATCCCGTGCCGGGCCTGCCGTTCATCAACGACGAACGGCTGCCGCTCGACAACCCGGACGCGATCGAGCGCACCGGCCGGGACCAGGGCGAGGGACTGTGGGGCCGCACCGACCCGTTACCGGGAGACGGATGGGTGGCCTTCACCACCGAGCTGAAGAACCGCGCGTACGCGTGGGCCGTCCACTACCACCCCGAACACGGCCGCACCGTCCTGCTGGTCACCGACAGCAGCTGGAGCAGCCTCCACCACGAGTGGATGTACGGCCACACCGGCTTCCTCTACCGGCACGGCGGCTACTGGTGGGACGGCACCGCCTGGCACCGGCCCGGCGTGGTCTTTGACGGCGCCTACGAACGCTACGACGCCCGCCCCGTCCAGGACGCGCTCACCGTCACGGCCGCGGACCTCTTGGTCCACACCGCCGACCCGGGCAAGGCGACGGTCGCCACCATCGCCGGGTTCACCGCGCACAAGACAGCCCTGCCCAACTGGCGTGACCATCTGGCGCTGTGGGCCGAGCGCCGCCGGCACCTGCCGGACGCCCGGCCGCTGGACGAGTGCGTCGTCGACCTGCAGGCCTCCGAACTGGAGCCGGACAGCCTGGTGGGCCGCGCCGGGCTGGCGAAGATCGCGAACATCCCCGAGGACGACCTCCCGGACCCGCAATACGGGAACCACAAGCTGCCCGAACCGCAGGCCCACGGCGCAGGCGGACCTCTGTGGTCGCAGCCCGTGGCCCGGGACTGGGCGGAACAGCATCACCGCGCCCAGGGCCCCGGCGTACTCCTCTCCGCCCCCACCTCATTCGGCACCCCGCAGCCCCAGGGACTCGTCGCCGACCACAACCGCCTCACCAAAGTCATCCACGTGGACGGGAAGCAGACCGAGGAAGCGGCCAAGACCCTCGCCTGGTGGCCCGCCGTCTCCCTCACGGTCGGAACCGAAAGCCTCGTCCCCATGTCGGCGCTGCGCACGACACTGATCGAGGCCGTGATCTCCCATCTGGCCCGAGGCGTCCAGAAGGGGAGGAGCGGAATCTGGCTCGGCACCCTCCGCCGCGACGTGGTCCAGATCTTCGACTGGTACGTCCAACGCAAGCCGGACCACACCGCCAACCTCCTGAGCGAGATCTGCCTGGACGCACACACACGGCTGAACGTGGACCCGGAAACCGTCGGAAAGATGATCCGCCGATCCCTCCACCTCGACAGCAAGCTGGGCGAGGAGACCATCGACGCGCTCCTCGACATGGCCCTGCCGCCCTCCGCCAAGCCCTCCGAGAGCTAGCCACGAGTGGCCGGCCGCGCCCCGGCCCTGGCCCACCTGAAGTCCGGGCAAGCCCCAGGGGACCCTGGGCAAGCCCGCCCCTCAGAGGGCTTGCCCAGCGCCCGGGGCCCGACCAGGTCAGCGTCGGTGGCGCCAGTGCTGGTGGGCCTTGAGGACCTCGTAGCTCCATGCGGTGTGCGGACGGGCGCCGGCCGGGGCCATCCAGCCGAGCTGTTCGGCGACAGCCGGGAACCGGGGGTGCATCTGGCGGTCTCCCACCGTGACGAGCGCGGGCAGGAGCGGTTCTCCCTTCCGGCCGTCTTCGTCGACCAGCCACAGGAGCACGCACCGGTCGTCGGCATGTAGACGGGGCAGGCTCGGCAGGCGCTTGTGGATCTGGGGCCAGGTGATGGTGGAGCCGGCCCGCGCGGTCTGCTCCAGCAGCGGCCGCAACTCGGTCGCAATCTCCCACAGCTGACCGGTCTCCAAGAGCGCCGGCTCTTCCCTGCGCGGCGGCCGGACTCTCACGACCGGCGACCGGTCTGCGGCCGGAATCGGTGGCGGCGCCGATACCGGGACGGGCGGCCGGGGTGGTACGGGGGAACGCCGGGGCGCCGCAGGCAACGAGGGATTTCGGCGTGGCGACCGGGCGACGGATTCGCCGGCCCGGGCGGCGCGCGGCCGCACCCGGGGCGCGGCCGCGACTGCCGGCTTGGGCTGTGACGGAACGGACTTCAGGGGAGCTGCGGCTGCTTGGCGGCGCTCCTCGTCCTGCCACCGGCGGGAGCCCAGGACTTCCTTGAGGTCCTTCAACTGTGCCCGCTGCTCGCGGGTCTCGCTGGGGGGCGCTCCGGCCGCCTGCTGCCAGGCGAGGGCGTACAGGTCGGCGGCGACCGCGACCGCGTACCGGTCGATGGCCCGCCCCAGCTCGGTCAGCGTGTGGTTCAGCGTGCGGCGGACCGTAGCGATCTCCATCGCGGTCCTGGGAGCCCGGCCCGTGGTCCGGCGACGGAAATCCGTCTGCCACGCCGCACCACCGCTGAGCCGCACCCGGTTGTTCCCCAAACCCGTACTCCCCCCGAGCTGCACAACAGATTCCCAAACGGTCGGGCAGTCCGACGCCCAGGCGCAAGAGACCGACCAGCCAAGAGCGCCGCACGGCCGACCTCCATCGGATGGTGCCGGGGGCTTGCCCAGTCCGGCCAGCCCGTAGACCGCACGGGCCGCATCGGGGTTGCACCGGAGGTTGCGTGCACAGGTGGCTGCAGGGGTGCACTAGGCGGGGGACCGCAGGTGTGACCGGAGGTGGGACCCACCGAATCCGGTGATCTTCCATCTGTGCAAGTCAGAGCCCATGGGCAAGCCTCCTTCGGAAAACGACACCTCTTACCTCGCGATAGCCGAGGGGAGAGGTCTATCGGTCTCCAGGGGGCCGGCGGCCGCGCGGAAGGGTACATGTACCGGTATGGCTCGTGAACGGATCCGGTGGCCCGTCGTCATGGACCGCGCTCGGGAGATCGTGGACAGGTACGCGCCGCTCGAGGTCACGCTGCGACAGGTGATGTACCGGCTCGCGGCCGAGGGCGTGCTGCCGCACACGCCGCCGATGTACCGGCCGCTGTCCTCGCGGCTGGCCCAGGCCCGGCGGGAAGGCTGCTTCCCCGACCTGATCGACACCATCCGCGAAGTCCATGTCCCGCCGGCCTGGCCGGACGCGGACGCCTTCGTTCGGGAGATGCCCGACTGGTTCCGCCTCGACCGCACAGCGGGCCAGGAGCACGCCCTGTACGTCGCCGCGGAGAAGGACACCCTCCGGCAGCAGCTGACCGGCTGGCTCGGTGATGTACCAGCTGGTGCTCAGGGATGCCCAGCCGTACACGGTGCCGAAGGCCGCTGTCTCGCAGCTGACCGCCAAAGGCTCGCTGGGATGGCCGCTCCCCAGTTCCGTCGAAGTGATCGACTGGCAGGTTCTGTACCGCTTACGCTGCGTGCTTGGGCAGAGTGGACTGGGGGGTACATGGCTGAGCCGATTGAGACTGTTACTCCGAACGATTTGGGTTCGGCCACACTGCGGGGCTACGAGTACCAGACTCATGTGGTTGCACAAGCCGTCCTGGAGATGCTCGCTGATGAAGCAGTACGGCATGTGACATGCGAGCACATTGAGGATGCCGTCATCGCCCGCGGGGAGGAGCAGGCCAAAGGCGGTCTGTTCTGGGAGTTCCAACAGATCAAGATGCGGAAAGCGACCACGCCCTGGGCATTCAGAGACGTGCTCGCAAAGAGGGCGCTGCAAAGCCTGTGGCGTACGTATGGGACGTTGAAAGACCAGGGGCTCTCCTACAGGCTAACGGCTGCCTTTGAGGGACTTCTTGATCCTGCCGATGCTCTCGTTACTGCTCTTGCGCGCGGAGAAGGGGCGGGCAATGAGCACTGCATGGAGCGGGTGACAGCCCATCTGAAAGGTGACGTCGAGGAGGTGTCTGTCTTCCTGGGATTGATCCGTATCCAGGAACTGCCCAGAAGCGAAGACATCGAGTCACGTAACGTCGCGTTCCTTCATGAGTTGGGATCATCTTTGACCGGTGCGGAAATCGACGGTCTCTATGCCGAGCTCGTGCACCGTGTCAGGCAGGCGATGCAAGGTCGCCTGGATCCTCGGTGGACTGACCCATCGAAAGTGCAGGACCTTCCTGCGGGGATGCTGGGGAAGCGCATCGGGCCCAGCGCCATTGCCGACATCCGACAGCGCCTGCAACTACCTGACCCCATGCTGTTGACCGGCTCCTCACAGCATCGAGGAGTCGACACAGTGCAGATCAGTCAAATGCGGAGCGGCACAGCCCCCTACGAGGCGCGCGGTCTGCGCAAGGACTACGACTGCGAAAAGTTCCCCTTCCACCGCCAAGAGGACGGCATGGCTGACGTCTTCTACGCGACCCACAAGCCGACCGGCATACCCGTCGTCCTCAAGAAGCTACGCGGCCAGCACCCGCACCTCGACAAGAGAGCCCGGATGACTCGTGAGATTGAGGTGGGCCGCCTTCTGAGCGGCCATCCGAATGCGATGCCGGTATGGGACTTTGGGCCCGACGGCAAGTGGTTCGTCATGCCCAAAGCGCAGGCTGTCGCAACGGATTGCCTCGACGACCTCAATGATCCGGCCGCACTCCGGGACCTGGTTCAGGATCTGTGCTCGGCACTGGCAGCTGCACATGGTATTCAAGCGCCTGGGTCCGCCCACGGGTGGGTGCACCGTGACATCAAGCCGTCCAATGTACTTCGGCTTGATGGTCGATGGGTTCTGGCCGACTGGGGCATTGCCCGGCGCCCGCCAGGCCAGACCACGCACCCACAGCGCACGAGGGTTGGGGTGGGCATGGGCTCGGAAGGATTCGCAGCTCCCGAGCTGAGCAGCAACGCCCACACCGCTGGGCCACCCGCTGACATTTACAGTCTGGGGCAGCTGATCGGCTGGGTGGTCACGGGCAGAAACCCGCAGCAGAACGTCTCTCTCACCCCGGACTCCGGGCCATGGCGCGCGGTCGTCCGTGAGGCGACCCGCATGGACCCTGGCAGACGGCCGGCAACGGTGCGGGCGTTCCTCGACCTCGTTGCCCAGGAGATCGACACGCCCCCCGTGCCCCCCGTGCCGCCCGTAGTACAGGCCGAGATGCTGCGCGATGCCCTGCACGCGGGAGCAGCGAACTCGGCAGAGCAACTGGTGGTCCTCGCCGCTGCCCACCCTGACGATGCTGCCCTCTACTGCGACGTGCTCCTGACTATCGAACCCGAGTCGCTCATAGCGGCGTTGATGGCCGACCCTCCACGGGCAGTCGAGATTGTCCGGGCGATGCCCGAGCTCCTGGGCACGCACCGGTCAACGGAACGCGGTGAAGTCGACGCCGTCATCCTGTGGCTGTTCACCGTCGCACGCCACGCAGCCAAGACTGCTCACCTGCACCTGCTGGAGGAAAGCTGCAATGGCGCGTTCACCTGGGACGCAATGTGGAACCAGTGGATGCCGCAGGACAAGATCAGGCCCTGGCTGCGCACTCTGACAGGGGATGCCGCCGGATCGGTCGCAGGAGCACTGCGCGAGCATCCCGACTGCGCACGCCACTTCTCCTCCCTGGCTGACGATTTGCGAGTCGATCACAGGATCCGCGCGGCAGTCTCACTCCCTTCGCCGGGTTCAGCCGACGTCGCAGAATCAACGTAGGAACGGCTACGCCTCGTACCCGTGCTCGGTTCGTGTCGTGTGCTCGGGGCCGGGGTGGGCGACGTCGGGGACCATGGGATGGGTGTAGTCGAGTTCGATGGTGCTGAAGGCGTCGTCCGGCAGGGGCGCGGTGTCGTTGTCGGCGATGATGAGCTGGAGCCGCGGGCCGTAGGCGTCGGTCAGGGCTTTGAATCGGCCGTAGATCCGTCGGCCTCGTTCCTGGTCGTCGCGGTTGCTGCCGAGCGCTCTGCGGGGGGAGTCGATGAGCAGGATCGACGGGACGAGGATGTCGGGGTGGGTGAGTCCGCACTCTAGGAGTGCGAGGTGGTAGGCGATGTTGACGCCGGCCTGGAGAGCCCCACCGGATGCCTGGAGGCTTTCGAAGGGCGTGTTGTCTACCACTGGCAGATAGGTTGCCGGGTCGACCAAGGCCGACTGCTCCCAGGGAAGGTTCAGCTCCATGAGGGTGGCGCTGAAGAGACGGCTGAGCTCGGTGACAAGGGATCGTCGGGCGTCGTTTTCCGCTTTGCGTGTCTTGAGCTCAGCGTTGGCGGCTTTGCGGCGCGCGGTGATGGCCTTGGCGCCCTGAGCGATGGCTCGTACGCGCGCCCACGAGTCGCGTAGGTGGAGGACGGCGTCGATCCCGGCGTTGAGGGCGGCGACGCGGGCACTGGCGCCAGAGATGGCGTCGAACCGCGGGGCGACAACGTCGCGTGTCTGGGCATCGAGCTGTCGGCGCAGGTTGGTAGCGAGGACTTCCGCTTCGGAGGACCGCTCCCGGGCTCTGCGCAGGACTTCCGTGTCCGCTCGCATCAACTCACGCGCATCCTGGAGCTGCTGGTCCAGAGCGTTGCGCGCCTCCTGGACCGCGGCCGGGTCCGTGTCCTCCTCGGCTGGGTCGGCTTGGAGGCAAACGCCGCAGTGGTCTTCCGCGACGGTCCGAGCATCGAGGCGTTGCGCACAGCGCGGGCAGACCACGAAGTGGAAGGGGGCGAGCTGGTCGATCGCGGTAGCGGAGCGTTCCAGGCGCTGCAGGTCGAGTTCGACCTGAGCGACAACCGACTCACGTGCTTCTACCAGTTCCCGGGCGGCTAGGACCTCCTGTGTGGCAGCCGTGGCCGTCTGGACGGCTGCTCGCAGGTCGCCGCGCAGGATGACGTCCGCGGCGCTGGACTCCGAGACGTCGGTTCGCAGAGCGCGCAGGGTGGTCTCTGCGTTGTGCAGCATGTCGCGCAGGCTGGCCAGCTCGGTGCGCAGTTCGTCATCCGTCCTGGGGTCGGTTGCCCGCAGGAAGCTGCCGACGTTCTCTTCCTCGGCTTCCGCCTTCCGCAGGTCCGTGGTGAGCTGGTTCACCTGCCTCTCCAGTTCCATTACGGCTGAGGTGATGAGGCCGAACATGAGCTCGAAGAGCACCTTGCGCTGCTTTTTGAAGTGGTTGTCGAGGTGGCCCACCACTTGGCGATCCAGGTCGCGGGCTTCCAGATAGACGTAGCGAAACAGATGGGCGAAAGTCAGATTGAGGGTCGTGGCCTTGCCGAGGCGAGTGGTGGGAATCCTCTCGCGAGGGAAGCCCAGAGCATCCAGCAGAACATCCGACAGGCTTCGCTGTCCCTCTTCCGCCCGGGTGCCGAAAGTGTGCTGCAGCGCCATCGTCTCGGGATCGAGGATGTCGACGCGGTCGGAGCGGTCGCCGCTGATCGTCCGCTTCAGGATCATGTGCTGCTCGCCGACCACGACGGACGCCAGCACCGAATGCACGTGATCACGTACCGCCGGCGTCAGGACGGCGGTGCCTCCGACCGCATGCTTGAGCAGCATGAGAAGGCTGGACTTGCCCGCCCCGCTGGGGCCGCTGATGACGGTGGCCGGCTGATCGAAGCGATACGTCGTCTCCGCGGTGGCGGTGGTGACCGTCAGGGCGAGGAATCGCAGGTGGGTGGCCATCAGATTTCCGTCCGCAAGGGCCTGTCCACCGCGTCGGGCAGGCGATCGTAGATGAGGGTCTTCAGTGCCGATCCCGACTTGTCGAAGTGCCTCTTCAACAGGGCGATCCGCTGGGCCACGACGGCCCACTCGTCGGTCTGTGTCAGCATCGACGCGGCCACGGCTCCGTCCCCGGTCACGCGGAACTCCGCACGATGCGACCCGCTGTACGTGATGAGTCCACGGCCGGCCAGGGAGCCGAGGACGCTGTAGTACCGCTGGTCCCACGGCCCGTACTTGTACCGGGTCATCCGGCTCTCCACGGCCAGCCGCTCGGAGGACGTGGGCTCCGCTCCAGTGGGCCAGCCTTCTCCCTGCTCGACGAGTAGACGCTCCAGCATCGTTGGGTAGCGCAGGAGGAAGTCGAGTTTGGCCAGCTTCGTCAGGCCGTCCAGGGATCTCTTTGCCGTGGTGAACCGGGCGATCAGCAGGAGAATGCGGGCCTCGTGGTAGCGCGCTTCCCTGCGCTCATCACCTTGGGCCTGACGCCGGATCTCTGCGGCTGCGGCCAGTCGCTCGACGGCGTTCGTCACGACGCTTCCTCGGCGGAGACGTCGAAGGGAGCAGAGAAGTAGAAGTGGCACTCGTCGCAGAGCTGATATGCCAGGCCACGAAGGTGCAGCTTATTGATCTTGAACGGTAAGGACGCGTCTACGGTTTCAGGGGTGAGACGTTGCCTGATGAGCTGGTTCATCCGCTGCCCGTAGGCCGCCCCGTCAAGGGCCTCGTTCTGCGCGTGCGCCCGGCAGTCGAAGACGGCATCCACGACTTCCAGGCGCAGGTTCTCCAGATCCATGGCGTCTCCTGCCAGCCCGGAGCGGCGCTGTGACCATGTCACATACCAAGCAGAGCGGAGTTCCTCGGCGTGAGCTGCCTCGTCGGACGGCACCTGTCCACGAGCCAGCTTCTTGCGGAGTGCCGAGCCCCCGGGGGCAATCATGGGCGACTGGCCACGGCCGTAGGTCGGCACTGCTGCTTGCCGATAGACGAATTCGTCCAAGATTGTCTGGCGGTGGAGCGTACGGCTCGCGACGCGGCGGAGAATCTGGGTGTCGTAACGCACCCGGCTTGAATCGGCCACGTAGGCAGCCAGCTGCCCTCGCTCGCCCTCGCTTCGGTTGGCCTGCTCCACCCGTTCGATGATTCGTTTGTAGCTGGCGTTCACGTCGACGTGATCGAGCTGGAGGTCTTCGATGGCCGGCTCAAGCAACTGGCGGATGTTGATGTCCGTGATGTGCCGATGGGACGGCACATCCTTGTACTGGATCTCCAGCGCTGTCATGAAGGCAGCCACGTGGTCGATGAAATCCTGGGGGGCAGCGATGTCGCTGACCTTGCGCAGTTCAGGCAGGACCTCGGGGATGCTGTCGTAGGGCTGCTTCCAGCGAACCTTCAGCAGGTGCTGCGACAGGCTCTTGGCCATGGCGTCCCTGCCGGTCGTGAGTTCCGGGTCTGGGCCGCACATACGGGCAAGAGCCGAAGCGTTGTCTTTCGCGGGACTGAGAGGTGCGTTCGTTGTGAGGCGAAGCCGCACGTTGCCGGCGCGCCCGCAGGCGGACCACCGGTCAAACAGGTGGGCTATCCCGCCGTCCTTGCAGAGGTCCGCGAGGGTCCACCGTGTACGGCTGCTGTGCTTGACCGAGACCAGCTCCACCTCGCCGTTCGTGAAGGCGATGACGAAGTCCTCATGCCACTCGCACACGACGTAGTCGATGACGTCCTGGGTGAGCATGGCCAGACAAGCCTGGGCTGCTACCTCGGCCTGATACCGATACAAACCAAGGGTGTCGGATCCGCTGTCCTCGCCAGGGCGAAGCTGAAAAATCGGGTGAACGAAGCGCTCGGGATCACCCACCGAGTCCGCCAACACATCGACCACGCCCACCCCCGCTACCGACCCTTGAGTCAGCCATGCTCCGGCCGGACGATCCGAAGATCCACAGATCTACCACAGGTCATACGCCGTACGTAACCGAACAATCACAAAGACCGGTCACCCCAGGCAGATCCGCCCCTCAGCGTGACCCTCGATACGCCACGCAAGGCGAAGCTCTGGCCTGGGCTCGCGTGCAAACGAGAGAGGCTGAGACGATCACGCTGACCCAGCAAGGAGGCGATGTGTCGGACGACTCGACGGGTGGCTACACCGCCAACCCCCGTGAGACGAAGTACATCCTCACCGAGGACTCGAGCGTCGTAGCCCGTTTCATGGAGGGATCCGAGCTCCCTGGCACCGGCATCCAGATCCGGCGAGTCGCGAAACCGCAAGGCGATGACCCCACGGTCGTTCGGGAGTGGTGGGAAGTGATCATCTTTGATGACCCCCACCTGGTGCAAAGCCGCAAACCCCAAGCAGGCTAACGCCCAAGCCGGCTAACGCACCCGAATCCTCGGCGATTACGCCGAGTCCACCCTCAGCTCCCGCAGCGCGTCCAGTTGCTCTTGGGTGAGTTTGTCGCGCCGGGTCTTGGTGTTGGAGCTACACACGCCTGCGGAGCGTCGGCCCTCGCTGCCGTCGACCCGTACATCGACCGCAACGTGCTCGCGCAGCAGACCGCCCGCGAGGAACAGCAGCGCCGTGTCTTGGACGAGTTCGCCGGTCTGTGGGGCGCAGCGGGAGAAGGGCCGCTTCAGTGCTATGCGGGGGCTGGCGGTGCCGTGAGGGATGCCTCAGGTCTACGGCCGGAGCGGAGGAATCTGAGTTGCTGGCCCTGCGGGCGGACCGAAAAACACAGCGCCGTAGACCCGTCCCGCTGGATACATTCGAGCGGTGAATGAGATAGCGCGCCGAGACGCGCAGCCGCCTGCTGCGGACGACCTTGAACGTTTCGAGGAGATGCTCCTCGATCAGCTTGCCGAGGCCGGGCTCCCGACTGACGGAGTGCTGGTGGAACTGCCGGAACGCGAGCAGGCACTCGCGAGCTTCGGCGGTGCTCTGCGTCGACTGCCCATGGAAGACCGCGGGCGGTCGGTATACGTGAGCAAGATGATCACTGCGGCGGCCGCCGGACTCTTCGACGCGGCGCTCAACTACCTGTGGAACGAGACAGTTGGCGAGCTTCGTCGGCGCGTAGCCGGATACGACCTGGCCTACTTCTTCGACATCGCCGTCCCGTCACATGACCGACGGAAGCACCTGTCGACGGAGGACGACCTGGTCAAGGTCGACGACATCGACCTGCTGCGTGCCGCCCGCGAGATCGGACTGCTCTCCGCCACCGGCCACGCTCAGGTTGACCACATCCGCTACATGCGGAACTACGCCAGTGCCGCCCACCCCAACCAGGTGGAACTCACCGGCATGCAGCTCGCTGCCTGGCTGGAGACGTGCGTACGGCAGGTGATCACCCTGCCGTACGACACCATCACGGCCGAGACGGGCAAGCTGCTGGCCAACATCAAGAAGGACCAGCTCGACCCGAGCGAGGTCAAGAACACCACGGCGTTCTTCGAAGACCTTCCCGCAGACCGTGCCGACGCGCTCGGCGCCGGCCTGTTCGGCCTCTACACCAACACCAGCCGCACACCGGTCGTCGCCAACAACGTCCTCATGTTGTGGCCGGAGCTGTGGCCGGAGATCAGCGAAGAGGCGCGGCAGCGCTTCGGCGTCCAGTACGGCCGATTCAGCGCCAGTGCCGACATGACGCAGGCTCGGGCGGCCAAGGAGCTCCTCAACCTCGTCGACGGCGGGGCCTACCTGCCGGAGAACGAGCGGGCTGCAGAAATCGACGGGGTACTGGACGACCTGCTGGCTGCTCACCACGGCTACAACAACTTCCACACGGAACCGGCACCCGCTCGATCCCTTGCCGTGCTCGTTGGGCAGTACGGCAACGTGCCGGAAGCGGTGGAAGGCAAGTACGTCCTCACGCTGGTCGAGGTCTTCCTCGGAAACGACTGGGGCGTGTCCAACGCAGCTGCACCCAGCTACGACAAGCTGTTTGGGAAGCTTACGAGCAGCCAGGCCGGCCGCGTGCTGCGCAGCTTCACCGAGGCGCCGATCTCCGCGAAGCTCTGGTCCGCCAAGCCTCGGGCACGGTGGAAGGAACTGCTCGACATCATCGAGCCCAAGCTGACCGCTCGCTCGGACCGGGAACTGTTCGAGGCGGTGCGCGCCTTCACCGGGACCCCGGACAAGCTGGCCAGCGACACCAAGATCGTTCGGCTGGCTACCCCCCGGCGCGTCGTACGGCGCCCGAAGAAAAAGTGAAGGGGCGGGCTCCGCATCCGGAGCCCACCCTCTCGCCTACACCCAGTCCACGCCGAGTTTCGCGAGGGCGGGCGAGTTGGTCGGCGGTGAGCTTGTCGCGCCGGCTCTTGGTGTTGGAGACCCATACGCCGAGCTTCACGGTAACCGGCTCCGCCTCGCCTTCGACCGAGATCTCCTCGCCGTGCGCGCGGGGCACCGGCCGGTGGGCTCCTTCCCGCTCGGCCCACTGCGTGAGGGCCGCCAGGCCGCGCTGGAACGCCTGCTGCGCTTTGCTCGGCGCCTTCGCAGTACGACCGGCCGCGGGGGTGAGAGACAGCTTCTGGTCGGGTTGTACGCCCAGCGTGGTCAGCCGCTCCTGCTGCTCGGGCAACAGCCGCGCCCAGATGCCCGGCTGCCTCTGCTGCTGGAGCCACTTGCCGACGTCGTCGCCGTCGAAGACGACGCCCGGCGCGATGTGGGGCAGGACGCTGTCGGCGTCGACCAGGTCGGCGAGCACGCGGTAGTGGCGCTGCCAGTCCAGGGGCCAGGGGCAGTCCCAGTCTTTGTCGATCGCGGTCAGCTGTGCCGCCCCGTGGCCCGCCGGTAGGACCGGAGCGCGGAGAGCTTGGTCTCTCCCACGCCTCCTCGCCCGGCTCACAGACCATCCCGGCCTCCGGTGCGTCCAGCAGCGTCTTGCGCCGCTCCTCCAACTCACCCGCCCGCAGCGCCTTCCGTTGCTGGTGCACCCACCGCCCGAGGGGGAAGTCCTTCGTGACCCCGACCCCGACCTCGACGTCGTAGGGCACGGCGTAGACGCTGGTGATCTCGTTCTCGGCTCGCCAGCGCAGCAGTGCCTGGTAACCCTCCAGCCACACCAGCGACTCCGGCCGGTAGACCCGGGTCCGCAGAAACGCCGCGATGGTGGCGGCGTCGCGTGGACTGGAGCAGTGGAGCAGGGCAGCCGACTCTGCGGTGGCGTCGGTGCTGTCCTGCTCCTGCTCCTGATCCTCCCCGTTGTCGGGACGTGCCCGTGCCGAATGTGGCCGCTCTGTCCTGGGAGCAGATCCAGGGTCGGCAATGCAACTCCTGTGGCGCCCGGCCCGCCAATGACCACACCTTCGTTGCACCTGTGGGTTCCCCGCCGTATCCCCCTGTCCGTGCACCCTGCGGTGCAACCCGGTTACCTAGGCGCGCAAGTGCCCCCTGTGGGGTCTTTTGCCTGGTCAGACCTGGTGACAGGCGCGCCGGTAGCCGGTTCGGTAACAGGTGCTGGGCAAGCCTGGCTTGCCCAGTCACCGGTCCAGTCACCGGTCCAGTCACCGGTCCAGTCACCGGTCCAGTCACCGGTCCAGTCACCGGTCCAGTCACCGGTCCAGTCACCGGCGCTGCGGGCGAACTCACCGGCCTGGTCACCGGTTGCTGAACTCACCGTTTCAGTCACCGGTGACTGAAACGGTGACTCACCGGTCGGTCGTGGCGCCGGGTCCGAGGGCGCGCCGGCCGTACGGCTGCTCCGGGTGCTCGCCGACTCCGACGGAGGGCGGGGGTGTGGCGGGGCGGGGGCCTGAGCCGAGTTGGCGGCGTTCGTTCATCTGTCCAGTCTCGCCGTCCCGGTCCGGGCCGGTAGCGGGCCTCCGCCGGCGGTACACATGGGGTCGAACATCGGGTCAAACATGGGGTCAAACATCGGGTCAAACATGGGGTCAAACATGGGGGGAGGCCGGTCCGGCGCTCCCTCGGCGTCGTCCCTGGTCAGGCCGGGTATCGCGGCCGGTGACTAGCCAGACTTTCTTATGTGGGGGGATGGGTCTGGCGTGGGGTGTTCGGTTCTTCGGGTCGTGTGCTGGGGCGGTTGGCTCTGGGCTCGGAACAGTTCGGGGGATAGATGGGGGGAGACTACTTCTGGGCTTGTGCTCGTTCTCCCTGGTCAGAGCTGGGTTTCGGGTCGGTGACTGGCCGGACTTGGTTGTGGGGATGGGTCTGGGTTCGGGGTTGGCGGTCGGCTGGTCGGGGTGTGGCTGGAAGTCGGGGGATTGTGGGGGCTTGTGGCGCTGGCGTGACGTGATGATCACGGACGTGGGAGGCGCGGTGCGGGCACGGGCACGGGGGTTACGGGTTGCGGGGCTTGGGGAGGGCTCTGTCTGATGGCGGGTTGTGGCGGGGCGTCGTCGGACGGGAAGCCGGCCGCGGTGGCGTCGGTGGCGACGTCGTCGGCGGTACCGGCGGCGGATCCTCAGGCGGCGGAGAAGACGGCGGTCCTGACGGCGTACGGGGCGATGGCGGCGGCGGAGACGTGGTCGTACGCGAACGCGGTGTTGGATCCGGAGCTGGAGAAGCACGCGACGGACAAGGCGTTGGCCGACATCAAGGCGACCCTGTTCTGGTACCAGCAGCGCGGCACCGTGATGAAGGGCGCACCCGTCCACTCCTCGAAGGTCGACTCCCTTGACACGAGTAAGGACACCTGGCGGGCGGCGATCACGGACTGCGTGGACTCCACCGCCTACGACAAGGTCGACAAGACCTCCGGAAAGCCCGTGACGGCCCCCTCCGGGCCGCGCCGCCACGTGGTGACCTCCACCGCCCAACGCACCAAGACGGGCCCCTGGCAGGTCTACACGTCCACGATCGAGCGAGACCGCACGTGCTGACCCGCCCCCGCCCGACCACCCTCGCCCTCGCCCTGGCGGCCGGGCTGCTCCTCGCGCACGCCGCCGTGCCGGCTCTCGCGGACGGCGGGGGGGTCATCTGTCCCCCTCGGGAGTTGGACTGCGACATCACAGCCCAGGACCCGGGCAAGCCCCTGCCGGGCAAGCCTGGGCAGGGGCCGGGCAAGCCCGGCGGCGACGGGCCGGGCAAGCCCTCCTGCGCGATCGACGGCACACCCGTGCCCTGCTCCACCCCCGAGATGGGCGTCTTCAGCCCGGCGGACTCCTGCTACTGGAAGGAGACCACTGGCCCGGCCGGCGGACTCCCGCCCGGCTTCGACACCGGCGCCCCGCCTGGTTGGAAGCCCGGGGATCCGGGCGGATCGCTCTACCTGGTGACCTGCCCCAACAGCGCCGGTGACGAGATCCGCGGGGGCCTGCGCTGGTCCGCCACCGGCCCGGCCGGTGGCGGCGTCGACGTCCAGGCCCTCGCACAACAAGCCGTCGAGAAGCTGCTCCTGGAGGGCCCGGACATCGGGATCGTGCCCCGCCCGGACGGCACGGGCCTGGTCGGGATGCCGGTGTGGATGTGGTCCAAGCCCGGGCCCGTCCCGCACCGGTCCGACGTCGGCCTCCGCGTCGGCCGGGTCGGTCACGGTCACCGCCACGGCCCGGGTCCGCACCATCGCGTGGTCGATGGGCGACGGCACCACCGTCCCCTGCGCCGGCCCGGGGACGCCGTATCAGCCGGCGTTCGGCAAGCAGTCGTCCCCGACGTGCGGCCACACCTACACCCGCACCAGCGCGACGGCGCCCGGCGGCCGCTACCCGGTCACCGCCACCAATACCTGGGACATCCAGTGGGAAGGCGCCGGCCAGAGCGGCACCCTGACCGTCACCCGGACGAGCTCCACCAGCCTGGCGATCGGTGAACTCCAGGTCGTCGGCGCCGGCTGACGCCCCGGTACACGTGGGGGGAAGCAAGGGGGGAGACATCGGGGGAGACAAGGGGGGAACCATGGGGGGAGACTTGGGGGGAAGCCGGTAGAACGCCCCCTTGGTGTCGTCCCTGGTCAGACCTGGTATCGCGGCCGGTGACTGGCCGGACTTTCTTGTATGTGGGTTTGGGTTTGGTTGTTGGGGTTGGTCTTCGGTTCTTCGGTCTGTGCCTGGGCGGTTGCCCGGGTGGTTCGGTTCGTCGGGCTTTGGGTCTGGGCGGTTGCGGGTCTGGTCGTTGGACGGTGTGAGGGTGCGGTTCAGGTTCGTGGGTTTTTGGTCGGTCTGTCTCTGAGTCGGTGTGCTGTCCGGTGGGCTCTCTGAAAGTTCTGGGGGGCCGGTACTTGTCAAGGCGAGCCGACCTGAACGGCGTCGTAGCCAGTCGGCGCCAGGAGATGGGCGGCGGTTACCGTACGCAAGAGCCACGGTGGCCGGACGTGAACAACCGCTCGGCCGCGTCACCCCGGCCCGTGTCCCGGGCGTGTCAGTGGCCTGCGGCATGATGCGGGAGACGTGACGGCAGGTCCGATAGGGATTTCAGAGGCCGTCCCGAACGGGGGCGTTGTGCACAAGCTGGTCTCAGATGAGGTAGAGGTCACGGAGGATCCGCAGCTGCACTACGAGAGGTGGCGGTGGGGCGGAAGACTGCCGAGTGAGTCGCTGCGCCGTGTCCGCGAGAGCAACGTCCTGGGGCTGCTCGACTTCGACAGTGACCTGGTCCACGACCTCGGCGCCGCGGATCCAGACGTCCAGCGTGCCGTGGCGGTGCTCGCCGCTCAGCGGGCCTGCGAGGTGGCGGGCCTGACCGATGTGCCGTGGGTCGCTGGGGCGCTCGCCGCGTTGCCGCAGGGGCATCCGCTACCGCCCCCTTTCGACGACGCGGCCCGGATGCGGGAGGCTCTGGAGTCCACCCCTCTCGAACCGGGCCCGGATGTTCTCGGCGCAGTACCGCCCCAGCGGGGGCGGTACTTTCCCCCGGCGCCGGCAGGGTTGATGTGGGTCAAGACCGCAGAAGAGAGCGACGGGGAGACGAGCTACGAGCTTGACCGGCTACCGGACAGCCAGGCACCGATGGTGTTCACCGAGCTCGTGTTCCCTGCCGGCACACCGCAGGTCCGTGGGCCCATCTCACAGCCGCATTTCGCTCTCCCCGCCGTACTCGCTGCTGCCGAACCCGACCCGCTCAAAGCAGCTCTGGATGCGGTGTGGCATGCGCTGAACACGTACGGAGAGCACTACCCGGAGTTGTTGGATGAAATCCGGTCGATCTGGGGCGGGCGGACATCCGTACTGGATGCAAAGACACGGCCTGCTGATCTGAGCCGACGAGTGCGGAGCGGACGAGGCGTAGCGATGGTCAACTACCGGGTGAAGTGGGTACGCGCGAGCGACGGCAAGGCCATGGTGTCCGCGGTGAGCTACGACCAGCCCAGCGCCGAACACCGAAAGGCAGATCTCGAGGCGGAGGGCGCCACGGACATCAAGATCGTGAAGCAGCGGCCCGGCGAGTAGAACCGCCCGATTCGCATGCACCCGGCCGTCTCCACGGCACACGCGGGCGTTGAATGCGAACAGCCCCCTCGACCTGGTGGTCGAGGGGGCTGTTGCGTTGGTAGCGGGGACAGGATTTGAACCTGCGACCTCTGGGTTATGAGCCCAGCGAGCTACCGAGCTGCTCCACCCCGCGTCGTGAACACCACCCTACGGCACTGGCCCCACGCTTCCGACCGAGTATCCGGACGGTGAGGCGCTCCCGTTCAACCCGCAGCGTCCCGGGTCCGCCGCACTGTCCCCGACAGCGGTCAGCCCGTACTCCTCGGGAACGGACCGGGGAGTGTCTCGGACTTCCACGACCGCCCCTCCAGCGGACCAAGCTGAAAGGGCGGAGGGCCGCCGTGAGACAGCCCGTACTGACCTGCGCACCCGCCCAGATCGGCCCGTGCGCACGGTGTCGCCAGCCCTGTTGCAGGTACGGCCACGTCGCCTCGCCCCTGTGCCAGGGCTGTAAGGTCCTGCGGTCCGCCGCCGGCTGATGAGCGCGGACGAGCCGGTGGAGCCGGTCGCCTTGCGGCCGTGGGGGCCGCAGGACGGGCCGGCGCCTCGGGTGTGGACGTGGCCGGCCGGTGACCGCCCGGCCCTGGCCGTGTGGTCGTGCGGGGCGTGGCGGTTCGCGCCGGTCAAGTCGCGCCAGGACCACGCGGACGGGCGGGTCGTCTATCAGGTGGCGATCGATGCCGACGGCTCGACGTCGGTTCTGTCGCGGTTGTACCAGTGGCCGCAGCCGGGCCTGAGGGTCGCGCGCCGGTCGGTGTCGGCGCCGTCCGATTCGGGGCCGCCGGTCTTGGCTGTCCGGCGACGAGCGGCGATCGACGCCGCGTAGGCGGTACCCCCTGGCCGCGAGGAGCGGGCCGGCCGCGGCGACAGTAGGAGGGCGGAGGCCGGGGCACATCTTTCACATGCTTCTCGCGTGTGAGGCGCAGCGAGTTGTCGGCACTGGGACGTGTTGATGGGTTGATCGGATGTGTCTGTCCCCTTGGCGCGTCGCGCTGCTGCTGTGGCAACGTTTGTTCCTCCTGGCCGAGGGCCCCGACATGTACCACCCACGTTCCGCAGGAGCAGGGAAAGCCGAAGCCCCCACTGATGCCAAGCCTCCGGTCGAGCGGACAATGTGGGCACAACAAAGGAGCTGGGCCCCTAATGGGGCCCAGCCTTTGGTATATCTACTACACCCCTACCTGGTCAGGCCTGCCCTGGGCCCGCTGCTTTCCTGGCCTGGGAACCTTAACCCCCGAGGATGCCTCCATCTGCCGGTACTTGGGCGCACGGGCCGAGCACGGAAGACTTATTGACCAGAGAAGAACCAGCCTGAGAGTTCTCGCAGTTGATCAGCGTTTTCTGCACCGGCATGTCGGCTCCGCCGCATTGGTTGAGTGGGGTGCCGATGGGCAGGCCGAGGAGGCTGCCGCCGGCGGCTCCGCTGCCTCGGGTGGTGTGGCCCGCGGCTTGGGCGCCGGTGTTCAGGTTGGCGCAGTCGGTCCCGAAGGCCGGGGACAGGAAATCGCCGACTCCTCCCGCGCTGGCAGGTACTGCCGTGACCATGCCTGCTCCCACGGTCGCGGTGGTGAGCAGCACGGCTGCGGTCATCTTTTTGATCGTCATGCCTGGATAACATCCGTGGTCACGGACAGTCACAGGGTGCTCGGTTGACGGCTGCTCGGTGCCTGTCGAAATCCGCTGCTGGTGTGACTGGCATGGGGCGGGCCTCGTTGGGGCTGGCCTCGACGTCGCCGCGGTGGGACTAGACACCCTCCCGCGCAGCAGACACAAGGCCGGTCCCTTAGGGTTCCGGGCTAGCGATACCAGTGCGCGCCGTGGATATACCCGACTGGTTCAAGTGGATCTTTCTCGGCTTGGCCTTCTTGCAGGTCCTCGGCCTCGTCTCCGTCATCCGCCGACTACGCGAACTCGACTCTGGAGTGCGAGCCAAGGCCCGTTTCGATCTGGTGGACTCGATCGGCACCTGGGCGAAGCCCCCGAGGATGGCCGGAAGTCTTCGAGCGGGGGAACTGATGAGGCGTCCGAACAACCGCTGTGGCCGCGGTCGGTCTGTTGCTGGCTCTGACGGCCTGTCAGTCGGGGGCGGCGTCCGGCAAGATCCAGGGCACCGGCGCCGAGTTGGCCTGTGCGGCCGTGAGTCGGCTGCCGGAACGGATGCCCGGTACCGACGGCGGGCAGGCATTCGACATCGCGATGGCCCGCCTCGTCGGCGCCGAGGAACTGGCCAGGGCGGCCGCCCTGGCGGACGCCAAGTTCCAGCCGCTCGCCGACGCCCTGAGGGAGGCGCAGCATCTGCTCAACGTGACCTCCGACATCCAAAGGGCCGAACCCGCCATCAAGAAGGCCCGGACGTACTGCTGAGCTTAGTGACCTCGCTCGTACGGGTGAAGCAGGTCATAGGTCCCTACCGGTACGGCTGGTTCGGAAGCGATGCCATCAATTTCGGCGGTTCCGCACGATTAGCGGCGGTGATTGGTGCCGTGAAGCGGTCCCAGCGGAACAAAAGACAGGGGCGCCCACCGCCTGAATCAATCAGTTGGCCCTTCGGGCCGGACGGCTGGTGTCTCCGATCGGGGTGGTCGTGGGCACTAGGGCAGCGGTTGTATGGTGCGGGGCTGTCGCGTGGCACGAGTGGAACTCATCCTGCGCATCGGCGGATTGTCATATCTAATGCAGGGAAAATTCATGTCAGGCACTGTTCTGTCCGTGTTGGCAGGCGTGGGCGCCCAGCTCCACATGGCGGGCGCAGCAAGAATCGACAGTGCGCCGGACGAATTGGGGCACGCTGAAAGCAGTATTGGCGAATCGAGTTGGTGCGGGAATTCCGATCACGTGGAATTGTGAGAGTAGAAGATGTCCATGAAATTCGGCGGTGCGTCCTCCGTCACTCATACGCTTGACTGGAAGGGAAGTGACTATCTGTGTCGAGTGGTCACGCCCGCGACAGAGAGCCGCCTTAACACCCTCCTGGTCCTGCCGGGAATCATGTATCCCCTGCACTCATGGCCCCGCCTGGAAGCGGAGTTCGCTGACATCAGGCGTCTTGTCTTCGTGGAACTCCCCGGCGTGACCACCGCCACATCAGCGGTTCCTCGACTTACCTGGGAGTTCCTGCTCGGAGCGACAGTGAATATCCTGGACTCGCTCGGTATCCAACGGTGTGATGTGCTTGCAGCCTCCGCTTGCGGGCCTCTGGGGTACCGCTTGGCGCATCAGTACGGTGACCGGATCTCTCGGCTGGTTCTGGTCGGGGCCCCCTCCCAGAACCTCAGCCGGGAGACCGAAGAGCTGATCCGGCACATCGATCGGTTTATCACCCTCAAGCCATCGCTTAGTGGCGACCGTGCGAGGCGAAAGGAATTCGCGGGAATTATTGCGGAAACTCTGACACTCTCGAACAGCACACGGGGGCGCCGTTCTGCGGCCATGATCGCCCTCGCGCTACGCCACAAGCTTTCCCGGCTCCCGCGCGAGGATTACATCAGGTACGTCCAATATCATAATGACCTGATGTTGAACCCTGGTGCAGAGGTGATCCCGCCGGGTTTGATCGAAGGAGTTCCGACCCTGGCCGTATACGGCGAGCACGACAGGATTACACCCCCCGGATCAGGCAGGGAACTCGCCGGTAACATCGCCGACTGCACTGTGGCAGTCATCAAGCAATGCGGCCACATGTTGAACAATGAGCGGTCGAAGGAATTTAACGATCTAATCAACCGTTTTCTGGCAGGGAACTCTCTGACGCCTCTGCCGTACCTCGCCGACATTTCGACAGGCCAGACCGTCCGCGCATCCGATCGTATGTGATGCAGCGTTGCCCGCGGCCCTTGGCCCACGACTGGGTCAAGGTTTGCCGCCGGGACACCACCGAGGGATCGTCGGCGCCGCCACGGGCACCCTCGACCGCAGCTCCTTTGTCGGTCTTCGAGCGCAAGCACGAGATCGGGATGCTGAGGGCGATCGGCCTTCACCGCACACAGATCAAGCAGATGGTACGGATCGAGGCGATCACCATCGCGCTGTTCGGCGCCGTACTCGGCATCGGCCTCGGGTTCTTCCTGGCCTGGGCTGCCGGAAAGTCGATCACGGGCATCCTGCGGACATACACGATGGACATCCCCTACGGCCGCATCGCGTTCTTCTTCCTGATGTCCGGCGTTGTCGGGGTACTGGCCGCCCTCTGGCCGGCCCGCCGCGCAGCCCGGCTCAACCCCCTGGAAGCCATCAAAACCGACTAAGAGAGACGGGGCCTTAACACCTGATGTTGAATACGCGAGACCTGGAATCCGAGATCGTATACCAGGCATTGCAGGTGCCCTGCATGGATCCGCGCTCTGCGCGCCGTGGGTCGCATAAGAGGCGGTGCCAGTTCTCGCCTATACGGGTGTGCGGGTCAGGGCCGGTGCCCAGAGCGCTCCGGGGCAGTACGACCCGGCCCGTACCTCGGCCCCGACACACCGGCCTGGTATGTCGGGGCCGCGTCGTGCGTGGCCGGGCGGGCGCCTACCGAACAACCGCCCGCCCGGCGGGGGTGTGCGATCCAACCACGGCACCCGGGGGGTGGACCACCCCTCCGGGCTCCACTTTCCACGCTACGCCCACTGCGGCGGAGCCGCGCCCTTGGCCAGCCCCGCTGGTCAGAGGCCTAGTGACGGCTTGATTGCGCGGCATGACGGCCACGGCCGGCGTACTCGGACCGGCGTCGCGGCCGTGCGGGCGACGGCATGATCGCGCTCCCTGCGGTGCAACCCCGGTTACCTAGGTGCGCAAGTGACCCCTGAGGGTTGTCTTTCCGCTGGTCAGGACTGGTAACAGGCGCGGTGGTAACCGCGACTCGGTGACTGGCCGGGTAACAGGGTTACCGGCCCAGTCACCGGCCCTGCGCGGTGAGGCTGGCCGTCAACGGCCGGCGATCGATGCTGCGTAGCGGTCCGGTCCGGGGCTGTGTCGGGCCGCTGCACTGCATCTTCGAGGGGTGAGCCTGTCCGATTGCGGCCCTGCCCTGCGCACCCATGTCGGCGCGGGTGCGGCGAGCCTATCGGGCGCGTCCTGAAACACGCTGAGGGTGCATGAGAGGAACGGTGTCCGCTGGCACGTGCTGGCGGCGGACACAATCAAGCGGACCTTTTGGAGCGATGGCTGCGTCGGCGTCTTGCGGTCGATCTCCCGGATTCTCATGCCACCGCGGTGGTCCCGACGGATCGTCACGTACAGCTCGACCTTCGACATCTGCGGCATGGCCAGGCCCTTTCGCCACGGCCTGACAACTGTGGGGCGGTGCCGCCGTGCTCGGGGGTCGCCAGGACGGCATCCGCGATACGTCACTCCCCCCAACAACCGGACAATTGCCCACGCATAAGCGTTTCGCGTCTCAGTTGGCTGTCCCCGGTCGGCTCCGTGGACGTCGACTACAAACGGCAGGGTGGGGTGACCACAGTCGCCCTCTGCGCAGCCGAGGACGTCGCGCTTTTGGAGGTGGTCCGGCCCTCGGTGGACTGGCGGGCCGTGCGCACCGTGGTGGCGGGGCGTGGCTCATCGCTCGCAGCTCTTGACCCGATTGCCCCGGCTGACGATCGGGCGTTCCTGGCGGAGGTGGCGTGGATCGCCAGGGTGGCCGGGCCACGGTGGTGAACTGGCTCCGCCGGCACCCCGACTTCCCCGACCCGGGTGGCCGGCAAGGACGTGCACCCGCAGCTCGACCGGCACACAGTCGTTGCCTGGCTCCTCGCCCACGACAGGATCGGCATCCCCCGCGGGGCCGACGGTTTCCTCGGTGCTGCCGGCCGGTACCGGGGGCGCCACGTACTGGTTCCGGCTTTATGGCCCGTGGCTGACCCTGGCCGAAGGCGTCGACGGGGAGGACCAGTTGTCCGGCTGGTCCACCGTTACGGACGCCGAGCGACCGGAGGGTTATGGGTCAGCGTTGGTGGGGGAGTGGGGGTCGTTGGGCGTCGGGGTCGGTGGAGCGGTCGAAGGCTCCGGGCTGGGCGAGGTCTGCGAGGAGTTCGTCGATGAGTTGCCGGGTGACGTGGGGCATGACGTAGACGTGGCTGTAGTCGTGGCGGCGACCGCCGAGGTTGAGGGGCATGCAGGCCAGGGAGTATTTGCGGGTGATGTCGGCGCGGGGTTGCTGGAACCAGATGCTGAGGGCGTGGTCGGCGTGGCCGACCTCGATGCCGTCCTCGGCCCATGGCTCTGAGCGGTCCCGGAGTCGGTCGCTGAGTTCGCGCAGGCGCCGGGCGGTGTACTGGGCGATTCCTGAGACGTCGGCGGCCTGGCGGATCTGCTGTTCTTCGCTGAGCTGGGCGAGGTGGTTCCACATGGCGAGGGCTGCGAAGCCGCTGCGGGAGCCGGCGAAGGTGCTGTCGGGGGAGGAGACGTATGCGGGGTCGGACGGCGGGCGGAGCTTGGCTCCCGCGCGTGCCATGTAGATTCCCGTGGGGACGGGCGCGCCGGGGTATTTGTGGCCGCTGGTGACGATGGAGGACACCTCGGGGATCCGGAAGTCGAAGACCGGGGGTGCGGTGTCGGTGAGGCCGGTGTCGCGGGCCTTCTCCAGGTAGGGGGCGTAGGCGGCTCCCATGGCTCCGTCGACGTGGATCCAGTACCCGTTGCGGGTGCTGACACGGTTGGGGTCGTCGGGGTCGAATCGCACGGTGCGGTCGACGAGTCCGTGCCGTGTGAAGATCGGCCGCAGGCGCTCGCAGGCGCCTTGGACGTCGTCGAAGGCGCCCTTGAAGACGCTGCCGACGTTGAAGTTGACCAGGACGGGGTGTCCCTTGGCGGCGAAGAAGTCCACGACGGCGACCAGGGCGTCGATGTCGATGGTGCCCGGCCCCTCGTCGCCGCCGGTGGTCGGGACCCCGCCCAGCGGCCAGCCGTTGTACGTCGGCATCCCGGTGCCGGACACATCGATCGGGCACTGGCCCGGGTAGAGGCTTCCGCCCAGGTCGTAGAAGGTCGGGATGTCCAGCACCCGCATCGCCTTGATGTGCGAGTAGTGGGTCTCCCGGGAGAAGAACGCCACCGGCAGGTAGGCGTTGGGGTTGTCGTCGGGATGCTGGGCCCGCAGGTAGCTGGTGCGGCAGCTGGTATCGCCGGAGACCTCGTCACGCACCAGGGCGTTGCCGTCCAGGTAGTCCCGCGCGTTCCACATCGCGTACAGGTTGCCCTCGGTGCTGCCCATGGACAGCACGTACCCCCACCCGTCCTCCTCGCGGGGCCGGTCCGGATCCTCGGGCAGGGCCACGTGCCACAGGCGGGCATAGTGCTCAAGGACGGCCCGCTCCAGCCACCGCGAGTGCAGGCTGTAGTGGCTGTCGACGAACGGGTCCCCGATGTTGTTGAGGTGGAAGCCCAGGAACGGGCCCAGCGCGGCGTGGCCGTCGAGCGACAGGTTCACCTGATAGCCAAGAAGACGACCGCGCTGCTCGCCGAGGTATCCCTCCGGCTTGGCGAGGACCGCGGTCCGCTGCTCGTCGGTGTAGGAGTCGGCACCCAGCCGGTAGTCGTCGTTGGTCGGCGGCGCCGTTACCGGGATTCCTGTGTACTCGGTCGTCATGAGGTGTCCGATTCTGAACAGAATCACGAAACGGCGGCCTATCCGCGTCGTAAACGGACGGCACTTGCGTCGGGAATCGCTCGGATCCGAAGGGATAGGGGTGGGGGCGAGGCGCGTGGAAGGAGCGGCCGCAGCGGCGGCCGCCGGAGCGTTGAGCAGCCCAAACAGCAATCGCTGGAGGAGGATCGGCCGTTGTCCAGGCACCTCGCGGCATCCAGAATATGTGCCCTGCGATGAAGAAGTTCCCACTCCATCCGCACAACATTCCTATTACCTGATTCGGGTGGTCGGAGTTTTAATTCGTACCTCAAAGGTGCCATGAGCAGTGACGTTTTTGCGCGCGCCGGAGGCGACAGCGAAGTGCTGGCTCCGAACTGACGTCCGTTCGTGCAGCCGGTCCTGTACGCCCCGTCCGGGCGGCGCTTGGCGGCCCGGGCCACGCTGTTGCCCGGATCCCGGGCACCGAAGGAATGCCGACGCCGGCGGACTGTTGGGCGATCAGAAACCTTCCTCCGGCCAGGGCCTGGCCGGACTGGACGAACACCAGGTCACACACTGGACGTTCTGGCACCGCTGGGTCACCCTCGCGATGCTCGTGCACGCCTTCCGCCCCGTCATCCGCGCCGACGAACACGCCGGCCACCCCGGTCCGGAGGGGCTGCCCCCCTCACCTGCAACGAGATCCAGCACCTGTTCACCTGGCCGTCCGCCGCGTCTACGGCACAGACCACCGGCTCGACTGGCCCCACAGGCGACGCGCCGCCAGGCCCGATCGACAAGCCAATCAAGCATGAGGATCGCGATCTAAAGCTGGAGTATCACGCGGTGACTTTCCCGAAGAGGTGGTTGGCTGGAGCGTCCGGGTTGTTGCCGTAGAAGAACTCCGTGAGCGCCTGGTGGAACTCGGCGCGGTCCAGTGCGCCGGAGCCATCCCGGTCCAAAGCGGCGAAGGCCGCGGCACCGTCCTCGACGGGAACGCCGGCGACCGCGTCGAACATCTGCTGGAACTCCGCCTGATCGATCTTGCCGTCGGCGTTGAGATCGACCAGGTCGAAGAAACAGTTGGTCACCGGCTCGATCTGTTCCGGGTACAGGGCGGGGTCGGTCAGGACCCGCTTGAACCCTTCGGTCATTTCCCGCAGATCGACCTTCCCGTCACCGTCCTGATCCATGGGGGCGATCACGTTCGTCCAGAACCCGTCCATCCCCTCGGTGAGCTGGTGGGTGGTGGCGGAGTCCGGCGTGGCGCCGCGGGCGGCGATGTAGCGCTCGCTCATGTTGCGGACGTCCCGCTGGGTGATGAACCCGTCGCCGTCGACGTCGGCGCCCCTGAACCACTGGCCGTACTTGAGGTCTTGAAGTGCAGTCATGGCTGCGCACAGTATTCACGTCGTCACACAGACGCAAACGGCGAGTGAGGGGGCTTTCGACGGACTGACCGGCCTACTACGCGCCTGACAAGGGCGTACACGGGAACGCGCCCGACGAGGCAGGAAGTCTTCGTATCAATGTCGGAGGTCGGGTGGCGTGAAGGCGAGCACATCAGGCGGAAGATCGGCATAGACCTCGACGTCGACCAGCGCACTGAGAGCACTCGGCCCTTGGGACAGGCGTGAGCACGGCCGATCCGCCGTGAGGACGTTCGGATTGCCGTGACGGTCCAGTGTCCCGCTGAGGCCCGGCTGGACCGGATCCCACCACGCGCCGGTGGACAGTTGCACGACGCCTGACATGACGTCGTCAGACAGGACCGCGCCCGCGAGGCAGCTGCCTCGGTCGTTGAAGACGCGTACGATCGTGCCGTTTTCGATACCGCGCGACGCGGCATCCGCCGGATTGAGCGTCACGGGCTCGCGCCCTCGAATTTTTGAGCTGAGGCTGTGGCCGCCGTTGTCGTACTGACTGTGCAGGCGTGAGGCGGGCTGGTTCGAAATCAAGTGCAGCGGGAATCGGTCCGCCAGATCAGCGTGAAGCCACTCCACTGGTTCGAACCACGTCGGATGCCCGGCGCAGTCGTCGTAGCCGAACGAGTCGATTTCCTCGGAGAAGATCTCGATCCGGCCCGACGGCGTCGGCAGGGGGAACTGTTGCGGATCTGAGCGGAGCGCCTCGAAGCTCCCGGGAAACGGTCCAGTCAGCGCCGGCAGCTCAGCAGCGGCGCTTCGCCAGAAGTCCTCGAAGCTTGGCAAGGTGGTCTCGTCGCCGAGCTGGACCCTCGTCTGATCGTAAAGGTGCCGTACCCATTCGGTCTCGGAACGCGACTGTGTGAACTCTTTCTCGTATCCGAGCCGGGCGGCCAGGGCGGCGAAGATGTGGTGGTCGGTGCGCGACTCGCCTTCCGGCTCGCGGACCTTCGGCATGGCGACGAGGTGGGGGTCGGAGAAGCCGGCGGCGAAGTCGTCGCGTTCCAGGCTGGTGGCGACGGGCAGGACGATGTCCGCGAACTTGGCGGTGGTGTTCCACCAGGCTTCGTGAACCACCACGGTGTCAGGTCTCTGCCAGGCGCGGGTCAACCGATGCAGGTCCTGGTGGTGGTGGAACGGGTTTCCTCCGCACCAGTACACGAGGTGCAGCTCGGGCAAGGTGAGCCGCTGCCCGTCGTAGTCGATGGTCTTGCCCGGATGCAGCAGGGTGTCGGCGATCCTCGCGACCGGGATGAAATCCGCAACGGGGTTGGAAACCGCCGGAATCGTTGCCACCGAGGGGCGGCCTGGGGCAACGCCGGTCGCGTCCATCGTCGCGTACCCTGCGCCCCAGCCGCAGCCGGGCCGGCCCATCGAGCCCGCCATGGCGGCCAGCACGACGGACATCCAGATCGGCTGTTCGCCGTGGTCTGCCCGTTGCACCGCGTAGTTGACCATGATGATCGAGCGCTGGGCTGTGAGGCGCCGAGCGAGGTCGATGATCGCGTCACGGCTGATGCCCGTGATCCTCGCCGCCCAGGCGGCGTCCTTGGGGACGCCGTCGAGCTCGCCGAGCAGGTAGGAGGCAAAGCGATCGAACCCGGTACAGCACCGGCGAAGGAAGTCTTCGTCGTGCCAGCCGTTGACCAGCATCGTGTGGGCGATGCCGAGCATCGCGGCGGTGTCGGTGTTGGGGACGACGGGCAGCCACTCGGCGTCGAGGAAGCCGGCGACGTCACTGCGGATAGGGCTGACGTTCACGAACCGCACCCCGGCCTCACGACACTGGCGCTGCAGGTCCTGCGTCTGGTGCCTTGCCAGCCCACCAGGGTTGATTTGGCTGTTCTTCAGGGCCAGCCCTCCGAACGCCACCACGAGCTCGCAGTTCTCGGCGATCTCGCCCCACATCGGCATCCGGGACTGGTAGCTCCACGGATGCCCGCCGATTACATGGGGAAGGATGACCTCCAAAGCCGCGGTGCTGTACGTGTTGCGCGAGTCGGTGTATCCCCCGCCTAACGACAGGAACCGGTGGAGTTGCCCCTGCGCATTGTGGAACGCGCCCGCACTCGCCCAGCCGTAGGACCCGCCGAACACCGCACTGTCTCCGTGCTGTGAACGCACCCGAGACAGCTCATCACTGACCAACGTGAGCGCGTCGTCCCAGCTCACTTCCACGAAGGCGTCCGCGCCTCTGGCCGTGTCGTGGACGCGCGGCAGGCCGTTCAGCCAGCCTTTGCGCACCGCGGGGCGCAACACGCGAGCGTGGTCGTCGGCGGCCGTCACCATTCCGGGGCCGATAGGCGACGGCGCAGGGTCGTCGCCCCTCGGCTCGATTCGCACCAACCGGCCGGATTCGACCACCGCGACAAAACTGCCCCAGTGCGTCGCAACCGACATGCGTCGTTCCACCATGCACCAACCCCGCCCTGGAAGGTTCCCCTGCTCTCGCACAGTGGCTGCGTACGCCACGGGACCCCCATCGAGCAGAGGTCCGCAGGGCAGAGACTTCCCCTGAGGTCTGCTGGTCAACCCCACCCGTCGGTATGTCGGCGCGAGCGATGAGTGTGTGGCTCGTGGTGTCGCCGGGTGCTGTTCCACGCGCTCCAGGGACCGGTGCAGGCCCTTGATGAGGCGGGCTCGGCCCTGTGCGTAGGCGAGGACGCCGCACCCAGAGGACGTCACCGACAGGCGCCTGTTCGTCTCGGCCAGGGTGTACGCCAGGAGTTCCCCGAGCCCAGACCCACCTGTCAGGGCAACGGCACGGGCTTTCAGCTCTTCCCGAATGACCCTGGCATGGCCCGTCAGTTCGAGTGCGGCCAACGGCTCGATCCGCGCCCACTGCGCGTCAGTCAACGACACACGGGGCGAGGATGCCGTCTGGTGTCTGGTGGGAGAGTCGCTTTCCTGCCGGCAAGAGGGGCTTCTCCGACGTGCGGGTGGGGACATGCGTGCCGGCCGCTGCGGTCGGCGTGGTGTCGGTAACCGTTCGCCCGCGGGGCCGTTGATCGGGTGATACCCGTGCTGCCCCCGGTGTCGCGGGACCCCGCAAGGGCGCGTGCCGCGTCCGCGACCAGTGCGGTCGGCGCCCGTTCCCCCAACCTCAGCCCGTGCCCGTGCCCGTCCTGCCCGTGAAGCCGGGGCGGGCGACGCGGTGTTCACGAGCCGTGGTTCCCGCCATCCCATTCGTCCTGTCTGGAGATTCGTGTTCCCTCCTGCTGATACCGCCACGTTCCAGCCGGCCCCGCCGCGCCGCTGGCACCCGGCGCTGGCGGTTCCCGCCGTTGTTCTCGCCACGCTCGTGGTCCCGCCACTCGGTGCCGCGCTCGCGTTCATGGCCCGCTGGGACAAGGCCGGCCGGGCGGTAACCGTGGTCCTGGCCTCGATCTGGTTCGGTGTACTGCTCGTCACCGCCTCCGGCCCGAAGCCCGTGCGTGACGATGCGAAGCCCGGTTCCCGGCCGGTGGTCACCGTCACCGTCACCGCGTCGGCCCCCACCTTGGCCGCCCCCTCTTCCACGTCCTCGTCGACACCCGTTTCGGCGTCACCCACACCTGTCTCGCCGTCTGTCTCCGCACTGGCGTCGGTCCCGCCCGTTGCCGCCCCGGCCCAGCCGCAGGTTCCCCAGGCTCCGCCGAGCCGGCCACACGCCCCGGCCCCGGCGCGGGCTGACGACGGGAAGGGGACCTCGGATGATGCTCCGGCGGCCGTGGGGGCGTCGTCAGGGGGGAGTTCGACCAGCGGGGGAGGTGGCAGTGCCTATTACCGCAACTGCACGGCGGTCAGGGATGCAGGGGCAGCTCCGATCCGCCGCGGGGACCCTGGCTTCGACCGCCACCTCGACCGCGATGGCGACGGCATCGCCTGCGAGTGACCATGCCACCCTCGCGCGCGGCCATCGCCGGCGTAGCGGAGCCGACCTGAGACCGGATCACTCGCGGGGCATCCGTCCCGACCCAGGCACCACACCAAGGGTGTGTGCCCGCGTATCGGCGCGTACCCCGGGCTGCCGGAGCGGCGCACCATGGTTGGGCCCGCCGCCTCGGCAGTCACCCCGATCCGGGCAAGCCGGAATCAGGTGGGGCGGGGCGGCGGGCTGCCGGTTCGCCTTCGCGTCGGTTGGGGCAGGCCCTCTCGTGCACGGTGACTCCGCCTTCGGGGCCACCGATCGTCAGGGCCCGGGCTCCACACCGCCGGCAGATGGGCGGCCGATCGTCTTGTCGACCGGTGGGATGTGCGGCGCGCGCGTTCATGAGGTGGGCCTTGTACTGGGGCAGGCCCACACCTCGATGTCGGTGTTGTGGACTCCTTGCCGGCTGGAGATCCTTCCGCGGGAGACGGCGCCGGCGGTGAGTTTGGTGCCGCAGGCGAAGCAGGCCCGCCCCACGCCGACCGCCCAGGGCAGGCCCTGGGCCGAGGGTAGGGGGGTGTCCGCGCATTGCAGCGTCGTCGTGGTCACGGGGTCACCCTCCCACGGGCGTCTGGGCTGTAGCGCGCGACAGTCCGCCACAGGGGTCGCAGGGGCGGACGGAGGTCGGCACGCTCCAACAGACGAGGAGCTCGGGTAACACCGGCCCTTCGTGCCGCCGGCAACTCCCGCCCTCGGGCGGCCCCTGTCCCTCGGTGGCCCCAGGTTCTTCGGATGTCGGCTTCACCGCGGAATCGTTCCCGCCCGCTCGCGTGATGACGCGCGTACCCGACGAAGGTGTTCCGGCGGCCGCTCGTGCCGGTGCCCTCCTGGCTCCGCCCTGACCTCAACCGCCGCGCCAAGCTGCCCACCCGGCGCGTGACGGTGCGGCAGCCTACGGTTCGGGCCCTGGAGCCTGGCACCCGTCCGGCTCGCAGGCCACCGTCGTTCGAGCGGGAGGGTGGCCGTCGTGCGCGTGGGCGATGACCATGCAACTCTGTGTATTCCTGCGGTATTCGCCTTGTGTGAAGAGCAGGATGGGCGCGGTGTCTTCCGCGTTGGGCGGGTGGCGGGGTGGGTGTGTGGGCAGGCTGGCGGGGTGGATGCGATGGATGTGCGGCGGGTATACGGCGGTTCAGACGACAGCGGCGAGGAGCCGGCTCCGCGGCCCGATCACGTGTACGCGAGACTCTTGGGCGGGCCCCTGGACGGCCTGCTCCTCGATGTCACCGGCTGGCCTGTGGGACAGCGGGTGGAGGGTACGTTGCTGATCACGGACAAGGGTTTGTACGGGTCGGGTGGTCGGGCGTTCTACGCGCCGGTCGAGGACGATGCCGAGGGCCCGTTCCTGTGGCACGGCGACACCCCCTGACCAGTCCCGGTCCCACCCGAGCACAGTGACTGCGACCGGGGAAGGTGTCTCACCAGCCCCCTGGCGCACGTGGCGGCGGGTGGGACGCCTGCCGGACTGGGTACTTGTCCCGCTGCCTCTGCCCGTACCGCCGCGAGATGCCGCGTGGTTGTCCACGTGTCGCTGTCCGACACGACCGCCCCCGTTCAGGTCGAAACGCGGTGTCCCCTGCAGACCCGTAGATGCCCATGCTCGCGGACGAACCACGGGCCGACGACGGTCTGGGGGCCGCGGGTGCGCGCCGGTTGATGCCTGCCGCGTCGACTATGGCCGGGCGGCGGCCACCGGTTGCCGGGCACGGCGCAGCTGTCCTCGGCACAGGGCATTCCTTGATCTTCTCCGCCGCTTCGGGGCAGCGCATTGCCGTCGTCCGGCAGTCTTCACCCGCCATTCGCTGCCGGTGAAGGACCTCTTTGCTGCCTGTGGCAATCTGGTTGCGCGTCAACGGGTTCGCCGACGCGACGAGGACGGGGGAGTGTGTGACGGAGCGGGAAGCACCGCGAGACCAGCTGGCGGGGTATGTGGAGTGCCTGCGCGACGCCTGTGGCACCGGGCGTCGGATGACGCGCTCCGAGTTGGAGGCACGCCGCGCCGAGGGGGAGCGGGCCGCGGAGCTGGGTCTCACTTTGCGCGTGATGATCCGCGAGCACCTGGCGGTGTCCCAGGAGGTCCTCACCCGGGTGCCGATCCAGCAGGCGGGTTCGCTGCTTGCCGTGACCGAACAGGCGGTGGACGCCTTCGTCGAAGGCTACGAGCGCGCCCAGCACCAGGCCGTGCGCCAGGAGGAGGCCGCACGTCGCGAGTTCATCGACGACCTCCTCTTCGGGCGCAGCGATCTGGGCCGGCTGGCGGAGCGTGCCGAACGCTTCGGACTGCGTCTGTCGCAAGCGCACGCGGTGGCCGTGGCGAGCGGACCTGAGCCGTACGGGGACGGGTATCCGGTGGCCCGCGGGATCGAGTCGGCGGTGCTGGCCCGGTTCGCAGGCAGGCAGATTCTGCTCGCCACGAAGGACGGGCGGCTGATCTGTGTGGCCCCCGGTGACCAGCCGGATGTTCTGGCGTTCTTCGCCAAGCAGGCGTACGCCGCCACCGATGGCGGCAAAGTGGCCATAGGCCGCTCCCATCCGGGCGCCGGCGGCGTGGTGCACTCCTACGAGGAGGCGCTCAACGCCCTCGAACTGGCGGAACGGATGGGCCTGGACGGGCCGGTACTGCACGCTGCGGACCTGCTGGTCTACCCGGTCCTGACGCGGGACCGGCAGGCGATGGCCGACTTGGTGGAGAACGTGCTGGGCCCGCTCCGCAACGGGCGCGGCGGCGCGCGGACCTTCATCGACACCCTCACCGCGTACTTCGACAGCGGCTGTGTGGCGACCGAGGCCGCACGGAAGCTGTCGCTGAGCGTGCGGGCGCTGACCTACCGGCTGGAGCGGATCCACACCCTGACCGGCGCGGATCCGGCCGACCCGGTCAACCGCTACACCCTGCAGACCGCGGTGATCGGCGCCCGCCTGCTCGCCTGGCCCGACACCGAGGCGTGAGCGTGTACCTCAGGGCGTGCGGTTGTTGCGTGCCGCCCGATCCCGGATGCGGCAGCGCACCCAGTGGGCCACTTCACCGAGGCTGATCAAGAGGGCGGCGCTCGCCGCACACGTCACCAGCGAGGCAGGTGTGTCGCGGATTTGCCCCGCACCCCACAAGAGTGTGGTGAAAGCGCCCCACCACAGGGCGATGGAGACGGCCTCCACGCGGCGGCTGCGTGCCATACGGGGGCTCCTTCTCTCCTCCCTGGAGGGGGAGGGGGCGGCCGGTTTCTTATGCCAGGGCGAAGTAGCGCAGCCACAGGTAGAGGGCGGAGATGGCGATCGTGACGGCGGTGACGATGAGGCCGTATTTGGTGAACTGCCAGAAGGTGATGGGGTGGCGGTTGCGTTCGGCGATGCCGAGGACGACGACGTTGGCGGAGGCGCCGATGGCGGTGGCGTTGCCGCCGAGGTCGGCGCCCAGCGCGAGGGCCCACCACATGACGTGGTCGGGGTCGCCTCCCATGTCGGTGACGAGTTCGCTGGTGATGGGCGCCATGGTGGCCACGTAGGGAATGTTGTCGACGATCCCCGACAGGACGGCCGATCCGCCCAGCAGGAGCATCGTGCCGCCCAGCTGGGCGCCCCCGATGACACCTGCGAGGGAGCTGGCGAGTTCTCCGATGACGCCGGTCTCGATGAGCGCGCCGACCATGACGAACAGGCCGGCGAAGAAGGCCAGGGTCGGCCATTCGACCTCGCCGAGCACCTCTCCGGTCTCGACCTTGGAGATCGCGATCAGCAGACCTGCGCCCAGGAGGGCGACGACGCTGGGCGCGTAGTGCAGGACGGGGTGCAGCACGAACCCGGTCACGACCAGCGCCAGGACGGCCAGGCCCTGGATGAGCAGGCGGGGCTCTTTGATCGCCTCGCGTTCGCGGAGCTCCATGATTGCGGCGGCGCGCTTCTCGTCGTAGACGAAGTGCCTGGCGAACATGATCCGGCACAGCGCTACCAGGACGATGGTCAGGACCGCGGCCAGCGGTGCGAGGTGGACCAGGAAGTCGTTGAAGGTCAGGCCGGCGCGGCTGGCGATGATGATGTTGGGCGGGTCGCCGACGAGGGTGGCTGTGCCGCCGATGTTGGAGGCGAATACCTCGGCGAGCAGGAACGGGACCGGGGAAAGCTTCAGCCGGTCGCACACCAGCAGCGTCACCGGGGCGACCAGCAGCACCGTGGTGACGTTGTCCAGCAGCGCCGAGGCCACCGCCGTGATGACGACCAGCATGGCCATCACCCGGAACGGTCTGGCCTTGGCCTTCTTCACCGACCAGATCGCCAGGTACTCGAACAGACCGGTCCGCTTGAGGACTCCGACGATCATCATCATGCCGAGCAGCAGGAAGATGACGTTCCAGTCGATGCCGGTCTTATCCGAGTGGAAGGCCGACGCGTCGTCGGTGGCGCCGATGGCCAGCATGAGCGCCGCGCCGCCCAGGGCGGCGGCGACGCGGTGGATCCACTCGGTGATGATCAGCAAGTAGACGCCCGTGAAGACCGCGACGGCCGCCCAGCTCTGCCAGCCGCTCACCCCTGACCCCCCACGTCCAGGAGGTGACGCATCAGAGAGGCGGCCGAGACCACACCCACCAGCCGGCGCCCGTCGTCGTCGCGGTCGATGACGGCGACCAGCGGTACGTGGGTACGTGCCATGAGAGCGGCGATCTGCAGCGCCCCGGCCTCGGGCCCGACGAAGGCGGGCTTGAAGGAACGCGCCGGGATCCACTGGGCGACGGTCTTCCCGGTCAGGGCCTCGGTGAGGGAGTCGGCGTGCTGGTCGTCGATGACCGCGGCCAGCAGCGGATCCTCCATGACGTACTCGGGCACCAGCTGCCGCACCAGCTGCGATCCGGGGACGACCGCGTACGGGGTGCCGTCCCGGTCCAGGACCAGGAGCGCGGCCATGTCGTGTTCGGCGACCAGGCGCACGGCGTCCAGGGCCTGGTCATCGGTCATCACATGCGGGTAGGGCTCGGCGAGATCACGGGCGATCATGCTGCTTCTCCTGGTCGATTGCACTGCGCGGTGCCGAAACGGTGTCGGTCGGCTCGGGGGCCCGGTCGTCGTCCGGTATGCCGGTGAGGTCTTCCACGTCGAAGAGGCGGGCGATGGGGACGTCGGTGCTGGAGTGGGCGATGATCGAGAAGGCGATACAGACGGCGATCAGCGTGTACGCCTGTTCGCCCTGCGGGATGCCGGCCTGGAGCACGAGCAGGCCGTAGACGACGGACGCGAAACCCTTGGGCCCGAACCATGCGGCCACCAGCTTCTCCCGCCGCTCGATCCGCGCCCCCAGCAGCGAAACCAGCAACGAGGCCGGGCGGATCAACACGATCGCCAGCACCACGGCCACGTACCCGCCCGCCGACAGATCGCCGAAGAGTGCCGGGGTGAGCAGGGCGCCGAAGACGAGGAGGGCGGCGAACTTGGCCAGCTCCGCGAGCATCTCGCCCAGCGGCTCGAACACCGTCTTCGACTCGGGCGAGACGGACGCCAAGACGGCGCCCGCGGAGAACGCCGCCAGGTAGGGATTGGCGTGAGTGAGGTGACACAGCCCGTACAGGATGATCCCGGTCGCCAGCGGCAGCAGCGGCTGGAGCTTCGGCTCCGCCCCCAGCAGCCGCAGCCGGACCAGACCCGCCACCATCAGCGGCAGCACGACACCGAAGACCAGACCGAGCCCGAGCTCCAGGCCGATCTCACCGACGGAGGCATCCGCCTGACCGGAGGTGGGACCGGCCGCGGCGATCAGAAGCAGGACGACGGGCAGCGCGAGGCCGTCATTGATGCCGCTCTCCACGTTCAGCAGCTGCCGCAGCTTCGCCGGAACTTCCTTACGGCCCACGATCGCCGACGCGAACACCGGATCGGTCGGCGCGAGGACGGCGCCGACGAGGAAGGACGTCGTCCAATCCAGCCCGACCAGGTAGTGCGTGATCAGAGCCATGCCGGCCATGGCCAGCGGCATGCCCAGCCCCAGCGCGCGGGCCGGGTTCTTCCAGTTCTGCCGCAGCTTCGGGAAAGAGACGTGCATGCCGTCGGTGAACAGCACCGCGAACAGAGCCAGATCGGCAGTCACCGACACGATCTCGCTGTCCGCCGTGATGTGGATCAGCCCGAGGAACCCGTCACTGACCAGCGCCCCGCCCAGCAGGAACAGCAGTGAAGTGGACAAGACCGTACGGGCGGCAAGCCCGGACAGCAGCACGGCGACCAGCAGCGCCACACCGAAAACAGCGACGAGCACCATACGTAAGACCCCGATCAGCGAAGAGAGCTATCCCCATTCGCCGACCAGGCTTCCCGGCACACCACGGCGGACTTTACACGTTCCATACGCCCCATTGACGGTTCCCTGACAGCAATCCGCCTCACCCGAACTTGCCGGACTCCGGCATGAAAAAGTCACGAGCACCCCGTCTATCGTGGGCGTCCGACCCAGGAAGGTACCGATGAACGGCAACCCCATCTATCACGCGATCGCCCTCGCGGCCGGCACCCTGCTCGTGCTGCCCCTCCCCTTGGCGGTCCTCGCCGGCTGGACGCCACGCGGCCTGCGGGGTCGACGACTGGCCGCGCGCCCCCATGCCTGGGCCGTGCTCTGCTTTTACACCCTCATGCCGCTCAACGCCGTGCCCCGAATGCTGGACGCATCTGCGGATACCGTGATGGCCTGCATGGTCCTCGGCTTCGTCTGCATCGCGGCCGCTGTCGGCTGCTTCATCCAGGCCGAGTGCACGGCACGCCGAGCCGACCCCGAGCAGGTGGCCTGACCAATGGACGGCCGCAGCATCACGGAGTGGGCGCGCCGCAACATCACCGAACGCCGCATGGCGGTCGCCATGCTGATCGCAGGGATGCCCCTCACTCTGGTCAGCGTCGCCTTGTACGTCCTTCCCGGCCCCGGCTTCCCCTTCCTCGTCATCGGGCTCTCCCTGCTGATCACTGGCCTCGCGATGCTTGGGGCGGCCCGCAAGAGCCCCTGACCGATCCAGGTCAAGCCGCGCGGCCTCGTGTACACCTGGCGCGGGGTGTGCAGGAGCCGCACGACAGCCCTGACCCCCGCGTTCGTCCTGCGTGCACGCCCGCTTCGTGCGACGCGGACCAGGCGGGTGAGCATGCCGCGTCCGCGCCGCCGGAACGCGTGCTGCCTAACCGGTCACCGCTGCTTGGCGGAGATCCACACGGCCGCCGCGGTCGCCACGGCGAACGCGCACAGGGCGAGGAGCACACTGCTGTACTCCGGCAGCGCGTACATCACGGCCCCCGCTGCGGTCAGCACGGCGCCGAAGGTGAACAGCGGCGAAGGACGCCCGGTCCGGGAAGGGCGGGGCATGGCGAGCACTCCTGGCAGGGAGGGAGTCGAACCATAAGGCTCCCACGGCCCGGGGGCCCGGTACAGCACTACCCGCCGCTGCCGGACGCGTCCGATCAGGAACCCGAGGCGTGTACGTCCCGGCGGCCGAGGAGCTCGGCCAGCCCCCGCCGCGTGGCGGCGAGTACGACCCGGTCCTGGGCCTTCAGGACGTAGCCCGGATGGAGGTCCCACACCAGACGGGCGTGGAGTTCGGCCGCTTCGCCGGGCGTGGACGACAGGTCCGGGAGCCGTTCCTCCGGTGAAGCGGTGTCCAGGGCGATCACCCGCCACGCCCCCGGCCTAAAGGACTCGGCGACGGTGCGGCCTTCCAGCTGCGGGTGCCCGGCGACGTCCAGGGCGGCGAAGAGCAGCACGCGCCGCTCCACCGGGATGGCACCGAGGATCTGCCGACCCATCATGGCCCCGGCGAATGAGGGCGCGGCCAGGTGCGTGACGCTACGGCTTCGGGTGAGGGCGGCCGGGTGCGCGGCGCGCAGCGTGCGGTAGACGGCGGTCGCGAAGTCGTCCTCGTACAGCCGCATGACGACCCGCAGGTCCGGCCTGACCCACGGGCGTACAGGGCGGCCTCCAGGTTCGTTGTGTCGGCGCTTGTGAGTGCCAGGAGCGCGTGGGCGCGGTGGATCCGTGCGGCCTCCAGCACGCCCTCTTCGGTGACGTCCCCCAGGACGACGGGCACCCTCATGCGGCGGGCCAGAGCGAGACCGCGGGCCTCCGGGTCGGACTCGACGCACACCACCGGGATCTCCAACTCCCGCAGCCGGACCAGGACCCGGGCCCCGATCTTGCCGAGCCCCAGCAGGACCACGTGACCGGACAGTCCGCGGGGCGGACGGCGCAGCGCCGTCGCGCTGCGGAACGCCCCCAGGCCCTCCAGCGCGGCCGCGACCAGTACCGGCAGGAGCAGCAGGCCGACGAAGCCGGCCAGGATCTGCAGCGTCTTGCGCTCGGGAGCCTCGTCGACCGCCGGGTCGTTGATGGCGAAGATGTCGAGCAGGGTGATGTACGCGGCGTGCAGGGGGTGGTCGCCGGTGGTCAGCCAGGACGCCACTGCCAGGCCCGCCACCGCGGCCACGATGCCGGCCAGCGACCAGCGCAGCCGCCGCGAGAAGAGCGAGGCCACCGGCAGCGACGCCGCGGCCAGGCGCCGCCCCGACCCGGCCGGACCCACATGCGTCATCGCCTCGAGCGCCACAATGCCGCGGCCGGTCGCGGCCGCCACCGCCCGCTCATCGGGCAGCAGTTGCGGTCCCTGGTTACCGCTGCGGTCCGACCCTTCGCTTCCGGCAGGATCTGCGGCGGTCGCGGACAGCAGCGCCAGGGTGCACAGGCCCGGATCGGCGACCTGGCCCCGCCCCGGAGGGGTACGCTCCACCGCACGCAGCAGTAGACCGTCGGCCTGGATGACCTTGCTGGTCCCGGCGATGGCGCTGGCCGCGAGCGCCGGCGCGGCGGTGTCCGCGTCCGAGAGGACGGTCGTCGACGAGTCCAACTCGCGCAGGTCGATACCCGGCTCGGCCACGACCGCCGCTTGGTCCAGCAATTCCTCAAGGTGCTGACCGAGCTTGCGGTTGTACAGGCGGATCACCAGCCGCAACCTTGGGTTGAGCCGACGAGCCACGAGCGCGGCCCGTACGTTCGTGTCGTCGTCCTCGTATACCAGCGCCAGCGCGGCCGCCCCGGACACCCCCGCCATGACCAACGCCCCCTCGTCAGGGTCCGCCGCCTCCACGACACGTAGATGACGGCTGCCGGCGCCCTCCGGCGAGGACCGTTCCGCCTGCCTGCTGCCGGGTACGCGCCCGCGCAACCCGAGACTCCGTACGCTCCAGCGGCCGACAGCCCCGTGCGGCGCGTGCACACCCTCCGGCACCACGAGCGTCACCCGCTCCCGGTACACGTCGCGCAGCTCGGCGGCCAGCCGACGCGCCAGGCCGTCATCGCCACAAACAACCATCTGACCAGCGGGAAGAGGAAGTTGAGCCTGCAAGGGATTCGACACGGCCCCAGGATGCCTTGTACCCGCCAGCCGCGCCCACCGCGTTCCGGCTACGGCGCTCCGCGCGGCACCGTGGCCGACTGACAGGAGGGCCCCCGACCCTCGACGATGTGCGTCAAAGAGGCGTAAAGATTGCCGACGGCAGGCAATGTGCGAGCCCGCCTCCCCCTGCCAATCTGGTGCTGTCCAGCGGGAAGGCAGCGATCAGAGGGGAGGGCCCATGGGCTTGTTTCTGGGTCTCGGCATCGGGGGAGTCGTGCTGCTCGCTGTCTCGCTGGTGTTCGACGGGGTGCTCGAAGGGATCTTCGACGGAGCCCTGGACGGACTGTTCGACGGGTGGCTGTCGCTTCCGGTGATCGCGGGCTTCGTCTCGATGCTCGGCTTCACGGGGGCGATCGTGCTCGGGTCCACGGGGCTCGGGCAGGGAGCGGCAGCCGCCGCGGGGGCCGTGGCCGGAGCAGGCGCGGGCTGGGCGACGTACGGCTTCAGCCGGGCCCTGCAACGCGACGGCGAGGGCAGCGCCCCGCACCAGGCGGAACTCGTCGGTTCAGCGGGCCGGGTGGTCACCGCCATCCCGGCCGACGGCTACGGCGAGGTACTGCTGTCGCTCGGCGGCCAACCACTGAAGTACGCCGCGACCGCCGACGCCCCGATAGAGCGAGGGGCCGAGATCTGGGTGACGGCCACGCCGTCCACGACCTCGGTCAGCGTCCGCGCCGTCAACCGCTGAACGGCGCCACCCACGCTTTCCACCTTTCCGATCCTCTTTCCATCAGCCCTAGAGTCTGCCCCCTTCCGGGAGGCAGGGGGGAACCACCATGAGTCCTGTTGTCACCGCGGTCGTGGGAGTCGTCGTACTCCTCGTCCTGCTCGCCCTCGTCGTCGTCACCCGCTACAAGGTCGCCGGACCCAGCGAGGCTTTCATCATTACCGGGCGCCGGGGCAAGCGGTCCACCGATCCGGAGACGGGGCGGATATCGACCGACACCACCGGCCAGAAGGTCGTGGTCGGCGGCGGCGTGTTCGTCGTCCCGTTCGTCCAGCAGCGGTACACCCTCGACCTGTCCAGCCGCCACATCCCCATCGCCGTTCGCGGCGCGGTCACCCTGCGCGGCATCAAGGCCCACCTCGAAGGCGTCGCGATCGTCAAGGTCGGCGGCAACGAGGACGCCATCCGCGCCGCCGCCCAACGCTTCCTCCAGCAGCAGGACGGCATCGTTGGCTTCACCCAAGAAGTCCTCTCCGGCGCGCTGCGGGCCATCGTCGGCCGGATGTCGGTCGAGGACATCATCCGCGACCGGGCCGCCTTCGCGGGGCAGGTGGCGGAGGAGGCCGAGGCCAGCCTGTCCGGCCAGGGCCTCGTCCTGGACGCCTTCCAGATCCAGGACATCACCACCGAGGGCTCCTACCTTGAGGACCTCGGACGCCCCGAAGCCGCCCGCGCCAAGCAGGAAGCCGACATCGCCGAGGCCAACTCCCGCCAGGCCGCCGAACAGGCCCGCCTGAAGGCCGAGGAGGAGATCGCCGTCGCCCAGCGGACGTTGTACCTGCGGCAGGCCGAGATCAAGGCGGAGACCGACGCGGCGACCGCCCAGGCCAACGCGGCAGGCCCTTTGGCGGACGCCGACCGGCAGCAGCAGATCCTGGCCGAGCAGGAGAAGGTAGCCGAACGCCAGGCGGCGCTGACCGACCGCCAGCTCGACACCCAGGTCCGCAAGCCCGCCGATGCCCGGCGCTACCAGGCCGAACAGGAAGCCGAAGCGCTGCGGGTCGCCCGCGTGAAGCAGGCCGAGGCGGAGCGTCTGGCGGCCATCGCCGCAGCCCAGGCGGAGGCCGAGCGGGCCCGCCTGACCGGCGAGGGGGAGAAGCAGCGCCGCTCCGCCCTCGCCGAGGCCGAGGCCATCGAGGGCGCCAAGCGCGGTGAGGCCGAACGCGCCCGGCGCGCCGCCATCGCCGAAGCCGTACGCCTGGAGGGCGACGCGGAAGCCGCCGCCATCTTGGCCAAGGGCGCCGCCGAGGCCGAGGCCATGCAGAAGAAGGCGGACGCCTTCGAAAGCTACGGTGACGCCGCCATGATCCAGATGATGGTCGAGGCACTGCCCCAGGTCGTGGCCAAGGCCGCCGAACCTCTGTCTGCCATCGACAAGATGACCGTCATCTCCACCGACGGCGCAAGCAAGCTCTCCCGCACCGTCACCGACAACGTCGCCCAGGGCATGGAACTTCTTTCCTCCACCACCGGCGTCGACCTCGCTCAGCTCCTGGGCGGTCTGACCGCCGCCAAGACGTCCGCCATGCCCGAGCCGAACTCATCCAACGGCAAGATCGAAATCGTCGGCTAGCTCGCACATCCTTGGGGCCCGCTGAGAGCGGGCCCCAAGAGCGGGCGGCGGCAGACGCGAAACGAGGGGGACGCCGGGTGAACTACGACCGGGAGCCGGTGTTCAAACGAAGCAAGTGGGGCACCCAGAGGTACTACTACAACCCGCGCAACCCCATCGGACTCACCCTGATCATCGTCTCCCTCCTCTTCGCCGGGACGATGATGCTCCTCATGGCGAACCGGGCAGGCCCGTTCGCACCGGAGCCCGCGCCCACACGGAGTCCGCCACGATACGAATACTCGTGGCCACCACCGGCGAGCATCCCCACCCCCTGGCCGGCCCCGCTGCCCACCAGCCCGCTCGATCCTTGAGCGGCAAACCCGCCGGAGCGTGGCCCCGAGAGCCGCAGAGCGTCTCTGAACGGTGGAGCAGGTTCTACCCGCGTGCCACAGCCCATGCATCCCTCCGGTCCGTGATGCGACGATCCCCTGCTTGCCTCGCGTTTGCCGAGCTGTGCTCCCCATCGCAAAGACACAGGTCCGGCAACGGCTCCGGGGACGTCAGTCCAGGGCGCGCAATCAGGCTGTGATGAACTGATGATCGTTAATTGAAAGCAGGGGGCGAATGGAAGCCGATGAGACGGCTCTGGAAGTGTCGGTTCTTGAAGGCACCGCACCAGAGAGGGCTGAGAAGAGGGCCCGGGACGCGCGCCGCATCGAGGGGTGGTCGATCGTCTGGATGCTCCTCGCCATGCTGGTCTGGGGGTGCTTTATCTTCCTGATGGTTGCCGATTTCGGCCCCGAGGTGTCCTCATACAAGGGGACCCACGCTGTGTGCCAGGGACCGCTCGGCGACCCGTCGCCTCAGGACAGAATCTGCCGAAGCGACGAACTGCGGCAGTGGCCCGCGCTGATGGGCATCCTCGCGCTGGCGTCCATAGCCACTGTCACCGCAGCGGCAACCATGGTGTACGCCAAGGTCCTCGCCCGCCTGGCCCACAGCGACGGGTCCGGCGTGCGGCCACAAAGCTGAGGTCCCGTCTGCGTGGAGACCAGAAGGCCGCCTCTGGTCACCAGACCACCGTGAAGGCATCAGCACAGCCGCCCTGAACCGTGCAGATCACCGTATCGACGAGAGCCTGCGCGGAGCGCACCTGTCAGAGGCCGCCCCCAGCTGTCCGATCCGGCAAGGACCTGGCTGGTGAGATACACGCGCCGTGGCAAATGCGCGGTTCCCTCCGCCGCCCCGGGGCCGGTCTGCTCCCAGACGCGCAGGCACGTCACCAGGACGCGCCCGACGGCTTCCAGGGCGAGGGCCGCGTCGCACGCCTCGTCAAGCAGGAGCCCGACCAGTGAGGTGACGGGGACGACGATCCGCTCGACGACGTCGACCAGCAACTCGGCCATCCGCGGCTCGGCGCCGGCGAACTCGTGGGCGGCTTCGAAGTCACCGGCCTGGATGGCGCGGAGGTAGCTGAACGCCCCGATCGCCGGGTCCGGGGTCGCCCAAACAGTGGAGTGCCGCGGCCCCCGGACCACTCGGCATCGGCATCAGAAGCGCATCAAGGCTGCCGGTCGTCGGCCCCCAGGTCTCAGCGCTGCCGGGAGGCGAGCCAGGCCGCCGTCGCTGCGGCGAGAGCGAGGGCGCCGAGCGCGATCAGTGGCATGCCGGGGCCAGGGCGCAGGTACAAGAACGCGCCTGCGGCGGTGAGGATCGCTCCGAAGGCAAGCAGAGGCGACGCCGGCCCGGTCGAGGTGGGTCGTGGCATGGCGCGTCTCCTGGCAGGGAGGAAGGGCAGACGGTCGTCTCAGGCTCCCATGCGGTGAAACGGGAGTACAGCATCCCGCCTCACCGTCCACGTCACAGAGCGGGAGTTCGGCTGACCCGTACTCGTTGCTCCGTGATCGGTGCCCGACCTCCGCCATCGGTACATGCTTGCCGTCTGACCGAGGGCGGACACCTGCCCGGATGCCTTACTCGTCGAGCTCTCTAGGGGCCCTGCGCTCCGATCCGCAGGTTGGGAGGGCACCGGGTCGGCGCGAGGCGGGAAGGGGCGGTAGAAAGGAGCATGACCGAACTCCCGCATGCCACTGTTCCTTCGGCACCTCTGGACGACACAGTCGACGTGGACGACGTGACCCGTGCTCTTCTGACGGCCTCCCGGCTTCTTGTGGCGGTCTCCGCTCGCTCCCTCGCGGCGGCTGAGGACAAGGTCACGCTGGCGCAGTTCCGGATGCTGGTGGTGCTGGCCACTCGGGGCGCGGCGAAACTTGTGGTGCTTGCCGAAGCACTCGGGGTCAACCCCTCGACGGCGATGCGCATGGTCGACCGCCTGATCGTGGCCGGACTGGCAGACAGGCGGCCCAATCCTGAGAACCGCCGCGAGACGATGCTGTCGGTGACTCCCGGGGGCTTGCGCCTCGTGGAGGAGGTAACGGCCCGGCGCCGGCAGGAGATCGCGGCCATCGCCGCGCGCATTGATCCCAGTCAGCGGGCGGCACTGGTAGAAGCGCTCACCGCGTTCAATGCCGCCGGCGGCGAGCCCACTGTGCGCGATGGGGACGGTTCGCTCTTTCCACTGGGATGGAGCGACCCAGCGCAGCGGGGGAGCGGTGGGCAGGGTGACGGGGGCAGGCCCTGAGTGCGACCGGCCGGTGATCCGACGCCAGCGGATGTCTCCAGATCCAGGGGCTCCGGGTTCTCGCCTGCTCGACGATGCGGACGAGAGGCACAGCACGGAGTCGGAAGTCACTCGGAACGAGACCGAGATGGATGACATCGGCCCTGTGGGAGCACCACACCTGTGGGAGCACCACACCTGTTGATGCTCCGGCCCGGTGAGCTCTGGGTGTCCCACGCTCGGCCGGTGTCGAAAAGGCGGGCCGACCCAACGCCTTCCACGAGCCGCGTGCAAGTTCGCGAAGCCCTTGGCTCCACGGGCGGACGGGCTCGTCACTTGGGAACGCTGGCCGCGACGTCGTCCAATGTGGCGTCAGTGACGAGGCCGGTGTCCTCCAGTACATCCATGTGGTCCTGGACGGTGTTGTTGGCCTGTGTGGCAAGACGCCTCACCAATGAGTTCTTGGTGGATGCGCGGACCTCGCCGATCGTGATGAACACCTTTCCGTGGGAAGACCGGAGCAGGTCCACGAAGAGCTGGTCGAAGGCGCTGCCCCGCGCGTTCCGCAACTGGTCGACCCAGCCTTGTTGTTCGGCTGTCGCCTCGTTGGGGATGGGCACGTGCAGCGCCTCGGAGTCCTCGCGGACCAGTTGGTCGAGCTTGCTGTGGCCGTCGAGCAGGTGAAGGCCGGCTCGTTTGATCGCTTCGCTCGATGCATTCGATTGGGCGAGTCGGCCCGCCGGGATCTCCCATAGCCCCGCCTGGCGGACCTTGCCCAGGAAGGCCTTGTCCAGTGGGGTGACCCCATCGCTATGCGCCGCCTGGGGTACCGCCGGAGCGGCCTCCGCCGCCGGGAGGCCGGCGGCAGCCGACTCGTCGGCCGAGCTGTTTTGGAACGAGAGCCAGGTGGCCGCCGTGGCGATCGCCGCCACGACTGAAATGGTCGAGACCACGAGACGGCGACGGGACGCGGGTCGAGTACTGCGCGCATGAGTTTTCATCACAACTCCTAAGTCCACGACAGCTCGCCGGTGTCGGAACCGGCGTGTTATGTCTGGAACTGTTGGGGTGTGGACACGCTAACCTTTGCCCTAGGCAAACTATGCGATTTAGCGGTGATGCTCAAAAGTGAGAAGGGGTAGCTGTCATCGGCTAGCATCCCCCCGGCTCGCTCGACATCACTCCTTGCACGGAGGCCGCGCATGGTCAGTGCGATGCAGACGCGATCCGAATCCTCCGCCTCGCATCCGAACTCGCCGGACGTGTTCACTCGGCTTCTTCCTAGTGACCTGAGTCAGAGATTCGGTGGCAGTAGGCGGCGACCTCGTCGAGGATTTCTTCGGCGGTCTTCGTCCAGGGAGGCCTGCGTCTCCGCGACGGCGAGTGCCTGTTCGGCCCGGCCGAGGGCTGCCCGCAGGTAGGTGACGACGGTACGCAGGCGCGCCAGGTCAGGCGGGAGATCGGACGCGTGTTCTATTCTATGGCAGGCCGCCGAGGCGATCCCCGGGCCCGGCGTCACGGCGGGCGGGCTCGCCTATGAGCAGAAGTTCGACGGCCACCGGGCGATCTTGTTCACCCCTACCGACCCCGGCGGGCGAGTACTGCTCCAGACGCGCCGGGGCTCTCTCGTGCAGGACCGGTTCCCCGACCTGGTCGCGGCGGCGGGAGAGCAGTTGCCGGGCGGCCTGGTCCTCGACGGCGAGTTGCTGGTGTGGGATCCGGAGGCGGGCCGGCTCAGCTTCGAGGCGTTGCAGCGCCGGGCCGCCGCCCGCGCCCGCAGCGCCTCCATCCTCACGGCCCGGACACCGGCGTACTTCGTGGCGTTCGACGTCCTCCAGGCCGACGGCGTCGAGTTGCTCGCGTTGCCGTATCGGGAGCGCCGCCGGCGCCTGGAAGTCCTCTTCGCGGCCCGGGGCCTGGCGGCCCCGTGGACGTTGTGCCCGATGACCACGGACCCGGTCAAGGCCCGGGAGTACATCGGGTGGATCGCCCAGAACGCCGGTCCCCACACCGCCCTCGCCGGGGGCGGCACCGTATCCGCCGCCGCAGCGATCACCATCGGCCTGCTCTACCCGCGCCCGCCCGTACTCCCCGAGGTCAGACCTCGCCCGCTCGGTACCCATGCGAGGTCGTGATCAGCTCTGGTGGGAGGCGCATCACCCGGCGGCGAGGGCCCCCGGGGCGAGCGCCCCGGCGGCCAGGATCTGCGGGTGCCCGCCGGGCATCGAGCACAGGTATCCCCGGACTGGCAGGAGGACCCGCGCCCATGACGAACAGCGGTGAATCCCGGCAACCGGGAGCGCGGTGGGTCACCGGACGGACCCGATCGGGGCGGGCGGGACGGTGGCAGGACTCATCGGGGGCTCTTGGCAGGGAGGGAATGCGATGCACGCAGCCTCCCACGGAGCGGTCGCCCCGTCGGCGTCCTGGGCCCCGGATCTCATTCGGCCGATGTCTGCCCCGAGGGCGGTCCGGCCGACGCCACGCCACCGGAATGAAGCACCGTAATACTTCCGTCTCATCCATTTTCATCGCTAATGATCCCTCATGGGTGATTGTGGAGGTATGGACTTCGCCCGGTACGACCTCGCAGTGGACATGACCCTGACGAACATCGCCTGGTTCCTGGTCGTCGGTCTTCTTGTCGTGGGCTTCCTGATCGGCTCGTTCGTGCTGGGTCAGCGCCTTCGGAAGCAGGAGCGCCGGCCACCCGCGCCCGACAGCCAGCCCCACCTGCCTGTCGGCGGTGCGGTGTACGAGGTGCGCGGGGAACGAGAGTCGCGCGGTTTCCCCGAAGGCGGTCTGCGCCCGCACCAGATTGGCGGCTACGGCAATGGCGGCTCGACCACCCACACCCACCCCGAAGAAGCGCGCGCGGCGCGGGAGTCGACCTTCGAACACCCCAACCCACGTACGAAATGATCCGGTTCGGCATCTGCGGAATCCGGAGCACGCGACCGCCACGTCGCCCCGGGCTACCACTGGCAGGTGCCTCTCACGTCATCGGACACGGGGGATGAAGGAGGCCCGATCATCATGGCCACAGTCACGCACAACCAGACCCGTCGCGGGCGGCGCGTCGTTCTCGACGACCACCTTCCGGTCGATCACCGACTACGGCGCGTCTATCGCGGCGGTGCGGGGCTCATGGGCGCGTTTCTGGTCGTGTTCGGCGTCCTGGGGCTGATCGACCGGATCGGGTTCTTCAGCACCAGCGGGAGCATGGTGATGGGCCTGGGCAGCAACGGCGCGTTGAGCGTGGCCTCCGTCCTGGTGGGCGGCCTGCTCCTGGCGGGCGCGGTGATCGGGGGCAATACCGCGTCCACCGTCAACATCATCGTGGCCGTTGCCTTTCTCGCGGCCGGTTTCGCGAGCCTCGCCGTTCTGGACTCCCGTTTCAACGTGTTCGCGTTCCATCTCCAGAACGTGGTCTTCAGCTTCGTGACCGGCCTGCTGCTGATGACGTTCGGCATGTACGGGCGGGTCAGCGGATCGCTGCCCCACGACAACCCGTACTGGCAGTCCCGCCACCCCCGAAGCTAACGTGCCCCGGGACCTGTCATGCTCGCCCTCACTCGGAGGCTGTCCCGTCCTGCCCCAGTCGATTGGTTTCGGCGCTGCGGATGGCGTGGGCGGCGTTGATGAGGCCGATGTGGCTGAAGGCCTGGGGGAAGTTTCCGAGTGCTTCGCCGGTGCGGGTGTCGACTTCTTCGGGCAGGAGCCCGACGTCGTTGGCGTGGGTGAGAGCGGTCTCGAAGACCTGGCGGGCGCGGGCGTTCTGGCCGGTGAGGGCGAGGGCTTGGGCGAGCCAGAACGTGCAGAGCAGGAAGGTTCCCTCGTCGTGGTCGATGTCGTCCTTGAGGTAGCGGCGTACCAGGCCGCGGGAGTCGGTCAGTTCCCGGGCGATTGTCTCGATGGTGGAGCGCACGCGGGGGTCGTCGCCGGGGAGGAAGCCAGTGAGGGGCAGCATGAGTGCGGAGGCGTCGAGGCGTGGGCTGCCGAAGGCTTGGGTGAACGCGCCGGCTCGTTCGTTGTAGCCCTGGCCTTCGATGGTGTCGCGGATCTGGTCCCGGATGTGCTGCCAGTCGGTGACGCGGTCGTGGGCGTCGAGGGCGGGTGCGAGGTCGATGGCGCGGTCCAGGGCGACCCAGCACATGAGTTTGGAGTGCAGGAAGTGGCGGGCGGGGCCGCGGCCTTCCCAGATGCCCTGGTCGGGGTCGGCCCACCGTCGGGCTGCGGCTTCGGCGCACTGGCGCAGGAAGGTACTGACCGGAGGGTCGAGTAGTTCGTCGTGGGGCAGGGTCTGGTGGGCGGCGTCGAGGAGTTCTCCGTAGACGTCGAGCTGTCGCTGGCGCCAGGCTTCGTTGCCGACGCGGACCGGGCTGCTGCCCCGCCATCCTGACAGGTGGGGCAGGGTGCGTTCGCTCAGGTCGCGTTCGCCGCCGATGCCGTACATGACCTGGAGGTCGACGCCGCGCTCCAGTTGGGTGGCGGCGGCCTGGGCGAGGAAGGCGAAGAAGTCGGCCTTCTCCTGTTTGCAGGCGGCGGTGGCCAGGGCCTGGAGGGTGAGGCTGGCGTCGCGGACCCAGGTGTAGCGGTAGTCCCAGTTCCGGGTTCCGCCGATGCTCTCGGGGAGCGAGGTCGTCGCGGCGGCGACGATCGCACCGGTCGGTGCGTAGGTCAGGGCGCGCAGCACCCTCCCGCTGTGGCGGACCTGCTCTTCCCAGGGGCCGGTGTAGGCGGCGTGGAGGGTGGACCAGGAACACCAGCCCGTTTCGGTGTCGGACAGCCGGCGGCGGATGCGGCGGCGGGACCACGGCGTGGGGTCGGGTCCCCAGGCCGGATCGGCGCTGAGCGCGAACCCGAGCCGGTCCCCGGTGGTGAGGGTGGCCTCGGCGTGGGCGGTCGAGCCCGTCAGGCGGAAGGCGAGGTCGGTGGCGAGCATCAGCGACTGGGCGCCCCCGCGGGCCGACAAGCCCCCACGGACTCGGGTCATGACCGGCTGGATCAGGCCGAACTCCGGGCGCGGGGCGTACTCCACGGCGATGTCGACCGTGCCGCTCGTACAGGTGACCTGGCGCAGCAGGGTCCCTGGGGAGGACTGCCCCATGCCGTGTCCGCGTTCGCGTTTGCCCAGGGCCAGCGCGTCCAGGAGGACCGCCGTCCCAGTGGGGGTGCGGAAAGTGGTCTCCACGACCAGGGTGTCGGGCAGGTAGCGGCGGCTCACCTCGCCCGGGCCGCCGACAGGGAGGATCGACCAGTGGCCCGCGTCCTGGTCCAACAGGCGGGCGAAGACGGCCGGCCCGTCGAAGCGGGGGAAGCACAGCCAGTCCACCGACCCGCCCGAACTCACCAGTGCCGCCGACCGGCAGTCCGAGAGGACCGCGTAATCGCCGATGGGCCGCTCGCTCACGCTGACGCTCCCGTTCGACGATCCCCGAGACCCCGGCCGACGCCGACGATGCCGTCCGAAGCCCCGGCGGTACGGTCGCAAGCGTCGGCACTCCCCGCTCCGAGGCCGGCGACGTGACGGCAAGCCCCGGAGCAGGCAGTGGTGAGCCAGCCACCCATCCCGGGGCGGCTGGAGCCCCACCAGGAGACACCCTGTACACGCGTCCGAACCGGCACCACGCCGGCAACGCGCTGCCTGCCACCCGAACGCCCTCAGTCCCCGTGCCCGGTCGCCCGTCTGCTCCTCCCGGCAGGCGCCCTTCCGCGGGCGGAACTAACGTCGACCGGGACCGCACCGGGCGCCGCAGGCGGGGCCGCGATCCGCGTCGCCCGCTGCACGGGCAGGACACCCCTGGCCCGCCCGATCACCTTCCGGCGGGCACTCCACGGCAGACGGGAGCGTGTGTGAGCGCCGCTGCTCCGATGCGGACCAACGGCCACGAGCCCTGGCAGAGCGGCCCGTACGCCGAGGCGATCTGCGTGCCGGGGGAAGGGCTCACGTTGCGTGATGCCGAGGGCTGGTGTCTGCCCCTGGACGTCCGGCGCTGGTGTGCGCAGGCGGACGACACGGACCGGGGCGTCGTGGACCGCTGTGTGGGCCGGGTCCTGGACATCGGGTGCGGGGCGGGGCGCCTCGTCGAGGAAGTCTCCCGGCGAGGGCATCGTGTCCTGGGGATCGACGTGTGCCCGACCGCTGTCATCTCCACGGTGTGCCGGGGCGGTACGGCAGCCAGCCTGTCGGTATTCGAGCCGCTCCCCGGGGAGGGGCGCTGGGACACCGCGCTCCTGGTCGACGGGAACATCGGCATCGGCGGGGATCCCCGCCGCCTGCTGAAGCGCATCCGCCGCGTGGTCCGCGACCGGGGGCTCCTGATCGCGGAGGCCGCCCCTGCCGATGTCGACGAGCGGCGCCGGGTGCGGATCCACACGGGGCAGACGGCGGCGAGCCCCGTCTTCGCCTGGGCCACCGTCGGCACCCGGGCCCTGGTCCAGCACGGCCGCACGTCGGGCTGGACACCCGTCGAACAGTGGGCCTGCACCTCAGGGGAACGTCACTTCGTGGCCTTGCGGGCCCGCGCCTGAGCCCGGACCTCCTCGCGTTCCGGCCGCAGGCGCAGCCAGGTCCGCACGAGCAGGACGATCGCCGAGGCGATGAACAGGCCAGCGGTGATCAGAAGCCAGCGGGCGAGAAAGCCGTCGGCCGACAGCGCGGTGTAGGCCGTGTAATGGCCGCCCTGTTGGAGGATCAGCGGCCACCAGACGAGGAACAGGACACCGGCGATGAAGAGGGGAATACGGAGGTAGTTCACGCTCGGACACGGTTGGCTCATATCCGAGGGCACGTTCCGGCTACGGAAGAGGTGCTGGGCGGCGCGGTCGGTGAGTGAGTAGGCGGGGAGCAGCAGCAGGTCGTGAACGAGGGCGGCGCCGACGAACCAGATCGCCACCCCGATGGTGTCGCCCTTCAGGAGGCGGATGCCGGCGTAGAGGGCGAGGGCGAAGCAGGCCAGCGTGAGCAGGAGGTGGAGCGGGGAGGCGCCGTAGCGGGCGCGGAACGTGCTCCGGTTCATGCGGGCTCTCCGAAGGTGAGGCGAGTGACCCATTTGGTGTTGTGGACGCCCGGAGCGGCCGGGATGATCACGCGCGCCGGGTAACCGTGGTCGGGCGACAGATCCGCGCCGTTCACGCGCATCGCGAGAAGCGAGCGGTCGTCACGTGCCTGGTTGGGGGCGAGGACCACGGAGGAGAACGATCCGCCGCGCTGGACCGACTCGACCAGGACCTGTGGTGTGTCGGTGCCGAGGCCGACAAGGGCTGCCAGATCGGTGAGGCGTACGCCGGACCACTGCTGGTCCGGGGTGGACCAGCCCTCCACGCACGCGATCGGCAGCGCCGCCTCCCGCTGGGGCATCGCCAGCAGCATGTCCCGGGTCAACACCTCCTGACGGCCGCCTCCGCGCACGGTCAGCCGCCAGGCGGGCCCGATGTCGCTGGGCCGGATCCCGCTGGAGGCCGCCGTCTTGTTGATCTGGAAGCCGTTCGGGCCCGTGCCGGGGTCACGGCCGTGCGGGGCCAGCAGGGCGGTCTTGCGCCACCAGCCGCCGATGCTCTGGCCGGCCGTCACCAGCAGAAGGGCCAGCGAGCCGGCGCCCACCATCGCTACCGCTCCGCGCCGGGAGATCGTCGGGGCCGCCGGACGGGGCGAGACCAGCCCGGCCGCCTCCTGAGAATCCGCCGCGGGCTGCCAGTCCCGGCCCGCCCGGACGGCTCGCACGGCGCGCGGTAGCCGGAAGGAGACGTGGACGACGAACGCGGCCATGAACACCCAGGCACCGTAGAAGTGCAGGGTGTAGAAGGAGCCCGGGAAGATGTAGTTCAACTGGATGTTCAGGATCCCGGTGATGAACGTGAACCCGGCCCCGCCCACCAGCAGGAGCAAGGACAGCCGTTCGAGGGCGTGGGCGGCCGAACGGACCGGAGGCCACTCGAAGAGCTTCGGGATCACCGACCACAGCTTGGCCAGGAGCACCGGGACCAGGACCACGCCGAGGACCGTGTGCACGCCCTGCGTCAGCCGGTACAGCCAGTACGGCGATGTCGGCCAGGTGAACAGGTAGAACCCCAACCACCCCTTGTCCGGCGTCTGATCGTTGCGCGCCGCCAGGTCCGGGTTGTAGGACGCGTACGACAACAGACCCGTCACGAACAGCACCACGACCCCGACCAGCAGGATCAGGCCGAACACCCCGGTCAGCCAAGGCCCCCGCAACGGGCTCCGCCAGAATCCCGGACGGGCGGGGCCCGGCGGCGGACCCGCCGACCGCGCCCTGCCGACCGCGTCCCGCACCCGTTCGGCGACCGGTGTACGCGGGGGCTTCCCGCGCCTCTGCGGCCGCTCGGGCACACCGTCCGGCCGGCTACTCTCGACGCTGGCATCCATCCGGCACATCTCTCCATGTATCCGGCTCATCGGGCATGAGCGTCCGGGAGAACATCCCGCGCTCACGCGCCTCACCGGATCCACGACACGCATCAACCATCCTTACGGCTCCTCCCGATCCGTCGGAGGCACGCCGCGGCACCCGGGGCGATGCCGAGGCGGCCGCCGCGCGCGGGGAGCAGACGCTCGCTCGGCCAGCTCTACCACTGCCTCCAGACCCGTGTGCCCTTCGACAAAGTGATCGCCTTTCCAACGGTCCCCGCACCGGCTGCGGCGCCGGTGGAGCGCCCGCCGGGCCTGGGCCCGATCGCGGCCTGGTCGACGGAAGTGCCCTTGCCGGTGACCGGGAGCTTCGCGGCGCCGGGTCGGGGCAGTGTCCGCGCCGACATGGTGTTCACCGCGCCCCACACCGCGCTGCCGCTCTTGTTTGTGGAGGTCGACAACGGTACGGAGTCGCCGCCGATTCTGGCGGAGAAGATCGCCCGCTACCGCCGCTTCCTCGCCCGCGGCGTCCCGCAGGCAGGGCGGGCCACGGTGGGGGGTGACCTCTCGCTGTGGCGCACGGTGTGGACGACACCCACGGCGAAGTACCGGGAGGCGCACCCGCCGTTGGCGATCGTGTTCACCAAGCAGATGACGCCGGCCGCGATGGAGACCCGGATGCGGGAGGTCGAGCGTCTGAGCGTCCAGGAGTGGCGGGGCCACTGGCACACCGCCGGAACCCACTCGGACGGCACCAAGGATGGCTACCGCGATTACACCGGCGTGGTGCCAGTGATCGTGACCGTCCTGGACCTCCTGGAGGAGCACGGCCCGCACGGGCCGATCTGGTGCCGCTACGGCCGCAAGAGCCACGAGACCCTCAACGACGCCTTGGCCAACCCCGACGACTACAGCGCCTACTCCGTCCGCGAGGAACAATGCCGGGCGGCCGATGAGGGGGAGCGCCAACGGGAAGAGCAGGAGCACCAGGAAGAGCGCTGGCGCCGGGACGCTGCGGCGTGGCGTTGCCGGGAGTGCGGACGCAAGGTCTACCCCGACGACGACGCACGGGGCACGAAAGCCGCAGGTGGTCTCTGTGACATCTGCCAACACCGGGCCGACCGCGACGCCGAGCAGGCCCGGGAACGGGCCCAGGAGCAGGCGGCGGCCGGAGTCGACGCGAGGCTGGACGGACCTCTCGGATGGATCCGTGCTTTGCGCTCCGGAGGGCGATGAGCACCACGCGCCGCCCGCTCGGGCACAGACCGGTGCCCACCGTCGCCGACCAGGAGTCGCCGGTGGCTTCCCGGCGGACCGCCGGAGCGGGCCGCCCAGGACGAGCTCCGCCCGTCCGTCTCGGCGTCGGCGGCCTCCGCCGCGGCTGGGCGCCGGCCGCTGGGGGGCCCACAGCTGACGGACCATGCTGGGCAAGCCTGCGAAGGACAGGAGGGCAACCCCTTGACCGGCGAGGGTTCCATGGCAGGCAAGGGGGGTCTGGCCGTCGATTCGCAGGCTTGCCCAGGCTCCCTCGGCGCGCTGGGAGTTGCACCGGAGGTTGTCTGCAGGGGTGGCTGCAGAGGCGGACTAGGCGTGGCACCGGAGGTGTGACCGGGAGTGGGACCCCCCCGAACCGGAGTGGGCGCGTTCGGGCAGGTCAGAGGCCGTGGGCAAGCCCGATCTGAAAAACGACACCTCTTTGTCCACGCAATAGCCGTGGTGAGGGGTCTCCGTCGTGGCCGGGGCTGCGCGGACTGCGGCCGTCCCCGACGGATCCGGCCCGGCTTGCTCCACAACTTGCTCTACAACCTGCCTTTCAACTTGCTCTACAACTTGCTTCACAAGTAGCCCTGCAACTTGCCTCCAGACCGGCCCGGCGCGAGCTGCGGTGCGTTGTGACCTGGTGGTCAAGGGGTCGTCCTGCCGGTTACGGCACGCCGACTACTTCTGTACGACACCCTTCCGAGTCAACGGGGACGGCAGAACCTCCTGTGCCACCCCCTGCGCGATCAGCGCTGTGCCCTCGGACCGTTCTGCTGCGGTGCCTGCGCCGCCGCCGCCGGGGTGGCGGCCAGCGCCGGTTCCTGCCGCTTCCGCTGCTGTTGCCGGGCTGCGGCCAGGCGCGCGAGTAAGGGCCGCGGCTTCGGCCCGCGTCTCAGTGTCCAGGGCCCGCAAGATGCGCCGGCTGGTGTGCAGCGCGGTGATGACGTGGACCAGGACGACGACGGCCTGGCGGACGAAGCCGCCCCGGACCCATGCCCCGGCGAAGCGGATCTGACCGGCCGCCCAGCCACCGGCCTGAGGCCATGGGCGCAGCCGCCCGAGCAGTTGGCCGACCTGGTCGGATGAGGCTCCGCATCAAGAGCAGGACCAGGCCGTGTCCACGCAGAGGACCGACCGCTGGTTTTCGCGCCGTACCTGACCCGGGTCCAGCTGGCCGCGTGGGCAAGCCCAAGGCGACCGTGGGCAAGCCTCCTGCCGTCCCGTGGGCAAGCCCAGAGCGACCTGGGCAAGCCCGCGTTGTCGGCGGTAGCTGGGAGGCTTGGACACATGGACAGGGATGAGGAGGTTGCTGCGCGGCCGGGTCTACGGCGCTGATAACGACCATCCGGGCCCGCGGCCGCACCGCGACTACGCCGAACTGGTCGGCGGTCCGCTCGATGGGCTGCTGCTGGACATCACCGGCTGGACGGCGGACGAGATCCGGACCGGCGTCGCGCTGATGACCGAGCTCGGGAATTGGCGCTGGCGGCCGTGCCCTGTACGACCCGCGGCCCGGCGAGCGGCGCCGCTGGGATTGGTCCGGAGACACGCCCTGAGGCTTCACCAGGAGTGCCTGTCCGGGGAGCTGTTGGAGGGCTTATGCGTCGGAGGCGCTGTTGGGTAGCGGTTCACAAAATCAGTGATGCGTTCCGTGCAGCCCGAGTATGTTTATCGGTAATCCATCGTGTGTGGTGAAGCGAGGCGAACATGCAGAATCCTGCGGCCGGTGATGTGAGTCGATCACGTATCGCTGAATTCCTTCGACACCTCGGCCCCGAGGTCCGCGCCAAGCTTCAGGTGGATGACGGATTGATCACCGGGGCGGACATGCTGGTGTCCCTCTGCTACACCCTGATGGACGCCGACAGCTCTCAGCCCTGGCAGGACCGTTGCGCCGCCGTCTTCGATGAGTTCACCAGTGGCGAGGCCGAAGCAGGGTTGAAGTACATCCTCACCAAACTTCAGGATACGGATGAGGCCATATCCTGGATCACCGCATTCAAAGGGCTGAACTACCAGGCTTTTGCGGTTCGCCTGCTGGGAGCAGCTGGCACGAGGCGCTTTCGTAACGCGTGGAAAGAGGATGCTGCGGTCGTAGGGCTGGCGATCCGGCGCGGACTGCGCGGGCTGATGCCCTTCGCCGTGGCCTGGGGCGACGCCATCGGCGTCATGACCGAGAACCAGCGGAAGGCCGTCACGAAGACCGACATCTTCGGCCTGGAGATCATGAAGGGACTCGTCCAGCTGGACGAGGCGTTCGGGAAGAAGTTCCTCTCCACACTGCCTATGCAGCTCACGATCGCGACCGCCGACGACCTCGCGGCTTGGCGGCCCGACGACTTGCCGGAGATCACCGCCAGCATCAGGCACCGGGTCGTCGAGTCCTCAGTCAAGAGACTGGAGAGGGAGAACTCGAGGCTCGTCCGGAAGCTCAGGGGCGCCAAGGACGCGCTCAAGCACTCGGAGGACGGCATCTCTCAGGCCGCCAACTCGCTGGTCGAGGTCATCGACCGGATCTTGCGCGAAGCGTTCTCCAAGGACGAGGCCCTGGCCTGGGTGGAGGCCAACCTCCCGAACGAGCCGGACTTGACCCACACGAACAAGGACGGCAAGACGCTGCCGACCAAGCGGGCCGAGGCTCTCTGCTTCTTCTACCGCGGGCGCCCCACGGCTCGTGAAGCCACCGAGTACGACGACGGCCAAGGGCCGGCCCTCTTCGAAGATGTCTTCGCCCGCGTTTTCGTGGCGACACGTGACCGTCTTGAGAAGATCAAGCACGCCGATCGCGGAACCCCAGAGGAGAGGGACCAGCTGGTCTCCCTCATGACCGGCCTTGAAGGGGCACTGATGCTGGGCCTCTTCGTCAGTCAGATCGGTCACCTGCCGGACTCGCAGCTTGAGGGAGCCAGAGCGTAGAAGTACCCGCTAGTTCCCATGGCAACGTACGAGTGGGGCCGGACAGCGCCTGCTGTCCGGCCCCACCTGCCCCAACTGCGACCTAAGGCTTCGCAGCGCGGCCGCCCCGCCGCCCGGTGGCGGCTACCCCCACCTCATCCCGATCTTGGACAACTGCTCCACCCGCTCCGGTGTCAGGGTGGCGGCCCGGCGGCGCTGGTTGTCGACCCACGTCCCGAGTCTCAGCGGGACGTCCCGCTGCGCCTGGCCGTCGCCGCCGAGGGTGATGGTCTCGACGTGCTTGCGCGGCACCGTCAGGTGGCCCTTGCGCGCGAAGAACTGCTCAGCCGCGGCGAGGTGCATCGCCCACTTGTCTGCCTGGCTGGTGCGCGGCTTCGGCTTCTCCTCCTCGGTCGCGGGCTCGATGCCGAGGATCTGTTCGCGCATCCACTGCTGGACCCCGGTGAGCTGGTCCCACCCGAGCCGGACGGACGTCACCCACCGGCCGAGGTCCTCGCCCTGGCGCACGACCTCGCCCGCCGTGGTCAGCAGCGCTTCGCCGGTATCCAGGTGCTGGCTGACGAGGTGGAAGCAGTGCTGCCACGTCACCGGCCACACCGGGCACCAGGACGGGTCGATCTTCTCCAGCTGCTCGCGCCGCTCCCGCGTCATCGCCCCGGCCGACGACTCCACCGGCAGCCCCTCCGCCCGCCGCTGCTCGATCTCCTGCGCCTTCCGCGCAGCGACCCGGGCGTTCTTCAGCCAGATCCCCACGGGTGCGCCCTGGTACGCGGCGTCCAGCGGCGCCAAGAGGTGCCCGTGCTCGGCGGCCCACCCGCGCGCGGCCGACAGCCCCTCCGCCCATGCGACGTCGAAGTGGGACCAGACCATCCCGAGCTTCCCCGCCCCGCCCGCGCACCCGCCCTTCGTGCCGCCCGCCCGCTCGGTTCACCCGGTACCGTCCGCCACCCTCGTACCCGACGCCCACCGGGAGGCATAGACAACCCTGGGGGCCGCCCACGCGGCCGACGACCTACCCGAGGCACTCGCCCAGGCCCACCAGCTCGAAAGGGCACTGGAGGCGGAGTACGGGCACCTGTACCCGTGCACGATCACGGTGCTGACGGCGCGGGCCTGGCTGCCCCCTGTGCCGGCGCAGCGACTGGCCCGGCACGGTCGAGCTGCTCATCACGACGGCCCTGCGCCGCCACAGCATCGGCGCCCGCCCCCACGCGGACACCATGCGGGCGGCCCGCAACGCCCACGCCGCATGGCGCATGGAGATGCTGCCCGTGGATCCTCAGGCCGCACTCGGCCTCGACGACCCCCTCGTGGACATGCTCGCGATCCTCGGTGAACCGGCTCTCCGCGGGGACGTCCTGACCCGCGCCGGGGAGGCGTTCACGCGGCGGCCTGCCCGGCAAGCGGCAGGGTGACGAGCCGATCCCGGACACCCGTAGGCGAGAGCCGGGGCGGTTTCCTGGGTCTCGTCGGCCGAGGAAGAGACGAAGCGCACCCGGCAACGGAAGGGCCTTCGCCGGATGGGGTGACCCGGATGGCTCATCTCCCACTGGGAACGCCGCGTTCCGCTAGATTCTTGATCAGCAGTCGTGGTTCCGATGTAGTGCTCGATCAGCAGTCGGAGGACCAGGGCGATCACCTCAACCCCAGGGGTACGCGCCAGTGCGTATCCCGTCCCCGACCAAGGAGCGACATGGCTCTCGGAACAGTGAAGTGGTTCAACTCCGAAAAGGGCTTCGGCTTCATCGAGCAGGACGGCGGCGGCCCGGACGTGTTCGCCCACTACTCGAACATCGCCACGCAGGGCTTCCGTGAGCTCCAGGAGGGCCAGCGGTCTCCTTCGAGGTCACTCAGGGCCAGAAGGGCCCGCAGGCCGAGAACATCCTTCCGGCCTGACCCACCAGCACGGCGCCCCATACCCCTCGGGTACGGGGCGCCGCGCCTTCCTGGTGCGGTGCAGGCGCGAAGTCAGAACTCACCTTCCGGTCTCGCTTCTCACCCATGGAGCCAGAACACCCGAGTCGCCGTGCCGGTCTTCCCCACGCGCTGAGGGGCCGTCACCCGTGTGGGGCGGCTTGAGGGCGCGCCCGTGTTGCCGGGCGCATCCCGGGCTTTGACCCGGCATGACCTCCCCACGGTGCCGCCGGGCCGCGCGTAGTCGAGGAGCGCGCGGAACTTGGGGCGCTGGAGGCATAGGGGTGCGGGCGCCAGGTGGCAGCGCCGTGTCCTCGACACGGGTGAAGCCCCGGCTCCGTGTCAGGCACCCATGTAGGACATAACGTGCATATATGGGTGCTATGGGTGGTTTCTTGGTAGTGATCGGGAGCCTGGTCCGATCATCCGCAGCGGATGCGGCCGACCGGGACGAGGCGTGTGCCGGGTGGGGCAACGCGGGCCGGCGGGTGGGCGCGTGCTGAAGAAGGCCGTGGTCGCTCTGGGGATCGTTCTGATCCTGTAGAGCTTGTTCGCGCTCTGCCTGGTCAGCGCGATGCAACTGCTTGTGCTGCGCAACACCCCGTTCGGGGTGACCGGCGCCTCCCCGGTCGTGAAGGCGGTGGCCTCGAAGGATGTCCCATGTTGAGGGTCAACCCGAAGATGCTGCCCAGGCTCGCGGAGATCGAAAGGGACCTGGTCCTGCGTCGCAAGCGCGCCGAGGAGGAACAGTGGCTCGGCGAGATCGAAGGCATCGACATGACCTTGACCTTCGTCCGCACCAAGCAGGCTGACGCAGCCCGAGCCGCCCAACGGACACCCGTCGCCCTCGGCATCCCGACGACCCGCCAGCCCGAATGAGATCCAGGTCCCCAATCCTTGCCTGGGGCCACCATCGAACAGATCAACAAAAAGGTGAAGAATGCGAAAGGCGATCGCCTCGACTCCCCATAGCTGTGTCAACGAATCACACGCTGGGCGGACGCGGCGACCGGTCGATCCTCTCGGCGCTGGCCAGCAGCTCCGGGTGCAACCGGCGTCTAGCGCTGAACAGCTCGATACCCAGAAGTCGTCCGTGTGAGTCGAAGTCGAGTATCGCAGTTTCGTCCTCGGCAGGTACCTGCCGGACGGCCTCTCCCGGGGCGATGCTGTCGACAAGGTAGATGTATGCCATGTCCGCCGATGCGTCGTATTCAACCCGCATTACCGGCCTTCCCCGTTGCTCACCAACCTGGCGTGTCAGGTCCTGGTCCTCCGGAGAGCGTACTGACGTCGAAAGATCGCCAGGACAGACCACAGCTCCCGAGACCCCCGGTCGGCTCGCCTTGACTAGTGCAGAGAAGCCACCAGCCATGTTGCAGGTACGGCCACGGGGCTTCGCCCTTGTGTCGGAGCTGTAGGACCCTGCGGTCCGCCGCCGGTTGCTGAGCGTGGACGACCCGGTTGAGCCGGTCGCCTTGCGGCCGTGGGGGCCGCAGGACGGGCCGGCGCCTCGGGTGTGGACGTGGCCGGCTGGCGACCGCCCGGTCCTGAACCGGCTCGCGCACGCCGCGCTCGTCGGCGTTGTCAAGGACGTGCTGCCGGAGACGGAGGTAGGTCAGTGGCCCCTGCTCGCGGCCCGCATGGACCGGATCCGCGACCAGGGCGGCCCCGCACTCCTCGCCGGACACCTGGCCCGCCTGAAGACCGACACCGGCTGGAAGGACGGCCCCGCCTCCACCACCGCCGGGCGGCTCGTGGACGCGACCCTGCGCTCCCTGACGACGCCGCCCTCCGCCCCGGCCGCGCCCGCGTCCCGCGTGAGGGTGTCCCCGGCGGCGGCCCGTTCCCGCTCCACCACCACCCCGGCCGCCGCGGCGGCTCCCGGCCGGCAGGCCCCGGCGGAAGCCGCTGTCCCCGCGCACCGGCAGCAGGCCGCACCGGGCAAGGGCGCGGGGCGCACGCGGTGACCGCGAAGGCTCCCACACCCGGACGGCAGGCCTTCCGGGCGTGGACGGAGCGGGTACGGGCGGCGTGGTGGGCGCTGTCGGACCGGGACCGGATCGCGGTCGACGGCCTGTTGCTGGCCGGCCTGCTGTTCGCGGCCGCCTGGCGGGCGGACCGCTCGGCATGGTGCAGGCGGACTTCGTCCTGTCGGTCCTGGCCGGCACGGCGGGCGTCGCCACTCTGTACCGGGGCGCCGTCCACCGGCCGCGGCCCGCCCCGCCCGCGGCCGGGCCCGTGGTGGCGCCCTCGGAAGAAGTCCGGCGGCACGCCGCCCGCGAGGCGGGCACCGCCCCTTGGCGCCTGACCGGTGAGGGAGTGGCACCCCGGTGGGGGCATCCGCTGCGCGGAGCTGACGCAGGCCCGGGAACGGGCGGCTGCCCTTGCCGTCTCTCCGTAGCGGCGCCGGTCGGGTGCGGGCCGGACGCCGGTTAGGGTCGGTGCCAGCCTGCACCGACGTGGGTGTGCGGGTCAGGCCCGGTGCCCGCTTCGACGGGGGCAGTAGCGCCGGGCCGCCCCACTCCTTTCCCGGGGCTCGGCCCGGGAGTAGGCGAGACTGGCCCCGGGCCCGGCGGCGTGTCAACGTCCGGCCGATGCTGCCTGACCTGTCGCAATGAAGGTTGAGTGATTCTCAGGGAAGGTTGAGCGGCTGCCTCTGGCGGAGTCGGTCCTTGTGGCGGGAGACGAGGCCCACCGCCGGTCAGCTGATCGGTGGCAGGAGGGGGACCCGCGCGGCGAGGAACTTCGGGGCCATCTCGCGGTAGCTGTCGGTGATCAGTTCCGCAAGCTCGGTCCAGTCGGTGTGGTCACCGAGAACGGCGGCGACGACGTTATGGCCCCAGTCGGCACGGAGGAACGGGAACCCACCGGCGGTCAGGCCGAGCAGGTCGTCGACGGGCACCCGAAAAGTCATCACGACCGGTTCCTGGTCTGCGGTCGCATACGAGGCGTAGACCGGGTAGCGATCCACGTCCGGCGTGTAGACATGGGCGAACGTCCGCGTACGGATCCGCCAGCGCACGCCGATCCAGGCTGGTTCCTCATACGACTCGGGCAGCTGCCGGCAGATCGACCGCGACCGGTTCAGGATCTCCGGCGGCACGTCTCCAGGACTGGACATGGGCCGACACTAGCGACCGCCGGCGAATTCCGCGCCGGAAGCGGCTGGGCAGGGAATCCCGCGGTCACCAAACTGCGCTGACAACGCTCAATCATCGTTGCGAGAGGTCACTACCGCCGCCGGGCTCCATGGCTCTGTTCACGAGAGGCGGTTCTGGCTCAACTTCTGTGGAGACAGTTCGACGGTCGGTTCACCGGGACTCCGAACGATGGGAACCGGCAGGTCAGTGCTTTGGTTCGACGCGGGCACGGGCATGTACGGCCCGGTTCCACGGAAGTTGGGCCAGAGCCCGAGAGGCGACAGCGTTTCTACGGGGATTCCGGAGGCGTCGGGGCTCTGGGCAGGGTTCAGGCGTTCACGAGTTTTCGGCAGCGGGCGGAGGCCGTTTTGCCTGGGGTGCAGACCGCGCCTGTTCGATTGGGAGGATTTTGGGTCTTGGGGTTGAAGTTGCCGTTGCGGCAGCTCCTACCTTCGTGATCAGGGCCGGAGACACCGGCCCGGCGACACACACGTGCAGGAGTGGTGATGGACTGGCCGATTGCGGAGGTGGCCCGGATGTCGGGCGTTACCGCCCGGACACTGCGCCACTACGACGAGACCGGCCTGCTGCCGCCGGCCCGGATCGGTGCCAATGGGCACCGCTACTACGAGGAGCGCCAGCTCCTGCGGCTGCAGCAGATCCTCGTGTTGCGGGCGCTGGGCGTCGGGCTGCCGGAGATCGGCCGGATCCTGTCTGAACAGGTCGACGAGGTGGATGCCCTGCGGGGCCACCACCAGCGCCTCCTCGTAGAACGGGACCGGCTCGACGCACTGGCCGGCACCGTCTCCCGCACGATCGCCGAACTGGAGCAGTCCAGGAAGGACGGCAACCCCATGACCATCAACCGACCGGAGAACCTCTTCGAGGGCGTGACGCCCTCCCAGTACGAGGGGAACATGCAGGACTTCCCCGAACTCGCCGAAGCGGTCGCACGACGCGCTGCCACGATGAGCCAGGCGGACGCCGACGCCGCGCACCGTGATCGCACCGCGCAGATGATCCGGCTGGCCGAACTCATGGCCGCAGGCCACCCGGCCGACGCCGACCCGGTCCAGGCCGAAATCGACGCCCAGTACCAGGGACTGACCGAACTGCGCACTGTCTCCGCAGAGGACTACCGAGCCATCGGACGCTCCATCGTCGACAACGAGACGTGGCGCGCCGCATACGAGGCCATCGCCCCGGGCCTGGCCGCATACCAGCGCGACGCCATCGAGGCCTATGTCACCACCCGGCTGAACTGAGACACGGCGCAACCGCCACCGAGGGAGGACGCGATGGCGGTTGCGCCGTGTCACGGCGGGCCGGAGATGTTCGATCCCGGGGACCGTCCGCGGCCCCCTCAACAGGGTGCTGCCCGTTCTCATGAACAACGACTTTCCTGACGAAAGACCGCCTCCCGACGAGATGAACAATCGCTGTCGGAAGTCGGGTTCTGGCTCAACTTCTGTGGAGGCGGCTCGGGGCTCGGAGCGCCGAGCCGCTGAGCGACGGGACCCAGCAGATCAGCGCGTCGGCCCGACCCGGGCACGAGCGCGTACGGCGCAGCTCCACAGAAGTTGGCTCTGTCGCTGATTTGGGGGTCGTGGCCTCTTGATCATGGTGAGAGCAGGATGCGGCGTCGTAGGAGATCGAAGTTGGCGCGGCCGTACATCTGTCTCTTCAGGAGCTTGACCCGCGTGACGTTACCCTCGACCGCTCCGGATGTGTAGGTCGTGGTGAGGGCGGCCTGGATGGCCGCGCGGTCGCGTCGCATGCCATTGGCCAGGGTGCGGAGTTCGCGTTGTCCATCGAGGCGGACGTCGGCTATCCAGACGTCGAGAGCGAGGTGTTCACTGCGGCGGTCGCGGACCATGAGTGCCAGGCGGCGTGCGTAATCGACGGTCGTGGCCAGCGCTGGGTTCCGCTCGCACAGATCGTCGAGACCCTTTCGCTCAACATCGTTGAGGCGCTCGGGTCGGCGCATGATCCAGTCGGTGACCCTGCGGACGGTCAGGTGTGGCAAGGGGGCGGTGAGTGGGATCGCGCCGTTGCGGTAGGGCTTCAGGTGCCGGCGGACGGTGTTGACGTTGCCGCGGTAGCCCAGCCGCTGGATTTCCCGGGTGAGCGCGGAGGCGTTGGTGCAGCCTTCCATCCAGCGATGGTGCAGGTAGAGGCGGTATTCGTCGATCAGCGCGGGTCGATGAATGGCCGCGAGGAGAAGCTCATCGACTTCTGCGGCGTGCGCGAAGCGGTTGACTGTGCCGCGGCTGAGCCGCAGGTCGCGTGCGATGGCGCGAAGGCTGTCGCCACGTTGGATGCGTTCGTGGATCTGTTGGTGGCGTTCGCGGGTGCGGGCGACCAGAGGTCGTGGCCGTCCGTGGATATCCAGTTCTTCGCGGTCGCGGCCCTCGGAGGCCGGGCCGTCGTCGGTCCGGTCATCGTGTGAGGTGAGAGGCTGTCGCAGGTCAGCGCGATGCCGTCCGATGACGCGTTCGACTGCTTGCGCCAGGTTGTTCAGGAGGTGCCAGGCATCGGCTACCTGCATGGCCTGCGGGGCACCGACCTGGGCCCCATCGCGGTAGGAGCCTGCACGGTCACGGCAGACGATCCGGACCTCAGGATGGTCCCGCAGCCAGGACGCGAAAGTTGCTGCGGCCCGGTCGGCCAGGACGTCGATCGGGCGGTGGGTTGCCATGTCGATGAGGATCGTCGCGTAGGTCCGTCCCTTTCGAACGGCGAAGTCGTCGACGCCGAGATGCGGCACCGATCCCGACGAGGGGAGCGGCAGCTTACGGATCAGCCGGAGCAGAGTGTCCTTGCAGGTGTCGATGGTCATGCGCTGAAACAGTCGAGCGCCTGGCCGGCCGCCCAGGAACAGGGCCACGTCGGTGAGCTGGGCGGTGAGTGCGTCGGTGCGGCGTGCGTGGCGATGCGTCAGGCCCGGTATCTGCTCGGCGAACGTCCGACGGTCACACTGCTCGTTCCCGCAGACGAGTCGACGCGCCCGTAGCTCGATCCGCACACGCCGGCCGGCGACCGGACGATCCGCCAGGGTCCGCTGGTAGTAGCAGTGCACTCTCGAAGATCTCCGCCCGCATCCGGGACAGGCCGCCGACACGGCCCCCGACCGCACGGCGAGCCGGGCCTCTGCATCCGTCAGCACCAGCTGGTCGACTTCCACCGCGACACCCGGCAGAAGAAGGTCCCCGACCTGAACCCCACCCATCACATCGGATAGTTGCCCATCTACCCCCAAATTAGCGACAGAGCCCAGAAGTTGAGCCAGAACCCGAAGTCGTGAACAAAGCCACGCTGCGCGACACGCAGCCGCTCCCGGTCCCCGCACTCTGTGCCGGTCACTGCTCTACGTCCCCGCTGCGCACGGTCACCGCGCGACGTCGCCTTGGCCGTCCCGGTCGCGGCGCAGGGCCTGTCGCCTTCAGAGTCGCTCACCGGTCGAGCCGCGCACACCCGCGTATATCGGGCCGGCCAACCGCCGAGTCGGCGAGGTGGGCACCAGAGCAGGTGGACGGATTCGTTCCGAGCTGTGGTTTCCGCATGTGCGTGCGAAGAATCGTGCAGAACGGCCGTTACGGAACTTGCTGCTCTGGTTGGGTGACGGGCGGATCGGTACGCCCGGGGGTGCGCTCCGGGCGCAATGATCGACTGGACCGTGCGCGCTCTGGGTGGGTGTAGCGGTCAGTGAATGTCAGGGCCACGTTCACGCGGACTGCGTGTACCCCGCAGGCGTGTGTGACGGAAATGTCTAGGGTCGGTAACCGGCCTCGTCGGGGGCTGTTGTCGGCCACGTGTCGGGTCGAGAGTTTGGGTCCTCGGCCCACTACGGGCCGGGCACCCGCACCCGGTACGTGATCCGTATCGGCGGGTGAGGCACAGTTCTTGAGGGGCCACGTATGTCTGCTTCGTCGACCGCCCGCCGTATCGGCGCCACTGTCCTGGCCGCCGGCGCGATCGTGTCCGCCGCCGCGCTTCCCGCCGCTGCGGCGGACCGGGGTCACGACCGGCACCCGCGGGTGGAGATCTCCCGGGTCCAGGCCGACGCTCCCGGACGCGACGACCGCTCCAACCGCTCCCTGAACGGCGAATGGGTCGAGATCCGCAACACCACCCGCCAGCCGGTGAACCTGCGCGGCTGGACCCTGCGTGACTCCGACGGCAACCGCTACCGCTTCAACGACACCCGCATCGGCGGCCGCGCCACCATCCGGATCCACACCGGATCCGGCCGCGACACCCGCACCGACCTGTTTCAGGGCAAGCGTGACCACGTCTGGGACAACCGCGCCGACACCGCCACCCTGCGCGACGACCGCAACCGCACCGTCGACACCGAGTCCTGGGGCCGCCGCCGCTAACCCGGGCCACGGCCTGCCGCCTGTGAACGGGCGGCAGCCGAACCCGCAGTGATCGTGTGCCGGGCAGCCCGCCAGCCGCCCGGCACACACCCACGTCCAGCGCGATCACCCAGCGCGCCGGGCATTCCGCGCCTCCGGCGCGGCCGATGCCGCGCGAGCACGGTTCCGTGCCCGGGGGCGGCACTCCCTGAACAGCACCGCTGATCGGGCGCCGGTCCGGTGCCGAGCCGGCGGCGGGCGGTGCGCACCGGTCCGCTTCTCGCCGGGTTCCTCATCGTCGTCGGAGGCAACTCGCCGATTCTGGCCCCGCGCGCACCCCAGGGTGCGGGATCGTCGTCCCCGGGGGCGCGGACCGCGGCCCGAGGGGCTGGTGTTGGAGGTGTCTGTGGAGAAGGATGAGACGTGGACGTCGGATGAGTACGGCCGCTCGCACGAGGGCCGGGTAGGTGTGCTCCTGGACGACGGGTCGGTCCCGAAGCCGGTCTACTTCGACTCGGCGTCGGGCAGCTCGGGCTGTGAGGTGCGCCATTGGAGCGTCTACGACGGCGCCGGCACCTACCTTCCGCGCCCGAGGGCAGATGTGCTGCGTGCGGAGTGCTCCTGCGGCTGGACCGGAGCCCCGCACGCTGTCGACTGGGCGACGGCGGGCGACCCTCCGTTCCATGAGAGTGGTCTGCCCACCGCCGAACAGTGTGAGGAGGACTGGGACTCCCACCTCCGCGACGTCGCCGGCACCACGATCCCTCTTCCCGCCGAGTTGGAAGCCCTCTTCCAGACCGTGACCGCCGCGATCGAGAACCTGGCCCAGGACTCACCGACCGCCGCCCTCAAAGCCGCCCGCACCCTGGAACTCATCGCCCAACGCACCGCGCACTGGCCGGCCCAGGACGCCCGCGCCCAGGACCTGCGGACGGTGGCGGCCGATCTCGGCCTCTCGGTGGACGCCACCCGTGGCCTGCTGGCCCGTTTCGGGGGCTGGCAAGCCCACGGCTGACCGGCAGGGCAGATCACTTCGTGGGTACCCGGCGGGCCGGGTCCGCTTCCCGCGGCAGTACCTCGGTGTACCGGATCCCGTGCAAGGGCCGACGACGGAGGGCCGCCGCCCTTGCGGGGCGGCGACCCTCAGTCCTGCCGGTCTGCTTACGGGGCGGGGGTGAACTGCACCTGGGTATCGCCGCATCCGGCCGCGATGTCGAGCAGTCGGTCGCGCTCCAGTTCGTCGACGGCCAGGCCCCAGCGGAGCTTGGTCGCGGTCCATTCCGCGCCGTAGCGGCACAGCGCGTCCGCGGACGGCGGCAGCCACTCGGCCGGGTCCTGGTCGGACTTGCTACGGTTCGAGCGGGCCGTCACCGCCACCAGGGAGGTTTCCTGGCCGAGGTCGTTGGCGTACGCCTCGCGCCGAGCCGGCGTCCAGGTGGAGGCTCCAGCTGGTGGGGAGCGTCATTCGAACCGTGCGGTATTCCCGGCTTCGGAGCAGCTGACAGGCACAGGCTGGGACGTTCAGCGGCCGTCGCGGCGCCATTCGTAACGCCACACGGCGTCAAGGTAGCCCTCTTCTTCCAGGGAACCGCGCTGCGGCGGGCCGAGAAGGCGTGCTGCTTCCACGCACCGTTCGTCGTCGTGGAGGGCGAGTCCGTAGGCGGCGGCCAGCTGGACCAGACGATTCGTGTCGTCCAGCACAGCAGCCATGGCGTCCGCGAAGACGGGATCGTGGTCCCTGCCCTCGGCAACCACGCGGCAAGCGGTTTTCCGTACCACCGCGTCCGGATCGGTCATCAGCCGCAACAACGCCGTGCGAGCATCGCCGGAAAAGGCCGGCGGCGAGGACAAAGCACTGAGCCCTTGCGCCACCGCACGCCGTACCCGGGCATCGGGATGGCCGGCGTGAGACAGAAGGGCCACCTCCGCGTGGGGGTCGATGTGTTCTCCAAGAGCGACCAGAACCTCGGTGAGCACGGCGAGGTCCGTCTCCTCGGCCGACCAGTCGGTGAACATGTCCAGAGCGGGGCCGGCGAACGCGTCCTCGTCGCTGTCGTCGAGCAGATGGGTCACCCGAAGTACCTCGGCACCGAACAATCGGCGGGACGGGTCCGGGTGCGTGCGCAGCGTCGCGGCGGCAGTCCAGGTCGCCTGGTCGCGTCGGCCGGCCAGCAGGAGGGCGACCCCGCCCCATGTCGGGTGGTTCTGGTCGGCGATGGTCAACGCGCGGTCCATCAGATCCTCGAACGAGGTCCGGACCCCAAGCAGTTCCTCGACGTACGTGAGGATCGCCCCGTGGCCGTCCCGCACAGTCATGTCACCAAGGGTGCACTCGTCGACGCTGTTGTACTCGTCGTCTTGCACCTGCGTACGGACGACGGCATCCCGGGATCCGGTACGGCTTCGCAGTTCGGCCTCGACCCCCGTCTCGTGCCAGCGGCGCGCGAGGTCCCGGGCCTCCAGGAGTTCAGATTCGGGATACCTGCCGCGGATCTCGTGGTCCAGGAGCGCCTGGAACAGAGCGGGCGAACCCGAGTCGACCGCCTCGCTCAAAGGGATCAGATCCTCGGGCCCGCTCTGGCCCGAATCCGCACCGTACTGGAGCAGCAGTTGGGCGATGTGCCCGGCGTGCATCCGGACGGCCAGGCAGAACGCGGCGTCCAGGTAGTCAAAGTCGCTGTGCTCGTGGAGAAGGATCCTCACCAGGTCCGTGTCTCCAGCCTGGACCGCGGAGATCAGGGCGGACTCGCCGTCCACCGCATTGCTCGTACCCACACCCGTACCCGTACCCATAATCCTGTTCCCCCGCAGCGTTCTCGCAGCTCAGTGTAGATCTGCCGAATCGGACCGACGGGGCGGATAGCAGTCGGCACGGCCTAATAGGACTCCGTTAGGTCTTCAGGTTCGGCTGCTCGTGGGCGGGCATGCCTGATGTGTGGATGCGCGTGAAGTAGACCTTGTTCGGGCTGAGTTGGCGTCGTATGTGACTGATGTGTTCGCCTCTCTGCGGCGCAAGGATCAGCGGGCCAAGAGCGACTGTTACCTGCGGGGTCTGATGCTGGACGGCCGGCGGAAGTCGATCCAGGCCATGGCCGCTCGGCTGCCGGACGGCAACGAGCAGAACCTGCAGCAGTTCGTGACCCAGTCCACCTGGGATCCGGTCCCGGTGCAGCGTCGGATCTGTGAACGCATGCTGCCGCTCATCGCCCCGACGGCCTGGGTGATCGACGATGTGTCGCTGCCGAAGGACGGAAGAATGTCGGTGGGGGTGGCTCCGCAGTACTGCGGAGCCCTGGGCAAACGCGCCAATTGCCAGGTCGCGGTCAGCGTCCATGCCGCAACGGACACCGCCTCCTGCCCGCTGCAGTGGAGGCTGTTCCTGTCTCGGTCATGGGAAGCGGACGACGATCGCAGGACGTCCACGCGCGTCCCGGCCGAGGTCACCCACCGGGAGAAATGGCGGTTGGCTCTGGACATGCTCGACACCCTGTCCGAGTGGGAGATGAGCCCTCCAGCGGTGGTGGCGGACGCCGCCTACGGCACCAACGCACACTTCCGGGCTGGGCTCGCCGACCGCGGAATCCACTATGTCCTGGCCATCCGGGCAGACGTGAGTGCCCATCCGTTCGATGCCGAGCCCGAGGCTCCGCCCCGCAAGGGGCCGGTTGGCTGCTGGCCCCAGCCGCGCTACCGGCACCCCGCACCGTCGGTGGCGGCCCTGGCCGCCTGTCTCGGGCCGGAGGCATTCACCACGCTCACTTGGCGGCAGGGCACCCGAGGCCGGTTGAAGTCGCGCTTCGCCGCCGTGCGGGTCCGGCCCGCCGGCAAGGCCGTCGAGCGTCCGATCAAGGCCGCAGCTTCGTCCACGCAGGGCTGGTGGGACGGGGTCCTGTCCGACTGCTGGCTGCTGGTCGAGTGGCCGGACGGCGCTGACGCCCCCACCGACTACTGGCTCTCCAGCCTCCCGGCAGACATCCCGATCACCGAGCTGGTCCGTCTGGCCAAAGTCCGCTGGCGCATCGAGCGCGACTACCGGGAACTCAAGCACGGCCTGGGCCTGGACCACTTCGAGGGACGGTCCTGGCCGGGCTGGCACCACCACGTCACCCTCGTGACCGCCGCCCAGGCCTTCCTCTCGGAGCAGAGGCTGGCCCCAAAAGTCCCAGGACCGGCCTCACTCTCTACCAGACCCTCGACGCTCTCCAAAGCATCCTGAGGTGCTGGACCGGCATCTGCACCACCTGCCTGCAGCCCCTCCCGAACAGACCACACACCACATCAAGATCAAGAGCGACCTACTGAGGATTTCGGGTTGTCGTCGGGTGGTGACGGTTCATGATCCCTGCGGTATGCCGGTGGTATGCGTTATCCGGAGGGTGGGGGCCTGACCGCTGAGCGTCGGGCGTTTCGTGAGGGGATCCGGCTTCAAGCCGGCGAGCGGTTCGCGGCGGGTGAAAAGACCGTCGTGATCGCGAAGGACCTGCGGGTGAGTGTGCGGTCGGTGGAACGCTGGCGTCGTGCCTGGCGCGAGGGCGGCATCGAGGCCCTGCGCTCGACGGGTCCGGCCAACTCCCCGACCGTCACCGATGCCCAGTTCAGCCTGCTCGAGGAGGAACTCGGCAAGGGCCCGTCAGCGCACGGCTTCGAGGATGAACGGTGGACTCTGGTCCGGGTCCAGACGGTGATCCGCCGCCGGCTGCGGGTGAGTCTCTCGGTAGCGACGGTCTGGCGGCTGCTGAAGCGGCACGGCTGGTCCTGGCAGGCACCGGCCCGCAGAGCACTCGAGCGGGACGAGCACACGGTGGAGCTGTGGAAGAAGGAGGTGTGGCCCCAGGTAAAAGGCTCGCGGCGGCGTGTGGGGGCTGGATCGTCTTCGAGGACGAGGCCGGATTCTCCATGACGCCGCCCCGCGCCCGCACTTGGGGCCGACGCGGACACACCCCTGTCATCCGCGTTCGCGGCCGCTCCCGCCGTCGGACCTCGGTCGCGGCCCTGTGCTGCTACAAACCCGGCGAGAAGAGCCGTCTCATCCACCGCCCCCGCAACCATCTCCTGCTCAAGGGCGCCCGCAAGAGTTTCTCCTGGCAGGACTACCGCGACCTGCTGGTGAGGGCACACATCCAGCTCGGCGGCCCCATCGTCGTGGTTTGGGACAACCTCAACACCCACCTGGCCGCCGGGCTGAAGCGCTACGAGGCCGAACACGACTGGCTCACCACCATCCGCCTCCCGGCATACGCACCAGACCTGAACCCGGTTGAAGCCCTCTGGTCCCTCATACGCAGAGCCACGGCCAACACCGCCTTCAACACCCCCGACGACCTCGACCGCAAACTCCGCCGCGAGTTACGCAGAATCCAACTCCGACCCCACCTCATCGACGGCTGCCTCACCGCCACCGGCCTGGCCATCAACCCACCGACCCCACCCTGAAATCCTCAGTAACGGAGTCCTACTAAGGGCTGTCCCGCAAATTCGACCGTTATGCGGGGCCGCTGGCCTATCCGGCGAGGGCGAGGTTGTGCATCCGGGCGATGCCGAGCATGGCGTGGTGGACGCCGTCGCCTTTGAGGCGGCAGTCTCGGAGGATCTTCCAGGTCTTCATGCGGGCGAAGACGTGCTCGACGCGGGCGCGGGCTTGTTTGTGGGACCGGTTGTGTTCCTCTTTCCAGTCTGGGAGTTCGGTCTGGCCGCGTTCGCGGCGGTGAGGGATGACGAGTCCGGTGCCCGGGTAGCCGCCGTCGGCGATCGTGAGGGTCTTGCCGACGGCGGCCTTGGCGCCGGACTCTTCCCAGGCCTTGCAGTCGTTGCGGTTTCCGGCGAGTGGCCGGCCGACCACGACGATCAGGCGGGTGTCGGCGTCGATGACGACCTGGTGGTTGGTGGAGTACCGGTAGTTCTTCGACCGCTCGGCGATGGTGTGGTCTCGTGTGGGGGCCAGGGTGCCGTCGACGATGAGCACGGTGTCCTTGGCGAACCGTTTGCGGGGCTGGAGAGCGAGCATCGGCCCGAGGTGGTCGATGATGCGGTCCGCCGCCGACTTCGAGACCCCGACCAGCGGGGCGAGCTGCCGCATCGTGAGATTCGTCCGCCAGTGCGCCGCGACAAGCAGTGCCCGGTCCTCCAGCGGAAGACTCCACGGTCGGCCCCTGCGGACCGCGTCCGCACCCTGGCGCCGCAGAACCGTCACCAGCTTCCCGAACACGCGAGGACTCAGCCCGGAGAAGGAGGCTATCCAGGAAGGCTCCGACGCCTTGATCACACCAGCCACGCCAAGACCATCTCATTGGCGACCAGACGGTCATGAGACGTGGAGCTACAGCTCGATCCGCCCCGTCAACCACCATTCGAGGTACTTGGCAAGGCTGGGCGCCACCCAGGTCCGGCTGTCGTCCTCGTGGTTCCAGACGAAGACGTCGGGCCGGTCGATCCTGGCCAAGAGCGCGAACAAATCCCCGTTACCCGCGTCCGCGAAGAAAAGCAGCGGGTCGAACGGCATGTACAAGGTGGCGAGCTCGGCATCCGCGCGAAGACTCTGGTTCTCGGAGGCGATGCGCTCGGCAGACCAGATGAGCCCGTCGCCGTACTCGCCCTCGATGCCGTTGCTCTCCCGGAGGAGGGCTGCGAGGTCCGCAGGCAGTGGATGGCCGAGGGCCGTAGCGCAGTGAACCAGCGACTGCTCCGATGCAGGCGGCTGAAAGAGCGTCGTTCCGGGCAGGGCCGTTACAGCTTCGGTCCACACGGTGGAATCGACCTCCAGGAGCCTGGCCACCGATCGAGCCGGCTGCGGCCGGTCACCATCGACAGGGGCCAGCGGCTCGACCAGAGGCGCAACTGATCATCAGCCGAACAGTATGGCCCCGGCCGAGTCAGCCGCTCACTGCCCCGGGGTAAATGCGGGACAGCCCTTAGTCACCGGCCCTGCGGGCGAACTCACCGGCCTGGTCACCGGTTGCTGAACTCACCGTTTCAGTCACCGGTGACTGAATGGGTGAGTCACCGGTCGGTGGTGGTGCTGGGGCCGAGGGTGCGCCGGCCGTGCGGCTGCTCGGGGCGCTCGCCGGCCTTGGCCTCGGTGGGTGGGGGTGTCGGGGTGGCCTCGGCGGCGAGGCGGGCTCGGCGCGCCGCGGTCGGTGGTGCCGGGGGTGTGGCGGGGCGGGGGCCCGAGCCGAGTTGGCGGCGTTCGTTCATCTGTCCAGTCTCGGCGTCTCGTTCCGGGACGGTGGCGGGCCCCCGCCGGCAGTACACATGGGGGGAGACATGGGGTCAAACATGGGGTCGAACATCGGGTCAAACATGGGGTCGAACATGGGGGGAGGCGGGTACGGCGCTGCCTCGGTGTCGTTCCTGGTCGGGCCGGGTGTCGCGGCCGGTGACTAGTCAGACTTTCTTGTGTGGGGGGATGGGTCTGGGGTCGGGTGCTCGGTTGTTCGGGTCGTGTGTCTGGGCGGGGTGGCCGTGGGGCGAGCGGAGTTGGGGGGAAAGAAGGGGGGAGAGATGGGGGGAAAGATCGGGGGAGGGATGGGGGGAAAGATGGGGGGAAGCAAGTTTCTGTGCTTGTGAGCGTTCTCCCTGTTCAGGCCCCGTGCGACGGTCGGTGACTGGCCGGACTTTCTTGTATGTGGGTTTGGGTCTGGGTTTGGTTGTTGGGGTTGGTGGTTCGGTTCTTCGGTCTGTGTCTGGGCGGTTGCCGGGTTGTTCGGTTCGTCGGGCTTGGGTCTGGTCGGTTGCGGGTCTGGTCGTTGGACGGCGTGAGGGTGCGGTTCAGGTTCGTGGGGGTTGTCGGTCGGTCTGTGAGTCGGTGTGCTGTCCGATGGGGTCCCTCAAAGTTCTTGGAGGGCCTGCGTAACATTTCGCGGCTTCACACCCCAGAACCCTTCCGTCACCAGTTGCGGGCCTAGCCGTTCGGCGTCGCACGGTGCTGTCTGCCCGTCAGCGGACGGTCCGCCGGGCGCAGTGGGAGGGAACCCTCATGTCCATCACCGAACAGCAGCAGTCGTCCCAGTCTCAGCAGCCGGCCCCGCAGGCCTCGGGCATCGACCCGGTCCTGGTCGTGCTCGTGGTCCTGGTCGTGCTCCTGGTCCTCGCCGGGGCCGGCTATGTGTGCGTTGCGCACCCTGGGCTGACCGCCGCGGTTGAGGCGGTCGCGGGAGTCGGTGCGGCCTTGGGGGCCGTGTTCGGGGTGGCGGTCGCCTTGCGCCGGCGGTGACGTCGACCGCCGGGCCGGGGCACGGAACGGCCCACAACGCCCCGTGAAAGCCTTTGGGGGCCCCTTGGGCGCCTAGCGCCTCCCAAGGGGCCCCAAGCCGTTCAGCGGGCACTCTGGCCCCTTGACGGGCCCCGCATGTGGAACCGGTGGTGGTTACGGCGGTGACTCGGCCCAGGTTTCCGGGCCGCCGCCGCGCCACTCGACCAACTCCCCGGTGAGATCGATGTCCTCCGGGTCCTCCAGGCCGGCCTCTTGGAGGAAGGCGGGGATGTCGGAGGGTTGGTGGGCGACGCCGATGGATTGCCCGTCCCAGCGCACTCGGCGCCGGCCGTTCTCGTCGGGCGGGGAGACGACCAAGCGGGGTACGGGCATGTCCCCACCCTCCGGCCTCGACCGGCTCCGGGCATCCCGTCCCGGTCCGTAAGGGTGAAATAGGCGACCGGTCCATGAAGATCGGGAGCATTGTCGAGACCCACGCCAATTTCTCTCCTGCGGTCTTTCCCGGCCTCTCACCAATTCCTGAGTGCGACGTCTGAATTCCTAGACCATGCCTGACGGCTCGTCAGATGTGTGCGGTTCGAGTGTGCGGGCGGTTCGGGTCGAGCGCTTGGTGATGGTGGGCGCGGGACTGTGTCGCCTCGTGTCGGACGCCTGGTCCCCTCTCGACCCCTGGCTTGTCTGTGCTGGTCAGGGGGCATGCGGTGGGGTTGTCAGGGGCTGTAGGGGCTGAGTTTCAGTGAAGTCCCCACAGCATGCTGGTTGCTGTTGTTCGTTCAGGCGAGCCGGCCTCTCAGGCTCCTGGGGGTGATGGTGGTGTTCTCGGGATGCTACACACGCATCACGGTGATGATGCGGTGGGTTGATGCAGGCCCCCGAGGGTGGAGCTCCCTGGGGTGGTCGAGCCGGTGGGTCGGGTGCCGCGGTCCCGTTTTTCACGCGGCGCCCCGCCCGGGCTTTTCCTGTGCCGACTCACTCCTCTCCCCCGGGGGAAGGCGAGCACAGCGAGTCCCCATCGGGGTCTCGTTCCTGTCTTGATGAGGCCCTTGTCTGGGTAGGGTCGTGTGGAGGTTCTGATGGGGGAGGGGTAGACATGATCGGGCTTTGTGTATTAGTGGGGGCACTGGTGTGGATCGTGACGACTGTGCTGCGTCGGGGGAAGCGGCGTACGGAGAATATGGATGGCCTGCTTATAGAGCAGGCTCGAACGGCGCAAGCGAGGGCTGACCGGAGCTTGTACAGGTCGGATGAGGCACTCCTCTCCTCGACGCTGAGGGATAAGTACAGGCCATAGCCGGCGCGTGGGGGAGCGAAGCGGATCCACCCAACGGGGGCCAATGGCCCGTACCCCGTGAAACGGGGTCAACCAGGCGCACGAAGAGGGCCGTTCGGGACCGAGCGAAGCGAGATCCCGAACCCGTCCGGAGCGAAGCGAAGGACGCCGGCACGAAGGGCCGGCCGTGTGCGATCTCTCGGTTGAGGGACAGTGGGGTGAGAGACATTGGGCTCGTGGGGTGTTGGTGCTGGTGGGAGCCTGTTCCGGCGTTCCAGCGCAGTGGGCGAGGGGCATGTGCAAGCCCTGCTACGAGAACTCGCCCCATACCGTCCTGAGCCGGGCGGCGGGCTGGGCACGCCGCATGCCGGCCGTGCCTGTCTGGTGGGACACCTTCACCGCTCACCTCCAGACTCACCGGCACACCTTCTATGCCGCGGACGCCATCACTCATACCGCCCGCCTGATCCTCGACTCCGGCACCACCGACCCGGACAAACTCGTGAACAGGGCACAGCACGCCATGCCCTGGCTGGTGCGGCCCCTCACCGATTTCTTCCGCACCCACCACCTTCACGACGCCCCCAAGACGGCCGAGAACGTCAGGGCCGCCGTCCTGAGAGAGCGCCGCATCGAAGCCGTCCCGCTCCCGCCGCGACCAGCGGTCCGGGCCTTCGCCCAGGCGCTACTGGACCAGCGTGAGCGTGCCGCCGCCCTGGGCCTGCGCCCGAACCGGCTGAAGACCATTGAGATCCGCCTCGACACCGTCCGGGACCTTGCCCTCCACGTCACAGGCCGGGGCCACAGAGCGTGGACTTCCCTGACCATTACGGACCTGAAGGCGTTCCTCGCCCAGAACCCGGCCCGCAGGGCCTCCTGGCTGGTGGGCCTGCGCCAGTTCTTCGCCCACGCCCACCGCACGGGAGCCGTGCTCCACAACCCGGCCGCGTCCCTCGACGCCCCGCAGGCGCGCGGCTATAGGGGCGCCACCCTCACCCTGGACGAGCAGCGCAACCTCTACCGCCGCTGGAACGGGCCTGACGAGATGCACCCGCACGAAGCGTTCATCGGCCTGGCAGCGCTCCTCCACGCGGCCACGACCACCGAACTCCGCCTGCTCACCATCGACGACCTCACCCCAACCCGCCACGCGGTGCGCTTTCCCGGACGCACCGTCGGCCTCACGCTCGACACCGCGACGTGGAAGGCACTGACGGGCTGCCTCAGCCACAGGGCCTCGCTGGGCACCGATAACCCGTACGTCCTGGTGACGCGCCTGACCAGAACCACCAGAGGACCGGCCGGCGCGGCCCATATCCGTGACAGCCTGGCCCCGGTCGGCCTGCTGCCGCGCATCCTGCGCTCGACACGGCTGCTCACCCTGGCCACCGAACTCGACATCAAGCAGCTCACCGCGGCGCTGGGCATGTCCTATGCCGGGGCTGCGCACTACGCATAGCCCCTGGAGGACTGCTGGTGCCGGAGGCGCAGGCCCCATCTCTACCGTGCCCAGTGGACGCCGAGTTCGGCGAGCGGGGCGAGCTGTGCCGGGTCGAGTCGGTCGTGGCGGGCTTTGATGTTGCGGAGCCGGATTCCGGTGCGGTGTTCGGTCCCGTCGGGCAGGACCTGGACGCCGCCGCGCCCGGGCAGTCGGCCTTCCCGTGCGATGTACTGCGCGAGCGCCTCGACGCCTTTCTGGAGCGCCCCGCCGCCCTTGCCGGGCCCGGATGCCACGGCCGTCTTCGCGGGGGCCTTGTGTGCCCGCGCGGTCTTCTTCACGCCCAGCTCGCCGAGCCTGCGCTGCTGCTCGGCGTTCAGCTTGCTGAAGTCCCGGCGCTGGGTGGCGAGCCAGCGTCCGACGTCCTCGCCGTGCCGGGTGACCCTGGGCACGACGTCGTCGAGCAGGGCGCCGTCGGCGAGGAGCTGGGCGAGGTAGGCGTAGTGCCGCTGCCAGTCGACCGTCCACCCGCTCTCGCGCGGGTTCCAGTCCGGATCGAGGGCCGTGGGTTTCTCCGCCCGTCGGCCGGTGCGGCCTTGGTTCTTCCCGAGTCCGTCGGGGCGTCGGATGTTCGTCGGCCACTGCCCCACGGCCTTGTCCAGGCGGTCGCGTGCCGCGCGGCGCGTTCAGGGTCCCGTGGAGCTCGGAGTAGGCCCGTGCGGAGGCGAGGTGCCCTCGCACCCGCCACGGGTGTGCGTTTTGCACACGCCATATGCGGAATGCGCATGCTTCTCGGGTAGGGTGGATGTCATGGTGATGAGTACCGAGGAGATGTTGCGGGTGACGGTGACCGCGATCACCCACCGCACGGGGGAGCAGCAGGCCGACGTGGCAGCGGCTTTGGGGCTGACGCAAAGCCAGATCAGCCGCAGACAGCGGGGCCTGGCCTCCTGGACCCTGGCCGATTGCGATCGTCTCGCCACGCACTGGGGCATGCCCGTCCTCGACCTCCTGGCAGGCCCCACGCACGCCTTGACCCGCCTGCCCGCCGGCGCCACTCAGACCCTCCTGCCGCTCGACTTTCCGGCCCCGGCTCAGGTCGAGCCCGGCCCGGTCGAGCCGGCTCCGACCCCGGTCGAGCCCGCTCCGGTCGAGCCGACCCCGGTCGAGCCCGCTCAGGTCGAGCCGGGCCCGGTCGAGCCGGCTCCGGTTGAGGTTGCCCGCAGTGCCCCGGGTCGGCGCGCTCTCGCCGCCGAGCCGGCTACGACCGCCACCACCCCGCCCCGGCGCGCCCTCGCCGCCGAGCCGGCCCCGGCTGCCGCCGCGCCGCCCGTGCTCAAGCGTGTGGCGGCGCCGGCTGGTCCGTTGGCGGATCGTGTCCGTGTCCGCGTCGATCACGAGTTGTCCGTCCATGGCGGTGATCGGGACGCGGCGCGGGCGGCCCTCGTCAAGACGGCCGTCCCGGATGTGATGGAGTTGTTCGCGGCGTCTCGGGTCGGTGGCCGGTACGAGCACTCCGAGTTCCCGCCCACGGCCGGCATCCTTCAGAAGGCGTCGCAGAAGGGCGCGGACCAGATTTGGGAGGGCCGTCCGAAGTGGCGGTCCGAGGAGCTGCATCGGGCCGCGCGCGCCGGTCATGTCCGCCTCGACGTGACCGCTCTGGACATGAACGCCGCCTACCTCGCGGCGTTGAAGACGTGGTTGCCGATCGGCAAGCTCGTCCACTCCGAGGGCGTGGAGCACAACCCGAAGCGCTCGGGTGTCCACCGGGTCACGCCGGCCGTGTGGGGGATGCCTGATCTGCCGTCCCCGCTGGGTGCCCGGAAGGAGCCGGGGGACCTGTGGATTACCGAACCCACTCTGCGACTCCTGCTGAGGTGCGCGAAGTTGGGGTTCTGCGAGGCGCCGGTCATTCACGAGTCGTGGACGTCCGGAGCATCCGAGGGCCTGTTGGAGAAAATGCGCCGCACTCTCACGGAGGTCCGGAAAGAAGCCATCGCCAATGGCGACGATGTGGCAAACGAGTACGTGAAGTCCATGTATTCTAAGTTTGTGTCAACCATCGGTGAGAGCACGGCGAATCGGGAAATCCGGCGCCCCGATTGGATGCACATCATCCGCTCTCAGGCTTTCGCGAACCTGTGGTTGAAAGCGCATAAGGCGCACGCCGCCGGTCTGACCGTGGTGGAAATGTCTGGCACCGATGAACTGCATGTGGCCGGTGACTGGCGGCAGGTGTTCCCGGAAGGCCGCGACCTCGCCCAGGTCAAGGCCAAGTCGATCTACACGCTGGGGGAGTAGGCCGTGAGCGGAGCCACCGACCTGTGGGGCGAATGGCAGAAGCACGGCGCCCAGGGCATGAGCGGTGCGCAGGCCTTGGCCGCGGAAATCGATCGGATCGCCGGGGAGGGCGGTATTGCGACGCCGGTCACCGCGAAGCGCGGCCTGTCCGCGCGGCTGCGGTACCTGTCCAGCGGTCCCGGCCGGCAGGTCCTCGCCGGTCACGGCATCAGCGCCCGTCTGCTGCGCTCCTGGGACCGCGGCGTCCGTCCCAGTAGGGAGAAGCTGGACGCCGTGGACAAGGCGTACCAGGAGCATCGTCGGGCCAACCTCGTACGCTCCGGGGCGTTGAAACGCCTCCTGGACAACGGCGGCCAAGGTCGGCGGATCGAGATCTACCCGGTGGACCAATCGGCGGTGGACGAGAAGCGCCGCCGGCCCACCGTCAGCGAGCGGTCCGTGCAGGCCCGGTACATCTGGGACGACGCGGTCGACGCCTGGAGCCAGGGCGACATGTCCACCCTGGACGAGATCTGGGACGACGTCATCACAGACCTGGACTCCGACTATGCGGCGTACGCATACGTCGGTTCCCTCGGTATCGGTGCCTAAAAGCAGCAGCCGGCCCGGATTTCCTTGGCTACCTTTCAGGAGATCGATAAATCGTCGAGTCGCACCATGAATGTGACGACTAGCCCCACGTGACCCGGGAGGGCGTTCACCGTATGCGGCGGGCGCCTTTCCTGCATGAGGGGTGTGTGGGGGAATGCGGGAGTTGGGAGTCGAGTTGAACCCGCTAGATTTCCGCATTCGGCGTCCTCCGTATAAGGCCGCAGGCGAATTCCGGGGTTTCGTGGGCGAGTTGTCGTATCTGAAACTCACCATATTGGTATAGACCTCTTGTCAGGGTTGTGTTCGGGTGGCCGGGGGCCCCGGTAGAGGGTTCAGTTCGGTCTGATGGTGCGCTACTCTCGGTCGCGTAGCGGCCGACGGGCCGGCTGTTCAGGGGAGTGGGAGGCGCTGAGGTGCACAAACACCAAGCCCAAACCCCCAACTCCTCCACCACCACTCTGATCAGCGAAAACGCGCGACAGCAGCCCCCATCGCCGCTGCCGGCCAGGGTTCGGCCGGAGGCCGGACCCCTCGGGCCGAAGGCCCGCCTAGGTCACCGAAGGTGACCTAAAGTCAGGGCCGGAGGCCCGCCAAGGGCGCGGAGCGCCCAGCATCTTGACGGCCCGTAGGGCCGTCGCGTC